>NZ_JBHZOU010000004.1:0-382894 GCF_042787775.1 Priestia sp. YIM B13552
TTGCATGTATTAGGCACGCCGCCAGCGTTCATCCTGAGCCAGGATCAAACTCTCCGAAGAAATGTTTGACTTGCTCATTTAAAAAATAAAAATTAACGTTGACGTTTACTATTTCGTTCAGTTTTCAAAGAACTCTTGTCTTAAAGCGACTCCTATATAATAACACTTTATAAGAATCGTTGTCAACACTTTTATATAACTTTTTTAAAACTACTAAAAAACTCATATATGTTTTGCTGACTTTTTATATATTACCAAAATCAAAAGCCTATGGCAAGGTTTTTTACATAAAAAAAGCCCCTGCTTTTTCAGGGGCTTTTTTTATTCTTCTGTTTCTTCAGCTTCAATTATTATATCTGTCTCTTCATGTTCATCTAATTCGTCTAAAACTTCGTCTTCATCTTCTGAAGTTTGTACTTTTGCAACCGTTGAAACAAACTCTTCGTCTCCTAAACGGATGACTTTGACACCTTGTGTGTTACGGCCCATCTGTGAAATATCTGAAACAGAAACACGGATAAGAACGCCGCTTACTGTGATAAGCATAATATCTTCTTCTTGAGATACGCATTTCAGTGCGACAACATCACCATTTTTATCAGTGATATTACATGTTCTTAAACCTTTACCGCCTCTTGTTTGTACACGATATTCTTCAATCGGCGTACGTTTTCCGTAACCATTTTTCGTAATGATCAAGACATCTGATTGTTCTTCGAGAATCTCCATACCGATTACTTCATCTTCTGAATCGAGAGTGATCCCTTTAACTCCAGTAGCTGTACGTCCCATTGAACGAACATCATTTTCATTAAAACGAATTAACATACCCTTTTTCGTTCCAATAACCATATCGCGCTTACCATCTGTCAATTTAACAGAAATCAATTCATCTTCTTCTCTTAAATTCAAGGCGATAAGTCCGCTATTTCGAATGTTTTCAAAAGAAGATAAAGGTGTACGCTTAGAAATTCCTTGTTTTGTAGTAAAGAATAGATACCAATCGTCTACAAATTCATCGACGCGAATGATGGCATTTACCCACTCACCTTTGTCTACTTCTAACAAGTTAATAATAGGTATCCCTTTAGCCGTTCTTCCGTACTCTGGAATTTCGTATCCTTTTGTCCGATAGACTTTTCCCTTATTTGTAAAGAAGAGAATCGTATCATGAGTAGAAGTTGTTAGAAGATGTTCAACGAAATCATCTTCGTTTGTATTCATTCCTTGAATACCTCTTCCGCCTCTTCGCTGACTCTTATACGTAGAAACAGGCAAACGTTTAATATAGCCGTTGTGCGTTAAGCTAATAACAATATCTTGGCGAGGAATCAGATCCTCGTCTTCAATAATTTCCGCTCCTCCGCTTACGATTTCTGTTCGACGTCCGTCATTGAATCTTTCTTTTACTTCTATTAGTTCTTCTCTAATAATTTCTAATACTTTTTCTTCATCTGCTAAAATAGCTTTTAATTCAGCAATTAGCGCTAATAGAGATTGATATTCCGCTTCAATCTTCTCTCGCTCTAATCCTGTTAAACGCTGTAGGCGCATATCCAAAATAGCTTGCGCTTGTTTTTCAGATAACGAAAACTGAGTCATTAATCCTTCACGTGCAATATCTGTTGTTTGAGAACCTCTAATTAAAGCAATAACAGCATCTAAATTATCAAGAGCAATCTTTAAACCTTCTAAAATATGCGCACGTGCTTCTGCTTTTCGAAGCTCAAATTCAGTACGACGACGAATAACCACTACCTGATGGTCTAAGTAGTACTGTAGACATTGCTTCAAGTTCAATACTTTTGGCTGTCCATCTACTAATGCAAGGGTGTTAATACCAAAACTTGTTTGAAGAGATGTCTGCTTATATAAGTTGTTTAATAAAACATTTGCATTTGCATCACGTCTTACTTCAATAACAATACGCATACCCGAACGGTCAGACTCATCTCGTAAATCCGTAATCCCATCAATCTTCTTATCACGAGCTAGCTCGGCAATTTTTTCAATTAGCTTTGCTTTATTTACTTGGTATGGTAGTTCATGAACAATAATAGTTTGTTTGCCATTGCTCTGTTCTTCAATTTCTACTTTTGCGCGAACAATAATAGAACCTTTTCCAGTTTCATAAGCTTTACGAATTCCGCTGCGGCCAAGAATTTGTCCTGCAGTTGGGAAATCCGGTCCTGGAATAATCTCCATTAACTCTGCAATTGTGATATCAGGGTCTTGGCTTACTGCTAAAACGCCGTCAATGACTTCGCCTAACTGATGCGGTGGAATATTTGTCGCCATACCTACCGCAATTCCGGCTGAACCGTTTACAAGTAAATTGGGAAATCTAGCAGGTAATACAATTGGTTCACGTTCAGAACCGTCATAGTTATCTTGGTAATCAATTGTGTCTTTATTGATGTCACGTAACAGTTCCATCGAAACTTTTGACATTCTTGCTTCTGTATAACGCATAGCTGCTGCTGCATCTCCATCAACAGATCCAAAGTTTCCATGACCATCAATTAGCATATAGCGATAGCTAAAATCTTGTGCCATACGAACCATTGTTTCATATACAGCTGAGTCACCGTGTGGGTGATACTTACCAATTACTTCTCCTACGATACGAGCTGATTTTTTATATGGCTTATCCGATCCCATACCTAAATCATTCATTGCATATAAAATACGACGGTGCACAGGCTTAAGTCCGTCTCTTACATCTGGTAAAGCACGCGATACAATTACGCTCATTGCATAATCTAAAAAAGATGCGCGCATTTCTTGACTAATATTTACTTCTCTTATTTGAGAGTTTGGTTTATCTGACATCGATAAGAACCTCCTTCGCGAAGTTCAGTATAGTAATTCATATATATGTAAACGCAGGATAGAACCTATCTCTATCCTGACGTTTATATACCCTTTATAAAAAATATAAAGGGTATTACCGTTCATTTAAATATCGAGATTTTTTACGTACTGAGCATTTTCTTCAATGAAATTACGGCGTGGTTCTACTTTGTCGCCCATTAAAATTTCAAATGTCTCATCAGCTTCAATTGCATCTTGCAAGTTTACTTGAAGAAGGGTACGGAACTCTGGATCCATTGTTGTTTCCCATAATTGTTCAGGATTCATCTCTCCTAAACCTTTGTAACGCTGAAGGTTTGGTTTTGCGCCTTCAGGGAAAGAAGCTAATACCTCGTCTAATTGACGATCGTTGTACGCGTACTCCACTTTTTTACCTTGTGAAACTTTGTAAAGAGGCGGCTGGGCAATGTAGACATATCCATGCTCAATAATCTGTCTCATGTAGCGATAGAAGAACGTTAGAAGAAGCGTACGAATATGCGCACCGTCTACGTCTGCATCTGTCATAATCACAATTTTATGGTAGCGTGCTTTCGAGATATCAAAATCGTCACCAATACCCGTTCCTAGAGCGGTAATGATTGTACGAATTTCATTATTAGATAAAATTTTATCTAAACGCGCTTTCTCTACGTTGATAATTTTACCACGTAAAGGCAAAATAGCTTGGAAATGACGGCTTCTTCCCTGCTTAGCTGAACCCCCGGCAGAGTCACCCTCTACTACATAGAGTTCGCTAATAGAAGGATCTTTTGATGAACAATCTGCTAATTTACCCGGTAAGTTTGAGATTTCAAGCGCGCTTTTACGTCTTGTAAGCTCACGAGCTTTTTTAGCTGCCATTCTTGCTCTTGCAGCCATTAAACCTTTTTCAATTACCTTTTTCGCCACAATAGGGTTCTCTAACAAGTACGTTTCTAAGTGTTCTGCAAACACAGAGTCAGTAATTGTTCTTGCTTCACTATTTCCCAGCTTTGTTTTTGTTTGTCCTTCGAACTGCGGATCTGGGTGCTTAATAGAGATGATAGCTGTAATTCCTTCACGAACATCTTCACCCGTTAGATTGGCGTCACTGTCTTTAAATACGCTGTTTTTACGTGCATAGTCGTTAATTACACGCGTTAACGCTGTTTTAAATCCTGCTTCGTGTGTTCCACCTTCATATGTGTGAATATTGTTTGCAAAAGAATATAAATTACTTGTATAGCTATCGTTATATTGAATAGCAATCTCTACAGAAATGTTGTCTCGATTACCTTCAATATAGATCGGCTCTTCGTGAATCACTTCTTTTGCACGGTTTAAGTGCTCAACGTAAGACTTAATTCCGCCTTCATAGTGATATTCACGTCTTTTATCTTCTTCACGTTTGTCTTCAATCGTAATTTTAATGCCGCGATTTAAGAAAGCTAACTCACGCAGACGATTAGCTAACGTATCAAAATCGTATTCAAGCGTTTCTGTGAAAATTTCACCGTCTGGACGGAATTGAATAACAGTACCTGTTTTATCTGTTTCTCCAACTACTTTTAAGTCAGCAGCCGGTACACCTCGTTCATATTTTTGATAATGAACTTTACCGTCACGATGTACGTGTACTTCCAAAGAAGTAGAAAGTGCGTTAACAACTGAGGCACCTACACCGTGTAATCCACCAGATACTTTATAGCCGCCGCCGCCAAATTTACCTCCGGCATGAAGAACCGTTAAGATAACTTCAACGGCAGGTCTGCCCATTTTTTCTTGAATACCAACTGGAATTCCACGACCGTTATCTTTGACTGTAATACTATTATCCTTTTCGATAATAACATTAATTTCATCGCAATAGCCGGCCAGCGCTTCATCAATACTATTATCTACAATTTCCCATAC
The DNA here is from genome assembly GCF_042787775.1 of Priestia sp. YIM B13552. Classification (NCBI taxonomy): domain Bacteria; kingdom Bacillati; phylum Bacillota; class Bacilli; order Caryophanales; family Bacillaceae; genus Priestia; species Priestia sp. YIM B13552. The sequence goes on from NZ_JBHZOU010000004.1 coordinate 4,750, forward strand.
AAGATGATGTAAACCCTTTGCGCTCGTCGATCCAATATACATCCCCGGACGTTTACGAACAGCTTCTAATCCTTCTAATACTTGTATCTGATCAGCTTCATATGCTTGTACTTCTTTTTGTTCCATCGTCAAATGTATCACCTACACTTTTTTTTAACAGCAAACTGCTGTATTTATCATTTTGTATTATGTTTTTCGAATATTATGTGGAAATAATACGGAGCCTTTAATGTATTTGCAATTTGTTTACTTATGCACAAAATTTTCATAATCGAGGGTACGAGTTGAACTATATAGACTTAAAACTATAATGATATCATATTTCAGTTAGATTGCCTTGCGAAAAGTTTTTAGACAGATCAATTGCTATTTGACCTTTTGAATTTGGCCAGCTTCTACGTGATATGTAGCGGCTTTTTCTAAGGTCTCGTGATGAATTCCTTCAATGCTCGTTGTCGTTACAAACGTCTGAACTTTTCCTTGAATGGTATTTAGCAAGTGTGATTGACGAAAATCATCTAATTCAGACAATACGTCGTCTAAAAGCAAGATTGGATATTCACCTACTTCTTGATGAATTAACTCAATTTCAGCAAGCTTTAACGATAAAGCAGTCGTCCGCTGTTGCCCTTGTGAACCAAATGTTTGAACGTCTTTTTCATTAACGTAGAAAAGAAGATCATCACGGTGTGGTCCTGCTAAGGTGACACCTCTATCAATTTCTCTACTTTTTATTTTATCAAACTTTTGATGATATGCTTCTAACATTTTCGACAAATCTGCATCTTCTGATACATCAATTGAATTCTTATACTCAATTTTTAATGTTTCTAAGCCTCGACTGATCCCTTTATGAATAGGCTCTGCCCACTGTTGGAGTAACTGTAAAAACTCAAAACGTTTTTTTAAGATTTTCGCCGCCATTTCACTTAACTGTAACGTAAGTACGTCTAAAAGTGAAAGATCCGTTTGTTTTTTTGTCTGCAGCTGCTTCAAATATTGATTTCTTTGCTGCAAAATCTTTTGATACCTGCTTAAATCATGCATGTACACAGGCGAAACTTGACCAATTTCCATATCGATAAATTTGCGCCTTACTTGCGGACTCCCTTTAACTAGGTTCAAATCCTCCGGAGCAAACATGACAGTGTTAATTGATCCTATATATTGACTGAGTTTTTTCTGCTCAATGTGATTATATTTTGCTTTTTTCCCTTTTGTTGAGATGACTAAATCCAGCGTAACAGGCCCTCTATGCTTTTCTACAATGCCCGATAGCTTTGCATACTCACAGTCCCATTTAATTAATTCTTTATCGTTGGATGTACGATGAGATTTAGCCATAGATAATACGAAGATCGATTCCATCACGTTTGTTTTACCCTGTGCGTTTTCACCCAAAATGACGTTTACTTTATTTTCAAAAGGAATCGTTGTCTTCGTATAGTTTCGGTAATTTGTTAAAGTAATTTCTTTAATATACAAACGTTTCACCAACTTTAAGTAATAACAACAAATGATCCTGCAGCCGGTATATCCACTTCGTCATTTGCATATAATTTACGTCCGCGGCGCTCTTCTAGCTCCCCGTTCACATATACTTCGTGCTCACTTAAAAACCATTTTACCATTCCACCTGTTTGAATGACGTCTGCTAGTTTTAAAAACTGGCCAAGCGTAATGTATTCAGTTGAAATTTTAACTTCTGTTTTCATGCGACTCTCTCACTTTCTAATGATGTATCTCTATTTTACTAAATAATTCTCCTTGAGAAAAGAAAGCTACTAGTACGGCATGCTAGTAGCTTTCTGAGATTTAATATGTTCGCACTGGTAAAATCAGCTGCAGCATTGAATCATCCTCTAATGTTCGAATGACAAATGGACGCATCGCACCAGTGAAGTTAATTTTGATATCTGTTCCTTCGAGCGCTTTTAATGCGTCTAACATATATTTTGCGCTAAAAGAAATTTTTAATTCTTCTCCTGAGATAGACTGACTTTGTACCTCTTCAATTACTTTTCCGATTTCAGGAGAGTTAGAAGAAATTTCAACAATCCCTTCATCCAGCGTAGATAGTTTTACTACGTTGTTTCTTCCTTCACGAGCTAATAAAGAAGCGCGGTCAATCGATTGTAAGAATTCTTTTACGTTCAATATAACATCCGTTTTACTATCGGCTGGGATCAACCTTGAAGTATCAGGATAATTTCCGTCCAATAATCTTGAGAAGAACAGTAAGTGTTTTGTTTTGAATAATACTTGATTTTCCGTGATAACAATGTCTACTAATTCATGAGAATCATCAAGGATCTTACTGAATTCACTTAAACTTTTACCTGGAATAACCACATTATACGTTGCTTCATTTCCAGTTTCAATGGTCGCTTTTCGCAAAGCTAGACGGTGACTGTCAGTGGCAATACACGTTAATTCTTTGCCATCGACTTTCCAGTTTACACCTGTCAAGATAGGTCGTGTTTCTGAGGTGGACACTGCAAAGACAGTTTGTCGAATCATGTTTTTTAATAAGTCCGTCGGTAATCTAAACATGTTGTTTTCTTCGATCTGTGGCAAATGAGGATACTCTTCTGCATCTAAACCATTTAAGTTAAATTCAGCTTTTCCTGAACGAATGATTGTTAAAAAGTGACTTTGGACGTCTAATTCTACAATGTCTTTAGGAAGCTTTTTGACGATTTCACTAAAGAAACGAGCTGGGAGAACAACGCTTCCAGGTTTGTGGATATCAACAATCTCTTTTCCTTCTTCTTCGTTTGGAATAAACGATTCAATTGAAATATCCGAATCACTTCCGGTTAGGGTAACACCTTCTTCAGTCGCTACAATTTTAATCCCCGTTAAAATTGGAATTGTTGTTCTAGAAGATACAGCTTTCATAACATCTTGAACGCTTTGAACTAGATAGTCTTTCTGTATGATGAATTTCATAATAATTAATCCTCCTTAAAAGTAGGTTTAAAAGCTTATTATTTATTATATTTTAAGATAGTAGTAGTAATAGGGGCTGTGGAAATGTGGATAACCCCCAAAAACGTGAGAACACAGCCTATCCACATGTGGATAGACTGTGTACAATCCTAACTCACTTATACACAAAATACAAGTAAAAAAAGCCTATATTTTTAGTGATTCACTTATTTCTTTAATTTGTTTTTGTAGGTCAGTATCTGTTTGAACAAGTTTTGAGATTTTTTCATGAGCATGGATGACAGTAGTATGGTCTCGCCCGCCAAACTCTTCTCCAATTTTAGGCAGCGAAAAATCCGTTAATTCGCGAGAGAGGTACATGGCAATTTGTCTAGGAAACGCTACTGACTTTGTACGTTTCTTCGCTTTGAAATCATCTAATTTTATATTAAATTCTTGTCCAACAATCTGTTGGATGTCTTGAATCGTAATAACCCTAGGTTTTGAACTAGGAATGATATCTTTTAATGCTTCTGCTGCTAAATCAGCGTTTATATCTTTATTAATTAGTGAAGAATAAGCTACTACACGAATAAGTGCTCCTTCTAATTCTCTAATATTTGAATCAATCTGATTGGCGATATAAAGCATAACTTCATTTGGAATAACTAAGCCGTCCGCTTTGGCTTTTTTTCGTAAAATAGCAATTCGTGTTTCCAAATCTGGTGGTGTGATGTCTGTAATAAGGCCCCATTCAAAGCGAGAGCGAAGTCGGTCTTCAAGTGTAGGAATTTCTTTCGGCGGTCGGTCACTTGAGATGACAATCTGCTTGCTTTCTTCGTGAAGCGTATTAAACGTATGGAAAAATTCTTCTTGTGTTTGCTCTTTACCTGCTAAGAATTGAATATCATCAATTAGTAAAACATCTACATTACGGTATTTGTTACGGAATTCTACTGCTTTATTATCACGAATAGAGTTAATAAACTCATTTGTGAATTTTTCAGATGATAAGTACACGACTTTAGCGGCAGGATTATGATCTAACACATAGTGGCCTATGGCGTGCATTAAGTGTGTTTTGCCTAATCCTACTCCCCCGTAAATAAAAAGCGGATTATAGGCTTTAGCCGGCGCTTCTGCTACTGCTAAAGAAGCTGCATGCGCAAATCGATTTCCAGATCCGATAACAAATGTATCAAAGGTATACTTCGAATTTAGCATGCTTTGAGGAAATTCTGATCCTTCGTCTTTATTGACTTTCTTTTTAGGAGTTTGAATATCAAATTCTTCCTCGGCCTGGTTAGGAGGAATAATAAATTTCACATCTAACTCTTCCCCCGTAAGATCGTAAAGTGTTTCAGCAATTAAATTAGAATACCTAGATTCTAACCAGTCCCGTGCAAAATCATTAGGCGCAGTAATAATGAGCGTGTCTCCTTGTAAAGCATGAGCTTTTGTCGATTTGAGCCAGGTTTCAAAACTAGGTTTGCTTAATTTTTTTTCAATTTGATCTAAAGCTCTATTCCATAAATCATGAATGTTTTCCAACGAGCAATCCCTCCTTTTTCTAGCTTTTATGCGCTTTGTACAACTCTTGTACAACCTGTACAAAACCTTATGCATAAAAAATTTATATTTATACAATTGCTATTATGTGGGTAAATATATATTATAGAAGAAAGCCGACTATTCGACAGATTCCACATGGTGTGGATAACTTTATACAGTGATAGTGGAAATGATGTCCACAAGTTGTCCACAGTTTGTGGATAAGAACCAACTGTGGAAAAGTAATTAAGAGTGAAAACAAAAATATAATATCAAAGAATTCGGCATGATGCAATGAATTTTCGAAACTTATCCACAATCACTACACCTTGTGGAGAAAAGTTTTCCACAACACAAGATAGTGTGCATGAGTTGTCGATAAGGAATGGAAAAGTAGAAAAATGTCGAAAAAACTTATCCACAAAGGTTTAAGAGCAGAATTTGAATAAAAAAGAGGCTTTTTATAACATTTATTGTTGTAGTTTTGTTCAGTAACGATACGATCGCAGCTGCTAGAGAAAGAAAAAGTGATGAAAAGGAAAAATTTTTTCTTTAATAAATCAATGAATTTTATTGATTAGGTATAGACAATTGGGTTATAAAGATATTAGAATGAAGAAGATTGAGTAAAACAGATAATGAAACCAAGAGATTGAAAATTTTATTTTTTAAATAACATTGACATCTTCTTAGTCTTTTCATTATAATTGCAAGGACTGTCTTTTTCAGTTATTCCTCGAGGAGGTGTTTATAGATGAAAAGAACTTACCAACCAAACAAACGTAAGCACAGTAAAGTACACGGTTTCCGCGCTCGTATGAGCTCAGCGAATGGACGTAAAGTTTTAGCTCGTCGTCGTCGTAAAGGAAGAAAAGTATTATCAGCATAATAGACCACTGACGCCAGTGGTCTTTTTTCGCTTTATAAGACTAAAATCACCTCTGTTCCTGTAGGGACTACATAAGAGCATGACCTGAAAAAGGGCAGGAGTTGTTAAAAATGAAAAAAAGATACCGTATAAAAAAGAATGATGAATTTCAAACAGTTTTTAAAAAGGGCAAGTCCGTAGCGAATCGCCAATTTGTCTTGTATGTTCTAGACAAACCGGATCAAGAACATTTCCGCGTAGGATTCTCTGTGGGCAAAAAGATTGGAAATGCCGTGACTCGTAATCGAGTTAAGCGCCTTGCTAAACAAATTATGTTTGAATTCACACCGTATTTAAAGCAAGACAAAGATTATATTGTAATTGCAAGGCAGCCTGCTGCAACAATGAGCTATGAAGAAATTAAAAGCAGCTTGCAGCATGTCTTTAAGCGTGGCAAATTACTTACACATAGACAAAACGATTAATAAACAATAGAAGAAAACCCTTTAATAGCTGTTGTTTTTCTACCGCATCCTTATATAATGGATTTTGACGCACTTTCAGAATTGAAAGGTGAACATGTAGAAGGAGGAAAAACAGGTGAAGAAGAAGTTGTTTTTAGGAATAACGCTTATCTTTCTATTAACTGTTTTAGCGGGTTGTACGGAAATTAACCAACCTATTACAGATGATAGTAAAGGTTTTTGGAATGAGTATGTTGTGTATCCGCTGTCATTAGTCATTACGTATCTGGCGGAGGTATTTAAAAGCTATGGAGTTGCGATTATCGTTGTCACAATCCTGATTCGCTTACTTATTCTACCGCTTATGATTAAACAGATGAGAAACACGAAAGCAATGCAGACGCTTCAGCCCGAAATGCAGAAGTTAAAGGAGAAGTACAGTTCAAAAGATGCCCAGACGCAGCAGCAATTGCAGAAAGAAACGATGGCATTATTTCAAACTTACGGAGTAAATCCTTTAGCTGGGTGCTTTCCAATTCTAATTCAAATGCCCATTCTTATTGGGATTTTCCACGCGATTACACGAACGTCGGAAATCGCAAACAACAGCTTTTTATGGTTTGATTTAGGTGCGCGTGACCCGCTATTTATCTTACCAATTGTCGCAGGAATCACAACGTTTATTCAGCAAAAGATGATGATGGCCGGGAATGCAAGTCAAAATCCTCAAATGGCTATGATGCTTTGGGTTATGCCGATCATGATTGTAGTTTTTGCAATCAATTTTCCAGCCGCCTTATCTCTTTATTGGGTAGTGGGAAATCTATTTATGATTATTCAAACCTACTTCATTAAAGGGCCAGACTTAAAACAAGCGAATATTGAAGGGGTTAAAAAATGAACGAAATCACAATTACGGCCCAGACGATTGAAGCTGCTGTTCAAGAAGCATTAGATGCTTTAGAAGTAGAGCGAAATCAAACAAATGTAGAAATAATTGAACCAGGCAAAAAAGGATTTTTAGGAATCTTTAAGGGAAAACCTGCAGTTGTAAAAGTTACAAAAATAGTTGACCCTGTAGAGGAAGCGGTTCATTTTATTACAAATGTTAGCCGTGAAATGGGGATTTCGATTCATACGAACGTCAAAAAAACCTCGAGAAACTGCATAATTGAGATTAGTAGCGATTCTGCGGGAATGTTGATTGGAAAACATGGACAAACCCTTAATGCGCTCCAGCTTCTCACACAACTGGTAGCTAATCGATACAGTCAGCAATTTTTAAATGTTGTATTAAACCCAGAAGGCTACCGAGAAAAACGAAAAGAAATGGTCGAAAAACTGGCATTAAAAATAGCGAATCAGGCGATTAAAACGAATCGATCTGTTCAACTAGAACCAATGCCTTCGCATGAAAGAAAAATGATTCACCAAGTGTTAGCTAAAAATTCTTTAGTTGAGACACACTCTGTCGGAAAAGAACCGAAAAGAAGTATTTTGGTTCAGCCCGTCGGAAAAAAGCACTAGCAAAATGCGCTAGTGCTTTTTTATGTTTACTTTTATCAAGCTAGCGTTCAAAAAATCAAGTTACATACGTTGTTATTCACATGTGGATAAGTTAAAATAGTACATACTGCCTGTTTTCCTTACTGTGTATAACAGAAGAACGTTAGAGATGTTCCAAATCGGTGAATTGTGGTATTCTATTTATTTGGTTCATACAAATTACGGGCTTTAAAATAGATGTTTTTGTTCGTGGAAAATTGTTAACGATGATAGTATATAACATCGTTTAAAATAAAAGGTTTATAAAATGAAATGAGGTGAAGTTGGTGTTAGATTTTGATACAATTGCGGCCATTTCTACACCAATGGGAGAGGGAGCTATTGCCATCGTCCGCCTGAGTGGTGAAGAAGCCATTACGATTGCAGATCGTATCTTTAAAAGCGTTTCGAACAAACGATTAACAGACGTAGCTTCTCATACTATTCACTACGGTCATATCGTAGATCCCAAGACAGAGCAAGTCGTCGAAGAAGTGATGCTTTCCATTATGAAAGGTCCCAAGACATTTACTAGAGAAGACATTATTGAAATTAACTGTCACGGAGGAATCGTATCCGTTAATCGTGTGCTGCAGTTAGTTATTGCAAATGGTGCCCGTTTAGCTGAGCCGGGTGAGTTTACAAAACGAGCATTTTTAAATGGTCGAGTAGACTTATCACAAGCAGAAGCTGTCATGGATTTAATTCGTGCCAAAACAGATAAAGCGATGAATATGGCGATTGGCCAAATGGAAGGGCGTTTGTCCAAACTAGTACGTCATTTACGACAGGAAATTCTGGAAACACTTGCCCACGTAGAAGTAAACATTGACTACCCAGAATATGACGATGTAGAGGAAATGACTCACCAAGTATTGATTGAAAAAGCTTCAAATGTACGCCAAGAAATTGATAAGCTTCTTCAAACCTCTCATCAAGGGAAAATTTTAAGAGAAGGATTGGCTACGGTTATTATTGGACGTCCTAATGTAGGGAAATCTTCTCTTCTAAATAGTTTAGTGCAAGATGCAAAGGCCATTGTCACAGACATTCCCGGAACGACGCGAGATGTAATCGAAGAGTACGTCAATGTGCGAGGAGTTCCTCTGCGATTAGTTGATACAGCTGGAATTCGTGAAACAGAAGATATTGTAGAACGAATTGGTGTGGAACGCTCTCGTCAGTATTTGAAAGAAGCAGATTTAATTTTGCTTGTGTTGAATTTTAATGAAGAACTAACGGACGAAGATAAAAAGCTATTTGAAGCTGTAAAAGGCATGGACGTTATCGTGATTGTGAATAAAACAGATCTTGAGCAAAAAATTAATCTAGAGGAAGTGCAGCAATTTGCTGGTGATCATCCAATAGTGACGACTTCGCTTCTTCAAGAACAAGGAGTAGATCAGCTTGAAGAAGCAATCGCAGCTCTTTTCTTTGGAGGGACAATTGAATCTCAAGATTTAACATATTTATCTAATACGAGACATATTGCGCTTTTAACGCAAGCAAGAGGAGCTATCGATGAGGCCATCACAGGCATTGAAAGTGGTGTTCCAATCGATATCGTCCAAATTGATTTAACAAGAACGTGGGAACTATTAGGTGAAATTATTGGTGATGCTGTTCACGAAAGCTTAATTGATCAGTTGTTCTCTCAATTCTGTTTAGGAAAATAGATTATTAAAGGAGGCTACTATTATGCAATATGAAGGTGGACAATATGATGTTATTGTCATTGGAGCAGGTCATGCAGGTTGTGAAGCGGCACTTGCTTCTGCGCGTATGGGTGCTAAAACGTTAACCTTGACCATTAACTTAGACATGGTGGCGTTTATGCCCTGCAACCCTTCTGTAGGCGGTCCTGCAAAAGGTATTGTAGTACGTGAAATTGATGCTCTTGGCGGAGAAATGGGTAGAAATATCGATAAAACTCATATTCAAATGAGAATGTTAAACACAGGAAAAGGTCCAGCCGTTCGAGCACTTAGAGCTCAAGCAGATAAATTTGCTTATCAGCATGAAATGAAAAAAACATTAGAAAATGAAGAAAATCTAACGCTTATGCAAGGCATGGTAGAACAGTTAATCGTAGAAGACGGTGTATGTACGGGCGTTGTCACTCAAACGGGAGCTGTGTATAAAGCTAAAACAGTTGTTATTACGACAGGGACATTCTTACGCGGGGAAATTATTTTAGGTGAACTAAAATATTCAAGCGGTCCTAATAATCAACAACCAGCTATTAAGCTTTCTGAACACTTAGAGGAGTTAGGACTGGATATGGTCCGTTTTAAAACAGGAACTCCACCTCGTGTTAATAGCTCAACTATTGATTACAGCAAAACGGAGATTCAGCCTGGGGATGATGTGCCCCGTGCTTTCTCATACGAAACAACACAGTACATTACAGATCAACTGCCTTGCTGGTTAACATATACAAGTGAACAAACTCATCAAATTATTGATGACAACCTCCACTTATCTCCTATGTATTCTGGGATGATCAAAGGTACTGGACCACGCTACTGTCCATCTATTGAAGATAAGGTTGTGCGATTTAATGATAAACCGCGTCACCAAATTTTCTTAGAGCCAGAAGGACGAAATACGCAAGAAGTATATGTTCAAGGACTATCAACGAGTCTTCCTGAGCATGTACAGCGTCAAATGCTTGCGACAATTCCTGGTCTTGAAAAAGTCCAAATGATGCGTGCGGGCTATGCTATTGAATATGATGCAATTGTTCCGACTCAGTTATGGCCAACGCTTGAAACGAAAAAAATTAAAAATCTTTATACGGCTGGACAAATTAACGGAACATCTGGTTATGAAGAAGCTGCAGGCCAAGGTCTTCTTGCTGGAATTAACGCGGGAAGAAGAGCGCTGGAACAAGAAGAAGTCATCTTAGGACGTTCTGATGCTTATATCGGTGTATTGGTGGATGATTTAGTAACAAAAGGAACAAATGAACCGTATCGTCTACTAACGTCTCGTGCAGAATATCGTTTATTGCTTCGTCACGATAACGCTGATTTACGCCTTACTGAAATTGGTCGTGAACTAGGATTAATCAGCGATGAGCGCTATGCTAAATTTGAACAAAAGAAAGCGGAAATCGAGCAAGAGAAAAAACGTCTTTTCTCCTTTATTATTAAACCGAATGAAGCTGTTCAACAACTGATTAAAGAAGCTGGCGGAAGTGAATTAAAAGATGGCATTCGTGCGACAGATTTACTTCGCCGCCCTGAAATGACATATACTCATATTCATCAATTAGCACCAGCTGACGAGACGGTAGATCCTGAAGTAGCTGAACAAGTAGAAATTCAGGTGAAATACGAAGGGTATATTCAGAAATCACTTCAGCAAGTTGAACGCTTGAAGAAGTTAGAAAACAAAAAGATTCCTGATTATATCGATTATGATGCAATTAACGGTTTAGCTACAGAAGCACGTCAAAAATTAAACCAAGTGCGTCCACTAACGGTAGCGCAAGCTTCACGTATTTCTGGAGTCAACCCAGCTGATATTTCAATCTTGCTTGTTTATATTGAACAAGGGCGCATCGCTAAAGTATCAAATGATTAAAACTCTTAGGCGCGAAGAAAGGGAAACTCAATGAATATTCAACAGTTTCAACAGCTATTAGAAGAAAAGGGAATTTCTCTTTCTTCTAAACAGCTGAATCAATTTGAAAAGTATTATCAAGTTTTAGTGGAATGGAACGAAAAAATGAATTTAACTGCTATTACTGATCACGGTGAAGTGTATGAAAAGCATTTTTACGATTCTATTTCAGCTGCTTTTTTTCAAGACTTTACAGAAATTGAATCCATGTGTGATGTAGGTGCAGGAGCAGGATTTCCAAGTATTCCGATCAAAATTTGCTTCCCGCATTTGCATGTAACAATCGTTGATTCGTTACAAAAGCGCATTACGTTTTTAACGCATCTTGTAAATGAGCTTGAACTAGACAATGTCACACTATGTCATGATCGAGCTGAAACATTTGGTAAAAAAGAAAGTATTCGCGAGTCATTCGATCTTGTAACGGCAAGAGCCGTGGCACGTATTTCGGTTCTTAATGAATTTTGCTTGCCGCTTGTTAAAGAACAAGGCCGCTTTTTAGCAATGAAAGGTGCTTCTGCCCCTGAAGAATTAAAAAATGGAGAAAAATCTTTCCAAGTATTAGGTGGGAAAGTGAATTCGATTGAACATTTCCAATTGCCTTTGGAGCAAAGTGAACGTTACATTATTTTAATAGACAAAATAAAGAAAACGCCTAAAAAATATCCTAGAAAACCTGGTACCCCAGTTAAGCTTCCACTAGAGTAGGCATTAAATAGATAGAGAAGAGAATGTTTCATATGAAACATTTTCTTCTCTATATTTTCTGTTTAGAAAGCAGGATATGATTAAAAAACATCGAATTAGTTTAAGGCGGGATTTTCCTGAAGGTGGTGTGGGACTATGAAATCTGCTTTTTCACGTTTCTTTAATTTAAAAGAAAAAGATGAGGATATTCATGTAGAGATTGAAACTGTCCAAGATGAAAATGTCGAAAAAGTTTTAAGAGATGAAGTAAAACAAATTAGGGTTTCAAGTATTATTCCGAATCGTTATCAGCCGCGTACTGTGTTTAATGAAGCAAAAATTGAAGAGCTAGCTCTTACTATTCATACACACGGTATTATTCAACCTATTGTGGTTCGACCGACTGAGGGCGAAGAATACGAATTAATTGCTGGAGAACGCCGGTGGAGAGCTGTACAAAGCTTAGGATGGGATACGGTTCCTGCAATTGTGAAACATTTTAACGATACAGAAACGGCCTCTGTGGCTTTAATAGAAAACTTACAACGTGAAGAGCTAACGGCTGTCGAAGAAGCACTAGCCTACGCAAAGTTAATTGAGTTACATAATCTTACCCAAGAGGCATTAGCTCAACGTTTAGGAAAAGGCCAATCCACAATTGCAAACAAGCTTCGTTTGTTAAAGCTTCCTGTTGAAATACAAGAAGCAATCAAACAAAAATTGATTACAGAGCGACATGCAAGAGCGCTCATTCCCCTCAAAAATCAAGAAAAACAACTTCAAGTATTAGCTGAGATTATTGAAAAACAATTAAATGTAAAACAAACGGAAGATCGAGTAGTGAAATTGTTAGAAACGCAGGTTAAAAAGCCAAAAGCAAAAAGAAAAGCGTTTAGTAAAGATACGCGTATCGCAATGAATACAATTCGTCAATCCTTGACAATGGTTAGTGACAGCGGTATTTCATTAAACACAGAAGAAGAAGAGTTTGATGAATATTTTCAGTTTACTATTAAGATTCCGAAAAAATAAAGAAATAGCCCTCATCTTTTTTTGATGAGGCTTTTTTATCAAAGTTTTTCGTCAGAAAATTCAATGAACAATTAAACTGTCTGGACAAATGGGATGGAAATGAAAGTAGGTGACAACATGGGGAAAATTGTGGCAGTTGCGAATCAAAAAGGCGGAGTTGGAAAAACAACAACCGCTGTTAATTTAGGAGCTTGTTTAGCTGAACAAGGAAAAAAGGTTCTACTTGTAGACGGAGACCCCCAGGGTAACGCTACGAGTGGAGTTGGCATAGATAAAGCAGATGTAGATGAATGTATTTATAATGTAATCGTGGAAGATATGGAAGCTAAGAACGTTGTTCGTTCAACAGCCGTCGAAAATTTATCAATCATTCCCGCGACCATTCAATTAGCTGGTGCAGAAATTGAATTAGTGTCGACTATTTCACGTGAAGTTCGACTTAAGAGAGCTTTAGAAACGGTGAAAGATCACTTTGATTATGTTATTATTGATTGTCCCCCTTCTCTTGGTTTACTGACATTAAATGCGTTAACGGCGGCTGATTCTGTTTTAATACCTGTACAGTGTGAATATTATGCGCTTGAAGGATTAAGTCAATTGCTAAATACCGTTAGATTAGTCCAAAAACATTTGAATAATCAACTGCGTATCGAAGGTGTATTGCTGACTATGCTTGACGCACGCACAAATTTAGGACTGCAGGTAACAGCAGAAGTGAAGAAGTACTTTCAGGATCGCGTTTATCAAACGATTATTCCTCGAAATGTTCGTTTGAGCGAAGCACCTAGTCATGGTGAACCAATTATCTTATATGATGCAAGATCTAGAGGGGCCGCAGTTTATACGGAACTTGCAAAGGAAGTGATTTATAATGGCGAAAGGATTAGGGAAAGGAATTAATGCCTTATTTTCAGGCTTAGATGCACAGGCTGATGATTCAATTCAGGAAGTTGCTATTCACGAACTCAGACCCAACCCCTATCAACCACGTAAAACGTTTAATAAAGAAGCAATTAATGAGTTAAAGCAGTCCATTTTACATCATGGCATCTTACAGCCTATTGTAGCTCGCAAAAGCATTAAAGGCTATGAAATCTTAGCGGGTGAAAGACGATTTAGAGCTGCTAAAGAAGCCGACCTTGCTACTGTTCCTGTCATTATAAAAGACTTTTCAGAAAAGCAAATGATGGAACTAGCTTTGTTAGAGAATTTACAGCGTGAAGATTTGACGCCAATTGAAGAAGCAACTGCTTATCAATTGCTTATGGATAAGCTCGATATGACACAGGAGCAACTTGCTACACGACTGGGAAAAAGCCGACCTCATATTGCTAACTATGTTCGCCTCTTGCAACTGCCTGAGGAAATTCAAACCCTCATTTCTACTAATGAATTGTCTATGGGCCATGGGCGTACGCTAGTCGGTTTGAAAAATAAAGCGCTTCTACCTAAAGTCGTTGAAAAAATACGCAAGGAACAATTAAATGTCAGACAGTTAGAGGCTTATATTGCCCACTTAAATAAAGCCGTTCCACGTGAAACATCAAAAACTAAAAAAGATAAAGATTTATTTATAAAACAAAGTGAAACACAGCTTCGTGAACGTTTTGGTACCTCCGTTCACATTACACAAAGTAAGAAAAAAGGAAAAATTGAAATCGAATTTTTCTCTAAAGAAGATTTAAACCGTCTTCTTGAATTATTTAACGATCTTTCTCAGACTAATAAATCTTCTGTATAAAAAAGGTTGTCCTAGTTTTAGGACAACCTTTTTTATTGTTTATATTGTCTTACCGTTTGGTAAACCGAAGAATTATTAAACTCTTTCTCTCGTTCATTGTGCGCAGTCTCAATACTTTTCGCAATTAAATCGGCAATGCACATAACGAGGTGAAGCCTCGTATTTTGCAAGACGAAAAATTCCATAAATCCGCTCACGTTGACAACCCCTGTTATATGAATATCTCCGACTGGCGGCAATTCTTTATTAACACCTGCTCCAGGCTTGACGGGCCCAACGCCAAGTGATGCAGAGCCTACACTTTTCATACGGCCTAAGCAAGCATCAATTCCAATAATAAAAGGATTTGGAAAAAGCTTTTGAATATGTTTTAACGTTTCTTTCAAATTAACCGCATGAACAGGCTCTTCTAACGTTCCAAAAATATGAAAAGATGAAACCTTTTTTTCATTCAGTTTTGTTCCGACTAATGGACCCAATGAGTCCCCAGTTGAACGGTCCGTTCCAATACATACAAAAACAATTGGTCTGTCTTTCTGTGCTGGAAGTAAAGATAGTAACTGTGTACTCAGCTTCTTTGTAGCAGATTCCTCATCATGAAATACGCGGGTTGAATGTTGTGTCTTCTCAAAGAAGGGAGATTTTAAATTCATAGGGTCCACTCCTTATACATAATAGTAACAGTATACGAAGATTTTGAAGATTCTATACATATATTTCGTGGATTGGGGGAAAATCGATGTGGAGAGCCGGGTGTAAATGGATATTCTTAATTATGGGAACGATGATAGGTGCTGGATATGCTTCTGGAAGAGAACTATGGCAGTTCTTTGGTGAAGAAAGCGGACTTGCTATTTTTCTATTTTCTATTATTTTTGCGATTTCTTGCAATGTGATTATGCAAATCAGCTATCGCTATCGAACCAATCAATTTTACCCAGTACTAATTGAATTAATAGGAAAGAGATGGGCTGCAGCCTACGACGTTTTAATCGTTTTTTATTTGTTTACGACGACGGTGATTATGATCGCGGGCGGCGGGGCGACATTGGAAATGTGGCATGTTCCTTACTGGTGGGGAATTGGTGGTCTTAGTGTGTTTATCGTCTTTGTTTTTTCAAGAGGATTAAGTGGACTGCTTTCTATCAATTCTTTCGTTATGCCAATCTTAATGATTGGACTAGCTGGTGTACTTCTTACATTTGTTTTACGTCATCCTGGAGTAACTAATTGGCATCTTCAGCATAATTGGCCTGCTGCTTTTACCTTTACGGCTTTAAATATTCTTCCTCTTGTCGCGGTATTATCTACAATTGGAAAGGAAATTAAAAGCAAAAAAGAGATTTATATTGCAAGTGTTGGCAGTGGTTTTTTATTAGGAGGCCTCTCTTTTATTTATAATGAATCACTTATTCAAGTTTCAGGGCTTCTTTCCTCTTATGAAATTCCATTATTCGCTATTCTTAAAGATTTTCCTTATATGATGACGTTTTTAATGAGCATTGTTTTGCTTATCGCAATTTATACGACAGCCGTTTCGGGAATTTTAGGATTGACCGCTCGTTTTCATACTGAAAAGGTGCAATCTCTTTGGAAACTGGCAGCCTGCTGGCTACTTTTAATGATTCCCTTTACAAAGGTAGGGTTTTCTACTTTAATTGCTATTTTGTATCCAATGTATGGAATCGTCAATTTATTTCTAGTAACAGCCGTTTTGTTGTATCCATTTCGAAATCGCTACAAAAGTTCGTAGAAACTTGCTACAATAGGTTAAAACTTTCTCGTATGCAGATTATGTTACGTTAGGAGCTACATGTAGTATGAATTCGTTGAAGTCAGTTTTTAAGAACGTGTTTGAGCCATTTTTTCAAGAAGAAACGTGGGCACATATTGGAGAGGGATTTATAAAAATTCTATTGATTCTACTCATTTCCATGTTTTTAATTCGAATTGGAAAGAAAGCGTTAAATAAATTCGTAGAGGTTCGCACAAATAGCCCTCTGCGTATTTCTGAGCGACGAGAAGCTACGATGGTCCGTTTGCTTCAAAATATTTTTTCTTATGCCATTTATTTCGTTGCGGGAGTTATGATTTTAGAAACGTTATCGGTAGATGTCCGTGGATTGCTAGCGGGGGCTGGAATCGTAGGGCTCGCGGTAGGGTTTGGTGCTCAAAACTTAGTGAAAGACATCATCACGGGGTTTTTTATTATCTTTGAAGATCAGTTCTCCGTTGGGGATTATGTTCGAGTAGGAACATTTGAGGGAACTGTAGAGGAAATTGGTTTGAGAACTACAAAGATTAAGAGTTGGACAGGCGAAATTAATATTTTGCCTAATGGCAGTATTGTGGAGGTCACTAATTTTTCGTTACATAACAGCGTAGCTTTCGTTGATGTAAGCATTTCTTATGAAGAAAACATACAAAAAGCAGAACAAGTGATTTTAGACCTGTTAGAAGAATTGCCAAGTCGCTATGAAGATATGGTTAAAACGCCTGAATTGCTGGGGGTTCAAAATATCCATGCAACTGAAGTCACAATGAGGATTACAAGTGAAGTAAAACCAATGAGACATTTCCATATTTCTCGTATGATTCGTAAAGAAGTGCGTACAAGGCTAAATGAACATGGTATTGAAGTTCCATTTCCTCGTATGGTTATGTATAATCGTACAGAAGAAGCACAGCATTCGTCGACGTTGAAAGGGACATAAGGAGGAGAGAGCTGATGACGGAAAAAGAATTTGGTTTAAATGACGTTGTGGAAATGAAAAAACCTCATCCTTGCGGTACAAATGAATGGAAAATCATTCGAATGGGAATGGATATCCGTATCAAATGTGAAGGCTGCGGCCATAGCGTAATGATTCCAAGACGTGATTTTGCACGTAAAATGAAAAAAATTCTTGTAAAGCATGAGGAATAACCTCATGCATTTTCTATGTTTATGCCTTATACTGTAAGGTGGGACAAAATGAAGCACCTTAACCCCATGCGGTTAAAGGTTCTTTATCAAACTTGTATTTCAAAAGTTGACTCACTATAATTGTGACAGGTTAACTTGTTTCGGATATATAAAGAGGAGTGAATAAATATATGGCTTTAACAGCTGGAATTGTTGGTCTTCCTAACGTTGGAAAATCAACATTATTTAATGCAATTACACAAGCGGGCGCAGAATCTGCGAACTACCCTTTCTGTACGATTGATCCTAACGTAGGTATTGTAGAAGTACCTGATCATCGTCTTCAAAAACTTACAGAGCTTGTAAAACCTAAAAAAACAATTCCAACAGCATTTGAATTCACAGATATCGCTGGAATCGTAAAAGGTGCTAGTAAAGGTGAAGGATTGGGAAATAAATTCTTATCTCATATTCGAGAAGTAGATGCGATTTGTCACGTTGTACGTTGTTTTGAAGATGAAAACATCACGCACGTTTCAGGAAAAGTAGATCCTATCTCAGATATTGAAACAATTAATTTAGAGTTGATTTTAGCAGATTTAGAAACGGTAGAGAAACGTATTGGCCGTGTTCAAAAAATGGCTAAACAAAAAGACAAAGAAGCAATGTACGAATACGAAATTCTAGAGAAACTAAAGAATGCATTTGAAAGTGATCAGCCAGCTCGTGCTGTATCGTTTACAGAAGAACAAATGAAATTAGTAAAACAATTTCATTTGCTAACGATCAAACCTATTCTTTATGTAGCAAACGTTTCTGAAGATGAAGTAGCCGATGCATCTGCTAACGAATATGTAGCAAAAGTGCGCGAGTATGCGGCAAGTGAAGGTGCAGAAGTAATTGTTGTTTGCGCACGCATTGAATCTGAAATTGCTGAACTTGAAGGAGAAGAAAAAGCAATGTTCCTTGAAGAACTAGGCATTGAACAGTCAGGTCTAGATCAGCTTGTACGTGCAGCGTACGATTTGCTTGGATTAGCTACGTACTTTACAGCGGGTGAGCAAGAAGTACGCGCGTGGACGTTTACACAAGGTATGAAAGCTCCTGAGTGTGCAGGTATTATTCATACAGATTTTGAACGCGGATTTATTCGTGCAGAAACGGTGTCATACGAGGATTTATTGGCTGCCAAAACAATGGGAGCAGCTCGTGAAGCTGGAAAAGTACGTTTAGAAGGAAAAGAATACATCGTAAAAGACGGAGACGTTATGCATTTCCGCTTTAACGTATAAGATTAAAAGCCGAAAGAAGATATCTTCTTTCGGCTTTTGTTGTTGGCGAAAATATTAGCATATATTTACGAAACAGCCCGCAATGCGTATTGCTTTGCCTATGGTAGTGTGCTATAATTTTAATTCGTGAGTAATATTTTATTGCTCCTTGCCCGTTTCGGGCCGTTAGACCAAAAGGAGGTGACAGTGATGAGAAAGTATGAAGTAATGTACATCATCCGTCCAAGCATTGATGACGAAGCAAAGAAAGCATTAGTTGAGCGCTTTAACGGCGTATTAACTGATAATGGTGCTGAAATCGCAAATGTTAAAGAATGGGGTAAACGTCGTTTAGCATACGAAATCAATGATTTCCGTGACGGTTACTACATGATTCTTGACGTGGCGGCTACTTCAGAAGCAGTTTCTGAATTTGATCGTCTTGCGAAAATCAACGAAGACATTATCCGTCATATCGTTGTTAAACAAGAAGCATAATTAAACGTTTAAATAAATTGGGTTTTATTTCCTTAAGGAGTGGTTCTGATGATGAATCGCGTAATTCTCGTAGGACGCTTAACCAAAGATCCTGAATTACGTTATACCCCGAGTGGAGCAGCGGTTGCAACATTCACTTTAGCGGTAAACCGCACATTTACAAATCAGCAAGGTGAACGTGAAGCTGACTTCATCAACTGTGTTGTATGGCGTCGTCAGGCTGAAAATGCAGCCAATTTCCTTAAAAAAGGAAGTTTAGCTGGTGTTGATGGTCGACTACAATCTCGCAGTTACGAAGGACAAGACGGTCGTCGCGTATACGTAACGGAAGTTGTAGCGGAAAGTGTGCAATTTTTAGAGCCGAAAAGTGGCGGTGGGGATACGCAACGCAGTAACTTTGCTAACACTGGAGGATCTGGACAAGGCTCTCCATTTGGAGATAATCAGAACCGTAACTCAGGTAATCAAGGTTATACTCGCGTTGATGATGATCCATTTGCAAATAATGGCGAGACAATTGACATTTCAGATGACGATTTACCGTTTTAATTCGCAGTAGATTATCCGGAGTATAAAATTTTATAGAAACTTTTAAGCGGAAGGAGGCGTATCAAAATGGCAGGTGGACGTAAAGGTGGACGCAACAGACGTCGTAAAGTTTGTTTCTTCACAGCAAACGGCATCACTCACATCGATTACAAAGATGTAGATATGCTTAAAAAATTCGTTTCAGAGCGTGGTAAAATTTTACCTCGTCGTGTAACTGGAACAAGCGCTAAATACCAACGTAAATTAACGATCGCTATCAAACGCGCTCGTCAAATGGCATTATTACCATATGTTTCTGGTGAATAATGAACGGTATAAAAAGAGGCAGTAAGGATTCCCTTACTGCCTCTTTTTACATTACATAAGTGCTCTTTTGTCAAATAGTTGCTTCTTATGAATTGAATCGATAAAATAAATAATAGTCTATATCAACGAGGTGAAGTTGTGAAAGGAATTCGATATATTACAGAAGGAGCAGCTCTTTTAGCGCTTTTTGTGGCGCTGTTGCTTTTTTCACTATACATACCTGTTGTGGGAACCATTTTTCAACTAGCGCTTGCTGTTCCATTTATTGTGTATACCGTTCGTCATGGGTGGAAAAAGGCAATATTATTTTTAGTAGTAGGGTTGTTATTGACTTTGTTATTTGGAAATGTGTTGACTCTTCCTTTTACATTTGTATTTGGTATTGGTGGATTAGCAATAGGAATGCTTTACCGACAAAAACAAAAAAGGTATACCATTTTACTAGGCGGAACGGTTGCATTTAGTTTAGGTTTACTTTTATTGTTTGTAGGAGCAAATGTCATTTTTAATGTTAATTTAATGGAGCAAATAAATAATGCTTTAGATCAATCAATTAATCAAAGTATTGAAATGATGAAAAGTTTAGGACAAGACGTTAAGGAATCTCAAATTGACCAAATGAGAGATGCATTTGATATGTTTAAAAATCTATTGCCTCTATTAATTGTTATAGGTGGAGTTATTCTGGCCTTTTTCTCTCAGCTTATTGCTACGCCTATTCTTAAAAGAACAGGTTATGAGGTGGAAGCATTCCCGCCTTTTCGTGAATTCAAACTTCCTAAAAGTATTCTATGGTATTATTTGATTGCATTAATCTTATCCTTCCCATCTTTTAATATTGAACAAGGTACATTTATGTACGTAGCCATTATCAATATCGTGATGGGACTGCAAATGCTAGTAGTGTTACAAGGGATTTCTTTTATTTTCTATTTTTCACATCAAAAAGGGTATGCGAAAGCAATTCCAATTGTTGTAACAATTTTAGCATTAATTATTCCAATTATCCTTCAAATTGTGCGCATCTTAGGTATAATTGATTTAGGATTTAATTTAAGAAAACAATTAGACACAAAAAAGTAGATATTGTGGAACTTAAAAAAGTAGGAGCTGAAATGGATGCCTGTCTTTACAAAAAAGAACGTTATTCGCTATCCATTTTACTCATTGTATAGTATAGCTCTGATTTTAGTAGGTATCGTGACCTATCATAATTGGATCATAGGAATGATAGGCTTTATATTACTATTAGCCTGTCTTTTTCTATACATGAGAATGGAGCGAATGCTGTCCGATGAGTTTGAAACCTATATTTCAATGCTGTCTCATCGGCTGAAAAAAGTAGGCGAAGAGGCATTAATGGAAATGCCGATTGGGATTATGCTGTTTAATGATGAATATCAAATTGAATGGACCAATCCTTTTCTAGCATCTTGTCTCGGTGAAGACACACTAGTGGGAAGATCATTATACGATGTAGCCGAAAGTATTATTCCACTGATCAAACAAGAAGTGGAAACAGAAGTTGTCACGTTGCATGATCGGAAATTTAAAGTGGTGATTAAACGAGACGAGCGCTTACTGTACTTCTTTGATATTACAGAGCAAATAGAAATCGAAAAATTGTATGAAGAAGAACGAACAAGTTTAGGTATTATCTTTTTAGATAATTATGATGAACTAACGCAAGGAATGGATGATCAAGTTAAAAGTAACTTGAATAGCCAAGTAACCTCTATGTTAAATAGTTGGGCTCAAGAATACGGTATTTTTATTAAACGTACGTCTTCCGAGAAATTTATTGCGATTATGAATGAACAAATCTTAATTCATTTAGAGCGAAGCAAATTTTCTATCTTAGACCAAGTTCGAGAAGAGACGTCTAAACAAAATATACCGCTTACATTGAGCATTGGTATCGGTGCTGGTGCTGCTGATTTACCTGAGCTGGGTGCCTTAGCTCAATCTAGCTTAGATTTGGCCTTAGGTCGAGGCGGAGATCAAGTAGCGATTAAACAGCCGAATGGAAAAGTGAAATTCTTTGGGGGCAAGACAAACCCAATGGAAAAACGGACGCGCGTGCGTGCAAGAGTTATTTCTCACGCGTTAAAAGAGCTCATTACAGAGAGTGGAAAAGTGATTATCATGGGTCATAAGTATCCGGATATGGATGCTGTAGGAGCTGCTATTGGGATATTAAAAGTAGCCCAAGTAAATCAGAAAGACGGTTTTATCGTATTAGATCCTGATCATATCGATACAGGTGTTCAGCGAATGCTAGAAGAGATTAAAAAGAAAGAAGGCCTGTGGGAGCGATTTATTACGCCTGAAGAAGCCTTAAATCTTGTAAGTGATGATACTCTTTTAGTAGTAGTAGATACGCACAAGCCATCGATGGTTATTGAAGAAAGATTATTACATCGTATTGAAAATGTCGTGGTCATTGATCACCATAGACGTGGAGAAGACTTTATTGAAGATCCTCTTCTTGTCTATATGGAGCCATATGCTTCCTCGACAGCAGAGCTCGTTACTGAGCTTCTTGAATACCAGCCAAAACGATTTAAAATTGATATGCTAGAAGCAACGGCACTTTTAGCTGGTATTATTGTCGATACAAAAAGCTTTACATTACGCACGGGATCTCGTACGTTTGATGCAGCGTCCTTTTTACGTTCTCAAGGCGCAGATACGGTTCTTGTTCAAAAGTTTTTAAAAGAAGATATCACGCAATATGTACAGCGAGCACGCTTTATTGAACATGCAGAGATTTATACAGCAGGTATTGCTATTTCACGAGCTGAACCAAACAAAATGTATGATCAAGTGTTAATTGCGCAAGCTGCAGATACGCTGCTTTCAATCAGCGGAGTGGTTGCTTCGTTTGTTATTTCTAAGCGGCGGGATAATCTAATTGGCATTAGTGCTAGATCGCTTGGAGATATCAATGTACAAGTTATTATGGAAAGTCTCCAAGGCGGAGGCCACTTAACGAATGCTGCTACTCAGCTCCAAGACATTAGTTTGGATGAAGCTGAAGAACGGCTTAAACAAGCAATTGATGAGTACTTAGATGGAGGTAAAAAATCATGAAAGTAATTTTCTTAAAAGATGTAAAAGGAAAAGGCAAAAAAGGTGAAGTGAAAAATGTTTCAGATGGCTACGCACATAACTTCTTATTAAAAAATGGTTATGCTGTTGAAGCTACAGGCGGTAATGTGAAGGTATTAGAAGCACAAAAAAATAGAGAGCAAAAAGATGCAGCTGCAGAACTTCAAGCAAACAAAGAGTTAAAAGCAACTCTTGAAGAACTAACAGTTGAATTAAAAGCAAAATCTGGTGAAGGCGGCCGTTTATTCGGTTCTATCACAAGCAAACAAATTGCTGAAGAATTAAAGAAAAAACACAAAATTAAAGTAGATAAGCGTAAAATTGAATTAAATGATGCCATTCGCGCATTAGGCTACACAAATGTACCGGTTAAATTACATCCAGAAGTAACGGCTACTGTAAAGGTACACGTGACTGAACAAAAATAAACGTACGATTGAAAAATAGGTAAATAATATAAAGGGTTGGCGCGGACTTGTATTTGTTCGCGCCAACATTTATGATGAAAGAAAATACGAAAGAATATAAGAGGGGCATAGAAATATGAGTGATCTTTTTGCTGATCGTCTTCCGCCTCAGAATATTGAAGCAGAGCAAGCGCTATTAGGGGCCATTTTCTTAGAGCCTTCTTCTTTAACCTTAGCATCTGAACTGCTGATACCTGAAGATTTTTACCGGGCATCGCACCAGAAAATCTTTACATGTATGCTGAAACTTTCTGACCAAGGTGAACCGGTTGATTTGGTAACGGTAACGTCTGAATTAGCTGATCAAAAAATCTTAGAAGAAGTTGGCGGCGTATCGTATTTAAGTGATTTAGCTAACTCTGTTCCAACGGCTGCAAACGTAGAGTATTACGGTAAAATTGTAGAAGAAAAGTCGATTTTACGCCGTCTAATTCGTACTGCAACGCATATTGCTTCAGAAGGATATGCAAGGGAAGACGAAGTGGAAGTTTTATTAAATGAAGCGGAAAAAAACATTTTAGAAGTAGCACAGCGTAAAAACAGCG
Organism: Priestia sp. YIM B13552; assembly: GCF_042787775.1. Lineage (NCBI taxonomy): Bacteria > Bacillati > Bacillota > Bacilli > Caryophanales > Bacillaceae > Priestia > Priestia sp. YIM B13552. The sequence goes on from NZ_JBHZOU010000004.1 coordinate 28,848, forward strand.
GTGTGTTTCAAAATATCAAAGATGTACTTGTACAAACGTACGATGATATCGAAGTTCTTCACAATCGAAAAGGTGACATTACAGGTATCCCAACCGGGTTTAGTGATTTAGATAGAATGACAGCAGGGTTCCAGCGAAATGATTTAATCATTGTAGCGGCCCGTCCATCGGTAGGTAAAACGGCTTTTGCCTTAAATATTGCGCAAAACGTTGCAACGAAAACGGATGAGAACGTAGCAATCTTCAGTTTAGAGATGGGTGCTCAGCAGCTTGTTATGAGGATGCTGTGTGCCGAAGGAAATATTGATGCACAAAGGCTGCGTACAGGCTCGCTTACAGCTGATGACTGGGGAAAGCTTACGATGGCAATGGGATCTTTGTCCAATGCAGGCATTTATATTGATGATACACCTGGTATTCGAGTAGGTGAAATTCGTTCTAAGTGTCGTCGCTTGAAACAAGAAGGCGGACTTGGGATGATTTTAATTGACTACTTACAGCTTATTCAAGGTAATGGACGAAGCGGAGAAAACCGACAGCAGGAAGTATCTGAAATTTCGCGTGCGTTAAAATCTTTAGCTCGTGAATTAGAAGTTCCTGTTATCGCCTTATCACAGCTTTCCCGTGGAGTAGAGCAGAGACAAGATAAGCGACCGATGATGTCTGATATCCGTGAATCCGGAAGTATTGAGCAGGATGCCGATATCGTAGCTTTCTTATATCGTGAAGACTATTATGAAAAAGATACAGAAAATCAAAATATTATCGAGATTATTATAGCCAAGCAGCGTAACGGTCCAGTTGGAACTGTACAGCTTGCCTTCGTAAAAGAGTACAATAAATTCGTTAATCTCGAGCGGCGCTTCGATGACGCAGGAGTGCCGCCTGGTGCATAAAACCTCTCAATATGAGAGGTTTTATTTTATTGTTATCGTATTCGTTCCGCAAAATACGATATATTTGTAATAACTTTTGTTAAATCGTTCGGATTTAATTGACTTTAGCGTGATAAATTGATACACTTATCCATGGTTAAATTATGTCGTAGTGAGCTGTTGCTTACTAAGCGGAGGTGCTTAAGATATGTCTTCAGTCGTTGTAGTAGGAACACAATGGGGAGATGAAGGAAAAGGGAAGATTACAGACTTCCTATCAGAAAATGCAGAAGTGATTGCACGTTACCAAGGTGGGAACAATGCAGGTCACACAATTAAGTTTAATGGTGAAACTTATAAGTTACATTTAATTCCTTCAGGTATTTTTTATAATGACAAAACGTGTGTAATTGGAAACGGTATGGTTGTCGATCCAAAAGCGCTTGTTCAAGAATTAAAATACTTACATGATCGCGGTGTAACAACAGAAAACTTACGTATTAGTAACCGAGCTCATGTGATTCTTCCATATCATTTAAAATTAGATGAAGTTGAAGAAGAACGTAAAGGTGAAAATAAGATTGGTACAACGAAGAAAGGTATTGGACCAGCTTATATGGATAAAGCAGCACGTGTTGGTATTCGAATTGCCGATTTACTAGACCGTGAAGTATTTGAAGCAAAATTAACACAAAACTTAGCTGAAAAGAACCGCCTTCTTGAAAAAATGTATGAAGTAGAAGGCTTTACATTAGAAGAAATTTTAGATGAGTACTATGATTATGGTCAACAAGTTGCAAAATACGTTGTTGATACATCAGTAGTATTAAATGATGCGTTAGACGAAGGACGTCGTGTACTATTTGAAGGCGCACAAGGTGTTATGTTAGATATCGACCAAGGAACATATCCATTTGTTACATCTTCAAACCCAGTAGCGGGTGGAGTAACAATTGGCTCTGGTGTAGGTCCATCTAAAATCAAACACGTTGTAGGTGTATCAAAAGCGTATACAACTCGTGTTGGTGACGGTCCTTTCCCAACTGAATTAACAAACGAAATCGGTGATCAAATCCGTGAAGTAGGACGTGAGTATGGTACAACAACTGGTCGTCCTCGCCGTGTAGGTTGGTTCGACAGTGTAGTTGTACGTCATGCTCGTCGCGTTAGCGGAATCACAGATTTATCTTTAAACTCAATTGATGTATTAACGGGAATTGAGACATTAAAGATTTGTGTAGCTTACCGTTATAAAGGGGAAGTTATGGAAGAATTCCCTGCTAGCTTAAAAACACTTGCAGAATGTGAACCTGTATACGAAGAGCTTCCAGGTTGGACAGAAGATATTACGGGTGTGAAAACATTAGATGAGTTACCTGATAACGCTCGCCACTACTTAGAGCGCGTGTCTCAATTAACAGGTATTCCTTTATCTATTTTCTCTGTAGGTCCAGATCGTACACAAACAAATGTATTACGTGGTGTATATAGCTAAATAAAAAAGGTTAGCTCCTCGTGAGCTAACCTTTTTTATTTATAATTGGTGCTTTGTTAACAAGATTTTTAAAAAAAGCTCAATAATAAAAAGAAAGTTTTAAAAAAACTATTGCATTCATATTAAATATCATGTTATTATAATAAGCGTCGCTAAGAGATATAACATGAGCCATTAGCTCAGTTGGTAGAGCATCTGACTTTTAATCAGAGGGTCGAAGGTTCGAGTCCTTCATGGCTCACTTTTGTTACAACGTGGCCCGTTGGTCAAGCGGTTAAGACACCGCCCTTTCACGGCGGTAACACGGGTTCGAATCCCGTACGGGTCATTTTTAATATTTTTAATACATAGCATATAGACTGAGGTCCCGTGGTGTAGCGGTTAACATGCCTGCCTGTCACGCAGGAGATCGCGGGTTCGATTCCCGTCGGGACCGCCATTTTGGCTCGGTAGCTCAGTTGGTAGAGCAAAGGACTGAAAATCCTTGTGTCGGCGGTTCGATTCCGTCCCGAGCCATCAAAAAGCATGACTTTATTTAAAGTCATGCTTTTTTCTTTTATTTACATTTAAAAGAAAACGTTATTTGCTTTGTATCTCTTTTGTGGTAATATATTACTTTTGTATTTAGAGATGGTTGAAAATCATATATCTTCATGTATAGTAGAGGATGAACTTGTGACGTTTCAAGGGTTATCAAGTATAATAAAACTACGGTATTCAAACAGTATGAATACTATCTTTTATATTTTGCTTCAACTAATAAAGGAGAACGATGATCATGGATAAACGTATTTTAGTCGTAGATGACGAAAAGCCGATTGCAGATATTTTAAAGTTTAATTTGCAAAAAGAAGGTTACGAAGTATTTTGTGCTTATGATGGCGTAGAAGCACTTGAAAAAGTGGAAGAAGTACAGCCTGAAATGATTTTATTAGATATTATGCTTCCTCAGAAAGATGGAATGGAAGTTTGCCGAGAAGTGCGCAAAAAATATGATATGCCAATTATCATGTTAACAGCAAAAGACTCTGAAATTGACAAAGTTTTAGGTCTAGAATTAGGTGCAGATGATTATGTAACTAAGCCATTTAGTACGCGTGAATTATTAGCACGTGTAAAAGCTAATTTACGTAGACATCAACAGGTAGCTGTTCCAACGGAAGAAAGCGAAACGAATGAAATTACGATTGGAGCACTTGTTATTCACCCAGATGCTTATATCGTGTCTAAGCGCGGAGAAACGATTGAACTGACTCACCGTGAATTTGAGCTGCTGCATTATTTAGCGAAGCACATTGGACAAGTCATGACGCGTGAACACTTGCTTCAAACTGTATGGGGTTATGACTATTTTGGTGATGTGCGTACGGTAGATGTAACAGTTCGAAGATTACGTGAAAAAATTGAAGATAATCCAAGCCATCCAATGTGGATTGTAACAAGACGTGGAGTAGGCTATTATTTACGCAGCCCAGAGCAGGAGTAATTTTAGATGAAGAAAGTAAGGCTCCTGCAATCTATTCATTTAAAGTTTGTATTGATTTATGTGCTGCTTATTTTAATTGCGATGCAAATTATTGGGGTCTATTTTGCACGACAATTAGAAAAAGAATTAGTTAACAACTTTCGAACGTCTCTTCAAGAGCGGACAGACTTGCTGACGTATAACATTGGACAAGAAATGGTGAAAAATCGTGATGATGATTCACCCACTCTTGAGGAAGACTTAAAGACTATTTTACGAGATTTTGCTTCAAGACCCAATTTAGCTTCAAATGATATGAATGACATCTCTGAAGTAAGAGTCATTGACCAAAATAGAAGAATCATTGCTACATCGAACTCAAATCCTCAACAGATCATAGGTAAAAAGACTAATGATTTAGCGATTACAAATGCGTTGTTAGCAGGAACGAACTCTGATAATGTATTTGTTGATCAAAGCGGACAGCGAATTAGAGTTATGATACAGCCTATTCGTTTACAGGATAAAGTAGGTGCCAGTCAATCAAATTCAACTAATAAAAATGGAAAAGTTCAGTCTAGCGAAGAAATCTTAGGTGCTATTTACTTAACAGCTTCCATGGAGCCTGTTTACGATCAAATGAGTAATATCAATCAGATCTTTAAGGCAGGTACAGTGATTGCTCTTTTTATTACAGCTATTTTAGGCGTGTTTTTAGCTCAGACGATTACTCGTCCAATGTCTGAAATGAGAAAACAAGCACTTGAGATGGCCAAAGGGAATTTTACGAGAAAAGCTAAGGTATACGGGTATGATGAGATTGGTCAGCTAGCTCTCACGTTCAACAACTTAACAAGAAAGCTTCAAGAAGCACAGGCAACTACAGAAGGGGAGCGCCGTAAGCTTAGCTCGGTATTAGCTCATATGACGGACGGCGTTATTGCGACGGATCGAAAAGGAAGAGTAATTTTAATTAATGATCCAGCTGCAGCTATGCTAAATGTTTCACGTGAAACGGTTTTGTCTGACCCAGTTGTTTCCCTATTAGATCTTGAAGAAACGCATACGTTTGAAAGCTTGCTCGCTAATCAAGAGTCATTAATTTTAGACTTTAGTACAAAATCGGATCCTTTTATTTTAAGAGCTACCATTTCCGCTATTCAAAAAGAGACCGGTTTTATTAACGGAATTATCATTGTCTTGCATGATATTACAGAGCAGGAGAAAATTGATCAAGATCGCCGAGAATTCGTAGCGAATGTTTCACATGAATTGCGTACGCCGTTAACAACGATGCGCAGTTATTTAGATGCGCTTGCAGAAGGAGCATGGCAAGATAAGGACTTAGCTCCAACATTTTTAAATGTAACGCAAACGGAAACAGAACGAATGATTCGTCTCGTTAACGACTTGCTTCAATTATCTAAGCTAGATAGTCAAGACTACCGATTTAGTCGTGACCCAATCAATTTTGTGAAGTTCTATCATTACATCATTGATCGCTTTGAAATGACAATTGAACAAGGTATTTCGTTCGTGCGCGACTTGCCAAATGAAGCAATCTATGTCGCTATCGATCAAGATAAAATTACACAAGTATTAGATAACATTATTTCCAATGCAATAAAATATTCACCTGAAGGCGGAACCATTACGTTTTCAATTGCTCAGCATACGCATGAAATTGTTGTGAGCATTAAAGACCAAGGTATGGGAATTCCAAAATCAAATTTAGCTAAAATTTTCGAACGCTTCTATCGTGTAGATAAAGCACGAACGCGTAAATTAGGCGGAACAGGATTAGGGCTTGCTATTGCCAAGGAAATTATTGAAGCACATGATGGACGTATTTGGGCAGATAGTCAGGAAGGAAAAGGAACAACGATTTACTTTACTCTTCCGATTGAAAGTGAGAATGATGACGAATGGGAATGAGATATGAACATATCAAAACGGCCATCTTAGTTGTTCTCGTCGCTTCCAGTTTAATTATGACGTATCATATATGGACGTATCAGCCTTCTTATAAGGTCATTTCAAAAAATCAACATTTGCAGGAAGTTGAAGTGAGTTCAAAAAGTAAAATAGAAGATCATATTCTTCCAACAGAAGTTCTCTATCATCGAAACGATAATCACTACATGTCTCACGACGAAGATGATGTAAACAAATGGGTAAATGAAATGAAAAAGTGGAAATTTTCGAATGTGACGGACGTGTCGGATGCTATTTCTCCTGATGGATTTTTAAATTATGTCCATGGAAGTAATTCTATTGAAGTGCTGTATCCAGACGCGCTACCTTTGAAAACGTTTCAACAGCTTTTTTCATTTTCTCAAACGTCTTTGCCTAATCAAACATTTGACCGTGTACTCATTAAAATTAAGCGTACACCTTCCTTTTTCGTGAGCGTGTATCTTGTGAATTATGAGCAAAAAAAGATTTATTCGGTTACAGTCAAGAATTTGGCCAAAGATGATATCAAAGAATTAGAAGATAAAATGAAACGTACGTATGCCCCGAGCTTTGTATATAAAGAAAACAAAAATCGGTATATTTTCCTTCCGGAAAATAATATCACGATGAATAGTGAAGTCTACTATACGAGCATGAGGCATTTAGATATTGAAAAATATAAAGAAGCGCTTTTTAACAACCCAGACTATGCACGGAAAGAAACGTCTACAAACCGAGATGTCTACACCGAAGGTACAAAGGTGATTAATGTTAATACGAAGACAGATGTGATGGAATATGTGAATCTTGTAAATTCCACGACCGAAGTAATGGAAGATTATAATTTAATAAATCGCAGCTTTAGCTTCGTTAATGACCACGGCGGCTGGACGGAATCTAATTACAGGTTCAACAGCTGGAATCGTATTACAAAAGAAATTAGCTACCGTTATTATAAAGATAACTATCCAGTGTACAGCAATCAGGGAATGACTGAAATATATCAGAGATGGGGAAATGCGGAGATTTTAAATTACCGTCGTCCTCTTTATCGTTTTGTGAGAGTACAGGATTCGAGTGTAGAAAAGCTGCAGTCATCTCAAAAGGTGATTCAATTAATTGAAAAACACCAAAACTTTGACCCGAATCTGTTAAAAGATATTTCAATAGGCTATCAGCTAGAAGAAGTGTCACAGCAGCCAAAAACCGGTGAAAAGACGGTTGAGTTTAATTCTAATTCTGTCAAACTCGTTCCTTCTTGGTTCTATTATTATAATAGCAAGTGGTATCGAATTGCACCGCCGACCGAAGGAGGCGATAACGATGGATTGGAATAGAACAAAAACCATCTTTATTTTCACTTTCTTGATTCTTAATATTTACTTAGGCTATCAGATTTTTAAAACCCATCAAGAAGATCAGTACTCTCTATTTGTAGAGTCGAGCGTTGAAGAACAATTAACGAGTGAAGGCATTGAATATAAACATTTACCTGTAGATGTGAAGGAAGCTTCGTCGTTAAATGCTAAAAGCAAACTGTTTAAAGATGAAGATTTAAAAAAGCTTAAAGAACAAAAAGCAGCGCTGCTTGAGGAAAAAACAATTCGAAGCGTATTAGACAAACCTTTTTCAGTGCCTGAAAAAAATACAAAAGCAAAGCTAAGTCAATTTCTAAAAAGATATGTGCTCTCGGGTGAAGATTATGAGCTATGGAACGTTAATAAAGAGAAAAAAACAGTTACATTCTTTCAACGATATAATAAGCACAAAATCTATGACAATGAAAATGGCATGATTATTGCTCATTTAAATGATAAAGGTGAAATTGTTTCATATGAACAAACGATGCTAGGTTCTGTGAAAACGTTGGATGATGAGCAGGATGTTTTGTCTCCTTTAAAAGCATTAGAAAATTTGTTTTTGAAGGATGAATTGAAAAAGAAAGATAAAGTGACAGACGTAGAGTTTGGATACTATACGTTTGATCTGCCATTATTAAATTCTCAAGTTTTAGCACCAACTTGGCACATTGTTGTAAATGGAGATACGAGTTATTTTGTAAATGCCTTTGAAGGGCAGATTATTAAAAAAGGAAATAAATAAGTATTTGGAGTGAGATAAATGAGCCTGCATTTCAGCGTGCTAGCGAGTGGGAGCACAGGAAATGCGATTTTAGTAAGTGATGGAGAACATTCCTTACTAGTTGATGCAGGGCTGAGCGGAAAACAAATGGAAGCTCTATTTCAACAAGTAAATCGCAATATCCCCGATTTATCAGGAATTTTAGTGACTCATGAACATAGTGACCATATTAAAGGACTAGGTGTTCTGGCACGTAAATATAAGCTCCCTATTTTCGCAAATGAAAAAACGTGGAACGCAATGGATGGCTTGATTGGCAACATTGATACAGAACAGAAGTTTCACTTTGAAATTGGCCAAACGAAATCGTTTGGTCAATTGGAAGTGGAGTCTTTTGGCGTTTCGCATGATGCTGCAGAGCCTATGTTTTATGTCTTTCATCAAGGATCTAAAAAATTAACCCTTATTACGGATACCGGCTATGTAAGTGACCGCATGAAAGGTACGATTAAAAATAGCGATATGTACGTATTTGAAAGCAATCATGATGTCGAAATGCTGAGAATGGGGCGCTACCCTTGGAGCATTAAAAGACGAATTCTAAGCGACGTGGGACATGTATCAAATGAAGACGCGGCGCTTGCAATGGCAGATGTGATTGGAGATCAAACCAAACGCATTTACTTAGCGCATTTGAGTCAAGACAATAACATGAAGGAAATTGCCCGCATGTCGGTTGCACAAGTGTTACAACAGAAAGACATCAATGTAGAGGACAATATTCTCCTATGTGATACTGATCCAAAAAGACCAACTGATATTGTTTATGTATAGTCTCTAGAAAGGAAGCGAAAAATAACTTCATTTAGTACGTGAATGCAGACATTCACGATGATAAATGAAGGGTTCGGTGATAGTGTGGAACATTATGATGAAGGCCAAGAGCCAAATAGTCGGCCGCCTAAACGCCGCAGAGGATATTTCGCTTCTGCTCTGATTGGAGCTATTATAGGTGCACTTATTGTACTGCTTCTTATGCCAGCCTTGGTGAGGAACGGGATTTTGCCATACGGATGGATGGATGATGAAAATGGAGATGAACAAACAGGGTCTACCATTCAAAAATCAGTATCTCTTGACGTCACCACGGCCGTCACAAAAGCTGTTTCTGAAGCCAATGCAGCAGTTGTAGGAGTTGTAAACATTCAGAACTCTGAAAGCTTTTGGAATGATGAACGAACTGATGCCGGGACGGGCTCAGGTGTTATTTACAAAAAACAAGGCAACAAAGCTTATATTGTGACAAACTATCATGTCATTAAAGGCGCTAACGAAATTGAAGTGAGCTTCAGTAACGGTACAAGAGTATCGGCTAAAATTCTTGGCAGCGATGATTTAATGGACTTAGCAGTTCTTGAAATTGACGCAGGCCACGTGACAAAAGTCGCTACCTTCGGAAATTCTGATAAGCTTAAAGCTGGTGAACCAGTGATTGCGATCGGAAACCCGCTAGGCCTTCAATTTTCTGGCTCCGTTACACAAGGAGTTGTCTCAGGGGTTAACCGTGTCATTCCTCAAGATTTGAATGGCGATGGAAATCCTGATTGGCAATCAGAAGTTATTCAAACAGATGCCGCCATTAATCCTGGTAATAGCGGGGGTGCTCTTGTTAATATTGATGGTGAATTAATCGGTATTAATTCCATGAAAATTGCCCAAGAAGCAGTAGAAGGCATTGGTCTTGCGATTCCAATCAACATGGCTAGACCCATTATTAATGACTTAGAACGATATGGTGAAGTCAGACGTCCGTATCTTGGAGTTAGTACACTATCATTAAGTGAGGTATCAGGGTATCATTTAAAAGAAACCCTTAAGTTACCCCATGATGTAGTAAACGGAGTCGCTGTTCTAAAAGTCGAGCCAGGTTCGCCAGCCGCTAAAGCCGGATTAAAGGAATATGATGTGATTGTTGAGTTAGATCACAGCAAAGTAAGGGACATTGCGACACTTCGCAAACACCTCTACATTGAAAAAGAAATTGGCGATAAAATGAACGTAACGTTCTATCGCGATGGCAAAAAGAAATCCACAGAAGTAAAATTAACGCGTCAAATGAAGTAAAAGAAAAGTTATCCACAGGGGATAAACTCCTGTGGTTTTTTAATGAAAAGAATAGAGAAAGGAAGATAAATACATGAAGATATATTGCTGTTTAGAACATACAGAACTAGCGCTGGATGTAATGGTAGATGAGATTGAGCTAGCACCGGTTTTTGAAAAAATAGAAAATTCTACTGACAAAAAAAGCTGTGAATATTGTGACAGTGAAGCTGTATATGTAGTAGGGAACTAATATTCTTATACAAAATGTGGATATAGCATGTGGATATGTGGATAATATCTGTGGATAAGAGATAAAGGAGAGGAGAATAGCCTGTGAATATCTCTATTATAACCATTGGAAAGCTAAAAGAAAAATACTTAAAACAAGGCATTCAAGAATATTTAAAGCGTTTATCAAGCTATGCAAAAGTAGAAATTATTGAGCTTGCAGATGAAAAAGCGCCAGAAAACTTAAGTGAATCTGAAATGGAACAGGTGAAACAAAAAGAAGGAGAGCGCATCTTAGCGAAAATCTCAGACGATACTCACGTGATCGCATTAGCTATTAACGGAAAACAAAAATCTTCCGAGGAACTCGCAAAAGAAATTGATTCATTAGCTACCTACGGAAAAAGCAAAATAGCGTTTGTCATTGGCGGGTCGCTTGGTTTAAGCAGCGAAGTAATGAAACGCTCAAACGCAGCCCTTTCTTTTTCAAAGATGACGTTTCCTCATCAGCTTATGCGCCTAGTATTAGTAGAACAGATTTACCGAGCTTTTCGTATTATTCGAAATGAACCTTATCATAAATAGATCGTGTGGATATTTTTTCATTAAAAGCTGAGGCAGAAGGAAATGTAAAACCTTCTGCCTCAGCTTTTATCATATGTGGATAAATAGCATACGTCTATAAAAAAGAACAAGAGGTTCTTCTCTCCGATAAAATGTTAGAACAATTGAGTTTAAGCAAACGAGATCTTATTTAAGAAACAGAAAAACCTTCGTCTTCTTTCACTCCAGCTCTGTCTTTAAACTCATCAAGCAACGCACGCACTTCGTCAGTTGTTTCCGTGCTCATGAGTAGATTTCTTAATTCACTTGCACCGCGGAATCCGCGAACGTAAATTTTGAAAAAGCGTCGAAGCGGTTTGAAAGGGCGCGGCTCTAATTCTTCAGAATACTTATCATGAAGATCTAGCTGCAGGCGAAGAAGTTCTAATAGCTCTTCGCTTGTGTGCTCTTTCTTTTCTTTTTCAAACGCAAAGGGATTATGGAAAATTCCGCGTCCAATCATGATTCCATCAATGCCGTACTTCTCCGCAAGTTCAAGACCTTTCTGGCGGTCAGGAATATCACCGTTAATTGTTAGTAGCGTATGAGGCGCAATTTCGTCACGAAGCTTCTTGATCTCCGGAATTAACTCCCAGTGCGCGTCAACATCGCTCATTTCTTTTTTTGTACGAAGGTGAATAGAAAGGTTCACGATATCCTGCTCTAAAATGTGCTTCAGCCAGTCGTACCACTCATCAACTTGCGTATAGCCAAGACGAGTCTTTACGCTTACTGGAAGTCCTCCAGCTTTAGCTGCCTGGATAATCTCAGCCGCAGTATCTGGACGGCGAATCAGACCAGAACCTTTTCCGTTTCCTGCAACATTCTGTACAGGACAGCCCATATTAATATCAATGCCGCGAAAGCCCATTTCGGCCATGCCGATACTCATTTGACGGAAGTATTCAGGCTTGTCTCCCCAAATGTGCGCAACGATTGGCTGTTCATCATCTGTAAACGTCAAACGTCCTTTTACGCTATCTTTTCCTTTCGGATGGCAGTAGCTTTCCGTATTCGTAAACTCTGTAAAAAATACGTCAGGTCGTGCTGCTTCGGTCACGACATGGCGAAAAACGACATCCGTCACAGCTTCCATCGGTGCCAAAATAAAAAACGGACGCGGCAACTCATGCCAAAAATTATCTTTCATCTTATATCTAAACCCTTTCTTTTAGGGAAAACATATTCCCAAAATTAAAAAGTGTAATTTCTTTTATCAGGTTGAATGTCAGTATAAACTTCAACCAATATATACTTTAATGGTATGGAACGAAAAGTGCAAGGGAACGAGTGGTTTTGTTTTGCTGGAAATACTTATTGAAACAAATTTTATATCTAATATTAGTGGAGTGTAAGCAATTAAAAGGGAGCCTGAAGGCATGGAACGGATATCTGCGAATAAATATCCTAAAGCATTTGGTTTGTGTGTAGGCACTTTCTCCAAGGATATTATAAAGTATTCACCATAATTATGATTACGATAAACGATTTTATAAATAACTTCGACTATATAAAAAACCACGTCTGTCATTGCACAACAGACGTGGCTTCATCACGTATTAATGCTTTTTGTAAGGTGCGCCGTCCTTAGAAGGCAGTCCAGAAATGTATCCTACACCACCTGTTTCTTGAATGCCAATGCTTTCTTTCATTGCATTAGCTAGCTCTTCTTTATCAACAGCGGTAATATTTTTGTCGCTGATGTCCTCGCCCGGGTGCTGATAGTTGCTTAATACGTAGCGAGAGTTTTTAATGTTTTCTACTGCACGAAGTCCTGTTGCTTCTGCTCCCACTGGAACTGAAAGGATGCGTGATAATTTTTTAGTTTTTACATTATAAGCCCATACGAAGTTGTTTGTATGCAGTGAGCTGTCTTCTCCGATAAACAGTGTATTTAAGTCATTTGAATACGTAAGGTTATCAGGGTTGGCAATTTTATTTGGGTCGGCTGTATTACCGTATGCATCTGCTTTTTCTAGGTCTTGTCCAATCAGTAGCCCTTCCATGCTTGCGGGAACGTAGCGACTGTTAATATTGCCGTTTGCTTGGTCTTTTTGATGAGATCCTAAGTTCAGCTGGTAGGTCACACCAGACTCTAATTTTGGAAGCTTGATATCATCTTGTACAGCACCAGATTCTTTTAGCATGGCACTATTTTGGTAAGAAATAGCCATATACGCTTTTTTGTCTTTTTTGTTAACCGTTAGTCCTTCCATCTTGTTGAATTCAGATGTTGCACCTAAAATTGCACCGTATCGGCGTGATTCTAAAAAGGCAGCTGCTTTTTCCATGCCAGTCTTTACTTTTAAATATTCAACTTTTTTACTTGCAGCGGTTTTCACAGCTGTAAATCCTTTTGTAGGCTGGTCAGCTGTTTCAAAAATATCACTAAATTTTGTGCCTTTGTCGATTATTGTTTTCACTTCATTGTCTGTTGCATGGCCAAGCTTAATCCACTGAAGGTCGCCTTTACCTCCATTTTCTGTGTTCGTTTGTTTAAACTTTGCCGCATAAAGAGTTCCTGCTGAGAAGTCTTTCTCCTTATCGGCTACATACATAAACATCATGGTATTAGACCCATCGTCTCCAAAAAGAGCGGTTTTGTTATCTGGAAGTACCTGCATCATTTCATGTGAAAAACGGCCTGTGCTGTAATGTTTTACGACGGATGCATTGCCGCTTTCATCCACTGAAATTTCTGGAATCCAGCCGTAGTAGTAAGGATTTGCTTTTGACGTGTCGCCGAAATAAAGCTTAGCGAAGTTCGTGACGTCTTTATAAGAGCTGGATGAAGGATCTTCAAAAGCACGTGCATCAGGCTCGTATTCTTCTGACCCAAGGTGAGTACCCCAATCCGTTGTAGAGCCATTACACGGCGTCCACAAACCATCTACATTAGAAAAATCAATTTTTTTAGCATGGTTGACAGTTAGTTTTCCTGTTTTATCATCTTGGTCAACTTGTGTAAGCGTCATTGAAGCAGGAAGACCGGAAATCTCTTTTCCAGCATTATTAACAGATTCATATTCATAATGTGAAATAATATAAGACTTACCGTTGATGGTGATAAAGCTGTTTGAATCCGGTGCATCTGATACGTACGGTGATGGCTTATCAGGAACACTTCGGTCAATAATCGGATCCCCGTTTGCATCGATCGGTGTACCTGCGGCGATTAATTCTCCTTTATTATCGACAATTTTATCTTTTGAAAGAAAGAGCTGGTTATAGTTAAGCGGCGTTTCTTCAACGCTTCCATCTTTATATGTTACTTTTACAGATGCCTCTGTATACGTTTTAATCATATTTTCAATCGTAGTAGGTGCTTTCATTGGCTGAAACTCGACGCTTTTGATTTGTTTTGGATGTTGAACTGGATGATGCTCTGCTGCAAAAGCAGAAGCCGCGCTAGAAGCTAAGAGAGTGAGAGATAGTCCAAGAGATACTCGTTTTTTCATGGTTGATAACCTCCAAATCGTATTCATACACTTATTAAATCATTTGATTGTTGAGGAAATATAAAGAGAAGCGCTGGATTTGTTGAGCTGTTGTTAAGAACGTTGAACATTTATATGACAAGTTTAACTAGAAGTTATTCAGCTATCTTTCAGAATTTGTTCAGATAGCATTCAGCTGGGCTTCACAGTGAATTCATGTTCCGCTCTTACAATAAACACATAGCTAAAGGCGACAAAAAGCGCTTTGGCTCGTACAGCAAAAGTGAAAGGTATTTTAGCAGAAAAAAACGTTACTCCAATAGCGCTATTTTGATAAATGACCGCTGCTAAAACATTTGACTCGTGCTGTAAATACATTAGAAATTACGCGGAGGTATAATCATGATTGGAAAAGTATTAGCAGGAAAGGCAGTAGTAGCAAAAGCCGTGGGAGGTGCCACAATTGGAACAGCTATCGCTCTCGGTTCAATGACAAGTGCATTTGCTTCAGACGGCCAGCACATTACTTCAACAAAAGCGTCGGCTCATACCGAAGCGGCAACATATACACAAGCTCAAGCAAAAGCAATTGCCTTAAAGAACTGTGGAGGAACGGTTCAATCAGTTTCTTTTGAAAATAACGCCTATACGTTTTTAATTCACGGACAAGATAATCAAGACCATCATGTGAAAGTAAATGCACACAGCGGAAAAGTGGTAAAGGTTGAAAAACTATCTTTTTCTCGAAGTGAGGCACAAGCAGTAGCGTTGAAAAACTGTGGAGGAACGGTTAAGTCGGTAGGCTTCAACGATGGAGTATACACGTTCTTAATTCACGGAAAAGATAGCCGCGATCACCACGTGAAAGTCAATGCACAAAGTGGAAAAGTGATTCAAATTCAAAGCGCTGCATTTGCAAAAGCACAGGTCCAATCGATTGCATTAAAAAATTGCAGCGGAACGATTCAATCAAGCTCATATGCAAATGAGGTATACACATTTTTAATCCACGGAAAAGATAACAAAGATCACCATGTGAAAGTGAACGCTGAAACAGGAAAGGTAATCAAAGCCGAAGTTGTAAAGTTTACACAAGAACAAGCTAAACAAGCTGCTCTTCAACAGCACAAAGGAACAGTTCAATCTGTCTCATTCAGTGAACAAGCATACACGTTTGTCATTAAAGGAACAGACAACGTACAACATACTGTGAAAATCAGTCCTCAAACAGGAAAAGTATGCTGATTTGATAAAAAAAAACGATTGCTGTAAAGCAATCGTCTTTTTTACGTTAAGGGCAATACAATTTCAAAATCAGTTCCTACATCCAATTTGCTTTTTACACGTATTTTTCCCCCGTGCAATTCTATAATAGATGCGCTGATAGCCAAACCTAAACCTGCTCCTCCATATGCCCGAGAGCGTGAAGCATCAGCTTTGTAAAATCGCTCAAATAAATGAGGAAGGTGTTCTTGAGGAATACCATGACCGTTATCTTGTATTATTAACGAAAGTTCTTTCTCATTTATTTTTCCTATCACTTGAATAACTCCCGTAGTTGGATTTGTATGCTGTACGGCGTTGGAAAATAAGTTTAAAACAACTTGTTTAAATTGATCTTTGTTAATGTCTGATGGTAAACGGCTTGGAAAGTCGAATAAAACCTTTCTGTTCCCCGCCAATAGTATGAGTTGAGGTTTCATATCTAAAATCAACTCATCTATAAAACAGTACTCTTTTTGAAACGGTGGAAGTTGATCAAGCTGAGCAAGAAGCAGAAGATCCTGAATAAGTTTGCGGAGTCTTTTGGACTCTCCATACATGCTTTTTAATGCGTCGTTTAACTGCTCGGGATTGCTGCTAGCCCCTCTTAATAAAACTTCTAAAAAGCCGTGAATAGATGTAAGCGGCGTTCGCAGTTCATGCGAAGCATCCGCAACAAAACGCCGCATTTGTTCTTTGGCTTCTGTTTCTGCTTTAAATGCTTTTTCAAGACGTTCAAGCATTTCATTAATAGAAAGAGAAAGGCGATCCATTTCGATTTGTCCTTGATTAACAGGCAAGCGGTCATGTAAGCTTCCGGCATTAATATGCTCTACTTTTTTAGTAGTAGTAAACAAAGGGACTAACGTCTGTTTTAAAACAGAAGAAAAAACAAAAAAAGCAATGGTCATTGCGGTAAGTGAAAGCATTAAAAAGATGAGCATTTGTCTGATTAAGAGGTCTCTTAATGATTCTGTGGGAGTATTAATTTGAATAACTCCCTGTATTTCTCCATCAAAGATAATGGGTTTTAAAACAATGACTTGCTCTTGATGACCATCCATTTTTTTTATGAGGCTCGTCGTATTGTCCGGCTGGTTGCTGTTTTTCATTACTTGTTTGTATGCAGATGCAGAAAGCTTAGGGAAGTAAGAATGATGTGGATCCTTAGCCAGCCGTAAAAAGGTGCTTTTTTGATTGATAAAGGTAATATTAACGCCCGGGAAATAAACCATTGGTCTTGATGATTGTTTTACGTTCTGGCTTGTTTCAATATCGTGCTTCCAGACATCATCGGGAATCAAGTGAATTTGGTCTTCGATGCTTCTAATTTTATTTGTATAAATAAATTGCTTCATAAATACGTATTGAAAAACGCCTATCAGCATCAGTAAACTCAAAATAACGAGTAAACTTCTAGATAAAAGCTGAAGGCGAAGAGAGTTCAAATGAAAGAAACGTTCGTGCTTCATGAAATATCAATCCGGTAACCTACACCGCGAAGCGTTCGAATAACGGTTCGGCTATGGTCCTGTAATTTTTCTCTCAGTGATCGAATGTATACTTCAACAATGTTTTCTTCTCCTCCAAAATCATATCCCCACACTCGATCTAAAATGGTGGATTTACTTAGTACGAGACCGTGATTAATAACTAAGAATTTTAAGAGTGCATATTCAGTAGGGGATAAATCAAGTATGTGATTAAGGTATTTAATTTCTTTGCGGCGGTCATCAATTTTAAATGGACCGATGGATACTTCGTCTAATAAGTTGGGAAATTGATTACGGATTCTAGCTTGAATGCGCGCAAGAAGTTCTTCAAAACTGAAAGGTTTGACCATATAATCATCTGCTCCAATAGTCAGTCCCTTTACTCGATCGTCCACTTGATCTTTTGCTGTTAGCATGATGACAGCTATATTCCCCATTTTCTTTAACAAGCGGCATACTTCAAATCCATCCATTCCCGGAAGCATAACATCTACAATAGCAATATGAGGCTTGAATTCTTTGGCTATATTAATTCCTTCCATTCCGTCTTGGGCAGCTTTGATATCAAATCCTTCATTCGTTAAACCTAAAGATAAAAACTGTAAAATAGTTGGTTCGTCATCTATAAGCAAGACTTTAATTCCTTTTAGTTGATCCATCATGGTGAAAACTCCTTTGCTCCTCTACTTTC
This sequence comes from Priestia sp. YIM B13552, assembly GCF_042787775.1. NCBI lineage: Bacteria > Bacillati > Bacillota > Bacilli > Caryophanales > Bacillaceae > Priestia > Priestia sp. YIM B13552. The sequence goes on from NZ_JBHZOU010000004.1 coordinate 46,542, forward strand.
TATTATGCTTTTTTATCTGAAACAGCCCTGAATAATAGCTGAAAGCAAGCTGAAAAATAGTAGCTATTCTTATATCTTCAGCTAACTTTAAGCTTCTATTCGTCTTATTCTCAGAAATCTTTTGCATAATGAACGGCGTACTAGATAAAACGCCATAGACGGAAAGTCTAATGGTGAAGGAGGAGGAAATGTAAGGATGATTAAATGGGCAAAAGTATTGTCTACATCTGCTTTAGGAGCTGCAGTTGCATTTAGCTCTATTACAACGAGTCACGCTGCAGAGATGAAGACAGCGAAAGCAGAGACAACTGAACATGTGAGTATCTCGCAAGCTCAGGCAAATGGTATTGCTCTGCAAGATTGTAAAGGGACGGTCACATCTACGGAATTTAAGCAAGAATCAAGTGTGTATGTGATTACAATTGCAACGAATAACCTTGAGCAAAGAATCGTAGAAGTAAGCGCAAGGACTGGAAAAGTAGTGAAGAAACAAGAAGTGAAGTTATGGACACAAAATCAAGTGAAAGAATCCATTTCTAAGCAGTATACAGGAGCGATTCAATCTATTACATTTAACAAAGAAACGAATGAATATACGTTAACTGTAGTAGATGGCAAAGTAGAATATACGCTAACCGTGGATGGTCTAACGGGGAAAGTCATTCATGAGAATAAAAAAGAGCTGCAGCTAATATCAGAGCAAAAAATAAAAGAAACAATTGTTAAACAATATAGTGGTTACGTATATAGTCTAGAGTTTAAAGAATCCGCTAGTCAGTATGTCGCAGTGATTCTTAAAGATAGCACTCAATATACGGTAACGTTAGATGCTTTCACAGGAAAAGTAGTTAATACTTCTCAGCAAGCAGTGAAGCTATTAACGAGACAAGATGCAAAAGATCTTGCATTGGCTACATATGCAGGTAAGGTGAAAATGGTAGAATATGATCAAAACGCAGCGATTTTCACAGTAAAAATAATCAAAGATAATACGGAATACACCGTTACAATCGATGCGGTTTCGGGTGAAATCACACATGTAAAACATGATAAGCTTCAGCCGTTAACGGAGACCGCTGTAAAAGTTCTTGCTTTAAAACATCAAGAAGGAAAAGTAGAGCATATTGAGCTTATAACAGAAAACTCAATAACTGTATACGTGGTGACTTTAGTGAGCGGAAGCAAGCAGCAGACGCTTAAGTTCGATGCTTATACGGGACAAGAGTGCTCATAATTTTTTATCTTAAAACATCAAACATACATTTCATTTTTCATTCATATCAAGCAGAGGGTGCTTCAAGGCATCTTCTGCTTTTCTATTTATAACTAGAAACGGGGCTGTTTATCTATGTTAAGATAAATGTAGATTATTGTTGTAAAATGGATAGAACTAGAATGAAATAAATTAAATAGATAGGGTGTACACATGAGAAAAGAAGTACAAGTTATAGCCAAAGAAGCTTTTATTAAAAAAGTGAACAAGGGTTATCCACTCATTGAAAAAGATGCGCTTGTTGATGGTCATAAACTGCAAGAAGAAGGCGTTATTATTAACTTAGTCACTCCCAAGAATCAATTTTTAGCCAAAGGCTATTATGGAAAACAAAACAAAGGCTACGGATGGATTCTTTCGAAAAAGAAAAATGAGCAAATTGACGCGGCGTTTTTTGCTAGAAAAATTCAGCAAGCTATTTCATCACGTCATGATTTTTATGCGTCTGAAGACACAACTGCTTTTCGCGTATTTAATAGTGAAGGTGACGGAATCGGCGGCTTAATTATTGATTATTATGACGGATATTACGTCATGAGTTGGTATAGTGAAGGAATTTATCGATTTAAAGAATACGTCATTGAAGCCTTAAAGTCTGCGCCTAATTTTAAAGGGCTGTACCAGAAAAAACGTTTTAACGTAAAAGGTCAGTATATTGAAGAAGATGATTTTGTAGCAGGGGATAAAGGTGAGTTCCCTCTTATTGTAAAAGAAAATGGTATTCGTTTTGCCGTTTACTTAAATGACGGAGCGATGGTGGGAGTCTTTTTAGATCAGCGAGACGTCCGTAAAACGATTCGAGATAAATATGCAAAAGGAAAGACCGTTCTAAACATGTTTTCGTATACAGGCGCATTTTCAGTGGCGGCCGCTCTTGGAGGAGCCGCGAAAACAACAAGTGTTGATTTAGCCAATCGCAGCTTGGCAAAAACAATTGAGCAATTTAGTGTAAATGGAATTGATCACGAAGCACAGGACATTATTGTAGAAGATGTTTTCAAGTATTTTAAATATGCGGTCAAGAAGAACATGACGTTTGATCTTGTGGTGCTAGATCCGCCGAGCTTTGCTAAGTCGAAAAAGCATACGTTCAGTGCAGCAAAAGACTACAAAGATTTATTAAAAGAAGCCATTGCTCTTACAAAGCCAAATGGTGTCATCGTAGCATCTACGAATGCAAGTAACTTTGATATGAAAAAATTCCATTCGTTTATTGAAAAAGCTTTTAATGAAAAAGGGGAACGCTACAAAATGATGGAGCAGTTCTCTCTTCCAGCTGATTTTAAAACAATAAAAGAATTTAAGTCAGGTGATTATCTCAAAGTCGTGTTTATTCAAAAAATAAATCGCTAAATACAAGGCTGCATGATGAACTCATGCAGCTTATTTATTGTGATGAAATAACGCTTACAAGCTATTTTGAAGGGAATAAAATGAAGGGAAAAGATAAATATTGTCAGTATGTATGATAAAATAATAAAGGAATTATGCTCAATACTTCACAAATTTACAATATCATCCTTACGAAACGTATTTTTACAATTATTTTATTTTAAATGGGATAAGTATTGGGTGTGAAGTAGAAAGAGCATACTACTATTATTAAAAAACATGAAAGGAGAAAGATTATGGCTGAAACAACAAAAAAGCCTGCCGGCGAAGTGAAATTTATTCCTTTATTAATTTGTCTGGCAATCGGACTTGTTTTATGGTTTATTACACCTCCGTCCGGACTTGATGTGAAGGCTTGGCACTTATTCGCTATTTTTGTGGCTACTATCGTAGGGCTTATCATTAAACCATTGCCATTGGGCAGTGTAGCTATTTTATCTTTAACCATTATTGTATTAACTAATACATTAACACTTGAACAATCGCTCAGCGGTTTTCAAAATACGACGATTTGGTTAATCGTTATTGCATTCTTTATTTCTAGAGGTTTTATTAAGACTGGTCTAGGAACAAGGGTTGCCTATATCTTCGTTCGTTTGTTCGGTAAAAAGACGTTGGGATTATCGTATTCTCTTATCGTAAGTGACTTGCTTTTATCACCTGCAATGCCGTCTAATACAGCACGAGCTGGAGGAATTATTCTTCCAATCATTCGTTCTTTATCCGAAACATACGGATCGAGAACTGGAGACGGTACGGAGCGCAGAGTCGGCGCTTTCTTAACAAAAGTATCGTTTCAAGGAGATATGATCACATCCGCTATGTTCGTAACAGCAATGGCGGCCAATCCTCTTGCGGTTAAAATGACGGAACAAATTACAGGCAAGACTATTTCATGGGTTGGCTGGGCAGCGGCTGCAATCGTACCTGGAATTATTAGTTTAATTGTTATTCCGCTTGTTATTTATAAGCTGTATCCGCCAGAATTAAAAGAAACGCCGGAAGCATCTGAAATTGCAGCAAAAAAATTAAATGAAATGGGTCCGCTAAAGAAAGAAGAATGGTACATGATTGGCGTATTTTTACTTCTTCTTGTGCTATGGATTTTTGGAGCTAATTTAAATATTAATGCAACAACAACTGCTTTTATTGGTCTATGTGCGCTGCTTTTAACGCAAGTGTTAAGCTGGTCAGACATCAAAAAAGAACAGGGAGCATGGGATACATTAGTCTGGTTTGCTGTTTTGGTTATGATGGCAACTTTCTTAAATGATCTAGGCATGATTCCTTGGTTCAGTGATCTGATGAAAGGCACTGTTAGCCATATGTCTTGGATGACGGCCTTGATTGTACTAGCTATTGCGTATTTTTATTCTCACTACTTTTTTGCAAGTAACACGGCTCACGTCAGCGCTATGTACGCAGCATTTTTATCTGTCATCGTGGCCGCTGGTGCGCCTCCGTTACTGTCAGCATTAATTTTAGCGTTCTTTAGCAATTTATTTGGCTGTTTAACTCACTACGGCAGTGGACCGGCCCCGGTGTTCTTCGGTAGTGGATATGTAACGCAGCAAAAATGGTGGTCGCTCGGCTTTTTAATTTCAATTATTCATATTATCATTTGGATTGGAATTGGCGGCTTGTGGTGGAAACTGCTAGGTCTATGGTAAAAAAACAGTGGCGCAGGCCACTGTTTTTTTTATGCTTCAGCCCAAACGGATACAGAGCCGCCATTTACAGGGAACTGTCCGTAGCCATCTTCTTCAATCACAACTTGGTCCTCTCGGTTGTTTGTGAAGTCAATCCACGTTTGTCCACTTCGGTGTTCGCCGACGAACATTCTCTTTTCGCCATCTTCACCGTTTGACATCACCACAGCGCATCCAGACTTCTCAAATTCCTCTACACCATGCCTTACCCATCCAATAGTATTCGGGTGATCAAAATAATCGTCTTGCTGGCCGTATGCTTTGTCATAGCGTACATGCAAGAGAGCGGAAATATCTTTTTCTTTTCCTTCAATTGGGTGCTCTCCGCCTATCCCAAAATAGTCTCCGTAAAACACACAAGGATAGCCGTCTTCACGAAGTAAAATTAGAGCGTAAGCACTCTGTTTGAACCAATCTTCTACCCAAGATTCTAAAGATTCATTTGGCTGAGAGTCATGGTTATCTACAAATGTGACAACATTCAACGGGTGAGTCTTGACTAATGTATCATCAAAAATCGTGGTTAAATCAAAATCTCTTCCTTGCTGAGAGGCTTCATGCAGTTTATAGTGCAGCGATACGTCAAACAAATCGATTTGATAATCAATCACGTCTAGGAATTCCTGACAGGCTGTTAACTCTGGATTCCAAAACTCTCCCACAAAATAAAAGGGCTTTTCTTGAGAAGAGGACAATTCGTGGGCAAACTCTTTAATAAAATCGTGGTTAATATGTTTAATGGCGTCTAATCGATAACCGTCGCACTGCAGAGTGTCTGCTAACCATTTTCCCCATTTGATCATTTCTTCTCGAACTTCAGGATGATCGTAATCAATATTCGCAAACATTAAATAATCGTAGTTGCCAAACTCTTGATCCACATTTTCGTTCCAGCTTTTGTTTTCTCCGGCAATACGAAAAACGCCTTCTTTTCCATTTTTATCATCGTAATCAGTGCCGTTAAAATGATTAAAGTTCCATTTGAAAGAAGAATATTGATCGCCGCGCCCTTCAAATGTAAACTTTGTCCACCCTTCAATTTCAAAAGGTTCAGAAATTTCTTCTGTTCGGTTCATGGGGTCCACTTCAATGACGTGGAACGTTTCTTTTTCATCTGCTGCAGCTTTATGGTTCATTACAATATCCACATAGACATTAATTCCATGATTATGACAGGCATCAATCGCTTCATGCAGCTCTTGCTTGGTTCCATACTTTGTACGAACGGTTCCTTTTTGATCAAATTCGCCAAGATCGTATAAGTCATAAACGCCGTAGCCATTATCCTCTGATGAAACACCTTTTGTAACCGGGGGAATCCACACGGAATCAATTCCTTGTTCTTTTAGTTGAGGAGCGAGCTCTTTAAGGCGTTGCCAATGCTCGCCATCAGCTGGCACATGCCATTCGAAAAATTGCATAATTGTATGATTCCGTTCCAAGTTAAATCATCCTCCTTTTAAATAAAAAGATATAATCGCTCACGGATAGTTCTTTAGAATCAAATGAGGAATTGATTATATTTTTTCTTTTAACGTTCCTGTTATCCCTATTCTTTAAACCTTTTTCAACATATGAAGCTTAAGAAAATCTTAAGATTTCCCCTTCCTTTTTCTTAAGAAATGCAGTTTACAATAAAATCCATAGACGAAATGACCCATGATATACTTTTGAAAGGAGTGTGAGAAATCAATGAACGAATATGTGGTTTTAGTCGTAGACGATGAGCAAGAAATCCGCAATGGCATTGCTATTTATTTGAAAAATGAAGGCATTAAAGTCTTTACGGCCAAAGATGGAATCGAAGCCATAGAGATACTAAATAAAGAAAAAGTTCACTTAATTATTCTTGATATTATGATGCCAAGGCAAGACGGCATTTCAACGACGTTTAAAATCCGAGAACAAAAAAATATCCCGATTATTATGCTGAGCGCTAAAAGCGAAGATGCAGATAAAGTGCTCGGTCTGCAGGTAGGAGCAGATGATTATGTGACAAAACCTTTTAATCCATTAGAACTGATAGCGAGAGTTAAATCACAGTTAAGAAGATATGTAACATTAGGTACATATGAGGAAACAAAGACGATTGATATCCGAGGTCTCGTACTTGATATTGAAGCTAAGTCCGTCACTCTTGACGGGGTGTTCATTAAGCTGACTCCCATTGAGTATAAAATTGTAGAGTTATTAATGAAAAATGCAGGGAGAGTTTTTTCCATACATGATATTTATGAACGCGTATGGAATGAACCCGGCTACAACGCAGAAAATACAGTGGCGGTGCACATTCGAAAAATAAGAGAGAAAATTGAAATTGAACCAAAAAATCCGAGATATGTAAAGGTTGTGTGGGGACTTGGATACAAAATGGAAAAGTAGCGTCATTTCAACTATAGGGATTATCTTATTTTTATTTGGTTTAGGAGCAACTATTTCTTCTATTGGCAGCATGCATAATCTAGTAAAAGCAAACTACTTACAAAAAAGTACCTATGTAAAATCAGAAGACTTCCAAAAAGAAATAGATCGTTTTACAAATGATCTTTACCTTTTAGAATTGACATCCAAAAACAAGAATAACGTTAATACAAGTACGATAACAGAAGAAGAAATCGAGTCGTATCGGTATGCAGAAGGGAACTTAACGGAACAAATACAAAACGTACAAGATAAATATGAAGAAAAAATAGAAGACGCTAAACAGGCAAAGAGCAAAAACGTTGAAGCTGTCTATGTAAAGCAGCAGGATCTAGAAGTTAAAAATATTCAAAAAAAGTTTCAAGATGATCAATTCGTTCGAGAAGAAATAATGAAAAACAAAAAACTCGAAATGAAGAAACTATATGATGAAGCTTTTAATCGACAAAAAATATTATCTCAATATAAAAAAGACATCATGTATTATTTAAAAGATAGGAACACAAACAAAATATATACGAACATCCAAAACGCAGGCAAAGAAGATGTTAATCAATTAGTAAAACAGAAACATATATTGTATAAACATACATATTCAGCTCAATCACCACTTGTGTTTCAACCGAATGCATATGAAAATTCATCGTTAAGCAGTGAGGCAGACTCAGAGATTCCAATCCGGTATTTAAAGGAGAAGTTTACGGGTATAATTGCTGTTCCTGAAAAAGAAGCTTTCAGTAGTTTTTTATTTGATGAGTATAACTATTATCATCATCAAAATGTAGTATTTCTCGTTTATGCATTGTCAGGGATAATAGCTCTGTTAATAGTTTACTTTATTTATAAAAAAACAATAACCGGACGTTTAAAAGAAATAGCAAGACAAACTGCAGTACAAAAGGTTTATAAAAAAATACCTTTAGATATTTGTATAATGGTTTTTCTTTTATACTCATTTTTTACATTAAGTCTAGTTCTGAACGGCTATCCTGCTTCTTTATTAGAATCATATAAGCATGTTGCTACGTTCTTCTTTTATATGATAGCAATATCTATAGCTATTTCCCTATGGGCACTTCAAGTATTTCTACTGTTTCAGCGTATGCGCACAATAGATGATATAAAAGAAGAATATAAAAGAGCGTGTGTTTACCAAGTAATTTATTTTCTTCAATCTATTTTTATTATCAGACATATTGGCATGCATATAATGGTTGTAGTGTTGCTTTTAGTGTTTGCCGTGTTTGCTGTTGCAACTCTATTGACTAGTGGATCTATGTTTGCAGAACAAGTATCCATACTGTACTTAGCTATAGGCAGTGTTGTAGGAGTGGTTACTTTGATACTGCTTATGCTACGAGTTAATTATTTAAATAAAATTATTATCTCAATTGATCAAATTGCCACAGCCGAGTGGAAAGAGCCGTTACCTATCAAAGGAAAATCAGCTTTGACTCAAGCAGCGCTAAACATAAATCATATCCAGCAGCAGATTCAAACATCTCAGCATGTTCAAGTTAAAAGTGAACGCTTGAAAACAGAGTTAATTACCAACGTCAGTCACGATTTAAGAACACCATTGACTTCTATTATGACATATACAGCGTTGCTAAAGTCGCAAGATCTTACTTCGGACGAACAACATGCTTACGTTGAAATTATTGACCGTAAATCAAAGCGTTTACAGACACTTATTGATGATTTATTTGAAGTGTCAAAAATGGCAAGTGGAAATGTAGAATTGCATAAAGACAAAATTGATATTAACCAGCTTCTTCATCAGGCTTTAGCTGAATATAATGAAGCAATTGAAGATTCAACTCTGCAATTTCGTATTCAATCTCTCGAAAAGCCGATATTTGCTACTGTAGATGGTCAAAAACTATGGAGAGTATTTGACAATTTGATAGAGAATATATTGAAATATTCACTTGAACAAACGCGTGTCTATATTTCTGTTCAAGAAATAAACGAACAAGTGAAACTAACATTTAAAAATGTAAGTAAATATGAATTAAATGAGCAGGCAGATGAGCTGTTTGAACGATTTAAAAGAGGGGATACTTCAAGACAAACCGATGGCTCCGGACTTGGGTTAGCTATTGCTAAGTCAATTATTGATTTGCACGGAGGAGAACTGAATATTGAAATTGACGGAGATTTATTTAAAGTAACGATTATTCTTTAATGTGAGTGAATATAAACAGCATATCTAGTAAAAAAAGAGAAGCAACCTCATTATGCTGGTTGCTTCTCTTTTTTTAGCGTTCGTAATTTTATTCCGCAACCGCAAAGCGTACTGTGCTTTAGTACTTTTATTTCTCTATCACACTGATTACATCTTATTTCTTGTCCAATCATTTCTTCATCCCTTCCTCTTTTTACAAGAATTTAAATAAGTATCCATAAAATATGGATACTTATTTAGTGATAAAATGTTAAACTAATTGAGAATAAATGAGAATCTACAATGATAAAAACACCTTTATTTTTTCATTTAGAAAACTGATAAATTTATTTTACTTGCTGCGGAACAGATAATCCTAAACCATCTGCAACGCGAGTTCCATACTCTGGATCCGCTTTGTAGAAGTGTTGAATTTGACGCAGTTTAATCTCTTCTTTTTCTACAGGCTTCATAGCTTCAACGATGTTTGCAACTAGTCGCGTACGCTCGTCTTTGCTTAGAAGGCGGTATAAGTCACCTGCTTGCGTGTAATGATCGTTATGATCATATGCAACACTATCAGCAACGCCTGAAACAGGGTATGCCGCTTGTTTGTTTTCATGAGATTCTGTCGGGCCGCCAAAGCTGTTTGGCTCATAATAAACAGAACGGCCGCCGTTATCGTCAAAGCGCATTTGACCGTCACGCTGATAGTTATTTACTTCATTGCGCGGACGGTTAATCGGTAGCGCCTGATGGTTAGCACCCACGCGGTAGCGATGTGCATCGCTGTATGCGAATAGTCGACCTTGCAGCATTTTATCAGGTGATACGTCAATTCCCGGCACAAGCGTTCCAGGTGAGAATGTAGCTTGCTCCACTTCGGCAAAATAATTTTCTGGATTGCGGTCCAAGACCATGCGACCTACTTCAATTAACGGGTAGTCTTTTTGTGACCAAACCTTTGTTACATCAAACGGATCAAAGCGATACGTATCAGCGTCTTCTAATGGCATAATCTGAACGTACAGCTTCCATGAAGGGAAATCGCCTTTTTCAATGGCATTAAATAAATCTTCAGTGTGATAATCTGGGTTTTCACCAGCTAGCTTTGCAGCTACGTCTGGAGACAGATTTTTTACGCTTTGCTCTGTTTTAAAGTGATATTTTACCCAAACGCCATCTCCTTCGGCATTAACCCATTTAAATGTGTGGCTGCCAAATCCATGCATATGGCGTAAAGTTGCCGGGATACCGCGGTCAGACATTAAAATAGAAACTTGATGCAAAGATTCAGGAGATAAAGACCAGAAATCCCAAACGGCCGTCGGGTTTTTTAAATGTGTGCGTGGATCGCGTTTTTGTGTATGAATAAAGTCAGGAAATTTAATCGCATCTCGGATGAAAAATACAGGTGTATTATTTCCGACTAAGTCGTAGTTTCCTTCTTCTGTATAAAATTTAACAGCAAATCCGCGAGGGTCGCGAACGGTATCTGCTGAGCCGTTTTCACCAGCTACTGTTGAAAAGCGAGCAAATAGAGGTGTTCGTTTTCCTACTTCAGAAAGGAAAGCTGCTTTTGTATAGGCTGAAACATCATTTGTCACTTCAAAATAGCCGTGGGCACCGGCGCCTTTTGCGTGTACGACGCGTTCAGGAACTCGCTCTCGGTTAAAATGGGCTAATTTCTCTAAAAGGTGAACATCTTGAATTAAAGTAGGTCCGCGTGAACCAGCGGTCATTGAATTTTGATTATCTCCAACCGGAGCTCCCCAACTAGTCGTTAGGTTATTCTTGTTTGTTGTCATCTTAGAACCACCTCTTATTTGAATTTTATTATGTTAGAAATAATAATAACATTTTTAAATAAAAAATCAATACTAAATTATAATTATTATAATTTAAAGTGTTAATTTTGAGATGTAGTCAGTGGGGGATACGCATGTGGAATGTACGAACTATTTTAAAAATTTTCTGTATAGTATATTTAGTTTAATAATAAAAATGCCTGGTGTGCAATTATTTTGACCGGCTATTACCATATCAAAAACACGCTTGCTTATATAAGCAAGCGTGTTCGTTTTATATATTTTGTGATAAGTTTGCTTTTGCTGCCAGTTCAGCCTGAGGCGTGCGCCAAAGCTGCATCCATTTTTGAATCGCAGCAATCATAATAATGAGACCGAGTATAAGCATGATGATTGAAAGAGTCGCATTTAATATGCTGTAACCTGCCGCAGCTTCATTTAAATAGACATTCTTAACCATCCAATAACCTGCGTAGTTAACTGTTACGTAAAGGTAGGCTAGTGGAATAAGGCAAGTAAGCATATAGGAGCGTTTATCTGCAATTCTAAGAATAACGGTTGCTCCAATAATTAAACCAATAGAGGCCATTAACTGATTGGATACGCCGAACAGCGCCCAAACTGAGCCAATATCTCCTGAGAACAATAAGTACCCCCACATAAAACAGGCTAGGGCACTTGCAAAAATGGAACCGGGAAGCCAGTCTACTCGCTTCAATGGCTTATAAAATTCACCGAAAAAGTCTTGAATTAAATAGCGAGAAACGCGTGTACCCGCGTCGATAGCAGTTAAAATAAACACTGCTTCAAACATAATGACGAATTGGAAAAAGTAAGAAGACAGGTGGCTGAACCAAGGAATTTCTGTGAAGATATATGTCATTCCTACAGCCAGTGTAACAGCGCCACCTGTACGGCCTTCTAAGTTTAGACCAATCTCTTGGCTAAGCTGAGGAAGAGCTGTCACGTTCATGCCGAGCGTTTTAAACACTTCAGGTGTAGAGTTGATTGCAAAATAGTCTCCAGGATGTAAAGCTGTTGCGGCAATTAACGCCATAATTCCTACTAAGCATTCGACTAACATCGCGCCGAAGCCTACAACTTTAATGTCACTCCAACGGTCGAGCATCTTAGGAGTTGTTCCTGAACCAACAAATGCATGGAAGCCGGAAATAGCACCGCAGGCGATTGTAATGGAAATGAACGGCCACACAGGTCCTGCTAAAATAGGGCCGCCTCCGTGAATAAATTCAGTAACTGCAGGAAATGGAATTGCTGGGTTTACGAAAAACACGCCTACGATCAGCGCGATAAAGACACCAATTTTCATAAAGCTGCTTAAATAATCTCGAGGTGCTAGAAGCAGCCAAACGGGCAAGGCCGCTGCGAAAAATGCATAAACGGGAAGAATAATTGAAAGTGTTTTAATATCTAGCGTTAAAAAATCTCCTAAAGCTGTTCCTTGAATATAAGGACCGCTAAATACGGCGATTAAAATTAAAATGAAGCCGACGGTAGAAGCCGCTTTTAAATTACCGGTTTTTTTGTGATAAATACCTACCCCCATTGCGATCGGAATCGTAATTCCAACAGCGAATGTACCCCAAGGGTTTTTCTCAAGTGCGTGTAGCACGACCATAGATAAACCGGCCATTGTGATGGTAATGATAAAAAGCATAGCTAAACCTGTACAAAAACCAGCGACGGGTCCTAGCTCTTTTTTAGCCACTTCGGAAAGCGACTGGCCTTTTTGGCGCATAGATGCAAATAACACAACTGCATCGTGAACGGCTCCTCCGATTACAGCTCCGATCAAAAGCCAGAGCAGTCCGGGCAAATAGCCAAATTGAGCTGCTAAAATAGGTCCTACAAGCGGACCAGCAGCTGCAATAGCTGCAAAGTGATGACCAAATGTTACCCATCGGTTGGTTGGCACATAATCTTTCCCATCTTCAAACTCATGTGCTGGCGTTTTTTGCGAATCGTTTAGTTTCAAGACCTTAACAGCCATGAATGTTCCGTATAGCCGATACGCAATCATTAAAATACAGATAGATCCAATAACAATCGTAACCGCATTCATTACAAATCCCCCTATCCCTTAGTTGTCTGATGTTTGTACTACTACACAATGTTATGTAATTGTGTGTTCCCCTTACAACTTTCATTATAAAAGAAGAAAGCGCTTTTATCACCAGTTTTTCCCTTAATTATTTAAAAAATTAGAAAGTTCAAATTCCCTTTGAAAAACTATAAGACTTTTCGCATAATCTCTGCTATAATTTTTAAAAAAATTAGTACGCATTTAGGTGTTTTTAGTTAGGGAGATGAAAAGAGTGAACCATCGTCAAGAGTTACAAAATAGCAAGCGTATCGTAGTCAAAGTAGGGACATCTACGTTGACCTATGATAACGGAGATATTAACTTAGCACGCATTGAAAAACTAGCGCGTGTGTTATCTGATTTAATGAATGCAGGAAAAGAAGTTGTGCTTGTTACATCAGGTGCTGTTCAAGTAGGAGTAAAAAAACTAAAGTTAAAAGAAAAGCCAACTTCTATTCGAGAAAAACAAGCAGCAGCCTCTGTTGGGCAGTGTGAGCTTATGCATATCTATAGTAAATTCTTTGGTGAGTACAGCCACATCGTTGGTCAAGTACTGTTAACGAAGGATGTAATCGAAGATGAACATGTGCGCAATAACGTTGTAAACACGTTTGAAAAATTAATTGAAGATAAAGTGATTCCTATTGTGAATGAAAACGATACGGTTGCCATCGATGAGATTGAAAACATCGTGCGCTTCGGCGATAACGATAATTTATCTGCCATTGTTTCGGTTTTGATTCACGCAGACTTACTCGTTATTTTATCTGACATTGACGGTTTCTTTGATTCAGACCCCACAAAAAACCCTAACTCTAAGTTAATGAAAGTAATAGATGGCATTACACCGGAACTTGAAAATTTTGCTGGAGATAGTGGAACTGACGTTGGAACAGGCGGAATGGTCACAAAGCTTACCGCTGCTAAAACAGCTACAAGTGCAGGCGTGAGCTTAATCCTAGCAAATGGTAAAGAACCAAGTATTTTGCGAGATATTATTGAAGGCCAAGAAATTGGAACCTTATTCTTAAAACAAGCTGAAGGAGTAATGAAATGAGTGAATTGCAGCTTAAAGGAAAGCAGGCAAAAGAAGCCTCTTATTTCTTAGGAAATGTAACGAGCGAACAAAAACAGCAGGCACTTTATAAAATGGCGGCTGCTCTATTGAGTCAACAAGAGGCGATTTTAAAAGCAAATAAATTAGACGTAGAAAAAGCCGTTCAAAAAGGCACGTCAAAAGCGATGTTAGATCGCCTATCTTTAAATGAAGAGCGGATTCACGGAATGGCAGACGGCCTGCGCCAAGTAGCTGCGCTTGCAGATCCAGTCGGAGAAGTGCTGTCTATGACGAAGCGACCAAATGGCTTACAAATTGGGCAGCAGCGTGTACCTATTGGTGTCATAGGAATTATTTATGAAGCGCGTCCAAACGTTACGTGTGATGCAGCAGGCTTATGCTTAAAAGCAGGAAATGCAGTTATCTTGCGCGGAGGCAGCGAGGCGTTTTATTCGAATCAAGCGATTGTTTCTGTATTATCTCAAGCTGCGGCAAGTGCAGGGTTGCCTGAGCATAGCGTACAGCTTATTGAAGATACGTCGAGAGAAACAGCACTGGAGTTAATGAAATTAAATGAATATATCGATGTATTAATTCCTCGAGGCGGTGCTGGTTTAATTGAAGCAGTGGTAAAAAATGCAACGGTTCCCGTTATTGAGACAGGAACTGGGAATTGCCACATTTATGTCGATGAAGAATATGACGGTGACATGGCGGCCAATATTGTCATTAATGCAAAAACATCTCGTCCAGCGGTGTGTAACTCAGCCGAAAAGCTGATTATCCATAAACGAGCAGCTCATGAATTTTTGCCGATTATTGTTCAAGCGCTACGAGAGAAAGATGTAGAAGTACGCGGTGATGAACGTGCGGTAACAATCGTTCCAGATCTTGTTCCCGCAGGGGATGAGGATTGGAAAAAAGAGTATTTGGATTTTATCATGGCGGTTAAAATCGTAGATGATATCGATGAAGCGATTTCTCATATTAATGTTCATAGTTCACATCACTCTGAAGCGATTGTAACAACAAATTATGCTCATGCTCAGCGTTTTTTACAGCGCGTTAATTCAGCCGCTGTTTATGTGAATGCTTCAACGAGATTTACGGACGGAGAAGAGTTTGGTTTCGGGGCAGAAATCGGAATTAGTACACAAAAGCTTCATGCGCGTGGACCGATGGGATTAAAGGAATTAACAACGCTAAAATATATTATTTACGGAGATGGACAAATTCGATAAAAAGAAAAGGCTGGGACGAAAGTATTTTAGACAAAGTAAAAACGAACCACTGATCAAAATTTTTAATCAGTGGTTCGTTTTTTTTTGGGGTGAACATAGTTTTCCTCTGTTTAAATTCTTCTAGTAGTTGATTGGAGGGCGAGACGAAGACTCCTGGGGGAAAAGCGGAATAGATGAGACCCCGCAGGAGCGCAAGCGACGAGGAGGCTCAGCGGCCGCCCGCGGAAAGCGAAGTCTTGCACGGACATCAACTACGGTGTCATAAGCCGTTTAGCTCATGTATCCCATTTGTTCGTCTTTAGATGGGATTCATTTAGTATATCCTAAACTCCCCCCTTCATTTTCATTGAATCAGGTTCACTATTTCAATTTGAAAAACGTTATACGTAAAACGTTTTCATAAAAGATGTTTTTATGTTAAATTAAAAATTGTAAATAATCAAACTATTTTTTAACTTTTATATGAATTATGTACGTTTTGTTATCAACCAATAGGGAAGAAAAAATAGGGGGAAGAGAAATATGGCGTTTATGCAATGTGATTTTTTTTCAGAAGTATTGCAAATAAGTACTTCAATGAACGTTTTGATACCGCAGCAAACAAAATCTCAAATTGGTTTACAAACCAATACAAGAAGTGAGAAACACCCTACGCTCTATTTATTACACGGTCTTTCTGATGATCATACGATATGGATGAGAAGAACTTCGATTGAACGCTACGCATCAGAATTAGGACTTGCAGTTGTAATGCCAAATGTAGATCGCAGCTTTTATAGAGATATGGCTTATGGAAAGAAGTATTGGACGTTTGTAACAGAAGAACTTCCTCACTTGGCTAGATCATTCTTTCCGTTATCGGAAAAAAGAGAAGATAATTTTGTAGCTGGCCTTTCTATGGGAGGGTACGGGGCTTTAAAATGGGCGTTTCGCAAACCACATCAATTTTCTGCAGCTGCCAGTTTATCAGGAGTGATGGACGTTGAAGGGCTTGGAGGGCGAGGAGAAGTTCAGTTCTTAGATTATCCTTTGATTTTTGGCATGCCCCCTGTTATTAGACCTGAGGATGATCTTTTCTGGCTGCTTGAAAATCGCCGGCGCTATGGAGAAGTGACTCCGCGTATTTATCAATGCTGTGGAACGGAAGATTTTTTATATCAGGAAAATAAACGTTTTTCCGAGCGTTGTAAGCAAGAGCCTATTTGTTTTACATATGAAGAAGGAAAAGGAAGTCACGACTGGGCATATTGGGATCAAAAAATTCAAGATGTGTTAAAGTGGCTGTTTAGTGAAAAGCAGGGAAAGTAGTTTTTCAGTGGTGCCGGCTTCTAGTAGTATAATAAAGAAAAATGTTTACTTGGTCGATAGACTAAAAGGAAATGGGAGTCGGTACGAATGGGGAGAAAAAAAGTCACGATTACAGAAGTAGCAAAAGAAGCGGGTGTTTCATTAGCTACGGTATCAAGAATCTTCAATAATAAAGAAGGTAAAATTAAAATTAGTGAAACAACTAAACAAAAAGTACTAAAAGCAGCAGCTCATTTGGGGTATCAGACGAATCCATTTGCGGCAGCTCTTCGGGCCCAAAAAACAGGGATTATCGGGATATTAATTAGAGATTTAAAAGATCCGTTTCTAATTGAACTATTAAAAAAGGTACAGCAACAAGTCCAAAGTCGAGGGATGGACGTTCTTATTGGACACACGGATTACGAAGAAACAACGGCTGAGCGTCAATTAAATGTTATGATGAACCATTGGTTTGATGGGGTCATTTTATTAGACTATGTAGCTGCTCAGCATCCGTTTGTAGATGTATTAAAACAATATCAAACGCCTTACGTTTCTCTTACAGGAGACGCCTCTTCTGCACTTTGGCCGATTGTACATGTAGATGATGCGGTGGGAATGCAGTTAGCTGTTGCTCACTTAACGGACCTTGGTCATAAGAATATAGGGTTCGTTGGAAAAGCTGTAAGCGGAGTCGAGCACCGTCTGTCTCTTTTTTATCAGTATGTATCGTCAGCAAACGCAATGTTTGTGAAAGAAGATATGAATAACTCAGATGAACTATATCAGTTTATAAATGAGCTAGCTCATCATCCAGAGCCTCCAACTGCGCTTATTTGTGCTACGGATTACATCGCTCTGAAAGTGATACACTGTGCGTGGCAAAACGGGCTTCACGTTCCAGCAGATTTGTCTGTTATAGGGTTTGATGATATTACAGAAGCTAGTGAAGCGCATCCTCCACTAACAACTATCCATCAACCGATGGAAAAAATGGCTGAAAAAGCAGTAAACCTCTTACTTCAGCAAATTCAGGATCAGCAAGAAATAGATCAGATACAGTATAAAATGGCACCTTTATTAGTAGAGCGTGAGACCACAAAACGTATGAATTGATAAGGAATGTATATACTATTCCTGAAAGTGTGAGACAAAAAGTCCACACTTTTTTGCATTAACCATTGCGTCCACTTCCCTCTTTCTTATACACTGTATGCTGTAGGGGAAAAAACCAAGCTTTAATATGTTTGGAGCGATTTGATGACACAACAAAAATTAGATAAATATGAAATTATGGACGTTAGCTTACTAGCAGGTAAAATTATGTTAGAAAGCGGAGCAGAAACGTATCGAGTAGAAGATACAATGATGCGGATTGCAGCGTCTTACGGTATAAAAAAATCCCACAGCTATGTGACGCCAACAGGGATTATGTTTTCACTTGAAACGAAAGAACCGACGAAAACGAAGTTAATTCGTATTTCCGAACGAACGACGGATTTAAAAAAAGTAACCATGGTAAATAGCGTCTCAAGAACAATCAGTCAAGGAAACATTTCCTTGGAGGAAGCGTATGAAATGCTACAAGAAATTGAAGCAACCAACGTAGCTTTTCCACTATGGGTTCAACTTGCAGCTGCATCCATTTCTAGCGGATGCTTTTTAATCATGTTTCAAGGTTTATGGACGGACTTTATTCCAGCTATGTTTTCAGGAGGTCTCGGATTTTTAACCGTGGTGTATTTCCACCGTCTTATTCCGATTCGCTTTTTTGCTGAGTTTACCGCTTCGTTAGTTATTGGACTTTTATCAGCTCTTTTAGTCGCTTCAGGACTAGGCACGCAAATTGATAAAATTATTATTGGGTCCGTTATGCCACTCGTTCCTGGCTTATCCATTACCAATGCAGTGCGAGATTTAATGGCGGGACATTTACTGTCTGGATTATCAAAAGGAGCAGAAGCGTTTCTGACGGCATTCGCTATCGGTGCAGGTATTGCCATTGTATTTACGCTTCTATAGAAGGGAGGCATCATATGCATATCGTAGAGCAGATAATTACAAGTTTTATTGCTTCAGCAGCATTTGGGATCATCTTTAATGTTCCACGTGAATCATTATTAAAAAGTGGCTTTGTCGGAATGATTGGCTGGCTCATTTACTATTTGCTAACGTTCTATGGCGTAGATGAAATTCCAAGCACAGTTGCATCGGCCTTCTTTATTGCTATTATTAGTCAAATTTACGCAAAAATTTATCGAACGCCGATCATTATTTTTACCGTAGCAGGTATTATTCCGCTAGTTCCGGGAGGAACAGCATACGATGCCATGCGTAACTTTGTAGAAAATAACTATAATGAAGCGATTAGTCTTGCAGCAAAAGCCTTTATGATTTCAGGTTCAATTGCCATTGGTATTGTGTTTTCTGAAGTCATCAACCAAATCATTCGTCAGTCTAAATTAAATGCCAAAGCAAAATATCGACCGTAGAGAAGCAAGCTCAAATCAGAGCGTGCTTTTTTTATGAGAAAAATAAAGAGAACCTTCACTTTTTTTGTCACAAGAAAGTCACGTTTTAGTCTAAAAACGTTCAAAAAATGTACGTGCACAGCTAAAAAAATAGACTATACTATGTAAATAGAAAGAGAGATATTACATATGTATGTGAAACACTGAGCATATCTCTCGAATTATTATGCTCAATGTTTCACAATGTAAGTAAAAGATGCTCAGAAATGAGCAAAGTATCTATGGAAATGATGAATGTTCTTATATATGAAAGGAGAAAAAAGATGGATACAGTTATACTATCACGTATTCAATTTGCATCAACGACGCTGTTTCATTTTATCTTTGTACCGCTATCTATCGGTCTTGTCTTTTTAGTAGCGATCATGGAAACGATGTACGTAGTAAAAAAAGATGAACAGTATAAAAAGATGGCAAAGTTTTGGGGGCACTTATTCCTGATTAACTTTGCTGTCGGAGTCGTAACAGGTATTTTACAAGAATTTCAGTTTGGCATGAACTGGTCAGAGTACTCAAGGTTTGTAGGAGATGTATTCGGTGCGCCGCTTGCTATTGAAGCACTGCTCGCGTTTTTTATGGAGTCCACTTTCCTTGGACTGTGGATTTTCGGGTGGGATCGTTTGCCTAAATGGCTGCACTGTCTATGTATTTGGCTTGTTAGTCTAGGTACTATTTTTTCGGCGTTCTTTATTTTAACGGCTAATTCTTTTATGCAGCATCCGGTTGGAATGGAGCTAAATAATGGCCGTTTAGAAATGAATGACTTCTTTAAATTGTTAACAAACGGTCAGCTGTGGGTTGAATTCCCTCATACCATTTTAGGTTCGTTTGCAACAGGCGCCTTTTTTATCACGGGTGTCAGTGCCATTATGCTCTTGAAGAAAAAACATTTGGCTTTTGCCAAAAAATCATTTCAAGTTGCCATTATTGTAGGGTTAGTTTCAGGCGTAGGAATTGCGTTATCTGGTCATGAACAGGCTGGATACTTAGTTAAAACACAGCCGATGAAAATGGCCGCAAGTGAAGGATTATGGGAAAACAGCGGAAGTCCAGGCGCTTGGACGGTGACAGCAAATATTCACCCCGATGAAAAGAAAAATACGGGGGAAATCAAAATACCTTATGTATTAAGCTTCTTATCATACGGGAAATTTTCAGGTTCCGTTCCTGGGATGAACGAGCTGCAGGAGCAGTATACGGCGAAATATGGAGCAGGAAATTATATTCCACCCGTTCGGACAACATTTTGGAGTTTCCGCATTATGGCTGGTCTAGGTGGCGTATTATGTGCATTAGGCATTTGGGGCACGTACTTGCTTTCTCGTAAAAAACTTCAAGAAAGCAAACTATTTTTACGTATTATGACGATTGCCATTGCCTTTCCGTTCCTTGGAAGCTCAGCAGGTTGGATTATGACAGAGATTGGCCGCCAGCCTTGGGTTGTATTTGGCTATATGAAAACGGAAGATGCCGTGTCTCCTGGTGTAACAGCAGGTGAATTGCTGTTTTCTATTATCTCGTTTTCGTTCTTTTATTTAATTTTAGCTGTGATTATGGTGTTCTTGTTTGTTAAAGAAATTAAAAAAGGTCCAGATCATGATCACGAAGCACATACAAAAGTAGTATCAACTGATCCATTTACAAAGGAGGGATACAATGTTTTCTCTTAATGAATTCTGGTATTTACTAGTATCCATTCTTTTTGTTGGTTTTATCTTTTTAGAAGGCTTTGATTTTGGGATTGGAATGGTGTCTCGTTTTTTAGGAAGAAACGACTTAGAGCGACGAGCTTTTATTAATACAATCGGTCCTTTTTGGGATGCAAATGAAGTTTGGCTAATTTCAGCAATCGGTGCTATGTTTGCCGCTTTTCCAAACTGGTATGCAACGCTATTAAGCGGGTCATATGTTCTTTTTGTTCTTCTTTTGCTTTCGCTTATTGGCCGCGGTGTAGCATTTGAATTTCGAGGGAAAGTTGAAAAACAAGCGTGGAAAAATGCATGGGATTGGGTTATCTTCTTTGGAAGTCTTTTTCCACCGCTCATTTTTGGTATCTTATTTTCAGCGCTAATGAAAGGACTGCCTGTTGAGCGCAACATGCAAATGAATGCGGGCTTTTCGGATATTGTTAATCTATATACCATCACAGGCGGCGTTACGTTAACAATGCTTTGCTTATGGCACGGACTTATTTTTGCCACGATCCGTACGATGGACGATATTAGAGATCGTTCACGGAAAGTCGCTATGAAGCTTTTGCCTATAAATGCCTTATTACTTCTTATCTTTTCAGGCATGACGTTTTTTGAAACAGATATATTCAGTAATCATAGCCGCTTGATGCTATATACATTTTTCATCGGTATTTTCGTGTATTTACTAGCAGGATTTTTCCTTACACGTAAAAAAGATGGATGGGCATTTGCTATGTCTGGCTTAATTTTAATTTTATCAATTTCCTCTATATTTGCAGGATTGTTTCCAACCGTTTTGGTTAGTTCAATCAATGAAAGCTATAGTTTAACGATTCATAATGCAGCATCAGGAAATTATTCCTTAAAAATTATGTCTTACGCTGCTATTGCATTACTGCCTTTTGTGTTAGGTTATCAAATTTGGAGCTACTACGTTTTCAGAAAACGTGTAGATCATAAGGAGCATATGGAGTATTAATGGGTAGAAATTTAATGGTTTACAACGGAATAAAAATGGTTCTTGCCATGTTAATAGGGCTTATTACTATTCAAAGTGTAGCCATTATTTTTCAAGCTAAGTGGCTCGCCGAAGTAATTACCGCTCTTTTTCATGGTGAAAGTTTAACTTCGCAGACAAAAGCAATCGGATTGTTTTTGTCTGCCTTTATGATTCGTCAAATCGTAGGTTTTATAGTAAAAAAAACAGCATATCAATTTGGAGTCAAAACGACTCAGGAACTTCGTTTGATAGTCATGCAAAGCATTTTTTCATTAGGACCGCGTTTTACCAAAGATGAAGGAACAGGAAACTTGGTGACGCTCATCACCACAGGCCTACAGAAGCTTCGTGCTTATCTCGAGCTGTTTTTGCCTAAACTGGCCGCCATCAGCGTAACACCTTGGCTGGTGCTTGCTTTCGTTTGGTACCATGATCGGCTTTCGGGCATTATTTTACTTGTGACCATGCCAATTTTAATTTTATTTATGATTTTGCTTGGATTGGCTGCACAAAAAAAAATAGATAGCCAATGGGAGACATATCACGTGTTGTCCAACCACTTTGTAGATTCGCTTCGAGGGTTAGAAACTTTAACATTTCTCGGGAAAAGTAAGGAGCATGCTGAAACGATTGAAAGAGTCAGTGACCGTTATCGAAAAGCGACAATGGGAACGCTCCGAATTGCTTTTTTATCTACGTTTGCTTTAGATTTCTTTACCATGTTATCTGTAGCCATCGTGGCTGTTATGCTTGGTTTGCGGCTCGTAAACGGGTCTATGACATTAGAGCCTGCACTTATGATTTTATTGCTGGCACCTGAATATTTCCTGCCGATACGAGAAGTCGGAAATGATTACCATGCAACATTAGACGGAAAAGAATCCGGAGATGCATTACTTAAGATTGTGAAGCAGGCTGAAAAATCGCCGGCTAAAAAAGAAGGTGTTCCTAGTTGGACTGAAAACAGTGAACTTCAATTAAGGCATATCACTGTAAAATATGACGAAGAGCATCCACCTTCTCTTGAAGATGTGTCGCTGCATGTTAAAGGAATGAAGAAAATTGGAATCATCGGAAAAAGCGGAGCTGGAAAATCGACGCTTATTGATATACTAAGCGGCTTTGTACAATCTACAGAAGGCTCTGCTGAAGTAAACGGCGTGCCAATTGATTTACGCTCAGATGCTTGGCAAAAGCAGATTACGTATATCCCTCAGCACCCATTTATTTTTAATGGAACAGTAAAAGAAAATATTGAATTTTATCAAGACAGAGGCGGCTCATATGATTATGAAGATGCTTTAACGAAAGCAGGACTTTTATCAACGGTTCAACAGATGCCTAAGAAGGAAAATGAAATGATAGGGGATGGGGGACGACAGCTTAGCGGCGGCCAAGCTCAAAGGATTGCTCTAGCAAGGGCATTTCTAAGCGACCGTCCTATTATTATGCTTGATGAACCAACGGCACAAGTCGATATTGAAACGGAATATGAATTAAAGCAAGATATTTTAACGATGTTCCAAGAGAAGTTATTTATTTTAGCTACGCACCGTCTGCACTGGATGAAAGACATGGATCTCATTGTTGTAATAGAGGACGGAAAGGTTGCAGAAATCGGTAATCATCAAGAACTGATTCAAAAAAAAGGAGCTTACTATCAATTTTTACATGAAGAGGAGGAGATATGATGAAATATAAAAGTTGGATATGGCCCTACTTTAAAACATATAAATATCGTATCTTTTCTATCTTATTACTAAGCTTGTTAACGATTGGTTCTGCCTGCGCGCTAATGTTCACGTCAGGTTATTTGATTTCAGCTTCTTCCTTACGCCCAGAAACGATTTTATTGGTGTATGTTCCAATTGTACTTGTGCGTACATTTGGTTTAAGCCGAGCCGCTTTCCGTTATGCGGAGCGTCTTGTCAGTCACGATTTTATTCTTCGTATTTTAGCTAAAATGCGTACACGTCTTTATCATTTGATTGAACCGTTAATTGCTACATCTCGCTATCAAACAGGAGATGTTTTAGGCGTTCTCGCGGAAGATATTGAAAGTTTACAAGACTTGTTCTTGCGTACCATTCTTCCAACAATTTCAGCTGTTATTTTATACGTTATTTCGATTGTAGCTTTAGGATTCTTTAGCCTAAAGTTTGCATGTTTGATTGCCATCTATTTATTTTTATTAGTAGTAGTGATGCCGCTTTTTTCCCTTTGGCATATGAAGGCAGCCAATCAGCGATATAAATCAAGCAAAGCACAGTTATATGCCAAGGTCACAGACGGCTTTTTAGGAGTGGCTGATTGGGTGTTAAGCGGTCAGCAGCAATCATTTTTTCATTCGTATAACAAAACAGAAAATGAGTTAGACGGCATGGATCGCAAGCTTAAACTATGGACGTATTACCGAGAATTGTTTGGACAACTTATTGTAGCAGGTTTAATTGTCACAATAATTTGGTTTGGGGCTTCTCTTTTTGCAGATAAAGAGCTTGCAGGTGTGTTTATTGCTGCTTTTATTTTAGTAGTATTTCCTTTATCTGAAGCGCTGCTGCCAGTATCTAATGCGGTAGAAAAGATTCCTCAGTTTGAAGAATCATTAAATAGAGTACAGACAATGGAAAAGAACTGGGAAGCTGTGAACGAAAAGAAAAAACATACTCTTTCTCTACCTTATAAAGGTTCATGGAATTCGGTTAGATTAAAAGTTGAGCATGTAAGCTTTCGCTATAGTAATGAGGAGGAGTCAGTCATTCATGATCTTTCATTTCAAGTCGAGCAAGGGAAAAAAATTGCGATTCTTGGCAAGAGTGGAGCTGGAAAATCGACTCTATTAAAGTTGCTGCAAGGCTCCTTAGTACCTACAGAAGGTACAGTTCAGCTAAACGGTCAGTCTGTTGCTGAAGTTCGTGAAGATGTACCAAAACTCATCTCTGTATTAAATCAAAATCCTTATTTATTTAATACAAGCGTAGCCAACAATTTATTACTAGCTAATGAAGAGGCCACAAAAGAAGAAGTAATTGAGGTCATGAAGCAAGTGAATATGCACTCCCTTGTGGAAGGTTTGCACCAAGGATATCAAACGCCGATGCTTGAAACAGGTCAGCGCTTCTCAGGAGGTGAACGTCAGCGGATTGCGTTAGCACGTGTTCTGCTTCAGCATACGCCAATTGTTATGCTAGATGAGCCAACTGCAGGGTTGGATGCTATGACTGAAAAGCGCTTGTTATCCACTATCTTTGAAACTCTTCAAGACAAAACCTTAATATGGGTTACGCATAATTTAGTTGGGATGGAAAAAATGGATGAAATCTTATTTTTGCAAGATGGTAAGATAGCTATTCGAGGAACGCATGACGAATTGCTTGCGACGAACAGTCACTATCAAAAGCTATATGAATTGGATCATCCGGCAAAAAGCCTTTAGCAGAAGCTAAAGGCTTTTTATTATTTGATCATAAAGTGAAATTCGACAAACACGAGTAAAATATGTGTCGAATGAAAGAAAATAGCTTGGATTCAAAGAAAAGAGTATGCGTTTAGCATTTTTGAAAAAGTGGTAAAACAAGGTAGTGTTTGTTTCTTCCTGTATAACATCGGTTTATTTTAGGGAAAATATATACACATTATGCGAACGAGAGAAGGAAGATACAATGGAACCTATGCTTATACATATCACGCTCGTAGTGGGACTAGGAGTTCTATCTCAGTGGCTGGCTTGGAGATTTAAGTTACCAGCAATTGTCGTGATGTCAATTATCGGACTGCTAACAGGCCCTATTTTAGGTTTAATTGATCCTAAAGCACAGTTTGCCCAGCTTTTTGATCCTTTTGTGTCGATTGCTGTAGCTGTTATTTTATTTGAAGGCAGCTTGAATTTAGACATGAGAGAGGTAAGGGGAATCGAAAAGCCCGTGTTTCGCATTGTGACGCTCGGAGCCATGCTAGCTTGGATTTTAGGCTCTTTAGCTGCTCATTATATAGCAGATTTATCATGGGCAGTGGCAATTGTTATCGGAGGGCTTTTTATTGTAACGGGTCCAACCGTGATTTTACCTCTTTTACGACAAGCTAAATTAAAACCAAAACCAGCAGCGATTTTAAAATGGGAAGGTATTATTGTTGATCCATTTGGTGCACTGCTGGCCGTTTTTTCGTTTGAAATTGTTCAATTTTTAGTGCTGAGAGAAGTGAGTGGAAAAACAATTCTCTTTTTCTTTGCAGCTTCTATTATTGCTGTTTTAATAGGATGGCTTCTTGGCCGCGGAATAGGATGGATGTTTCAAAAGGGGCATATTCCAGAGTATTTAAAATCCCCGGTCGTATTTATTGTCGTTATTGCCTGTTTTACGATAGCTGATGAAATTAAGCATGAAACAGGTCTTCTAGCAGTAACAGCGATGGGGATTACCCTTGCTAATATGCATATTTCATCTATTAGTGATATGCGACATTTTAAAGAGAACATTTCAGTTCTATTGACTTCTACTATTTTTATCATGTTAACGGCTGGACTGACGATGAAGACCATTACTGAAATTTTTCATTGGAATATCATTTTGTTTGTTTTACTTATGCTTTTTATTGTCAGACCTGTCTCCATCTTTTTATCAACGGTAGGGACAGATTTATCTATAAAAGAAAAAATACTGATTGGCTGGATTGCCCCGCGTGGAATTGTAGCGTTAACGGTCTCAAGCTACTTTGCGAAAGTACTAATTGATGAAGGATTTAAAGATGCTTCCATTCTAACAACGCTGACATTTGCTTTAGTGTTTGCTACGGTTTGTGCACACGGTTTTTCCCTTTCATGGCTAGCTAAGAAGCTTGATTTATCAATTGGAGAAGAACCTGGTATTTTGCTTGTAGGAAGCAATGATTTTACGGTTGCCTTTGCTTCTAAGTTAGAGCAGCTGGGCTATCCAGTGTTAGTTGCTGATTCTTCGTGGGAGCGGTTAAGAGTTGCGCGCAGAGCGGAAGTAGATGTGTATCACGGAGAAGTTCTAGCTGAGCAAACGGAATATCATCTAGATTTAACTCCTTATGAATACGTGATTGCTGCAACTGAGTTAGATGCATATAATGCACTTGTTTGTACTGCTTTTCTTCAAGATATGGGACGGAACAATGTTTTTCAATTGAGTATTCGTGATCAAGAAGATTCAAGAGAAGATGTCGATGAAATTATGCACACTGTAAGAGGACGCATGCTCTTTAAGAAAGGAATTACGTGGGAGTTTCTGCATCATAAAATGGAGCACGGATATACGATTTACAATACAAAAATTACGGATGAATATACGTATGAAACATATCTTGAGGAGAAAAGCGATGATTCTCTTTTACTAGCAGTAAGCAAGCAAGGAAAGGCATTGAGTTTTTTTGCTCATGATCAAGAAATAAACGTTAATGCGGGTGATACGGTGTTAAGCCTTCAGCCATTAAAAAGATAAAAAAACAGGCCTTCAATGGCCTGTTTTTTTTATGCTTGTCTTTGTTTAAAATGAATGACGAACAGATAAGCAGCAGCAGCTGCAAAATAGATGGTAACGGCTGGTGCGGTGAAGACATGCCCAGCTACAAAAGCAATTCCAAGAGCTAATACAATTGCTGTACTATACATCATAAAGCTTTCATCAAGAAGCTGTGACGGGTCTTTAAATAATCGAACCAATACAGTTAAACCAACTACTAGAAGTGGAAGAACCCATAGTAAAAATCCGATGATACCTAAAGAGAAAAACAGATCATAAAAATCCATTTCAATCATCTTTGGCGGAAGCTGTTTTGTATAGTCACCAGAAAAGCCCATACCTATCATTTTTCTTGCAATAGGTGCTTTTGCATACTCTTCCTTATGATGAGCTAAAAATTGCTCACGGCTGCTTAGAATCAGATTTTGAATATCTTTGTCATCTAAATTTGATTCCTTTTGCTTTTTCTTTTTAGCCGGCTTTTCTTTTTCTTTCTTTTCCGGCTTTTCTTGTTTTGTTTTCTCTTTTTTAGCCTCTAACATATCGATGTGCGTATATGTGTTTTTATAAGCTGGAGAAATCGGAGTGGTTGCTCCTGTTACAATTAAAAGCAGAATTGAGATTACTAAGTTGGCTTTAATTAAGCTGCGTTTATTCGTAAATAATTTTGCAAATAAGACAACTGTTGCTACAACTAAAGAAAGAATAACGGCACCTAAGCCTACTTTCGTTCCAAGCATGATGGACGAAACAGCTAACAAGATAAAAGGAATCCAGTAATAAGCTTTTGAAAACGAACGTACTTTATCTAAAGCTAAAAGCAGTGTGAGAGGAAGCAAAATAGCAATGGTTGCTCCTAGCTCATTCGCTGCATAAAACCAGCCTTTGAATCCAATTTTATTATACTGATAACTCTCTAGTGCTGTACCTGTTAGCATTGTACCAATAAAAACAATACTGATGATGAGTGAAGCAGTCAATAAGTTTTTGCTCAGTATTCTTTTTACATCCACAGACGATCGATAATGTGAAAACATCACAATCATTCCAAGTAAGGTAACGTTCATATAAACAACCTTATTGAAAAATTTAATTTCTTGCCCAATATAATAAGGATCTTTCCATTGATGATTTAAGTAGATATTGAGTCCAAGAAAGAGTGCAAAAACAATAAGGTAGATAATCGAATATCTAGCCCATTTTGATTGTTTGGCAAACACTAAAAGTAGGACACCCGCAAAAATCATATATAGAAAGCGAATAACAACCCCAATTGAGAGACCACTATCCATGTTCAAAACCATGTACGTCGTTAGCATATCAATAATTGGCTGAATTGAAATAAAACCAACGAACAGAAAAAATAACCAGTATGTGTTCTTCATATAGTACTCTCCTGTTTTACGTGAATTAACGTTTTCTTTTAACTAAAAGCATAACACCTTCTACTCTGCATAATAGCGTCGACATTAAGTATACTAAACCACCTGCAAGACAGACAATACCAAATCGTAAGATAACATGTAATGAATTCAAAAATGCGATGTCCTTCAAGAAGAACATGAGGATAGCAACAGGTACAGAAGCTAAAAGAATTTTTCCTGTTTCTTTCACTAGATATCCGTAATGGAAGTGATTGATTTGTTTTGCCAGCATAACGAATACGATGGCCGTGTAGAAAAAGGCAACCACTGACATGGAAAGTGCTAATCCTTGGTATCCCATAAATTTAGTAAAAATCATGTTAAAGATGATATTTAACACAATAGATAATAAGCCTGCTCTCATAATAAGATAACCTTTTTGAAGAGAATAAAATCCTTTTGCAAGAACAGCTTGCAGCGAATAGAAAAACACTGAACCTAGGTAATAATAAGATACATCCGTTGTTTTTAAAGTTGAATTTGCGTCAAATGCACCGCGCTGATAAGCAATCATTACAATGTCTTTCATATAAAAGATCATAATAACAATCGTTGGAATCAGCAGCATCAGCATAAACGTAATCCCTTTTTCAATTCCTGATTTAAAGCGTTCTTCATCTTTTTCAGAAATGGCTCTTGCAATCAGTGGATAAATAATGGTTGCGACCGTAACCCCGAATATTGCCTGGGGAATACTTACAAGTCTGAAGGCGTAATTTAAGTATGAAATAACACCTTCACCAAAGGAGCCAGCAAAGAAGAAGTTTACAGTTAAATTAATTTGACCGACCATAATGGTCACACCGACAGGGATGAATACTTTATAAAAAGCCACTACTTCATCACGGTCAATTTTTTGCTTCCATAACAGCAGATGCTGCGGTTTAAAATAGACAACTTTAATTAAGAAAGAAGCAATTGTTCCTACAAAATAGCCAAGAGCAATTGCATAGCCGCCCATGATTGAATGTAATAGGATTGTACTTAAAATCGTAAATAGTACAACAACCGTTTGAGAAAACACGGAGAAAGAATATTGGCTTCGTGCATCAAATACACCTTCGTATACGGCATTCACTCCAACTAGTGAAAGAGATAAAAAGTACATAACGCCCGTATAAATTCCTAGTTCAATTGCTGCTTTGGAAAAATTAGAGTACGAAGCGGGAAAGTAAAAGAAAGCAGCAATTGATCCGAGAACCGAAATAATGAAACAAATAAGAAAGGTTGATTTAACAATATTAGTCAAATGAACCTTTCCTTTATTTTCTTTTTCATAACGTAAATAACTAGGAATAAACGCATCCTTCATCCCCGTTAGCATAAATAAAATAAAAGCGTTTGGAATGATCATTGCTGCGTTGTATGAATCGACAATATAACTTGTACCGAAATAGTTAGCAATAACTAAATCACGAATCATACTAGAAAATTTCAAAAATAATGTTGATATGAGCAGTAAAATGCTCGCGAATTTTAAGTTTTTCATGCGAAACTCCTACCTTTTCAAGTTATCTCATCAACTATTAGCAATAAAGAAGCATCCGACAATTAGAAGAATACAGCCGATAACTTGTTTTGTTGTAACTTTTTCTTTAATTAAAAAGTAACCGAATGTTAATGTCCAAATATACGTAATAGACGTGAGCGGAAATACAATAGAATAAGGTAACAGCGTTAAAACATACACATTAAGCAGAGCTGCCGCCCCGTAAAAAAGGCCGCCACCCACAAAGCAAATAAGCGCTAGCTTTATCTTTTTTTCATTTAAATACGTAGAAATATACTTGAAAAAGACAGCTCCAACTGAACCTAAAAGAGTCATAATAAGTAAAAGAGGGATACTATTCATCTTGGCCACCTACTAAAATTACACCTACGATAATAATAAGAGTACCGACCAGCTTCATAGGGCTAATGGTTTCATTTAATAGAAAGAAACCAAGAGCAATGCTGATTACGTATCCTAGGCTTAAAAATGGATGAAGTAAGGAAACTCTTTCAAATTTAAAAGCGGCAATCATAAAAACGGCTCCTAATCCATAAAGAAAAAAACCAATAATTAAATTTAAGTTAAATGAAGCTTCGGACAACTTCCAAAAAAGTTGTCCAACAGCTGTAAACAGGGAAGCCACGATAATGAGTGTGATTCCTAGCTTTTTGTTGTAATTGCTCTCCATCAGGAGGTCACATCCTTTTCTTTCTGATCAAATCGGATAAAAGGAAGACCAATAAAGAAGAAAGACACAAATACGCTTGCTAATAAATATCGAAAATCTTGAGCCGGCAATGCCGCAAGAACAGAAAGCGTGTTAAGAGCCCAAGGAATGACGATAATAAGTGACGTAATTCCTCTTCGAATCACTAGCATTAATGAAAATAATAAAATGACACAGTGATAAAAAGCTGGTTTCCATAAGAATGTAAAAACAGGGTGCTTAAAAATAGCTAAGTAAGCATTGGCAGTATGCGTAATAAACGGCTCAATTACTTTATTTTTAAGACCTAAATCATTGCCGTAATAAATGTTGGTTACATACGTATCTGTGTAGCCATCTTTAAAAGGATTGATTTGCCATACTAAAGCTGTTTGTTTGAGAAAGCCTTCCGTTGCTAGATAAGGATTTTTGATAACAATGCTAGCATAATTCTTAAAGTAAAGACCTAAATCATTAAAAATAAACTTGCGGTCGTAGTATTTCCAAGTGAATTTAATAGGATCGCTTTTATATGGATTGTACTTTTCTTTCCACAATTCAATAGGGAGCACTTTATTAAAATATTCACGCTCTTCTTTTGACATCTGCCCATCATTTGAAATGATGTTTGCAATTTGTTGAGTTGGAATAGACAAAGCTTCATTTGGATCCGAAGGCTGTACATCAAGCCACGTGAACACAGGGCCTGTAACAATCTTTTGTAAAATAAAAACAACTAAGAAAATCGTGACAAGAGGTTTCCAATTTTTTCTGAATAAGACGATCATTAAAAGGAAAGTCAAAATAAATACAGGAAAACCATTATGTCTAAAGAAAGCTACTCCAAATGCGGAAAGTAAAAGTAAGAAAAAGCTTGCTTTGCTTTTAATCCAAGCACCTTTTGATAAATAGATTTTTGCAATATTCACTGTAAAAAACAGCAGAAAAGCACTGTATAAAATATCTTTCCAAATAATAATTGAAAAGATTAAAAAGCTTGGAATAATGACAATAATAGCTGTTAAAAGTCCAATCATAACAGGATGTGCTTTGCGTTTAATGAAAAAGTCAAACGTATAGGCGTATATGCTTACTACAACAACAATTTGCGTGAACGCTACAATTCCTGGGTTATCCCATATTTTTGTCAGCAGCATAATCAGCCACGTAATCATAATAGGGTGCCAATCGTTAAATTCTCCGTTATGTGCCTGTCTCCACTGTGCTAATGAATCGGGAGTCATGGCCGCTGGGAAAAAGGCGAACCAGTAATATAGACTAACAGCTAAAATAAGAATCGTAACAATTCCTAGGTAACGCTTTGGGTGTGCAAATGTATAGTGAAAATCGTTTATTTGCTTGATAGCGCTGAGTACAGCGGCCGTCAGCAGCATTGCTAATAGAGTACGGCTGATGGCATATAAAACGAGTAAGAAAATAGTTGAGCTCGTCATATGTAAGTTATCTAAAAGTGAAAACTGTACGATAAACGAAAAAACAATCAGCAATAGCCATTCTAGCGGTTTAAATGAAGCATAAGCTCTATTTTTATAAATAAAAATAGAGCTTATGATGGTAAATACAAGTGCAGCAAAAAGGGAAAGATAGTGAACACCGTCTGGATTACCAATACTTAAACCGATAAGAATAATTAAAGCTGTTACTGTAAGCAGTAAAATACTTTTTTTATTCTTCATCATTGTTATTCTCCTACTTGTTCAATCTGTTCAATTTTTTTATTTAGTTCTAATTCATATTGCTTGCGGTTTAATGAAGCGATTGTATCTAGAATTAATCCACAGACGAAAGATAAAACACCTAACACCATCAATCCAGTTGCTAAGATAGATGACGGTACTTTGGTAATGAAGCCTGTATCAAAAAATTCATAAAGTACCGGAGCACCAACAGCTAATCCTGCGACAATAAACAACACTGTCCAAATGGAGAAGAACTGAAGCGGCTTGTACTCTTTAAATAACGTAAAAATCATTCGTAACACTTTAAATCCATCAGAGAACGTATTAAGTTTCGATTCGCTGCCTTCAGGTCGATCGCGATAATCGATCGCGATTTCTTTGAGACGGAAGCGTTTATCTAACGCGTGAAGACTCATCTCTGTTTCAATTTCAAATCCCGGGCTCATCACAGGTATTGATTTTACAAATAATTTATCGTACGCACGATAACCTGTCATGATATCTTTAATGTTACTTTTGTACAGGCCATTAATTAAAGAACGTACCAAGTTGTTACCAAAATTATGGAAAGCACGTTTGTTTTCTTCGAGATACGTTCCGTTTGATAAACGATCTCCAATGACCATGTTAGCTTCTCGATTTCTAATAGGCTCAATTAATTGATGAACGAATTCTGCAGGATACGTGTCATCTCCATCTACCATGACATAACAATCTGCATCAATTTCTTGAAACATCGAACGTACAACATTTCCTTTTCCTTGCTTGAATTCTTTTTTGACGATTGCCCCGTGTTCAAGTGCAATTTCACTTGTGCGATCTTTTGAATTGTTATCGTACACATAAATATCTGCACTAGGCAGTTCGCGTTTGAAATCGTCAATTACTTTTCCAATTGTTACTTCCTCGTTATAACAAGGAATTAAAACTGCGACTTTCATTTTTCCACCTCATCAAAAAAAATTGTTGGGAGTTGTTCAGCAATTACATCTACTGTGTAGCGGTTTGCTGTTTGTAACGCCTGTTGAGACATTTGCTGTTTCACATCTTCAGGAAGATTAATAAAAGCCTGTAGCTGTGAAGCTAGTTCCTCTACATTTTTAGGCTCAAAGAATAGACCATTCTTTCCGTCTATAATGTAATCTTTTAGACCACCAATCTGACTCCCAATTACGGGTGCTCCGCAAGCCATAGCTTCGAGGCCGACTAAGCCCAAACTTTCTCCTTTTCTTACGGTCGGAAACACGAATGCTTCAATCGCATTATATACGTAAGCAAGAGAGGACTGAGGAAGGAGAGGGAAATGGATGACTTTTTCCTCTAGACCTAGAGTCTTGATCATTTCCTTAAAGGCCGCTTCATCTTTTCCGCTTCCAACGTATAGATATTTGTAAGAAGTGGGCATTTGTTGTTCAGCTTTTGCAATTGCTTGCAGGTAGTATTCCCATCCTTTACCCACATCAATGCGGCTTACACATCCAAGATAACGGATAGTAGGGTCCAAGTTTAGTTCTTGATAAGCTTTGCTTTTATCTGCATAAGGGTGAAACAGATCTTTATTCACTCCTCCGCTTGGAAAAATATAAATTGGGTTATGAACCTTATATTTCTCTTCAACGAGCCCTTTATAATAAGGAGAAGGAGTAATAATTTTAGTGGAATGTTGCAATAAGTCATTTACTCTTGGCTGATACTTTTCCTGTGAAGGTACTTCAGGTACAACGTCTGAACCATGAACGTTTGTCACAATCCTCACATTCTTCTTTAGCTTTTTAAGAATCAGCAGCGGAAGAGCATTATGAGATGCATAATGTACGTAAAGGTAGTCGTAGTTTTTTGTCAAGCCCGTCAAGACGACATTAGCATAATGAGAAGCATAGCTAAAAAGCTTGCTTAATTTACTTGTCTTTTTTTGCATGACAATTTTATCAACTTGAATACCATGTTGAACTAAAATTTTTTCAGTGTTTTGAACAAATACACCATAGCTCGGGAATTGTTCCGAAGGATACATATTTGAAATCAACAAAATTTTCATGATTGTTTCACACCTATTTTTCTTTATTAGTTTATGATAATGACAACGGGTGTTCATTTAAATAGAGCTTACATGTATCGTCTTACTATTAAGTTGAGCGATTTCATTGATAAACATGCAAAAATGGGTTGCATATCGCCAACATCACAATATTATAGCACACCTACTTTTTAAAATGCGAAAGTTTATCGGACACTTCTAAAACGATAGATAAAGCAGTAAAGAAGATGATTTTCACATCATCATAATCACACGAAAAAAAGCGAACGCTATTCGTTCGCTTTATGTTACTTATTTCACTTCAACGCTTACCCCAAAATGGTCGGAAACAACGGGATAATGTATGCCGTTAAACACCACAGTTGATGAATGAATATCCTGCGCATGACTCGATAGAATTAGATCAAGGCGCAGTGCCCGTTCATTATCATCCCATCCAGCAATGTTACCTTTAACTGTAATACCGCTGTCTTTTTTGTTCGATAGATTATACGTATCATAGAGGCCTTGGCTCAACAGGTAGTCGTAACCTTCATTTCGTCTATGAGCGTCATTATTAAAGTCTCCGAGTAGGAAAAATGGGTTATCTTTGTGTACATGAGCTAGCAGCGTATCAACTTGCTGCTTGAACGGCTCTTCCTCGTCATCCCACCAGCCAAGATGACAAGAATAAAACGTAAGAAGTTCTTTTTCATATTCGATTGTGGCTCCAACAATTCTTCTCGTTTTCCAATAGTCAATATTTGACGTTTGTGAAACAAAAAATGAATGCTCTTCAATAATCGGGTGTTTCGTTAAAATGGCAATTCCTTCTTCATACACTTCATAGCCTATATGAGATAAATCCCATACCAATTGATAGTCTTCACCTTGCTTACCCAGTTCTTTTGCTAAAAGCCAAGCGTAATTATCGCTGCGAATGTAGTCATATACATAAGGTGCGTCTACTTTTTGGCTTACTTCCTGTAAAGCAATGACATCATATTTTTCTTTTTTAATTACTTCAGCTAGACAAGATAACTTGTCTAGCTGATTTTCCTCTTGCCAAGAGTGGCAATTTAACGTTAATAGCTTCATTATGTTAAGCTCCTAACAAATCTTGAATGTCGGATTTCAAAACATCCGCTTTAGGTCCATAAATAGCTTGTACCCCTTTATCTTTCAAGATTAAACCAAGGGCTCCGTTTTGTTTCCACTCACTTTCTCCTGCAACGGCATGTATATCTTTTACCGTTACACGTAAGCGAGTCATACAAGCATCAACATCTTCAATATTGTTTTCTCCGCCAAGCAGTCCAATAATGACTGGTGCAAGCGAATCATTTTTCACCTTCTTGCTGCTTGTTGCAGTTGTTTCTTCATCAATATAGTTTCCGTTACGTCCCGGCGTTGGGAAGTTAAAACGTTTAATTAAGAAGTTTGCCACTCCAAAATTTAAGCCAAAGAATACAAGGCAGGCGATGACAAAGTTCATTAAGTCAGCCCATAGTCCGGCTTTGATAATCATTGGTGTACGTGTTAATAGTTCAATTACGCCAAATGAGTGTACGCGAACATGAACAATATCAACAATGGCAAAAGCCAGTCCCGTCATAATTGCATATACGACATATAAAAGAGGTGCTGCGAACATGAACATAAATTCGATCGGTTCTGTTACGCCTGTTAAGAAAACAGCTAGTCCAGCTGAAAGGAACATTGAACGATATTTTGAACGTTTGTCAGGATCTACGTTACGATACATTGCTAAAGCGATTCCAATTAGCGACGCACAAGACAAAATCATCTGTCCTACTTTAAAGCGTGCAGGTGTAACGTCATGTAATAACTGCTTGTAGCTTTCCATATCTCCTGCAGCGCGGAAGTTATTTAAATCTGCAATCCAAGCAAGCCATAAAGGATCTTGACCGGCCACCGTGGAACCTGCTCCAGAACCTGTTAAAATTTTGTACGTTCCGCCTAGCTCCGTGTAGTTCATAGGAACTGTCAGCATATGATGAAGACCAAATGGAAGAAGCAGGCGTTCTAATGCTCCGAAAATAAATGGTGCTAGAATAGGAGCTGTATCTCTAGATGTTGCAATCCACTGTCCGAAGCTGTTTAATGAACCTTGAATAAACGGCCATACAATGGATAAAAGCAGTGCCGTTACAACTGAACCGCCGATGACCACAAATGGTACGAAGCGCTTGCCGTTAAAAAACGAAAGGGCTTCAGGCAATTTATCATAGTTATAATATTTATTGAATAAATTTGCGCCTAAAAAACCAGCGATAATTCCTACGAATACTCCCATGTTAAGAGCGGGAGATCCTAAAATAGATGTGAAGTAGTCTTTTACTACTAACTCTTGTCCAAACAGTGATTGAACCGTTGCTTTTGGATCTGAAAGCATTTCTGCTTGAACTCCGAAAATAGCTCCTGTAATTCGGTTAATAAGAACGAATGCAATAAGTGCAGCAAATGCACCTCCAGCACGTTCTTTAGCCCAAGACCCCCCGATAGCAACAGCGAACAAGATGTGAAGATTTGTAATGATACCCCAGCCTATATCTTCCATCACGCGTGCAATTGTTTGTACAGCAGTGATGTCTCCCCCAGTCATTGCAACTAGCTTTCCAAGTGAAATCATAATACCAGCTGCGGGCATAACCGCTACTACTACTAATAAAGCCTTACCAAATTTCTGCCAAAAATCAAATGAAAAGAACTTTTTCATAGTTTTTCCCCTTCCCCTATGTATGGGTTTTCATTTTATTTTTTGATAAACTATATTTCTAAGATAGTGCAACCGTTTGCATAACCTTATTGTAATAAAAGGGCTTTCATAATGCAAGACTGTAATTTCTCTTTTTTTGAAAAATTTATTCATAAATCATAAATGATGAAAAAAAATTTATGATAAAGTGAACGATATCAACGGTATTTTAACATGATGGAATGTAATCAAAGCATTCAAGTAATGGCATAAAGACAAGTGCAGAGGAGGATAATATGAAAAAAGAAGGGGTACAAGCGATTATTTTTGATTTAGACGGTGTTATTGCAGATACGGTACATTTATATTATAAAGCAAATAAAAAAGTAGCAGATCAACTTAACGTTTCATTTTCTGAAGAACTGAATCAGCAGCTGCAAGGGATCAGCCGAGTGAAAACTGTAGAGCTCATTGCTGCACAAGGCAACGTACGTCTCACAGTGGAAAAAAAAGAACAGCTTGCTGATGAAAAGAATAAGCATTATCAAGCATTAATAAAGGAAATGACAAAGAGTCACTTACTTCCAGGAATACAATTGTTGTTAGAGGATTGTAAAAAACAAGATATTAAAATGGCGATTGCTTCTTCTAGTTCAAATGCAAATACTGTAATAGATTCGCTAGGAATACGTTCGTTTTTTGATTGCATTGTGGATGTGAGAAAAATAAAGAAGGGAAAACCAGATCCAGAAATATTTTTGACAGCTGCCGATCAATTACAAGTAAAACCCTATGCATGTGTGGCGATAGAAGACGGAGAGGCCGGTATAAAAGCTATTAATCAAACAGATATGGTTTCTATCGGCGTTGGTAAGCATCTGAAGGAAGAGGATGTGAATTTTCACGTATATTCAACAGCTGATTTGCATTTAAAGATGATCAAAGAGGTTTTCGAAAAAGCAAGAAAAGGAACAGATTATAACAGCGCGTATACAAAAAATTAGTAAATCTTTTACATGCAAGTAGCAAAGCGCAAAAAAACATATGCTAGAATAAAGTAAGAGAGCAAAGATACATAGGAAGGGGTACATCATGATTAAATGTATTGCGATCGATATGGATGGAACGTTAGTAAATAGTGAACAAGTTGTAAGTAAAGAAAATGCCCAAGCGATTAAGACAGCTCAAAAGGCAGGGGTGGAAGTTGTTGTTGCTACGGGACGTTCTTATGAAGAGGCCCGCTATGTTTTAGAAGAAGCAGGACTTCATACATATTTAATTTGTGCAAACGGAGCAGAGCTTCGGAATCCACAAGGGGAAAAACAATATTCAGTAGGCATGACGATGGAATCTATTCGCGAAGTAGAGGATATTTTTAAGAAGTTTCAGCTGTACTTTGAAGTCTATACAAGTGAAGGCACGTATTCAAATGACTATGAAAAAGCTTTGTCGGTATTAATGGATATTTATTTAAGCGCTAGCTTAAAAGATAATTATGAAAAATCGTTAGAAGCGGCAAAAGAGCGTTTCAATAGCGGCAGAGTAAAGCTTATTGAAGAGTATGAAGCGTTGTTTCAAGATCCAAACAAGGACATTTATAAGCTGCTTGCTTTCTCTTTTGACGAAGAAAAGTTAGAACAGGCAAAAATAGAACTTGTGAAGTTAGATTCGATTGCAGTCAGTGCATCTGGTAAAGAAAATATTGAAATAAATGATGAAAATGCTCAAAAAGGAATTGCAGTTACATCATTTGTTCAAGAACGCCATATTTCTTTAGAAGAAACGATGGCCATTGGAGATAATTATAATGATGTATCAATGTTTCAGAGAGTTGGACGTGCTGTAGCGATGGGAAATGCACCTCAAGAAATTAAAGAGTTTGCCCATATCGTAACAGGAACAAATGACGAGCACGGCGTAGCTCAAGCTATTTTAAATGCGCTTGAAACAGTTAAACAATAAGCAAACTAAAAAGCATGCCTTTAGGCATGCTTTTTAGTTTGTTACCTTTTCTTTTTTACGACGGTACGCACCGTGATTTGTTGGTCCAACGTATTGATTTAAAGCAAACGAATGACGAATTGCTTCTGTAATAAATTCTTTTGCTGTATAAATAGCTTGTTTAACGTCACTGCCTTTTGCCAATTCAGCAGCAATCGCAGCTGAGTATGTGCATCCAGCACCGTGCGTAAATGTCGTTTCAATACGTTCAGACTCTAAGATTTCAAACGTCTTTCCATCATAAAGTAAATCGATTGCTTTTTCGTGCTCTAATTTACTTCCGCCTTTAATCAATACATATTCGGCACCAAGTTCAGAAATTTTCACGGCCGCTTCTTTCATTTTATCGACCGTTTTGATAGGACCAAGTCCGCTTAATTGACTAGCTTCAAATAAATTAGGCGTTACCACTGTTGCTTTTGGAACTAGTACATCACGCAAGCTGACAGTTGTTTCAGGGTGAAGCGCTTCGTCTTCTCCTTTACATACCATCACAGGATCTACTACGACATTTTTTAGATCATATTCTTCAATTGTTTTTGCCGCTAGTTCAATAATTTCCACTGAGCCAAGCATACCTGTTTTGAGAGCTTGTACGCCTACGCCTTTTACAATTGTTTTTAACTGTTGTTCAACAGTTGAAACTTCTTGTGGAAATACGTTATGAGACCAGCTGTTATCGGGATCCATTGTTACAATTGTTGTTAAAGCTGTCATTCCGTAAACACCAAGTTCTTGGAATGTTTTTAAATCCGCTTGAATGCCAGCTCCGCCGCTGCTGTCAGAACCAGCAATGGTTAATGCTTTATTCATTGTCATAAAAAATCCTCCCGTATTTTAAGTTCATAGAGAAAATAGAGTAAAACTTCCACCGGTCGGGTTTTAGCTGCCCAATGTGTTTTAGATAAATTTCTTCCATTCACTTTTTCTTATATTTTATCGCTTTTAATGTAGATATTCAATTTCTAAAAACTGTATGAATCGTAAGTGTATACTTTTGTCTTAGCCTCTTTTACCTTATGGTACAAGCACTCTTTCTTTTCATGAATAAAATAAAGAGAAACTTAAGAAAGGGTGGTTCACATAAAAAAACATTCTAATCATGACAGTTATAAAGACGATTCGTATTCTTTCA
The DNA here is from genome assembly GCF_042787775.1 of Priestia sp. YIM B13552. Classification (NCBI taxonomy): domain Bacteria; kingdom Bacillati; phylum Bacillota; class Bacilli; order Caryophanales; family Bacillaceae; genus Priestia; species Priestia sp. YIM B13552. The sequence continues at coordinate 86,906 of NZ_JBHZOU010000004.1, forward strand.
ATAAATCACAACCTCGCAAAAAAAACCACAAAGATTATTATATGAATTCAAATTTAACAAACGATCACTTCAGAACTGTTAAGGCAGGCACTTTAAATGTTTGTATAATTGTATTACCAGGAGCTAAAGTTGATCGAAACTCCAAAGATAATCAGTCTATAGTTCCCAATCGTGTAAAAAGAGACATAGCGGCTGCTAATAAAATATGGAAACAATATGAGAAAAACCGATTAATCCAAGGTGTTACATTTACTATTACACGTTCAGTTGTTTTTTTGGAAAACATCAGTGGCATTGTTAGTAATGCGGAAAATTTTCCAGTTGGAGGGGCTAGTCATCTTACAATGGTACAAGCAATGCTTAAAACTGGCCGAAAGGTTTGTCAAAATGCTGATGTTTATGTATTTTACATGAATGGAAATAGATTTGGGCCTGTTAATTTTGACTATTCATCTACTCTCGCTGTAACTTATAACTCTTTTCCGCTTATTATTATGACAAATGCAAGTACAGATGAGTATCTTCTCGCACATGAATTGGGTCATTTTATGTTTATTACGAATCGATTTAACGAGACGGATGATCCAGAACCTTTTCATGAACTAGATGGAAATCATAATAAAACGCCTAGTAACCTTATGTTTCCTACTCCTGAATTCTGGCCAATAGTACCGGAGATTACCAGTGAACAGATACACAAAGCTTTAAATAGTCGTGTTTTTTATAGCTAATTGTTGTTCATGCAAAATAAAAACGCCCTTAACAGCGGGTTAAGGACGTTTTTCACTTTTTATTAGATAGAAGCTAATTCTTTTTCAAGAGCTACGTCTACTGATACATAATCATAACCTAAATCATGTGCAACTGCTTCGTACGTAATGGCTCCGTTTGCAACGTTCACTCCTAATTTTAACGCTTCGTTTTGAGCGATTGCTTTGTGAACACCTTTAGAAGCAATTTGAAGTGCGTAAGGTACCGTTACATTTGTTAGAGCAATCGTTGATGTGCGAGGAACTGCTCCCGGCATGTTTGCAACTGCATAGTGTACAACGCCGTGCTTTTCATAAGTCGGCTGATCGTGTGTTGTAATGTGGTCGATTGTTTCAACAATACCACCTTGGTCGATTGCTACGTCAACAATAACAGAACCTGGCTTCATTGTTTTCACCATTTCTTCTGTTACTAGTTTTGGAGCTTTTGCACCTGGGATTAATACTGCGCCAATCACTAAATCTGACTCCGCTACTGCATCCGCAATATTATAAGGGTTTGACACTAGCGTATTGATTTGGTTGCCAAAGATATCGTCTAATTGACGTAAGCGTTCAGGACTTAAATCAATAATTGTTACATCAGCACCGAGACCGATTGCGATTTTTGCAGCATTTGTACCAACACCGCCCCCTCCGATAATCGTTACTTTTCCGCGGCTAACTCCAGGAACACCCGCTAGTAAAATTCCTTTTCCACCGTTTGATTTTTGAAGGAATTGTGCACCGATTTGAGCAGCCATACGTCCTGCTACTTCGCTCATAGGCGTTAATAGAGGCAATGTACGATTTACTGCTACTGTTTCATAAGCAATGGCTGTTACGCCGCTATCTTTTAATGCTTTTGCTAGTGCTGGTTCAGCTGCTAAGTGAAGGTATGTGAATAAGATAAGACCTGGTCTAAAATAGCCGTATTCACTTGCTAGTGGTTCTTTTACTTTCATAACCATTTCGGCTTGTGCCCAAACGTCAGCTGCTGTCTCAACAATTTCAGCTCCAGCTTTTACATAATCTTCGTTTGTGAAGTTACTTCCAATACCCGCTTCATTTTCAATTAATACACGATGACCTGTACCAACAAATGATGCTACGCCTGCTGGTGTAATCGCTACTCGGTTTTCGTTGTTTTTGATTTCTTTTGGTACGCCAATAATCATGATTAATTTCCCCCTTGGTCGTTTGTGTACCTTTAGTATAAAGAAAGTTTTGTGAAATTTCTTTGTCTAGAAAGAAGAATCGAAGAAGTGGTTTTTGTTTAAACACACAAATGTAAACGCTTACTTATCAGAATTTTTAATTTTTATGTAAGGTAATCTAACATCATAAAGAAATAAAAAGTGAAAAAAAGAGCTATTCGTTTATTAGAAAATAAATGAATAGCTCGATGTTAAAAAAAGTCACATTATTTGTTATTTTTTATATTTCATTAACTTAATATCAATATAAAGAGTCATTTTTTGATTAACGTCCTTTAAGTTAATATCACCAATCTCTGAAATTCGCTTTAATCGATAGCTAAGGGTATTCATATGCACATTTAATTCTTTTGCTGCTTCGTTAATGTTATTATCATTATTTAAAAATACTTCGAGAGTCTCCACCAAGTTGCTATTATGACGAAGATCGTAATCAGTTAGCTTCTTTAAAGAATGGTTTTCAAATTGATCTTGCACGCGCTTTTCTAAAATAACATCAAGAAATTGATAAATACCTAATTCCTGATAGTTAATAATCTCTTTCGTTTCTTCTGGAAACTTACTTTTCATATCTAATACGTTCAAGGCTTCTTTATAACTTTTTTCGATATGATCGTGCGATGAATAAATACTGCTGCAGCTGGCTTTAATTTGAGTAACATCAAAGCGTTCATACATGTTGCCTCTAAAATAGTCTACAAAATCTCGCTGTTCATCAAGAGGGTTTTCAACCGCATCCAAAGAAAGCAGTAAGATTAAGTCATTGCAATCAATCGTATAAAGAACGATTTTTAAGCGATGCATCGTTTTTAGCATATACGAGATTTGACGTTCAGCTTCAGGCGTAATATCTTCTTGGAAGCGGAAGATAGCAATGGAAAACGTTGATGGAGCTGTAATTTGAGCTTCATAAAACGCTTCTGAAATTTCTTGGCGAGACTTAATGTGACCAGTTAATAATTTCCAGAAAAATTCCTGTGAACGTTCTTCTCGTTTATATTTTCGAATTTGAAGCTGTAGCAATTTATTTTTTAATACATTCGCAGCTTTTTTTAATAGCTCTACTTCTTCGTCGCCTAAGGCTTTCTCAATTTCAACAGCCCAGATGAATCCTAGAACTTCTTCATTTTTCCAGATGGAAATAGCTATACGATCTCCAAGCCCAATTTCATTTATATTTTTCACACGCACAGGTTCATTTGTCTCAAGCAGTTTAGGAATAATGCCTTCTTTCCATAAGTTGTTGATGACTTTTTCCGGAACTCTTCTTCCAATAATTGTGGCAATACGCGCCTGGTCCGTTCTTTCGTCATGGGTGCTATAAGCTAATAAGCGATGATTAGCATCTTCAATGGTAATAGGACAGTTCAATACTTCGCTAATGCGATCAGCGAATTCTTCAAGCGTATCAAAATTTTCCTTGAACGGATCTTTGATTGGTTTCGTCATATATAAAATCCCTCTTCATAAAACAAAATAAGTACTAGTACAGCTTTTTTAGCTGCAATAAATATAGTAAAACGGTAACAACCGTGTTGATTGTCAATTCATTGAAATGATTAACTGCTTAATATTTTAACAAAAGTAATTGTTTAAGAAAATGTTAAAATGCGTCTAAAGGTAGTTAAGAATGTACGTATGATTCGTAACTGCGTTCATTTCACTTATTTTATCGAAATTTTCTTCAAAATAATCAATGTTCGGTGAGCATGATTCTTTTCAAGTGTGTATAATAAAACGTATGATTATGGTTATATCAAACTTGAATCTGTAACTTTCTTTATGATATGTTCAGTTACGATTAGGTTGACCAATTCATATTACACATGAAGGGAAGAATTTAACATGGCAAAACAACAAATCGGTGTTATCGGTTTAGCGGTTATGGGGAAAAACTTGGCGCTAAACATTGAGAGCAGAGGCTATTCTGTTTCAGTTTATAACCGCTCTCCTGAAAAGACAGAAGAGTTCCTAAAAACAGAAGCAGAAGGTAAAAATTTTGCAGGTACATACAGTGTGGAAGAGTTTATTAATTCTCTTGAAAAACCGCGTAAAATTTTATTAATGGTTAAAGCTGGTGCTGCTACAGATGCAACAATTGATTCGTTAAAACCATACTTAGAAAAAGGCGACATTTTAATCGATGGCGGAAATACATTCTTCCAGGATACAATTCGTCGTAACAAAGAGCTAGAAGAATTAGGTATCCATTTCATCGGTACAGGCGTATCCGGCGGAGAAGAAGGCGCATTAAAAGGACCTTCAATCATGCCTGGCGGACAAAAAGAAGCATATGAACTTGTAAAACCAATCTTAACAGCTATTTCAGCAAAAGTTGAAGGCGATGATTGCTGCACATACATTGGACCAAATGGTGCAGGTCACTACGTAAAAATGGTTCATAACGGCATCGAGTATGGGGATATGCAGTTAATTTGTGAAGCATACTTCATTATGAAAAACGTATTAGGTTTAGAAACAGATGAACTACATGAAGTATTTGCTGAATGGAATAAAGGCGAGCTAGATAGCTACTTAATTGAAATCACAGCGGATATCTTTACGAAAAAAGATGAAGAAACAGGTAAAGCACTTGTAGACGTTATTTTAGACACTGCAGGTCAAAAGGGTACAGGTAAATGGACAAGCCAAAGTGCGCTTGATTTAGGTGTACCACTACCAATCATTACGGAATCTGTATTTGCGCGCTTTATTTCAGCTATGAAAGAAGAACGTGTAAAAGCAAGCAAAGTATTGAGCGGTCCAAATGCAGCTGCATTTGAAGGTGACAAAGCTGAATTAGTAGAAGCAATCCGTAAAGCATTGTACATGAGTAAAATTTGTTCATATGCGCAAGGGTTTGCTCAAATGAAAGCAGCTTCTGAAGAATATGACTGGAATTTACAGTACGGTGATATTGCAATGATCTTCCGTGGTGGTTGTATCATCCGTGCACAATTCTTACAAAAAATTAAAGAAGCTTACGATCGCGATGCAGATCTAACAAACTTATTATTAGACCCATACTTCAAGGATATCGTAGAAGGCTATCAGTCGGCTCTTCGTGAAGTTATTTCAATTGCGGTTAAACAAGGTATTCCTGTACCAAGTTTCTCAAGTGCATTAGCTTACTATGACAGCTACCGTACAGAAACGTTACCAGCGAACCTTTTACAAGCGCAACGTGACTACTTCGGAGCTCACACATATCAACGTGTTGATAAAGAGGGCGTATTCCATACTGAGTGGTTAAAATAAAAAACAAGAAAAGCAGCTGTATACTACAGCTGCTTTTTTTATTTACTCTTTAGGGGAGAAGTTGTCTTCTCCGACTGGCCACCAGTGAAAACCGTCTTCAGCAAGCAATGCGTCTGATTCTTTTGGCCCCATTGAACCTGACTCGTAGTTCGGGAAGTTTTGTGCTTTTGTGCTTTCCCATGCTTCTGAAATGGTATCAACAAACTTCCAAGAAAGGGCTACTTCATCCCAGTGAGTAAAGTTCGTTGCATCTCCAAGCATGCAATCATAAATAAGGCGCTCATAAGCTTCCGGTGTATTCATTTTATCTCCACAGTTATTGCAATAGTTCAAGTTAATTGGTGTGGACGATGTTGCACCCGGAGTTTTACGCGCGTTTAAGTGAAGCGTAATACCTTCTTCCGGTTGGATATGAATGACAAGCAAGTTTGGATGAATTTCTTTATCTTTATTGAAGTACAGGTTCATTGGTAAGTCTTTGAACTGTACAACAATTGTCGTTGCTTTTTCTTTCATGCGTTTACCTGTACGGATATAAATTGGTACGCCAGCCCATCTGAAGTTATCAATCATAAGCTTACCAGATACAAATGTAGCGGTATTAGACTCAGGATCAACCGAATTTCCTTCGCGGTAGCCGATCACTTCTTCTCCTTCAAGTACACCTTTGCCGTATTGGCCTCGTACAAAATAATCATCTACTTCATCTACTGATAAAGAGCGAAGAGCACGCAATACTTTTACTTTTTCACTGCGAATTTCTTCCGGTGTTAATTTAATTGGCGGTTCCATGGCAAGCAATGCCACCATTTGAAGCATATGGTTTTGTACCATGTCTCGAAGGGCACCTGAAGACTCATAGTAACGGCCACGGTCTTCTACACCAAGCGTCTCGCTAGACGTAATTTGGATGTTTGAAATGTATTGATTGTTCCACATTGGTTCAAATAGAGCATTTGCAAATCGAATAACTTCGATATTTTGCACCATTTCTTTACCGAGGTAGTGGTCGATACGATAAATTTGATCTTCCTTAAATGCATGGCGAATTTGTTCATTTAGTTCTTTAGCAGAAGGATAATCATGGCCAAACGGCTTTTCAATGACTAGGCGACTCCAACCGTCTGTTTGTGTTAAACCTTCATTTTTTAAATTTGAAGCAATTGTTCCGAAAAATTCAGGTGCCATTGCTAGATAGAAAATACGATTTCCAGGCACGTTGTATTGCTCATCAAGGCTTTCTGTTAGGCTTTTTAATTCTTGATAAGAAGCGACATCTGTTACGTCAAACGGTTGGTAATAAAAATGTGAAGCAAACTTTTCAATGTCAGCGTCACTGTTTTTGAAACTGCTCACTGATTTTTTTACATTTTCGCGTAATTCGTCATTAGTCCAAGGTCTTCTTGCGACACCAACAACAGCGAAATCTTCCGATAGTTTGTTCGCTTTATATAAGCGGAAAATAGAGGGGAATAACTTACGTTTTGCTAAATCACCTGTAGCGCCAAAAATTACGATAATGGATTTTGGTTGTACATTTGTCATTACTTCTAGGACCTCACTTTGTCGTAGTTACGTTCAATTTTTTTCCGCTTTAACAGACAACACTTAAATGAAATCTGGGGATTCATTGCCCGTTAAACTCGGCCTTTATAAACAAACGAATGATTGCTTGTTTACCTTTTCCTTTATGTATAGAACTACTAATAAATTGTAACGATTTTAAAGGGTTAACGCAAATAGATTAAAACAATTTGTAGTTATTATTCCATGTTTTTAACAAGTTTAAAAGTATTTTGTTTCGAATACGGAGAAAAAGCTACCGTTATTTTAACAGTAGCTTTTCTCATTTATTTATATTGATACAGAGAACCGATAGATTTTTTTGTTGAAAATGGCAAGTCAGGGCTATCGGCAATGATAAAAATAGGACAGTGCATTAAAAGTGGATATTTTTCGAAAAAAGAAGCATCAGCGTGATAGATGGACGATAGAATAACAGGGAGCTGTTCTAAAAAGTGAAGGTAGCGTGTAATGGTTTCATCTGTTGATGTATGCGCACCGATGTAATAATACACAGTAAGGGAATAAAAGCCTTTATCAAAGACGAAGGATGCTAAATATTCGTTCCGCTCTTTTTGCATATGATCGTAGGCAAATTCAATGCCGATTTGAATGGAAGGAACAGAAGTGTGTTGACCTGGGAAAACGGTGTATTTTCTTGGTATCATCGGTTCAACGGGTGTAACACCCAGGCTGTAGGTTACATCTATTTGGTGGGGATTGCTAATGATCATATGGAATCCCTCCTTTAATATAAAAATACACTCTTTATAAGTGTATACAAAGTTTCATTGAACATGACAATATTAAAATATGCCCAGGCTCTCAGCATATTTAAAGCAGGCAACGTTTGAGCAGGAGGCAGAGTTTACGATAAAATAACAAAAAAGATTATTATGAGGTGATAAGCGATGAGTATTTTAAAAAATGACTGGGCTCCTTTATTAGAAGAAGAATTTCAAAAAGACTATTACATACAGCTTCGAGAATTTTTAGTGGATGAATATAATCACCACACCATTTACCCTGATAAATATGATATTTTTAATGCTTTACACTATACGGATTATAAAAATGTAAAAGTGGTCATATTGGGACAAGATCCTTATCATGGACCAAATCAAGCGCATGGACTGAGCTTCTCTGTTCAACCAGGAGTAAAAACACCGCCTTCTTTAGTGAATATTTACAAAGAGCTGAAAAATGAAATGGATTATCATATTCCGAATAACGGTTATTTAGTCAAATGGGCAGAACAAGGTGTTCTTTTGCTTAACACTGTTTTAACAGTTAGAAGAGGAGAAGCGAATTCTCACAAAGGAAAAGGGTGGGAACAGCTGACGGACCGCATTATTGAATTAGTGGCACAAAAAGAGGAGCCAGTCGTGTTTTTGCTGTGGGGCAAGCATGCACAAGCTAAAAAAGAGCTTATTCATCATTCGCACCATTTAATTTTGGAAAGCCCGCACCCTAGCCCATTTTCGGCTAATCGAGGCTTTTTTGGCAATAATCACTTTCAACGAGCAAATGAGTTTTTGCTTCAACAAGGACGTCAATCTATTGATTGGCAAATTGACGATGTGTAAAAGTGAGCATTTCATGAAGATTAGCTTCAGACATAGCCTCCTATTTCATCTTTTGATAAAATAGCTGTATAAAGTCATATTGAATGTAAGATGAGGTGTCTACATGGATATAAAAATGGCGCAGCTCCTTGATAAAATTAGTGCAGAAGTACAAAAAGCAAAGCACCATTCGAATAGTGCGAACGTTCGAGATCAATTGGTTGCCATAAAAGCACTATGTGAGCTTGCATTAGATCAAAATGGAGAGGTTTCACTATCGAAACCTGTCTCGGTTTCAAAACCTGTTGTAATGTCTTCACCGGAAATTGTGCAATCGCCTGAGATTATGCAGCAACAGATTATTCAGTCATCCAAACCTAATTTTGAAGGAACGAAATTGAAATCAGATGATGCAAACGGCGATAGTCTGTTTGATTTCTAAAGTGAGGAGAAAAACATGAAACTATTTTTAATAATCGGTGCAATCAATGCAATGTTAGCGGTTGCTCTTGGTGCTTTTGGAGCGCATGGGTTAGAAGGGAAAATCTCAGAGAAGTATTTAGAGGTATGGAAAACGGGAGTGCAGTACCAAATGTTCCATGCAATGGGGCTGTTTGTCATTGCGTTTCTATTAAGCAAATTTCCTCAATCTTCTTTGTTAACAGCTTCGGGCTGGATTATGTTCGCGGGGATTGTGCTGTTTTCGGGCAGTCTCTACGTATTAAGTACGTCCGGTATTAAAGTTCTCGGCGCGATTACGCCGCTAGGTGGAGTTGCATTTATTGTGGCTTGGATTTTAATTGTTGTTGCAGCTGTAAAATGGCTATAAAAAAACCCCTGAAAAGGGGTTTTTTTAACGCGGAGAATAATTGCTCAACTGCTGGCCTCCACCGCTAAACGGATAGTTATATTTGATTGGACCCTCAAAAGTGATGTAATCAAGATAAACCATAAGTAGTAAATAACGAGTGCCAGTTTGTGGATCACTTAAAATGATATGATCGCGTCCGGCTGCTTCAATTTCCCCTCTAAAGACCTTAGCGTTCCACTGCGTGTTATTTTCAAACGTCATATATACAGTCGCTATTTTTCCTCGATTCAAACGTAAAATATTTTCAATATATGATTCTTCAATGGGCAGTTGATTCGGGTCTTGCGGGGCACCGCTGCCTCCAGAAGAGGTAGGGGGCGGACCTCCTTGACTTTGCCCTTGAACCTGCTGGCCGCCTGGCTGGGGCTGCTGCGGCTGAGGCATATAATAAGGGTAGTTTGGACTCATATACGGATTTTGCATATATTGCTGTTGCGGTTGATTAGACTTTGGTTTTTTCATAGGAACCTCCTTCAAACAAAAAGAAATTAGTAAACTCCTGGACAATCAGCTTGAGTTGGTGCGAAGAAACAGTGAGATTTAAATCGTCCTGTGTTATTTTGGTTATACCATTGAGCAGGACAGTCGCCGCTGGGCTTGAAAAACCACAGTGAGTTTTCCGCGGGGTTAAAACGTTCCCCTCTTAATACACGTCGTGCAAGTGTAATTTCAGACTGGCGAGCACGCTGATAAAAGTAGCCTTTTTGAGTTGCTTCAAATCCGCCTGGGTTTTGAAACACCATCTGACGAATGGTTCTTATATTTCTAAAATCTAAACAGGGAGCTTTAGCGCGGTTCACGCCTACATTTCCTACCAGTAACATCCCTTGTTTTCCTTCACTTTCGGCTTCAGCTCGAATGAGTCTGGCTAGGAGCTTAACATCTTCTTCGTTGTGTGCAACGACTGCCATTATCCCACCTCGCTTACTTGTGACACTGTTGTATATATATGGTCCTGTAAGTGCGAATATGCCATGGCTAGAAAATAAAAAACCTGTTTCCACGTGGAAACAGGTTTTTTAGATAAAGCTCATTGATATTTATTGCTCTAGGCGTTACAAAAGCGATGAGCGCTTTTGCGGCTTAGTTTAAACGTGTAAAAAGCGTGCAATAGCTTCTTCTTTTAATAAATTTCCGACAAAGAAGCTGCCAAATTCCCCGTAGCGAGCACTTACTTCGTCAAAACGCATTTCGTATACTAATTTTTTAAATTGAAGTACGTCATCTGCAAAAAGAGTAACGCCCCACTCGTAATCATCAAAACCAACAGAACCCGTAATGATTTGCTTTACTTTTCCAGCGTATTGACGTCCAATCATTCCATGACTGCGCATTAAGCTGCGTCGCTCTTCCATAGGAAGCATGTACCAATTGTCATTTCCTTGACGACGTTTATCCATTGGATAAAAGCAAACATGACTAGCTTTTGGTAAAGTTGGATATAGTCTAGCTTGGATTTGAGGATTTTCATAAGGATCCTCCCCAGCAGGTAAGTAGTTGCTTAATTCAACTACTGATACGTATGAATAAGTAGGAATGGTAAACTCAGCAAGCTTTGTTTTATTAAATTCTGTTTCAATTTCATTTAGTTCTTCCATAGTAGGACGAACAAGCATTAGCATAAAGTCCGCTTTTTGGCCGACAATGGTATATAAAGCATGACTGCCTTGCTTCTCAGCTTCAGTTCCTTTCCATTTCTCAATCAATCCTAAAAATTCATGGATAGCCGCTTGGCGATCGTCGCTTGATAACTGCTTCCAAGCGCCCCAATCGATTGAACGGAAATCATGAAGTGCATACCAACCGTCTAATGTTTGTGCTGCTTCTGCCATTTCGTTTCACTCCTATTGTCCGATTATGATAAATTCCAATTCTACTATATCATAGTTTGTCCGAAGAACTGGAATGAAAAACCTGTGATTTTGTGACTAAACTTTAAACAATTGTCGCAAAGTAAAAACAGGTTTCATTTTAGGTGTTAGTGGAAAATTAAGAATTAAAAGACTTTTTCGTAATCATGGATTCTTGAAGGACATGCCTTTGATTTTTAAAAAAAGTGGAGTATCCTATTATGAGAAAAGTTTTTTACATATCGAGGAGGATTTACTTTGAGTGATTTATTTACAGGTTTAAAACAAAAAGTATCAGCTAGCGATGTATCAATCGTATTCCCAGAGGGATTAGATGAGCGCGTATTAGGCGCTGTTTCTCGTTTAGCTGCCGACAATATCTTAAAGCCTATCGTTGTTGGAAACAAAGACGCTGTAGCATCAAAAGCAGCAGAACTAAACGTAAAACTAGACGGTGTTGAGGTTCTAGATCCTCAAAGCTACTCTGAATTTGATGAAATGGTAGCAGCGTTTGTTGAGCGTCGTAAAGGTAAGGCAACAGAAGAAGATGCTCGCAAAATTTTATTAGATGAAAACTATTTTGGCACAATGCTTGTTCATATGAACAAAGCTGACGGTCTTGTAAGCGGAGCTGCTCATTCTACAGCAGACACAGTACGTCCGGCTCTACAAATTATCAAAACAAGACAAGGTGTTAAGAAAACATCTGGCGTATTTATTATGGTTCGCGGCGATCAAAAATACGTATTTGCTGACTGTGCAATCAACATCTCACCTGACAGCCAAGATTTAGCTGAAATTGCTATCGAAAGTGCTCGTACAGCTGAAATGTTCGATATCGATCCTCGTGTTGCTATGCTAAGCTTCTCAACAAAAGGATCAGCAAAATCTCCGGAAACAGAAAAGGTAGCAAACGCAGTAGAAATTGCAAAAGAATTAGCACCAAGCGTAACATTAGACGGCGAATTCCAATTCGACGCAGCATTTGTTCCTTCTGTAGCTGAAAAGAAAGCACCAGGTTCAGTGATTAAAGGAGATGCAAATGTATTTGTATTCCCAAGCCTTGAAGCAGGTAATATTGGTTACAAAATTGCACAGCGCCTAGGAAACTTCGAAGCAGTAGGTCCAATCTTACAAGGTCTAAACAAACCGGTAAACGATCTATCTCGCGGTTGTAACGAAGAAGATGTGTACAAGCTTGCTTTAATCACAGCAGCTCAAGCGTTGTAATAAAAAAACTCCGTCCTAGGGCGGAGTTTTTTTATTCGGCTAATGAACCTAATGCTTTTTCGTTGCGGTCATACATGCGCTGCAGCTGCGTCTCAAACAGCTCTTGTTCGGTAGCATTTAAAGGCATATTCACAAGAGAAGAGCTCATACTATTCAGTGTTTGCAATAAAAGCAGCATGACATCAGAAACGGTTAAATCAATCTGTAATAGTTCAGATAGCGAAGCCATTGTGTGAGGCTCGATATCTGGGTATGAAAATTTAGTTTCCGTGTTTTGGAGACCTTTTTTGTAAAACTCTTGAATGAGAGAAGCACGTTTAGAACCGCTTCCTTTAACGCATAAGTAAATTTGTACAGCCACTCCGCTGCGAACGCGTCGCTGTGAAATGCCTGCAAATTTTTGATTGCGAATGCTTAAATCAAAGCTGCCGGGACAATAAGAGCCTACGATTTCCTTCGCTTCAATTGCTGTCCCGTAAGATGCAAACATGATCTTAATCAAATCAAACATGGCTTCATATCCACGATCAATATCAATTCCTTTTTCTGCATCAGGAAAAATTAAAGAAATGTTTAGAACATCCTGATCAAGTACGACAGCGAGGCCGCCTGAATTGCGGACGATTGTTTTATATCCTTGTTCGTGTAAATAAGCTGCACCTTCAGCTAAATGAGGTAGCTTTGTATCTTGGATGCCTAATACAATCGTATCGTGATGCACCCATGAGCGCATGACAGCTGGAGATTCACCTCTTCCAACGGTTGTACAAAGCGTGTCATCGATGGCAAAAGAATGACGGGCATCAAAATGAGGACCTAGACTGGATTGATCAATAATACGCCAAGCGGGCTGTGCTAAAAGCTTCAAACTATTCTGCTGCATATCTCAAACCCCTTTATAAACAGTAAACGAACATATTATAGCATAAAGGCGTCGTGTCATTGACTGTAAAATAGAAAAAGAAGAAAGAAGAGCCAAGTTTGACATCCTCTTTCTTCGTTCATGTAGCTTATTCAGCCATTTTCTCAAGATTTCCGTTGCGATCCATTTTAAATGTAGTAGAAGAACGTTCTTCTTCATCGAATAGAGCTAACTTTCGCGCACGGTTCATGATTTGCATTAATGTTTCATAGTCTTCTTGAATAGTAGTAGCATTTGCCTCGAGATGTTTGATTTGTTTTTCCAACTCTGTGTTTTTCTTAGCTAGCTCTGCATTTTCTTGCATCAAGCGTTTGTTTTCGCTTTGCAATGCTTGTAAATTGCTCGCTTGATTTGGCATTGTTTGCAAAAAGCGAATAACATCAGCCATTGAAAGCTCCTCGCTGCTGCTTTTTTCTACTTGTGTTTCAGATAAGCTATATGTTGCTGTAGGTGCGGACATCATTTGTTCCACATGCTCTACAGATGCTGGTGGTGTATATAATAATTTCTTTTTGCCTTGCTCTTGTCCAAGTGCACGCATGCGCTGTTTTCGCTGTTTTTTGGCTAGCTGAAGTGCTTTTTCATACTGATGGCGTACCACAGCATTCCATCTGAATCCACATGCTGCTGAAGTGCGATTTAATTCATCTCCAACTTCTTCAAACGCATTCAGCTGCGTACTTCCTTCGCGGACATGGCGCAATACTGTTTCAGCTAATAATAAGTCGTTTTCTTCTGTCCAAGCATCTTGTCTATCTTTCACTTTGTTCACTCCTCTATTTTCCATGACTCATAGTAATCATGTTTTGTAGTATCATCATGTACAAAAAATCCATACTTTATACCATTTCTTCTAGGAGTATGATAGATTTTGCTTCCTTCTTTAACTTGCATCGGACTTCAAATAGGGGTAAAATACCCCTTAGACAAAATGATGAACCAATTTTGAAAGGATTGTGTCAACATGGCAAATGAATTTAGAATTTGTGATGATTGTCAGGCAACAAACGTCAAAACGTTGTTACCTCGACTTAAAAAAATAGATGAACAAGCTGAAGTACAAATCGGCTGCCAGTCTTACTGTGGACCCGGACGTAAAAAGTCATTTGCATTTGTAAACAATCGTCCTGTAGCAGCACCAACAGAGGATGAATTAATCGAGAAGATTGAGAAAAAAGTAAAAAAATAGATAGTGAAACAATAAATAGCTGCTTTTCTGCTACTTATTTGTCGAACGAGCTTCTTACAAACAGAATCGCCTTGTTTGTTAAGTAAATCACCTTGGTTGCTTGACAAGGTGATTTTTTATTCTGAATAGGAAAATAGGAAGTGAATGTCGAAAAATTATAGCAACAACAAAGTGAAGATAGAGAGGTATGTAAATGACATATCCTAATGAAAAACTCAGTGAAGAAAAAGTATTTAAAGATCCTGTTCACCGCTATATCCATGTAAGAGATCGTGTTATTTGGGAGCTAATTGGAACAGCCGAATTTCAAAGGCTGCGTCGTATTAGACAGCTAGGAACGACATACTTAACGTTTCATGGGGCTGAGCACAGCCGTTTTAGTCATTCCCTAGGTGTTTATGAAATTGTGCGCCGTATTATTGATGACGGTTTTCAAGGACGCCCTGAATGGAATGAAGATGAGCGTCTTCTTTGTCTTTGTGCTGCTTTACTGCACGATTTAGGTCACGGTCCGTTTTCACATTCGTTTGAGAAGGTTTTCCACTTAGACCATGAAGAATTTACACAAGCCATTATCGTAGGTGACACAGAGGTAAATCAAGTGTTGACGAAAGTAGGAAAGGATTTTCCTAAAAAAGTGGCTGAAGTAATCGCGAAAACATATGAAAATAAGCTTGTCGTTAGTTTGATTTCCAGTCAAATTGATGCAGATCGCATGGATTATTTGCAGCGTGATGCGTATTACACAGGAGTAAGCTACGGTCACTTTGATATGGAACGAATTCTGCGCGTTATGCGTCCTAGGGAAGACCAAGCCGTGATTAAACACAGCGGTATGCATGCGGTTGAAGATTATATTATGAGCCGCTATCAAATGTACTGGCAGGTGTATTTTCATCCTGTTACGAGAAGTGCTGAAGTGATTTTGACAAAAATTTTACATCGTGCAAAAGAGCTCCATCATCATTACTATGAGTTCAAGCAGGAGCCAACTCATTTTTATTCGATTTTTGAAGAAGAAATATCGCTAAAAGAGTATTTGAAATTAGATGAATCTGTGATTTTATTTTATTTTCAAGCGTGGGAAGAAGAAGAGGATGAAATTTTATCTGATCTATGCCGAAGATTTATGAATCGTCAGCTTTTTAAATACATTGAGTTTAATCCGAATTCACAAATGAAGATGTGGATGGAGCTTACAACATTATTTAAAAAAGCGGGTATTAACCCAGATTATTATTTAGTCGTCGATTCTTCAAGCGACTTACCATACGATTTTTATCGGCCGGGTGAAGAGGAAGAACGTTTGCCGATTCATCTGTTGATGCCAAATAATGAAGTGCGTGAATTATCACGTCAGTCGGAGATTGTTGAAGCAATTTCAGGGAAAAAGAGAACCGATCATAAATTATATTTTCCACAAGATCTCATTGATCAATTGTCGTCTAAGCGAAAAGTTAAAGATCAGATTATAAACTTACTAAAAGGAGATCAGAGTTAAATAGTATAGGAGTTGAAGGGGCTGTGTTAAACGATCACGCAAAGATTGTGAAAGTATTTTCCGCGGCGGGAGAAGTTGTTGGCAGAAAAAAGTTACAAAAGATGATATTTATCGGAAAAAAGCTGAAGTTTCCTTTTTATGAAAAGTATAATTTTCACTTTTTTGGACCTTATTCTGAGGAATTAACGCTTCGAATTGAAGAGCTGTGCAACTTAGGCTTTTTAAGTGAAATTAAAGAGAAAAAAGGCGGGTATATGCAGTATCGCTACGTATTAACAGAAGCGGGGGAAGGATTTCTAAGCCACTATGATTTAGAACTTCCTCACTTGCAGGAATGTATGAAGGATATGAACGAACAAAGCTCGAAATTTTTGGAGCTTGTCTCCACGATTTTATATTTCGATAATTTACCGAAAGAAGAAGTAAAAGAAAAAGTGTTTACGCTAAAGCGTAAGCAAAACTATACAGAAGAAGACATTTCAGAAGCATACAAATATATTGAAAAACTTCAGGCAACGCTGTCTGTCCATTAAAAAGATGCCATAGGTTCACTCCTATGGCATCTTTTTTATGTAGGCGTTATTGATCGCTCATGCGCTTGCCCGCTACAGCGTAATGGTTTTTAGACATTTCTTCAATGATAATAGATACTTTTTCAGGTGCTGCACCTGTTGTTTCCACAATAGCATCCGTTACTTTTTCAACAAGAGCTCTTTTTTGATCATCTGTACGGCCCTCAAGCATTTTAACAGTTACAACTGGCATAATGTGTACACTCCTTTTTGGTCATTATATGATTAGTGTACCCGTTTTCTGAATAAAATGACAGTATGAGATAGTGATGGAGGCCATAATCTGTAGTATACTTTTATAATAACATCGATATAAAAAACAGCTGTGTCCAAAGGAAGCTCATCGCTGGTCTTTGAGAATTTTTAGGGCATATTTGAAGAAGCCTTGTATCTTTCTTACAGCAAAAAAAGATTCATTTAGTAGATGTGATAGGTAGAAATTATTTTAAAATAAAGGAGATAAAGAGTGGAACATTTTTTAGCTTTTTCATTGCAAGACCTTCCTTACGTGGTAATGACGCTTATTGTTGCATTCACGCTGCATGAGTTTGCACATGCGTATGTAGCTTATTTATTTGGAGACCACACGGCTAAAAAGCAAGGAAGGCTAACGCTTTCTCCGCTGGCTCATTTAGATCCATTTGGAACGCTTTTGTTAATTATCGCAGGTTTTGGGTGGGCGAAGCCGGTTCCTGTTAATCGCTATTTCTTTAAAAAGCCTCGTTTAGCTGGTATTCTAGTATCGATAGCGGGACCGTTTAGCAACTTGGTGTTGGCATTTATCGGCTTGCTTATTTACTATTTGATGAATAACGCCGCAGTGGACAACGATGCGCTTTATCGTTTTGTTACATTATTTATTCAAATAAACCTAACACTAGGTGTATTTAACTTGTTGCCTTTTCCACCTTTAGACGGCTACCGCGTGATTGAAGACCTCGTTCCGCCGTCTACGCGAGCCAAGATGACGCAGTATGAGTCTTGGGGCATTTTTGTATTTTTGATTCTTGTGATTACACCTCTGGATCGCATTGTGATCTGGCCGCTTCTAAACGGAGCAGCAACATTTGTTATGAATATCTTTCAGCAGATATTAGCACCACTGATTTAATGAATAGAGGAGGCTTACTATGACTCAGCCAAAAAAGAAAAGTATAGGATTTAATATCATAAAAGACGATTCAACCGACGGCCACGGCGGTTACGGGGTTGGAGCGTTAAGTTTAGAAAACATTTCACCTGTTTTTGTTTGTCCGAGCGACGAAGAAGTATTTGTGGATATCGGTGCGATGCATGCAAGAAGTGTAGTGGAAAAAGGAATTAAGTTCTTACCGAATAAAGACGAGGTGCCAAACGGCAAGTTATATTGGCTTGTGTGGGTAACGATTGATCGCAAGCAAGAAGGACCTTACTACGCAGGTATGACAGCATGTGAAATGACCGTTGATCGTGAAATTCGCCGCGGCTATAAGTCACTTCCTGAACACGTAAATAAAATGGATAAATCTTTAAAACGACGCATTATGGTAGAAGAAATGGATAACAAGTCTAAGGATTTGCTTCGTGAGTTTTTGAAGTCTCATAATGAAGAAGTTTGGACGTTATCTAATGATGACTTAAAAGAAGCGCTTCAAACATCGTAATGCTAAAAAAAGCTTAAGGCCTTCGCCTTAAGCTTTTTTTTAATCAAACCATTTGGGTAACCAGTGAAACTTTTTATCTTCTGTTTCACGCTCTTTTTTCTTCGTTTTTGCTGCATGATCGATGTGATCAGTACAATATGTTTTTGGCTGTGTTCCAGTTAAATAATAAGCTTTATATTGAACAGGGCATGATTTGGATGCTAACTTTCCATTTTGAGGATTAATGTTTACGCTCATTAATCCGTTTGGTGCTTTAAACTTTTCTTTTTTCTTCCCTTGTAAAGCATCTTCCATAAATAATGCCCACATTTTTTTTGCGTATCCTTTTTCAGCTACATCATCCATTGTCCTTCCTTGATCATATCCAACCCAAACGCCTGAAACGAGCTGAGGAGAGTAGCCAATCATCCAGCTGTCCGTGGAGGTTGTGCCGGATTTTCCTGCATAAGGACGAGATACATATTTAGAAATAGGCTTTCCTGTGACGGTTGTATAGCCATTTAGCTTTTGATTAAACATGCCTGTCATTAAATGAGTAGTAAGAAAAGCATAGCGCTTATCAATGACTTGTTTCCGTTCCGAAGGAGCTTGATAAACAACTTCTCCGTCATGGGTTTCAATTCGTTTAATAAATGTTGGACGAATTTCTTTTCCGCCATTAGCAAAGATGCCGTACGCATTAACCATATCAATGACTTTGACAGGTGAAGTTCCAAGAGCTAAAGATGGAACTTTCTTTAAAGGTGATGATATTCCAAGTGTTTTAGCGGTTTCAATCAAGCGGTTTTCCCCAATAAACAAATGCGTTTTTACGGCATAAATATTGTCTGAAAGTGCGATGGCTTGAGCCATTGTAATAGGAGCATCTGCATAATAATTGTGATAGTTACTAGGCGTGTATGTCGAAACGCCATCTTCCAATTTGAACGTCGTTTCTTCACTTTTCATTGGAGTAGATTCAGTAAAACCGTCTTTTAACGCCGCATAGTATAAAAATGGCTTCATCGTTGAGCCAGGCTGTCTTATTGCTTGAGTCGCGCGATTAAACGGGCTCTTTTCATAATCTCTTCCACCAATAAGAGCTTTCACTTGTCCATTTTTAGGATTCATCGCAACAAATGCACTTTGTACGTCTGAAGAGCTGCTGATAACATCCTTCATTTTTTCTTCGGCCGTTCGCTGCATCTTTTCATCCAGCGTTGTATAAACGCGAAGTCCATTTGTATAAATCATGGTTTCATCAATGCCTAAATCTTGCTTTAATTCTGCTAGCGCTGCATCCATAAAGTAAGAAGCATCTTCTTTATTAGGATCTTTTTCAGCAGGCTTTGCGAATGCTAGAGGTGTTACAAGCGCTTTTGTTGCTTGCTTAGCTGTAATAATTCCATCCTCTTTCATGAGAGATAAAATGATATTTTGTCGTTTTTTTGCATTTTCTTGATGAATAAGAGGAGAGTAGTAGCTAGGGCCTTTTGGAATACCTGCTAACATACTCGCTTCACTTAACGTCAAATTTTTGGCATGCTTATCAAAATACAACCTAGCTGCCGCTTCAATTCCATAAGCTCCATGGCCGTAGTAAATCGTATTCATGTAGCCTTCTAGAATTTCATCTTTGCTATAATTCATTTCTAACCGAATTGTATACAGAGCTTCTTGAAGCTTTCGAGTCCACGTTTTGTCGTGCTCTAGAAACAAGTTTCGTGCATACTGCTGAGTAATGGTACTCGCACCCTGTACTTTTCCCATAGCTTTTATATCAGCTACAATTGCTCCGGCGATTCGATGCATATCAAAGCCGTGATGCTCATAGAAGCGCTTATCTTCAACGGCTAAAGTCGCATCTTTTACGTAAGGTGAAATTTGATTAAGTGAAACCCAGTAGCGCTTTTGTCCATTGTGAACTTCATCAAGAACTTTACCGTTTGCTGAGTAGAAAACAGCTGTTTGAGAAACGTTTAGCGGAGGGGGGCCAGAGATTTTGGCGTAGAGAAAGATGCTTATGTAGGCAAACAACAATAAAGCCCCCGCTAATATACCAAGGACGAGAAGAATTCGGAAGATGCGTCTTGCCTTTTTTAAATGTTCGGTTAATACCGTTTCCATTTCTATTCACCACCAATATGTGTCACTATGCACCATGCATGTTGTTTTCAATACAACAAAATTCTATTAAAAGAGCGGTGCAAGTAGATTCTAAAGCTTGTATCTATCATCAGTATGAAATAGAAAAGGAGGTTTTAAACCTCCATTGCTAAAAATTTTACTTGCTTTTTTGCTGAATTCATCTATACTTTTTTCATGTTTGTATAAATTATGTTAGGGTAATCTATGCATAGGTTAATTCTCAAAATAGAAGGGAAGAGTTTGAAATGGAATTATGGTTCACAGAAAAGCAAACAAAGAACTTTGGTATTACAGCTAAAATTAATCGCACTTTACATACAGAGCAAACGGAGTTTCAAAAATTAGACATGGTTGAAACAGAAGAGTTTGGTAACATGCTCCTACTTGACGGTATGGTTATGACAACGGAAAAAGATGAGTTCGTTTATCATGAAATGGTTGCGCATGTACCGTTATTTACGCATCCAAATCCAGAAAACGTACTAGTTGTAGGTGGAGGAGACGGAGGCGTAATCCGTGAAATCTTAAAACACCCAAGCGTAAAAAAAGCGACGTTAGTTGATATCGATGGAAAAGTTATTGAGTACTCAAAAAAATTCTTACCTTCAATTGCGGGCAAACTAGAAGATCCTCGTGTTGATGTACAAGTAGATGACGGATTTATGCACATCGCTAAAAGCGAGAACGAATACGATGTCATTTTAGTGGATTCAACAGAGCCAGTAGGTCCAGCTGTGAATTTATTTACAAAAGGATTCTATGCAGGTATCTCAAAAGCACTTAAAGAAGATGGTATCTTTGTTGCTCAATCGGACAACCCTTGGTTTACGCCAGAACTTATCTCAAATGTTCAGCGTGACGTAAGAGAAATCTTCCCGATTACACGTCTATACGTAGCAAATATTCCGACGTACCCAAGCGGTTTATGGACATTTACAATGGGTTCAAAGAAACATGATCCATTAGAAGTAAGTGAAGATCGTTTCTTCGATATTGATACAAAGTATTACACAAAAGAATTGCACAAAGCCGCATTTGCTTTACCTAAATTTGTGCAAGATCTTATTAAATAAGTTATCACATACAAGTGAGGTGCCAGAGATTTAAGACTGGCATCTTTTCTATGAATAATGAAGGAGGAACAAAATATGCGTTTTGATGAAGCTTATTCAGGTAATGTATTTATCGGCAGTCACCCTGTTTTTGAAGAAAGTGAAGCGGTTCTTTATGGAATGCCAATGGACTGGACAGTTAGCTATCGTCCAGGTTCACGATTTGGCCCAACTCGTATTCGTGAAGTATCAATTGGATTAGAAGAATACAGCCCGTATTTAGATCGAGAGCTAGAGGAAGTAAAATATTTTGATGCAGGAGATATTCCACTTCCATTTGGGAATCCTCAGCGCAGCTTAAATATGATTGAAGAGTATATCGACCAGCTTTTAGCAGCAGACAAGTTCCCATTAGGTATGGGCGGAGAGCATTTGGTTTCTTGGCCTGTTATGAAAGCTATGTATAAAAAATACCCGGATTTGGCCATTATCCATATGGATGCTCATACAGACCTTCGTGAAGAGTATGAAGGAGAACCACTTTCTCATTCCACTCCGATTCGTAAAGTTGCAGAACTAATCGGACCGGAGAATGTTTATTCATTTGGTATTCGTTCAGGAATGAAAGAAGAATTTCAATGGGCAAAAGAAAACGGCATGCACATTTCAAAATTTGAAGTTCTAGAGCCGTTAAAAGAGATTCTACCAACACTTGCAGGTCGTCCTGTTTATGTAACAATTGATATCGATGTATTAGATCCAGCGCACGCTCCTGGTACAGGAACAGTAGATGCAGGCGGTATCACATCAAAAGAGCTTTTAGCTTCTATTCACGCAATTGCTAAATCAGATCTTCGCATTGTCGGAGGAGATTTAGTAGAAGTAGCTCCAATTTATGATCCGTCTGAACAAACCGCTAATACAGCAAGCAAGCTTATTCGCGAAATGATCTTAGGCTGGGTACAAAAGAAATAAATAAAGTAAAAGGCGGCCGCTGTGGCTGCCTTTTTTATTTGGAATATGTGAATGCGTCACGTACTGTAAAAAGGTGAATTCTCGGCGTATCTATCATATTTCCTTTGAAGTATTATTGAATTCTTTCTTTAGAATGTTTATACTATTTAAGTTATAACGTATTCATTTTAATAAGGAAGTGTCTTTTGTGAGTAACGCTTCAGAAGTCAAGAAACCCATTGAAGTTAAAATTGTGACGGATATCCGCGATGGTCACCGAAAAGAGACAACATCGGTAAATGCAAAAGGTATGTATTATGAAAAAGGATCTAAAATTTATCTTACATACACAGAGCGCCAAGAGGAAATCGGAGATATTAGAACAATGGTGAAAATTAGCGAAGATGAAGTATCAATTAATCGAACCGGTGCTGTTCAAATGAAGCAATCGTTTCGTAAAAAGGTACAGATCGAAGGAACTTATATAAGCCCTTATGGACGTATGGATTTACTAACATTCGCTCATAACATTGAATATAAACAAATGACTCAAAAGGGTCGATTATTTTTAACGTATGATCTAGAAGTACAGGGTCAGCCTACCGGGAAATATGCGTTAACCATTACATTCAAGGAGGAGAAAAAATGAACATCGTCGAACAAGTGCAGCAAAAATTAAAAGCTGAAATTCAAGATGCTGTGGTCAAAGCAGGACTTGCTGAAAAAGCAGAACTTCCAGAAGTTCTATTAGAAACCCCAAAAGATAAAACACATGGTGATTATTCTACCAATATGGCTATGCAGCTAGCTCGTATTGCCAAAAAAGCACCGCGTGTTATCGCTGAAGAGCTTGTAGCAAACTTCGATAAATCAAAAGCATCTATCGAGAAAATTGACATTGCAGGCCCTGGATTCATCAACTTTTATATGAATAACTCTTATTTAACAGAGCTTATTCCAACGATTGTAAAAGCTGGTGAAGCGTATGGCCAAACAAACGTAGGGAACGGACAAAAAGTACAGGTTGAGTTTGTTTCAGCTAATCCGACAGGGGATTTACATTTAGGACATGCCCGAGGTGCTGCAGTTGGAGACTCATTATGTAATGTTCTTGAAAAAGCAGGTTACGATGTGTCACGTGAATACTATATCAATGATGCTGGTAACCAAATTAATAACCTGGCTTATTCAGTAGAAGCACGCTACATGCAGGCTCTTGGTTTAGAGAAAGAAATGCCTGCAGACGGCTATCATGGTGCTGACATTATAAACATCGGAAAAGAGCTAGCAAAAGAGCACGGAGACAAGTATGTAAATGCCTCTGAAGAAGAGCGTTTTGAATTCTTCCGTCAATACGGGTTAGATTACGAGTTAGCTAAATTAAAGCGTGATCTTGAACAGTTCCGTGTGAAATTTGACGTATGGTATTCTGAAACGTCTCTTTATAAAAATGATAAAATCTCAGTTGCACTTGAAACGCTGAAAAAACAAGGCCATGTATATGAAGAAGAAGGTGCTACGTGGTTCCGTTCTACGACATTTGGTGATGATAAAGACCGTGTGTTAATTAAAAATGATGGTTCATTTACGTACTTAACACCAGATATTGCGTATCACCAAGACAAAATTCAACGTGGATTTGATAAGCTAATTAACATTTGGGGAGCCGACCACCATGGATATATTCCTCGTATGAAAGCGGCGATTCAAGCGCTTGGTTATGAAAAAGATACGCTTGAAGTAGAAATCATTCAAATGGTTCAACTGTATCAAAATGGCGAAAAAATGAAGATGAGCAAACGTACAGGTAAAGCAGTAACAATGCGTGATCTAGTAGAAGAGGTAGGCCTTGATGCAACTCGCTACTTCTTTGCGATGAGAAGTGCGGATACACATTTAGACTTTGATTTAGATTTAGCTGTTTCTCAATCTAATGAAAATCCTGTATACTACGCGCAATATGCTCATGCCCGTATTTGCAGTATTCTTCGTCAAGGTGAAGAGATGGGGATTCAATCAACATCTGGCGCTGACCTTTCATTAATTAGTGCAGAAAAAGAAATGGAACTACTGAAGAAAATCGGAGAGTTCCCTCAGGCCGTAGCGGAAGCAGCAACAAAACGTATTCCGCACCGCATTACAAACTATGTATTTGATCTTGCTTCTACGTTCCATAGCTTCTATAATGCAGAAAAAGTATTAGACAGCGATAATGTAGAAACAAGTAAAGCGCGTATTGAACTAGTGAAAGCTGTTCAAGTAACGCTTCAAAACTCCTTAAAACTAATTGGTGTTTCAGCACCTGAAAAAATGTAACAAAAAAAGAGCCTCTTGGCTCTTTTTTATTTAAAAAACAAGCGTGGCACCTCCTGTACGCTTTACTCCTCTCATTGATGCTAAATCTTCCACTAATTTTAGCAGCGCTTTATCTTTTAACTTTGCTTCTATCATTACGTCAAAATCTTGTCCAATATCTTTAGCCATTTGCAAAAAAGGTGCGATAAAATCAGTTGAGACATAATCAGAGTGACTTCTAAATTCTTTTTCAGATTTAGGAGAAGAGATATGTACTTTTGGTTTTAACTCGATATGTTTCCACGTGTCAAAGATACGAGGGAGCAATAATGCAAGAGGTTCTTCTCCTTCATTTGCTTTGTGGTGGTGATAATCAAAGAGGAGAGGGACTTTCTCTTTTTCGCATACAGCTAATGTTTCTTCAGTTGTGTATGTTTTATCATCATTTTCAAGAGTCATGCGCTTTTTAATGACAGGTGGCAGCGTTTGAATGTTTTCATGAAATCGACCGATCGCTTTTTCTTTATTGCCATAGGCTCCACCTACGTGAATATTAATAAGAGCTTGATCGGCCACTCCCATCGCTTCAAGCATTCTATAGTGATAATTCATATCTTTTACCGCATTTTCTGTAATATGTTTTTTGTCGCTTGTAAATAATGTGAACTGATTGGGGTGAAAACTCACGCGCAGCTGATGATTCCGAATCAATTCTCCTATCTCTGACCAATCGTCTTGGAACGCATCAATGTAATTCCAATCTACTTCAGGATGAGTAGCTAAAGGGACAAGAGAAGATGATAATCGATACAGCATAATTTCATGGGCAATATTAAAATGTAAAGCGCGCTTAGTATGATTTAAATTTTGTTTTGTGACGTAATGAAGCTTATCCAGCCTCTCATCTTTTTTCATTTTTTCCCATCTGGTAAACGTGAGGGTTTTCGCAGGTGAGCAGTCCCAAAGCGACAGGGCATGTGATACATAGCCAAATCTAATTTTCATTATAAATTTTCCTCTTTTCGTTCATTAAAGCAACGGAGAAATAAAGGTTGCAAATCCTTGCTTTAGTTTTTCACTCCATTTTCGGTTTTTGACATCTTCTAAAGACAAAATGGGGCATTCCCCCATACAAGCTTTAAAGCTGTTCTTTACCTCTTCAATGTATATGGCATCGTAGATTAAACAGTTGATTTCAGCGTTTAAGAACAAGCTTCTTTTATCAAAATTAGCCGTTCCTACATCGCAGATAACATTGTCTGCAATTAATACTTTTGCGTGGTAAAAACCGTAATAATATTGATAAATCATGCAGCCTGCTTGAAGTAATGTAGGAAGATAGGCAAATGCAGCATGATGAACAAGCGGTTGATCTGCACGCATTGGAATCAAAATATGAACTTGTACTCCCCGTGCGCGAGCTTGCAGTAACGCATTCATCAAAGGTTCACTTGGAATAAAATAAGGAGTACCTATGTACAATTCCCTATTGGCTTGGTTGATAATCGATAAAAAGCTTTCTTCAAGTGAAAAACCTTCAGTCGACTGTAGCTGAATAACATAGTCTCCTTCAGAGGCTGCTGGAAAGTATCTTTCCACTTTACGCAGGTCTATGCCGGTAGCAGCATACCAGTCGCTCAACAGCTGCATTTGAAGATCTTGGATACCTTCACCTTCCATACGCAGGTGGTAATCTTTCCACACCCCAAGCTTGGCGTCGAGTCCTAAATATTCTCTGCCGATATTAAAACCGCCAATGTAGCCAACTTTCCCATCAATAACGGCCATTTTACGGTGATTGCGTGCGTTGAGTGTATAAAACAAATAAGGCCACCGTAGCGTTCGACTGTAAGCAAAATGAACGCCTTGTTTCTTTAAGAATGCAATTTTGTTTTTCTTGATTTTATAGCTTCCCACACGGTCTACCAATAACCGGACTTCAATATTTTGCTGTGCTTTTTGGACTAGTAAATCTAAAAAATCTTGGCTAATTTCATCATTTTGTACGATGTAAAACGATAAATGGATAAATGAAGAGGCATTTTCTATTTCATGAAATAAATCTTTATACAAGACATTCCCGTCTGCGAACAAAAAAAGAGAAGCACGGCGCTTTGGAAATGTATTTTCAGCCTGAGAAAATACTTTCTTTCCAACGCCAAGGTCAATTGCAAGCCAAGCAATAAAAATAATAAAAAGTAAAATTACAACCATGCCGCTCATCACGTCACCTCTTTTCCCGATGTAAATACATTTTATGTTGTTCTTAGTGTCACCTTGTTTAAATAGAATATGAACAAAAGAACGAAAAGATATTGACTGAATGATCATTCATTATATACAATGAAAGTAGATATATTATCAGAAAATTTAGTCGTCAGGAGGAAAAAAAGGTAACAAATTATTCAAGGAGGGGACGAGATGACAGGGTTGCTGTGGGTGAATTTTCTCTTTTTTATTATTGTAACCGCTTACGCTGTTTCTTTGTTTGTATATTTGATTCGCACACGCATTCAGTATATTCAATTAGGGAAAAAAGTAGAATTTGATCAGCGGTTAAAAGAAAGACTGCAAAAAATTTGGGTGAACGTGTTTGGACAAAAGAAGCTGTTAAAAGATAAAAAAAGTGGAATTATGCACGTCATGTTTTTTTATGGGTTTATTTTAGTTCAGTTTGGTGCGTTAGACTTTATTATAAAAGGTTTGCTTCCAGGTAAACATTTGCCGCTTGGACCTTTATATCCCGGCTTTACATTTTTTCAAGAAATTGTGACGCTTTTGATTTTAGTAGCAGTGGTCTGGGCTTTTCACCGCCGCTACGTCGAAAAGCTTGTGCGTTTAAAAAGAGGGTTTAAATCTGGTTTAGTACTGATTTTTATTGGAGCACTTATGCTGTCAGTGCTTGTCGGAAACGGTATGTCAATCATCTGGCATAATCATGAACCGTCATGGACAGAACCGGTTGCGTCATCGATTGCGATCTTGTTTAAGGGAATCAATGATATTGCCGCTATCTCCATTTTTTATGTTTCATGGTGGATCCACTTAGCCGTGTTATTGACGTTTTTAGTATATGTTCCTCAATCAAAACATGCTCATTTACTGGCTGGACCGGCTAATGTATTTTTTAACCGTGTTTCTAAGCCAGGTAAGCTTGAAAAGATTGATTTTGAAGACGAGACCCAGGAGACGTTTGGGGTTGGAAAGATTGAAGAATTAACGCAGCATCAGCTTATTGATTTATATGCCTGTGTGGAATGCGGTCGATGTACGAATATGTGTCCGGCAACGGGTACAGGGAAAATTTTATCTCCAATGGATTTAATTTTAAAGATGCGCGATCACTTAACAGAAAAAGGAGCGGTTGTGACATCTAAGGCTCCTTGGGTTCCTACGTATGCATTCTCCAAAACAAAAGGAAATCAGCTGGCGATGATGGCGGCCAGCCAAGGCGGAGAAGAAGCCGCAGCAACAGCGGAATATAATCCCGCTTTAATTGGAGATGTCATTACGGAAGAAGAAATTTGGGCATGTACAACGTGCCGAAACTGTGAAGATCAATGTCCCGTAATGAACGAGCACGTAGATAAAATCATAGATTTACGACGTTTTTTAGTATTAACTGAAGGAAAGATGGACGCGGATGCTCAGCGTGCCATGACGAATATTGAGCGTCAAGGAAACCCTTGGGGATTAAACCGAAAAGAGCGTGAAGAATGGCGACATGTAAGAGAAGATGTTCACATTCCTACTGTTAAAGAAGTAAGTAAAGCCGGTGAAACGTTTGAGTATTTGTTCTGGGTAGGTTCGATGGGATCTTATGATAACCGCAGCCAAAAAATCGCCCTATCGTTTGCAAAGCTTCTCAATGAAGCGGGTGTTTCATTTGCGATTTTAGGAAATAAAGAAAAAAATTCTGGTGACACGCCGCGCAGGTTGGGCAATGAATTTTTATTCCAAGAGTTAGCTTCTAAAAATATCGCTGAATTTGAAAAAAATGAAATCAAAAAAATTGTTACAATTGATCCACATGCTTACAATATTTTTAAAAATGAATATCCAGATTTCGGTTTTGAAGGAGAAGTGTATCATCACACAGAATTACTAGCTATGTTGGTGAAAGAAGGTAAGCTGTCACCAAAACATGCGGTTAATGAAAAAATTACCTTCCATGATTCCTGTTATTTAGGAAGATATAACGAAGTATACAGTCCGCCAAGAGAAATTTTGAAAGCGATTCCAGGTGTTCATTTGATTGAAATGGATCGCAACCGTGAAAATGGTATGTGCTGTGGAGCAGGAGGAGGGTTAATGTGGACGGAAGAAACGACCGGCCAGCGCATTAATGTAGCGCGCACCGAACAGGCCTTAGCTGTTAACCCAAGCATTATCAGTTCAGGTTGCCCATACTGCTTAACGATGCTAAGTGACGGAACAAAAGCAAAAGAAGTAGAAGAACAGGTTCATACGTATGACGTAGCAGAACTGCTTGAAAAGTCAATTTATGGCGACGTGCAAGAACAGGTTTCATAAAGGAGAAGTAGAGGTGGTCTTCATCTCTACTTTTTACAGAAAGGAAATTGAGCAAGCGTTCAATCGGCAAGGACAAAGAGGAAGAAAAAGGAGGAAATAACAGTGGGGAAAACAGTTATTGTGAGTGCAGTTCGAACACCTTTTGGAAAATTAGGTGGCAGCGTAAGTGGACTAAAAGCGGCAGAACTAGGCGGGAAAGCGATTCAAGCAGCATCAAAAGGACGTACAGAAATTGATTCCGTTATTATGGGGTGCGTGCTGCAAGGGGGCCAAGGGCAGCTGCCTTCTAGGCAAGCCATGCATTATGCAGGTTTACCGTGGCAAGTAGAGACGGAAACCATTAATAAAGTCTGTGCATCGGGTATGCGCAGCATTACAACTGCTGATCAGCTGATTCGATTAGGAGAGGCAAAAACAATCATTGCAGGTGGAATGGAATCGATGAGTAACGCGCCGTATCTTCTTCCAAAAGCAAGGTGGGGGTTCCGTATGGGAGATAGCGTTGTGACGGATTTGATGGTTCATGACGGTTTGACATGCAGCTTTACAGGGGTCCAAATGGGTACGTATGGAAATGAAATAGCTTCTGAAATGGATATTTCCCGAGAAAAGCAGGATGAATGGGCCCTTCGCAGTCATCAATTAGCGGTAGAGTCAGAAGAGAAAGGGAGATGGACCGCAGAAAGAATTTCAGTTGATATTCCGTCTAAAAAAGGAACGATAACGGTTCAAAAAGATGAAGGACCAAGAAAAGACACGTCGTTAGAAAAACTTTCTTCTCTTCGGCCTGTATTTGGTCACAGCGGAACCATTACAGCAGGAAATGCACCTAGCGTGAATGACGGAGCAGCTGCGCTCATGCTAATGGATGAAGATGTGGCAAAAGCAAATGGCTATGAGCCGTTGGCTACGATTGTAAACCATACTTCTCTTGCGATGGAGCCAAGGGAATTTCCGAAAACGCCCGGGTTTGCTATTAATAAGCTATTGCAAAAAACAAGTAAAACAGTAGACGATATTGCGCTGTTTGAAATCAATGAAGCTTTTTCAGCGGTAGCGTTGATGAGTATGGAAATTGCAGGGCTTCCGGCTGAAAAAGTAAATGTGAACGGCGGGGCTGTAGCACTTGGGCATCCGATTGGAGCAAGCGGCGCCCGTATTGTTGTAACGCTCATTCATGAATTAAGACGACGAGGCGGCGGACTAGGCATTGCTTCTATTTGCAGCGGCGGCGGCCAAGGTGATGCCATTATGGTAGAAGTGTAAAAGGGGGATACCAACTTGAATATTGAAACAGTTATGGTTATTGGAGCAGGTCAGATGGGAGCAGGCATTGCGCAAGTATTTGCTGCGAGCGGATACCAAGTTTCTTTGTATGACGTTGATCAAAAAAATACGCAAAAAGGAATAGAAGGTATTGATAAACGTCTGAAAAAGCAGGTGGGAAAAGGTTCTCTCTCAGCTAAGGAACATGAAGGGATTATGGAGCGCATTCAGCTGGCAAATGAAATAACGGCAGCACAAAAAGCAGATTTAATCGTCGAAGCGGTTGTGGAAAAGATGGAAGTCAAACAAGCCATTTTTGCGGAGTTGGATTCGTTAGCCCCGAGTCATACTATTTTAGCAACCAACACGTCTTCGCTTCCTATTACTGAAATTGCAGCTGTGACCACTCGACCTGAAAAAGTAATTGGCATGCACTTTATGAATCCTGTTCCGGTGATGAAACTCGTTGAAATTATTAGAGGGCTGGCTACTACCGATGAAGTGTATCAAGCAGTCTATGAAACAACGAAAAAATTAAATAAAACCCCGGTGGAAGTTCATGATTTTCCAGGGTTTGTTTCAAATCGAATTTTAATGCCAATGATTAACGAAGCTGTGTTTACGCTCTATGAAGGTGTAGCAAGCGAAGAGGATATTGATCAAGTGATGAAACTAGGAATGAACCATCCAATGGGACCTTTGACATTAGCAGATTTCATCGGCCTCGATACATGTTTGTTTATTATAGAAACGCTTCATAAAGGGTTTGGTGATGACAAATATCGTCCTTGTCCATTGCTTAGGAAATATGTAAAGGCAGGGTGGCTTGGTCGAAAAACAGGAAAAGGATTTTTTACGTACGAAACATAAAGGAGTGGCGAAATGATCTTTTTTACGTCTGAACAACACATGATTAAAAAGATGGTAGCTGATTTTAGTGAAAAAGAAGTCGCTGCGGCTGTGCCAAACATGGAAAAGGGTGAATTTCCTCGAGGTTTATTAAAGCAGATGGCTGATCTTGGCCTGATGGGCATTCCCGTTCCTCAAGCATACGGAGGGGGCGGACTGGACTTTGTATCGTACATGATTGCCATCCACGAAATATCAAAAGTAAGTCCAGCCCTAGGCGTCATTTTGTCTGTTCATACTTCTGTAGGTACGAATCCTATTGTCGTATTTGGGACGGAAGATCAAAAACAAAAGTATGTAAAAAAACTGGCGACAGGTGAATATCTAGGTGCTTTTTGTTTAACAGAACCTAGTGCAGGGTCTGATGCTGCAAGCTTAAAAACAAAGGCAGAACGAAAAGGAGACCACTATCTTTTAAATGGCTCAAAGCTTTTCATTACAAACGGCGGCGAAGCAGATACGTATATTGTATTTGCTAAAACGAATCCCGAACGCGGGTCGAGAGGGATGAGCGCTTTTATCGTTGAAAAGACGATGGAGGGATTTTCAGTAGGAAAAGATGAACATAAGATGGGCCTTCATGGTTCTCGAACGGTTCAACTTCACTTTGAAAATATACAGGTGCCTGTAGAAAATCGTCTCGGAGAAGAAGGTGAAGGCTTTCGAATTGCGATGGCTAATTTAAATG
This sequence comes from Priestia sp. YIM B13552, assembly GCF_042787775.1. NCBI lineage: Bacteria > Bacillati > Bacillota > Bacilli > Caryophanales > Bacillaceae > Priestia > Priestia sp. YIM B13552. The sequence continues at coordinate 118,860 of NZ_JBHZOU010000004.1, forward strand.
CCGGAAGAATTGGTATTGCTGCTCAGGCGGTAGGAATTGCTGAAGGTGCGTTAACGGCAGCTAAAAACTATGCAAATGAACGATATCAATTCGGAAAACCGATTTTATCTCAGCAGGGTATTGCCTTTAAGCTGGCTGATATGGAAACGGCTGTTGAATCAGCGAAGCTTTTAATGTATAGAGCCGCTTTTTTATATGATCAAAAACTTCCTTGTAAAAAAGAAGCCTCAATGGCGAAATTATTTGCTTCCCAAACGGCCATGAATGTAGCAATCGATGCGATTCAAGTTTTGGGAGGCTATGGTTATATGAAAGATTATCCAGTAGAGAGGTATTTTCGTGACGCCAAAGTATGCGAAATCTACGAAGGTACAAGCGAAATTCAGCGCATCGTCATTAGCAGTCAATTATAGGGGGAATAATCATGTTTTTTAAACTTTCAGAAGAACACGAAATGATTCGAAAAATGGTGCGGGACTTTGCCAAAAACGAAGTGGCTCCGACAGCTGCACAACGAGATGAAGAAGAGCGTTTTGACAGAGGAATCTTTACGCAAATGGCTGATCTAGGATTAACAGGTATTCCATGGCCGGAGCAATACGGAGGAATTGGCAGTGACTATCTAGCTTATTGCATTGCTGTTGAAGAACTGTCTAGAGTATGTGCATCAACAGGCGTTACTTTGTCGGCTCATACTTCTCTTGCCGGCTGGCCAATCTATACATTCGGAACAGAAGAACAAAAACAAAAATACCTGAAACCTATGGCAACGGGTGAGAAAATAGGTGCTTATGGGTTAACCGAACCGAGTGCTGGATCAGATGCAGGAGGAATGAGAACGCTCGCTGTAAAAGACGGAGAAAATTATATTTTAAATGGTTCTAAAATCTTTATTACAAACGGCGGCGAAGCGGATATTTACGTTGTATTTGCTCGCATCGACCCCAATGAAAAACGCACGAGCGCTTTTATTATTGAAAAAGATATGCCGGGATTTTCAGTTGGTAAAAAAGAAAAGAAACTGGGCATTCGCTCTTCACCTACCACAGAAATTATTTTCGAGGACTGCCGTGTTCCAAAAGAAAATTTGCTAGGAAATGAAGGAGAAGGATTTAAAGTTGCGATGATGACACTAGATGGCGGCCGAAATGGCATTGCAGCGCAGGCTGTAGGAATTGCCCAAGGGGCGTTAGATGCGGCCGTAGCTTATGCCAAGGAACGTCAGCAATTTGGTAAGCCAATTATTTCTCAGCAAGGAATTGCGTTTAAGTTAGCCGACATGGCCACGAGTATAGAAGCTGCAAGACTGTTAACCTATCAAGCTGCTTGGTTGGAGTCCCAAGGGCTGCCATATGGCAAAGAATCAGCCATGTCAAAATTATATGCTGGGGATACAGCAATGAAAGTAACGACAGAAGCTGTTCAAGTATTTGGAGGATACGGTTATACAAAAGATTATCCAGTAGAACGTTTTATGAGAGATGCAAAAATCACGCAAATTTATGAAGGCACACAAGAGATTCAGCGTCTCGTCATTTCTAGGTATCTTGCTAAATAAAACACTTGTTGTAGGAGAGGTGAAAAAATGAAAAAGAGAGAAGTTCTCACATCCATTAAAGATGAAAAGCTGATTGTAGAGCGTCGTAATCAAATGATTAAAGGGGCCGTCACGCTATTTAAGGAAAAAGGTTTTCACCGAACAACAACAAGAGAAATTGCCAAAGCCGCTGGGTTCAGTATCGGTACACTTTACGAATATATTCAATCTAAAGAAGATGTTTTATATCTTGTATGTGACAATATTTACGATGAAGTGAGAGAGCGATTAGAAGAGATGGTGGTGGATCGTTATACAATCGCTGAGCTTCAACAAGCGATTCAGCACTATTTTAAAGTTGTGGATGAGCTTCAAGATGAAGTATTAGTCATGTACCAAGAAGCGAAATCACTGTCTAAAGATGCGCTTCCATATGTATTAAAAAAAGAGCTGGATATGGTTGAGATGTTTAAGGTTATTATCGAAGGCTGCGTAGAAAACAATCAATTTGCACTTACGGATAAAGAAATTTCGCTGTTTGCTCATCATTTATTTGTTCAAGGTCAGATGTGGGCATTTCGCAGATGGTGGCTGCAAAAGCATTATTCATTAGAAGAATATACAAATATGCAGTTAGATTTTTTACTTAAAAATTTTTCATTTCAACAACTGTGTGAGGGGGAGACAGTTTGAATACAAGCAAAAGACCGCTTCGTTTTTTAACCGCTTCTAGCCTGTTTGACGGCCACGACGCGTCCATTAATATTATGAGACGAATTCTTCAAGCCAAGGGGGTAGAAGTCATTCACCTGGGGCATAACCGATCTGTCGAAGAAATTGTTAACGCTTCCATACAAGAGGATGTTCAGGGGATTGCCATTTCTTCTTATCAAGGCGGCCATGTAGAATATTTTAAGTATATGTACGATTTACTCCAAGAACAACAGGCTTCTCATATTAAAATTTATGGCGGAGGAGGAGGGGTCATTATTCCGAGTGAGATTCAAGAGCTTCATGATTACGGCATTTCTAAAATCTTTTCTCCGGAAGATGGACGAAAAATGGGGTTAGAAGGCATGATTCAATTTATGATCGATGATTGTTATTACACAAATCCCCCTGCACTGCCGAAGGATCGAACCTTAACGCCGGCTAATGACCGTTTAATTGCCCAGCTTATTACATGCGCTGAAAATGAAGCCTATGAATACACAAAAGAGCACGCAGCTGCTCTTGAAGAAATCCGAGAAAGTGTAATCGAAAGCGAGACGGATCAAAAAATACCGGTTATTGGAATCACAGGAACAGGAGGAGCGGGGAAAAGTTCGCTTACGGATGAATTAGTAAGAAGGTTTATTGAACATATTCCAGATATTCATGTAGCTGTTTTATCCGTCGATCCAACTAAACAAAAAACCGGAGGAGCGCTTCTTGGGGATCGAATTCGCATGAACATCGCAGCGTCTCCTCGTGTGTATATGAGAAGTTTGGCCACGCGTTCATCTGGACATGAGCTATCGGCGGCCATTCGAGATGGAATTGCTGTCGTGAAAAAAGCGGGTTTCGACATTATCATTGTCGAAACAAGCGGCATCGGGCAAGCTGATGCTCAAGTCAAAGATATTGCAAACGTCTCTCTGTATGTAATGACAAGCGAATTTGGCGCGCCGTCGCAGTTAGAAAAGATTGAAATGATTGATTACGCAGACTTTATTGTAATCAATAAATTTGAAAAAAAAGGTTCTGAAGACGCAAAAAAACAAGTGCAGCGTCAATATCAGCGTAATCATCAGCTGTTTGAAAATAATCTCTCTACGATGCCAATTTACGGCACAATTGCGAGCCAGTTCAACGACGGGGGAACAAATATTTTATTTGAAGATCTTGTAAATCATCTGCATCAAACATGCCGTACGTCTTGGCACGTAGAAAAATCATCAGAGCGCGTAAGTGAAAAGAAATATACCATCATTCCTAATGATCAACAGCAATATTTACAGGAGATTGTAAACAGCGTTCGCTCTTATCACCGCAATACGGATGTTCAAGTACAAATAGCGCGTAAATTTTATCAGCTAGAGGGTGCTCTGGAAGAAGTGGAAACAGAAACGGCCAAGCAAGAGCTCACTCAGCTAAAGGAGAAATATCAAAAACAGCTAACGGCTGAATCGATTGAAAAGCTGGAAAACTGGCCTAAATTAAAAAGTCAGTACGGGAAAGAAGAACTTATTACAAAGATAAGAAATAAAGAAATTAAAACCTCTCTGCAAGTTGATACCCTATCAGGACTGCGTATTCCGCGCGTGGCTCTTCCAAAAGTTAAAGAATATGGGGAAGTTCTTCGTTTTCTTTATAAAGAAAATGTGCCAGGTGCGTTTCCTTATACAGCAGGTGTTTTTCCTTTCAAACGAAAAGGTGAAGATCCTAAGCGTCAATTTGCAGGCGAAGGAACACCAGAACGAACAAATCGCCGCTTTCACTATTTGTCAAAAGATGATGAGGCTAAGCGTTTAAGTACAGCATTTGATTCTGTAACGCTTTATGGAGAAAATCCAGATCCAAGGCCAGATATCTTCGGGAAAATTGGCGAAAGCGGCGTAAATGTCTGTACCCTTGATGATATGAAACTCCTGTATAAAGGATTTGATCTTTGCCATCCGTCGACTTCCGTTTCGATGACCATCAATGGGCCGGCTCCAATATTACTAGCTATGTTTATGAATACAGCTATCAGTCAGCAGGTGGAAAAGAAGGAAGAGGAGCTGAAGCGTCCTTTAACGGAAGAGGAATACGAGGAAGTAAAATCGGGTACGTTGAAACAAGTGAGAGGAACTGTTCAAGCGGATATTTTAAAAGAAGACCAAGGGCAAAATACGTGTATTTTTTCCACAGAATTTGCATTAAAAATGATGGGAGATATTCAACAGTACTTTATTGACGAGAAAGTGCGCAACTATTATTCTGTTTCTATTTCAGGCTATCATATAGCTGAAGCAGGGGCTAACCCGATTTCTCAGCTAGCTTTTACATTGGCCAACGGTTTTACGTACGTGGAATATTACTTGAGTCGAGGCATGCACATTGATGATTTTGCTCCTAATTTATCGTTTTTCTTTAGTAATGGACTTGACCCTGAATACACGGTTATTGGACGTGTAGCGAGAAGAATCTGGGCAATTGTGATGCGTGATAAATACGGCGCGAATGAACGCAGTCAAAAGCTTAAGTATCATATTCAAACATCCGGCCGCTCGCTTCATGCACAGGAAATTAATTTTAATGATATACGTACGACGTTGCAAGCCTTAATGGCTCTTCATGACAATTGCAACTCTCTTCATACCAATGCGTATGATGAAGCAATTACAACGCCGACAGAGGAATCTGTACGAAGAGCGATGGCCATTCAATTAATCATTACAAAAGAGCATGGATTAACTAAAAATGAAAATCCACTACAGGGCTCTTTTATTATTGATGAACTAACAGACTTGGTAGAAGAAGCGGTATTGGCTGAGTTCCAACGCTTAAATGATCGAGGCGGCGTTTTAGGTGCGATGGAAATGCAGTATCAGCGAGGTAAGATTCAAGATGAATCGATGGAATATGAGATGCAAAAACATACGGGAGATTTACCTATTATAGGAGTAAATACGTATATTAATCCAAATGAAGAGGAAAATTCCTCAGTTGATGACATGCAGTTAGCCCGTGCATCAAAAGAAGAAAAAAATCATCAAATTAATCAGCTTCAGAAGTTTCAACAGCAGCATGAAGAAAAAAGAGAAGATGCGCTGAAAAGGTTAAAGAAAGCTGCAACAGAAGGAGAGAACATTTTCAAAGAGTTAATGGAGACCGTTAAAGTAGCCAGCTTAGGAGAAATTACGCGAGCTTTATATGAATGCGGTGGGCAATATCGCCGAAATATGTAATAATGTATCGTTAGTATATAGTGATATATTAAAAGCCGAGATGACTGTTTGTGGGTCATCTCGGCTTTTATAGACTTAACCTTAGCGGAGTCAGAATAACGGATGGTGAATTCCTTTTGATTAAAGGATGTTGTTGGCGTATTAAGTAGAATGTATTATAGTGAAAAAATGTCTATTTTTTCGTTGTTTTATGCGAAATTCTCGAGAATTTTAGAAACGAGGCTAGCATAAATGTATTGAATTTGTTTATAATGAATGGTATGTATTTATTCGTTTCCATCATTTACACATATGATGAATTGATTTAATAGATTTTCGATATACATAGCCATAGAAAGGATGTGCCAGATTTGAGTTTAGCACAGTACTCAAAAACGGATTTAAAAGAAATGTCGATGATTGAGATTGCTTATGCGCTTCTAGAAGAAAAAACAGATCGTCAAGCAATGTCATTCCAAGAAATTATTGCTGAAATTAAAGCAGCAGCTGAAATGTCAGATCAAGAATTAAAAACGAGATTAGCTCAGTTTTATACAGATATTAATATTGATGGTCGCTTTTTAACAGTAGGGGACAACCACTGGGGTCTTCGTGGATGGTATCCTTTTGACCAAGCTGAAGAAGAAGTTATTCCGGTTGCAAAACCTAAAAAGAAAAAAGCGAAAAAAGCTGTTGTTGAAGAAGTTGAAGATTTTGATGATTTAGAAGAAGATTTGGATTATGAAGATGTTGATGATCTAGAGGAAGAAGAAGATTTTGAAGACATTGACGAGCTAGAAGAAGATGAAGATGATCTTGCAGAAGACGATTTTGACGATTTAGAAGATGATCTAGAAGATGATGATGAAGATGAAGAAGAAGATTATGAGGACGACAAAGAAAAATAATCCTTCTTGACTTTTTCAAGCGAAGTAGGTAGAATCTTTTTTGGGCTCTTTAAACAAGCATTTAAAAAGTTTTTATTTAAAATAGACTATTGCTCCCAATCCAGTTTTGGTATTGGGAGCAATTTTTTTATTTTATCTATCCATGTTTTACACCCCGATATGTTCTTATAAATCCTTGATAGAAACTTTCTTTTGGTTCTTGAACGTTTCACATTCATAAGGTTTCTTATAATTTCGCATGCACAATGAATGAATTGTGATTGTTTATGTGAAAACTTTTAATATTGTACAGTTCAAATTATTTAGAGGGGGAAGTATAGATGACAAAGTATATTTTCGTAACAGGCGGTGTTGTATCATCTCTAGGAAAAGGGATTACAGCAGCTTCTTTAGGCCGTTTATTAAAAAACCGTGGGTTGAACGTAACGATTCAAAAGTTTGATCCATACATTAACGTAGACCCGGGAACAATGAGTCCATACCAACACGGTGAGGTATTCGTAACGGATGATGGCGCGGAAACAGACTTAGACTTAGGTCACTATGAGCGTTTTATCGATATCAACTTAAATCGCTACAGCAACGTAACAACAGGTAAAGTATATTCAACAGTATTGAAAAAAGAGCGTCGCGGTGATTATTTAGGCGGAACAGTTCAGGTTATTCCGCACATCACAAATGAAATTAAAGAACGCGTTTTCCGTGCAGGTAAAGAAACAAATGCGGACGTTGTTATTACTGAAATCGGCGGAACGGTAGGAGATATTGAATCACTTCCTTTCCTAGAAGCTATTCGTCAAATTAAAAGTGATATTGGCCGTGACAATGTTATGTACATCCACTGTACACTTGTGCCATATTTAAAAGCTGCTGGTGAAATGAAAACAAAACCAACACAGCATAGTGTAAAAGAATTACGTAGCTTAGGTATTCAGCCAAATGTTATCGTTGTTCGTACAGAAATGCCAATTTCTGAAGATATGAAAGACAAGCTAGCTTTATTCTGCGACATTGATCCAAAAGCGGTTATTGAGTGTGCAGACGCTGAAACATTATATGAAATTCCACTATCTCTACAAGAGCAGCACCTAGATCAAATCACATGCGATCACTTGAAATTAGATTGCAAAGAAGCAGAAATGACTGAGTGGAAAGCACTGGTTGAGAAAGTAAAAGGACTTTCAAATACAACAAAAATTGCATTGGTTGGTAAGTATGTAGAGCTTCAAGATGCTTATATTTCTGTCGTAGAAGCAATGAAACATGCTGGATATGCATTCGATGCAGATGTAAACATCAAGTGGGTAAACTCGGAATTTGTAACAAAAGAAAATGTTCAAGATTTACTTGGTGATGTAGACGGTATTTTAGTTCCAGGTGGATTTGGTGATCGTGGAATTGAAGGTAAAATTGTAGCAACACAATATGCACGTGAGCAAAAAGTTCCATTCTTAGGTATTTGCTTAGGTATGCAGCTGGCATCAGTTGAGTTTGCGCGTAATGTATTAGGCTTAGAAGGCGCACATTCAGCAGAAATTGCACCTGAAACAAACTATCCAATTATCGACTTATTACCAGAACAAAAAGACGTAGAAGACCTAGGTGGTACACTGCGCTTAGGATTATACCCTTGTAAATTGTCTGAAGATACGCTTGCATATAAAGCATATCAAGATGAAGTGGTATATGAGCGTCATCGTCACCGTTATGAATTCAATAACGAATACCGTCAACAAATGGAAGAGAAAGGCTTTATCTTCTCTGGTACAAGCCCAGACGGCCGTTTAATTGAAATTGTAGAGCTAAAAGACCACCCATGGTTCTTGGCTTCACAATTCCACCCAGAGTTTACTTCTCGTCCAACTAGACCGCAACCATTGTTCAAAGAATTTATTCGCGCATCAATGGAATCAAGTCAAAACAAATAAGTGAAATAAAAAACACGCTGTCTTTAGACAGCGTGTTTTTTATTCATATTCTTCTACGATTTCTTTTAATGTGAAAGTTAAACCGTAGTACGCGTATAAAGCGACCATCATTGCTGGAAAACCAAATCTTGAGCCGTCTTCTCCAGGAATAAGCGGCTTTAACAATTTTGTATCAATATGCGCATCTGCGAGTGCTGTTAAAGAAGGTTCGGTTATCTCTTTAGGAGCAGCAGCAATGCTAACAAATGGAATATCGTGTTTCTTTAAACGTTCAGCTATTTCCACTGCTTTATTATCTGTTGAAAATCGAGAGACAAGCAGTACGCGATCAACGCTAGTCAGCTGATCTAATTCATGTAAAGGCAAAGCTTTTGCCTGACTTAAAGGTTCTGCACTGCTTAGTGCTTCAAGCGTAATGGCGTGCATTTCTTCTACGCCATAAATATAAATAAATCCTTCTCCGACAGAGGCTTGTGCTAAAATACGCGCGGCATCTTCAAATTGGAATTCTTCTTGTTCTTCAATTCGTTTAAAAAAACCTGAAAGTTGAGTTGTGAAAATTTTAAGCATAGAATCTCCCTTCGATTTAAGCGGCTAAAGCCGTCTATCTACACATTATAACGAAAAAAGCTATCTGTATTCTATCTTGAAATGAGCTACAATGAAAGTAAAGTGCAATGAAATTGGATGGATGACAAAAAAAGCTATGTTTTGTAACAATTTCTCTAATTAGCAGGGATTTTTGTTTTAAAGGCGAAATACATATGTTAGTTTTGTCTGTAGAAGAGGAATATAAAAGGTGGGATTATATTGGCAGAGAAAATTTTAATTGTTGATGATCAGTATGGTATACGTATTTTATTAACGGAAGTGCTGCAAAAAGAAGGCTATACAACATTTCAAGCGGCGAACGGCTTCCAGGCGATTGATATTACAAAAGAGCAAGCACCGGATCTTGTCTTATTAGATATGAAAATTCCAGGAATGGATGGAATTGAAATTTTAAAAAGGTTAAAGCAGCACGATGAAACGATTAAAGTCATCATTATGACCGCTTATGGTGAATTGGATATGATTCAAGAAGCAAAAGATCTAGGAGCATTAACACACTTTGCAAAACCGTTTGATATTGATGAAATCCGAAAAGTTGTTAGGGAATATATACCAGTAAAGTCGAATTAAGGTTTTGGTAGGGTTTTCATCCTAACAAATTTTGAATATCAGCCTAAAAATGTTGCTGTTTTCATTGTTAGTTGGTATCCTAATTACTGTATTCATAATTCGACAATCTATTATGTAAAGATGCGCGTTGTTTCTACATGAAACACTCAATTCAAGAGCATACTATTTGAGTGTGCCTTTTGGTTAGCATCTAATCTAAGGTTGATTTTAAGGAGGATTTCAATATGCCTTTAGTATCAATGAAAGAAATGCTTATTACAGCAAAAGAACAAGGCTATGCAGTAGGTCAATTTAACTTAAATAACTTAGAGTTTACTCAAGCTATTCTTCAAGCAGCAAAAGAAGAAAACTCTCCAGTTATTCTTGGTGTATCTGAAGGTGCAGCACGCTACATGGGCGGTTTCAAAACTGTTGTAGCAATGGTTGAAGCTCTAATCGAAGATTACGACGTTCAAGTACCAGTTGCAATTCACTTAGACCACGGTTCAAGCTTTGAATCATGTGCAAAAGCAATCCATGCTGGATTCACTTCTGTAATGATCGATGCTTCTCACCACCCATTTGAAGAAAACATTGCAATTACTTCTAAAGTAGTTGAACTAGCTCACTTCCACGGAGTATCTGTAGAAGCAGAACTAGGAACTGTTGGTGGACAAGAAGACGACGTTATTGCTGAGGGCGTTATCTATGCAGATGCTAACGAGTGTGAAGAACTTGTTAACCGTACAGGTATCGATTGCTTAGCTCCAGCATTAGGATCAGTTCACGGACCATACAAAGGTGAACCAAACCTAGGTTTTGCTGAAATGAAAGAAATCGGAGATCGTACAGGTTTACCATTAGTTTTACACGGTGGAACTGGTATTCCAACAAAAGATATCCAAAAATCAGTTTCTTTAGGTACTGCTAAAATCAACGTAAACACTGAAAACCAAATTGCTTCAGCTAAAGCTGTTCGTGAAGTATTAGCTGCGCAACCTGAACAATATGATCCACGTAAATACTTAGGACCTGCTCGCGAAGCAATCAAAGAAACGGTTCAAGGTAAAATGCGTGAATTCGGTTCTTCTAACAAAGCATAATTTGAAATCTTCGGATTGCCTGTTTGCAATTAGTTGAGTCTGAAAAATAAAACCGTCTTATTTTTATTGTAAGGCGGTTTTATTTTTACTATAATTTTCTTATCATTCTGAATACATAACACAGGGGGATGGCATTCATGAAGTTTTTTATTGATACGGCTAACTTAGACGAAATTAAGGAAGCGCATTCATTAGGTTTGTTAGCGGGGGTTACAACAAATCCTAGTTTAGTAGCCAAAGAGAACATCACGTTTGAAGATCGTCTTCGTGAAATTACAGAGTTTGTTGAAGGGTCTGTAAGTGCAGAAGTGATTGCGCTTGATGCAGAAGGCATGATTCGCGAAGGAAAAGAGCTTGCCGCGATTGCGCCGAATATTACAATCAAGGTACCGATGACTCCAGATGGATTAAAAGCAGTAAAAGAATTTACTAGTTTAGGTATTAAGACAAACGTTACGCTTATTTTCTCAGCTAACCAAGCGTTAATGGCAGCAAGAGCAGGTGCTACTTACGTATCGCCTTTCTTAGGAAGATTAGACGATATTGGTTTTAATGGTCTCGATTTAATCTCAGATATCGCAGATATTTTTGCGATTCATGACATTCCATCAGAAATTATTGCAGCATCTATTCGTCATCCGATGCACGTAACAGAAGCTGCAAAAAATGGAGCACATATTGCGACAATTCCTTACAAAGTTTTAATGCAATTGTTCAAACATCCGTTAACAAACGCAGGGATTGACCAATTTTTGGCAGATTGGGAAAAACGAAATGTCTAAACATGTATAAATTTGTGTGGCGTTTACCATCCTGACAGGTGAATGCCATATTTTTCTTTTATCTTGTCGAAACTATACATGATTTTTTCATTTTCGTGTACACTAGTAGGTAATAGGAAAAATAACCATTCTTTTAGGTATTCTTTGTACCAAAATTTTCCTCAATTACTAGGTGAGAAACTTTCTTTCACTAGAAGGGAGCTATAAATGGAAAAGTTAAAAATACAAGGTGGCTTTACCTTAAGTGGATCCGTCCGCGTCAGTGGTGCTAAAAATAGTGCCGTTGCGCTTATTCCAGCAACAATTTTAGCCGAGTCACCTGTTACAATTGAAGGTCTGCCCGATATTTCAGACGTGCAGTTATTAGGGGATTTAGTTGAAGAAATTGGTGGGAAAGTAACCATTGATAACGACGAATTAACAGTAGATCCATCCGGAATGGTTGCAATGCCTTTACCGAACGGAAAAGTAAAAAAATTACGCGCTTCTTATTATTTAATGGGGGCCATGTTGGGACGCTTTAAAAAAGCGGTAGTTGGGCTTCCAGGAGGCTGTTACCTTGGTCCTAGACCAATCGATCAGCACATTAAAGGCTTTGAAGCTCTTGGCGCTAAAGTAACAAATGAGCAAGGAGCTATTTACATTCGAGCTGAGGAATTGATTGGTGCTCGAATTTATTTAGACGTTGTTAGCGTAGGAGCAACAATCAATATTATGCTCGCTGCTGTAAGAGCAAAAGGGCGTACCGTTATTGAGAATGCTGCTAAAGAGCCTGAAATTATTGATGTAGCTACGTTACTGACAAGTATGGGTGCCCGTATTAAAGGTGCAGGTACGGATGTTATTCGAATTGATGGAGTAGATCAATTAAAAGGATGCCGTCATTCTATCATTCCAGACCGAATTGAAGCAGGCACGTATATGATCATGGGAGCGAGTATGGGAAAAGAAGTTGTTGTTGACAACGTTATCCCTCAGCATTTGGAGTCATTAACGGCTAAAATGCGTGAGATGGGTATTCATATCGAAACAAGCTCAGATCAGATTCTTGTAGCGACTCGTCAGCTATTGAAGCCTGTAGATATTAAGACGCTAGTATATCCAGGTTTCCCAACTGATTTACAGCAGCCATTTACGACGCTTCTAACAAGAGCGTCTGGTACAAGCGTTGTGACGGATACAATTTACGGTGCAAGGTTTAAGCATATTGATGAGCTGAGACGAATGAATGCATCTGTTAAGGTAGAAGGACGTTCTGCTATTATTAATGGTCCTATTCACTTACAAGGTGCGCGTGTGAAAGCGTCGGACTTACGAGCAGGAGCAGCTCTCGTAACCGCTGGCTTAATGGCCAAAGGGATTACAGAGGTAACGGGTTTAGAGCACATTGACCGTGGTTACAGTCATTTAGTAGACAAGTTATCGGATTTAGGGGCAATGATTTGGCGTGAAGAGATGACTCAAGAGGAAATTGAGCAATTTCAAAATTCATAAAGGCAAATCGGTGCCACAGTCATGAAAGCAAAGTTTAGAAATGAGCTTTTTAATAAGCTACACAGGCGTAGGAGCGTTCTTCTATGTCTGTGTAGCTTATATATTTATGAATAGGGTAAATAGATAAAAAGGGAAGCTAAAAGATAAATTTCATTTCTTATTTTAACGTCCAGTTTATTTCCTTTAATGTGAAATTATGAAAAGGTTTTCCTCGCTTCTCGTAAGCTATTAAATTTCCTTTTTTTTATTCATCTTCTAAAGTAAAAAAAGATTGATTAAAAAGATAGAAAAAGGTTAGAATATAAATTGCTACGTTAAATTTATCAAGATAATATAAATGGTTTTATGTCGGAATTATTCTTCTAAAAGTGTATAGTTAATCAATTGATTCTACTTATTATACTTCAAAGGTTATATTCTCCATTTTCACAGATTTATTCCATCCATATCATCTCTCAATTTTATATTTGAATTTAATATGGGAGGAACGGTTAAAAATTATTCATTATAAAGCGTGGTGTCCTAATGAACTTAACATTATCCAGTTTAGAAAATATGAAATTAAAAGAGCTATATGAACATGCTCGTGAGTATAAAGTTTCGTACTATAGTAAATTAACGAAAAAAGAACTTGTCTTTGCTATTTTAAAGGCTCAAGCTGAACAAGATGGGCTTTTATTTATGGAAGGCGTTCTTGAAATTATTCAGTCAGAAGGATTCGGTTTCTTACGACCAATTAACTATTCACCGAGTTCAGAAGATATTTATATCTCAGCTTCACAAATTCGTCGCTTCGATCTGCGTAATGGAGACAAGGTATCGGGGAAAGTTCGTCCTCCAAAAGAAAATGAGCGCTACTACGGATTATTACATGTAGAAGCAGTAAACGGAGAAGATCCGGAAACGTCAAAAGATCGCGTGCATTTTCCAGCGCTAACGCCGATTTACCCAAATGAGCAAATGCTGCTAGAAACTCAGCCAAGAAGTTTCTCTACGCGTATTATTGACTTGATTTCACCAATTGGATTTGGGCAAAGGGGACTAATTGTCGCGCCGCCAAAAGCAGGTAAAACGATGCTGTTAAAAGAAATTGCCAATAGCATTACAACAAATCATCCTGATGCAGAATTGATTGTCCTTCTTATTGATGAGCGTCCTGAGGAAGTGACGGACATTGAGCGTTCGGTTGACGGTGATGTTGTCAGTTCTACATTTGACGAAGTGCCGGAAAACCACATTAAAGTAGCGGAGCTTGTCCTTGAACGTGCGATGAGATTAGTCGAACATAAGAAAGATGTTGTCATTTTGATGGATAGCATCACAAGACTTGCTCGTGCTTATAACTTAGTTATTCCACCGAGCGGTCGTACACTATCAGGGGGTATTGACCCGGCTGCTTTTCACCGTCCAAAACGATTCTTTGGAGCTGCTCGTAACATTGAAGATGGAGGCAGCTTAACCATTCTAGCAACAGCCTTAATTGATACAGGCTCTCGTATGGATGATGTTATTTATGAAGAATTTAAAGGTACAGGTAACATGGAACTGCATCTAGATCGTTCACTAGCTGAAAAACGTATCTTCCCTGCGATTGACATTCGTCGCTCAGGCACACGTAAAGAAGAGCTGTTAATTCCAAAAGAGCATTTAGACCACTTATGGGCAATTCGTAAATCAATGGCAGATGCTCCTGATTTTGCAGAAAAATTCTTAAAACGTTTACGTCAAACAAAGACAAATGAAGAGTTCTTCTCGATGTTAACGGAAGAGAAAAAAACGCTTCTAGCAAATAAACGATAAGTTATAAAACATGTGGTTGCAAAAGCATACAACCCTTGTTATAATTTCATCATGTGTGTTGATAAAGTACACAGTGAAATAGTTACTATTTCATCACTATCTTTATCAATAAACTCTGTTTCAGAATGATTCAGGGCGGAAGGAGATGAAACGAATGAAAACAGGAATTCATCCAAACTATAAAACAGTTATGGTTAAATGTACTTGCGGAAACGAATTTGAAAGTGGTTCTGTAAAAGAAGAGATCCGCGTTGAGACTTGTTCTGAATGTCACCCATTCTACACTGGTCGTCAAAAATTCGCTGAAGCTGGTGGCCGTGTTGATCGCTTCAACAAAAAATACGGTCTTAAATAATCACATTGTCGAAACAAACAGGCAAGTAGCTTAACTTCTTGCCTGTTTTTTTGCTTATAAAAGTAGAAAAACAGTGTCTGCTTGATAAAAAAGTGGGTACTTTATCATAGGAATAAGATCTACATAGAAGACGTAGATTAAGTTAGTAGCGGTTCGCTCAGAAACGGAACGAGAAGAAGGGAGAGTCCCGCAGTGGTGTACGTAATGAAACAAAGCGGTTGGATAGAAGTAATTTGTGGCAGTATGTTTTCAGGGAAATCAGAAGAGTTAATTCGACGTGTGCGCCGTACGCAGTTTGCTAAACAAAAAGCACAAGTGTTCAAGCCTGCAATCGATAATCGATATAGCGAAGAAGCGGTCGTTTCACATAATGGTACATCTGTTATGGCTTATTCAATCTCGGCATCGCGCGATATTTTAAAGCGAGTAGATGAAGAGACAGACGTAGTAGCGATAGATGAAGTGCAATTTTTTGACACAGATATTTTAGAAATTGTTCAATCTTTAGCGGATCAAGGCTTTCGTGTGATTGTAGCGGGGTTAGATCAAGACTTTAAAGGTGAACCTTTTGGACAAATGCCGCAGTTAATGGCTATTGCAGAGTCAGTAACAAAGCTACAGGCTGTGTGCGCTTCATGTGGCTCTCCTGCGAGCCGTACGCAGCGTTTAATTAACGGTGAGCCTGCTTCTTATGACGATCCTATTATTTTAGTCGGTGCGTCTGAATCTTACGAACCAAGATGTCGTCATTGCCACGTTGTGCAAAAGTCTAAAGGACAAGCTGTGTCTGTGGACTCAAGCGAAATGGTCGAAAAATAAAGCAAGAATTTTATGATGATAAAAACAGAACGCGCAGTTCTGTTTTTTTGTTCATATACGTGTATTAACAAGGTTTTGACTCTATTTTAAAGCTATACTATAATTACAATGTTATGGATAAAGAATGAGGTGAATGACGTGTTTGATCGTTTAGAAGCGGTAGAGGCGCGCTATGAGAAGTTAAACGAACTTCTGAGTGACCCTGAGATCGTAAACAACCCCTCTAAGTTGAGAGAATATTCGAAGGAACAATCAGATATACAACAAACGGTAGCTGCTTATCAAGAATACAAAGATGTAAAAGAGCAGTTATCAGAAGCGAAAACGATGCTTGAAGATAAGCTTGATGCAGATATGCGTGACATGGTAAAAGAAGAAATTGCCGAGTTAGAAACGCAGCAAGAAGAGCTAGTTGAAAAGCTACGTATTTTATTAATTCCAAAAGATCCAAACGATGATAAAAACGTAATTATGGAAGTTCGTGGAGCTGCTGGCGGAGATGAAGCAGCATTATTTGCAGCTAATTTGTACCGCATGTATTCGCGCTTTGCTGAATCACAAGGCTGGAAAACAGAAGTAATGGAAGCAACGACTACTGGAGTAGGCGGTTATAAAGAAATTATCTTTATGATTAACGGTAAAGGTGCGTACTCAAAGATGAAATTTGAAAACGGCGCACACCGTGTTCAACGAGTTCCTGAAACAGAATCAGGCGGTCGTATTCATACATCTACAGCAACGGTAGCATGTCTTCCTGAAGCAGAAGAAGTCGAAGTGGACATTCATGAAAAAGACATCCGTGTAGATACATTTGCTTCAAGTGGACCTGGTGGGCAAAGTGTTAACACGACGATGTCAGCCGTTCGTTTAACGCATTTACCAACAAATACAGTGGTATCATGTCAAGATGAAAAGTCTCAGATTAAAAATAAAGAAAAAGCAATGAAAGTATTGCGTGCTCGCGTGTACGATAAGTTTCAGCGAGAAGCACAAGCAGAGTACGATGCAACGCGCAAACAAGCAGTTGGATCAGGAGATCGCTCCGAGCGTATCCGTACGTATAACTTCCCGCAAAATCGCGTAACGGACCACCGTATTGGTCTGACGATTCAAAAGCTAGATCAAATCTTAGAAGGCAAGCTTGATGAAATTATCGATGCATTAGTCATGGAAGACCAAGCGCGCCGAATGGAAGATTCGAACTAATGAAAGTATTTGAAGCCCTTAAGTGGGCTTCTTCTTTTTTGAAAGAGGCAAAGCGAGATGAAAACGCGGGAGAACTCTTGCTTCGCCATCACTTGCAGATGACGAGAACTCATTTGCTAGGTGCTCTGCAGGAAGAACTAGAAGAAGAAAGTCTAAAAAGGTTTGAACAAGATGTCCATGCTCATAAAGCAGGTATGCCTGTACAATATCTAATCGGGACAGAAGAATTTTACGGGCGTTCATTTATTGTAAACGAACATGTATTAATTCCAAGACCCGAAACGGAAGAGCTGGTATACGGAATGATTTCTCGAATAAAAAAAGAATTTCAACACCAGCCTATTGAGCTTGTAGATATTGGAACGGGAAGTGGGGCAATTGCTATCACTTTAGCTTTGGAACTTGACAGAGTGGAAGTTACAGCAACCGATATAGCTATAGAATCTTTAAGCGTAGCCAAAGAAAATGCTCAAAACCTGGACGCTGCTGTCACGTTTATACAGGGAGATCTATTACAACCATTTCTATTATCAAATCAGAAATTTGATGTGATTGTGTCTAATCCGCCTTATATTCCAGCAGATGATGTGTTGTCCACAGTGGTAAAAGATCACGAGCCAAACCGAGCTCTTTTTGGTGGAAAAGATGGCCTGGATTTTTATCGGCGTTTCATGGAAGAGCTGCCATATGTGACGAAGTCAAATAGTATTATTGGATTTGAAGTCGGGGCCGGACAGACAAAAGATGTAGCTGAGATGCTGCAAAAAACGTTTCCGACAGCTTTTGTAGAATGTGTATATGATATTAATGGAAAAGATCGAATGGTTTTTGCAAAACTTCGCGAGAACTAAAAAAATCAGAGGGAATGATTTTCCCTTTGGTTTTTGAAAATCATGCATTTTTTTACTAAATTACTAGTTTAAGATATCTTGCTTTCGGCCATACTGTTCCTATGAAAGGACGGTGGCCGAAATGAAGAAATATGCTATCATTTATTTTATTTTATTAATTATTGGAGCAAATGCTCAACTTATATATACACATAACCAAGTGCAGGCAGATCAGCCTGCCGTCATTCCAGACGAGGCGATTCGACTGCGAATTTTAGCAAACAGTGACGGTGAAAAAGACCAGTACGTAAAACGTCTGATTCGTGACCGGGTGAACGAACAAATTACAGAATGGGTAAAAGATTTAACATCTGTAACTGTAGCTCGAAAAACGATTAAAGAAAATTTGCCGGCGCTTGAAACAATTGCGAAAGAAGTGTTAAAAGAAGAAGGCGTAAATGAATCTGTTCATGTTAAATTCGGAAAAGTAGAGTTTCCTACTAAGTTGTACGGTCAGTTCTTATATCCAGCAGGGGAGTATGAAGCCGTGCTTATTACTCTTGGCAAAGGAGAGGGAGCAAACTGGTGGTGTGTACTATTTCCTCCTTTATGCTTCTTAGATTTCTCAAACGGTGAAGCAGTAAAAGCGCCGGAGCCATCTGAAGAAGAGCCAACGGAAGAAAAAGAGAAACCAGCAGCTTCTGAATCAAAATCTGCAGACAAAACAGATGACAAATCGGCTGAAAGTAAAGAGCCTGCAGTGAAAACAGAAATTCAATCTGCAACTATTACATCGGATTCTATTGAGCAGAAAGCTGAGGAATCTTCTCAATCAACAGTATCTTCTAAAGAAGTAATTGCAAAAGATACAAGCAGCACAGTAAAGGAAGAGACAAGTGCTAAGGCTGAAAAAAAGGAAAGTAAAGAAGCTGAAAAGTCTGTTTCATCTAAGAAAAAAGCTGATTCTAAATCAAAAGAAGATTCTGTAGAAGTTAAGTTTTTTGTAGTAGAATGGGTATCGTCAGTATTTAATTAATAGAATCAT
Organism: Priestia sp. YIM B13552; assembly: GCF_042787775.1. Taxonomy (NCBI): domain Bacteria; kingdom Bacillati; phylum Bacillota; class Bacilli; order Caryophanales; family Bacillaceae; genus Priestia; species Priestia sp. YIM B13552. The sequence goes on from NZ_JBHZOU010000004.1 coordinate 137,739, forward strand.
TAAAAATAAAATTCAGTTCTACTTCTTTTAATCATCTCATAGATTTGTTACTAGAAAACAAGTTGAGGTGATTAAAATGAGAGAACAATTAAAAATTGCCAGTGAAAATGATTATATTCGAATTCAGCAGTTCTTGCAAAAAGCGGGCATCAGCACAGCTGGTGTGGAAGAGCATATTCATCAATTTGTCATAATGGAAAATGAAGAAGGCGAGCTGCTAGCAACAGTTGGGTTTGAAAAAGAAGGTGTGGATGGAATTCTCCGCTCCCTTGTCGTGTCTCCTTCTTTAATGCAATCTGATATTCTGCTGCTATTTAAAAGCATCGTCCAGCTGGCTCAAAAGCATGGCGTAAAGCAACTATATTTACTAACAAATAAGGCATCTTCTCTACATTTTTTTCAAATGATGAATTTTCAGCAAACATCTTACAGTGCACTGCCTGAGTTGTTAAAAGAACATTCTTATTTAAAAAAGTTACCAAACCCTCAGGATGTCTATGTGATGTTTTATGCAGCTAGTTAAAAGAAAATGTGGATAAATCATTTTAATGGGGTATCCACAATGTTATTCACAAAAACATAAGCTTTATCCACATTTTGTGGATAAAGCTTGTTTGTTGATATAATGAATGCATGTATTTTACTATCTTTGATACATATTGTACTTTTAAAGTAAAAAAAACCTAGATATAGAAAGAAAAAGGAGTTGAAGAAGATGGAAACTAAGTTATGGGTTGTGGATAATTTTACGCACGAAAAAGATATTTATCCACAGATAGAAGAAGCAGCAGATTTGCTGCGCAATCACGAAGTAGTTGCTTTTCCTACAGAGACGGTGTATGGATTAGGAGGAGACGCAACATCGGATAAAGCTGTGGATAAAATTTTTGCAGCGAAAGGACGTCCTAGTGATAACCCTCTTATTGTTCATATTGGAGATAAAGAGCAGCTTCATACATTTGTAGAGTCGATTCCTTCAAAAGCAGAGAAAGTGATCGATGCTTTTTGGCCGGGTCCTCTTACAGTCATATTACCCAAAAAAGATCGAGTTTCAGATAAGGTTACGGCTGGTTTAAACAGCATTGCAGTGAGAATGCCCTCACATCCAGTAGCCCTCGCATTATTAAAAAAAGTGGCTTTGCCTATCGCGGCTCCTAGTGCAAACCTTTCCGGCAAGCCAAGTCCCACTCTAGCTCATCATGTGATGAATGATTTAGAAGGGCGTATTAGTGGAGTTGTGGATGGAGGAGCAACAGGGGTAGGAGTAGAGTCAACGGTCCTTGACTGTACCGAAGAGATTCCTATTATTTTACGGCCGGGCGGCATTACTCAGAAAGAGTTGGAAAATGTAATTGGTCCCGTAAAAGTAGATCGAGCGTTATTAAGTGATAAAGAAGCGCCAAAATCTCCAGGTATGAAATATACGCATTACGCACCTGATGCACCGCTTGTCATCGTTGACGGCAGTTCGGATTTTTTTCAGTCTATTATCAATCGCTATAAAGAGCAGGGTAAGCGAGTGGGGGTATTAACGACATCTGAACATGAAGATGCGTATAAAGCCGATGCGGTTATCACATGTGGATCTCGTTCAAATTTAGAGACGGTTGCTAGCCACTTATACGAGTCGCTTCGTTCATTTAATGAGTGCGACGTAGATGTTATCGTTAGTGAAAGTTTTTCTGAAGAAGGAGTCGGTCATGCCGTTATGAACCGATTAATGAAAGCTGCAGGACATCACGTGATTAAGCAATAAAATTCATCTTCTAAACCTTTTCGAATGTGCATATTTTGAAATAGGAGCACGTCCGAGGAGGGTAAAGATGAATGTATCTCAGTTAATTAGTGAAATGATCACGTTAGTCATTATGGCGTTTGCCTTAGGAATGGATGCTTTCTCAGTTGGTTTGGGAATGGGATTAATTCGTTTACGCTTTCGCCAAATTTTCTACATTGGTGTTGTTATCGGTGTATTTCATATTTGGATGCCGCTGTTAGGCATGTTTATTGGACGACTTTTGTCTGATAAACTTGGAATGTTTGCTACCTATGGCGGTGGAATTTTATTGCTGATTCTTGGGGCGCAGATGATTTATTCCTCCTTTAAGCATGACGATACGCCGTTTATCAAACCAGTTGGCTTTGGACTGTTATTTTTTGCGCTCAGCGTGAGTCTAGATAGTTTTTCTGTTGGACTTAGCTTAGGTATTTTTGGAGCAAGAACGTTTTTGACCATTATTGTTTTTGGCGTAGTAAGTATGCTATTAACTTGGTTAGGACTGCTGCTAGGCAGAAGAGTACAAGGCTGGCTTGGTTCATATAGTGAGGCACTGGGCGGAAGCATTTTATTAGCTTTTGGAATCAAATTGTTACTACCTTTTTAACTATATAAATAGGTAAAGGATCATGACCATTCAGGTTATGGTCTTTTTTTGCTTCTTTTGGATTGCAGCGATAAAAGAAGGAAAGCGAAGTCGTTTTTTCGAGATGGATGAAGCGGTAATGGATAAAAAATACCCGGAAAAGCTAACTGGATTTATGCAGGCAATAGAGATACAATAGGGTGGAATATCAACATAGTCGAACATAGTGAAAGCAAGGGAGGATGTATCTTGAAAAACATCTTATTTGTATGTACAGGAAACACGTGCCGCAGCCCTATGGCAGAAGCGTTGCTCAAAGCTAAAGAGATAGATGGAATAAACGTGAAGTCTGCAGGCGTATTCGCTTCAAATGGAAGTGAAGCTTCTGTTCATGCACAAGTTGCCCTTCACCAGAAAGGCATAGCTTGTTCTCATGCTTCGGCAGCATTAACGGAAGAACAATTGATGTGGGCTACTTATATTTTTACGATGACGGAGCAGCATAAAATGCTGATTTTGAACCAAGCTCCATACGTAAGTGATAAATTATTTACGCTAAAAGAATTTGCCGACGAGCAAGGTGAAGTGTCTGATCCGTTTGGCGGATCATTACAGACGTACGAACAGACTTTAGAAGAGTTAGAGCGTATGATTAACAAAATAGTCGACAAATTATAAAAGGTCCCATAAATTTTTGCTGACTTAAAATGAACAGAAATTTAATATAAGACGAAGGTACGTATGAGGAGGAAACAAAGATGAAAGTAGCTATTGCATCTGACCACGGCGGTATAAATTTGCGACAGGAAATTATCTCTTTAATGGAAGAATTAAATATTGAATATGTGGATTTAGGGTGTGAATGCACAGCGTCCGTAGACTATCCGGATTATGCACTTCCCGTTGCTCAAAAAGTGGCAAGCCAAGAAGTAAGTCGAGGCATTCTTATTTGTGGAACAGGCATCGGTATGAGTATAGCAGCTAATAAAGTAAAAGGAATTCGCTGTGCTCTAGTGCATGATACGTTCAGTGCAAAAGCGACAAGAGAACATAATGATAGCAACATTTTGGCAATGGGTGAACGTGTCATTGGGCCGGGACTTGCACGTGAAATTGCGAAAATTTGGTTAATGACAGAATTTGAAGGCGGCCGACATGAAAATCGCGTGAATAAAATTAAACAGTATGAGCAGCAAAGTGATGCAACATTAACTGTATAATGTGAACGTATTCAATGAAAGAAAGGAAGAAAAACGTGTCTGAACTTACGAAATGGAAAGAGCAGTTGGAAACAGTTTTATCTGATTTTTTAGCACAAGTGCAGTTGTCTTCAGAACATACACTTGTCATTGGATGCAGTACAAGCGAGGTAATTGGTGAAAAAATAGGAACCGCAGGCGCAATGGAAGTCGCAGAAATGATTTTTGATGCGCTATCAGATTTTCGAAAAAAAACGGGTGTTCACTTAGCATTTCAATGCTGTGAACATCTCAATCGAGCACTGGTAGTAGAAAGAGAATTAGCTCGCAAAGAGCGTTTAGAAATGGTTAGTGTTGTGCCTATTCATAAAGCAGGCGGAGCGATGGCTACACAGGCCTATGGCCAGCTTAAAGATCCCGTTTTGGTAGAGTTTATTAAAGCTGATGCCGGTATTGATATTGGAGATACATTCATTGGTATGCATTTAAAGCATGTCGCAGTACCCGTTCGTTGTACGTTAAACGCAGTTGGACACGCTCATGTTACTGTAGCAAAGACGCGTCCAAAACTAATTGGTGGAATGAGAGCGTTTTACGAACTTTCGTAATTAAATATATTAAAATAATACACATTTTTTCTTTTTTATTCTAAATAAATCATGTTACAATGTAGTTGAATCAACAAATAACGAACATTGCGAATACGAAATGAGGAGAGGATTTTGATGGAGAAACAACTAATGCAACAAGATCCAGCAGTTTATAATGCGATCAAGGATGAATTACAAAGACAACGTACTAAGATTGAGCTAATTGCTTCAGAAAACTTTGTAACAACAGCGGTAATGGAAGCACAAGGTTCAGTTTTAACAAATAAATATGCTGAAGGCTATCCAGCTAAACGTTACTACGGCGGCTGTGAACACGTAGACGTAGTAGAAGACTTAGCTCGTGATCGTGCAAAGGAAATTTTCGGAGCAGAGCATGTGAATGTTCAACCTCACTCAGGTGCACAAGCAAACATGGCTGTATACTTCACTGTTTTAGAGGCTGGAGACACAGTACTTGGTATGAATTTATCGCACGGCGGTCACTTAACGCACGGAAGTCCTGTTAACTTTAGTGGTGTTCAGTACAATTTCATCGAATATGGCGTAGATCGTGAAACACATCGTATTAACTACGATGATGTATTAGAAAAAGCGCGTACACATAAGCCAAAATTAATTGTGGCTGGTGCAAGCGCATATCCACGCGCAATCGACTTCAAGCGTTTCCGTGAAATCGCTGATGAAGTAGGCGCTTATTTAATGGTAGACATGGCTCATATTGCTGGTCTAGTAGCTGCAGGACTTCATCAAAATCCTGTGCCACATGCTCATTTCGTTACAACTACAACACATAAAACACTGCGCGGACCACGCGGCGGTATGATTTTATGTAAAGAAGAATTTGCGAAAAAGATTGATAAGTCAATCTTCCCTGGTATTCAAGGTGGCCCATTGATGCACGTTATCGCTGCAAAAGCAGTAGCATTTGGTGAAGCACTACAAGATGAATTTAAGCACTATGCTCAAAATATCATCGACAATGCTAATCGTTTAGCAGAAGGATTAAAGAAAGAAGGATTTGCTCTTGTATCTGAAGGAACAGACAATCACCTTGTGTTAATCGACGTAAGTTCAATGAATTTGACAGGTAAAGTAGCTGAAAAAGCACTTGATGATGTAGGTATTACAACAAACAAAAATACAATTCCTTACGATGAGCAAAGCCCATTTGTAACAAGCGGTATCCGTATTGGTACAGCTGCAGTTACAACTCGCGGATTTGGCTTAGAAGAGATGGATGAAATTGCTTCTATCATCGGATTAACGCTTAAAAATATTGAAGATGAAGAAAAGCTAGCTGAAGCTAAAACACGCGTTGAAGCTTTAACAAGTAAGTTTGAAATGTATAAATCACTTTAAGAGAGACAGGCCTTTGTGCCTGTTTTTTTATGGAGAAAGTGGTAGCAATTCAATCATTTTTTGAATAATGCTTGAACTCAAAAACTTTTTTCTGTAAAATGAATGCAATGTATAAATTTAATTAGCAAGAGATATGTTTTTACTAGTACGTACCATTCAATTCGTTGAATGGTATTTTAATGTGTACATCTTTATATATAAGGAGAGATATCAATGGGCAAAGTATACGTATTTGATCACCCGCTTATTCAACACAAATTAACTTACATACGCGATGTAAAAACGGGAACGAAAGAGTTTCGTGAATTAGTTGATGAAGTGGCAAGCTTAATGGCTTTTGAAGCGACACGTGATTTACCGCTAGAAGACGTTGAAATTGAAACACCGGTTTGCAAAACAAAGTCAAAAGTTATTGCAGGGAAAAAGCTTGGTATCGTTCCAATTCTTCGTGCTGGTATCGGCATGGTAGATGGATTTTTAAAACTAATGCCAGCTGCTAAAGTTGGACACGTTGGCTTATATCGTGATCCAGAAACATTACAGCCTGTTGAATATTATGTAAAGCTGCCTAATGATGTAGAAGAGCGTGACTTTATTGTAGTAGATCCTATGCTTGCAACAGGAGGGTCAGCTGTAGAAGCAATCAACTCTCTTAAAAAAAGAGGAGCTAAAAACATTAAATTTATGTGTTTAATTGCTGCTCCTGAAGGCGTGGAAATCGTAAAAGAAGCACACCCTGACGTAGATATTTACATTGCGGCATTAGATGAAAAATTAAATGACCATGGATATATTGTTCCAGGTTTAGGTGATGCAGGGGATCGTTTATTCGGTACAAAATAATTTGTAGATTCGGGTGATGAACATGAAGCAGCCAATTAAAGTAATGACGATATTCGGGACAAGACCAGAAGCAATTAAAATGGCCCCTCTAGTTCTAGAGCTTAAAAAGCGACCGGAGGAGTTCGAAGCGATTGTTACGGTAACGGCTCAGCACCGTGAAATGTTAGACCAAGTATTGAGCATTTTTGACATTCAGCCTGACTATGACCTTAACATTATGAAAGATCGCCAAACTCTTATGGACGTAACGACCAGAGGATTAGAAGGTTTGGACGACGTAATGAAAAAAGTAAAGCCGGACATCGTACTTGTACACGGCGATACAACTACGACGTTTATTGCCGGACTAGCAGCTTTTTATAATCAAATTCAGGTGGGACATGTTGAAGCAGGTTTGCGCACATGGAATAAATATTCTCCATATCCGGAAGAAATGAACCGTCAGCTTACAGGCGTTCTCGCTGATTTGCACTTTGCTCCAACCGATAAGTCTGCAGCTAATTTGCAAGCAGAGAATAAAAAAGAAGAGCGGATCTTTGTGACTGGAAACACAGCTATCGATGCGTTAAAAACGACAGTAAAAGAGACATATGAGCATGAAGTGTTAACGAAATTGGGAGATGATCGTCTCATTTTATTAACGGCGCATCGCCGCGAAAATTTAGGCGAACCAATGAAAAACATGTTCCGTGCTGTTAAACGTATTGTGGATGAACATGAAGATGTGCAAGTTGTGTATCCTGTTCATTTGAATCCGGTAGTTAGAGAAACAGCAAACGATATCTTAGGAAATGACCCACGCATTCATTTAATTGAACCGTTAGATGTAATTGACTTCCATAACTTCGCTGAGCGCGCTCATATTATTTTGACAGATTCGGGCGGTGTTCAAGAAGAAGCTCCTTCATTAGGCGTACCTGTATTGGTACTTCGTGATACAACAGAGCGACCGGAAGGAATTGAAGCAGGAACGCTCAAACTAGCAGGAACGGAAGAAGAAACAATTTATACGCTAGCAAAAGAGCTGTTAATAGATGAAGACGTATATAAGCAAATGTCACAAGCATCGAATCCTTACGGAGATGGCTTAGCTTCTAAACGTATTTGTGATGCTATTAGCTACTATTTCAACCGCCGGGAAAACAGACCGGAAGCTTTTAATCCGCTTTCGTAAGATTTCTAAACACCTTTCACATGAAAAGTGTCTCTTTGAGACACGATAGTGTGAGAGGTGTTTTTTTATGTGGATTAAATGGTTAATGCTTAGCTTTATATTAGGGAGCGGGGGAGGGCAAATGTCGCTCAATCCGACATTTCCTTCTATAAAACAAGAAATGAATCATCAGGAAAAATCAATAATTGTCATGGTTGAAAAAGAAAAATTCGCGGAATTTAAAAGTCAGCTACAAAAAAATTATCCTAATATAAAGATTAAGAGCGAATTTCACACGGTATTTACAGGACTTTCATTAAATGGCTCCATCTCGGATTTGGAAAAACTATCTCATAATCCTTCTATTATTGGTTCACATTCTATTAAAAACTACCAGGTTGCAGAAGAAAATAGTGTAACCTTCATTGGCTCAGAACAGGTAAGAGGCTTATTTGATACTCATAATCAGCGCTTAACAGGAAAAGGGATCAAAGTAGGCGTCATCGATACGGGTGTTGATTATTCTCATCCCGATTTAAAACAAACCTACAGGGGAGGGTATGATGTAATAGATAAAGATTATGAGCCGATGGAAACCACTCGGGAGCAAGGAGAGCCTACTCTGCATGGCACTCATGTAGCCGGTATTATTGCAGCAAATGGAAATATTAAAGGTGTAGCACCTCAATCGGAGATCTACGCATACCGAGCTCTTGGACCAGGAGGAGCTGGAACGTCTGAAAGTGTTATTCTAGCTATCGAAAAAGCAATTCAAGATGATGTAGATATTATTAATTTATCATTAGGAAATGATGTGAATGGTCCGGATTTACCAACAAGCTTAGCGTTAGATCGAGCTGTTGAAAAAGGAATTGTAACGGTTACATCCAGCGGCAATTCAGGTCCAGGTTTATGGACGGTGGGCTCTCCGGGTACAGCGGGAAAAGCTATTTCCGTTGGCGCTTCTGTTTCCCCGACGACAGTTCAATTTCTAACAATTGGATTTAACAAAGAAAAAATTATGATGGCGCCAGTAGAAGGGTCTCGTCCATGGACGTTTAATCAAACGCTGCGTGTAATAAATGAACAATACTCCAAAGAGCAAAAGCATGCGTTGGGCAACGTCATTTTGCTAAAAGCAGAAGGAAATGCGGTTGAAAAAAATATTAAACAAGCTGAACAGGCAGGAGCAAAAGCCGTTATTTTATATAGTCCGACTGAAAAAAGCATAATCGGTAAACTAAAAGAGTCAGTAAATATTCCAGTGATATGGGTAAGTAAAAAAAGCGGTGATATCATTAATCAACACATTCAGTCTCAACAGCCATACTTACGCACTGGCAAGCAAGTGGTTCAAGACTTGCTTACATCTTTCAGTTCAAGAGGGCCTGTAACGACTACTTGGGGAATCAAGCCGGACGTCGTCGCACCTGGTTACTTCATTAATAGTACAGTTCCCGGGGGATATGAACGCATGCATGGCACAAGTATGGCTGCGCCCCATGTAGCTGGAGCGTGTGCTCTTATTTTACAAGCTCACCCGAACTGGTCTCCTGAACAAGTCAAAGCTTCATTGATGAACACAAGTAAAGTAATGCAGCAGCTAAACGGTCAAACGTATCGCGTATATGAACAAGGAGCCGGGAGAATTCAAATAGCAAAAGCTGTCACAGCAGACTCTTTATTTTATCCATCTTCTTTATCTTTCGGTATTTTTACGCGCCCATCAAAGAAAGTCTTATCATTTAAAATTGATAACCAGTCTGATAAAGCAAAAACGTATCGCTTAAACGTTCCGAAAAGGGATGAAGGAGTGAACTGGGATGTTCCATTACCCGTCACGGTGCAGCCACATCAGACAAAAGAAATAGCTGTCACTTTATCGGTGCAGCCCCGTTTTAAAAATAAAGGTATATATGACGGATATTTGGAAATAAATGATTCACGTGAAACATTTTCGCTTCCTTATATGTACATGGTTAGCATTCCAGATTATCCTCGTGTCATGGGATTGCAAGTAGCAGCGGAAAAAGAGAAAAATACGTATAGCTATGAACTGTTTTTGCCTGAAGGAGCAGATGAGTTAGGCGTTGCTCTTTTTGATAAGCAGTCTTTACAGTTTATATCGTATTTAGATGTTGACGTTGATGTAGAAAGAGGCATGAGAAAACGAAAAATAACGATCGATGAATCGCTTGTACCGGGGTCGTACCAAATATTTGCATTTGTGAAAAAGCATAGACAAGAGCAGGTTGTACACAGTACAATAACGATTGAATGAACCTCTTTAAATGTTTTCATTTGAAGAGGTTTTATGTGTGGCAGAAATGTGAACAATAAGAAGAGATTGTGAAGTTTTTAGCTTAAACACATTGACATTAAATATACGCTATTGTATGCTTACAGGGAATATAAATGATAAGGTTTTCAACCTGTGAAAACCGTTGATATTTCTGCGTATTTTATTAGCTGTTTTTACCTTTTTTAGCAATTTTTTTTGCCTTTCTATCATATATTGAGCTATAAAAACGATAGAGAATTCGGAAAAAAGAAAATTTTGCAAAAGGGGTATGAGCTTATGAAAGATCGCAACCGTCATCCTTTGCAAGCGATGGCATTAGTGTCAATCATTCTATCACAGTTAGCAGGTTCAGTCTTAATTGGCTTATTCTCTGGGAGATGGGCTGATCAATGGCTTGATACCGAACCACTATTTTTGATTTTAGGCCTTCTTTCAGGGCTAGCAGCAGGTGTTTTTATGATGCTGCGGACAGTCCACCATTTTTTTTCAGGAGATTAATAATTCATGCAGGATTTGCAGCACGTTTTTCCAAGACTTCGTTCATACATATTGTATTTGTTAGCATTATACGTTCTCGGCTGGGGATTTACAAGTTATAAGGCTGTTTTTGCAGGTTTAATTTTAGGAACCGCCCTGAGTTTGTATAATTTGTGGAACTTGGTAAGAAAGTTTGAGCAGTTTGGACAGGCGTTGGATGAGGGGAAAAAGCCCCGTTCAATTGGGACTGTTGTAAGATTTGCAACAGCTGCTCTCGCAGTTGTGATTACCATCTCTTATCCAAAAACCTTTCATATTATTAGTGTAGTTGTGGGATTAATGACGTATTATGTTGTCATTATCATAGATTTAGTTGTTCAAAATATGCGTAGAAGATAGAAAGAGAGGTGAACACAGTTGGGTCATGAATCACCAACTATAGAGTTTCTAGGCCTTACTTTTAGTCAAAGTAACTTGCTTATGGTTACCGTAGCTTCTGTTATTGTATTCTTAATTGCAGTTTTATGTACTCGTACTCTTGCTATGAAGCCAAGCGGTGCACAAAACTTTATTGAATGGGTCTTAGATTTTGTTAAAGGACTCGTTAATAGCAATATGGATTGGAAAACAGGTGGCCGCTTTTTGACGCTAGGTGTAACTTTACTTATGTACATTTTTGTGTCAAATATGTTGGGTCTTCCATTTGCCATCGTGATTGACCATAACTTATGGTGGAAATCGCCAACCGCTGATCCAGCAATTACGCTGACGTTAGCCGTTATGGTAGTTGTACTATCACATTATTATGGTATTAAAATGCGAGGTTTCTCTGCATACACGAAAGATTACTTCAAGCCAATGGCATTTTTATTCCCGCTTAAGATTATCGAGGAGTTTGCCAATACGTTAACGCTTGGCCTTCGTCTTTACGGTAATATTTATGCTGGGGAAATTTTGTTAAGCTTGCTAGCTGGTTTAGCAACAACAGGCTTCTTAGGTACAATTGGAGCTGCTATTCCAATGCTTTTATGGCAAGGATTTAGTATTTTTGTAGGCGCAATTCAGGCCTTCATTTTCACAATGTTAACGATGGTTTATTTATCTCACAAAGTGAGTAGCGACCATTAATTTATAAAGCTTTGTTCAAGTAATACCCAATTTGGACAAAACAAAACTTTGTTAAACAAAATCATATATATTAAGGGAGGACTTTATAAAATGGGTTTAATAGCATCTGCAATTGCGATTGGTTTAGCGGCACTAGGTGCTGGTATTGGTAACGGTCTTATCGTTTCTAAGACGATTGAAGGCACAGCTCGCCAACCAGAAGCACGTGGTACATTAACTTCAATGATGTTCGTTGGGGTTGCCTTAGTTGAGGCGCTTCCAATTATCGCCGTAGTTATTGCATTCATGGTACAAGGTAAATAATAATGTGTTACATGTGGCGAAGATCATTCAAAAGAACCTTCGCCATTACTTTATGTCTTTAATAAGTAAATTATATATGTGGAGTCTCTGAAGGGAGTGAACATGGCCGTGTCGAACATGTTTGTGTTAGGAGCAGCAGGCATTAATGGTGGAGATATTCTTTTCCAATTAGTGATGTTCCTTATCCTACTTGCGTTACTTCAAAAATTCGCGTTTGGTCCTGTAATGGGAATCATGAAAAAACGTGAAGAGCATATTGCCGGTGAGATTGATGAAGCAGAAAAGCAAAATGAGGAAGCGAAGAAGCTTGTTGAAGAGCAGCGTGAAATCTTAAAGCAATCTCGTCAAGAAGTGCAAGTAATGATGGAAAACGCTAGAAAGTCTGCAGAAGATAAAAAAGAAGAAATCATTGCGGCAGCACGCGAAGAGTCTGAGCGTCTAAAAGCTGCAGCAAAACAAGAAATCGAACAGCAAAAAGATCAAGCAGTTGCTGCGTTACGTGAGCAAGTTGCTTCATTATCTGTTTTAATTGCGTCGAAAGTTATTGAAAAAGAACTTTCTGAACAAGATCAAGAGAAGTTAATTCATGAATATATCCAAGAAGTAGGGGATGTACGATGAGTCAACCAGCTGTAGCCAAACGCTATGCACTAGCTCTTTTTCAATTAGCAACAGAAAAACAGATGATCGATGAAATGCAAGACCAGCTACAAATCGTTGAAGAGGTGTTTGCTAAAACACCTGAATTAATGGATGTATTAACTCATCCAAAAATTACAATTGAGCGAAAAAAACAGTTTGTAAGTGAGGCATTTGCTGAACTTTCACCAACTGTTCAACATACGGTTCTTCTATTATTAGAGCGTCACCGCATTCAAATTGTTAGCGAAATGGTACAAGAGTATCGTTTCCTAGCGAACGAAGTACGTGGCGTGGCAGATGCAACTGTTTATTCTGTCAAACCTTTAAGTGCAGATGAGAAAAGAGCAATCTCGCAATCATTTGCTTCTAAAGTTGGAAAACATACGTTAAATATTTCAAATATAGTAGATAAAAGCCTAATCGGCGGCGTGAAGCTTCGCATTGGTAATCGTATCTATGATGGCAGCATTAGCAGCAAATTAGAAACGATCCAACGAGGACTTCTTGCACACAGATCGTAGATAGGGGTGAAATTCATGAGCATCAAAGCTGAAGAAATTAGTGCGCTGATCAAGCAGCAAATTGAAAACTATCAGTCTGAGATTAAAGTGAGTGATGTAGGTACTGTTATCCAAGTTGGGGACGGTATCGCACGTGCTCATGGCCTCGACAATGTCATGGCTGGAGAACTGGTTGAATTTTCAAATGGTGTCATGGGAATGGCACAAAACTTAGAAGAAAACAATGTAGGTATCATTATTTTAGGACCATATACGGAAATTCGTGAAGGTGATGAAGTTCGCCGTACAGGACGCATCATGGAAGTTCCGGTAGGGGAGCAGTTAATCGGTCGTGTTGTTAACTCATTAGGTCAGCCAGTAGACGGACTAGGCCCAGTAGAAACAACAAAAACACGTCCAATTGAAGGTGCTGCACCTGGCGTTATGGATCGTAAATCAGTACATGAGCCGCTTCAAACAGGTATCAAGGCGATTGACGCACTTGTGCCGATCGGTCGTGGACAGCGTGAGTTAATTATCGGTGACCGCCAAACGGGTAAAACATCGGTAGCAATCGATACAATCTTAAATCAAAAAGATCAAGATATGGTATGTATCTATGTAGCGATTGGCCAAAAAGAATCAACAGTTCGTAACGTAGTAGAGACATTGCGTAAACACGGTGCTCTAGATTACACAATCGTTGTAACAGCATCAGCTTCACAACCAGCTCCACTATTATTCTTAGCGCCATACGCTGGGGTAACAATGGGTGAAGAGTTTATGTATAACGGTAAGCACGTACTTGTTATTTACGATGACTTAACAAAACAAGCATCAGCTTATCGTGAACTTTCATTACTATTACGCCGTCCTCCGGGTCGTGAAGCGTATCCAGGGGATGTATTCTACCTGCACTCTCGTTTATTAGAGCGTGCGGCAAAGTTATCGGACGCAAAAGGTGGAGGTTCATTAACAGCTCTTCCATTTATTGAAACGCAAGCAGGAGACGTATCTGCTTATATCCCAACGAACGTAATTTCGATTACAGACGGACAAATTTTCTTACAGTCAGATCTATTCTTCTCAGGCGTACGTCCTGCGATTAATGCTGGTCTTTCTGTATCACGTGTAGGGGGATCTGCACAAATTAAAGCGATGAAAAAGGTAGCAGGTACACTGCGTCTAGACCTTGCATCTTATCGTGAGCTTGAATCGTTTGCTCAGTTCGGTTCTGATCTTGACCAAGCAACTCAAGCAAAATTAAATCGAGGAGCGCGTACAGTTGAAATCTTAAAACAAGGTTTACACAAACCGCTTCGCGTAGAAAAACAAGTAGCTGTGCTTTACGCATTAACAAAAGGCTTCTTAGATGATGTTCCGGTATCAGATATTACGCGCTTTGAAGACGAGTACTTAACATGGTTAGAGTCAAACCGTAAAGAAGTACTTGAATCAATCCGTACAACTGGTGGACTTCCTGAAGCTGGCGTATTCGAATCAGCACTTGAAGAATTCAAGAAAACATTTATTGCATCTGAATAATATATTGTCAGCATGGTATGTTAAGACAATCTTTCAATAAGGTGAAGGTGAACATTTGTTCACCTTTCATACCACGTGATCTTCTAAAACAAGGTGGTGAAACCTTTGGCATCATTACGTGATATACAAACTCGAATCACATCGACGAAAAAAACGAGCCAGATTACGAAAGCAATGGAAATGGTTTCAGCTGCAAAGCTGAATAGAGCGGAACAAAATGCAAAATCGTTTGTTCCATACATGGAAAAAATTCAAGAAGTAGTCTCAAGCGTAGCCCTAGGCAGCAGAGGCGCTTCACATCCAATGCTAACTGCGCGCAGTGTGAAGAAGACTGGTTACATCGTAATCACTTCAGATCGCGGTCTAGCAGGAGCATATAACAGTAATATTTTGCGAAAAGTATCTCAAGCTATTGAAGAACGCCATCAATCACCTGATGAATACGGTGTGATTGCAATTGGACGAGTAGGGAGAGATTTCTTCGTAAAACGCGGTATTCCGGTTTTGCTTGAAATCACAGGCTTAGCAGATCAGCCAGCTTTTGCTGACATTCAAGGAATCGCTTCACAAACAGTTCAAATGTTTGCAGACGGTACGTTTGATGAACTTTACTTATACTACAATCACTTTATCAATACGATTTCACAAGAAGTGACGGAGAAGAAGCTATTGCCTCTAACAGATCTTCAACCTTCTGGTAAACTTGTTGGTTATGAATTTGAACCATCACAAGAAGAGATTTTAGAAGTATTACTTCCTCAGTATGCAGAGAGTTTAATTTACGGCGGCCTGCTTGATGGAAAAGCAAGTGAGCATGCTGCTCGTATGACAGCGATGAAAAGTGCAACAGACAACGCAAAAGATCTTATCAATAATCTTACATTGTCATATAACCGTGCACGTCAAGCGGCAATTACCCAGGAAATTACGGAAATTGTTGGCGGAGCGGCAGCGTTAGAATAGAAAGTTTAATGGAAAAGCAAGTTAGGAGGGAACACGATGACAAAAGGACGCGTTACTCAAATCATGGGTCCAGTTGTAGACGTAAAGTTTGACAACGGACACCTTCCGGCAATTTATAACGCCCTTAAAATTTCACATAAACCGAGCAGTGCAAGTGAAGTTGCAATCGAATTAACATTAGAAGTTGCGATTCACTTAGGTGATAACACAGTTCGTACAGTAGCAATGTCATCCACTGACGGCTTAGTTCGTGGATTAGAAGTAGAAGATACAGGTGCAGCAATCTCAGTACCAGTTGGTGACGTTACGTTAGGTCGTGTATTTAACGTATTAGGTGAAAAAATCGACTTAGACGCCCCAATCGATGCAGGTGCACGTCGTGATCCAATCCACCGTCAAGCACCAAAGTTCGAAAATCTATCTACACAAGCTGAAATTCTTGAAACAGGTATTAAAGTAGTAGACTTATTAGCTCCTTACATTAAAGGTGGAAAAATCGGTCTATTCGGTGGTGCCGGTGTAGGTAAAACAGTATTAATTCAAGAATTAATCAATAACATTGCTCAAGAGCACGGCGGTATTTCAGTATTCGCTGGTGTAGGTGAGCGTACGCGTGAAGGTAATGACTTATACCATGAAATGACAGATTCTGGTGTTATTAAGAAGACGGCTATGGTATTTGGACAAATGAATGAGCCACCTGGTGCACGTCAACGTGTTGCATTAACAGGATTAACAATGGCAGAATACTTCCGTGACGAACAAGGTCAAGACGTATTATTCTTTATTGATAATATCTTCCGTTTCACACAAGCGGGTTCAGAAGTATCAGCATTACTTGGCCGTATGCCATCAGCAGTAGGTTATCAGCCAACATTAGCGACAGAAATGGGTCAGCTTCAAGAGCGTATCACGTCAACAAGCGTAGGTTCTGTAACATCGATTCAAGCGATTTACGTACCAGCCGATGACTATACGGATCCAGCTCCAGCGACAACATTTGCTCACTTAGATGCAACAACAAACTTAGAGCGTAAATTATCAGAGATGGGTATTTACCCTGCGGTAGATCCATTAGCATCTACATCTCGCGCTTTATCTCCTGAAATTGTTGGAGAAGAGCACTATGCAATTGCGCGTCAAGTTCAACAAACGTTACAGCGTTATAAAGAGTTACAAGATATCATTGCAATCCTAGGTATGGATGAGTTATCTGATGAAGATAAACTTGTTGTACAACGTGCTCGTCGCGTTCAATTCTTCTTGTCTCAAAACTTCCACGTAGCAGAACAATTTACAGGTCAAAAAGGTTCTTATGTTCCTGTAAAAGAAACTGTTAAAGGATTTAAAGAGATCTTGGAAGGTAAATACGATCATTTACCTGAAGATGCGTTCCGTTTAGTTGGTCGCATTGAAGAAGTTATTGAAAATGCGAAACGTATGGGAGTAGAAGTTTAATTTAAGGGACATAGGAGGTTTTTTAAATGAAGACAATCCATGTCAGTGTAGTGACTCCTGATGGCCCAGTTTACGAATCAGAAGTGGAAATGGTAAGTACCCGAGCACAGAGCGGTGAGCTTGGTATTTTACATGGCCATATTCCGATGGTTGCTCCTTTACAAATTGGAGCCGTCCGCTTGAAGAAAGCAAGCAGTACAGAACTTGTGGCTGTTAGCGGAGGATTTCTTGAAGTAAGACCTGACAAAGTAACAATTCTTGCACAGGCTGCTGAAACAGCTGAAGAGATTGACGTAGCTCGTGCAGAAGAAGCGAAAAAGCGCGCTGAAATGCGCCTTGATAGCAAACAAGACGACGTTGATGTTAAGCGTGCTGAAATTGCCTTAAAACGGGCAGTCAATCGTTTAGATATTAGTCAACGTAAGTTCTAAAAAAAGCCCTCTCAAACGAATGAGAGGGCTTTTTTGCTCTATTATATAAAAGGGGAAGAGCAAATAGCATTCATCTATGATTATATATTCCATTCAACTAAGCGCATCGATCTTCTTTATTTTGCTCAATAATGGAAAAGGATCTTAAAATAGGGAATAAAATAAATGTTTTTCATGTTACCGTTTACGAATTTGCATAAGTGTGCTTTAATATGAAAAGAAGAGACGATGATCGTCTCTTCTTTTCATATGGTGTTTAAAAGGAGTGCTTTTATTGTTTGGAGGAATTGAACAGCAAACGTTACTAACCATGATTTCACATTTGATTTTTATTGTGATTACTTGGTATGCTTTGCAAGGCTTTCAAATTGAAAAGCTGATGAAACCTAATCATGTGTTTCAAGCAAAATTAATGCTTATTTTATTGACCATTACGATTTCATCAACAGTAAGTAATTTCTTTTTGGATTATTTATTTTGGTCACAGCGCATTCCCTCATTTTTTCAATGATTGGCAAGCTATGAGTCTATGATAAAATAGACGTTCATTCATTGAAGATATACGAATTTATACGCTAATGTATGTCGCTATGTCTAAATATGACGACCCTTTTCATGTATGTATCATCGCCTTCTGGAAAGACTGGTGAGTACGGAGAGGGAGTGGCGAAATGTTTAAAAAAATTAGTGTCTTTTTGGCTATTTTCATTACTGGCTTATTCGTATATCATGGAAGTTATGTGAGCAATGCCCAAAACAATGAAACTACTATTGAGAAGATTGTTCACACCTTAAATAAGCAGCATGTTTCGTTAACTGAAGTATCGTTGTATGCAAGAGAAGAAGTAAAAGCTGTTACTGACCAAAAAACCTTTTATTCGCAAGCTAAAATTATTAAAAGTAATTTTAGAGGTTTTAAATGGGAAGTGAAGAGGGAAAGAGACCTATGGAAAGCAATAGGTACACGCAAAAGTGAAGATGTGAACGAAGTCATTCTGTTAACTTATGCGATCGATGAACACAGCAATGCGTACATATCGTATCATGTAACGGGACAAGGTTTAAAAGAAAAAAATATGACCCATTTTCAAAATGTATTTCAGACAAATTATGAAAAAATTTTCCTATCAGAACCCATAATTTTCTCTTGTGCAACAGGGGAAATCAATGATAAGATGGAAAGTGTTTTGTCTGTTGAAATTCAAGACCTATTACGAGCTTTCAATGCTAAACCAGTGGAATCTCTAGTGGAAGAGTCATTTACCTCTGTTTCAGCATATACTGGACTGTGGAAAGAAGCTCTTCAAACGAAAAAGCAGGAAATGAACTTACAAATTGCATTACGCAAGACAAGAATGGGCGGTCAAACAACCATAGTTGTTGGCACACCTATCATTACGTCTGAATATTAATATAGAGAAAATGGACGCGGAGGGGAATACCTTGGAAAAAATCATCGTCCGCGGTGGAAATAGATTAAGCGGTACAGTTAAAGTTGAAGGAGCAAAAAACGCCGTTTTACCTATTATCACTGCAACCTTATTAGCTAGTGAAGGAAAAACAATTCTAAATGATGTACCAGCTCTCTCCGATGTATTTACGATTGGCGAAGTTTTAAGACATCTGAATGCAGAAGTAGATTTTGAAACAAATCGTGTAGTTGTAGATGCATCAAGAGAGTTAAAAACAGATGCACCTTTTGAATATGTAAGAAAAATGCGCGCTTCAGTACTTGTAATGGGTCCTTTATTGGCGCGTACAGGTGAGGCTCGTGTAGCTTTACCTGGCGGATGTGCGATTGGATCAAGACCGATTGACCAGCATCTTAAAGGCTTTGAAGCAATGGGTGCTAAAGTTCAAGTAGGAAATGGTTTTATTGATGCAAAAGTTGAAGGAAGACTAAAAGGTGCTAAAATTTATTTAGACTTCCCAAGTGTAGGTGCCACAGAAAATATTATGATGGCAGCAGCATTAGCGGAAGGCACTACAATTATGGAAAACGTAGCAAAAGAACCTGAGATTGTCGACTTAGCAAACTTCTTAAACGCAATGGGCGCTAAAGTTCGCGGTGCAGGAACTGGTACGATCCGTATTGAAGGTGTTAATAAATTATATGGTGCAGAACATGCAATTATTCCAGATCGCATCGAAGCTGGAACATTCATGGTAGCAGCAGCTATTACAGGTGGAAACGTACTTGTACGCGGTGCAGTAGCAGAGCACATCAGTTCACTTGTTGCTAAAATGGAAGAAATGGGTGTTGAAATTACTGAAGAAGGCGACGGCTTACGCGTTGTAGGACCTGAAAAGCTAAAATCAGTAGATATTAAAACAATGCCTCATCCAGGTTTCCCTACGGATATGCAATCTCAAATGATGGCATTATTATTAGCAGCAGAAGGCACAAGTATGATTACAGAAACAGTTTTTGAAAACCGCTTTATGCACGTAGAAGAGTTTCGCCGCATGAACGCTGATATTAAAATTGAAGGGCGCTCTGTTATTATTAACGGACCTTCTCAACTACAAGGCGCTGAAGTAGCAGCAACAGATCTTCGTGCAGCAGCAGCGTTAACATTAGCAGGACTTGTAGCAGACGGCTATACGCGTGTAACGGAATTAAAACACCTTGATCGTGGTTATGTAAATTTCCACAATAAATTAGCCGCTTTAGGTGCTGATATTGAACGTGTAAATGACGAAACAAAGCAAGTAGAACAAACTCAACAGGCTTCAGACGTGAAATAAATATGTCATAAAAAAAGCATCTCATAGCGAGATGCTTTTTTTGTCGTTGGACGACCCTTATGGCCGGTTTGCTGTCATAAAAGGTTGTCCACCTCCATACATATGGAATATAGGGATATAGGTGTTCCTTGTCAAAATAATAGATATGGAGGCTAGGCGTTCATGAAACAAGCAAAGCCAATCGTCGTACTAGGAGTCATCTTTTTTTTCGTTGTGTTACTCATCCCAACACTTCTCGTTGTTCCTTTTACTGAAAAGACAGATGGAAAGCTACATGAAAATGTCAAACAGACCCCACAAACCGAAAAACTACAAAAAGTGACAGCGTCTCCTCTTGACGTCAGTGTTTATCGTACGGAAACGAAAAAAGTAGAAAAACTGCCGCTCGAAGACTATCTTGTAGGGGTAGTAGCAGCTGAAATGCCTGCTACTTTTGAGCTTGAAGCACTTAAGGCTCAAAGTTTGGCAGCCAGAACCTATATTGTACAAACTATGATGAATGGAAATAGTCATCTTCCCCAAGGAGCGGATGTGACTGATACCGTAGAGTACCAAGTATATTTAAATAAAGATGAGCTAAGAAGCAGATGGAACAAAGACTATGATTGGAAAATCAAAAAAATTCAAGAAGCAGTGAAAGACACCCAAGGTCAAATTCTTACGTATAAAAATAAGCCAATTAATGCTACGTTCTTTTCTACAAGCAATGGTTACACTGAAAATTCAGAGGCGTATTGGAAGAATTCCATTCCTTATCTAAAAAGTGTAGCTAGTCCATGGGATAAAAAGTCCCCAGAATTTACAAATCAGAAAGTAATGTCTGTTGCTAGCTTTGAACAGAGGCTTGGAGTGAAATTAACAAACAGTGGATCAGTAGGTGAAATCGTCTCTAGAACGCCGGGGCAGCGCGTAGATTACGTAAAGATAAACGGTAAAGAACTGTCGGGAAAAGATGTTCGGGAAAAATTGGGTTTATCGTCAGCCGACTTTCATTGGACAAAAAAAGGTAATGAAATTATCATCAACACAAAAGGATATGGACATGGTATTGGGATGAGTCAGTACGGAGCAAATGGTATGGCACTGGAAGGAAAAACGTATAAAGATATTGTTACTCATTATTATACAGGTGTTGCGATTACCCCTAACGATCAGTTTGTTGCACAATTGACAGCTAAACGCTAATTCAAAGACCCTTATATCAGGGTCTTTTTTTATGGTTTTCACTTTTTTTAAATAAAATGTATATTTTAGATTCATCTGTTGAAAAATAATCGAAAAAAATTTTTTATCGCTGTGTATATATTCATTCAATTGTGTTCAGACTGATTGCTGAGGTGATGATATATGAGAGAGGAAGAAAAGAAACGTACTTCTCCAAAATCGAAAGTTCAAAAATTAGTTAGAAAGCGTTGGGTGTTCCCGGCTATCTATTTAGCGAGTGCAGCAATTATTCTTACAGCAGTCCTTTGGTTTCAAGCTAATGGAAACGATATTAGCAAAGAAGACAAAAGCGGCTATAGCCAAGACGGTACGGCTTATCGAGACGACGCTGTAGAGGTAAATGCTTCACTTGAAAATTTAAAAATGCCAGTCGCTAGTGAAGCATCAGCAATCGTGAAAAAGCCTTTCTACGACGATCAAGCATCTGAAAAACAGCAAGAAGAAGCACTAGTTTTCTACAACAATACGTATCATCCAAACACAGGTGTTGACTTAGCTGTTAAGGGAGATAAATCATTTGATGTTGTAGCAGCAGCTAGCGGTACAGTAACAAAAGCAACAAAAGATCCTTTACTAGGTTATGTAGTAGAAATTGATCACAAAGATGGTTTAGTCACACAGTATCAATCTCTTGAGAAAGCTGATGTAGAAGTAGGAGATATTGTTAAACAAGGCCAAACGATCGCAAAAGCTGGAAAAAGCTTATATAATCAAGAAGCAAAAACACATGTGCATTTTGAAGTTCGTAAAGATGGTGTAGCAATTAATCCAAGCAGTTATTTTGGAAAATCTGTTAGTTCTATCAAAGAAGTCAAAGCAGCTGAAGTGACAGAACCAAAAGACGACTCTTCTTCTGAAGAATCAAAGGATAGCGAAAAATCATCTGATGAAAAGACTAAAGAAGATAAAGATTCAAAACAACCTTCAACAGATACGTCTAAACCAAATGCATAAGGCAAGACCATAAATACGAAAAGAAGCTGGATAAAATCGAGCTTCTTTTTTTATGAATTTTTCTAAAATGAGATGCATTATGTTAAAAAAGTAAATAAAAAACACTAAATTTTCAAAAAAATATAAGAAATCACTTGTCCTTACTGACTTTTCTAGCATATATCTGCACACAAGCTAATAAACTGTTACAAACCTATAAAGAGAATGTTAGAAAAGGGATAATATATACATTCCCTTGGATACTTCTCATATCCAATTTGGGGAGGGCGAGTAGTGTGCACGATTACATCAAAGAGAGAACTATCAAGATTGGAAAGTATATTGTAGAAACAAAGAAAACAGTTCGTGTAATTGCGAAAGAATTTGGCGTTTCGAAAAGTACTGTCCATAAAGATTTAACAGAGCGTCTACCAGAAATAAATCCTGAGTTAGCAAATGAAGTAAAAGAAATTCTTGATTATCATAAATCTATTCGGCATTTGCGTGGAGGAGAAGCAACAAAATTAAAGTACAAAAAGGAAGAAGAAACTGTAAAATGAAAAAATGCCCAATATTGCCTTTTTTATAGAGGTAGTATAGGGCATTTTATTTTTTGGATAAAATAGGTATATAATAAATATTTTTGCTAATAACAACATACATATACAAATTGTGATAAAATAGTAAATTAGGAAAAAAGAATGGTTATCATGCAAAGATATGTAAATAGAAGGAGGATTTAAGGTATGTTAGCAAAAGACATTGGTATCGATTTAGGTACAGCTAACGTCTTAATTCACGTTAAAGGCAAAGGAATTGTGTTAAATGAACCGTCTGTTGTGGCGATTGATAAAAATACAAATAGAGTGCTAGCAGTAGGGGAAGAAGCGAGACGTATGGTAGGAAGAACGCCCAGTAATATTATTGCCATTCGTCCCTTAAAAGATGGTGTTATCGCTGACTTCGAAATTACAGAGTCTATGCTCAAACACTTTATTAACAAATTAAATGTAAAAGGTTTTTTATCCAAGCCTCGCATTTTAATTTGTTGTCCAACAAATATTACTTCTGTTGAACAAAAAGCAATTCGCGAAGCTGCTGAAAAGAGCGGTGGGAAAACCATTTATTTGGAAGAAGAACCAAAAGTCGCGGCTATTGGCGCTGGAATGGATATCTTTCAGCCGAGCGGAAATATGGTCGTAGATATTGGTGGAGGTACAACCGATGTGGCCGTCCTTTCAATGGGCGATATCGTAACAGCAGCTTCTATTAAGATGGCTGGTGATCGTTTTGATGCCGAAATTTTGCAGTACATTAAGCAAAAATATAAGCTCTTAATTGGAGAGCGTACAGCAGAAGAAATTAAAGTGAAAATTGGTACGGTGTTTCCTAAAGCTCGTAATGAAGAGCTGGACATTCGAGGGCGAGACATGGTTTCAGGCCTACCACGTACGGTTACTGTTTATTCTGAAGAAGTAGAGGAGGCGCTTAGAGAGTCTGTCAGCGTCATTGTACAAGCTTCGAAAAGTGTATTAGAGCGTACACCTCCCGAACTTTCTGCCGATATTATAGACAGAGGCGTTATTTTAACTGGCGGTGGAGCATTGCTTCACGGTATGGATCAGCTGTTAGCGGAAGAATTAAAGGTGCCTGTGCTAATTGCAGAAAATCCAATGGGTTGTGTAGCTGTTGGAACAGGTATTATGCTCGATAATATTGATAAACTATCTCGTCGCAATATTGTTTAAATAAATGAAGACTCCTCTATTGGCTCGTTTCATACAGAGGAGTCTCTTCTTTTATCTAGTATACTCTGTGAGCTAGCTCTAACGAACAACGTTTACTTGTAAGGAGGATGAAGTATGTTTAAAGGGTTTTACACGGCAGCAGCCGGTATGCTGTCTCAACAGCGTCAAACTGACTTATTAACGAATAACATAGCAAATGCTAATACGCCAGGATTTAAAGCAGATCAAGGTACGTTAAAGGCATTTCCTGATATGTTGCTGCAGCGAATGGAATCTGAAGATTTACCTACTGAACGTAGCATCTCTGTTCAGAACAAAAAAGACATAGGTGCGATTAATACAGGCGTGTATATGCAAGAAACAGTTCCAAATTTTACACAAGGTGATCTTCAGCAAACATCTCAATCAACTGATATTGCATTGATGGAGCAAAATATGCCTACAAAAGAGGGCGGACTATTTTTTGTGGTACAAAGCCCTGATAATACGCCTCAATATACAAGAAACAGTAATTTTACATTAGATCAGGAAGGTTTTTTAACTACGTCTACCGGAGCTTATGTATTAAATACAAATAATCAACCAATCCAACTAAAAAGTGAAAACTTTACAGTTGATTCACAAGGTAACGTAACAGAAAATAATCAGCAGGTTGCACAAATCGATATTGCTTATGCTAGTGATTTACAAACGATTAAAAAGACAGGGAATGGATTGTATGAAACGCTGAACAATCAGTCCTTGCCTTCAGCAAGGAATAACCCAGGCATTTCTTA
The DNA here is from genome assembly GCF_042787775.1 of Priestia sp. YIM B13552. NCBI lineage: Bacteria > Bacillati > Bacillota > Bacilli > Caryophanales > Bacillaceae > Priestia > Priestia sp. YIM B13552. The sequence continues at coordinate 162,445 of NZ_JBHZOU010000004.1, forward strand.
TCAGTTAAAGCAAGGATTTGTTGAACGTTCCAATGTAGATGCTGCTCAAAGTATGACTGATTTACTAACGGCTTACAGAGCTTTTGAGGCAAATCAAAAAATAATGCAAGCTTACGATAGGAGCATGGATAAAGCGGCAAATGAAATTGGGCGTGTGCGCTAAAAGCAACAGGGGAGATGAGAAGGATGAACCGTACAATGATAACAGCGGCCAATACGATGGGACAGCTGCAGCAGCAACTTGATGTCATTGGTCATAATCTATCTAATACAAATACGACAGGATATAAAGCGAGAGATGCTTCATTTAATGATATGCTGTATCAACAAGTAAACAATCAAGAAGACAAGGGAACAGAAAAGCGGCTTACGCCAGCCGGAATTCGGCAAGGCACAGGCGCTTATTTAGATCAAACGAGCTTGAATATGACGCAGGGTGCTTTTCAGAATACAGATAAACTATTAGATGTAGCTGCATCTAATCCAAACGTTTATTTTCAAGTTGCCGTAAAAGATTCCCAACAGCCTGTACAATATACGCGAGATGGTTCTTTTCATCTTAGCCCCGAAGGCCCGAACAATGTTAAATTAGTAAACGGTTCTGGTCAGGATGTGCTGGGGGAAAATGGTCAAGCTATTATTTTCAGTAACGCGTTCAAAGATATACAAATTGATGGAAGTGGAACGGTAACGGTTACTACGAATACGGGCGTTGACCAGTTTACCCTTGGGTTAACAAATGTCCAAAAGCCGCAGGTGCTAGAAGCTAAAGGAGAAAATCTATTTGCCTTTCCAGCAGGGATGAACCAACCGAATATGTTTACAGATTTGACTGGAAAACCTCGAGAAACAGCAGGCGTAGAGCAAGGAAAACTGGAACAGTCAAATGTAGATTTGAGCAAAGAACTCACTGATATGTCCATTGCTCAACGTGCGTATCAATTTAATTCCCGCTCTATTTCAATTGCAGATCAAATGATGGGCTTGGTTAATGGAATCAGAGCTTAAGCAAGTAGTTGCTTCTCAATTGAGCATTCTGTATATTGATAATAGTATCGTATGTTACATGCGGTTTGAAAGGAGACTTATTTATGCTTGATATTGAACAAATTAAAGAAATTATTCCACACCGATATCCATTTTTATTGGTCGATCGTATTTTAGAAGTGGAAGAGGGAAAAAAAGCAGTTGGTTTAAAAAACGTATCTGCCAATGAAGAATTTTTCAACGGGCATTTCCCTGACTATCCTGTGATGCCAGGGGTTTTAATTGTAGAAGCTTTGGCTCAGGTAGGAGCAGTAGCTATGCTAAAAAAAGAAGAAAACCAAGGACGTTTAGCATTTTTTGCAGGCATTGACAACTGCCGTTTTAAAAAGCAAGTAAGACCTGGTGATCAACTACGTTTAGAGGTTGAAATTGTACGTGCACGTGGATCTATTGGCAAAGGAAAAGGTATCGCAACTGTAGATGGAGAGTTAGTCTGCGAAACAGATATTATGTTTGCTTTAGGCGATAAAAAAGAATAGTACATAAGAGCTGCTGATGCAGCTTTTTTTTATTGGCGCTGCAAAGCAGAAAAAAGTTTCTTTAATAAAGGTATAATATCCGTTAGCAACTCTTTTTGAAGAGTTGGTGACAGAGATGAAAATTGTAAGAGCACATGTTTCAATAAGGGCTGTTTATCTATGAGGGTTAAAATGGTATCGTCTTGTGAATCTGATTCACGTTTTCTTGTTAAGTAAAGAAGTTGGAAGTCATGTAAATAATCTTGTTTATAAGAGGAAGGATCAATAAGTTGGTCCAGCGTAATTTGAAAACAATTACATAGAGATAGAAAATCAAAAATGGAAGGCGTTTGTTTCGAACATTCCCATTTTGAAATAGTTGTACGAGAAACATTCAACTGATTTGCTAATTCTTCTTGTGAAAACCCTCCTTTTAGTCTAAAATGTTTAATTCTTTCTCCCAAACCTTTCATATGCATCACCTGATTTCGTAAAGATAAGTATATGTCTTATTGTTCGAATGTAGTTCATGTTCTTTGTAACATGCTGAATTTACACAATATGAAACATATACACTTTACCTTCTGCAATAAAGGGAATAAAACCTGTTTTTATTTCTTTTTTTTCTCTAAAAAGATTCATTTTTCTGCATATATATATAAAAAAAGAACAAAAATAGAGGTTTTTATAGTAAAAAAATCCTATTTTTTGTTCGGTATATTGAAAAAAATGGTTGAATAACGGGGAAAAATGCATTAATATACGAATTACAAAGAAAAAGGAGTGAAAAAATGACAAATTTTTATTTGAAAAGGCAAGGCGCTCGCGCAAGAGATAATCGCTTCAAACGTTCTAGTTGTGATCATTTATTTTTAGGAAAAAAAGAAAGGTACCTCCCCAGTGAGTTCTCTTTTCTTTATCCTTCTCATGGACCAACGAAAAAGACCGCAAACAATAATCCTCTCTTTTAAATCCAGACACCTTAAGATGACTTGACTTATTTTTTAGATGTACTTTTTATCGGTCTGTTCCGAAGCTGCAGTTTGAACTGTTGAAGTAAATCTTGACCTGATAATCCTTGGTTAATTAAATCCTCTAAGAGCATTTCAGCATAATGAAGTCTCCGTTCTTTTAAAACACCTTTCATCAACAAACTAATACGATTTTCACCAATTGAAGTAATGGAAGCCACGGTAGCTATAAAGGTAGCCGGATCATTTGTTTCTTTCGTAATTTTAGCTTCTACCGTCATTTTTTGTTTATCTTTCAACAAAACATGAAATTCATCGTACCATTTCTTATCGATAACTGCTTCTAAAATCCAGTTATTTTCGCCGTCTTCTTTATTAATAATAAGGCCATTAGTTAGTGAGACAGACTGACGTTTTTCTTGATCATCAACCAATTGAAATGACACAAGTTTAAATGTTTTCATTGATATTTCCTCCTTTGCGTAAATAGTAGGTTATCCATATTATAACATGAATGAGCTTAAAGATTCCCATTATTCAATCAGTTGGAGTGGTAGACTATGATTAACCATATTGTTCTTGTAGGAAGACTGACAAAAAAACCTGAGCTTCGATATACCCATGAAGGGATTGCAGTATCTACTATTACTTTAGCAATTAATCGAACGTTTCGAAATGTTGAAGGTGAATATGATGCTGATTTTGTCAATATTACTCTGTGGAGAAAAAATGCAGAAAATACGGCTGCTTACTGTGATAAAGGAGCGGTTGTAGGTGTGGTAGGGCGTGTACAAACGCGCACATTTGAAAATAATCTTCAGCAACGAGTATATATGACCGACGTTGTGGCTGATGCTGTTAAGTTTTTAAGTGGAAAGCCATCCGGTTCTTCTTCATTTGATTCAAATCAGCAAGAAGAATGAAGTTGTTATCTAGCATGAAAGGGGGTGATTAGTTCAGCTAAGGTTCTAAGTCCTCTTATCTATCATAATAGAAGATAGATCCTCTTTAAGAGCAACAAGGCTCTTTCTATATTCTCAAGAGAGAAAATTAAAGTATTTACTATCCTCGAACTATTCCTCTATTTCATCCGTTAAATCATTTAACGGTTTTTTTCTGTATATAAGAGATTGAAACGTGACTGAATTAATGCAATCTAAAGACAAACAAATGGGATGAGCTAGTATAGGTCACTTGTTACACGACTGTTGATTTCCGTGCAAGACTTCGCTTTTCGCAGACGGCCGATGAGCCTCCTCGTCACTTGCGTACGGTCTCATCTATTCTGCTTTTCTTGCAGGAGTCTTCGCTTTGCCCTCCGCTCAACAGCTAGAAAACCTACGTCCACCCTACCAATGAAAAGATCCGAACGAGTTTGATTCTTCATCAAGAATCAAACTCGTTCGGATCTTCCTTTAACTAACATAATTTTGTTTCAGCTTCTATCAATTATTTAGAAAATCTTTTTGCACCTAAGTAGCGCTTGCTCCAGTAGCTGTTATCTATGCTTGCAATGGTTACACCCGTAGAAGATCCAGCATGAATAAATTGACGATTACCAAGGTAAATGCCCATATGTGTAGGACCGCTAGAATATGTATTAAAAAACACTAAGTCTCCAGGCTGTGGATTACTGACAGGTGTTGATACACTCCAATAACCAGCCGTCGTATAGCGCGTTGTAGAAATTTGTTGTTTCGTTACGTAATAAATGAATCCGCTGCAGTCAAAACCAGAAGGAGTCGTGCCACCCCATTTGTAAGGAACACCTATATAACGTTTTGCATCTGAAATCATTTGCGATACATTTAATGTTCCGTTAGAAGTTGAAGGTGTGGATGTACTTGGTTTTGTTGTTGGCGTAGTTGTTTGGCTGCTTTTTGATACCTTTAATTGTTGATTTACATAAATCGTATTAGACGTTAATCCGTTTATTTGTTTTAGCTCACTGACGCTCATGTGAAATGTCGAAGCTATTTTAGATAAGCTATCTCCACGCTGAACTTTGTAAGTTCCGTTTGCATCCTTAGAAGGAGTTTCTGCTGGTTTACTCGTAGTTGGAGTCGATGCGCTATTGCTTCCATTTACTTTTAACGTTTGGTTAATATAAATAATGTTAGAAGAAAGAGCGTTCAAACGTTTTAATTCTTCTACGCTCATATTAAAACGAGTAGCAACTTTCCAAAGGGTATCGCCGCTTTGAACTTTATAGGTCGAACCAGTAGCAGGAGCTGAAGGCTTTTCTTCCTTATTAGATGGTTGAGAGGTTGAAGCAGAAGGAATCGATAACGTTTGTCCTATGTGAATTGTATTTGAAGATAACTTATTTACGCTTTTTAAGACGTCTACCGTTGTATGGTATTTGGTAGATAATGACCAAAGTGTATCTCCAGCTTTCACTTGAACAGTTGAAGCAGATGCTTCAGCTGAAGCTTGATATAAAAATGTCCCGCCAACAATGGCGCCTAGAGATAAAGCGAGCTGCCTTTTTTTCATTAATAAATCCCCCTAATTATGTAAATGTTTCGTGTTTATTTTTCCAATATGTCTATTAAATTACAAAAATATTATATGTATAAATATGCTGGAATTTAAAGAGAAAGTAAAGGGTCTTTTTCGCTATAAAAATACCTTTTTATTCAAAAAACGCTATTTATTGCGCTTTTTGTATCTTTATCAGTAGCTGGATAATGATTTACACTTATTTTTTTGTGTCGAATGATCTAATAAAAAAAGAGGACAAGTAAAAAAGTCCTCTTTTTAGTGACGTTGTAACACATTTTATAATTTTTCTTATTCATTTCTGTATGCAAGAAGCTCTTGTAGTTCGTTATTAGAAAGTTCTGTTACCCATTGATCTCCTTGGATGAGTTCATTGTTTAGATGTTGTTTCTGATTGATCACTTCATCAATTTTTTCTTCAATCGTTCCTCTTGTAATAAACTTATGAACATGAACAAATTTATTCTGCCCAATTCGATGGGCACGATCGGTTGCTTGGTTTTCAACGGCTGGGTTCCACCATCGGTCAAAATGAATAACGTGATTTGCAGCTGTTAAATTCAATCCAGTTCCACCTGCGCGAAGAGAAAGGATAAAGATGGCTTTTTTCCTTGCTTGAAATTGAGCAACCATTTCATCTCTTTGTTCTTTCGACAAACTTCCGTGAAGGAATAAAACCGGCTCGTTGATTTCTTTTTCTAAGGTTCTTTGCAGCATGAGTCCTGTTTCAATATACTGAGTAAAAATTAAACAGCTTTCTTGCTGTGTGCGAATGCTCTCTACGAGTTCAATAATTTTTTCACTTTTATGAGATCGCCGTACCGTTTGTTTAGCTGCACTTTCCTTTAAGTACAAAGCTGGATGATTGCATAATAATTTTAGCTTATTTAGTGTTTGCAAAATCATGCCTTTTCGTTCAAATCCTGTTTTTTCCTCTGTTTCTTGAAGCATTCCTTGAACTAGCTCCTGGTAAAGTGAAGCTTGTTCCGCTGTCAGCGGAATATATTCTTTTTGTTCTTGTTTATCAGGCAGTGAGCGGGCGATGTTTTTATCTTGTTTTGTTCTTCTCAATAAGAAAGGCTGAATGAGTGCTTTAAGCTCAACAGTTCGTTCAGGTTTCTCGCCTTTTTCAATGCCTGCTACAAATCGGTTTTTAAATGAATTGATTGTTCCTAAGTAACCAGGATTGATGAATTCAAATAATGACCATAGTTCCAGCAGACGGTTTTCAATTGGAGTTCCAGTAAGCGCAATTTTGTGTCTTCCTTGCAGCTGACGGATGGCTCTCGCCTGTTTAGTCTGCGGGTTTTTAACATGTTGGGCTTCGTCTAAGGAAATGCTGTTCCATATAAACCCATTCAACAATTCGACATCCAAAAGAGCAACTTGATAAGTCGTGATCACAACGTCAGTACTTTCACATATCTTCTCAAATGCGTATCCGCTGGTTCTTTTCGGCCCGTAATGAACATGAACACGAAGAGAAGGGGCAAATTTCTGTAATTCTTTTTCCCAGTTTCCAATTAAAGACGTTGGGCAAATGATAAGAGAAGGAGAGCTATGTAACTGATGAATATTTGTTAAATAACTAATTAATTGAATGGTTTTACCTAGCCCCATGTCATCTGCTAGACATCCTCCTAAGTTAAACTTTCTCAAAAACATGAGCCAATTCAAACCTTGCTGCTGATAAGGTCTTAATGCACCTTTGAATTCAGAGGAAGGCAGCACTTCCGGCAGCCGTTCTAAATCCGTTAAGGATGTAATAAATGATTGAAAGGAAGCGGGGAGTTGGAACTCAACTTTTACCTCTTCTTCATCGGTTTTACTGTCTGCCATGTAGGTTAGCTTCGTTTTTAAAATTTCATGAATTGAGACGCCTTTTTTACTAGCTTCTTTAACAATTTTCTGCGCTTGTTTAATTAATCTAGAATCCAGTCGAATCCACTGTCCGTTAATAGATAATAATCGGCGTTTTTGTTCGACTAATTTCCGAAACTCTTCTTCTGAGAAAGTTTGATCGCCAATAGAAAATGACCAGCGGAAGCTGCTGATAGCTTGTTTACCAAACAACGCAGATGAAGTATTTTCTATAGCGCCAGATACTTTGATGGTGGCTTTTTTTAATGATTCCCACCAGCTTGGCAAATGGATAGAGACACCTTGTTTAATCAATGCTGCACTATCTTGAGTTAGAAATTCCCATACTTCCTCATCTGTTAGAACAGACTGAATAAACGCTCCTTTTTGGTATAAAGTAGGAGCCAATGCTTTCCATCGTTCGTGTTCGTAAGCGATATATGATTCGTAGTGATTCCACTCTTTAGGAAGCGTTCTTCCCAGTATAAAAGGTTCTTTGGCTTCATCGTGGGGAATCACGAATGTTTCAGCCGTCCATACATCTCCATCGGTCGCTGGTTCTACAATACGCAACGAAAGGTCAAAGGGAGGATTATAGCTCTCGCCTTCTATGCTTATTAAAAAGTCCTTTCCTTCTTTTTTTAGTAGGCTCTCTTTAATTTGTGCTCGCCACTCTTGCTCATCAGCTTGTGAAAGCGATCCAGTCATTTGTTTTTTTAAAGGAAGAGAATGAAATTTCCCTTGGATAATCCTCTTTGTCATATCGACTGCAATTTGCTGATAAGCTTCCGCTGAAGCGGACAAAGCCGGTTTCAACACATGCTGTTGAATAGGTGATTGTATGAAAGTGAACATTTGCCATGCAGAAAGAAGAATTCCTTTTTTTCCATTAATCTCAACCTGTGTGGCTTCGCTTCCGTAATAGGTCTGTTCATGCCATAGAAACAGCGCATCTTTCCATGTATCAGGGAGCAAAATTTGGCCGCTAGGTGATACACAGTAGAGAAAAAAGTCACCGTGTACAGGTTCGACTTCAAGTGTTAAATGAAACAAATCAAACATTCAGTAAATCTCCTTTTTCTAATAGTTGTTGAAACGCGCGCTGTTTCTTCGTTTTTATCGCTAATTCTTCCATATAATGTTCCCATAGTAGAGAGCGATTCATTTGTAGATAAAGTCTCTTTAATTCTTGTAAGTAGATATAGGCTTCTTGATAACTGCTTTTCTTTTTTTCATAAATCAGCTTTGAGATCATTTGATGATAAAGAGGAATAACCAGCTTTTCATCTTTTTGTTTTAAGGCTTCTATCGTTTGCTCGTCATATTTGATACTGTCATATTGAAGAAGCACCTGTAATTCAACCCACTTTTTCAATTGGTCAGAAGCATATAGAAAATCACTGTATTCAATAAAACTATAGGGAAGTAACGTTTGCAATGCTTCAGTATACAAAGTTTGATCGTTCGTTAAGTCTTTATAGTGCTGAAATAAATTTACAATCATGGAGACCATGTTTCGGCTTCCTTGATAAGTAGTCGGAACCGTGCGTACGTAATCTCCTATATAGGTCATTATATAAGAGCCCCACTGAGCAAAGCGGTCAGTTTCTTTTTCATGCAATAAATCATTTAACCAAGGAATAAGATAGGGAATTGTTTGTAGGGTTTCATCGCTCAAACGTTCTTTTGCTTCCCCATCTTTTTCTTGAAGGAATAAAAGATAGGAAAGAGCTGTATTGTTTATAAAAGAACCGTACTTAGCTTTTAATTTGCTTTCCTCAGTTTTTCGCCACTTTTCTAACGTGAAAATTTTTTGCCAAATAACGCGATAAATCTCAATACGTTCATATTGTAAAGGCATATCTTTATGCAATAATTCTCGGATGTATGGAATGCTGTCCTCTATAATAGATAATGCATCTCCATCGTATTTCATTTGCTTTAATGAATCAGCGGTAGCATAAATTTCATTTGTTATTTTGTAGACGTGACTATATACGAATGATTCCTCGATGTTAGTAGAAAGCTGATGTGCCTGTAATTGAGCTGATAGTTTATAGAATGTATGAACCGCTCCATACATACAAAATAAAGCATAAAGCAATGGGTGCTCAGGAGCCTTTTTCACTAAAGCACGGTAATAGTACTGATAATATTCATGATAAATGGAACGGTCATTTTCGTTCCGCCCCTGCATAAAAAGCGTATACTGCTCCTCAAAAGTTTGTCTCCACTCTTGAAAAGTTGCCTTCGGCTTTTTTAACACTTGTTTGGCAGATAGCATAGTCAAAGCTGCTTTTTCATGGTTTCGCCATTCTTTGAATAGGGGCGCAAGCGGTTCTATTAATGAATACATATAAAAAAAAGCTGCAAAGCAGTGTTCACAAAATCCGTTATGCTGACAAGAACAGGTACTTTCAGGGAGCAGCTGCTTGTTTAGTTCCACATAAAACGAATCGATTTTAATGTTTAATATCTGTTCGTCATTGTGCAAAATGAAGAATGAATGGGTACGGTAAAGGTCTAGTCCTGCTTGGGCATTCGTGCGATAGCGTGCATCACTGTACGGGAAATGATGTATAAATTGGTGCTGTAAGTGATCTGAAAACGAACTCATAATCCCATTCCTTTCTATACATAAGTGGAGCATAAAATTATATTTATAAGTGATTAATTTTCTTTTCATTATAAATGATAAAAATAGAATTATACAAAATCTTTTGTTATGATAAAGCAGAATCCAACATGACTCTTTATAAAAAGAAATGGATTCCACATGACTTTGTGTACATACTCAATCGCAGACTTACTATACTATAACCAATAAGCACGATTGACATTGACAGGAGGAAAAGTAAGTGAAAATTCGTAAAGCTATTATTCCAGCAGCTGGATTAGGGACACGCTTTTTGCCGGCTACAAAAGCACAGCCTAAAGAAATGCTGCCAATTGTAGATAAACCAACGATTCAATACATTGTGGAAGAAGCAGTAGCATCAGGTATTGAAGATATTTTAATTGTAAGCGGTCGCGGAAAACGAGCAATCGAAGACCATTTTGATAAATCATATGAGTTAGAAGAAACATTAGCCGCAAAGGAAAAGTGGGACATGCTCGAAGAAGTGCAGGGGATTTCAAATTTGGCTAATGTTCACTACATTCGTCAAAAGGAACCTAAAGGATTAGGTCATGCCATTCACTGTGCAAGAAGTTTTATCGGAGATGAGCCTTTTGCTGTTATGCTAGGCGATGATGTAGTTCAATCAGAAACCCCTTGTTTGAAGCAGTTAATGGACGTATACGAAAAATATGAATGCGCTGTAGTTGGTGTACAGGAGGTTCCTAGGAAAGAAACTTCAAAGTACGGAATTGTAGGCCCTAAAGGAGAGCCTCTTGAAAAAGGATTACTAGACGTAGAAACGCTCGTTGAAAAACCGAATCCAGAAGAGGCTCCTTCAGGCTATGCAATTATGGGGCGCTATATTTTAACACCGGAAATTTTTGATATCTTAAGCAGAGAAGAGATTGGCGCAGGAGGAGAAATTCAATTAACAGATGCTATTTTACGTCTGAATGAATTCCAACGTGTTCTTGCTTATTATTTCGAAGGAAAACGTTATGATGTTGGAGATAAATTTGGATTCATTAAAGCAACAATTGATTTAGCTCTGCAAAGAGAACCACTGCGAGAAGAGTTAGTGAGCTATTTTAGAGAAATTGTCGAAAAACAAGGGCATATGTAAAATATATTTACTAAGGGAACTATTGGGAATCAAGGGGATTTTCAATAGTTCTTTTGGGTTAGGGCTCGTTGTACAAAAGATGGTTATATCGTTTATTGATGAATTCTCATAAAATGTTACATAATAATAAGTAAAAGAAATTATTTCATGTTTTTATATAAATGCTATCATGAAATGACATTTTTCGATATAATATCAGATAGGTTTTATTTATTAAGCATGTCATATAAAGGAGATTTTCTGCAATGACAAAGAAATTGTGTGTAGTTGGTTTAGGATATATAGGTTTACCGACAGCTGTTATGTTTGCCAATCACGGCTTATATGTACATGGTGTCGACGTAAATGAAAAAGCAGTAGAATTAATTAAAAATAAGCAACTTCATATAGAAGAAAACGGCTTACAAGAACGTTTAGAATCAGCAGTTGACAACGGACACTTCACGGTAGGCACAACGGCTGAAGAGGCGGATATTTTTATTATTGCTGTACCATCACCAATTAATGAAGATAAAACGGCAAACTTGAACTATGTTCGAGAAGCGACAAAATCGATTGTTCCTTACGTTCGTAAAGGAAATTTAGTAATTTTAGAATCCACAGTTCCTCCCCGTACAGTAGAAGACGTTATGCTACCTGTGCTAAAAGAAACTGGTTTAGAATTAGGCAGTGAGTTATTTGTTTCTCATTCACCTGAACGCGTTATTCCAGGAAAAGTATTTGAGGAATTAGTAAATAATGACCGTATTGTCGGTGGTATTAACGAAGAGTCTAGTCGTTTGACTGTTGAGCTTTATAAAACATTTGTAAAAGGAAATATTCACGTAACGGATGCTACAACAGCTGAAATGGTGAAAGTAATCGAAAACACATATCGTGATGTGAACATTGCGTTTGCAAATGAGCTGGCAAAAATCAGTGAAAAAATTGGTGTAAATGCGTGGGAAGCGATTAAGTTAGCGAACTATCATCCGCGTGTAAACATTCATTTACCAGGTCCTGGTGTAGGCGGCCACTGTATTGCTGTTGACCCTTGGTTCTTAACAGAGCTTCAGCCAGAACTGGCAAAAATTATTTCTCTTTCTCGTCATACAAATGATTCAATGCCTGAATATACAGCATTGAAAACGAAAAGCCTACTAGATGAAAAGGGCATTCAACATGGACGTGTAGCTGTTTTAGGTTTAGCTTTTAAAGGAAATATTGACGATATGCGTGAAAGTCCATCAACAGATGTACTTCATCATTTAGAAAAGCTGGGCGTTGATTACACAGCATTTGATCCTCATATCAAAGAGAATAAGATCGAGCGTCAGACGCAAAGTTTGGATGAAGCTGTTGCACATGCGGATGTGATTCTTATTTTAACAGATCATAATGAGTTCAAAGAGCTTCTTCCATCAGCTGTTGAAAATCACATGCGTACAAAAGTTATTTTTGATACGAAAAACTGCATTCAGCGTGATCAATGGAAAGCAGCAGGCTTTGACGTAGTGTTACTTGGTGATTCAAAAGTTTCTACTTTATAAAAAGACGGGCTGAACAGCCTGTCTTTCGTTTGTAAAAAACTAAAAAATCAACATACGGGTGATTTAATGAAGGAAAACATCTTAGGAATAGACGTTTGTAGCGACACGTACGATGAGCTAGCGGTAAAGTTACTTCAGGATATAGATAAAGGCCGAAAATCATTTATTGTAGCAATCAACCCTGAAAAAATTATGAAAGCACAAGAAGACAGGGAATTAAAGTCACTATTAAATCAAGCGACTTATCAAATTCCAGATGGAATCGGTGTGATTTTAGCTTCAAAGCTCAAAAAGGGACGTATTCGTGAGCGTGTAACGGGTATTGATATGATGCTGAAGCTGTGTAAAGAAGCAACGAATAACGGTAAAAGAATTTTTTTATACGGAGCCAAGCCTGGAATTGCAGATGAAGCCAAAGCTAAGTTGGAAGAGATGTTTCCAGGGATTTTAATTGTTGGAACATTAAATGGCTATGAAAAAAATGAAGAAGTCATTGAACGTACGATTAATGATTCAGGAGCAGAAATTGTTTTTGTGGCTTTAGGCAGTCCAGCCCAAGAAAATTGGATTATTGCTCATAAAGAGAAACTTAATCCTTCTGTTTATCAAGGCGTAGGGGGCTCGTTCGATGTTATTTCAGGACGATTGAACCGAGCACCTGCTGTTTTTCAAAAGTTTGGTTTAGAGTGGCTTTATCGACTGTTAAAAGAACCATGGAGATGGAAGCGTCAGTTAGAATTACCTAGGTTTCTTCTTCGAGTGTTAAGAGGTTAAAAAAGCATGCGGATATAATCCGCATGCTTTTTATTTTTAGATATCTTCTTTCTTGTTTTGCTGCTTGATTTCATCCGTTAGTTCGTGCAAGCTTTGTCGCACATTTCCTTTTCCGGAAAAGTTTTCAATCAATTCCTTCACATCTATACCTGAGGATGCTTTCAGCGATTCTTGAAGAGAAGACATTAAGTTCGTTGCATAGCCAGTCACTTTATTAGCTCCGCTGTTTTCACCGTTGCTTCCTGTATCCACAACCGTAATTTTGTCGATATTTGCTAAAGGACTTGCAACTTGTTTTGCATATTCAGGAAGCATCTTGATAATCATATCTAAAATAGCCGCTTGACCGAACTGCTCGAATGCTTCAGCTACTTTTTGTTTAGCTTCAGCTTCAGCTAAACCTTTTAAGCGGATAATCTCAGCTTCGGATTCACCTTGGGCACGCTGAGCTTCAGCCTTTGCTAAACCATCAATTCGAACGCGTTCAGCTTCAGCTTTAGCCATTGCTTCAATCCGATATTTATTGGCGTCTGCTTCAGCAAGCTGTTTTGCTTTTTCAGCTTCTGCGGATTGCTCAACAGAGTAACGATCTGCATCTGCTTTCTTTTTTACTTCAGAATCGTATTGACGCTCACGACGAAGAATTTCTTTTTCTTCTAATTCAATTTGTTTCTGACGTTCAATGATGCGGATTTGCATTTCTTGTTCTGTTACATCTTGTTTCGCGCGAGCTGTTTCTAGATCATATGCTTGGTCAGCACGAGCTTTGGCAATATCTTGTTCGCGACGATATTCAGCGGTTTTTAACTGATTCATCTTTTCAGCTTCCGCAATTTCTGTATTTCGCTCAAGCTCCGCTTTTTGGGCATCTTTATGAGCCTCAGCACGCTTGATTCGTGTTTCTTTTTCAGCTTCAGCTGTTGCGATGTCAGCATCTCGCTTAACTTGAGCAATACGAGGTTTCCCTAGAGATTCTAGATAGCCGTTCTTATCCCGAACGTCTTTAATTGTAAACGATACAATAATTAAGCCCATTTTAGCCAGATCTTGTGAAGCAACGCGCTGTACTTCTTGAGAGAATTTTTCACGGTTTTTATAAATTTCTTCTACCGTCATAGAACCAAGAATCGAGCGAAGGTGACCTTCTAAGACTTCTCTAGCTTCGGTTTCACGGTCTTCTTTTGCTTTGCCTAAAAACTGCTCAGCGGCCGTGGCAATTTCTGAAATAGAACCTCCAATTTTAATGATTGATACCCCATCAGCCATAACAGGAACACCTTGTTCTGTATATACTTCAGGTGTAGATACTTCCAGTTTGCTTGACAGCAAGCTCAGAGGCTCAGCCTGCTGAAAAACTGGCAGCACAAACGTACCGCCGCCGCGAACAATTTTAATGCGGTTTCCGGATTCATCAACGTGCACGTTTTTATTTCCTAGATAGCTTCCTGTTACAATTAAGGCTTCATCTGGACCTGCTGTACGGTATTTTGTAATAAATACGGCAATCAGCGCAATTAATAAAAAAACAACAATTCCAACGACAACTAATATAGGTGTTGAAAACATAAAACTCCCCCTAATACTATTTATAATGAGTGATTGGTCATAACTTCTTCATAAATCACAACGAGTGCGTTGCCCTTTTGTATATCTACAACAAGCACTTTGCTGCCTAAAGGTATAGCAGTGTTTTTAAAGCTGACAGCGGGTTTGGAGATAGTGCCGCTAACCCCTTCGATAAATACTTCTCCATAACCATCTGCAGGAACGGAAGTAATAATAGTACCAAGTCTTCCTTTTAACGAATCTTCAGTAAAAGCAAGAGATTCTTCAGCCAATGATAAAGGAATTAATACAAAAACGTTGAGCAAAATAACGAGTAGAAGGGCAATAAGAGCGGAAACTGAAATAATCCAATAATTTTGCAATGACGTATAGGCGAACAAATATCCACTGGCACTAAAGAATGTTAAAAAAGAAAAAAGAAGAGTGGGGTTAAAAAAAGGTATCGCTTCAGATAATCCATCTAACAAATCGCTAAATAAAATGTATAAGAAGGTAAGACTTCCGCAGATGATTAATCCATACAAATACACTGTTTGAACAGATAGGCCGAACATAGTTCATTCAACACCCCCTTTATGTAAGATAATTGATGCTGTTTCTACTATGTATTACGAACCGTATCGAAAAAAAGTTTCATTTTTTTGATAAAATTCCTTTTTTTGTTTAATTTCATCTCTATCCATTTCACTATATTTTAACTTTTAAATGATATAAGATAAGGACAACGATTCAGTGAATGTGGTTTGAAGTAGTGGACATAGATAGGTCAAAAGCTTGTTCATATAATGAGTGGGGCCATGTGAAATAAAAATAAAGGTTTAAATATGCTTAATAAAAAGGAAAAAGAGTTAGAGATGACGAATAAATTAGACGAAAAGGGGGGAGTTCGCTTATATTTTAATAAAGTATAGTAAAGAAAATGTTCTACATAAAATAACCACATAAGAATAAAGTAAATCAGCTGTTTATACACCAAAAAATACAGTTCTTTTCTATTGATAGTTTGTAAATGTGCTAATTTTTGAGAATAAATTTCTATTTAAGTAGTAGAATCATTGTGATATAATCCATTTTGGGAATAAGTAAGTAATTATTGTGATACGCAATTTGAAATACTATCCAATTATATAAAGTTGGATACATTTTTTATGGTTTTGGTTAACATAAACCTGAGGAGGGTCTCCATGCTATATTTGACCTTGTTTATTTGTTTTATTACATCTATTCTGATCACTCCGCTGGTTAAGAAGCTGGCGTTTAAAATAGGTGCAACGGATAAACCAAATCAACGAAAAGTTCATCAAAAAATTATGCCTCGCCTTGGAGGTTTGGCGATATTTTTTAGTTTTCTTATTGGATACCTCGTTTTACAGCCTGACAGTAAATATGCGCTGCCGATTTTAATCGGAAGCATCATTATCATCATTACCGGTGTCTTAGATGATATGATTGAGCTATCCGCTAAAATCAAATTAGGCGGTCAGCTAGTAGCGACATTAATTGTTGTTGTATACGGCGGAGTCCAAATTGACTTCATTAACTTGCCGTTTGGCGGAAAATTAGAATTCGGAATGTTAAGTATTCCAATTACGGTATTATGGATTGTAGGAATTACCAATGCTATTAATTTAATTGATGGATTGGATGGATTAGCTGCCGGCGTTTCCTCTATTGTATTGATTACCATCTCGGGTATGGCTATTATGATGGGCAATGTGTTTGTGACAAGCATGGGTTTCATCGTATTGGGAAGTACGCTCGGATTTTTGTTTTATAACTTTCACCCCGCTAAGATTTTTATGGGCGATACAGGAGCACTATTTTTAGGCTATATGATTTCTGTATTGTCTCTGTTAGGATTTAAAAATGTAGCGGTTATTTCCTTCATTGTTCCAGTTATTATTTTAGGAGTGCCAATTTCAGATACGTTCTTTGCTATTATTCGCCGAATCGTAAAAAATCAACCGCTATCGGCTCCCGATAAATCCCATTTGCATCATTGCTTGTTGCGCTTAGGGTACAGCCATAGACAAACGGTTTTAATTATTTATGGAATGAGTGCGATATTTGGTTTAGCGGCAGTTATCTTCTCAAAGGTACAAACAATGTGGGGGTCTTTTCTTGTACTAGCTATCCTCCTTGTAGCGATTGAAATTATCGTCGAAAAGATAGGACTAGTTGATAAGACATATAGGCCAATTCTCAACATGGTTCGTGGGCTTCGTTTAAAAAATTAATTAAAAAGACCTCTTGGATATCCAAGAGGTCTTTTTAATTATTCTGTTGTATCTGAAGTTGATTCAATGCCTAAATGCTTGCGGAGCTTTTCACTTACTTTTTCCACTGAATCATTATCTAGTTTGAAGTAGTAAACGCCGTTAATTTTTTCATCGCTGCCGTCTAAGTTAATGGTTTCGATGTCTACTTTTTTCGAAGCATAATCATAAAATGAAAGCATTTCACCGAACATTAAATTCGTTTTCATATTATCGCCAACAGCTTCGATAAGATTGCCATATTTATTTAGTGATCCAATGGAAGCAGCTTTTTTAATCATGGCTTCAATCAACTGCTGTTGTCTTTTTCCTCGCTCAATATCGTTGTCTTGTTTTCGTGTTCGAGCAACAGCTAACGCTTCTTCGCCATTTAAATGTTGATTTCCTGGTTTTAAGACAATGGCATTATGACGATCTTTTGAGTCCTTTTCACTCATCGCATAAGGTACATCAAAATCGATTCCTCCAAGTGAGTCTACAATGTCTGTGAAAGCTTTAAAATTCACTTTAACATAGTAATCAACAGGAACATTAAACAGCTGTTCTACCGTTTCTACAGTTGCTTTTGGACCTCCGTAAGCATGCGCATGAGTAATTTTATCTTTTTTGTTCACTTCAGGTATATAAACCCGCGAATCTCGAGGTATGCTTACAAGCTTTACGGTTTTATTTGTTTCGTTAAAGGTCGCCAAAATTAAAGCATCTGTACGGGCTGAATTTCCGAATTTCCTGGTTTCACTATCATCTACGCCCATAAATAAAATGGATATATCATCTTTTTTGGGATCGATTTTACGATCACGCATAGGAGAATTATCGCGATCTCCGAGTCCTTCATAAGAATCAGAAGCTACTGTTTTAGCTTTAACAAATAAATAAGAGCCATAAGCGGTTGCAGAAAGCCCTAAAATAAGGATAGGTAACAGAAAAAATGTAAAAAGCCTTCGTTTTCTTTTCCGTTTGTTTACTCTTTTTTGAAAACGTCTATATTGAGCCATACGGTTTCTCCTTTTATTCGTATATTCGAACACTTATTGTGACACTTAGTATGTGTTATAAATTGGAATGTATGAATCAAACTCGTCAAAGCTATGCATCTGTACGAGGTTTTTTACTCATTGACAAGTAGCGCAACCATCAGAATAGTTGCGCTATTTATCAATTGTACAATGTTTTTTAATGAGAGTAAATAATTCATTCTACATCTTCTTCTAAATAGGTCGTCTCACCTGCTCGAATATCTGCTTGGCCGTTTGTTAGCTCGGTCATCCATTCAGTAAATGCTTCTGTTTGAGCTTCCTCTGCAAATGTTTCAATCTCTACCATATCTGCGTAGTGGATTTCTTTTAATAGATAAACAGAACTGCGAAGCTCATTTTCTAATTTTCCAAGCCATGTATAGTCGACGGTTGTATGCATAACCGCCATGAGAGTTCGTTTGACTGTACCTATTTCATTTAACGCTTCGGAAACAGATTTCCCATATGCGCGCACCAAGCCACCTGCGCCCAATTTAATGCCTCCGAAATAGCGTGTAACGACGACCACCGTATCTTTTAAGCCTCTTTTTTTGAGCACTTCTAACATGGGTACGCCTGCTGTTCCACTTGGTTCTCCATCATCGTTTGCTTTTTGAAATTGATCTCGTTCTCCAATTAGGTAAGCTGAACAGTTATGAGTAGCATTCCAGTGCTGTTTTTTAATGTCTTGGATAAATTGCTGAGCTTCTTCCTCAGTTGTTACACGTTTCATATGACAAATGAATCTAGATTTTTGAATAGTGATTTCATGTGAACCTTCTTGTTTTACGGTATAATATTGTGATAACAATCAAAAAATCCTCCTTAGCGTTATAAATAGAAGAAAAACGGGTATTTACGTACTGTTTACTTGCTATTAGTATAAAATGTTTATGAAAAGACATCAATTAATCAAATTCAACATCACTTGAACAAGCTATACAGAATATACGTTATAATAAAAGAGTGTGCAGGCTTGTATAGCTAAATGATGAAATAGTTTAAACAGGCAGTTAGTCACTGTTGAATAGTGAGTGTAAATGGTAATCTATTCAAATAAAGCGAGTCAAGCGTCGATTGATGTCGAGTTTGAGGGTACTAAAAACAACCGTTACTTTTTGGATATAAAAAGTCAGATAGGGAGAAAATATGGATCTTATCCTCACAATTCAGATAGGTCATACGAATACTATATATAGCATGAACGTATAGACATTTCTCCGAATGTGAGTATAGTTTGGGGTGAGTAAATGTCGAAACATAAATTAACAAGTAAGGCACTTGATGAAATTTTTGAGAAGATTATTGGCACAGTGGGAGATAGTAAAAATGAAGTCTATCGCCTTTCTGAAGATGCCAGACAAGAATATCAGCAAATTAAAGAAGAGTTAGAAGTGTTAAAAGGGAAAGTTCTTGAGACGATAGAGCAAGGCGATCAATTGGAAACTCAGGCAAGGTTGGCTCGAAAGCGTTTGTCTGATGTGAGCCGACATTTTCAAATTTATTCAGAGCCTGAAGTAAAAGACGCTTATGAAAAAGCACACGAATTACAAACCAAGCTGCTGATGAATCAGCAAAGCGAATATCAGCTGCGTAATCGTCGAGATGAACTAGAAAGACGCTTGCTTACATTGGAAGAAACAATTAAACGTGCAGATCACCTAGTAGGTCAAATTTCCGTTGTGTTAAATTATTTAACAAGTGATTTAAAACAAGTAGGGGAAATAGTAGAAGATGCCATTCAAAAAGAGTATTTCGGCTTTCGGATTATTGAAGCTCAGGAAGAGGAACGGAAACGTTTGTCAAGAGAGATTCATGACGGCCCAGCTCAAATGCTTGCAAATGTTATGATGAGATCGGAATTAATTGACCGAATTTACCGGGAACGTAGTGCAAAAGAAGCAATGGAAGAAATTCGAGATTTACGAAAAATGGTTCGTTCTGCCCTATACGAAGTGCGTCGAATTATATATGATTTAAGACCGATGGCACTTGACGACTTAGGTCTAATTCCGACGCTGCGTAAATATCTTGATACAATCGAAGATTATAACGAAGGCAAGCCTCGGATTACGTTTATTTCCATTGGACAAGAGAAGCGAACTGCTTCAAAATTAGAAGTAGCACTGTTTCGTCTAGTGCAAGAAGCTGTAACGAACGCATTAAAACATGCAGACGCGACAGAAATCCAAGTGAAGATAGAGTTTAACAATGAACACGCTATTTTGCTTGTCAAAGATGACGGCTGCGGTTTTAATCAAGAAGAGAAAAAAGAGAATTCGTTCGGCTTAATAGGAATGAAAGAGCGTGTTGATTTGTTAGATGGGACTATTTCTGTTCATTCGAAAATTAACCAAGGCACGCTTGTTATGATTAAAGTACCGATTATAGCCGCTTAAAAAGGCAGAGATATGTATATAAATAGGGGTCAGTATAGAGTAAAACATTTGTTGTTCGATTTGGGGAGGAATCAAACATGCAGACAAGAATTATCATAATCGACGATCACCAATTATTCCGTGAAGGAGTAAAAAGAATTTTAGATTTCGAAAAAGATTTTGAAGTAGTTGCAGAAGGTGACGACGGTAGCGAAGTTATTGACCTTGTAGAAGAACATCAACCTGATGTTGTAATCATGGATATTAACATGCCGGCTGTAAATGGTGTAGAAGCTACGAAAAAGCTTGTAGAAGTAAATCCGGACGCTAAAGTTATTATCTTATCTATCCATGATGATGAGACATATGTAACTCATGCCTTACAAACAGGTGCACGAGGCTATCTGCTAAAAGAAATGGATGCGGATGCGTTAATTGAGGCGGTGAAAGTAGTTGCAGAAGGTGGTTCATATTTACACCCTAAAGTAACACATAGTTTAGTAAAAGAGTACCGTCGACTAGCAGCTCAAGGACAATCGTCTTCTTATCCGCACGAACCAATTGAGATTCGCCGTCCACTACATTTGTTAACACGCCGTGAGTGCGAAGTGCTACAACTGTTAGCTGATGGTAAAAGTAACCGAGGAATCGGAGAAGCATTATATATTAGTGAAAAAACCGTTAAAAACCATGTAAGTAATATTTTACAAAAAATGAATGTAAATGATCGTACTCAAGCTGTTGTTGTGGCAATTAAAAACGGTTGGGTAGAAGTAAGGTAAGTCCAAAAGTCTGATATACCGCTAGGTATATCGGACTTTTTTTTTCTTTTTATAACTTTTTTTGAAATTGTGGGTAAAAAGTCATGTTTAATGAGAGAGGAAAACAACCGATAAGTTAAAGGTAGAAAATATCTTTTAGGAAGGCGAAGGGTGATACCTTTGCGCATTTACTCGTCCTTCAACTTCACTTAAGCAGAAAGGAAATCTTAAGGATTCTACAACCTTCGAAGAAAGCATCCATACCTCAAACCAACGTTCATCAAGTTGATGCATGCTCTTGTAAACGAAGGTCTTTAATACATTCAGATACATATGAGGCCGTAGAAGAATTTATTCGAACCTCAACTGGTGTCCTTTAAAAATTTAAAAGTTAGCTTTTAGTGAAATAAATAGAAAACGGATTTAAAGAAGACAAGAAGGTGATGAAGCTGAATTTTATAACGGAAGAATTAATCTATCATAAATCTCCGCAAGAGCTAACAGCTATGATGTATGAAAAATTTATTCAAAATATTGATGAAGCTGTTATAGCAATTCAACACAGCGATTATTTTATAGCGAATGAAAAAATTAAACAGTGCAACGATATTTTATATCGGCTAGGAATTGGCTTAACATATCAAGCAGGTATCATTGCAGAGCAGTTAGATACTCTTTACAACTATATGTCTGAGCGATTAATTATGGCTAATTTAAAAAAAGATACGTTTATTTTATGTGAAGTTCAACAAATGATGAAGAAGCTTTCTAACGTTTGGAATGAAGTATTAAAAGCAACGCCTAAAGTTACCTCTTCGCCCCGAAAAAACAAGCTGTCTTCTTATGAACAGCATATAAGTATCACTCTTAGCTAGAGGATAATCATTATATCCACGCATCGGATGCCTCTCTAAACTTTCACCTAATCAAGCTGGCGCATCTAAAAGTCTAAATTGAATGAAGTGTATACTAACAGAGAAAGGAGAGATACATAGTGGAGGTACAGCGAATTAACGGTCTTTCTTCTTCAGTGAATCTCATTAGAGAAAAAGAAGTAAGTGGTTCGGGTTCATTTACAGGAGTAATGGCCAAGAAACAAAAAGAACTAACCAATGAACATTTAACTCAAGTGATAAATAAAATTGAAGAACAGGGAAAGCAGTTAGTGAAAAATCAAACTATTGATTCTTTGCGGAAATACAAGACGCTTGTGAAGCAGTTTATGAACGAAGTCGTTAAAAATGGTTTTGAACTGCATGAAGAAAGAGGGTTTAATCATAGAGGAACGACTAAAGTATATAAATTAGTGAAAGAAGTGGATACAAAACTAGTTGACTTGACAAATGATATCCTTCAAAAAGAAAAAAACAGTTTAAATTTACTCAAGCGGGTTGGAGAAATTCAAGGTTTGTTAATTAATATGTATACGTGAGGGAGCCTTTACTAAGAGGTAAACCTCTCGTTACATGCATTTTAATCCTAAATGTTGTAGAATAGAGTGAAATTATTTTATATAACAAAGGATGGATCCCTATCTTATGAAAACAGCAATTATTACAGATAGTACCGCCTATATATCAGAGGAAATTCGATCAAACTATCATATACATATGGTGCCGCTAAGCGTTATTTTCGGTGAAGAAAC
Source organism: Priestia sp. YIM B13552 (assembly GCF_042787775.1). Lineage (NCBI taxonomy): Bacteria > Bacillati > Bacillota > Bacilli > Caryophanales > Bacillaceae > Priestia > Priestia sp. YIM B13552. The sequence goes on from NZ_JBHZOU010000004.1 coordinate 184,974, forward strand.
ATATCGTGAAGAAGTAGATATGACTGCAGATCAATATTTTGAAAAAATTAAAGAAGCAAAAAATCTTCCAACCACTTCTCAGCCTGCTATCGGAGAATTTGTAGAGTTGTTTGAACAGTTAAAACGAGATCAATTCGATGCTGCTATCGTTATTACGTTATCTAGTGGAATTAGCGGAACGTATCAGGGTGCTTTGACGGCAGGTAGCATGGTAGAAGACTTTGATGTGCACGTATTTGATTCAGAAATCAGCTGTATGGTTCAAGGCTTTTACGCGATTGAAGGAGCCGAAATGGTCCAATTAAATAAACATCCTGACGAAATCATTGCGCGTTTTGAAGAGATGAAACTATCAATGCGTGCGTATTTTATGGTAGATGATTTATCTCACTTGCAGCGTGGAGGTCGCCTAAATGCTGCTCAGGCTATTATCGGCAGTCTGCTTCAAGTAAAGCCAGTGCTACATTTTGAATCTAAAAAAATTGTTCCGTTTGAAAAAATTCGTACGCGTAAGCGAGCGTTAAAACGAATCACGGAGCTTCTTGATGAGGATGCAAAAGAAAATGTACCTATGAAGGCTGTAGTTATTCATTCTAATCGTGAAAATGAAGCAAAAGAAATTCAACGAGACTTAGAACAAGAATATCCTCATATTGAATGGAGTCTTTCATATTTTGGCGCTGTCATTGGCACACATTTAGGTGAAGGTGCCATCGGTATAGGCTGGTATAAAAAGTAATCGAAAACCAAATCATTTGATTTGGTTTTTTTGCAGGAAAAAACACCTTTTTTTGCGTATATAGATGTGTACGATAAACATGGAAAGGAATGAAGATATGCTTTTTACTGTTAAACAAGAATTGCTAAATCCCGTTCAAGTACCTAGCCCAGCTGCTTTTCCTCTCTCAAAAATCGATACGTGGAGAACTCCACCTTTAAATCCTTCATACTCCTACTCTTTAGGTCTTCAGCGCTCTCTAAGCGGAAAGCAGCTTCTACTAACTCAGACTCCCTATCCTTTATCCCTCATTCATGAACATTATCTAAACGGATATATTTCCTATCAAAAAGCACTTACCCAGAAAGAAAACGGATATAAATGCAACCGGTGTGGAAGTGATAGTCCCTTTTATTTTGCTTCATTTCCATGCAGTAGATGTCACCAGGAGTGCTACTATTGCCGAGCATGTATTGTAATGGGCAAAGTAAGTGAGTGCACACCCTTTATAAACTGGGAAGGACCAGCAAGCAATGTCCTGCCAAAAAGCAGCGTGATGAATTGGAAAGGAACGCTGTCTAAAGCTCAAGAACGTGCTTCAAATGAACTCATTCAAGCTATAAAAAAGGATGAAGAGCTGTTAATTTGGGCTGTTTGCGGAGCAGGAAAAACGGAAATTTTATTTAAAGGTATTGAATCAGCGTTGAACAGCGGAAAGAAAGTCTGTATTGCTACTCCAAGAACAGATGTGGTTATTGAGTTAAAGCCAAGAATTCAATCGGCATTTCCGGATATGTCTGTGCTGGCTATGTATGGAGGCAGCGAAGACCGTTTTCATGAATCCTCTCTTATTATTTCCACCACTCATCAACTTCTGCATTATTATCAAGCATTCGATGTGCTGATTATTGACGAAGTAGATGCATTCCCGTATTCGACAGAGCCTATGCTGCACTATGCTGTTGCAAAAGCAGCTAAACACGCTGCATCAAAGATTTATTTAACAGCGACTCCAAGTGAATCATTAAAAAAAGAAGTTGAGCAAGGAAAAAAACAAGTAGTTAAAATTCCAGCCCGCTATCACCGAATGCTTATTCCTGTTCCTCGATTTGAATGGTGTGGCAATTGGAAGAAAAAAATGAAAACAGATACTTTGCCTGCTAATGTTGAGAAATGGCTGAAAAAAAGAATAGAGGAAGGAAAACAATGCTTTATCTTCGTCCCGCAAATTAAGTGGATTGCTCCCATCACAGAAATGATTCGAAAGCTGACCGAAAAGGTAGACGGTGTCCATGCTGAAGATTCCCAGCGAAAAGAAAAAGTAATGAAATTTAGAGAAGGACAGCTAGTTATTTTAGTAACGACAACAATATTAGAGCGAGGCGTAACGGTTCCCAACATAGATGTTGCAGTATTGGGAGCAGAAGAAACGATTTTTACTGAAAGTGCTCTTGTTCAAATTTCAGGAAGAGTAGGGAGGAGCGCTCAATTTCCAACAGGAGACGTGGTCTTTTTTCATTATGGGCAGTCTCTGTCTATGCGAAAAGCAAAAGAACATATTGAATATATGAATGCTCTAGCTTATAAGGAAGGGCTGATTGATCAATGACAATATGTCTGATTTGTTTTGAACCTCTTGTCTCTTCTTTCGATTGGAGGTCATTGTTAAAACCTTCTTCAACGGACAGGATTTGCGCTGTTTGCTTGCAAAGATGTCCCATCATCACCAGTAGCATTTGCAGAGGATGCGGCCGTTCTCTTGGAGACCTGGCTCCTTCTCATTATGAGCTAGACACATGTATGGACTGTCAGAAATGGAATGATGCTTCTTTTTTTAACCGTTCTCTTTATACGTACAATGATTTTATGCAAAGCATAATAGAACGTTTTAAATTTCAAGGAGATTATGAAATTATCCAAGCATTCAAGGAGCAGTGGTATAAGTTCTATAAAAAAGAATGTAATCCAAAAGCTATACTAGTTCCTATACCTTTAACGGACGAGAGATTATATGAGAGAGGGTTTAACCAATCTTTAGCGCTAGCTGAACTGATCAGTGACAACATAGAAATGCCTCTTGTTCGCTGTTCAGGAACAAAGCAATCAAAAAAAAATAGGCGAAGTCGGCTGGCAGAAAGGCTGGAATTTAAAGTAGTCGATTCCTCAATGGTTACGAATCAAGAATTTCTCTTGATTGATGACATTTATACAACAGGAGCAACCGTGCGCCAAGCGGCAAATTGCTTGCAGGAAGCTGGTGCACGTTCAGTTCGTTCGCTCACTTTAATTCGTGCATGAAGATGTATAATTTAAAACTTTGACCGATAGTAAAATAAAAAACAAATGAGGAGTTTCGAATATGGGAACGTTAGATAATTGCAGGGAATGCGGTCATTTATTTGTAAAAAGTGGATCAATAAACATATGTAAATCATGTTTTGACAAAGAAGAAGCTCTGTTTCAACGTGTTTCTTCATTCTTAAAGAAACGAGCAAATCGTACAGCAACGACTTACGAAGTGATGAAAGAAACGGGCGTTTCAGATTCGTTAATTCACCAATTTATTCGACAAGGTCGCTTAGTGCTAACTAATTTTCCAAATATAAGCTATCCATGCATGCAATGCAACGCTCAGATTCGAGAAGGTAAACTTTGTCATTCATGCTCTCAAGAAATTAAACATGGTTTAGAAAAGCATAATCGTGAGATGATTCGTTCAAATGAAGAGCTGACGCGTCCCACCTATCGTTCTAACGAAAGGAAAAAAGAGTAAAAGTGTGCTGAGTGTTTGCACGTCCTCTATCTATAGACCTATGTTTAAGGAGGACTGTGAAAATGGTCTCAACTTCCTTGCCGATGCTAAAGGTTTAGATGGAAATTCCGATATAATGAATAGAGATAACGGATACAAATATAAAAAGAGGTGAGAGAGATGAAGATTAACCCATCGAACTTATTTGGAATAAATCCGTACAAAAAACAATCAGAAAAAACAGAACAGGTCTCTAAAAAGAATTCACAAGATCAGATTCATATTTCATCTGAGGCGAAGAAACTTCAGGGAAATGAACCATCTCCAGAAAGACTTGAAAAATTGGAGAAACTAAAACAGCAAATTAACAGCGGAACGTACGAAATTAACGGAAAAGAAATTGCTAAAAGTATTGTAGATTTCTATAAAAAATAAAAGGACTGACATTGATTGAACGTGCAAGAAATTCAAACGATCCTAGAAAAACAAGTAACGCTTCACAAAAGTTTGTCTGTCATTGTTAAAGAGAAAACAAATTTTATTATTAAACAAGATGTAAAGGCACTCACGGCTTCTTTGCAAAAAGAGCAATCTCATATAGCTGCTATTTCTGCACTGGAAACAAAACGTATAGAAGCGATGGAAAAAAGCGGACATGCTGCTCGCTCCATTGAAGAAATAGCAGGCTCATTCTCTGAATACTCCATCTTGATACCCTTTCAAAAACAGCTAATAGATATAATTCAAGATATAAAGTATGCAAATGACTTGAACAATCAGCTGCTTACACAGTCTTTGCAGCTGATTCATACCGAACTAGACCTTCTTGTTCCATCGAAACGAGAGGATTCGTTCAATTACACAAAAACAAATAATAGATCGTTTCAGTCCAATTCTATTTTTAATTCGAAGGCATAAAGAACGGAGGAAAGCAGAATGAGTTCAACATTTCATGGTTTGCAGGTGGCTAAGCGAGGAATGGATGCCCAACAAGCGGCTCTTTACACGATTGGCCATAACGTATCTAATGCAAATACGCCGGGCTATACGCGTCAGCGAGTAAGTTTAGAAACGTTCCCAGCTTATCCAGCCCCAGGGATGAATCAGACTGGAACTGCGGGTCAAATAGGAATGGGAGTAGAAGCCAGCACGGTAGAGCGAATACGTGATACATTTTTAGATACCCAGTATCGAGATGAAACCATTAAAGTGGGGTATTGGGATGCGCGCGCTGGTGCTCTTGAAAAAATGGAGGAAATTATGAATGAACCTACTGAAGATGGACTTTCAGCTGTTTTTAATCAACTTTTTGAATCCATTCAAGATGTAGCTTCACACCCTTCAGAAGCAGGAGCCAGGTCTGTTATGATTGAACGAGCTGAAGCAGTAGGCGATACTTTCTCTTATTTATCTACTTCTCTAAAAACGATTCAAGGTGATTTGCAAAACGAGCGTGACGTAGCCGTAACACAAGTGAATTCTTTGCTAGAGCAAATAAATAACGTGAACCAACAAATACAAAAGGTAGAACCGAATGGCTATTTGCCTAATGATTTGTATGATGAAAGAGATCGGCTGTTAGATGAGATTTCTAAATTTATGCCGGTTTCTTTAGAGTATACAAAAAGCAGCGGGAACGCTTCTGCAACGTCAGAAGGAGTGGTAACGGTTCAGCTTCAAACGTCTCAAGGGCCTATTACTCTTTTAGATGGAAAAACTCATCAAGTAAATGCCATCAGTTTGACAACAAATCAAGATTCCTATGTAACGGAAATTCATATAGGGGATGAGATACGAAATCCCGAGTCATTTCCTCAAGGAAAACTTAAAGGGTTAATCGAGGCTTCTGGATATATAGATAATAGTGGTAATAAAACAGGTGTTTACGCTTCAATGATTAATGATTTAGATGAAATGGCATATGAGTTTGTGAACTGGTTTAATGATAAGCACCAACAAGGTGTCACGCTAGATGGTGAAACTGGTATGTCCTTTTTTAATGAGATTTCTCAGAAAGAAGGGGCTGCAACTGGAATTGTTATTGCTGATAAAATCAAACAAAACACAAACAATATTGCAGCTGCTTCTTCGGCCTCTTCTGGAGATGATGGAACTGGCCGCAAAGGAGATGGACAAAATGCTCAGCTATTGTCTCAATTTCGTCAAAAGGTGCTTATTAATTCCGGGAATCAAGCTGTTTCCCTAGATGGCTTTTATCAATCTGTTATTGGCCAAATGTCAGTAGATGCCCAACAAGCCAACCGCTTAAAAAGCAATTCAGAAACTCTCCAGGGAGCTGTGGAGCAAAGGCGCCAGTCTACCAGTGCAGTTTCATTAGATGAAGAGATGACCAATATGATTCAGTTTCAGCATGCATATAACGCTAGTGCCCGTATGGTGACTATGATTGATGAAATGCTTGATAAAATTGTAAACGGTCTTGGAACTGGAGGAAGGTAAAGATGCGTGTCACACAAGGAATGTTAGCGGCTAATTCGTTAAAACAGATTAGCAATAGCTATAATAAGCTGGAAACACTTCAAAACCAATTATCAACGGGGAAGAAAATTACTCGTCCTTCAGATGATCCGGTAGTGGCTACTAAAGGAATGGCTTATCGTTCGAATCTTTCTGAAGTAAATCAATATAAACGTAATTTAACAGAAGCTCAGTCTTGGTTTGATAGTTCAGAATCTGGACTTGAACAAGTCAACTCCATTCTTCAGCGCACCAAAGAGCTGGTCGTGCAAGGGTTAAACGGTACGAATGAAAGTGATGACCGCCAAGCAATTGCACGTGAAATTGAACAGTTAAAGCTGGATTATATGCAAGTAGGGAATACGCAGGTGGCAGGAAACTATATCTTTAACGGTGTAAATGTAGGAGCACCGCCTATAAGTGAGAATGCAAGCGGTATAATAGAATCGAACATTAACCTGGATCCTTTTTCAGTTGAAGTATCAAAAGGTATCCAGCTGAGAGTCAATATTCATCCTGAAAACATTTTTGGACAAGGTGCATTCGACTTAATGAACAATGTTCAAACAGCTTTTGAACAAAACGATGTCAACTCACTAAAAGATCTCTCTACAAAAGTAGATACGCAGCTGTCTACGCTATTAGCGGAGCGATCTGAATTGGGAGCAAGGAGCAATCGGCTTGAGCTGATCGAAAACCGCCTTGATTCACAGGAAATTACGGCTACTAAGATGCTTTCAAATAATGAAGATGCAGATATTGAAAAAGTCATTACGGATTTAACCGTACAAGAAAGCGTACATCGTGCTGCTTTGGGAGTAGGGGCTCAAATTATTCAGCCTACGCTGCTAGATTTCTTGCGTTAAAAAGTTCCTTCTAAACAGAAGGAACTTTTTTACAATGGAAAAATATAACAAGAAAAAATCAATTAACAAAGGTGTGATGAGATGAAAATTTCAACAAGCTACCATGGAGATATAGAAATAGATAATCAGCAAACACTGACATTCAATCAAGGGATTCCAGGTTTTTTGGAAGAAACTGAATTCGTTATTTTACCACTTCCCGAAGCCGAAGCTTTCCAAGTTCTGCAGTCTATTCAAACCAAAGAATTAGCTTTTATTATCACGGATCCATTTCAGTTTTTTTTAGATTATGATTTTCAACTAGAACCTCAGGAAATCGAAAAGCTTCAATTACAACAGGCGGAAGATGCAGCTGTTTACGTATTGCTTACGATGTCAGATTCTGTGGAAAATATAACAGCTAATTTGCAGGCTCCTGTTATTATTAATACAAAGCAACAGCTTGCTAAGCAAGTGATTTTAATGAATACAGCTTACGAAACGAAGCACAGGTTATTTGAGTAAGAGGAATAGATAAGGAGTGAGTCCATGCTTGTTTTAACACGAAAGTTAAATGAAACAATCAAAATAGGTGATGAAATTGAAGTGACCGTCCTTGCAGTTAATGGTGATCAAGTAAAGTTAGGAATTCAAGCTCCAAAGTCTGTAGATATTCATAGACAAGAGATTTATGAAGAAATACGTAACGAAAATAAAAGTGCTTCTCAAATTACATTACATGCTATTGATATGCTGAAACAATTACCGAAAAAGAAATAAAACGATCAGTTTGAAAATAATCAAAAATATACGGTATAAATAATATCTAAATCGGGAAAGATAAACATATAGTATTCCCCACTATGTCTTAAGCCTTTCTCTTTAAGAGAAGGCTTCTTTTTTATCAAAAAATTGAACTGAATTTCTGTTTTTTTCCTTTTTATCGTGTATCATTAAATTTATTAAGTATAATTCAAATAAATTTAACAAAAGAGGAGAAGAGTAAATGAGTGATGTTCAAGAGTATCATGATTTATTAAAAGAAGCAGAAGATGTGGTTGTCAGCGCTTTAGCTGATACGATGGATTTATATGGTGTCACACCTTCAGTAGGAAGGCTGTATGGCATGCTTTATTTTATGGATGAGCCGGTTACGTTAGATCAAATGAGTGAAGAATTGGGTATGAGTAAACCAACGATGAGTACATCCATTCGTTCACTGCAAAATATTGATATGGTTCACAAAGTGTGGAAAAAAGGTGTTCGAAAAGACTTATATGAAGCAGAAAAAGATTTTTCTAAGTCCTTTTTTTCATTTTTCTGTAAGAAGTGGCAAAGAGAAATTTCAGTTAATTTAGAGGCAATCGAAGAAGCAGAAAACAAGCTGCAGATTCTCTTAAATGATGAAGATGTACCTGAGGAGATCGCAGTAAAAGCAAAGCGTAATTTAGCGCAGATTATAGAGTCCAAACATTATTATCATTTCTTGAAAAAAGTAGTAAAAGTTTTTGACGACCGAAGAATCATTGATATTTTAAATGAAGAATTAGCGAAAGAGTAAATAAAAAAGGCTGTTGAAAAATCAACAGCCTTTTTATTATTTTTATACGGTTAATGGTGTAGCTTCAAAACAGCGATTATAAATCCATTCGTAACTTTTTACAGTTAGATCACGAGGGTTACCAACCGTTTGTGGATCATTAAATGCTTCTTGAGCTAAGCGAGAAACTGCTTCTTTTGGAACACCTTGTTCTTCTAAAGAAGGGATTTGTACATCTTTAACTAGTTGATATACTTCACGAACAGCTGCTTGAGCTGCTTCTTCAAGCGTTAATTCATGTGTATTAACTCCTAAAGCTTGAGCTATGCGCGCAAATTTTTCAGGCTCGCCCATCCAGTTATATTCCATTACAGGACCTAGCATAGCTGCTACGCAAGGGCCATGGGCAATTGGATAAATGCCTCCTAATGTTTGTGCCATCGCGTGAGCTGCTCCTGCAGATTCACTTCCATATGAAAGGCCAGCAAGCATAGCCGCATGCGCCATTCCATAGCGTGCTTCGATGTCCTGTCCATTTGCAACTGCACGTCGTAAGTATTTCCCAACATACTCAATAGCCAATAAAGCAACAGAGTCTGTCATTGGTTGTGCAAAGTGACATGTATAACATTCAATTGCATGAGCTAATGCGTCAATTCCTGTACCGGCCGTAATATGTGAAGGCATAGATACGTGCAGTTCTGGATCAATAATTGTTAAGTGAGCAGCAATTAAAGGTCCACCTGTATTAAACTTAAACTCACGAACAGGATCTGTAATGACAGCCCATTGTGTGACTTCACTTCCTGTACCCGCAGTTGTAGGAATGGTTGTTAAAGGAGGAATACGTTTTGTTAAAGGTTTTTTTCCTTCAGCTGCTTCATAATCTAAGACGGGAGCATTATGAGCTACTTCTACACCAATAGCTTTTGCCGTATCCATTGAGCTTCCGCCTCCAACAGCTACTAATCCGTTGCATCCATTTTCTTTGTACATTTTTGTGCCGTCTGCTACTACGTGAATAGAAGGGTTGGCTTCTACGTGGTCAAATAAAATAACGTCTACGTCCGCTTCTTTTAAACTAGCGATTACAGGGTCTGCTAAGCCTACTTTTTTTACACCAGGATCTGTTACTAGTAAAACCTTAGATACACCTAGGTTTTTTACTTCTTCTCCAGTATGCTTAACAGCACCAATTCCATGTTTTACAACCGTTGGCATCTCAAAACTTTTTAAACGTTCCATTCTTTCAAATCGCATAAACATCTTTACATTCCCCCTTGAATTTTATTGAAACCAGCGCATTGGCTGTGGATTTGTATTCGTATAAATATGTTTAATTTCCGTATATTCTTCTAGCCCAATGTGGCTAAGCTCTCTTCCAATCCCAGATTGCTTATATCCTCCCCAAGGAGCCTGCGGGAAGTAGGGATGATAATCGTTAATCCAAGTTGTTCCCATACGGAGTGCTTTTACTACACGTTCAGCTCGATTCATATCACTTGTCCAAACGGCTCCAGCTAATCCATAGATTGTATCGTTAGCAAGTGCCACCGCTTCTTCTTCGGTGCTGAAGCGCTCAATGGTCATAATTGGACCAAATGACTCTTCTTGGACAACTTTCATATCTCCATGACAGTCTGTGAAAATAGTTGGTTCAATGAATAAACCTTTTTGTAAAGACTCTTGAGTTGGACGTTTGCCTCCTAAAACAAGGGAAGCACCTTCTTGTTTGCCAAGCTCAATGTAATGCTCTACTTTAGCTAGATGCTCTTTTGAGATAACGGGTCCCATTTGAGTGGTTTCGTCCATGCCGTCTCCTAGCTTAATTTTTTTGGCTTGTTCAATAACTGCTGAAATAAATTTATCGTGAATATCATCTTGAACGAGTAATCTCGCACCAGCTGAACAAACTTGACCAGCATGAAAGAAGACCGCATTTAATGCATAGTCAACCGCAGTGTCAAAGTCAGCATCAGCAAAGACGATATTCGGATTTTTCCCACCGAGTTCAAGAGCGATTTTTTTAAAGTTGCCTGCGGCAGCCTGCATGACTTTACGTCCAGATACACCGCCACCTGTAAAGGAAACTAAATCTACTAAGTGACTTTCTGCCATTTCTTGTCCAACCGTCGCACCCGGGCCGAGTACAATGTTAATGACGCCTGCTGGAAAGCCAACTCTTTCAAAAATTTTCATCATATGAATAGTTGTTAAAGGGGTGATTTCGCTTGGTTTAATAACAATTGTATTCCCAGCAGCAAGTGCCGGAGCCAATTTCCAAGAGGCTTGCAATAAAGGGTAATTCCAAGGAGTAATTTGGCTGCATACACCTACAGGTTCGCGGACAACGCGGCTAACAGAATCGGGATTAGGTGACTCAATCATTTGTCCACCATCTTTATCTGCTAATCCAGCATAGTATTGAAAGACATCAGCAATCCCATCCATGTCTGCCAGACTTTCAACGAGGGTTTTTCCAGTATTTAAGGTTTCAAGTTTAGCGAGTTCTTCACGATCATTACGAATTTCTTCCGCTACTTTAAATAGTAAAGAACCTCTTTGGGCCGCTGTAAATTTAGACCATTCACCTGCATCAAAAGCTTTTCTAGCTGCTTCAATAGCTTCTACAGTATCAGCACGATTTCCTTCTGTAACGACAGCGATAACCTCTTGATTAAAAGGATTTATAATCTCTCTTTTCTCGCCGCTACGTGCTTCAACCCATTCGCCGTTTATGTGCATTTTTTCAAGCGTAAGTGTTTGTTCCAATAGCATCGACCTCCAAATAATAGAATTTGTTAAATTTATATTTAACGTTCTTAACAATTCGAATTATAGCATCGGTTATTTAATTTAGTCAAATCCTAAAACTCTAAATGTTCTGAATTTATTAGATTATCTTCTCTGTAAAAGACTAATCATTCGGATATTAAGAAAAAATTTAACAAAAAGTGATAAAAAATCACTGATTGCTATGTCCCTTGATACAAAAGGTTTTTTTGTGTATGAGCTATGAGAATATTATTCTTTTTTTATATGAAAACCCTCAAACTTTTTTGACAATATCCTAAACATTCAGATATATTAACCATAGTACTATATCTGCTTGCATACAAACCTTGAAAAACAAAGGATTTTGAATGTGGAAATTAAGAAAGGAGTTTAGATGGAAGATGAAAATAATTATGATTTCTTAGTGAAATAATAAAAAAGGTCAATTTAAATTATTTTAATATAATTATATAAACGTAATTTCTCCCCTTCGCATTGGTATTTATAATCCAACTATTTATATTTTATTCTAAAAAATCTATTTTTAGGTTTAATTGTATGCTGGTAGGAAAAAGGAATAGAGGACAATTATGTCTTTAGATTTCTTTATCAATTTAAAGGATGTGAGACGATGCAAAATGCTAAAAAGCCATTTCGTTCAGACACACAACAAGCCAGGCCTGAAAAGTCGAATGAGACTTCTGACTTTTCAGGGAAATCAAACAGGAACAACCGTCTACTAACCCCCTTATGGACAACTATTATAGGATTTTCCATCTTTATGGTTGTCGCATTTATCTATTCTCTCTATAATCCAGATCTCTATTGGCCAGGCCTCATTTTAATGTTCATTATGTATGGTGTTATTTATTTTATTGGTGCTCGAGCCGCTGCAAGTAAAAAAGGAAAATCAGATGATATGCTTGTTGCAGGAAGATCTATGCCGCTATGGATTTCAATGTTCACAATGACCGCCACTTGGGTAGGTGGAGGGTATATTGCTGGAACGGCCGAAACCGTTTATTCCTCAGGGCTGACATGGACGCAAGCGCCATGGTGTTATTCAATCAGCTTGATTTTAGGAGGTATCTTTTTTGCTAGAAAGATGAGAAGATTTGAGTTTATGACAATGCTCGATCCTCTAGAATCTCGTTTTGGTAAGAAAATGGCTACGGTTCTTTATTTTCCGGCTATACTGGGAGAGCTGTTTTGGAGCGCAGCTATCTTAACTGCTTTAGGAACAACATTCGGTGTGATTTTAGGCCTCAGTTTTTCAATTTCCATCATTCTTTCCGCACTTATTGCCATTGCATACACCGTGATTGGCGGCCTGTGGGCAGTAGCACATACCGATATCTTACAGCTTTCTATTATGTTCTTAGGACTATTTCTGGTGCTTCCCTTTGCATTTTCGAATACGGGAGGGGTGGGAGCCGTTTTTTCCACTTATTCAGAAGGCATGACTGGTTCTCTTCATTTATTTCCTCCATTAAAAGGCTGGGAAGATCCGAAATGGGGAAATACATATTGGCAATGGTGGGATAGCACATTTTTACTTATTTTTGGTGGTATTCCATGGCAAATTTATTTTCAGCGCGTGTTATCTGCTAAAAATGAAAAAGCAGCAATGTGGCTATCTATTACAGCCGGCATCTTTTGCGCGTTAGCGGCCTTACCTCCAACTTTAATAGGGATGATAGGTTATAGTGCAGACTGGTCTTCATTTGGAGCGTCAAGCCCTGAGAGCGCGTCCATGATTTTAACGTATGTATTTAAATATCTAACGCCTGATTTAGTAGGAGCGATTGCACTTGGAGGACTAGCTGCTGCCGTCATGGCTGCAGTAGCGGCTTCGTTACTTTCAGCTTCGGGGATGGCAGCCTGGAACGTGTATCGTCCGATTGTAAAACCAAATGCGACACAGGCGCAGTTAGATAAAGTTATTAAACGTTCTATCATTATCATTGGCACGGGAGCAACTCTAATTGCTTTAAACTCTGAGAGTGTCTACTCTTTATGGTATTTATCAGGGGACCTCGTGTATTGCATACTTTTTCCGCAGTTGGTTTGTGCTTTATTCTTTAAAGGAGCTAACTGGTACGGATCTTTGGCTGGGTTTATTGTGTCTCTTGTTCTTCGAATAGGTGGAGGAGAACCGCTGCTTCATTTAAAAGCGCTGCTTCCGTATCCGATGATTGAAGAAGGAGTGGTCATGTTTCCGTTTCGTACATTTGCGATGATAGGCGGGTTGTTAACTATTTTTATCATTTCTTACGCGACGCGACGTATTTGCCCTCCTCAGCCGCTTCGAAATCTTCATCGTGACATATCGGTTGAGAAATAATCAAAAGCAAAATAAAAAAGCCGCATCTGCGGCTTTTTTATTTTGCAATATTTTCTGACTCGGAAAATTGATCGTCAGGTCGCTTGTTGTTTGTTTTTTTGATGAACGAGTATGAAAGAAGAACCACAGCGGTTAATCCAAGAGTTAAGAAAAACTGTGAGCGCATCGAATCAATAAATGCCATTGATAAAAAGATCACGGTAATAACAGCAATTGTTACGTATGTTAAATACGGGAACAACCACATTTTCATCCCTTTAATTGGCTGGTTGGCTTGAATCATTTTCTTTCGCAGGCGTAAGTGAGAAATAGCGATAGCTAAATATACAATAAGAGCGATGGCTCCTGATGCATTAACTAAGAATAAAAAGAGTTTATCCGGCGAAACGAAGCTAAAGATAGCACATACATATGCGGCAGCTGTGCTAATCCATACAGCTCTTGCCGGCACGCCTGATTTGCTTACTTTTGCTAAAGCGCGAGGAGCTTGTCCTTTTTGAGCTAATGATAAAATCATTCGTGAGTTCGTATACAAAGCAGAGTTTAAGCAAGACAAAACGGATACTAATACGACTAAATTCATAATTTGTGCAGCTGCTGGAATATTGACCATTTCTAACATTGTTACATATGGACTTTTTAGTAAATCAGCTGAGTTCCAAGGTAAAAGAGTTACTAAAATAGCAACTGAACCAATATAGAAAATTAAAATTCGCCATACGACACTGCGAATAGCAGTTGTGATAGCTTTTGCTGGGTTTTCTGATTCACTAGCTGCAATAGCCGCAATTTCAGCCCCGAAATAAGAGAAAATAACGGTAATAACTCCCAAAAAGATAGAGTTCGTACCTTTTGGCATAAAGCCTCCGTGGCCCGTTAAATTAGATAGACCAGGTGAAGATGTACCTGGGATTAACCCGAAAATAATAGCTAAACCGATTCCCATAAAAGCAACGATTGCCACAATTTTAATCATAGCAAACCAATATTCAAATTCTCCAAATGATTTGACAGAGAACAAGTTTGTTAAAGTTAATGCAAAGGTTAAGATTAAGCTTAAAAGCCAAATTGGTACGGAAGGGAGCCATTCATGAACAATTGCTCCTCCTGCAGTGGCTTCAATCGCAATTACAATTAGCCAGAAAAACCAGTAAAGCCATCCGACAGCATAACCTGCCCACGCGCCAATTCCTTGCTGAGCATATGTTGCGAATGAGCCTTTATCTGGGTTTACCATAGCCATTTCACCGAGCATACGCATCAATAGAACGACTAGCAGTCCGGCTGCTGCATATGAAACTACTGCTGCTGGGCCTGTTGCATTAATAACGGATCCGCTTCCTACAAACAAGCCGGCTCCGATAATACCTGCAATGGAAATCATGGAAACGTGACGTTGCTTTAACTTTCCGTGTGATTCTGTTTTGTTTCCCATCGTATTCACTCCTTTAAAATTATCGAAAGACTATTAGAAAATAAAGTAAATTCTGAAAATATAAATAGAAATTCCTCCCCTTACCTTTATAATAAGCAAGAAGTGTGCCAATTATCAAATTCCTATAAAAATCGACTTTAAGTTACTAAAATTGTCGATTTTTAAGTCAAAAAAGACTCGATTTATTCATTATAGACTTATTCGGCGTTTGGGATGTCTGGTATATACGTACATTTTATACAAGCTTTCGACAACTATCTTATATATCTTGTATGATAAAAGAGAAATCGGTATTATATTCCAAGAAGAATGTTTGAGAGGG
Organism: Priestia sp. YIM B13552; assembly: GCF_042787775.1. Taxonomy (NCBI): domain Bacteria; kingdom Bacillati; phylum Bacillota; class Bacilli; order Caryophanales; family Bacillaceae; genus Priestia; species Priestia sp. YIM B13552. Next base: position 200,183 of record NZ_JBHZOU010000004.1, read on the forward strand.
TGCGTGTGTTTGAGAAAATTTATAGCTGTTATTTTTCTATTTATTATCCTTTTAGTTGGGTTGTATTTTTTCGTTAGTCCAGTCAGAAATATTGAAAAACTTGATCAGACTGCTTCATTATCTTCACTGGCACAAGAAAAGTCCGCTCATGCGACGTCGCTAGAACTGAACGGAGGCTCTCCTATTTTAGGATACCGATTAAGCGAGAGCGATGTTAATGATTATTTGCGTAGCTACCTTTACGAAAATGATGAAACGGTTGACGGAGCAGAAGCCGAGTTGCTTCCGGAACATATAAAATTTTATATTAATAAACATGTAGTATCTTTTATGGAATCACAGTTTGTAGTTGACGTAACACCAAATGCCGAAAATGGAAAGCTTGTTTTAAAGGTGAATAGCGTGCATTTAGGAAGAATGCCGATTCCGATGTCTCTTGTATGGGATCGCTTAAATATTGATAAGGCTGCTGATGTCACGGTCGATAAAGAAATGAATGAAATTACTCTGCTCAATAATTTGCCAGATTCCATTTCGTTTGAGCAAGCAGATACAACGGATGAATATATAAATTTATCTGCCTCTGTAACCATTGATTCGTTACGAGATATTATAAATCTAGCACCGTACTTTATTCCTAAGGATATTCAAAGAGATTTATCCCAGAAACTGAACTTGTTTGGCCAATAATAAAAAGCTCACTTATTATAGAAAAATAAGTGAGCTTTTTCTATCTTGCACCATTTGACCTATGAAAAAAATGTTTGTTTTACCGATACAAAATAAAGAAGTGTTGAACCTATGAACGAATAAGAAGATTCGAAAAAATGTACTCATATTTTATGGCTAACAGTTGATGAATAGATGAATAAAAAACGGTGGTGATGCTAAGTGGTAAGAGTAAGTGGGTTAGCAAGCGGAATGGATATTGATCAAATCGTTAGTGATTTAATGAAGGCTGAACGAATGCCTATCGATAAAATGAAAAAACAAAAGCAAACGTTAGAGTGGCAGCGAGATGATTATCGCTCAATGAACTTGCTTCTATCAGACTTTAATAATCTCGCTTTTAATATGACCTTGCAGTCTTCTTATTCGTCTAAAACGGTATCTTCAGCAGATGAAACGAAAGTAAAAGCAGCAGCTACTTCCTCAGCAGCAAGTGCTTCTTATACTCTTTCAAACGTGACAATGGCGACTGCTGCGCAGAGTATTAGCGCTAACAGTATTGCTTCTAGTATTGATCCGACGAAAAGCTTGTGGTCTCAACGGAATTCGATGGGAACAGGAGTGTGGACTAAAAAAACAATTGATCAAGCTGCTATAGCGTTAAGTGCTGATACTAGTACAGTAAAACTAGCCAAAGGGTCTCTTTCTGAAGGGAATACTCTGCAGTCTATCTCTGTTACCACCGGAGGTGTGACTAACAGTTATAGCGTGAGAATAGGAACTGAGGCAGGAACAGTTGATCCTAATGAAGTATTTATTAACGCAGACACAGGTGAAATGACATTTGGTACCACATTAACAAGCGGCAGCACAATTGAAGCGTTCTCGTATCAGCAAAATGTATTGAACTTTTCTATTACAACTTATGACAGCAACGGTAAAGCAACGGGTGATAATAAAGATGGCAGTACATCATTTGAGTTTGACGGTTCCACCTCATTAAATACCGTTCTTACACAAATCAGCAACTCAAAAGCAGGCATTTCAGCCTTTTTCGATGAAGGAACAAATAAAGTTGTCATGACTCGTAAAGATACGGGAAATTTATCTTCTGCTGATAGTGCGGATGGTTCAAACATGGTTTTTTTAGGAGGATTTTTGACGGGCTTTTTACAGCTCGCCGGTAATGCCAAAGGAACAGATGCAAAATTTACGCTAAACGGTCTAGAAACAACTCGTAAGTCCAATACATTTACAACGGGAGGCGTTACCTATACCCTTCAAAACAATTTCACAGGAGATGTGCGCGTTAACGTAAGCAATGATACGCAAAAAGTATTTGATACAATTAAAGATTTCGTGACCAAATACAATGAACTGATTGAGAAAATTAATGGAAAGATCACGGAAGAAAGAGACCGAAACTATCAGCCTTTGACTGATGAAGAAAGAGAAAAACTAACGGATAAACAAGCTGAGCAGTGGGATGATAAGGCAAAAAGCGGTTTGTTAAAAGGAGACTCAATTCTATCAAGCGGCCTAAACCAAATGCGTTCCAACTGGTATGCCTCTGTATCAGGAGTGAGCGGAGCATTTTCGCAGCTAACCGACATCGGTATTTCAACTAGTGCAAACTATAGCGATCGAGGCAAGCTAGTCATAGAAGGTGATGGAACTAAATTAAAAGAAGCAATTGAAAAAGATCCGCAGTCTGTCATGGATTTATTTATGAAAAGTGGAAGTACAACAAGTGAAAAAGGGATTGTACGACGTTTACGAGATACGATTACTCAAACCGTATCCAAAGTTGAGCAGCGCGCTGGCCGTTCAACGTGGACAAGTGAACAATTTTTGCTTGGGCGGAATTTAAAAAGCGTAAACAGCCAAATTACTAGTTTTGAAAGCAGGCTCACACAGGTAGAGGACCGGTATTATCGGCAGTTTACAGCAATGGAAAAAGCCATTCAAAATGCAAATGCTCAAAGCGCGCAGTTATCGCAATATTTTAGTTAAGAAGGAGTGAACGTTTATGGCAGCAAATAATCCATATCAAGCGTATCAGCAAGGAGCTGTTCAGACTGCTTCTCCAGGAGAGTTAACGCTTATGCTGTATAACGGGTGTTTAAAATTTATCAAACTTGCACGAACAGGCATACAGGAAAAAAATATTGAGCTGAAAAATACGAATCTGTTAAAGGCACAAAATATTATTCAAGAATTAATGATTACTCTTGATACAAACGTGCAAGTTGCTAAGTCTATGATGGCTATGTATGACTATATTAACCAGTGTTTAATTGAAGCAAATACAAAAAATGACACAGCAAGCTTGGATGAAGCCGAACAATATGTAACAGAATTTCGCGATACGTGGAAGCAAGTTGTGCAGCTTCACCGCCAGCAAGTCCATGGAAGCGGCGGTCAAGCATAAAGATGATTAACGACCTATATCAGCTAACGGATGAGATTTATCGGCTTATTCAAACATTTTCTGACAAAAATCGAGAAGAAGGTATTCAAAAGTTAGAGTATCTTCTATTAAAAAGACGTGACCTCATAGAAAAACTGCCGCCAAAAAATAGGGATAATGAATCGATGGGTAAGAAAATTGTCGAAATGAATAAGGAAATTGATCAAAAACTCATCTTAATTCGGCATCAAATTATGGTAGATCTCCGTTTGCTAAAAGCGAAAAAAAAGCATAATAACAGCTATGTAAACCCTTACGAAATAAAAACGTTTGATGGGATGTTTTACGATAAAAAAAATTAATTCTGCGTAAAAAAATACAACCCTTCTTCTTATGAAGAAGGTCTATTTTTTTGGTTTTTTCATAAACTTTTCTCAGGTTCCATAAATTTTCACTAAATTTTCAAAAAATTTTAATAGTTTAGGAAGGGATTGTGTCGGGTATTGTAGAATTGTAGAGGTATAGCAATGGATTAAAGGAGGAGTTCGAACATGATGTATAACATTCGCGGTGAAAACATTGAGGTGACTCCAGCAATTAGGGAATACGTAGAGAAAAAGCTTGGTAAGTTAGAGCGTTATTTCGACGAAACACCAACTGCTGACGTAAATGTAAACTTAAAAGTCTACAATAACGATCAAAAAATAGAAGTCACAATCCCAATGAATGATCTCGTATTGAGAGCTGAAGAGACACACAGTGATTTATACGCAGCTGTCGATCTTGTCCTAGATAAATTAGAGCGTCAAATTCGTAAACATAAAACAAAAGTAAATCGAAAAATGCGTGAAAAAGGCGCTGAGAAGTATCTGTTCGCAGCATTAGAAAGCGAAGCGAACGTAGCTGTTGCAACTGAAGAAGATGAATTAGAGCTAGTTCGTACAAAACGATTTAACTTAAAACCAATGGATAGCGAAGAGGCTATTTTGCAAATGAATATGTTAGGACATAGTTTCTTTGTATTTACAAACGCTGAGACCAACATTACAAACGTTGTATATCGAAGAAAAGATGGACGATATGGATTGATTGAACCAAACTAAGATTATAGGCTCTCTTAAACAAGAGCAGTAAAGTGAAAGCAGCGTGCCTCCGCACGCTGCTTTTTAGCTGCTTAAAAAAATAGTTCCATCACTACATAGCGCGTAGAAGATTTGGTGAATACACGCGTGGTTTCTTTCATGTTGAACACCTTATAAAAAGAGACTTTATTTTCTCGTGCGTTACACCAGATCTTTCGTACCCCAAGGTTCTTAGCTTCGAGAAAAACCTCTTCTAGTAGACGACTGCCATATCCTTTTCCTTGTTCTTCTTTGAGAGTAGCAAATTTTCGAAATTGAGCTTCATCCCCTGTTATAAATAAAGAAGCAACTGATTTTAACTCTCCTTCTTCAAACAGTCCATAGTGAATGCCTGATAAAGATTTCAGCTGAATATAACTGAAATCTTTATCAGGCCACATGACGGTATGTCGGACTTCCCAAGCTTGTTCTTTTGTAATCAATTGAACGTTCATTCTACATTCCCCTTTTTTATTGTAAGAGTGAGGAAGGGGAAATCACAATAGAAAATAACTCGTTAATAGAGTAGTACTCGTAAAGAGACAGACGAAAAAGGGTACAAGTTGCTACTTGTTTAGCTGCAATGTTACAATTTTACTCAGAATGTTTTATAATGAAAGATACAGATATGAATGAAAATAGTATAAAATGTACTGATTATAAATAGAGGAGCGTTTTAATATGCTTGGATTATTTAAAAAAGTGTTTGACGGCAATCAACGTCAAATCGGCCGTTTAGAAAAAATGGCGGACCAAATTGATGCGTTAGGTCCTGAAATTGCGTCTTTAACGGACGATCAGCTTCGTGAAAAAACAGCTGAATTTCAACAACGCTACCAAAATGGCGAATCGCTCGATAACCTATTAGATGAAGCTTTTGCGGTTGTACGTGAAGCAGCGAAACGTGTGCTAGGCATGTATCCGTACAAAGTTCAGCTAATGGGTGGTATTTCTCTGCATGAAGGGAATATCTCGGAAATGAAAACGGGTGAAGGTAAAACGTTGACAGCTACTATGCCTGTGTACTTAAACGCTATTACAGGAAAAGGTGTACATGTAGTAACAGTCAATGAATACTTAGCGAGCCGTGATGCTAGTGAAATGGGTCGTTTATATGAATTCCTAGGCTTGAAAGTAGGGTTAAATTTAAACCATTTAACGCGTGAAGAAAAGCAAGAAGCATATGCAGCCGATATTACGTATAGTACAAATAATGAACTAGGATTTGACTATTTACGTGATAACATGGTGCTTTACAAAGAACAAATGGTTCAACGTCCGCTTCATTTTGCCGTAATCGATGAAGTTGACTCTATCTTAATTGATGAAGCACGTACGCCGCTTATTATATCCGGCAGCGCACAGAAATCGACTGCTCTTTATATTCAAGCTAATGCATTCGTTCGCACGCTTGATAAAGAAACCGATTTTACTTTTGATATCAAAACAAAAAGCGTTCAGCTAACCGAAGAAGGTATGTCAAAAGCCGAGCGCGCATTTGGCATTGAAAACTTATTTGATATTTCACACGTAGCGCTAAACCATCACATCAACCAAGCGCTTAAAGCACATGTAACGATGCAAAATGATGTGGATTATGTAATTGATGAAGATCAAGTCGTAATCGTTGACCAATTTACTGGTCGTTTAATGAAAGGAAGACGTTTTAGCGACGGCTTGCATCAAGCTATCGAAGCTAAAGAGAACGTTGAGATTCAAAACGAAAGCATGACGTTAGCTACAATTACATTCCAAAACTACTTCCGTATGTATGAAAAATTATCAGGTATGACGGGTACAGCTAAAACGGAAGAAGAAGAATTCCGTAATATCTACAACATGCACGTTGTTGTTATTCCGACAAACAAGCCAATTTCACGTGATGATAAAGCGGATTTAATTTATAAGTCAATGGAAGGCAAGTTTAATGCGGTAGTAGAAGATATTGCCGAGCGCCACGCAAAAGGGCAGCCTGTTCTTGTTGGTACAGTTGCGATCGAAACATCTGAAGTTTTATCAGCTTTATTAAAGAAAAAAGGCATTCGTCATCACGTGTTAAATGCAAAACAGCATGAGCGTGAAGCGGATATTATTGAAAATGCGGGTCACAAAGGTGCGGTAACAATCGCAACGAATATGGCTGGTCGTGGTACGGATATCAAACTAGGTGAAGGTGTCGTTGAAGCTGGCGGTCTTGCTGTAATTGGTACAGAGCGTCATGAATCACGCCGTATTGATAATCAGCTTCGCGGACGTGCTGGACGTCAAGGTGATCCAGGGGTATCTCAATTCTATCTATCCATGGAAGATGAATTAATGCGCCGATTTGGTTCAGATAATATGATGGCAATGATGGATCGCCTTGGTATGGATGACTCACAGCCAATTCAAAGTAAAATTGTAACAAGAGCTGTTGAATCCGCTCAAAAACGCGTTGAAGGTAATAACTTCGATGCGCGTAAACAATTGCTTCAATATGATGACGTGCTTCGTCAACAGCGTGAAGTTATTTACAAACAGCGCTTTGAAGTGCTTGATTCAGACAACCTGCGTGCGATTGTAGAACGTATGATTGAATCAACTCTACAGCGTGTGGTTGAAGTAAACACGCCGCGTGAAGAATTAGAAGAGGAATGGAATTTACAAGCGATTATTGATTACGTAAATGCTAATGTTCTTGAGGAAGGTGAAGTCACAGAAGAAGATCTTCGCCGTAAAGAGCCTGAAGAAATGGTAGAACTGCTGGTAGATCATGCAAAAGCTCGTTATAATGAAAAAGAAGAGCAGCTCCCTGAAGAACAAATGCGTGAATTTGAAAAAGTTGTTGTTCTTAGAGCAGTTGATTCTAAATGGATGGATCATATTGATACGATGGATCAGCTTCGCCAAGGTATCCACCTTCGTGCGTACGGCCAAACAGATCCTCTTCGCGAATACCAAATGGAAGGTTTTGCGATGTTTGAAAATATGATTGCAACCATTGAAGAAGAAGTGACGAAGTATATCATGAAAGCAGAAATTAACAACAACCTTGAGCGTCAAGAGGTAGCGCAAGGTCAGGCGGCTGTTCATCCAAAAGAAGGAGACGCGCCGGCTAAGAAGAAGCCAAAAGTAAATGCAATAGAAGTTGGCCGAAATGATCCTTGTATCTGCGGAAGTGGCAAAAAGTATAAAAACTGCTGCGGTAAAGAATCATAAAGTAAGAGTCAATTAGTATAGAATGAATTAGTACAGGAAGGAAATGAGTCTTCTCATTTCCTTCCTGTGCGTCAAAAATAAAATAGAGGTGTTCAACTCATGGATTTAGTAGAAATTAAGCAAGAACTTGACAAAACAGCTAAGCGATTAGCGGACTTTAGGGGGTCTCTTTGACCTCGATACAAAACAAGCTCGTATCGATGAATTAGATGAGACTATGGCTGATCCAAATTTTTGGAATGACCAGCAGGCAGCTCAGACTGTTATTAATGAAGCCAATGGTTTGAAAGATGCAGTAAATCAATTTAACCACTTGGATGAAACATATGAAAATTTACAAGTGTCTCATGAACTTGTAAAAGAAGAATACGATGAAGATTTAGCAGAAGAACTAGTTAGTGAATTAAAAGAGCTTATATCAGGCATGAATGACTTTGAATTACAGCTGCTTTTAAGCGAGCCGTATGATAAAAATAATGCCATTTTAGAACTGCACCCAGGTGCTGGTGGAACAGAATCACAGGATTGGGGTTCAATGTTACTACGTATGTATACGCGTTGGGCAGAGAAAAAAGGTTTCAAAGTAGAAACGCTTGATTACTTACCTGGAGATGAAGCTGGTATTAAAAGTGTAACGCTTTTAATTAAAGGTCATAATGCGTACGGGTATTTAAAAGCTGAAAAAGGCGTTCATCGTCTCGTTCGTATTTCTCCGTTTGATTCATCAGGCCGTCGTCATACGTCATTCGTATCGTGCGACATAATGCCGGAATTTAACGATGAAATTTCAATTGATATTCGTACGGAAGATTTGAAGGTTGATACGTATCGTGCAAGCGGTGCCGGAGGTCAGCATATCAATACAACAGATTCAGCTGTTCGTATTACTCACCTTCCAACTAATGTAGTCGTATCTTGTCAGACGGAACGTTCACAAATTAAAAACCGTGAGCAAGCAATGAAGATGTTAAAATCTAAGCTGTATCAATTAGAAATCGAAAAGCAGCAAGAACAGCTAGCTGAAATTCGCGGAGAACAAAAAGATATTGGGTGGGGAAGTCAAATACGTTCTTACGTATTCCATCCGTATTCATTAGTAAAAGATCACCGCACAAATACGGAAGTCGGAAACACGCAAAGCGTAATGGATGGAGATTTAGATCCGTTTATCGATGCGTATTTACGTTCTCATATTTAATCAAAAGGCAGCATACCTAGGTATGCTGCCTTTTTTTAGTTGTTGGGACTTTGTAAAATTTGGATGAAGAAAAACGAGCGTAAAGAACTATTGTTAAAAAGAAAATTAAGAAAATGCAGAAATTTAAAGGTTACTGTCGTCAGTTCTCTTATTTTGTCAATGAAATAAAATGGTTAAAAATACCTGTTCTGCGGTAAGTGCTTCTTTACAATCCTTTATACCCCTTTTACAAACAGTGTTTATAATTTGAGCTAAATCATGAGGAAGGGGCATGTGCAATGGAAAATAAATCGTTAAACGAATTAATAGAGCAAGTGAAACAGAATAGTTTTTCTTCGAGTAAAGGGTTTGACAGACGGCGTTTTTTACAAGGAGCTGGAAAAGTAGCGGGAGTATCACTTGGCTTAACAATTGCTCAGTCTATTGGTTTAAATGCAGTAGAAGTTTCAGCTGCAGCGCCTAAATTTTCAAGTTATCCGTTCACTCTAGGCGTCGCATCAGGAGATCCTTTAGCAGATAGTATTGTCCTTTGGACAAGATTAGCACCAGACCCATTGAGTGGCGGGGGAATGCCTAATCAACCTATTCCAGTAAAATGGGAGCTTAGTGAAGATGAAGACTTTCATCGAATTGTCAAACGAGGAACAGAAGTGGCTAGACCTGAACTTGCTCATTCGGTTCACGTTGATGTAAAAGGATTAAAGCCAAGTCATATTTATTATTATCGATTTAAAAGCGGCCATGAGTTAAGCCCGGTCGGAAAAACAAAAACACTTCCTTCAGCAAATGCAGAGGTAGCCAGCATGACGTTTGCATTCGCTTCGTGTCAGCAATATGAACATGGGTACTTTACAGCCTATGAGCATATGGTTAAAGAACAATTAGATTTTGTTGTTCATTTGGGTGATTACATCTATGAATATGGACCAAACGAGTACGTGGCTGCAAGCGGAAATGTTCGTACTCACAGCAGCGCAGAAATTCAAACGCTGCAAGACTATCGAAACAGGCATGCTCAGTACAGGTCAGATGCCAATTTGAAGTCTGCTCACGCTGCTTTTCCATGGATTGTGACGTGGGATGATCATGAAGTAGAAAACAATTATGCAAATGTAATTCCTGAAAAAGGCCAATCAGTAGAAGCATTTATTCAACGCCGTGCTGCAGCTTATCAAGCTTATTACGAACACATGCCTTTGCGTCAAACATCCTTGCCTCACGGAGCGGATATGAGATTATATCGTGACTTTTCATATGGAAAATTAGCTTCTTTTCAAGTGTTGGATACACGTCAATACAGAGACGATCAAGCAAACGGAGACGGAACAAAGCCGCAAACGCCAGAATCACTTGATCCCAAACGTACGCTATTGGGGAGTGAACAAGAAAAATGGCTGTTTACTAATCTTGAAAAGTCAGCGTGTCACTGGAACGTACTGGCTCAACAAATTTTCTTTGCGCCAAGAAAATTTGGAACGGTGGCTAAGCCTACATACAGCATGGATGCATGGGATGGGTATACGGCGAATCGTCAGCGCGTCATTGATTTTATTGAAAAGAAAAAGTTGGACAACGTCATTGTACTAACTGGAGATGTACACGCTAACTGGGCTTCTAATTTACACACGGATTTTGCCAATCTTAATTCTAGAATTATTGGTGCAGAGTTCGTCGGCACCTCCATCACTTCCGGAGGGAACGGAGCAGATAAAAGAGCAGACACGGATAAAATTTTAAGTCAAAATCCCCACCTCACATTTTTTAATGATTACAGAGGATATGTAAGGTGTACGGTAACTCCTGATATATGGCAAGCTGATTATCGCGTTATGCCTTTTGTAACAGAACCTGGTGCAGAAATTTCAACTCGAGCTTCCTTTCAATATAAAAAAGATGGAAAAGGTATGACGGAAGTTGAAGTAAATAACGTGCCGCGTGGACTAAAGATTTCTAAGGAAGTAGAGGAAGATCGTATGCGGGCACACGGGAAAGCACATGAAAAACAAGAGTTGAAAAAGAAAGAAAAAGTCCAGCAGTAAACTGAGTAAGGAAAAGGAGGTCAAGTATGTTTTCTAATATTGGAATCCCTGGTTTGGTTATTATTTTAGTCATTGCCTTAATAATTTTTGGACCGTCTAAGCTGCCGGAAGTTGGACGAGCGTTTGGACGAACATTAACTGAATTTAAAGGAGCAGCAAAAGGGCTCGTATCAGATGATGAAAGTGTGAAAGAAAAGCAAACCGCAACCGTTTCTGAACAAAAAGAGAATGAATCTACATTGTAAGTAAGGAAATAGACGAGGAAACTCGTCTATTTCTACTTGTCAGAAAGGAGAGAAATACAATGGGAGAAATGAGCTTGATGGAGCACCTTGAAGAATTGCGTGTTCGTATCATTAAAACACTTTGTGCATTTGTAGTTTTACTTATTGTCAGTTTTGTATTTGTACAAGATATTTATCAGTGGCTAGTGAAAGATTTGGACGGCAAGCTTGCGGTACTTGGACCAAGTGAAATCGTATGGATTTATATGGTGATTGCATTTGTTTTTGCGCTTGCTTTTACACTTCCAGTAGCTGCTTATCAAGTATTTCGGTTTGTTTCACCTGGGTTAAAAAAGGAAGAATATAAGGTTCTACTTACCTTCATTCCATTCTTTTTTCTTTTGTTTGTAAGCGGGTTGGGATTCGGTTATTTTGTTTTATTTCCAATGGTTTTAGCATTTTTAACGGGCTTGTCGAATGATCAGTTTTCACTGATGTTTACGGCGGAGCATTATTTTCGTTTTATGCTTAATCTTTGTTTACCATTTGGTTTTTTATTTGAAATGCCTTTAGTTGTCTTGTTCTTAACGCGTCTAGGGGTTCTAAATCCATTAAGGTTAGCTAGAGCAAGGAAGCTATCATATTTTGCTTTAATTGTGATATCCGTACTTATTACTCCTCCTGATTTTATTTCGGATATTTTAGTCATTGTCCCGCTGCTTCTTTTATATGAGCTCAGTGTGACAATTTCGCGCGTAGTATACAAAAAACGTTTAGGAAACGAATCAATTGCTTAATCGTATACATAAGTGTGATGAGAAAATTCATGGAATTGAAACAAAGTCCTTGTAAACAGAGTGTTTTAAACATTCTGGAGTAGGTTATAATAGAGTGAAAACTCTACAGTAAGGGGGAGAAGGCTTGAAAAAAGTATTACTGACGTTAACAATCGGTCTAGCGCTTGTTTTGTCTGCGTGCGGCGGAGGAAGCTCTAAAAATGAATCTGCTGGTGAATCTTCAGCGAGTGCAGAAGACATTGTGAAGAAAAACTGTACAGGCTGTCACGGAGTAGATTTAGGAGGAGCAAATGGGCCGAGCTTGCAGCATGTAGGCAGCAAGCACTCAGAAGCTGAAATTGAAAACATTATTAACAATGGTCAAGGCGGCATGCCAAAGGGACTAATCAATGAAGAAGATGCCAAAAAAGTTGCTGCTTGGCTGGCAAAGAAAAAATAAGACGGATATCCGTCTTATTTTTGTGTTAAAGCTGCTTTAATTCTTGGTTTAAGACAATGGCTTGCTGTTGAGCTTTGACATCTTTTGCTATGTCTCCAGGTGCATTGGCTTCTCCAATGATGTATCCGCTAAAGGAAGAGCCAATAAAATCGACAATGTATTGAAATTGCATAATAAGAGGAAGAGCTTTTACAGATGCGCCTGTGCCCCCTACTACTAATACATACACGCGCTTATTTTTCATTTGTTCTTTAAAGTTGATTGTCGAATCTCTAAGACTTTCAGACCAACGATCCACAAAGTTCTTCATTAATCCGCTCATACCGTACCAGTAAAGAGGCGTAACAAATAAAATAGTGTCGTGCACTGCCATCTTTTTCGCTATATCATAATAATCATCTTGTTGATTGGTAAACCCAAGTTCATCGTGACGCATATCAGTAATGTGGTTAATGGTATGCCGGCGCAAGTAAACTTCTTCCGTATTGATATCTTTTAAGACTGCTTTAGCTAATTCCTCCGTATTTCCGTTTTCTCGTGAACTTCCATAAATGGTGATCATGTTATCCCTCCTCATCGTTTTTCTTATTTATCATACCTTGTTTGTAAAAAAAGTAGACATGAATGTGCTTTGTCTAACGATATTCGTAAAAAATGAACAGCAAAAAACAACAGAATTAAAAATAAGGATAAATTCTCATACCTTGCTAAAAATATCCTACTTATGTCATATTTGAAATAAAAATGTAATATTTTTGGGGCTTATTTTCACGAAGAGTGATGTTATAATGAGAAAGCGCGTGAGAAGAGTCGAATTTTTGGTTTGGATTGTAGAGTTTTGTCGTATTTTGACAAGTTTTACATAGTATTAAAATAACACACTTGATTAGGTGATTACTTATGATTGAAATGCAAAATGTATATAAAACGTATCCGAACGGTGTAAAAGCAATCAATGGCATTAGCATCAAGATTAATCAAGGTGAGTTTGCTTATATCGTAGGACCAAGTGGAGCAGGAAAATCCACTTTTATTAAAATGATGTATCGTGAAGAAAAGCCTTCTTCAGGAAATATCATTGTAAACGGTGCAAATGTAGCAAAAATAAAAGATAGCAGAGTTCCTATCTTTAGACGTCATATTGGTGTAGTCTTTCAAGATTTCAAGCTGCTTCCAAAATTAACGGTCTATGAAAACATTGCTTTTGCACTAGAAGTAATTGAGCAAAGTCCCGAAGAAATTAAAAAGCGAGTGCTAGAGGTGCTAGAACTTGTTAAGTTAAAGGGTAAAATGGATTCTTTCCCTGATGAATTATCTGGAGGAGAGCAGCAGCGTGTGTCTATTGCGCGTTCAATTGTGAATAGTCCGAAGGTTGTCATCGCCGATGAACCGACAGGGAACCTTGATCCGGAGACTTCATGGGAAATCATGGATATTTTTGAGGAGATTAATAAACGCGGTACGACTATTTTAATGGCAACGCATAACCGTGAAATTGTAAATACAATTCGAAAGCGTGTAATTGCGATTGAAAATGGAAATGTTGTGCGTGATGAAGTAAGAGGTGAATACGGATATGAAGGCTAGGACATTCGGTCGCCACTTACGTGAAGGATCTAAAAGTTTAGGAAGAAACGGCTGGATGACATTCGCATCTGCAAGTGCGGTTACCGTGACGCTCTTGCTTGTAGGCGTATTTTTTATGTTGATGATGAATTTAAACCACATTGCTAAATTAATTGAAAATGATGTGGAAATTCGCGTTCACGTTGATGCTGCAGCGACAGCGGATGATCGAAAAGCAATGAAAGAAAAGCTAGATGCAATTAAGCAAGTTGATACGGTGACGTTTTCTTCTAAAGATAAAGAGTTAAAAGATTTAATTAATAGTATGGGTGATGAAGGACAAGCTTTTGAACCGTTTGAACAGCAAAACCCATTAAATGATGTGTTTGTTGTTAAAACAAAAGAGCCGACTGATGTCGCAAAAGTAGCTAAACAAATTGAGAAATATCCGTATGCAGCAAAAGTTCAATACGGACAAGATCAAGTTGAAAAGTTATTTAAAGTGCTGAAAGTAGCTCGTAATATCGGAGTAGTACTGATTTTAGGGCTTCTATTTACAGCGATGTTCCTCATTTCAAATACAATTAAAATTACGATTGTAGCTCGCCGTGAAGAGATTGAAATTATGCGCTTAGTTGGAGCCACAAACTCCTTTATTCGCTGGCCGTTCTTTATTGAAGGTCTGTTTTTAGGAGTGCTTGGTTCTATTGTGCCAATTGCTGTTATTATCGGTGTGTACAGCGTTTTATATAATGAAGTTCAGCCTAAGTTCGATGGATTCTTTGAACTTTTACCTGCCTTTCCATTCGTGCTTCAAGTGTCGCTATTACTACTTGTAATCGGTGGTCTAATTGGGATGTGGGGAAGTACATTATCCATCCGTAAATTCTTACGAAAATAAGAATAGATTTTTAACATAATAGATTACAACAACCTCACATTTGATGTTTATCAAATGTGAGGTTGTTGTGTAATTACACATAAAAATAGAAAAAAGTGCTAATGGGGGTCTTGCTAATGCCCGTTTATACGGGGAAATATGTGCAAATGGGGAGAAACAAATGACACGTAAGACATTAGTAATGACAGCAGCAGTTTTAGTTGGACTAGGTACAGCTTGGATAGGTAATGAAAAAGTTGCTTATGCAGAAAGTGCCAGCACTACTAAACTCAGTGATTTAGAGAAAAAAAGTAACGATGTGAACCAAAATATTAATCAAAATAAAGAGAAATTAAAAGAAGTTCAAGAACAGCAAAAAAACGAAGAAGCTGAGATTGCGCGTTTGGATTCAGAAGTCGGACAGACAAATGCAGACATCCGCAGCCGTGAAGCTGAAGTAGAAAAAGCAAAGCAAGACATCGAAAAGCTGAAAAATGAAATTGACGTTGTAAAAAAAAGAATTGAAAAACGAAATGAGCTATTAAAAAAGCGTGCTCGTGCTTTACAAGAAAATGGCGGGTCTGTGGATTACATAGATGTACTGCTAGGCTCTGAAAGCTTCGGAGACTTTATTAGCAGAGTGAGCGCGGTTTCGACAATTGTAGGGGCTGACCGTGATTTGTTAATGCAGCATGAAGCCGATAAAAAGGCAAAAGAAGAGAAAGAAACAAAAGTTCAAAACAAGCTAACGGAAGTAAGTCAAGCGCTTGAAGAACTTAAAAATCTTCGTGCGCAGCTGCAAAGACAAGTGGATGAAAAGAATCAGCTCATGCAAACGCTCAAAGATCAGGAAAAAGAATTTAATGAAGAAGCCGTTGGATTAGAAGAGCAAGCTTCTATTTTAGCTGATCAAAAAAATGCAGCACAAGCTCAACAGCAAGAAATTGAAAAAGCCGGGGCAACAGAGGAGGCACCCCCTGTTACAAGCGGGTCGTTTATGAGGCCGGCAAAGGGCCCGGTAACATCTCATTTTGGGTATCGAGAAACGTTTGGAAGAGGACACTACGGTATTGATATTGGAAAGCGAGGAGAAAGTGTGCCAGTTGTAGCCGCAGCAAGCGGAAAGGTAATTAGAGCATATCATTCTTCTTCTTTTGGTAATGCCGTATTTATTCGTCACAATGTAGAAGGTCAGACGTGGGTTACAGTTTATGCTCATTTAGAGAGCTACAGCGTCTCAAGCGGTCAATCTATCAATAAAGGTCAACAATTAGGTTATATAGGGAACACAGGACGTTCGTTTGGTGCTCACCTGCATTTTGAATTGCATAAAGGCGATTGGAAAGGTAAAAGTTCCGCTGTAAACCCTGAAAGTTATATTAAATTTTAAGTTCCTAGCATACGTGGTACAAGCTCAACATATAGTTTAACAAAAAGGCATCGCACTTGATTTGTGTGGTGCCTTTTGCTACAAATAACACATGCATCCTTTTTATTACATAGTTTTGGTTGTATCTATTATAATAAGAAGAGATGGCTTAAGGTTGAGGAGGATGAAAGAACTTGAATCGGAAAATCGTTGCACTATTAATGGCACTCTCCTTAGTTGTTGGAGCAGCAGGTACATATTTTGGCATTCAGTATGCAAATGCTGGAACGGTCAGTACCCCCCTTACAACTTCTTCAAATGATAGTAAAGTGGAAAAGGAAGAGCTAGACAAAATCAAGCAAGCTTATGAACTGATATCTTCAAAATATTACAAAGATGTAGATGACAAAAAATTATTAGATGGCGCAATCCAAGGGATGGTACAAACCTTAGGAGACCCTCACTCATCTTACATGGATAAGAAAACGGCACAGCAATTCACGCAGTCTCTTGATTCATCGTTTGAGGGAATTGGCGCTGAAGTAAGCATGGTAGATGGAAAAGTAACAATTGTAGCTCCGTTTAAACAATCTCCTGCGGAAAAAGCAGGATTAAAACCAAATGATCAGATTTTAAAGATCGATGGTAAAAGTATCGCGGGTCTGGAATTGAATGAAGCAGTATTAAAAATTCGCGGTAAAAAAGGCTCTACCGTGACATTAGATGTTCAACGACCGGGCGTGAAAGAAACGATGAAAGTAAAAGTTGTAAGAGATGAGATTCCAATTGAAACCGTCTATTCTTCTGTTAAAAATGTAAACAATAAAAAAATTGGATACATGGAAATTACGTCATTCTCTGAATCAACGGGAGACGAATTTACGAAACAGTTGAAAAAACTTGAAAATAAAAATATTGATGGCTTAGTTCTAGACGTTCGGGGAAATCCTGGTGGCTATTTAACGAGCGTTGAAAAAATGCTTGATAAATTAGTAACGAATAAAAAGCCATATATTCAGATTGAAGATCGTAACGGTGAACGTCAAAAAGTGGTTTCTTCAATGAAAAAGCAAAAGGATTATCCAATTGTGGCCTTGATTGATGGAGGGAGTGCATCCGCTTCTGAAATTCTTGCCGGGGCATTAAAAGAAGCAGGAGGATACAAGCTAGTCGGTGAAAAATCCTATGGAAAAGGAACCGTTCAACAAGCTGTTCCGATGGAAGACGGCAGTAATTTAAAATTAACGTTCTATAAATGGCTAACGCCTGATGGAAACTGGATTAACGAAAAAGGTATAAAACCAACGGTAGAAGTCAAGCAGCCGGATTATTATTATGCAAATCCAATTCAAGTTGATAAAAAGCCATTAACACGTGATATGACAGGTGACCAAGTGAAGAATGCTCAAGTGATGCTAAAAGGCCTTGGCTTTGAACCTGGACGTACAGACGGATATTTTAGTAAAGAGACAGAAACAGCTGTAACTGCATTCCAAAAAGCCAATAAGCAAAAAGCTACTGGTGAAATCGATGAAGATACAGCAGCGCTTTTACAAACAAAACTTCTAGAAAAAATTAAATCAAAAGATGAAGATCGTCAGCTTCAAACGGCTTTAAAGCTAGCTAGTCAATAAGAAGTAGAAAAAGTTCCGTGCTTTTCCAAAGCACGGAACTTTTTTAGTAAAAACAACATTGTCGGTTAGTGATGCATTTTGATAAAATAAAGAAGCCTATGATACATAACAATCAATCGTAAATGTTGTAATAAAAATGTGAAAAATACAGGTGGTGAAAAAATGGATTTTGCATTAGAGCTCTTAAAAGGTATCGGGCGTTTGTTTTTACATCCGTTAACTTATCTATTTCTGCTCGTCTCGTTTTTTGTAGGTCTTTCTCGCGTCAAGAGAGAGCGTCAGAATTTTCATGTTCGCGTGTTTGATTTTATTTTAGAAGCAAAATATTTATTTTTTCCAGGTATCATTATTGGGTTGATTTTATCCGTTGTTACCGTGTTGCTAGGTGTCTGTGTATCTATAGGAATGATTGTACTTGTAGCTGTTTTAACTTTTATCATAAGCGGTCCGTGGACGTTTAAATGGCTTTCTCCTTCTTACACCGTAGGACTGGCTGTGCTTGCAACCTTGCTTATTCCGGCATCTGGTTTCGGTGAAGGATTTATTCAAACGTGGTCTGTGCAAGCTCATAACGCAGATTTACCTTCTCTGACTATTTTAATGTCTCTGCTTGTATTAGCAGAAGGATATTTAATTTGGAAATTTGGAGCAAAAGGTACGTCTCCAGCCATTGTGAAAAGTAAAAGAGGGCAGGAAATTGGAGCTCATTACTCTCAAAAATTATGGGTTGTCCCGCTTTTTGTCTTAATTCCAGGCAGCGCCATTACGTCTGTGTTTCCATGGTGGCCTGTGTTATCTATTGATGGAACATCATTTAGCCTGTTTTTTGTTCCTTTTGCTATCGGTTTTTATCAGCGAATTCAAAGTATGGTGCCGTTTAAATCTATTGAATTTACTGGTAAGCGTGTATTAGCATTAGGCGTGGGATTAACGATCATTACGATTGCTGCTATTTTTTATCCTCTTGCCGCTGTAGCTGTTGTTATTCTAGCGATCATAGGAAGAGAGTGGATTCGTTTGCAGCAGCGTCGAAGCGATGAAAAAGCGCCCGCACTATTTACTAAGCGTACACAAGGTTTGGTTGTATTAGGAATCATCCCTCATTCTCCGGCAGAGAAAATGGGTTTGAAAGTAGGAGAAGTGATTATTAAGGTAAATGGAATCGCTGTATCTGAAGTCCATAAATTTTATGAAGCATTACAAGTTAATAACCGTGCTTTTTGTAAGCTAGAAGTTATTGACGAAAATGGAGAAGTTCGCTTTACTCAGCGAGCATTGTATGACAATGAACATCATGAACTAGGTATTTTGTTTGTACACAATTATACAAAACGTGATTCACAAGCTGGTTAAAAGACGGATAAAAAGGAGAAATGTTTGTGGAAGTCAAAACGATTGCCGCAGTTTTTCTACCCGCCATATTGCTTCTTCTGTTTGCTAGAGTAACATATAACTTATATGTTGCCACAGCGCTGACGCTTTTGTTGATAGCTGTTTCTGTATATAAAGGGTACGCAGATTATCCGCTTATTATTTTAATAGATTTACTTTCAGCAGCCATCGGTTTTATATATGCAAAAAGCATGCTAGCAGCTGGAAAATAAAGATTGTTGGTTTGATGATAAGTTAATCGCTTATTATTAAACTGTACACAAAAGCTCTCTACACAACGTGGAGAGCTTTTGTGTGTAAAAAAGTGAGTTAGAACTTATAACAATATTGTTTCGGTTTATTTAATGAGCGAGTATAATCAAATTAATTAGACAAATATGTTTATGGATAAAACATTTCTGTACACTTATGTATAAATTTATTTAAATAAGTGTACAGAAATGTGAGAAGGGTATAGAAAAATAAAATTATTAATCTGAAAATTTAGTTTATTTTTAATTTTAAAAAATAAAAGGAGGTTTAGGATTGATGGAAGTATTAATGAGAACGATGTTTCAGTCGCTTGGCAAAAATCATTCAATGAACAAATTAGCTAAAAAGTATGGATTGAGGATGGGGGCAGCTCGTTTTGTTGCTGGAGACTCAACCGAATCAGCAATTCAAACATCTAAGGAGCTTAACAATAGTGGAAAAGTTGTTACACTTGATCATTTAGGAGAATTTGTTTTTACAGAAGAGGAAGCCAGGTTGTCTACTGCCATGTGCATTCAGACACTAGAAGCCATTGCAGAATCGGGCGTTCAATCAAATTTATCATTAAAGATGACTTCTTTAGGATTGGATATTAGCAAAGAGCTTTGTATGGAAAATATGCGCAGAATTCTACACACGGCCAGAATGAATAATATTTTTGTTCGAATTGATATGGAAGACTACTTGCACTGCCAAATCTCCCTTGATATGTATAAAGAATTACGCAAAGAATTTGATAATGTTGGAATTGTGATTCAAGCGTATCTTTATCGTACAGAACAAGATATGAATGACTTACATCAATATCAAGCTAATTTACGTCTAGTAAAAGGAGCTTATAAAGAATCACCAGAAGTATCATTTCCAGAAAAGAAAGACGTAGATGAAAACTATAAAAAAATCATTAAAATGCATTTATTAAATGGTCACTATACAGCTGTAGCAAGTCATGATGAAGAAATGATTCAGTACACAAAACGATTAGTAAGAGAAAATGGTATTTCACATGACCAATTTGAGTTCCAAATGCTTTATGGAATTTGCGTAGAGCTGCAGGACCGTCTAGTAAAAGAAGGATATAAAGTCAGGGTTTATGTTCCTTACGGCATTGATTGGTTTGGGTATTTCATGAGACGCCTAGCTGAGCGTCCCGCCAACGTATGGTTCGTGCTGAAAAACTTCGCGAAATAAATTTCTAATTAAAGGGGACTGGTTGAAATGACAGTAAGTACAAAAATCTCAGTTTTTAAAAATGAACCGTTTACTGATTTTTCGTTAGAAGAGAATAAACAAGCGATGCAAGCGGCGTTAATGAAAGTGAAAAAAGAACTGGGACAAACATATCCTCTCACGATTGGAAAGGATAAAATCTCAACAGAAGAAGTGATTGTCTCTACGAACCCGGGAAAAGTAGATGAAGTGATTGGCAGAGTAAGCCGTGGCACTAAAGCTTATGCTGAGCAGGCAATGCAAGAAGCATCAGCAGCATTTCAATCATGGAAGAATGTCTCGCCTGCTGAACGTGCTGATTATTTATTCAAAGCAGCAGATCTGATGAGAAAAAGAAAGTATGAATTTTCTGCCATGCTCGTTTATGAAGTGGGGAAAAACTGGGCAGAAGCTGATGCGGATACCGCGGAAGCTATTGACTTTATGGAATTTTATGCGCGAGAAATGATTCGTTTAAGTGAAACGAATGAGCATCGGCCTTTAACGCCGGTAGAAGGTGAAACAACAGAGATGACGTATATTCCTTTAGGCGTAGGAGTAGTCATTTCACCTTTTAATTTTCCCCTTGCCATCATGGCTGGAACGACTGTAGCTGGAATTGTATCTGGAAATGCAGTTATTTTAAAGCCAGCTGATTCTGCACCGGTTATTGCTGCGAAATTTGTTCAGTTGATGGAGGAAGTCGGTCTTCCGTCTGGTGTTCTGAATTTTATCCCTGGAGATGGCATAGAAGTTGGAGAATATTTAGTCGAACATCCTCAAACTCGTTTTATTTCTTTTACGGGATCAAGAGAAGTAGGATGTCGCATTTATGAACGTGCTTCAAAAGTACAGTCTGGACAAATTTGGCTGAAACGCGTCATAGCTGAAATGGGAGGAAAAGATGGCGTTGTAGTAGATGAAACGGCAGACTTAGACGCGGCAGCGCAAGCGATCGTAGCATCTGCGTTTGGATTTCAAGGCCAAAAGTGTTCCGCTGGCTCTCGAGCGATTATTGTAGAATCTGTTTATGAAGAGGTTGCCCAAAAGGTAGCCGCATTAACAAAAGAATTAACCGTCGGACTGCCTGAAGACAACCCTTCTATGGGACCTGTTATTGATCAAAAAGCGTATGAAAAAGTATTAGCCTACATTGAAATTGGCAAAGAAGAAGGAAAGCTTATTGCCGGGGGAGCTAAAGCTCCCGGAAATGGCTACTATATAGAACCTACAGTATTCAAAGATGTGGATTCAAAAGCACGAATTATGCAAGAAGAGATTTTTGGACCGGTCCTTGCGTTGACAAAAGCAGCTAACTGGGAAGAAGCCATTGAGATTTACAATGAAACTGATTACGGTTTGACGGGAGCCTTTTTCTCTGAAAGCGAAGAGAGAATTCAAAGGGCGTTAGCTACCATGCACTGCGGTAACTTATATATTAACAAAAAATGTACAGGAGCATTAGTTGGCGTTCATCCTTTTGGCGGTTTTAATATGTCCGGAACGGACTCGAAAGCCGGAGGGTATGATTATCTTCTATTATTTACACAAGGGAAGATGACAGCGAGAAAACAGAAATAAGTTCAGTCTATAGGAAATCAAAAAATTCGACACGAAGCATCTTTAGCTTCGTGTCGAATTTTTTGATTAGTTTAGTCCGTATTCTTTGATTTTGTTGTAAAGGGTGCCGCGTGAAATGCCAAGCAGATCTGCTGCTGCACTTTTGTTTCCATAGGTTTTTTGAAGAGTCTCTTCTATTAGCCTAGCTTCTTGAAGAGAATCTTCTTCTTTTTGAACTTCTGTGAAAGAACTTGCATCCTTCAGATTGTCAGGAAGGTGCGTAAGGGTAATCAACGACTGATCACTTAGAAAAATCATTCGTTCAATCGTATTTCTCAGCTCGCGAATATTGCCTGGCCAATCGTATTGCATAAAGGCTTCGAGAACTTCAGAGCTAATGAAAGGAGCCTTCTTTTTATACTTCTTGCTGAATTCCTGTACAAATTGCTGTGTTAATGCTTCGATGTCTTCTTTATGGTCTCGAAGCGGCGGAATAATAATGTTGATGACGGTCAGTAAATAGTAAAGATTTTCATGGAATTCACCGGCTTTTAGCAACTCTTCCAAAGGCGTCGTGGTAGAGGCTACAATTCGGGTTTGAACTTGAATTTCTTCCGTGCCTCCAACGTGATAAAAGGATCGTTCTTCCAAGTAACGGAGAAACTTAACTTGAATTTCAAGAGGCATTTTATCAATTTCTTCAATAAATAACGTCCCGTTGTGAGCCTGCTCCAGTTTTCCCGCAATGGTAGTTGGATCTTCTGAAAAGACATCTTTTTGATGACCAAAGAGCTCAATTTCCAAGAGTCCCGATGGAATAGTGGCGCAATTTAAAGATAAAAAAGGTTCTTTATGTTTGGATCCACCGTAGTGGATAGCCTGAGCCAGCATTTCTTTCCCAGAACCAGGTTCTCCCGTTAATAAAATAGGCATATCTGTAGATGCCACTTTTTTGGCAATGTCAACGGCTTGCTTAATTTCAGGACTGATACCCGCGAAAGAAGAAAATGGATTATCTTTTGGGATGAGAAGAGACACATCAATTTCTTCATTTAATCTTACAATATTGGTAATGTCATGTTCAGTTGCGACTCCACCTATGACTCGATTGTTTCTTATAATAGGAGATGCATTGATGAGCACGTGAGTTTGTTCATTAGGACGATGATACGTTCCGCGTACAGGGCGCCCTTCATTTAGAATCGTATGTAGAATGATGGATTCATCTTTGAAATGCTCTCCGATTTTTCTACCCATAATATCATCTCTCTGAATCTTATACGTATGTTCCGCAGCAGTATTCCACAAGATTACATTTCCTTCATTATCGACGGCTGTCACTGCATCATTAATGGTTTCTGCCAATGTATCAAAATAGGAAGCTAATATCTCATTTTGGCTATGCAAATGTGTAATCCACTGTGAAGGTGTTACAAGTCCTATTGTGGTTTCTTGGTTTTCTGCTTGAATGAGGACTGGTCTGTTCCAGTTTGTGTTGGCTTGTAAATTGGCTAACGTAGAAGTAGAAGATGAAGGCCAATTTGTATCCGCTATTACTTTTTTTATGGACGATGCCTCGTCATGACCTGTTAACAGGTATCGTTCATCTTTTTGTATTACATAAAAGGTACTTGCTGTGACTATAACGAAGTCATAGTTTGAAAGTTCAGATTTCACTTTAGCTAAAGAAGTTGATTCTTCAACTGTTATAAAGGAGTTATTTATAAGAACTTGATCAACGCTTGCCATACTAAACCCCTCTCAGTACATATTTTTTATACTGTATCATAATTTAGAAATTGGCGCAAAAGCCTATCTCTTTCAAACAATTATGCAGCTTACTTTCTTTTATTGCTTTCATCTAAAGAGTTGTATTCCCTTCGAAAAGGGTAGTATAAGAATTTAGTGGGTAATAAAGTAACAGGGTAAAAAATAAAAACAAACAAACACTATATAAGATTAATACTCATTAGTTTCATTTATGATTATAAAGTGATAAAATACGAATATCAGTTCGTGTTTTCGGTTTTTACATATCGTAATAAAAATAGATAAAACAAGAAAATGGAAACGGAGGCCTTCATTTGAAAGATCAGTTTGAATTAGTATCCCCATATCAACCGCAAGGTGATCAGCCAAAGGCAATTGAAAAGATCGTGAAAGGAATTAAAGAAGGTAAGCAGCATCAAGTTTTGCTAGGTGCTACAGGAACGGGAAAAACCTTCACCATGTCTAATGTTATTAAGGAAATAAATAAGCCGACACTAATTATGGCTCATAACAAAACGCTTGCTGGTCAATTGTACAGTGAGTTTAAAGAGTTTTTTCCTAATAATGCAGTTGAATACTTTGTCAGTTACTACGATTACTATCAGCCTGAAGCCTATGTACCTCAAACAGATACATTTATTGAAAAAGATGCAAGCATTAATGATGAAATTGATAAACTTCGTCACTCGGCAACTTCTTCTCTCTTTGAACGAAAAGATGTCATTATTATTGCCAGCGTGTCCTGTATTTATGGTTTAGGTTCTCCGGAAGAATACAAAGAAATGGTCGTATCTCTTCGAGTAGGAATGGAAAAAGAGCGTAATCAGCTGCTTCGTACGCTAGTGGATGTACAGTACGAAAGAAATGATATTGACTTTAAGCGCGGAACGTTTCGCGTTCGCGGTGATGTTGTGGAGATTTTTCCTGTATCTCGAGATGAACACTGTATTCGCGTTGAGTTTTTCGGCGATGAAATTGACCGCATTCGAGAAGTTGACGCTCTAACAGGAGAAATTATTGGAGATCGTGAACATGTAGCTATCTTCCCGGCATCTCACTTTGTCACGAGAGAAGAAAAAATGCGTGTTGCCATTCAAAATATTGAAAAAGAACTAGAAGAACAGCTAGAGAAGCTAAAAGAAGCAGGAAAGCTTTTAGAAGCGCAGCGCTTGGAGCAGCGCACGCGCTACGACCTAGAAATGATGAGAGAAATGGGCTTTTGTTCGGGAATCGAGAACTACTCTCGTCATTTAACGCTTCGTCCCGCTGGTTCTACACCTTATACACTGCTGGACTTCTTCCCGGAAGATTTCCTTCTTGTTGTGGATGAATCACACGTTACGATTCCTCAAGTTAGAGGAATGTACAATGGAGACCAAGCGCGTAAACAAGTGTTAGTAGACCATGGTTTCCGCTTGCCGTCCGCATTAGATAACCGCCCGCTTAAATTTGATGAATTTGAACAGCATATTAACCAAATTGTTCATGTTTCTGCAACACCAGGTCCTTACGAACTTGAGAAGGCACCTGATGTAATTGAACAAATTATCCGTCCAACGGGATTATTGGATCCAAATATCGAAGTTCGACCAATTGAAGGACAGATTGATGATTTAATTGGAGAAATTCACGACCGAATTAAGCGAAATGAACGAGTGCTCGTTACGACGTTAACAAAGAAAATGTCTGAGGATTTAACGAACTACTTAAAAGAAATTGGCATTAAAGTTCAATATCTTCACTCTGAGGTGAAGACGCTCGAGCGTATTGAAATTATCCGAGAGCTGCGGCTTGGAAAATATGATGTGCTCGTAGGAATTAACTTACTTCGTGAAGGTTTAGATATTCCGGAAGTTTCGTTAGTAACCATATTAGATGCGGATAAAGAAGGATTCTTGCGTTCAGAACGATCGCTTATTCAAACCATCGGACGTGCTGCGCGAAATGCTAATGGACATGTCATTATGTATGCAGATCGCATCACAAACTCCATGGATATTGCTATCAATGAGACCAAGCGTCGTAGAAGTATTCAAGAAGCTTACAATGAAGAGCATGGTATTACACCGACAACGATTCAAAAAGAAGTTCGAGGCTCAATTCGTGCAACAGTAGTAGCAGAAGATACAGAAACGTATGAAGAAGCACCGGCATTTGATAAGCTCAACAAAAAAGAAAAAGCAAAGCTCGTAGAAGAAATGGAACAAGAAATGAAAGAAGCAGCCAAAGCGCTTAACTTTGAACGCGCAGCTGAGCTTCGTGACTTGATTCTAGAATTAAAAGCGGAAGGGTGATAAAACATGGCGATGGAAAAAATCGTGGTAAAAGGTGCACGAGCCCACAATTTGAAAAATATCGATATTGAAATCCCGCGAGACAAATTAGTGGTATTAACAGGGTTATCAGGTTCTGGTAAATCTTCTTTGGCTTTCGATACAATCTATGCAGAAGGACAAAGACGTTATGTCGAGTCGCTTTCGGCATATGCAAGACAGTTTTTAGGTCAAATGGATAAGCCCGATGTAGATTCAATCGAAGGATTGTCGCCTGCTATTTCAATCGATCAAAAAACAACGAGCCGAAACCCTCGTTCAACCGTCGGAACTGTGACCGAAATCTATGACTATTTGCGCCTTTTGTTTGCTCGTGTAGGAAAGCCGATTTGTCCTAATCATGGAATTGAAATTACATCTCAAACGATTGAGCAAATGGTAGATAGAATTTTAGAGTACCCTGAACGCACAAAACTTCAAGTACTGGCACCTGTGGTATCTGGACGAAAAGGTACCCACGTAAAAGTGTTAGAAGATATTAAAAAGGAAGGGTACGTTCGCATTCGAGTAGACGGAGAAATGCGTGAAATAACAGAAGAAATTGAACTGGAAAAAAACAAAAAGCATTCCATTGAAGTAGTGATTGATCGCGTTGTTGTAAAAGAAGGTGTAGCCGCTCGTTTGTCGGACTCTTTGGAATCAGCTCTTCGCCTTGGAGAAGGGAAAGTAATTATTGATGTGATAGGTGAAGAAGAACTGCTTTTTAGTGAGCATCATGCTTGTCCAAAATGTGGTTTCTCCATTGGAGAACTTGAGCCCCGCATGTTTTCATTTAATAGTCCGTACGGGGCGTGTCCAACGTGTGACGGGTTAGGAACGAAATTGGAAGTGGATAAAGATTTAGTTATTCCTAACTATGACTTAACGCTTCGTCAGCACGCAATTGCACCTTGGGAGCCAACAAGTTCTCAATACTATCCGCAGCTGCTTGAAGCCGTATGTACACATTACGGCATCGATATGGACGTGCCGGTGCGAGATATCCCGGAACATTTATTTGATAAAGTATTATATGGCAGCGGTAAAGAAAAAATTTACTTTCGCTATGAAAATGATTTTGGCCAAGTAAGAGAAAATCATATCGAATTTGAAGGCGTGCTTCGGAACGTAGAGCGCCGTTATCATGAAACAAGTTCAGATTATATCCGTGAGCAAATGGAAAAGTACATGGCTCAGCAAGCTTGTCCAAAATGTAAAGGAAATCGTTTAAAACGCGAAAGCTTAGCGGTGCTTATTGACGAAAAGCATATAGGAGATACAACCCGCTTCTCAGTAAAAGAAGCATATGATTTTTTTGAAAGTCTCAGCCTATCTGAAAAAGACATGAAGATTGCAGATATGATACTGCGTGAAATTCGTGAGCGTCTAAGCTTTCTCATTAACGTGGGGCTTGATTACTTAACATTAAACCGTTCTGCTGGAACACTCTCAGGAGGAGAAGCACAGCGGATCCGTTTAGCTACTCAAATTGGTTCTCGTTTGACGGGGGTTCTTTATATTTTAGATGAACCTTCTATCGGTCTTCATCAGCGTGACAATGATCGCTTAATTCGCACGATGCAAGATATGCGCGATATTGGAAATACGTTGATTGTTGTAGAACATGACGAAGATACGATGATGGCAGCTGATTATTTAATTGATATCGGACCAGGAGCCGGCGTACACGGGGGGGCTGTTGTTTCTCAAGGCACGCCTCAGGAAGTGATGGAAGATGAAAACTCTTTAACGGGTCAATATCTATCAGGAGAGAAGTTTATTCCTCTTCCAGCGGAAAGACGGTCAATAGATAAAGATCGGATGATTGAAATTATAGGAGCAAAAGAGAACAATTTAAAAAACGTAAAAGCAAAGCTTCCGTTAGGTATGTTCACGGCTGTTACAGGTGTATCTGGATCAGGTAAGAGTACGCTCGTAAATGATATCCTTCATAAATCATTGGCGCAAAAGCTGCATAAAGCAAAAAGCAAAGCAGGAGAACATAAAGAAATCAAAGGTATTGAACACTTAGATAAAGTCATTGATATTGATCAGTCTCCCATAGGCCGTACGCCTCGTTCGAACCCTGCAACGTATACAGGTGTATTCGATGACATTCGAGATGTATTTGCCCAAACAAACGAAGCAAAGGTGCGCGGATATAAAAAAGGCCGTTTTAGCTTTAACGTGAAAGGCGGCCGCTGTGAAGCTTGTCGAGGAGACGGTATTATCAAAATTGAAATGCATTTCTTGCCAGATGTATACGTCCCTTGTGAAGTCTGCCACGGCAAACGATATAACCGTGAAACTTTAGAAGTGAAATACAAAGATCAAAACATTTCAGATGTGTTGGATATGACAGTTGAAGATGCGCTTCACTTCTTTGAAAACATTCCAAAGATTAAGCGGAAGCTGCAGACAATTTACGATGTAGGACTTGGCTATATCACGCTTGGACAGCCGGCTACTACTTTATCCGGTGGAGAGGCACAGCGTGTAAAGTTAGCTTCAGAGCTTCACCGCCGCTCAACAGGAAGAACGCTGTACATTTTAGACGAACCGACTACCGGTCTTCATGTCGATGATATTGCACGATTATTAAAAGTGCTCCAGCGTTTAGTTGAAAATGGAGATACGGTTCTAGTGATCGAACATAATTTAGACGTTATCAAAGCTGCTGATTACCTTCTTGATTTAGGGCCTGAAGGTGGAGATAAAGGCGGACAAATTGTGGCTACGGGTACGCCAGAAGAAGTGGCAAAAGTAAAAGAATCCTATACGGGTCATTATTTGAAGCCAATTTTAGAACGTGACCGTAAGCGTATGGAGAAAAAAGTTGAAAAAGCAGAGGCATTAACTCGTTAAAAGACACCAGCATTGGTGTCTTTTTTATAAAGAATGAAACTTTTTAACTCATTAAAACGTAATACATGATATAAGGAGCTGATTATTATGGAAGGAAATCGCATACTATCTTCCTTAAATTATTTTAGCGTTTTCTTTGCACCATTTTTATTACCTATTATTATTTATTTTGTTGTTCATAACATAGAAGTAAAGAAACATGCAAAAACTGCATTTTTGTCACATTTATTACCTATCGCTACAGCGATCTTGTTCTTATTTTTCTTGCTTCCTGCTCTTACTGGCTCTAGTGGAACGGTATTTATTCTTTTAATTGTAGCTTTAGTTGTTGTTTCTTTAGTTAATGTTGTTGTGTTTGTATGGAATATTGTAAAAGGGATACAAATATTAAGCAGATAAAAGTTAAATGACTAAAACGTAAAGAGGAGATGGAACGTATGAGTGAAAAGCGCAAACAAATTTTACAGATGGTAGAAGAAGGGAAACTTAGCGTAGATGAGGCTTTAACTTTGCTAAATTCACTGGAAAAAGACTCAGCTAATGATTCTTCCTATGCTACGCCTGATAAAGCTGAGCTATCCCCTTATGTAGGAGGAAAACAGAAAAAAACGTACGCTTCTAAGTCATCTCAAAGCTCTTTAAAGGAAAAATTATTTACATTTGTAGATCAAACAGTAAAAAAAGTAAAAGAAGGAGATTTAGATTTTAACTTTGGTCCTTCGATTGACGTTCAGCACATCTTTCAACAATCAGAAGCATATATTCAAGAGATTGACGTAGATTTAGCAAATGGAAGCGTTCAACTCCGACCTTGGGGAAGTACAGAAGTACGAATAGAGTGTGAAGCTGCTATCTACAAAGTAGAGAATTCGGATGAAGCGCGCCGCACTTTCTTGCAGCATACGGCATTTTCCATCGAAAATGGCAAATTGCGCTTTGCAATTCAGCAAAAGCAAATGAAGGTGAAAGCGATTATTTATATTCCAGAAATGGAATACGAACGCGTCAAGCTCCGTATGTTTAATGGTTCAATCGATGGGGAAAGACTAAGCGTACGAGACCTGAAAGCCAAAACAGCTAATGGTACCATCCGCTTTTACGATGTGAACAGCCATTCTCTTGAAATGGAGACATCAAACGGGCATATGGAACTTTCTCGAATACTCGCTTCGAAATGTGAGCTTGAAACAATCAATGGAACGGTTAAATTTGATGGAGATACAAAAAAGATTGATGTTCAGACATTTAACGGAGATATTGATACGTATTTAAAAGGAGAGCGCATTGAAAAAGCATTTTTCAAAACGACTACAGGAAGCATTACGCTCTATACGCCGCCTCACCTCTCCGTTGATGGAGATTTGAAATCTAACTTTGGGAATTTTACGTGTACACTTCCTGAGATGGAAATAGTAGATGAGAAAAAAGAAACGGTGATAAAACAACTTCGTTTCAAAGCAAATGTCGCTTCGCCGAAAGGCTATAAATTGTTAGCTGAATCCAAAACGGGCTCAATTGTTATAAAATAGAAAACGCTTGTTTTAGTAAAAAAAACAAAGGAGATGATTAACGTGCGAAAGTTGTATCGTTCGCGAACAAATCGCAAGCTTGCGGGTGTTATCGGCGGTATTTCTCAGTATATCGGAATAGATGCTTCACTACTCCGCGTATTGTTTATCATCAGTTTATTTTTTACAGTAGGTACTCCGGTCATTTTATATATGATTTTTGTGTTTTTAGTTCCAAATGAAGAAGGAGATTTCTAAAGATGTTATTGCGTGGAATCATTAGTATTTTAATCAATGCCCTCGTATTAATCGTAATTGCAGGTTATATCGACACTTTCCACTTGGAATCAGTCAGTGCAGCTATTATCGCCAGCTTGATTCTATCTATTTTGAACGTGTTTGTTAAGCCAATTTTAATTTTACTTACCCTGCCGGTGACATTTCTTACGCTTGGGCTGTTTTTATTCGTCATTAATGCCATTACGCTGATGATTACACAAAGTGTTATGGGAGATTCTTTTAATATTGACGGGTTTGGTACAGCACTTTTAGCCTCAGTAATTATGTCGCTTTTAAATGCGCTTATTCAACGAGTGATTGTTGAACCGCTTCAAAATAGAAGATAACTTTCTTGCAATATTTAATTTTCTAAAAAAGATGGTAAGGCGATGCAGCCTATGCCATCTTTTTTTTCTTTTCTTTCTGTATTAATGATAAAATAAAATGGCTAGTAGAACCAAACGCGACATAAAAGCGAGAGTTGGATATACTGTAGACATGAACAGATATATGACTGTTCATAAAAGGAGGATGCACGGTGGTTAAAGTACGTACAAAAGACATCATTGAGAAATTTAAATTAGAGCTTATTAGCGGAGAAGAAGGAATCGACCGCCCTATTTCAACAAGTGATATTTCACGTCCAGGTATTGAAATGGCAGGTTATTTTACATATTACCCAGCAGAACGTATCCAGCTGTTAGGTAAAACAGAACTATCATTTTTTAAACAATTAGATGATGAACAAAAAAAAGTTCGAATGGAAAAGATGTGTACAGATATCACGCCGGCTATCATTGTTTCGCGCGAAATGGATGTACCGAAAGAACTTATCGAAGCTTCAGAGCGTGAATCAGTTCCTGTGCTGCGTTCAAGCTTTAAAACAACGCGACTTTCCAGCCATTTAACGAATTTTCTTGAAAGCCGGCTAGCACCTACTACTGCCATGCACGGCGTATTAGTTGATATATACGGAATTGGTGTATTAATCATGGGGAAAAGCGGCGTTGGTAAAAGTGAAACAGCTCTAGAGCTTGTTAAGAGGGGACATCGTCTAGTAGCCGATGACTGTGTGGAAATCCGTCAAGAAGATCAAGACACGCTTGTAGGAAATGCGCCTGGTTTAATCGAGCATTTGCTTGAAATTCGAGGACTAGGGATCATCAATGTGATGACGCTATTCGGCGCAGGAGCTGTACGAAGCTATAAGCGAATTTCACTTGTTATTCAGTTAGAGACATGGGATCAGCAGAAACATTATGATCGCCTTGGTTTAGAAGAAGATAAAATGAAAATTATTGATACGGACGTTACAAAAATTACATTGCCAGTACGTCCGGGACGAAACTTAGCTGTTATCATTGAAGTGGCGGCAATGAACTTCCGCTTAAAGCGTATGGGTATTAACGCAGCAGAACAATTTTCCGCACGTCTAACAGATGTAATTGAAGAAGGAGATCGTGAAGATTTATAAGAAAGGGTGTTAACTTGTGGAAGCAACTATTCAGCCGTTAGATCGCGTGTTCCTTGAAATTGGCCCTCTAACGGTCTACTGGTACGGCGTAATTATCGGTGTAGGTGTTCTATTAGGTCTTTATATTGCGACAAGAGAAAGCGTAAGAAGAGGCTTATCAAAAGATACATTTGTTGATCTCATCTTATTTGCTGTGCCAATAGCTATTATTTGTGCACGAATTTATTATGTATCCTTTGAATGGGGATACTATTCAAAGCATTTAAATGAAATACCTCAGATTTGGCAAGGTGGGATTGCCATTCATGGTGGCTTAATCGGAGGCGTATTAACTGCCATTGTATATTCGAAAGTAAAAAAGATTTCATTTTGGAAGTTGGCTGATATTGCTGCGCCTAGTTTAATCCTTGGCCAAGCCATTGGGCGCTGGGGCAACTTTATGAATCAAGAGGCACACGGGGGGCCGGTTACCCGTGCTTTTTTAGAAGGGTTGCACCTTCCAAATTTTATTATTAACCAAATGTATATTAACGGTACATATTACCATCCTACGTTTTTATACGAATCATTATGGGATTTTGCAGGATTTATCCTGTTGATGGTACTTCGCCGCACCAGTCTGCGAAAAGGAGAAATTTTCTTATCTTATTTAATCTGGTACTCAGTTGGCCGCTTCTTTGTAGAAGGGCTTCGCACGGATAGTTTAATGCTGACGCATACACTCAGAATCGCTCAAGTTGTTTCACTTGTACTGATTGTAATAGCCATTATTTTAATTATTGTCCGCCGCGTGACGGGAATGAGTAAACAGAAATACTTAGAGAATGAAGAAGCACAATCTAAGGCGTAAATGAAGAAAAGCTACAAGACTTATACAAACTTGATTTGACGCAAGGGAAGGAAATGAATAATGACGATTAATACGGTTTTGTTTGATTTAGACGGTACGTTAATTGATACCAATGAATTAATTATTGCCTCGTTTACTCATACGCTTAATCACTATTATCCTGAACAATATACTTGCGAAGATATTTTACAGTTTATGGGACCTCCTTTATACGACACGTTTGTAGAAATGGATAAAACGAAAGTAAACGAAATGATTGAGATGTATCGCACGCATAATCTAGCTAATCATGATTTGCTTGTTAAAGAATTTGAAGGCGTACTTGAAACAGTTAAATGGCTGCACGAGCAGAATTATAAATTAGGTATTGTCACAACAAAGCAAAGAAATACGGTCATGATGGGGCTTAAGTTAACAAAGTTAGACCAGTTCTTTGATACGATTGTCGCAATTGAAGACGTCACAAATGCAAAGCCGCATCCTGAGCCAGTAGAAAAAGCGCTGAAGCTGCTTAATGCTAAACCTGAAGAAGCGCTGATGGTGGGAGATAACCATCACGACATCGTTTCTGGCCAAAGAGCTTATACGAAAACAGCTGGAGTTGCTTGGAGTGCAAAAGGAAGAGATCATATCGCTTCTTATAATCCTGATATTATTTTAGAGAATATGACGGATTTAATTGATATATTAAAAGGAGAACGTCAGTGAGAAAAACGACGCGCTATCCGGTTAAAGGAGCTAATTCCCTTTGGCATGTCTATAAGACCGTGCCTTTTTGGAAAGTAGTGCGCAACTTCCTAATCATTCAATGCGCTCGCTATACGCCTTTTCTTTCGATGAAAAACTGGCTGTATAAAACGTGCTTAGGGATGAAAGTAGGACCTCAAACATCCTTTGCCCTTATGGTAATGCTCGATATTATGTTTCCTGAAAAAATACAAGTAGGACGCAATACGGTTATCGGATACAATACAACTATTCTCGCTCATGAATATCTGATAACGGAATATCGTCTTGGAGATGTCATCATTGGGGATGAAGTGATGATTGGAGCAAATAGCACCATCCTTCCAGGTGTAACAATCGGCAATGAAGCGGTTGTAGCGGCTGGAACGGTGGTTCATAAAGATGTAGCACCCGGTTTCTTTGTTGGAGGTAACCCTATGCGTGTCATCTATACAAAAGAAGAAATGGAAAAGCGCAGGGAAGCAGAACCTAAAGCCACAACTTAGCAAGAACTAAGCTGTGGCTTTTTTTGTAAATTTGAACAGCTGGCGGTTGACGGCTGACTTTATCGGGTGTAAACTATCAATAACTTTAATTTGTTATTTCGCTAATACATTAGCGTGATAAAGTAAAAACAACCTATCAATGGTTCCTTAATAGATAAAATCAAGCCTAAAGGACGTGTCGGAATGTCAAAGTTATTTATGTTTGAAAAACCCCTTGGAATGAGAGATACCCTGCCAGCTCTTTTTGAAAGAAAAAAACAAGTTCGCAATCAGCTGGCAGATGAAATCAGCAGCTGGGGCTATCAATATATGGCAACGCCTACTGTGGAATATTACGAGACGGTAGGAAGCGCATCAGCTATTTTAGATCAACAATTGTTTAAACTTTTAGATAAAGAAGGGCATACGCTTGTGCTGCGACCGGATGTAACAACGCCATTTGCACGTGTGGCCGCTTCAAAACTTTTAAATAATTCTCCTTTGCGCTTAGCTTATGAAGCAAATGTATTCCGAGCTCAGCAGCGTGAGGGCGGCCGCCCGGCGGAGTTTGAGCAAATAGGCGTGGAGCTAATTGGAGATGCTACGATGAGCAGCGATGCTGAAGTGATTGCTCTCATGATCGGCGCATTAAAAAGAGCGGGACTTAAATCATTTAAAGTGGCAATTGGCCACATCGGGTTTGTTAATTCACTTTTTTTAGAAATTGTCGGAAATGAAGAACGTGCTAACGTGCTTCGCCGCTTTTTATATGAGAAAAATTACGTGGGCTATCGTAATCATGTAAAAGATTTGAATCTATCTTCTATTGATAAACAGCGTCTCCTTCAGCTGCTTAACCTGCGCGGAGATGAAAAGAAGATTGAAGAAGCGGTTGAACTAGTTGAAAACGAAGGTGGCAAAAAAGCAGCCGGTGATTTGAAAAAGCTATGGAACATGCTTGATGCATACGGTGTAACGGATGAAATTAAAATTGATTTTAACTTAGTCAGTCATATGAGCTATTACACAGGTATTTTATTTGAAGTCTTTGCTGAAAACGTTGGTTTCCATATCGGTAATGGAGGACGTTATGACCAGCTTCTTGAAAAATTCGCGTCTAAAACACCAGCTACAGGATTTGGAATTCAGCTCGACCGCTTAATTGAAGCGCTGGGCGAAGAAGTATATGAGCCTTCAGCAGTATACGGCATATTATATAGCCAGGAGCGTTTAGATGAGGCATTAGCTTTAGCTGCTGAACAGCGCAAGCAAGGATACCGGGTAGTGACTCAGGAAATTGCAGGCGTTGATGATGTTGATGTATTTACTGCACAGTTTGAAGAAGTCACGTTTCTAATTGGAAAACGAGGCAAGGGGGGACAATAATGAGTGAACTATTAACAATTGCAATGCCAAAAGGACGTATTTTTGAAGAAGCAGCTGAACTTTTGCGTCAAGCAGACTTTCAATTGCCGCCAGAATTTGACGATTCGCGCAAGCTGATTGTAGACATTCCTGAAGAGAACATGCGCTTTATTTTAGCAAAACCAATGGACGTTACTACTTATGTAGAATACGGAGTAGCAGATCTTGGTATTGCAGGTAAAGACGTAATGTTAGAAGAAGAAAGAGATGTCTATGAGCTGTTGGATTTAAATATTAGTAAATGTCATCTGGCCGTTGCCGGTTTGCCTAATGCTAAAAAATCAGAAATTGCTCAAAAAGTGGCAACCAAATATCCAAATGTAGCATCTACTTATTTCAGGGAGCAAGGAGAGCAAGTAGAAATTATTAAATTGAATGGTTCCATTGAATTAGCGCCTTTAATCGGCCTGGCTGATCGGATCGTTGATATTGTATCAACAGGACAAACACTAAAAGAGAACGGACTTGTTGAATTAGAGCACATTGAAGATATTACATCGCGTTTGATTGTGAACCCTGTGAGCTATCGTTTAAAAGACGAACGAATTGATGATTTAGTGAATCGTTTAGCCCAAGTGGTTCAACCTGTATAAAAGAGGTGACATACATTGAAAATTACACGTGTAACAGAACAAGTGAGCTTAAAACGTACGATTGATCAAGGGACGAGTGCTCAAAGAGAAATTGTCGTAAATATTTTAAAGCAGGTGCAAGAGCAAAAAGACGAAGCTTTAAAAAGATATACAGCCAAATTTGACGGCGTTGAGCTTTCTTCTTTACTTGTGACGGAACAAGAAAAGAAGCGTGCTTATGAGCTGGTTGATGTAGACATGCTGTCAATCATTCGTGAAGCGGCTGACAACATTCGTGATTACCACGAAAGAATGGTCGAGCAGTCTTGGATGACAACAAAAGAAGACGGCACCATTTTAGGGCAGAAAGTAACGCCTTTAGATGCAGTAGGTGTTTATGTACCGGGAGGCCTTGCGGCGTATCCTTCTTCCGTTTTAATGAATGTCATTCCTGCTCAAGTGGCAGGGGTAAAACGTATTGTGATGGTTTCACCTCCAGGAAAAGACGGCGCGCTGCCTGCTGGAGTAGTGGTAGCAGCGAATGAGCTTGGGGTCGAAGAGATTTATAAAGTAGGTGGAGCTCAAGCGATAGGAGCACTTGCCTATGGAACAGAAACAATTAAACCCGTCGATAAAATTGTAGGTCCTGGTAATATCTTTGTTGCATTAGCGAAAAGAGAAGTATATGGATTAGTAGACATTGACTCAATTGCTGGACCTAGTGAAATTGTCGTACTAGCAGACGAAACGGCTAAGCCGAACGAAGTGGCAGCTGATTTATTATCTCAAGCAGAACATGACAAATTAGCTTCAAGCATTTTAGTAACGCCTTCTATGAAATTAGCCGAAGCTGTTAAAGAAGAAGTGGAAAGACAAGTGGAATCTCTACCTCGGAAAGAAATTGCAAAACCTTCTATTGATAACCATGGTGCTATTTATGTGACAGGGTCATTAGAAGAAGCTGTTGAAGCTGTTAATCAATTAGCTCCTGAACATTTAGAAATTATGACTGAAAGTCCGCTTGAACTTTTAGGTTCCATTCGTCATGCCGGTGCTATTTTTTTAGGAAGATACAGCTCAGAACCTGTTGGCGATTATTTCGCGGGACCAAACCATGTTCTTCCAACCAATGGGACAGCAAAATTCTCAAGTCCTTTATCAGTTGATTCATTTGTGAAGAAGTCTAGTATCATTTCATACAGCCAACAAGCCCTGCAGAAAAATGTCTCGAAGATCGCAGCGTTTGCTCGTTTAGAAGGGCTAGAAGCTCATGCAAGGGCGGTTGAAGAACGCTTTAAAAAATAAGGTGGAGATTAAAAGAAAAGAGTAGAAATGTTCTTTTCTTTATCTATTACATGCACAGTTGAAAGGAGTTTCACAATGAGAGAGTCAAGTATTAAACGTACAACAAACGAAACGGATATTGCATTAGCGATTGGAATCGATGGAGAAGGAAAAGCGAGCATTGATACAGGCGTTCCTTTTTTAAATCATATGCTCGATTTATTTACAAAGCACGGACAGTTTAACCTTGATGTAAAAGCAGATGGGGACACGGAGATTGATGATCACCATACAACGGAAGATATCGGTATTTGCCTTGGTCAAACGTTCAAAGAAGCGCTCGGTGATAAAAAAGGAATTAAACGCTATGGAAATGCTTTTGTACCAATGGATGATGCGTTGGCTCAAGTGGTAGTAGATTTAAGCAATCGTCCTCATTTTGAATTTAAAGGTGACATTCCCGCGTCGCGCGTCGGTACATTTGATACAGAGCTTGTGTATGAATTTTTATGGAAATTTGCATTAGAATCTCGCATGAATGTACATGTAATTGTACACTACGGCAAAAATACACACCACATTATTGAAGCGGTGTTTAAGGCTTTAGCACGTGCTTTGGACGAAGCGACAACGATTGATCCGCGTGTCAAAGGTGTGCCTTCGACGAAAGGGATGTTGTAAATGATTGGAATTATCGACTATGGGATGGGCAACTTATACAGCGTAAGTAAAGCTCTTGAACGATTAAACTATGATTATATTATCTCGGCAGATCCTGCTGAGCTAAGAAAGGCAAAAGGGCTGATTCTTCCTGGAGTTGGAGCATTCAAAGATGCGATGGAACAGCTGAATCAAACAAAGCTGACGGACTTTATTAAAGAAGAAGTAGCAAAAGGAATGCCTTTGCTTGGAATTTGTTTAGGTATGCAGCTTTTATTTGAAGAAAGCGATGAAAACGGCGTAACAAAAGGGCTGGAACTGTTAAAAGGGAGAGTCGAGCGTATTCCCGGCATTACTGCTGAAGGACAGACATATAAAGTTCCGCACATGGGCTGGAACTCTTTAAATTTTCATCAGCCGTCTGCTCTGCTTGATGGAATCAGTGAAGGTCACGTGTACTTTGTTCACTCTTATTACGTAAAAACAAATGACCAAGACGTGCTTTTAGCAACAAGTCCTTATGATGTTGAAGTTCCAGCAGTTGTTGGAAAAGAACACGTATTTGGCACTCAATTCCACCCTGAAAAAAGCAGTGCAATCGGAATGCAAATGCTGCAAAATTATGCAAACTTCGTAGAGAAAAGGAGCCCATCGTATGAGCAAATTTGAAATATATCCAGCCATTGATATGCGCGGAGGAAAGTGCGTCCGTTTGCTTCAAGGAGATTACACAAAAGAAACGGTGTACGGAGATTCTCCGGTAGATATGGCCACACAATTCGCAAGTGAAGGCGCTCAGTGGATTCACATGGTTGATTTAGACGGCGCAAAAGCGGCCAAGCGCGTAAATGATGAATTTGTGCTAGGCGTGAAAAAGAAATTAAATGTACGTGTGCAAATTGGAGGAGGCATTCGCTCAGAAGCTGATGTTGCTTACTATTTAGAAAACGGAATTGACCGCGTTATTTTAGGAAGTGCAGCTATTTCTAATCCTGAATTTGTGAAAAAAATGCTGAAGGAATATGGTGCACGTATTGCTATTGGTATTGATGCACGTGACGGCTATGTTGCGACGGAAGGCTGGGTGGAAACATCTACAATCAAAGCGACAGAACTAGGAAAAGAATTGGCTAATGCTGGTGCGGAAACATTTATTTTCACGGATATTTCTACTGATGGCATGCTGTCTGGTCCTAATGTGGAAGGAATTGTTGAAATGGCTAAGGCTACTGGAAAAGGTGTGATTGCATCAGGGGGAGTTAGTAAACTTGCTGATCTAGATGCACTAAAGAAGTATGAAGCTGACGGCGTTATTGGTGCGATTGTAGGGAAAGCACTTTATACAAATAAGTTTACAGTAGCTGAAGCACTTCAAGAGGTGAAAGCGTAATGATTACAAAACGAATCATTCCTTGTTTAGATGTAAAGGACGGCCGTGTGGTAAAAGGAGTTCAGTTTGTGGAACTTCGAGATGCAGGAGATCCTGTAGAGTTGGCGAAGTTTTACGATGAAGAAGGCGCAGACGAATTAGTCTTTTTGGATATTTCTGCTTCTCATGAAGGACGCAAAACGATGGTACATGTTGTAGAAGAAGTAGCATCTCAGCTAGCGATTCCTTTTACGGTGGGCGGAGGAATTAATGCATTAGAAGATATGAAGAGAATGCTTCGTGCTGGTGCAGACAAAGTGTCATTAAATACAGCGGCCGTACTCAATCCAGCACTCATTACAGAAGGGTCTGACTTTTTTGGAGCTCAGTGTATTGTGGTAGCCATCGATGCTAAGTACGATGAAAGTTTACAATCATGGCGAGTCTATACACACGGAGGCCGCAACGCAACGGACTGGGAAGTAATCGACTGGGCAAGAGAAGCAGTGAAGCGCGGTGCGGGTGAGATCTTGTTAACGAGTATGGATAAAGACGGCGAAAAGTCAGGGTTTGATTTAGCATTAACCAAAGCAGTTAGCCAAGCAGTGAGCGTTCCTGTTATTGCTTCTGGCGGAGCAGGAAATGGTCAAGATTTTGTCGATGCGTTTGAAAAAGGAGAAGCTGACGCGGCTTTGGCGGCTTCGATCTTTCACTATAAAGAAACATCTGTAAAAGAAATTAAAAGCTATGCAAAACAACAAGGAGTGAGCATTCGATGACGATTGAAAACATTAAATTCAACAGTGATGGACTTGTACCGGCTATTGTACAAGATGCTGTGAGCAAAGAAGTTTTAACATTGGCTTATATGAACGAAGAATCACTTCAAAAATCAATTGATACACGTGAAACATGGTTTTACAGCCGTTCTCGACAAGAGTTGTGGCACAAGGGCGCAACCTCGGGAAACACACAAAAGATTGTAAGCATGGCATATGACTGTGATGCTGATTCTCTGGTTGTAAAGGTGGAGCCTCAAGGTCCTGCTTGTCATACGGGGGCTTACAGCTGTTTTAATGAAACAATTCTTGGTGAAAATAAACAAAATGATAATCGGTTTGCTATTATTAATGAGCTAGAAGAAGTAATCGCTAAGCGTGAAGCTGAAATGCCAGAAGGAGCTTATACGACGTACTTGTTTGATAAAGGCGTAGATAAAATCCTCAAAAAAGTAGGAGAAGAAGCTGGTGAAGTCATTATTGCAGCAAAAAATCGTGACCATGATGAGCTGAAGTGGGAAGTTGCAGATTTATTGTACCACGTACTTGTTTTACTTCGTGAGCAAAAGCTGCCTTTAGACGATGTCCTATCAGTATTAAAAGAGCGTCACTCTAGCTAATAGCTACATAGTGAAAAGAGAGAAGGAGTTGTCTCATTTTAGATAAAAGAGGCAAAACCTTCTCTTATTTGCGTCAAGAAACGACTGCTTGCAGGCTCCTTTTTTGAATAGAGGTATTAAACTTCTTGGCAAATGTGATATACTACGAACGTCGAAATTATCAACTTATTTGGAGGGCTTAATGGAAAAACACTCAAAAGTAATTCAAAAAATGGCACAAGTAATTCCATTTTCGCAAACGGGTGACTTCTATTTCGAAAAAGCGCTGCAGGCGTTTGAAGAAGAGGAGTCGGATAAAGCGCTCAAGTATTTAACGCGTGCAAACAAAGAAAATGCCCGTAATCCACAGCTTCTTACAAATGTTGGAGTAGCTTTAACGGAGCGGGGAGATTATCAAGATGCCAACGAGCTTTTTCTCCATGTGATTCATCATATGGACGATACATTAGGAAGCTGTTACTACTATATAGCTAACAGCTATGCGCATCTTGGACTGTTTGAAGAATCAAAAAAATACGCGATGTATTACATTGAGCATTTTCCAAATGGTGACCTCTTTCGATCGGCTACAGATCTGTTAGATTTACTATCAATTGATGTGGATGAAGAAGATGAAGAGCCTAAAAATCAGCTAGGCGACATGCTGATTATAAAACAAGAACAAGCAAAAAGACTGCTTGAAGCAACGAATTTTGAAGAAGCAGTGGATTTGTTAACTGAAATAATTGATGAGTATCCAGAATTCTGGTCTGCATATAATAATTTAGCGTTAGCTTATTTTTATTTAAATAAAATTGATGAGGCAATGGATTTGCTGAATGAAGTATTGGAGAAAAACCCTGGAAATCTTCATGCGTTATGCAATCAGCTGATTTTCTATTATTATTGCCATAAGCATAAAGAAGTTGAGGAGCTTACAGACGGGCTTAGCCGCGTTTATCCAATGTCATTTGAACACCGCTATAAGCTTGGAGCAACATTTGCATTGATTGGTCAATACAAACTATCATACAGATGGTTAAAAAAGCTTTATACACAAGGATTTCAAGGAGACAACTCATTTCATTATTGGCTCTCATATGCTTCTTACTATACCGGGCGTGAAGCGTTCGCTAAAGAAATGTGGAAGCTGGCATTGGAAGACGTTCCTGATAAAGAAGGAGAGGAGCCTTGGCGCATCAGTCAAAAAGCTGCGAAGGTTTTTCAATCGAAAGTGGATATTACAGCGAAAAAGAAATGTGCAACAAAAAATGTTCATGATCAGCTTTACAGCCTGTATATGGCGAAGAAGCTTCCTGAACAACAGCGTCTGCTTCTTTTAGAAGAAATCAAGTCGTCCATACATATGAGTACACTTTTAGATGAAGTATATACGTATGTATGGCAGGATAAACACCATGTGATTTTTGAGGTGGCAGATGTTATTGAACTGGAGATGGAATCGCAGACTGAAAGTGATATCCAGGATCTTTTAAGCTTTTGGTTTTATGTATATGTACAGGTATATAAACAATCCTATGATTTTCAGCATGTGAACGTAAATGCATGGGCCGCAGCCGTCACATATATATGGGCGAAAGAACAAAACCAGTCTATTACTCAAGCCGATGCGGCAAAACAATATTCCATTTCCGCTGCAACAGTGAGAAAGTACAGTAAAATTGTGAATACGTTATTAAATTGAGCAAAAAAATAGACGATAATAGGAAGAACATATTAGGATAGTGGTAACGAAATAATTATCCATAAATTTGGAATCAACTACGAAGGAATTTCCTAAAAGGAGTGTAAAGCGATGACAGAAGAAAAAATTTATGATGTCATTATTATTGGGGCAGGCCCAGCAGGTATGACTGCTGCTGTATATACATCTCGTGCAGATTTATCAACATTAATGATTGAACGCGGAATTCCAGGCGGTCAAATGGCTAATACGGAAGATGTAGAAAACTATCCAGGTTATGATCATATCCTTGGTCCTGACCTTTCTAACAAAATGTTTGAGCATGCAAAAAAATTCGGTGCGGAATATGCGTACGGTGATATTAAAGAAATCATCGACGGAGAAGAATACAAGACAGTTCGTGCAGGCAGCAAAGAATATAAAACACGTTCAGTAATCGTTGCTACTGGTGCTGAATATAAAAAATTAGGTGCGCCAGGAGAAAAAGAACTAGGCGGCCGCGGCGTATCTTATTGTGCTGTATGTGACGGTGCATTCTTTAAAGGTAAAGAGCTAGTCGTTGTAGGCGGTGGAGACTCTGCGGTTGAAGAAGGCGTATATTTAACACGCTTCGCAACAAAAGTAACAATTATTCACCGACGCGATGAGCTTCGTGCGCAAAAAATCCTACAGCAGCGTGCATTTGATAACGAAAAAGTTGATTTTATTTGGAATACAACGGTCAAAGAAGTAAAAGAAAAAGACGGTAAAGTAGGCAGCGTAACGTTAGTAGACACAAAAACAGGTGAAGAGCGCGAGTTTGGTGCGGACGGCGTATTCATTTATGTTGGAATGGTTCCACTAACAAAACCATTCGAAAGCCTAAACATCACGAATAAAGAAGGATATATTGAAACGAACGAGCAAATGGAAACAAAAGTACCAGGTGTGTTCGCAGCTGGAGACGTTCGTGAAAAGGCTCTTCGTCAAATTGTAACAGCTACAGGCGATGGCAGCATTGCTGCTCAAGCGGCTCAGCACTATGTAGAAGAGTTAAAAGAAAAGTTAAAAGCTATTCAGCAATAAGGCTGAAATCAATCTTTTACAAAACGTAATTCGGTTTTAACTGTTCTGTAACACCTGTGAAACATTGATGGGGTACTATATAGATAGTAATTGACCCCCTTTTATAAAATATATATATGTCGGGCATAGGACGTGTTCCTATGCCTCTTTTTTGTGACTATAACAGATTGAATTTACGTATATAACAGCAATGGATTATTTTCAGAAAATTTAGTAATAGTTAGTTCATCTCCGTTGTGAGAGAAGTTTGTTTCGTAGTATAATAAAAGAAAATGTCAGTATACATATGATGAGGTGGAAAACATGCAAAGGGTCACAAATTGTGTATTAATGAAAGATGATAAAGTATTGTTGCTTCAAAAGCCACGACGAAACTGGTGGGTGGCCCCGGGTGGGAAAATGGAGCAAGGAGAATCTGTAAAAGACTCTGTTGTAAGAGAATTTCGTGAAGAAACGGGAATTTATTTGAAAAATCCCACTGTAAAAGGTATCTTTACTTTTACGATGAAAGAAAACGATCAAATTTCATCTGAATGGATGATGTTTACTTTTTTTGCTACAGATTTTGATGGGACAAATGTGCTAGAATCAGAAGAAGGCAAACTCGGTTGGCATAATTTGAGTGAAGTAAGTGAATTGCCGATGGCACCGGGAGATCATCACATTAT
The DNA here is from genome assembly GCF_042787775.1 of Priestia sp. YIM B13552. Lineage (NCBI taxonomy): Bacteria > Bacillati > Bacillota > Bacilli > Caryophanales > Bacillaceae > Priestia > Priestia sp. YIM B13552. The sequence goes on from NZ_JBHZOU010000004.1 coordinate 244,535, forward strand.
CGATTATGTAGCAAAAGGGTCGGGTGTTATTTATGGCAACTTTACGTATACAACAGATTTCGAGTTATTATCTTATCGAATTGATCCTTGTTAATGATAAATAGACATGTATGCATAGATTGAGGGGGATGGAAAATGAGTACTGGGTCTGTAAGCGATATTCAATTAGTGATTATTACTGGAATGTCAGGTGCAGGAAAAACAGTAGCAATTCAGAGTTTTGAAGATTTAGGGTTCTTTTGTGTAGATAATTTACCCCCTACATTGCTACCGAAATTTTTAGAACTCATGAAAGAGTCAGGGAATAAAATGAATAAAGTTGCTCTTGTTATGGACTTGCGAGGCAGAGAGTTTTTTGAAAGCTTGTTTGAAGCATTAGATAACATGAGTGAAACAACGTGGGTCACGCCACAAATTTTATTTTTAGATGCAAAAGATTCTGTATTGGTGACGCGCTATAAAGAAACGAGACGTTCACATCCGCTAGCTCCTTCGGGTTTACCTTTAGAAGGAATTGGTATGGAACGTGAGCTTCTTGAGGAGTTAAAGGGAAGAGCTCAGCTTATTTATGAGACGTCAGAGTTAAAACCAAGAGAGCTTAGAGAGAAAATTTTAACTCAGTTTTCGTCGCACGCTTCACAGGTTTTTACTGTTAATGTGATGTCGTTTGGTTTTAAATATGGTGTGCCTATTGACGCTGATTTAGTCTTTGATGTGCGCTTTTTGCCAAACCCTCACTACATTGACCATATGCGTCCTAAAACGGGGCTTGAAGAAGAGGTTTCTTCTTACGTATTAAAATGGACGGAAACTCAAAAGTTCATTGAAAAAGTAGTAGACTTACTTTCGTTTATGCTTCCACAGTACAAGCGAGAAGGTAAAAGCCAGCTGGTCATTGCTATAGGCTGCACAGGCGGACAGCATCGCTCCGTCACACTAGCTGAATATTTAGGTCACCATTTCCAGAATGAATACAAAACTCATATTTCTCATCGTGACATTGAGAGGAGAAAGGAAAATCATAGATGAGCAGTGAACAGCTTCCAAAAGTTGTCGTCATTGGGGGAGGAACGGGTTTACCAGTGCTGTTAAGAGGGTTGAAGGAATACCCTCTTGATCTTACAGCCATTGTAACCGTAGCAGACGACGGGGGAAGTTCTGGCCGATTGCGCGATGAACTTGAAATCCCTGCTCCTGGTGATATTCGAAATGTGCTAGTTGCTTTATCTGATGTAGAGCCACTAGTTGAAGAGCTTTTTCAGCATCGATTTGATACAGGAAATGAGCTTACAGGCCATTCTCTTGGCAATTTGTTGCTTGCAGCTATGACGTCTATTACTGGCGATTTTGTGCATGCTATACGAGAAATGAGCAAAGTACTAAACGTCAGAGGGAAAGTACTTCCAGCAGCTAATCAAAGTGTTGTGCTGCATGCGGAGATGCAAGATGGATCCATCGTAACAGGTGAATCTAAAATTCCAGAAGTTAATAAAAAAATTAATAAAGTATTTTTATCGCCCGCTGATGTGAAACCGCTTGTCGAGACAATAAAAGCGATTCGACGCGCTGATTTAATTGTGTTGGGGCCCGGAAGTCTTTATACAAGTATTTTGCCGAATTTACTGGTGCAGGATATTTGTAACGAGCTTTGTTCGACAAAAGCAAAGAAAGTGTACGTATGCAACGTGATGACGCAGCCGGGTGAGACATTAGGCTTTAAGGCAAGTGATCATATTAAAGCGCTTTACAATCATATGCCGTGTGCATTTTTAGATGCGATTATCGTCAATAATGCACCTATTCCAGCACCTTTGAAAAAGAAATATCAAGTAGAGCAGGCTCAGCCTGTAGAATATGATCGTGAAGTATTGCTAAAGTTAGGGTTAGAAGTGATTGAAGATCAAATTATTCAGTATGACGGCAGCGTAATTAGGCATGATACAAAAAAAGTAGCAAAGCTTGTGTATTCTATGCTGACATCGCTGCAAGGTAAAGCGAATACGGGTGTTTAACACTATTTCCGTATGTAGATTGGAGGTGAAGTTATGTCATTTGCATCAGAAACAAAAAAAGAGTTAACGAATTTAGAAGTCAAAGATTGCTGTGCAAAAGCAGAGCTTTCTGCATTAATTCGAATGAATGGTTCACTTTCTTTTTCAAATAAAAAATTCACGGTTGATGTTCAAACAGAAAACGCAGCGATTGCTCGGCGCATTTATGTCCTGCTTAAGAAAAATTATGATGTGTCAGTAGAACTGCTTGTGCGTAAGAAAATGCGGTTGAAGAAAAACAATGTGTATATTGTTCGATTAGTAGAAAAAACGAGAATGCTTTTGGAAGACTTAAAAATTGTAGAAGAAGGGTTCACGTTTACACATCGTATTTCACCAGAGCTAGTACAAAAAAAATGCTGTAAGCGATCCTACTTAAGAGGCGCATTTTTAGCCGGCGGTTCTATTAATAACCCAGAGACATCATCGTACCATCTTGAAATCTTTTCATTGTATGAAGAGCACAACGAAGCTTTATGCAATTTAATGAACGAATTTCAATTGAATAGTAAAACATTAGAACGGAAAAAAGGCTATATTAACTATTTAAAAGAAGCTGAAAAAATTACGGAGTTTCTAAATATCATTGGAGCCCATAACGCTCTTTTACGGTTTGAGGATGTAAGAATCGTCCGAGATATGCGAAATTCCGTTAATCGCTTAGTTAATTGTGAAACAGCTAACTTAAATAAAACGATCGGAGCGGCTATTCGTCAAGTGGAAAACATTCGTTATATTGATGAAACAGCTGGATTAGACATCTTACCAGAAAAGCTAAGAGAAATTGCTCGTTTACGTGTGGAATACCAAGACGTTACGTTAAAGGAGCTTGGTGAGATGGTATCTGGAGGTCAAATTAGCAAATCGGGCATTAACCATCGGTTGCGTAAAATTGACCAAATAGCAGACAAGCTTCGCGCCGGTCAGCCAGTCACATAAGGGGAATTGCAAGGGGGAGGATTTTATCATGGAAAAACAAGTAGAAGTAAAATTAAAAACGGGATTACAAGCTCGTGTTGCGGCACTGTTTGTGCAAGAAGCAACTCGTTTTACATCTGATGTGTACTTGAAGAAAGATGAGAAAGTAGTCAACGCTAAGAGTATCATGGGGTTAATGAGCTTAGCGATTAATAATGGTTCTCTCATTACGCTCATTGTTGAAGGGGTAGATGAAAAAGAAGCAATGGATGCGTTAGTAGCTTACGTAGAGAACGATGCATAAAAAAGCCTTTCCCGCTGCGGGAAAGGCTTTTTTTTATTTAGGGTCGTTTTCTAATACTTTGTCAATTAGACCGTATTCTAAAGCGCGTTCAGCAGTCATGAAATTATCACGATCTGTATCACGTTGTAGCACTTCTAACGGTTGACCTGTACGCTCAGCTAAAATTGAATTTAGTTTTTCGCGTAAGAATAGAATACGTTTTGCCGCAATTTCGATTTCAGTAGCTTGTCCTTGAGCACCACCAAGAGGTTGATGAATCATTACTTCGCTGTTTGGAAGAGCAAAACGTTTGCCCTTTTCACCAGCAGCCAGTAAGAAAGCGCCCATTGATGCAGCCATACCGATGCAAATTGTAGAAACTTTTGGCTTAATAAATTGCATCGTATCGTAGATAGCCATTCCAGCTGTAATAGAGCCACCTGGACTGTTGATATAAAGTGAGATATCTTTTTCTGGGTCTTCAGCAGCTAAGAATAGAAGCTGAGAAACGATTGAGTTAGCTACATTATCGTCAATAGCACTACCTAAAATAATAATGCGGTCTTTTAATAAACGTGAATAAATGTCATAAGCACGTTCACCACGGTTTGTTTGTTCAATAACTGTAGGAATTAAGTTCATATTAAATTCCTCCTTAACAAGAATAATTTGTTATGTACCTATAATACACGTATGGTCAATAAAGGTCAAACAAAAGAACCTCTACTACACATATTCGCTTAAAAGACTATGTATTCCTCTTTGACATTATTAAAATTTTTCCCCCTTCTAAAAAAAATAAACGTAGTATTCTATTGAAAAGAGAAGTTTTCTCTCCTATAATGGAAGTTGTGACAAATATGCCCTCGTAGTGTAGTGGATAGCACAAGAGATTCCGGTTCTCTTAGGGTGGGTTCGAATCCTGTCGAGGGCGTCTTAAAACGTTGCGGATTACGCAACGTTTTTTATTTTGAGCAAAAAGGCTCATATTCTCAAAAAATAATATTTATTTTTCTCCTCTAACCCTTTATACGCGCAAAGAAGCAAGAAATTAATTCCATTGTACCGGTTGCAGAATTTGTCAGAATACTATAAAACAGTATATAAGGAAAAGAAACACCGAGGAGGAATAAATATGAAATATGTGAACAAACTTTTCATTGTCAGTGCATCGGTAGCACTATTGCTGTCTGCATGCGGGACGAACGAAGATTCTGCTCAGCCGAAGTCTAATGATCAAGCAGAGAATGTTCAGCAAGATAAGGCTTCTAAATCTGATCAAACATCAGGCGCTGCAAAAGAAGATTCGAAAAAAGATGCGGATTCTTCCGAGGCCTCAGCCAAACCTTCAGGAAGTCAATCATCAACTAGCGAAACAGCGGAAGATGGACAGTCAACGTCTTCTTCAGAAACAAAACTAACAAAAAGCCCAGAACAAGATTATTCTATTCAAGTAATGGACGGCTATAAACTAACGGGTGAAGAACCAGGAAAAGATGCGTTAGTATTAACTTCAGATGATTCTCAATTTATGCGTATTGAAATGCTTTCATCAGAAGCATCGATGGATGACGCTGCTCAATCTGTTAAACAAACGGCAACAGCAGTTAATAAAAATGCAGCAGAGAAAAAGAATCTTGAAGAGAACGGAATCTTCAAAGATTCTGTTTGGTATGAAGCCACATCTGGCGATCATACGGTAAACGCCGTGCTGGTTAAAGGAAAGAAACCGATGAAGCTAACCATCTTCACGAAAAATGACGAAGAAAACTTGGACAAGTTTATGCAAATGGCACAAACCATTCAATAAGCAATTTTTCTATATATTATACACATGCAGAAAATTCGACATGACGAAGAAAACGTCATGTCGGATTATTACTCGGATCATGTGGTTGGTGCGAATTATAATGAAAAGTTATAAAGGTGCATAGCTCTATTACTTTTTTGATGGTTAGTAATTAAAAATAGGATGAACCGCTTCGTTAACAAAGGTTGACGAAGATTTTTTGATGAAAAAATTACATATAAAAAATAGTTACATGCTCTTTGAAAGCGTTTTTATAGTAAAATAGATGAAGGGGAGGGGAGAAATAATGGAGATTGGATTATTTCAGCAGCAGTCGTTAAAGCTGACGATGTCAAAAGAATTATCACAAGCTATTTCTCTTTTACAATATTCATCGATGGATATTGTAGCGTTTTTACATGAGCAGGCGCTTCAAAATCCGCTTATAGATTTTTCAGAGCTGCCCGTCTATACATCTCACAATCAAAAAAATCATGCAACTTCTGATTCAACAGATTATATGAGCAGTATACCAGCTCCTAAAGAAACGCTGTACGAACATTTAATGAATCAATCCGCATTATTAAAGTTAGATGAATGTGAGCAGGCAGCCGTTGAATTTGTTATTAATAGCCTGGATGATGCTGGCTATTTGCACGATGAGTTAATCATACTTGCTAACCAGCTTGGCCAAGATCAGGAGCAGGTTGAAAAGGCCCTCCAGCTTGTGCAGCAGATGGACCCAGCAGGAGTAGGGGCGAGAAGTTTACAAGAGTGCTTAATGCTTCAATTAAAAAGAAGTAATCAATGGACAGAAAAAATAGAGCAAATTTTGACACATCATTTTGAGGAATTTGCGTATAAAAAATGGATGAAAATCTCAAAGTTATGTCAAATCTCACTTGAAGCTCTTCAACAATTACATGAACAGATTAAAAAATTAAATCCTCGTCCTGGATCATTTTATATGAAGTCCAATGAACGATTCATTGTACCGGATTTTATTGTAAAAATTGAAGATGGAAATGTCGTTGCTTATGCAAATGAGGATTTGGAACCACGCCTTTCAGTGAATGAACAATACAAACTTCAGCTGAAAAACAGGCAAAACCAAGAAATGTTTTCTTATTTACAAGAGAAATATCGTGAATTTCAATGGATTATGAAAAGTTTACACACACGCAAAGATACATTAAACGCATTAATGAATACCTTACTTGTTGAACAAGAAGCATTTTTTAAAAAGGGTCCTTCGTATTTGAAACCCTTAACAATGAAGGAAGTAGCGGAACAAACCTCCGTGCATGAATCGACGATTAGCCGTGCTACTCGGCACAAATATATTCAAACGCCTTTTGGCACCTTTTCAATGAAATCTTTTTTCTCAACTAGTATTCAACTGGGCAACAACGAAGCGACTTCTACAACTCACGTAAAAGAACTGCTTAAAAAGCTAGTATCAGAAGAAAACAAACAGCGTCCGCTTTCTGATCAGCAGTTGGCTAACGTCTTGCAAAGCAATTATAACGTTACTATTTCAAGAAGAACGGTAGCCAAATATCGAGATCAATTAAACGTTCTACCATCCAGTCAACGAAAACTTTTTGTCACGCAGTAAAGGAGTGGGAATGTGGAAGTCGTACTGTATACCAAAAATAGCTGTCATTTATGCGATGATGCAAAGAAGCTGCTTGCAGAGCTGCAGTCGGAGTTTCCCTTTCAGCTTATTGAACGAGATATTTATAAAAACGATGAGTGGCTGGAAAAATATCATCTTACGATTCCTGTAGTAGAAATGGACGGAGAAGAAGTGGAATATGGAAAAATAACAGGTATTCCATTAAGAAAACGCTTACTTTTAAAAATAGGCAACACATGAGTTGAATAAAGGATTCACTCCTGTTAGAATAGATTTTGTAGCAGGGTGAATTTTTTTTGCGCAAGGTGGGACATAATATGTCTATACGGGACAAAATGTGTCCAGCGAGTTTATGCCTTAAGGGGATTTTAACATGCGTTCTTTAATAGAAGTACAACGAAAATTATTACCTGAACTTCTCTCAGTTATGCAAAAGCGCTATCAAATCTTGCAATACATACGTTTAATGCAGCCGATTGGCCGCAGAAACTTAGCTGTAAGCCTTGGGCTAACAGAGCGTGTGTTACGAAGCGAAGTAACATTCTTAAAAGAACAAGATTTGATTGACATTTACCCTAGTGGAATGACGCTTACAAATGAGGGAGAGCTCCTTCTGGCTGAATTAGAAGAAGTAATGAAGGAAGTTTCAGGACTTCGGTTATTGGAAACAACATTAAAAGAGGCGTTTTCTTTATCAGAAGTTGTTGTTGTATCTGGAGATAGTGATCAGTCTCCTTGGGTCAAAAATGAAATGGGTCGAGCATCTGTTTCGTGTATCAAGGAGCGCCTTGTTGGTAAAAAAAATACCGTTGCTGTTACAGGTGGTACGACGCTTGCCGCCGTTGCCGAAATGATGACACCTGATTTAAAACACCCTGATGTACTTTTTGTACCTGCTCGCGGAGGGCTAGGTGAAAATGTACAAAACCAAGCAAATACGATTTGTGCTAAGATGGCTGAAAAGTCCATGAGTCACTATCGCTTGCTTCATGTTCCAGATCAGCTTAGTGATGAAGCATACCGATCCATTATCGGTGAACCATCTATTAAAGACATGCTTCATTTAATTAAGTCCGCTGGTATGGTTGTTCACGGAATAGGAGACGCTATGACAATGGCAGAACGCCGTAAAACACCACAAGCAGACTTAGAAAAAGTGAAAAATGGACATGCTGTAGGTGAGGCATTTGGATACTATTTTAATCATCAAGGCGAAGTTGTTCATAAAGTTAAAACAGTTGGCATACAACTCGATGATTTAAAGAACAATAAATGTGTTATTGCTGTTGCAGGAGGTTCATCAAAAGCAAAGGCAATTAAAGCGTTTATGCAACAAGCGCATGATTCGATTCTCATTACAGATGAAGGCGCCGCAAAAGAGTTAGTAAGGGATTTTAATTAATCCCTCATATAAAAAATACTTTTTACATTCAAGGAGGAAATACCCATGGCAGTAAAAATTGGTATTAACGGATTTGGTCGTATCGGCCGTAATGTATTCCGCGCAGCTTTAAAAAATGATAACGTTGAAGTAGTAGCAATCAACGACTTAACAGATGCTAACATGCTTGCTCACCTTTTAAAATATGATTCTGTACACGGAAAATTAGATGCAGAAGTAGTAGTAGATGGTAGCAACTTAGTAGTAAACGGTAAAACAATCGAAATCTCTGCTGAACGTGACCCAGCTCAATTATCTTGGGGCAAACAAGGCGTAGAAATCGTTGTTGAATCTACTGGATTCTTCACAAAACGCGCTGACGCTGCGAAACACTTAGAAGCAGGAGCTAAAAAAGTAATCATCTCTGCTCCAGCATCTGACGAAGATATCACAATCGTAATGGGTGTTAACGAAGACAAATACGATGCGGCTAACCACAACGTAATTTCAAACGCTTCTTGTACAACTAACTGCTTAGCGCCATTTGCTAAAGTGTTAAATGACAAGTTCGGTCTTAAACGCGGAATGATGACAACAGTTCACTCTTACACAAACGACCAACAAATCTTAGACTTACCACACAAAGATTACCGTCGTGCTCGTGCAGCTGCTGAAAACATCATCCCAACTTCAACTGGTGCTGCTAAAGCTGTATCTCTAGTATTACCTGAATTAAAAGGTAAATTAAACGGTGGAGCTATGCGTGTTCCAACTCCAAACGTTTCTTTAGTAGACTTAGTTGCTGAACTTGACAAAGAAGTAACGGTTGAAGATGTAAACAACGCTCTTAAAGAAGCTGCTGAAGGCGATCTTAAAGGCATCCTTGGTTACAGCGAAGAGCCACTAGTATCTGGTGACTACAATGGTAACATCAACTCTTCTACAATCGATGCATTATCTACAATGGTAATGGAAGGTAACATGGTTAAAGTTATCTCTTGGTACGATAACGAGAGCGGATATTCTAACCGTGTAGTAGACCTTGCTCAATACATCGCTGCTAAAGGACTATAAGAATAACTTAAAATTCGCTTCTATTTTATTCAATAAGACAGAAATCGACTAGACTTTCCTTTTTTATTGGATATCTGAAAATAGAACGACTATAATAAGACTTGCTAAGGAAGAGAGGGGCATACCCCCTCTTCCTTGATTTATGTATTGGCTTCTACATGAAAAAGCGTCATAAGCAGCTAACTGGAGTTTCACTTTATATAGAAAGGCGCCAATATATAAAATGAAATCTACGGTGGTTTGTGGATTGATGATTACATAGAAGCCTACTTGCTTAGTACCATAAATACTTAAGGAGGCCTTTTAACGATGAACAAAAAAACGTTGAAAGACATCGATGTAAAAGGAAAGCGAGTATTTTGTCGCGTAGACTTTAACGTACCAATGAAAGACGGAAAAGTAACAGACGAAACTCGTATTCGTGCAGCTATCCCTACTATTCAATATTTAGTAGAACAAGGTGCAAAAGTAATTTTAGCTAGCCATCTTGGACGTCCAAAAGGCGAAGTTGTTGAAGAGTTACGTCTAAATGCTGTTGCAGAACGTTTACAAGCTCTTCTTGGTAAAGACGTTGCAAAAGCTGACGAAGCTTTTGGTGAAGAAGTAAAGAAAACAATCGACGGCATGAGCGAAGGCGATGTTTTAGTACTTGAAAACGTACGTTTTTACCCAGGTGAAGAGAAAAACGATCCTGAATTAGCAAAAGCATTTGCTGAATTAGCAGACGTGTACGTAAACGATGCATTCGGTGCAGCTCACCGTGCGCATGCTTCAACAGAAGGAATTGCACAACATATTCCAGCAGTAGCAGGTTTCTTAATGGAAAAAGAGCTTGATGTGCTTTCAAAAGCATTATCAAACCCAGAACGTCCATTTACTGCAATCGTTGGTGGAGCAAAAGTTAAAGACAAAATCGGTGTAATTGACCACTTGCTTGATAAAGTAGATAACTTAATCATCGGTGGAGGACTTTCTTACACATTTATTAAGGCACTAGGCCATGAAGTAGGTAAATCACTTCTTGAAGAAGACAAGATTGAACTTGCAAAATCTTTCATGGAAAAAGCTAAGAAAAACGGAGTAAACTTCTACATGCCAGTGGACGTGGTAGTAGCAGATGACTTCTCAAATGATGCTAATATTCAAGTTGTATCAATTGAAGATATTCCAAGCGATTGGGAAGGCTTAGACGCAGGACCGAAAACGCGTGAAATCTATGCTGACGTAATCAAAAACTCTAAGTTAGTTATTTGGAATGGACCAATGGGTGTATTTGAATTAGATGCATTTGCTAACGGAACAAAAGCAGTAGCAGAAGCTTTAGCAGAAGCAACTGACACATATTCAGTAATCGGCGGAGGAGACTCTGCAGCAGCTGTTGAAAAATTCAACTTAGCTGATAAAATGAGCCATATTTCTACAGGTGGCGGTGCGTCACTAGAGTTTATGGAAGGTAAAGAACTTCCAGGCGTAGTTGCATTAAACGATAAGTAAGTTTATGTTTCAGTAAGACGGAGGACCGACCTGACGACTGATAATATAAAAAATTATCAAGCAGCGAAGATGGATGACCAAGAGATAAAAGGGACCGAATCACTTTTAACAGCACCCTCTTGGACATCTAACGCGTGAAGGGAAAACCCACAATAAACAAAGGACGGTGTTATACATGCGTAAACCAATTATTGCAGGAAACTGGAAAATGAACAAAGTACTTTCTGAAGCAACTAGCTTTGTTGAAGAAGTAAAAGGAGCAGTACCATCTCCTGAAAGCGTAGAATCAGTAGTATGTGCACCTGCACTATTTTTAGATCGTTTAGTAGAAGCGACTAAAGGCACAGACTTAAAAATTGGTGCACAAAACATGCACTTTGAAGAAAACGGTGCGTTCACTGGAGAAGTGAGCCCTGTTGCTTTAGCAGACTTAGGTGTGAACTATGTCATTTTAGGACACTCTGAGCGTCGTGAAATGTTTGCTGAAACGGACGAAACAGTAAACCAAAAAACAATTGCTGCATTCAAACACGGTTTAACACCAATCGTTTGCTGCGGTGAAACAAACGAAGAGTACGAACAAGATCAAACAAAAACAGTTGTAGCTAATCAAGTACAAAAAGCATTAGCTGGTCTAACTGATGAGCAAGTAAAACAAACGGTTATCGCATATGAGCCAATCTGGGCAATCGGTACAGGTAAATCTTCAACTGCTGAAGGTGCAAACGAAGTTTGTGCATACATCCGTAGCGTTGTTGCAGAACAATTCTCTCAAGATGTTGCAGATGCTGTACGTATTCAATACGGCGGTAGCGTAAAACCTGCTAATATCAAAGAATATATGTCTCAATCAGACATTGACGGAGCTTTAGTAGGTGGAGCAAGCTTAGAAGCAGATTCTTTCTTACAGCTTTTGGAGGCTGGTAAGTAATGAGTAAAAAGCCAGTAGCATTAATCATCTTAGATGGTTTTGCATTACGCGATGAAGATAAAGGTAATGCGGTAACACATGCAAAAAAACCAAACTTCGACCGTTTCTGGAACGAGTATCCTCATGCTACACTTCAGGCGTCTGGAGAAGCTGTAGGCTTACCAGAAGGCCAAATGGGTAACTCTGAAGTAGGTCACTTAAACATCGGCGCAGGCCGAATTGTGTACCAAAGCTTAACTCGTGTAAACTTAGCAATTCGTGAAGGCGAGTTTGAACAAAACGAAACGCTTCTAGCAGCTGTAAAGCACGCAAAAGAAAAGGGTACAAACCTTCATCTTTTCGGGCTTTTATCTGATGGCGGTGTACACAGTCATATCGAACATCTATATGCATTATTGCGTCTAGCTAAGAGTGAAGGCTTAGAAAAAGTCTACATTCATGGCTTCTTAGATGGTCGTGACGTAGCACCTCAATCTGCTGAAACGTATTTAAAAGAACTTAATGAAAAAATTGAAGAGTACGGCGTTGGTGAAATTGCAACACTTTCAGGACGTTACTACTCAATGGACCGCGACAAACGCTGGGAGCGTGTAGAGAAATCATACCGCGCAATGGTGTACGGCGAAGGTCCATCATATACAAGCGCTGAAGAGTGCGTAAAAGATTCGTATGAAAATGGAATCTATGACGAATTCGTTTTACCTTCTGTTATTACAAAAGAAGACGGATCGCCAGTTGCGACAATTCAAGACGAAGATGCAGTTATTTTCTACAACTTCCGTCCAGATCGCGCAATTCAAATTTCAAATACGTTCGCAAACGAAGATTTCCGTTCATTTGATCGCGGTGAAAAACATCCGAAAAACTTACATTTTGTATGTTTAACTCACTTCAGCGAAACAGTTGACGGATATGTAGCCTTTAAGCCAAATAACTTAGATAACACGCTTGGTGAAGTATTATCTCAAAATAACTTAAAGCAGCTTCGTATTGCCGAAACAGAAAAATATCCTCACGTAACGTTCTTTATGAGCGGTGGACGTGAAGCAGAGTTTCCTGGTGAAACACGTATCTTAATCGATTCACCAAAAGTAGCAACATATGACTTGAAACCTGAGATGAGTGCTTATGAAGTGACGGACGCGTTGCTTGCAGAAATCGAAGGCGATAAGCAAGACGCTATTTTATTAAACTTTGCAAATCCCGATATGGTTGGCCATTCAGGTATGTTAGAACCAACGGTAAAAGCGATTGAAACAGTAGATGAGTGCTTAGGCAAAATCGTAGATGCAATTTTAGCTAAAGGCGGTACAGCAATCATCACAGCAGACCATGGTAATGCTGATGAAGTGATTACGCTTGAAGGTAATCCAATGACGGCTCATACAACGAATCCTGTTCCAGTAATCGTAACCAAACAAGGCTTAGAGCTTCGTGAAGACGGTATTCTAGGAGATCTAGCTCCTACGATGCTTACTCTTCTAGATGTAGCACAGCCAAAAGAAATGACAGGTAAAACATTAATTAAATAATTAATTATAAAGGAGAGTTTTAAAATGCCAGCAATTCTTGACATTTATGCACGCGAAGTATTAGATTCTCGCGGTAACCCAACAGTTGAAGTTGAAGTATATACTGAATCAGGCGCTTTCGGACGCGCTTTAGTACCAAGTGGTGCTTCTACTGGTGAATACGAAGCAGTAGAATTACGCGATGGTGACAAATCTCGCTACCTAGGTAAAGGTGTATTAAAAGCAGTAGAAAACGTAAACGAAATTATCGCTCCTGAATTAGTAGGTATGGACGTAACTGATCAAATCGGTATCGACCGCCTTATGATTGAGCTAGATGGTACGGAAAACAAAGGTAAATTAGGTGCCAACGCTATTCTTGGTGTATCTATGGCAGTAGCTCACGCAGCAGCTGATTTCGTAGGTCTTCCATTATACCGTTACCTTGGTGGATTCAACGCTAAGCAATTACCAACTCCAATGATGAACATCATCAACGGTGGTTCTCATGCTGATAACAACGTTGACTTCCAAGAATTCATGATCTTACCTGTAGGAGCTCCTACATTCAAAGAAGCAATCCGTATGGGTGCTGAAGTATTCCACGCGTTAAAATCTGTTTTATCTGCTAAAGGTTTAAACACAGCTGTAGGTGACGAAGGTGGTTTCGCTCCTAACTTAGGTTCTAACCGTGAAGCATTAGAAGTAATCGTAGAAGCAATCACAAAAGCTGGTTACGAAGCTGGTAAAGACATCCAATTAGGTATGGACGTAGCTTCTTCTGAGTTCTTCAACAAAGAAACTGGTAAATATGATTTAGCAGGCGAAGGCCGTACAGGCGTAACTTCTGCTGAAATGGTAGATTTCTACGAGCAGTTAGTTAACGAATTCCCAATCGTTTCAATCGAAGACGGTTTAGACGAAAATGACTGGGATGGTCACAAGCTATTAACTGAGCGCATTGGCGGAAAAGTACAGCTTGTTGGTGACGATCTATTCGTAACAAACACGAAAAAACTTGCTCAAGGTATCGAACAAGGCGTAGGTAACTCTATCCTTATCAAAGTTAACCAAATCGGTACATTAACTGAAACGTTCGAAGCTATCGAAATGGCTAAACGTGCTGGTTACACAGCAGTAGTTTCTCACCGTTCTGGTGAAACTGAAGATGCAACAATCGCTGATATCGCTGTTGCAACAAACGCTGGTCAAATCAAAACTGGTTCTATGAGCCGTACAGATCGTATTGCGAAATACAACCAATTACTACGCATCGAAGACGAGCTAGGTGTTTTAGCTGTATACGATGGCGCTAAATCTTTCTACAACTTAAAAAAATAAGTTGAAAGTATAAAAAACGGATGACGATTGTCATCCGTTTTTTTACGTTAAAATCCGGTGTATTTCACTGCCATTACTTGTACGAGAGGGTTTTTTATGATAAATTAACCTTAGCGTAGTGCGCGTACTTTATCCCCGGTAATGCCAATCAGAAGGGATGAAGAAACCCCGCTGATTGACTATTACTTGGTGTAGGAGGTGTGTCTTAGTGCATACATTGCTGATTACTTTGCTAGTGATTGTTTCAATTGCTTTGATTGTTGTGGTCGTTTTACAATCAAGTAAAACTACTGGATTATCTGGAGCTATTTCCGGTGGAGCTGAAACGTTATTTGGGAAACAAAAAGCACGTGGAATTGACTTAGTTTTACACCGTTTGACAGTAGTGTTATCTATCTTATTCTTTGTGTTAACACTTGCTGTATCTTATTTCAAACTTTAATATGTTACTGGATAGACTGCCACCTAATGCATATGTACTTGGTGTATACCAACTTATGTATTAGGTGGTTTTTTAATGGGCGTGTTGAATACTTTAATTTCATTTTTAAGTAATGATATAATATACCTTTAGAAAAAAGTACTAAATATAGTATAAAAGTGTAAAAGTGGACGGCCACATCTCTTGTTATGTGATGACCGTCACATAAATACATGTTTTTTTCTATTAGGACTGCAGATATTATAACTAAAAGGAGTTAAATGATATATGAAAATTGCACAACCAAAGCCATTTACATTTGAAGGCGGCGAAAAAGCTGTTTTATTACTTCATGGTTTTACCGGAAATTCTGCTGATGTTCGTATGTTAGGTCGTTTTTTAGAGAAAAAAGGATACACATGCCACGCACCTCATTACAAAGGACATGGCGTAGCCCCTGAAGAACTTGTTCATACTGGTCCAAAAGATTGGTGGAAAGATGTCATGGACGGCTATGAGTTTTTGAAAAGCAAAGGTCATGAAAGTATTGCCGCTGTAGGTCTTTCACTAGGTGGCGTATTTTCACTGAAATTAGGTTACACTGTACCTATAAAGGGTATTGTGCCTATGTGCGCCCCTATGTATATAAAGAGTGAAGAAGTCATGTATGAAGGTGTTTTAGCGTATGCACGCGAATATAAAAAGCGTGAAGGTAAATCGTCTGAACAGATTGAACAAGAAATGGAAGAGTTCAAGCAAACACCAATGAACACATTAAAGTCTTTACAGGAATTAATCGCTGAAGTGCGAAATTCAGTTGATATGATTTATGCACCGACATTTGTTGTACAAGGTCGTCATGATCATATGATTAATACAGACAGCGCCAATATTATTTATAATAGCGTCGAGTCTCCTACAAAAGATATAAAATGGTACGAAGAATCTGGTCATACCATTACCTTTGATAAAGAGCGTGATCAGCTTCACGAGGATGTATATGCATTTTTGGAATCACTTGATTGGTGATAGAGATAATACGAATAAAGAAAAAGGAGGGACATGATGTGAAAGAAGAAAATCAGCCCTATATAAATGAAATATTGGATTTTATGAAAAGGGATAATTACAAACCTTTGACTGTCCAAGAGCTTGCAAAAGAATTTAATACTGAGGATGCAGAGTCATTCAAAGAGTTTGTGAAGGCACTTGTTATTATGGAAGAGAAGGGTTTAATTATCCGAGCAAGAAACGATCGCTACGGGCTGCCGGAACAAATGAATTTTGTTAAAGGGAAAGTAAGCGGACATGCAAAAGGGTTTGCGTTCGTAGTTCCTGAAGAAAAAGATGCGGGTGATGTATTTATTCCCCCTACTGAAACAAACAATGCTATGCACGGAGATATTGTGCTTGCAAGAGTGTCATCAGAATCATCAGGTGCTCGTCGTGAAGGAACCATTGTAAAAATCTTAGAACGAGGTACCCAGCAAATTGTAGGTACGTATACGCAAAGCAAAAATTTTGGCTTTGTGATTGCGGATGACAAAAAAATTGCAGGTGATATCTTTATTCCCAAAGCAGCAAGAAACGGTGCCGTTGAAGGCCATAAAGTAGTAGTAGAACTGACAACCTATCCGGAAGGCCGCATGAACGCAGAAGGAAAAGTTGTTCAAATTCTTGGACATAAAAACGATCCGGGGATCGATATCATTTCTGTGATCCATAAGCACGGTCTTCCTCAAGAATTTCCTGCTGATGCTTTAACACAAGCAATTGATACACCTGAAACGATTGACGAAAAAGATATCGGCAACCGCCGCGATCTTCGTGATCAAGTTATTGTAACCATTGACGGAGCAGATGCAAAAGATTTGGATGACGCCGTAACGGTTACAGAGCTTGAAAATGGAAACTACAAATTAGGCGTCCATATTGCAGATGTAAGTCACTACGTTAAAGAAGGTTCTCCGATTGATGTAGAAGCAGCGGAGCGCGGAACAAGCGTCTATTTAGTAGACCGAGTTATTCCGATGATTCCTCACCGTTTATCTAATGGAATTTGCTCATTAAATCCAAAAGTTAACCGTTTTACGCTTTCTTGTGAGATGGAAATCGATCCACAGGGTGAAGTAGTAAAACATGAGATTTTTGAAAGTGTCATCAAAACGACAGAACGAATGACGTATTCAGACGTTAACAAAATCTTAGTGGATAAAGACGAAGAAGTGTTAGAACGCTACGAGCCAATCGTTCCGATGTTTGAGCGTATGGAAAAGCTAGCAGCTATTCTTCGTAAAAAGAGAATGGATCGCGGTGCCATTGATTTTGATTTCAAAGAAGCAAAAGTATTAGTAGACGATGATGGCCATCCCCACGATGTTATTTTGCGTGAACGTTCGGTTGCTGAAAAGCTAATCGAAGAATTTATGCTAGCGGCGAATGAAACAGTAGCAGAACATTTTCATTGGATGAACGTACCGTTCATTTATCGTATTCATGAAGATCCAGATGCAGAGAAGCTTACTCGTTTCTTAGAGTTCATTACAAACTTTGGTTACACGGTGAAAGGAACAGGAAACGATATTCATCCGCGTGCGCTACAGGATATTTTAGAAGAAGTAAAAGGTACGCCTGAAGAGATGGTTATTTCAACTGTTATGCTTCGTTCGATGAAACAAGCGAAATATGAAGCAGAAAGTTTAGGCCACTTTGGTTTATCAGCTGAGTTCTATACGCATTTTACGTCTCCAATCCGCCGTTATCCGGATTTAATCGTTCATCGTCTCATTCGCACGTATTTAATTGAAGGAAAAACAGATCAGCAAACGCAAGAAAAATGGCGCGAACTTCTGCCTGATGTTGCTGAGCATTCTTCTAATATGGAACGTCGTTCAGTTGACGCTGAGCGAGAAACGGACGATATGAAAAAAGCTGAGTTTATGGCTGATAAAGTTGGGGAAGTATTTAATGGTATTATTAGCTCTGTTACTAACTTTGGAATGTTCGTGGAGCTAGAAAATACGATTGAAGGTTTAGTTCATGTCAGTGACTTAACAGATGACTATTATCGTTATGACGAGCGTCACTATGCAATGATTGGAGAGAAAACGGGCAATGTCTTCCGAATTGGAGACGAAATTGAAGTGAAAGTTGCCGATGTGAATAAAGACGAGCGTTCAGTTGATTTTATTATTGTAGGAATGAAAGAAAGTCGCAAACGCTTATCTAAAGACCGTCCTAAAGTGATTAAAGCAAAACAAAAGTCACGCAAAGATGATAAAGGAAAAGGTCGCGAGGGCAGCCGAAGCAAAAATGAAGAGTGGTCTACTCAAAAGCCAAAGAAGAAAAAGAAAAAGAGATTCTTCGAGGGTGCCCCAAACGTTAAGCGCAAAAAGAAAAAGCGCAAATAATCGAAATCGACAGCAGTGAAGCAGAAGGGTATTCCTTCTGCTTCAAAACAGCTCCATTAAACGTTTTAGTTGTTGTTTAGATTTCCATACAGTAAAATGATACATAATATCATACATATACGTAAGTACGGCTGAAGGGAAGGAACGTTTTATGCCAAAAGGTGAAGGGAAATTAATTGCACAAAACAAAAAAGCCCGCCACGACTTTTTTATTGAAGAAACATATGAGACGGGTATTGTTCTACAAGGAACGGAAATCAAATCAATTCGTAATGGGCGTGTAAATTTAAAGGACTCTTTTGCTCGTGTGCAAAACGGAGAAGTATTTCTACACAATATGCACGTTAGTCCTTACGAACAAGGAAATCGATACAATCATGAGCCGTTGCGTACACGAAAGTTATTGCTGCATAAGCGTGAAATCAGCAAGCTAATTGGCTATTCAAAAGAAACGGGTTATTCATTAGTTCCTTTAAAAGTGTATTTAAAAAATGGATACGCAAAGGTTTTACTAGGGCTTGGTAAGGGTAAAAAGAAATATGACAAGCGTGAAGACTTGAAGCGAAAAGAAGCGAAGCGCGATATCGAACGAGCATTTCGTGATCGTCAAAAGATGTAACATTACAAAATCTTACAATTGCAAAATGCTCATTTTGTGATATAATAAGTATTGTTATCAGTTAGATTTCATTTTGCACACTGAAGTCGCTATCTGATGTAAGATTTTTTCTTACACATTCCGACTCCCTTTTATATGGGGACGTTACGGATTCGACAGGGGTAGTTCGAGCTTAGGTTGCGAGTCGAGGAGATGGCCTCGTTAAAACATCAACGCCAATAATAACTGGCAAATCTAACAATAACTTCGCTTTAGCTGCATAATAGTAGCTTAGCGGTTCCTCCCTCCATCGCCCATGTGGTAGGGTAAGGGACTCACTTTAAGTGGGCTACGCCGGAGTTCGCCGTCTGAGGACGAAGGAAGAGAATAATCAGACTAGCGACTGGGACGCCTGTTGGTAGGCAGAACAGCTTGCGAATGATCAATATGCCAACTACACTCGTAGACGCTTAAGTGGCGATATTTCTGGACGTGGGTTCGACTCCCACCGTCTCCACCAATACATATTGTATGGTGGCTTACCTTACTTATAACAGGAGTTAATCAAATGTATGTTCTTCATTTGATTAGCTCCTTTTTAATTTATGATGTATGTAAAAAGGATGTCTCTTTGTGTAAGAGACATCCTTTTACTTTTGTTTAAGCTGAACAAAAAGCAGCATAAGAAAGGAAAGAAAGACGATTGAAATAACCCATAGCCAAGCGAGATTCATGTTTCCAGAGTCAATCGCTACGTAGATAGCGGTAGGAACAGTTTGTGTTTCACCTGGAATATTACCAGCAAACATCAAAGTGGCTCCAAACTCTCCGAGTGCTCTTGCCAGACTTAGCACTCCTCCTGTTACGATGGCTTTAGAAGCTAAAGGGATGGAAATAAAGAAAAAGACTTTCCATTCGCTTGCACCATCTACTCGAGCTGCGTCTTCAATTTCGTAATCTACGCCTTGAAAGCCTGTTTTGGCAGATTGATACATAAGCGGAAACGCAACGACAACGGATGCAATAACAGCCGCCCACCATGTGAAAATAACAGGTTGTTGAAAGACCCATTCAATTGTCCGGCCGAGCAGGCTGTGTTTCCCGAATATGACAATCAATAAAAATCCAACAACGGACGGAGGGAGCACCAACGGGAGCATTAACGCCGTTTCAATCATCACTTTTCCCTTAAAGTGTTTCCTGGATAACAGTTTTCCTATAACAGTGCCTAAAATAATAACGACAAATCCTGCTACTAATGCAATTTTAAGGGATAGCTGAAGAGGAGATAAAAATTCTTGAATCATAGCGGCCTCAATTTGCAGTGAAACCGTATTTCTTTAAAGTGTCAAGAGCCGTCTTACTTTGTAAAAATTGATAAAAAGCTTTTGCTTCTTGTGGATGTTTCGAATCCTTAATAACGCCTACAGGATATACAATTGGTTTGTGAGTGCTATTCTCTGCAGTAGCGACAATCTTCACCTTTTTTGAAATCAAGGCATCGGTTTTATAAACCACCCCAGCTTCAACGTTTCCTGTCTCCACATAGGAAAGCACCTGGCGTACGTCTTTCGCATAGACGGTTTTTGGCTCAATGTCTTTCCAGAGGTTCATGTGTTCAAAAGTCTCCTTCGCATACTGTCCGGCAGGAACGGATTCTGGTATTCCAAGTGCAATTTTTTGAACAGTCGGCTTTGATAGATCTTCAAAGTTTGTGATAGCAGACGTATTATTCTTTGGGACGATAAGCACAAGGTCATTGCCAACCAAGTCAGTACCATTTTCCTTGGAGATAGCTCCTGCTTTTACTAGTGCATCAAACTTGTCTTCCGCGGCTGAAAAAAATAAATCAACAGGTGCGCCGTTTGTAATTTGCTGCTGCAGCGAGCCTGAAGCTCCAAAATTAAATTTCAAGTCTATATTTGGATGCTTTTTTTCATATTGCTTTTGAAGATCAGTGAGCGCATCTTTTAAGCTGGCCGCAGCGGATATCGTTAAGCTGATGTTTTTGTGCTGAGCTGCGGATTGATCTGTATTTGTTTCGTTCGAACAAGCAGCAGTAAACATAATTAAAAATAATAGTGCGAATAAGGGTTTAAAGTATTGTTGCATCGTGTCACCTCAATTAGTTGTAGTAAAGCAATTTAGTATAACTATATCACGTTCATTTAAAATTTGACTTCCTAAAAAGAAAACAGCGACTTGAAAGGGGAAAACTTTCAAGTCGCTGCTTCATTTATTCTTCCAACGCTTTGCCCATTCCTTTTAAAAAGTGAAGCCCAAATCCAATTGCACGATTGACATCTGGATCGTTTAGCGCTTTTATAAGAGCTAATGCACTTACTTTTTTTCCTGTTTTTACATATTCATTCGCTTCGTTCATACCAGCCGTTGCGCTATTTACAAGTTTAGCGGTTACTTCTGGATCTGCCTTCATCAAACCGCTGCTTGCACCCATAAGAGTATTAATTAAATTGGTTACCGGCTCTCTGGAAATTTGATGAAGCGCAATTTTTGAGATTTTTTCTTTTGCTTGAATCATTGAATCAGCAGCTTCAAGAACACCCATATCGTTAAGTTCGCCAACAATACCGAGAATACGGTTCAACGCTTCTTCATTATCTGCCAGCAGAGAAGTTAAATCTTCTAATTTTTGTTGTTTTTCTTCTTCCTCGCTTAGAAGAGGTTTCTTAATTTCTGTAATAGGTTGTGCCATCTTTTCTCCTCCTATTTACTTGTTAAATGGACGTAGCCAGGACGGTTCCATTTACGCTGAACCTCGACCCCATTTTGAGGATGACGTTTTTTATTACGCGGATTTGTAGGCGGTAAAGGCGTTTCGCCACCTTTACTTAATACTTCCATCCGTACTTTTGTTTGTTTGTAAGCCGGCGTATTTGTTCGTTGGTCGACTGCAGGTCCCGTCAAGAAGTTAATAGCCGAATCTTTATGAACAGAGTGCATTGGAAGATACAGTTCATTTGCTTTTACTCGCTCTGTAATTAATGCCTGTACTTTTACTGCTCCAAACGGTGAGATTAATCTGACAAGCGAACCTTCTTCAATTTCACGCTCCTTGGCAAGCTGAGGTGAAATTTCTACAAATACTTCTGGTACTTTTGATTGGATGCCGCTCGATTTATTAGTCATATTCCCTTCGTGAAAATGTTCTAACATTCTTCCATTATTAATGTGTAGATCATATTCTTCTGGGAATTCGGCAGGAAGTACCCAATGTGATAAAGCAAAGCGCGCTTTTTTATCTGGGAAATTAAACCCATCGACGTAAAGTAACGGCGTGCTTTTTCCCTCTAAGCTCCCCCATAAGAAGCTATTCCAGCCTTCAAGGTTTTCGTAGCTGGCTTGGCTGAATAGGGGTGATAGACTAGCCATTTCTGCAAAGATATCACCAGGATGTGTATACGTCCAGTTCGCACCTAAGCGGTTGGCAATCTCTTGAACAATCCACCAATCCGGCTTTGAATCACCGAGCGTTGGTAATGCTTGATACAATCTTTGGACACGTCGCTCCGTATTGGTAAACGTTCCGTCTTTTTCAAGAGAAGGAACAGCAGGGAGTACAACATCAGCATATTGAGCCGTTCTCGAAAGGAAAATGTCTTGGACGACAAAAAAATCTAAATTTGATAATATTTCGTGTACGTGGTTAGCATTTGAATCAACAAGAGCCATATCTTCTCCAACAAGGTACATGGCCTTCATTTTTCCTTCATCAATTGAATGCAGCATTTGAATATTATCAAGCCCTGGCTTGTCTTTAATTTTTACACCGTATGCTTTTTCAAATTTCGCTCGGGCGACTGAGTCTGTGACGTGCTGATAGCCTGGAAGCCAAGCTGGAAGAGTTCCCATATCACATGCTCCTTGGACGTTATTGTGGCCTCGGAGCGGATAAGCGCCTGCTCCAGGGCGTCGATAGTTTCCAGTAGCAAGCAACAGGTTTGAGATAGCCGCTGATGTATCAGAGCCTCCCGTATTTTGCGTTACGCCCATGCCCCACAGCACACAGGTTCCATCGGCGTCTCGAATCATTTCAGCTATTTGAATGAGCGTTGCTGCTGGAATACCCGTGATTTGTTCAGCATATTCAAGCGTGTACTTTTCAAGCAAAGAGTTAAAGTCTTCAAAATAGTTGACGTTTTCTTGGATGAATTTTTCATTGTGCCATCCTTGGTCAATCATGTATTTTGTTACAGCCATTAGCCATACTTGGTCCGTACCTTGTTTTGGACTGATAAAAATGTCAGAGCGTTCAGCCATTTCGTTTTTGCGCAAATCCGCGACGATTAGTTTTTGGTCATGAAGCTTATGCGCGCGTTTGATACGAGTTGCTAATACAGGGTGACCTTCAGCAGGGTTAGCTCCAACGATGATAACCAGTCCAGCTTTTGCGATGTCTTTTATCGTGCCGGCATCGCCTCCCATTCCCACTGTTCGGAATAATCCATCAGTTGCAGGAGACTGACAGTAGCGAGAGCAGTTGTCTACGTCATTTGTTTCAAACATTTGGCGAGCCAGCTTTTGAATAACATAGTTTTCTTCGTTTGTAATCTTAGAAGAAGAGATAAAACCAACTGATCCATGTCCATACTGCTGATTGATAGAGCTTAACCTGCTTGCTACTAAGTCCAAGGCTTCTTCCCATGACGACTCTACAAATGCGCCATTTTTTCGGATTAAAGGCTTAGTAATACGTTTTTCAGAGTTTACAAAATCCCAGCCGAATTTTCCTTTCACACAGGTTGAAATAGCATTTGCAGGAGCATCAGAGCTAGGCTGAACTTTAAGGATTTCACGGCCTTTTGTCCAAACTTCAAATGAACATCCCACTCCACAAAATGTACAGACCGTTTTTGTTTTTTTCGTGCGTGTTTCACGCATAGCTGCTTCTACTTCTGAAACAGCAAAAATTCCGCTGTATCCAGGTTCTACTTCTTTAACTAAATCAATCATTGGATTTAAAACGTCTTTTGGAAGTCCAGTCATAAATCCAGCTTCTCCAAGCATGGATTTTTCCATTAATGCATTACAAGGGCATACTGTTACACATTGACCGCAGCTCACACAAGAAGATTCATTGATTGCTACACCGTCATCCCAGAGAACGCGGGGGCGTTTCGCTTCCCAGTCGATAGAGAGTGTTTCATTAACTTGAAGATTTTGACAAACCTCTACGCATTGTCCACAAGCAATGCATTGATTAGGGTCATAACGGTAGAACGGATGAGACATATCGACTTCATTCTCTGAGGCCTTTGGCGTATAGGGGTATTTTTGATGTTCAATCTCCATCATTTCGGCTGTGTTATGTAATTTACAGTTTCCATTGTTATTGTCGCAAACGGTGCAGTATAGCAAATGATTCTCTAATAAACGATCCATTGCTTCCGTCTGTGCCGCTTTTGCGGGTGCTGATTGTAATTCAATCTTCATGCCGTTTTCAGCTTTTGTAGAACAAGAACGAACTAACTCGCCATTCATTTCAACGATACATGTGTCACAAGTTTGAATAGGATCCACTTCAGGAACATAACAAATCTGAGGGTGCTCAATGCTTTGCTGGTTAATAATTTCAAGTATGGTAGAACCTGAAGCTGCCTTGTATTCGTTGCCATTTATATGAACAGTGATGGTTTCACGACTCATTTGTTTTCCTCCTTTATATAAAACAAAAAACCACCATGAATACACACGCCTAATTAAATAAGGGAAGTGCAATCATGGTGGAATAGTTTACTAGCAGGTCTTACTAATACGCCAATCCGGCCCATTTATATCGTTAAGAAAAAGTGATAGAGTAATAACAATTCATTATTATTATTATTCCATCTCGGTTATTTATAATTATATCGCTACGTTTTTAAATGCACAACTTTTTTAAATACCGAACTCTCTTCAAAAGTTTTGCTGCAAAAATTTTAGGCTTTTATTTTTTGAAGTGTTGATTTATGATAAAAAAACTGTAGGAATAAAATGCACAATTTAATTTTAATCGGTGGGAGAGCGTTGATTATGTCAAAAACTATTCATGAATTTAATGATATTATTCGGAAGCTTCGAAAAGATTTATTTGGAAAAGGACCGGAAAGAATACATACGGTTTTTGTTGAAAATATGGCTGTCTCAACACTGTATGGAAATTTAACTCCGACAGAAACATTTATTGCAAGCACTTCTGAAGGATGTGACATGGTTCATCTAGCTCGAACAAAAATGATCCAAGATGTATATGCATCGAATCCGCCCGAAGGGCTAGAAGAATTGGTCGGAGCAAAGCTGGTTAATTTATTTTCAGATATGAAAATAAAAGAAAATATAGCGGTTTCCGTATTCGTTTTTGATAAAAACATTATTTGAAAAAGGAGACATCACATGAATTCGACCGTTAAGAAGCGTACAGTTCTTAAATTTAAAAATGGTGAAATGGAAAGCGTGGAAGATAAAATTGTAACGGAGTTTCCTGTGACTGTGAAAATTAACGAAGAAGAGTTTGTCACGATGGTATGTAGCCCTCAATACATTGAAGATATGGTCATTGGCTATTTAGCATCTGAAGGGGTTATTCGAGCATATAAAGACATTAAAAACATATGGGTTCAAGAAAAAGAAGGGTATGTTCATGTTACAATAGATAAATTAAACCCGTATTTTCAAAACCTTCAAAATAAACGATATATCACGTCTTGCTGCGGGGCGAGCAGACAAGGGTTTGTCTTTATAAATGATGCGCTGACTGCTAAAAAAATGAATGATATATCGGTAGAACTTTCCATTAAGGATTGTTTTCAATTGATGAATAAGCTGCAGCAATCTGCTGCTACGTTTCAAGAAACGGGTGGCGTTCATAACGCTGCTCTTTGTGATAAAAATGGCTTTATGCTTAGCAGAATGGACATTGGCAGGCATAATGCTCTAGATAAACTATACGGGTATTGCTTAAAACACCATATTTCAATTAGAGATAAAGTAGTCGTTTTCAGCGGCCGTATTTCGTCAGAAATTTTGTTGAAAGTAGCGAAGATCGGGTGTGAAGTGGTTCTTTCAAAATCTGCTCCGACTGAACTTGCTTTAAATCTAGCAGAAGAATTGGGAATTACAACGGTAGGGTTTATTCGAAATGATTCGTTGAATATTTATACATGCCCGGAAAGAATTTTAAAAGAGAGTTAATCTGCTGTGGAGAAGCTGACAGCTAGAGAGAGGAGAGATGAGGCAGATGTCATACGCTATAGTTGATACTTTAAAGCGTCCTTTACGAGACTTGCGTTTGTCCGTAACAGATCGCTGTAACTTTCGCTGTCGATATTGTATGCCTGAAGAAATTTTTGGGGCAGACTATCCATTTTTACCTGCCGAAAACATTCTTTCGTTTGATGAATTAGAGAGACTCACTAGATTATTCGCATCGCTAGGAGTAAAAAAAGTGCGTATAACGGGAGGAGAGCCGCTGCTAAGAAAAGGCTTGCCAGATCTAATCAATCGTCTGAAGCAAATTGAGGGTATAGATGATATTGCCATAACAACAAATGGCTCACTGTTAAAGAAGCATGCAGAAGCCTTATCAAAAGCGGGATTATCAAGAGTGACCGTCAGCTTAGACTCACTTGATGAAGTGAGATTTCAAGAGCTGAATGGAAACCGAGGAAGCGTAAAACGAGTATTAGAAGGAATAGAGGCAGCAGCTCGTGCGGGGATTTCAGTCAAAATAAACATGGTTGTTCAAAAAGGCAAGAATGAGCAGGATATTCTTCCGATGGCCCAATATTTTAAAGACAAAAAACATACGCTGCGTTTTATTGAATATATGGATGTTGGAAATTCAAACGGATGGAAAATGGATGAGGTTATAACAAAGAAACAAATTCTGGATATAGTTGGACAAGAAATGCCTCTTGAAGAAATTCCACCTCATTATACGGGGGAAGTAGCCACCAGGTATCGGTACGTCGGGACAGAAGAGGAAATTGGTATCATTTCATCTGTCACAGATTCATTCTGTTCCACTTGTTCACGCGCAAGAGTATCGGCTGAAGGAAAGCTCTATACCTGTTTGTTCGCGTCAAAAGGATATGACCTCCGCAAACTGATACGATCAGAAGCATCTGATCATACTGTTTGTGACACTATTTCTGATATCTGGAATCATCGGAAAGATCGTTACTCAGACGAACGAGCTAACGGAAGACAAGTCCAAGGCGCTGAAAAAGTGGAAATGTCCCATATTGGTGGATAATTCAAAAAAGCTTTATACATGCCAATCACTGCGATGATTCACATTTATAAACGTGGGATCTTCTGCTGAAAAAGGCACGCGAAGGACATTTGTCTGATTCAATAATTGCGTAAGCCTTCTTTCACCTTGTGTAACGAGTTGTTCAATAAGAGGAAGCGTTCTACGGTGATAGAGTGCTAGAAGCGGGTGAATGTGATCAGGCTGAACAGGAAGAACAATGTCAGGTGAGTCCGTTTGAGTCAGTGTGATCATGTGATGAACAAACTCAGCATTAATAAAAGGAATATCGCAAGAAAGAATAAAGAACCATTCAGCGCAGCAATCGATGGCAGTTAAAGCGTGATGAATTGCATACAAAGGTCCTTGATACGGGCATTTTTCAACTGCAAATGCAATATCCTTCCTTTGAAAATAAGGGAGTAAATCTTGGTTGGTAGACACAAGTATAGGTGTGACGTGATTTTCTTTTAATGCATCTATACTATATTCGTAAAATGATTTCTTGTTATAGGTTTCAAACATTTTTGGTTTACCATAGCGAGAAGATTTTCCTCCTGCTAATACAATGCCGGCAATGGACATTTATTAAATACCTCCATCAAAATATATTTGTATATTTATGCACGTAAGCGTCCGTAAAGCAGCTTAGCTTTATGTGTATAATAGCATGTTTTTAAAGAAATATCTTTGACGAAGGAATAGATAGTGAAGTCAGAGATTGAACGAGAAAGGGAGAGAAAAGAGTGACAGAACGTTATTCACGTCAGCAGCTTTTCCAGCCTGTTGGAAACAAAGGGCAGCAGCAAATTAGAAGTAAGCATGTTTTAGTTGTGGGTGCAGGGGCTCTAGGCAGCGCCAGCGCAGAAGCTCTCGTGCGTGCTGGAATTGGAAAATTGACTCTTGTAGATCGTGATTATGTAGAATGGAGTAATCTACAGCGTCAGCAGCTTTATACAGAACAAGATGCCCAAAACAAACTACCTAAAGCTGTAGCAGCAAAAAATCGTTTGGGTCAAATAAACACAGAAGTGAAGATCGAAGCGCTGGTGATGGATGCTCAGCCTGCTAATTTAGAAAGTATCGTCCAAACAGCTGATGTGATCATTGATGCAACAGACAATTTCGACATCCGTTTTATTTTAAATGATTTGTCACATAAGCATGACGTGCCTTGGATATATGGCTCATGTGTCGGCAGCTATGGCACCACTTATACGATTATCCCAAATGTAACGCCTTGCCTGCACTGTATACTAAAAAAGATCCCTGTGGGAGGAGCAACGTGTGAGACAGCAGGAATTATCAGTCCAGCTGTTCAAATCGTAGCAGCCTATCAAATAACCGAAGCATTAAAAATTTTAGTCGAAGATGTTGAAGCTTTGCGCCATACATTTCTAACCTTTGACGTCTGGAATAATCAGCACGCTGAATTTAAGACGGGCAAAATGAAAAGTGATAAATGTTTTTCTTGCGGATCGACCCGAACATATCCGTACCTAGCGTATGAAAATCAGCTTAAAACAGAAGTTCTGTGCGGCAGAGAGACGGTTCAAATCAGACCTTCGCAGCGCCATTTGTACAACTTCGATGAATTGGAAAACCGGTTAAAAAAACAGGGGAAAGTGGACCGCAATCCATACCTTCTGTCATGTCAGCTTCCAGAGCAGCGCTTTGTAATTTTTCAAGATGGCCGTGTATTTATTCATGGAACGAATGATATTCAATTTGCGAAAAGCTTATATTATCGTTTACTAGGATGAGTAAAGGAGTGAAAAGAATGAGAGAAAAGCGAACTCCTATCCCTATCGGAGAATGCGTTGGACGAGTGATGCAGTATGCAAAAAACAGAAAGCAAGAAATCATTGCGCTTGAAGAAGCTCACGGCAGATTTTTAGCTGAAGATTTAATAGCAGATCATGATATTCCTGCTTTTGATCGTTCACCATATGATGGTTTTGCCGTTCGGTCGCAAGATACGAAAGAAGCATCATCACTTCATCCAGTAGAACTGGCTGTTCGAGGAGAAATAGGAGCGGGTTCTGTTTTTGAACATACAGTCAGCGCGATGCAGGCTGTGCGTATTATGACAGGAGCTCCTATTCCCAAAGGCTGCGATGCGGTTGCGATGCTTGAAGTAACAAAAGAATATACGAAGGACAATCAGCCGATCGTTCAAATCAAGCGTTCGTTTAACGGCGGAGATAACATTTCTTTTCAAGGAGAAGAAACAACAAAAGGCACCGTGTTAGCTTCAAAAGGAACGTATATCACTCCGGGAGTAGCTGCTCTTTTAGCCACATTTGGCTATGATAACGTAGCTGTCTTCCAAAAGCCTGTAGTTGGATTACTTGCAACTGGAAGTGAACTAGTGGAAGTGAGTGATCCTGTTGAACGGGGCAAAATTCGTAATAGCAATGCTCATATGCTTCGTGCCCAAATTGAAAAAGCTGGGGGCGAAGTGAACTATTTTGGTATCATGCCCGATGATTTAAGTGAGTGCTACAATGCGGTAAAATCTGCACTATCAGAAGTGGACATGCTGATTACAACGGGCGGCGTTTCAGTAGGAGACTATGATTATCTACCAGATGTTTATAAGCAATTACAGGCCGAAGTTCTTTTTAATAAAATAGCGATGAGGCCAGGCAGTGTCACAACGGTTGCTCGTATGGAAGAGAAGCTTTTATTTGGCCTATCGGGAAATCCTACAGCGTGCTATGTCGGTTTTGAACTTCTGGCTCGTCCGGTCATCAGTACATATGCGGGTAAAAGCACCCCTCATCTTCGGAAAGAAAAAGCTTTGTTAGGAAAGGACTTCTTAAAGCCAAATCCTTTTATGCGATTTGTATCTGGCAGGCTTTCATACAGGGAAGGACAGCTGATTGCTTCTCCATTAAGCTTTACAAAATCTAGTGCTGTTTCTTCTTTAGCTCATGCGGATACGTTAATTATATTTCCCGGAGGGACGAGAGGATACAAAGAAGGAATGCTGGTTGACGTCTTATTGCTAGATGACGTGCGGGGAAGTGAATGGCCTTGGTAGCAAGTTGCAATGTTTTACAAGTAGTTGGATTTCAAAACAGCGGAAAAACTACTTTAGTAGAAAAGCTCATTAAAAGAGCGAAACAATTCGATCTACGTGTAGGTTCTATTAAGCACCATGGGCACGGCGGACCTCCAGATAGCAGCAGTGAGCTAAAAGACAGTCATCGCCACCAGCAAGCAGGTGCGGATGTGGTAGGTGTAGAAGGAGGTGGAATCCTTCAGCTTACGGCAAACAGTAAAGACTGGAGCCTAAAAAAGCTGATTGATTTTTATCAATTTTTCTCGCCAGATGTCATTTTTGTTGAAGGATATAAAAAAGAGTCCTATCCAAAAGCAGTCTTGATTCGAAGTGAAGAAGATCTTGTTCTGCTTTCCTCTCTAACCAATATTATATGCGTGATTAGTCACGTTCCACTAAAAAAAGAAGTGCAGCGAGCATATCCAATGTTTCACTTACAAGAAGACGAACTTTATCTTAATTTTTTATTGAAAGAAGTGGGGGAAAGAAGATGAACCAGCACTTATTTGAAGTAGTAAATCAGCCAATTGCTGTAGATGAAATAATTAAAAAAGTTTCTAGAAGAGACGCTGGAGCTATTACGACATTTATTGGAACGGTAAGAGAATTTACAAAAGGCAAGAAGACGCTCTCTCTTGAATATCAAGCCTATGTGCCAATGGCAGTGAAAATGCTTAGCCAAATTGGTGACGAAATTCAGGAAAAGTGGCCCGATGCGTTGACAGCTATTACTCACCGAATCGGGAAGCTTGATATAACAGAAGTCGCAGTAGTTATTGCCGTTTCTTCTCCGCATCGCAAAACAGCTTATGAAGCAAACGAGTATGCTATTGAACGTATTAAGCAAATTGTGCCAATTTGGAAAAAGGAATTTTGGGAAGACGGAACAAAATGGATTGGAGATCAGTTAGAAACGAAAGAATATCCTGAAGGAAAGCCAATGAAGGAGATGTAAAAATGATTAACGTCTTATTTTTTGCTGCTATACGTGAAGAGGCTGGAGTGGAACAAGTAACAGTTGATAAGCAAGATATAACAGTGAAGGAATTAAAGGAATATGTACAAAAAACGTATAAGCTTTCCTCTTTGGAGCAAACGATGACAGCAGTCAACGAAGAGTTTGTAACAGATGAAGAAGCCATTAGAACGGGAGATACCGTCGCATTTATTCCACCTGTTAGTGGAGGATAAAAAAAGGTGCTGAATACACAGCACCTTTTTTTATTATCTAAATTGAGCTACTTTTTCGATTGGTAAACGTACAGACGGGTAACCGCTATTTGCTGCTTTGCCGATTGAAAGTAACATAACCGGTGCATAGCGCTCTTTGTCTAAACCGAATGCTTCGGCAATTTGATCTTTTTCATAACCGCCAATGGCGTTTGTATCATAACCATGAGCACGTGCAGCAAGCATTAACTGCATGGATACTAAACCGCCGTCAATTAATACTGTTTCTTTATTTAATTCTTCAGAAGCAGCTGCGTAGTGCGCTTTGATTTTAGGGATTTGCATGTCTCTAATTTCTTGTGGCATATAGCCTAGTTCAACAGCTTTATCGTAAATTTCATCTAAATTTTCTTCACTTTTTAAATCGCCGAATATCGCAATAACAGCTGCTGATGTTTCTACTTGTGACTGATTAAATTTAGCAAGCGGAGCTAATGTTGCTTTTCCTTCAGGGCTATCAATTACTAGAAAGCGCCAAGGCTGTGCATTAACAGAAGATGGAGCTAGCGTCGCTTCTGTTAAAATTTCTTTCATTTCTTCACGGCTGATTTTGACAGATGGATCGTAATAACGAATAGATCTGCGCCCTGTAATAATATCTTGGAAATCATTGTTTAGTGTTTTTGTTTGTGTCATGATGAACTCTCCTTTATGTTAAAAATGTTATGACCGTTCAATGGCCGAAATGTTTACTTTTAAACGCTCGAGCATTTTGGAAAGCAGCAGCTGTTCTTCTTCGCTGAAATCTTTAAATGCTTCATCAATAAAGCGAGCTTTTTCGTTTCGAAATGCACCGATTTTTTCATGTCCGCTTTTCGTAAGCTTTACAAATGTTACGCGGTTGTCATCAGGGTTTTTACGGCGTGATACAACATCTCTTTCTTCGAGCTGCTTTAAATGTCTTGTAATTGCAGCATTGTCAATGTTTACTTGCTGTTGAAGCGCCTTTTGACTCATTTCACCTGTTTCATAAAGCTGATGTAAAATATCAAGACGTGATTGGCTAACACCGGTACAATGCTCAAACTTTTGATTAATTTGTTTATTAACTTCTTGCAGAGCATACAGAACATTTGCTTTTTCAGAACATGAATGTGACAAGAAAGTCGCTCCCTTTTTCTATGATATTTATTGATGGATTAATATTTGATACATCAATGTTTGATACATCAACTAATATAAAATAAATAAAAGTGAAAGTCAAGAAAGTGAACGTTGTTTTTTAAAAATAATAAAGAAAGAGACTGGGAAGTAACGAAATGAATCCCATCCAAAGGCGAACAATCTGGATATATAATCTAGACTGCTTGCTCGACCGCAGTTGATTTCCGTGCAAGGCTTCGCTTTCCGCGGGCGGCCGCTGAGCCTCCTCGTCGCTTACGCTCCTGCGGGGGTCTCACCTGTTCCACTGTTCCAGCAGGAGTCTTTGTCTTGCCCTCCAATCAACTGCTGGAAGGAACGAAACAGATAAAATCTACGTTCACCATAACAAAAAAAACGAACCACTAATCAAACTGTTTGATTAGTGGTTCGTTTTTCACTTCAGCTAAACTATTTTTGTCTCAGCCTCTTTAAGCTGAATGATTTTTTTTGCTAATTTGTTCATGTGTATAGGGAGATAGAAACGGAATACGCTTGATAATCAAATCGTGAATCCAGAATAATCGCTGAATAAGAGGAGCTGTTTTAGCTGAAACGTATATAATAAAGCATCCCATAGCTCCCGCGATCACCATGCCTCCAAGTACATCTGCTGGATAATGAACGCCTACGTAAATACGCGAAAGGCCCGAAATGACAGCCCATATAAAAATGATGCTTCTCGATTTGTTTTTCCGTAACCACATGATCCAAGCAGCAGAAAAGACTAAAATTGAATGATCACTAACAAAAGATGAATTAGCCGGGTGCGGAATCAGTTTATGAACGTGATGAGTCACAAACGGACGCGGGTGGTAATACACCAGGTGAATGACTTCATTGATACATAGAGAAAGTACAATTGTAAACAGCATGTATAAAGCCGTATAACGGTGATAAATTGTTCTTTCTGTTTTTCCGCTAAACCAAAGCAAAAGCAAACAAGCCATTATAAAATAAGGAACGCTATTCGTGATGATAATCATTACAGAATCCATTGCGCTGGATTTACCAGCAAACGAGTTAATCCATTGAAATACTTCGTAATTGAGGTTCATTTGTTTTCTCCTTATGCAGTACTTTTCACTCTTAGTTTAGATTGACACTCTAAAAAAACGATGAATTTCACATTAAAAATCAATTAAAATCCGAAATTTAAGGGCATTTAATGATATAAAAAGGAGAGGAAGAAACTGCTTTTAGAATAGGAGATGAAACAGTTGAAAAAGGTTTTATTTTTACCTCTTCTAAAAATGCCTTCTGGCCATCATCAAGTGGCAGAGGCGTTAATGGATATATTGGAAAGAAGAACAACAAATATTTGTTATAAAAAAATAGATTTATTAAGCTATACAAACGAACTATTAGAAAAAGTGGTCACAGGCACATATTTGAAATGGATTCGTTATGCTCCAGAAACGTACAATATGGCATACAAACATCTCTTTTATGAACCGCCTGTTCATTCATTCAAATGGTATCATCACGTATTCGCAAAAAAAATGGAGCACTTAGTTAAAGAAGAAAATCCGGATTTAATTATATGTACACATGGATTTCCTTCTTATTTGCTCAGTCAATTAAAAGCAAAAGGCAAGTGTGATGTTCCTATTATAAATGTCTACACGGATTTCTTTATTAATAATTTATGGGGAAAAGAAGAGATTGACTTTCACTTTCTTCCTAGTGAAGAAGTAAAAAGAGGGCTTCGTGCTCAAAGTGAAATTCCACTTCAAAATATGATGGTCACAGGGATACCGGTACATGAAGAAATAACAAAAACAAGAACTGTTAAGCATCATGGTAACCAAAATATTTTAATTGCCGGAGGCAGCAGCGGTCTAGGGAATATTATGGATTTTTATAATGATTTAAAAGACGCGCGCCATTTTCATTACTTTGTCTTATGCGGCAAAAATCAAAAGTTATACGAAGAAATCAAGGGATGGGAATTACAGCACGTTACACCAATTCCGTACATTTCATCACGCACAGAAATGAATGAACTGTATGAACAAGTGGATGCTATCGTAACAAAGCCAGGTGGTATCACAGTCAGTGAAGCTCTTCGCAAAAATTTACCGATTTTTGTTCATTCTGCTTTACCGGGTCAAGAAGAAGTAAATTTACGCTATTTAACAGAACGAAACTTAGTTCAAGAACTAAAGACGGATCAATCGTTAGAAAGTCAGCTGCAGGAAGTGCTGCAGGATGCTGATAAAATGAACACATTATAT
The DNA here is from genome assembly GCF_042787775.1 of Priestia sp. YIM B13552. Lineage (NCBI taxonomy): Bacteria > Bacillati > Bacillota > Bacilli > Caryophanales > Bacillaceae > Priestia > Priestia sp. YIM B13552. The sequence goes on from NZ_JBHZOU010000004.1 coordinate 279,301, forward strand.
AACGCTATTGCTGCTTATCATAAAGAAATCGAAGCACAAACGCCTGAAGAACTTTTAGCAGTAGTCAATTGGATTTTAGGTGAAAAGCAAACGATCGGTCTTCATGCGTAAAACATTCATGTTTACAAACAATAAGGATAAGCTAAAGAACAAGTATGTTGAAAAAGTAGGGTTTAGATAAAAAAACAAACATCTTTTGAAAAAGGTGTTGTTTTTTTATCTAAAGAAGCTATTCTTTCACTTAAGACATGTGGTGAGAGGTGTATAACATGAAAGAGAAAATTTTAATTGTGGAAGATGAAGCGCAAATTGCGAAAGTGTTAAAGATTGAATTGGAATTTGAAGATTATGAAGTAGATGTTGAGTACGACGGGAAAGCGGGGTTAGAGACGGCAATATCCGCTCAATATGACCTCATTTTGCTAGACGTGATGCTTCCAAGCCTGAGCGGTATTGAGGTGTTAAGGAGACTTCGGAAAGCGGAAGTATTTACGCCAGTTATTTTATTAACTGCCAGAAATACGACGCTAGATAAGGTAATGGGCTTAGATCAAGGGGCTAATGATTATGTTACAAAACCGTTTGAAATTGAAGAGCTGTTAGCGCGGGTTCGCTCTTGTATTCGCTATCGTTCGCTCGTAGAAGCATCAGGAACGAAAGAAGCTGAAGCGGAGCTCTTAACGATAAGTGATTTGACCATTAATCTTGAAACAAGGGAAGTCCTAAGAAACAATGAATCCATTACGCTGACACCGAAAGAGTATGATTTAGTCGTATATTTGCTTACGAATAAAAATAAAATTGTCACGAGAGAAGGAATTCTCACAAACGTTTGGGGCTATGAATATGAAGGAGAAACGAACGTAATTGATGTGTATATTCGCCACTTAAGAAAAAAAGTAGATGAAGGTTTTTCTACTTCTCTCATTCATACGGTGCGGGGCGTAGGATATATGATGAAAGAGGAGAAACATGAAGATCACGACGAAGATTAATTTACTGACAACAGCATGGCTAGTGGTTATTTTATTAATCATGAACATCGTTGTTTTTTTCTCCTTTACTAAATCTACCGTAAATATGGAACAGGACATTTTATTCGAAAAAGCACGCGAGATTATTCAAAAAGGTCAGCAAGATCATTCCGTGGAGCTCTCGCCGGAGTTACTAAAATTTTATTTGACCAATCATTCATTTATCCGAACAGTCTCAGAAAATTCTACGGTCATTAACCAGGTATCAAATGATCCTCATCTGGTGAAAATTAAGCCCGAATTTTCAAAGAAAAAAAAGGTGAAACTTCGCAAAATCAGAGAAAAGCAAGTATTGGTTATTCGCATGCCTGTCAAAGTCAATAATCAAGTCGTTGAAACACTTGAGATTGGTGAGCTTCTGACTGGTTTTGAAACCCGTAAAGATATTTTGCTATCAATTTTGATTTTTTGTTCGCTTGTGTCCATTTTACTGTCTCTTTTAGGAGGAAGATGGTTATCACGAGTCATTATGCATCCTATTAAAAATATGGTCACAACGATGAAAGAGATCGAAGAGAGCGGTGTTCCTAAAAAGGTCCTCATTCAAACGGAAACGAGAGATGAACTGCAGGGGATGACCGTTACCTTTAATCATATGATTGACCGCTTGCGAGAAAATATTGAAAAGCAAAATCAGTTTGTTTCCGATGCTTCTCATGAATTAAAAACCCCTCTAACCGTTATTCGCAGTTATTCTAATTTATTAAGAAGAAGAGGGATTAAAAATGAAGAAATTACGCTGGATGCGATCGACACCATCTATGCGGAAGCAACCAAAATGCAAAAAATGATTGAAACGCTGCTTGATCTGGCAAGTGTGGAAAAAGAACAAACGCTTGATATGAAGCAAACAGATCTTGTTCTTATTTTTGAACAAATCGTTAAGCAGCTGCAGCAGGTATACAAAAGAGAATTAGTTCTTCATTATGATCAAACGCCCATTATGATTGAAGTGGATGAACTAAAAATGAAGCAAGTGTTGATTATTTTGCTTGATAATGCAATTAAATACAGTACGGATAAAATTGAAGTGACCGTTGAAAAAAAGCAGGAAGATGTCATTATCAAAGTAAAAGACTATGGAATTGGCATTCCAAAAGAAGATCTTGCCCATATTTTTGAACGTTTCTATCGAGTCGATAAAGCTAGAAGCAGAGCTACGGGAGGAACGGGGCTTGGACTATCAATTGCACAAACTATTGTCCGTCAGCATAAAGGCGAGATTTTTATTAAAAGTGAAGAAGAACAAGGAACGGAAGTTGTGATTCACCTTCCCGTTTCATCTACAAACTAAGAAAGCCGCCATTAGGCGGCTTTTGTGTGATTATGATGCTGATTTTTGTTTTCTTACTTTTAAATTTTTTAACTCCGTTTGGAAGAATAGATACAGTGATGCAACTGTAAATACACTAAATCCAATTATCTCAAGGGGCTCTCCACCAGCTTCGAATAGCTTAACCAAACCTTCACCGCATAACTCTCCTCCAATAAAAATAAGGAAAATACCAAGCGCTTTAAAAATAATCCACAGGTTCAGCTTAATAGCTGTTTTGAACAGAATGTATGTAATAACGATGGCCAGCAAAATGCCACTTATACTGCCGAATACAATAGAAGAGGCGTGTTGATTCACTTGTGTCAGATTAAAAATAATTAGTTCTGTTCCTTCACGAAAGACAGATAAAAAGGCTAAAACGATTATTCCCCATTTGGAAGAGCTTCTGGAAATTTTTGATGTAACCGAAGATGTCATTTCTTTGCTTCGGTGCAACCACAGAATAAAATAAGCGATAAGACCTGCAGCTAAAAGCATCATGACTCCTTCAAAAATTTCTTCTGACTCTTCTTCTAACTCTTTCGCCTCATTAAAGCCAATAAAGCCAAATACTAAGCTGAAAATAAGGCCAGCAGCAGCGCCAATGAAGACGGAATACTTTAAGTCTTTTCGGCCAATTTTTGTAACATGAGCTAAAATAATTCCAATAATAAGTGACGCTTCTAAACCTTCACGAAGCGACAAAGCCAAACTCGACCACATAAAAAGCTCCCCTTACTTTAAATGATAGTAATAATTAAATTCTCTCTAATTTTAATGATAATGATTATCGTTGTCAATTTGTTTTTTTGTTCTTTAATAAAATCTAATATAGGATTTTTCAGACTAAAGTATGAAGGCATTTCATTATAAAGTCGTTCGAAACGAACGAAAAAAGCGAATAAAATAAGAGTATCAACAATCAGTGGAGGTTTTAGTATGAGTTATACTCTTTTTATAAAAGCAAATGACAGATCGGCAAGTGAAGCGGTTAGCGTGAAATTATATGATGCATTTTTAGAAAGCTATCAACAATCGCACCAAGATGAAGAAATAATAGAACTAAATTTGTTTCAAGAAGAACTTCCTTATTTAGGTGCCGACATGATAAACGGTCAGTTTAAATTAGCAAGAGGGCTAGAAGTGACGGCAGCGGAAAACAAAGCAGCAGAAACTGCTAATTACTACTTAGAACAATTTGTGGAAGCAGATAAAATTGTTATTGCCTTTCCGCTTTGGAATTTTACCGTGCCGGCCGTGCTTCATACGTACTTTGATTATTTAAATCAAGCAGGCAAAACGTTTAAGTATACGCCAGAAGGGCCGGTGGGATTACTAGGCGATAAAAAAGTGATGTTATTAAATGCACGAGGCGGAGTGTATTCAGAAGGTCCAGCAGCTGACGTCGAAATGGCCGTTAAATATGTCAGCAGCGTACTTCAATTCTTTGGAATTGCGGACGTGAACTCTGTTATTATTGAAGGTCACAATCAGTTTCCAGATCGTGCTCAAGAAATTATTGAAAGCGGTCTAGAACAAGCAGCACAAGCAGCCAAAACATTTTAAATAATCCTAGTAAAAGAAGACGGTGCAAAAGCATTTTAGGTGAAGGTAAATCCGAACGATGAATCGTTCGGATTTTTTTGATGTTATGGTAAGCGGAGGTTTCATTAGCTTCTAGGTGTTGATGGGAGGGCAAGGCGAAGACTCGCTCATAAATCAACAGCTGTGTCACAAACGGTCCATACTAGCGCCTTTATCCCATTTGTTCTTTTTTAGATAAAATTGATTTATTATGTGTCCATCTTTTCTTTATATTTTTACTGTATATCTTAAAAAATAATAGGTAAAATGAATAAATAATATAAAAGATATTCACTTTATCTATAGGAGGAGCGGAGATGGATATTCGTCAGCTTAATTATTTTTTAGAAGTTGCCAAACTAAGAAGCTTTACTAAAGCATCTCAAAGTCTTCATATTTCACAGCCGACTTTAAGCAAAATGGTAAAAAACTTAGAAGAAGAATTGGAAGTAGAGTTAATTGATCGGTCCGCAAGACAGATTGATTTAACGGATGCAGGGGAAGTCGTGTATATGCAAGGACAAAAAGTCATGGCATCCATTGATGAGCTATCGACTTATTTATATGATGTGATGAATCTGAAAAAAGGAGTGATTAAAATTGGGATTCCTCCATTGATTGGAGTGCTGTTCTTTCCAAAGATTATTAAAGGGTTTCAGCAGCTCTATCCAGATATCACAATTAAACTTATTGAATACGGAGCCAACCGTGTTCAAAAAGCAGTAGAAAAAGGAGAATTAGACTTAGGCGTGGCGGTCCTTCCAGTAAATGAACACCTTTTTGATATTAATCCTTTTACCTCTGAAAAAATGCTTTTATATGTTCACCATTCCCACCCTTTAGCCTCTAAAACGCATGTAGAAATTAATGAGTTAGCCCAAGAGAAATTTATTTTGTTTAATGAAGATTTTACACTTCACGACCGGCTTATTCAGGCATGTCAACAAGCAGGGTTTGAACCTAACGTAGCCTACGAAAGCTCTCAATGGGATTTTATTGGTGAAATGATTGCGGAAAACTTAGGTGTATCTATCTTTCCACAGTCCATTGCGGCAAAAGTAGATTCGGCTATCGTAAAAGCCGTTCCTATTATTAACCCTTCGATTTCGTGGGATCTAGCATTGATTTTAAAAAAGGATAAATATATTTCATATGCCTCTAAACAATTTCTACACTATATGAATAAACAGCATTCTGCTTTATATAGATAAAATGCATATGTTGTATTGAATATATGTATTTTACGAAAGAGAAAATGTGCGTTAAAGTAAATAGTGTAGAAAACATACAAGAAAACAAACAGTGATTCCGCGCGGTGTCAGTAAAAAATACGGAGGTTGATTTTACATGGCACAAGATAGTTATCAAAAAGGTTTAGATAAATTAATGGAATATACATTAACGAGTAACGATGATATTTCAACTCATTTAAAAATTACAGAAGACTTAAAAGACCTAGCTCCTGACGTTGGAAAATACATTATTGAATTTGCCTATGGAGACATTTATTCACGACCTGGCCTAACAAATAAGCAGCGAGCGTTAGTGACCATTTCATCACTGGTTACTCAGGGTACAGAGCCACAGCTGGAGCTGCATTTGAATACAGGTCTAACTGCTGGACTAGAGCCAAAGGAAATTGTGGAGAGCATCATTCAATTAATCCCATACACAGGTTTCCCACGCGTGTTAAATGCTTTAAATATAGCTAAGAAAGTGTTCGCTCAGCGTGACGTGGAAGTAGAAACAGGTGAAAAAGAGCTAGTAGAAAATAAATAATAAGCACAAAAAAGACGCTCTAAAAGAGCGTCTTTTTTTATGCGAGCTGCTTTTGTTTGGTTTCTTTTCCTAGAAAAACAACCGAACCAACACCGATTAAAATAGCTACACAAAAGATTGAGAACGTAACGGTTAAAGACGCACCTTGCGTTGACATATAACCAACTAACAGCGGTCCTAAAATTCCTCCAACTCTTCCAAAAGAAGCAGCCATTCCAGCTCCTGTGCCTCGAATAGACGTCGGATATTGCTCAGGTGTATACGCGTATAAAGCTCCCCAAGCGCCTAAGTTGAAGAAAGACAACAGCATACCTGCTGTTAGCAGCAGCCAAAGTGACTCGGCATTTCCAAAGATATATGCGCTAGCAGCCGTACCTAACAAATAGGTGACCAATACGAATTTTCGGCCCATGCGTTCAATAAACCAAGCAGCCGTATAATAGCCGGGCAACTGAGCTAATGTCATAATCAATACGTATTCAAAGCTTTTGATTAAGCTAAATCCTTTAATGACCATGACGCTAGGTAGCCACAAAAACATGCCGTAATATGAAAACACAACGCAAAACCACAGAACCCACAGCATAATCGTAGATTGACGATAAGGCTTAGACCACACGCTTCTTACATTGTCCGCAATCGACGGTTTCTTTTCTTTTGTCGCTTCCACAAACTGAGGAGAATCTGGCAGTTTGATGCGCAAATAAATGGCATAAAACGCTGGGATAGCCGTCAGGATAAGCGCTAGCTGCCACCCGTAGGCTGGGATTACAAAGTAAGAAATAAGCGCTGCCAGTAGCCAGCCGAACGCCCAAAAACTTTCTAATAAGACGACCACTTTACCGCGTTTTTCCGGCGCCACCGTCTCAGAAACAAGTGTAGAAGCAACAGGCAGCTCTCCTCCTAAACCCATTCCAATTAAAAATCGAAATACTAAAAAAGCAGCAAGGGTAGTAGTAAGAGCCGAAAGGCCGCTTGCTACTGAAAAAAGAACAAGAGTTACAATAAAAACGGTTTTTCGTCCAATTCGATCAGCCAATAACCCAAACACTAAAGCTCCAACGGCCATTCCGATCGAGTTAACGCTGCCTATCCAGCTCATTTCAGTAGGGGAAAGTTCCCATTCAGCGTGAAGAGCTGCAATGATAAAAGACAAAATGCCAACATCCATTGCATCGAAGAGCCATCCGAGCCCTGCGATGCCAAGAAGCTGACGTTCTGATAATTGTTTTGTTTTCATGTCTTCCTCCTAGAAGCAAAGAATTTTGCTTTAAGTTTACACCTGTCTTGACATAATGTCACGTCTATTTTAAAGAAAAAATGCAAACGGAAAAGCTCTATACCTAATGGTATAGAGCTAATTTTATTTTCACATTTTATCGTAAAGCATTTTTCCAGGCCATGTGTACGCCATATGACCGCCGTCTACAGTAATGCAATCACCTGTTACATATGAGCTGTCATCAGATGCTAAAAATAATACAGCACCGGCTACTTCTTCCGGTTTGCCTAGACGGCCCATCGGATCGACCCATTCATATGCTTTTCTGAATTTTTTTCCTTCTTCAGCGCCTGATAAATCATCAAGAAGAGGTGTTTCGATTGTTCCAGGAGCAATTGAGTTAACGCGAATACCTTCACGAGCGTAGTCAATTGCCATGGTTCTTGTTAAGTTGGTAATAGCACCTTTCGCTGCATTATAGCCAGAACGGTCTAAGTCTGCTGCCAGCCCGGACACGGATGAATTATTAATAATCGATCCGCCATTTTCTAACATCAGCGGAATAACGTATTTGCTTACAAGAAACGTTCCGCGTAAATCTACCGACATTAAGCGATCCCAAAGTTCTACTGGATATTCGTGAAGCTTGCCGCCTTCTGTGTCTGTCCCTGCATTATTAAAAAGAATGTCCACTTTACCAAATTTCTTTTCAATTTCTGCTGTGAATTCTTTTACTTTTTCTTCTTCAGCTACATCGATATAGTAGGCGTAGGCTTCACCGCCAGCTTCTTTAATTTCTTGTGCTGCTTTTTTCACACCGTCTAAATTAATATCAGCACAAATAACAACCGCTCCTTCTTTCGCAAAGCGTTCAGCAGTTGCTTTTCCAATGCCAGAGCTTGATCCTGTAATCACTGCAATTTTTGATTCTAAACGTCCCGATTGTATCCCTCCGCAAAAATAGATATATAAGTATGTATGTTCATGTACCCATCTATTATTTTGATAAAACGTCGTTAGTTTATACGTGTGCGAATAGAAATAAAGAGACGCAGCAAAACAAATCCATTGTATAATGAACAGCAGTATGTCAGAAAAAATGAGGTGTTTGCATGAAAGCAATTATAAAAAGTTTTATTAATGGACTCTTAACGATTGTCCCTATTATCCTTGTTATTTATATTTTAGTAAGAGTGTTTAATTTTTTAGATAGCATTTTAGGAAACGTATTGAAGCCCTATATGAAGCAGGATTATATACCGGGGATTGGCATCTTAGCGACTCTTCTTTTAATTACGTTCTTAGGATGGTTATCCACTCGTTTTTTTACAGGGAAAATTATTAACTTAATTGATCGATTGTTAGAAAGAATACCGTTTGTTAAAACGCTATATACCGTTATTAAAGATACGTTTCAATCTTTTCTTGGAGAGAAAAAGTCATTTTCAAAAGTCGCTTTAGTGACGATGCCCGGCACGTCAATGAAAGTCATAGGGTTTGTGACCTCTGAAGAAGTAGAAGAGGTGATTCATTCATTAAAAGACCACGTAGCCGTTTATGTTCCGCAGACTTTTCAAGTAGCCGGTTTTACTTTTTTGATTCCAAAAGAAGAAATTGAATGGTTAGATATTAAGCCTGAGGAAGCCATGAAGTTCGTGTTATCTGGGGGAGTATCTAGTTCAAAAGCAGAAAAATAACAGAAGGCTTGTTGAAGCCTTCTGTTATTTTTGTTGAAGTAAGGCTGTTAAAAGATTAAGCGGTTCTTCCAACGGTTTAAGTTCCGTTAAATTTCCAACCATGCCTTTTACAATAGCAGCGGTAGGCTTATCTTTTTTTAGCTCCGTTTGTAAAATGTGAAAGCTGTCTGCGTGCTCATCAGAGATATGATCGCTGTTGTCTAGCAGATGTTTAATTTCCTCAAGAGCTTGTTTTACCTGCTCATTTTTACTGAGAAAAGTCGTTCGTTCCTTTCCGTATATATCTTCACCAAAAGAAGCAGGAATAAGGGGACGAGGTTTTCTAGCTAATAAATCTTCTACTATTACATCAACTCGGTCCATTATGTACTGCGCTACTTCTTTAAATGTAAGCTCGAATTGATTGAAGATAATAATTTCTAAAAAGGAATGATGAATACCTTCAATCATTTTCGTTAAATCCGAGATATAAGGAGTTACGTCTTCTCCGTATACGCTAACGAGGCTTTTGCGATGGAAGTAAAATGTTTCTCGCTGCATTTTATGAACAAAGGTCTCCACTTCTTTGTTAAAAGGAATAGATTTTTCACGGATTTGCATGATAATAAAATCTCTGTGCTCCGTAATAAATTCATAGAAATAGATAAGCTGATTCATATAGCGGCTGCGGGCATCGTTCACTTCCTCGTCGAGAGCATAAACAGAGCTAAAGAGCTTTTCATAGTAAAAGTTTAGAATTGATAATAAAAGTGCATCCTTAGATTTGAAGTGCAGGTAAAACGCACCTTTTGAAATGTTGCATTCATCTACAATTTCTTGCACAGAGGTAGCATTAAATCCTTTTTTTGCAAAAAGCTTAATCGAAGCTTCAATTATTCTTTTTTCTTTTTCCTTCATGTCTTCTACCTCCTTTATTGAACAATTTGGCCATTCATTTCGTTAGATAATAGTATCATACACTAAAAAAGATAAAGGTATATATCAAAGTTGAGAACGAGAATCAGTCCCTTTAAAAAACGATTATTATAAATATGTCTTTATTATGAACAAGTCAGGAGAGAACCTGCTTAGGGTTGACACTGACTAGTTAGTCATTTATATTTTAAGTTGTTGTGACCGATCAGTCAATTTTATTAGTATACATATATTTGAAGGAGGATATGCATTGGGGAAGTTTATTAAATTTTCATTGAAAAATAAATTTGCAGTATGGCTGTTAACGCTCTTTGTCATTATTGCAGGGCTGTATTCAGGGTTTAATATGAAGCTAGAGACCATTCCTGATATTTCAACGCCTGTTGTAACAGTCAGTGCAACTTATCCGGGAGCCACTCCGGAACAAGTGGCAGATAAGGTGAGTAAGCCGATTGAACAAAAGCTCCAGGGACTGAGCGGCGTTGACACAGTTAGCTCATCTTCTTATGAAAACATGGCTACCATTCAAGTTGAATATAGTTTTAGTAAAGATATGGAAAAGGCAGAAGACGAAGTTAGGCGAGCTCTTTCAAACGTAGATCTGCCAGATGATGTAGAGGAACCAAATGTTTCAAGACAAAGCATTAGTGATTTTCCGATTATTTCATTAAGTGTTTCAGATGATAAAAAATCATTAGAAGACTTAACGAAGTATGTAAAAAATACCGTTGTTCCACAAGTTGAAAAAGTGCAGGGGATTTCTTCGGTCAGTGTGTCAGGAGAACAAGTTGAAGAAGCAGAACTTGTATTCAAACAAGACAAGCTCAAGCAGCTGGGACTTGATGAAGATACGGTGAAAAAGCTTATCCAAGCATCCGATGCAAAAGTGCCGGCTGGCACGTATACGATGGATGGATCTCAAAAATCTGTTGTGGTAGACGGAAAGATGACAACAGAAAAAGATTTAGAAAACTTAGAGATTCCAGCTGTGCCTAGTCAAGGAGCTGCTCAAGGTCAGCAACAAGGAATGAGCCAGCAGCAGACACAAGGCACCGTACAGCAGGCGCCATCCGCAGCTTCTATTCCAACTGTGAAATTAAAAGAAATTGCGGATATTAAAGTGACGGGGAAAGCAGAATCTATTTCTCGCACGAACGGAAAACCTTCCATTGCTGTACAAGTTGTCAAAGCGAAGGATGCGAACACAGTAAATGTTGTAAATGATATTAAAGAGAAAATGAATAGCCTAGAAAAGAAAAACAAAGACCTTCACGTTGACAATATTTTTGATCAAGGTAAACCGATTGAAGATTCTGTTCATACGATGCTAAATAAAGCTATTATCGGTGCGGTCTTTGCGGTTATTATTATTCTTTTATTTTTACGTGATATTCGTTCAACGATTATTGCCGTTATTTCGATTCCGCTTTCGTTATTGATCGCCATTTTAGCGCTCAAATCAATGGATATCTCTTTAAATATTATGACGCTTGGAGCGATGACTGTAGCCATCGGAAGGGTTGTAGATGATTCCATTGTCGTTATTGAAAATATTTACCGCCGCATGGCTTATCAGGAAGAAAAGCTTAAAGGAAAAGATTTAATTGTCGCGGCGACGAAAGAAATGTTTGTTCCAATTTTCTCTTCTACAATCGTAACCGTGGCCGTATTCTTACCGTTAGGTCTAGTAGAAGGACCGGTAGGAGAGCTATTCTTACCGTTTGCATTAACCGTTGTTTTTGCACTGTTAGCATCACTGCTAGTAGCGGTAACACTCGTGCCAATGCTTGCTCATTCGTTATTTAAAACAAATGTAAAAGTAAAAGAAGAAAAACCAAGCAAACTAGCGCACGGATATAAGCGAATTTTGAACTGGACGCTAAACCATAAGCTTATTTCCTTTGGGTTAGCCGTACTACTGTTAGTAGGAAGTTTATTCTTAGTTCCTTCTATTGGCGTGAGCTTCTTATCATCTGATCAAGAAAAAACGCTGACGCTTACGTATACACCGAAAGCCGGACAGTCTCAAAGCGACGTAGAAAAAGCAGCAAATCGCGCAGAAGCGTACTTGATGAAGCGAGATGGTGTCAAAACGGTTCAGTATTCGTTCGGTGAAGGTAACTCTTTTAATCCGGGAAGCAAAAATAACGTTTTAACATTTGTGCAATATGACGAGGATACACAAAACTTTGATAAAGAGCAGGATAAAGTATTAAAAGCTCTTAATAAACAAGCGAATCAAGGTGAATGGGGCTCAATGAATACGGCGTCTAGCGGCAGCAATAATTCATTAAACGTCCTTATTTACGGAGATAGCTTAGAAGAAATCAAACCTTATGCTGATAAAGTTCAGCATGTTTTAGAAAAGCATAAAGAACTGAAAAATGTCGATTCTACGCTTTCAGATACGTTTGATGAATATACGCTAGTACCGAATCAAAAGAAAGCTGCTGAACTCGGCTTGTCAGCCAGTCAAATTGGTATGCAAATTTCGAACCTTGGACAGCGTGAAGTATTAACAACTATCCAAAAAGACGGAAACGAAATTAACGTGTACCTTCCAAAAGAAAAAGAGGATTTCTCTACTTTTGCTGAACTTTCAAGTACAAAAGTTACCTCTCAAACTGGACAGGAAGTTACATTAAATGAAGTTGTCGACATTAAAAAAGGTAAAACATCGAATACGGTAACTCGCCGTGATAATAAAATTTATGCAGAGGTAAGTGCCGATATTAAGAGTGACGATGTAGGCGGTGTTTCTTCTAACGTCCAAAAAGAAGTGAAGAAAATTGACTTACCAAGTGATATGGATATTAACTTTGGCGGAGCATCAGAGCAAATCAATGACTCATTTAGTCAATTAGGAATTGCTATGCTCGCAGCCATCGGTATCGTGTACTTCGTACTAGTACTGACATTTGGTGGAGGGCTAGCACCATTTGCTATCTTATTCTCACTTCCGTTTACACTTATTGGTGCGCTAGTGGCGCTTTTAATCTCTGGAGAAACGATCAGTATTTCTTCGATGATTGGAGCTCTTATGCTGATTGGAATTGTGGTAACAAATGCAATTGTTCTGATTGACCGCGTGATTCATAAAGAGCAAGAGGGTCTGTCGACGCGTGAAGCGTTACTAGAAGCTGGAATGACACGTCTTCGCCCGATCTTAATGACAGCTATTGCAACGATTGGTGCACTGCTTCCATTAGCTTTTGGATTTGAAGGTGGAGGCCTTATTTCAAAAGGGCTAGGGGTTACGGTAATTGGAGGACTAACAAGTTCTACGCTGCTTACGCTCATTATCGTTCCAATTGTCTATGAGTTTTTTATGAAGTTTAAGCGCAAAAAAGTAAAAAAGTAGAAGCAAAACAAATTTCCGCTTTTGAGGTGAATAGCGATGAAGTCAATTGATAAACTAATGAAACAGCTGATTCAACAAGGAATTAAAGCAAAGAAAGTAACGATTGATAAATCAAAGCGCCAGCAGTGGATGTCCATGTCGTTGCCTAAAACAGCATGGCAGCATTCAAAATAAAAAAGAGCTGACTTAGAGTCAGCTCTTTTTTTATTAACGATCTGTATCTTCAAATGATCCTTCTTGATAGGCGTCGCTTACTTGCTCATGTGTTTCTGCTAGACCTTGTGAGAGTGCATCTTGTCGGTTATAATCTTCTGTTTCGAACTGACGGTCAGCCATTTCATTCGTATTAGGCTGCTTTTTAGGCTGTTTTTTTGAATTCATTTTCACCACTCCTATCTAAGTAAAGTGAGACCACGGTTAGTGTGCGATGAAAGGAAATACATTATACATGAAAAAAGAGCTTCGATTCGTCGAAGCTCTTTTTTCATATTATTATTGTTTTTTATTTAAGAAGATTTTTTCAATATCATCAAGTACGATATTAGCTGCTAATACACCGCCTGCTGTATTCCAAGTAGCATCATCTACTTTGTGAACATGATTTTCTTGAGCTACTTTTAACTTTTTGAAAAGCGGATCGTTTATCCATTCTTTTTCAAGCTTTGTTGCTTCACCGTCTCCCGTTTCATAAGAGAAGTAGAATAGCTGATCGCCGTCCATTGCCGGAATGCGTTCTTTTGTTGCATTCATTTCAGCAAAATCATTTTTGTCTTGAGATTCAGGGCGAGCGAAGCCAAGCTGATCTAAAATAACGCCTGAGAACGAATCTTTATGATAAATACGAACGTCTCCAGCTGTAAAGCGTACAACTGAGATTTTTTGTTTTAACTGATCTCCAAGGCGTTTTTTTAAATCTGCTACGCGATTGTCATAGTCAGCTAATACTTCTTTACCTTTTTCTTCTTTATTTACAGCTTTTGCATATAGCTTAAAGTTTGATTTCCAGTCTCCGCGCAGCTCTTCAGAAAATACAGTCGGAGCAATTTGACTAAGCTGGTCGTATACTTTTTCTTGGCGCATTTTATTTCCGATAATCAAGTCAGGCTTTAAAGCAGCGATTGCTTCTAAGCTTGGCTCACTTTCTGTACCCACACTTTTAACGCCTTTCATCTGACCTTTGATATGGTCGTACCACGGATTTCCTAACCATGATTGAACAGCACCAACAGGCTTTACACCCATTGCAAGAAGAGCCTCAGTACCTTCGTTTGTTAAAACGACCACTCGTTTAGGTGTTCCTTTAATCTCTGTTTTATCCATTGCGTGTTTTACTGTATAAGTTTCGCCAGAACCCTCAGTTTTTTCTTTTTTATCATCGTCAGCGCTGTTTGAATTACCGCAGGCTGCCAGCACAAGCAGTGTCATAATGGTAAGAATGGATAACAAATATGACAACTTGCCTTTAGAATATGTATTCACATCTCTTCCCCCTCTTAAGTGATAATGATTTTCATTAACAATTAAGATAATATTCTAACTTTTAAGCAGTGTCAATTAAAAATTGAAAATGATTCTCAAAATCATTGACACTTTTTTCAATGTTTCCTAAACTAAAGGTTAGATATATATAGGAATCATCTTAGAGGAGAGCAATGAAAATGATGCTACGCAGTGTTCAAATGAAAGTAATGGGGCTCATCATTGGAATCATGCTGCTTTTAATCTGTATTGGATTAAGTATCGTACTCGGATACACAGATACAAGTATCAAGACAGCATTTGAAGCTTTTCAAGCGTTTAACGGTTCGAATGAGCACATAGTTATTCAAAATATTCGATTGCCGCGCGCTATAATCGGTGCTGTGGTAGGTATTTGTTTAGGAATTGCAGGAGCAATGATGCAGGCGTTAACGAAAAACCCACTTGCTTCACCGGATATTATTGGTGTGAACGCTGGGGCCAGCTTTTTTATTGTTGTTGCAGTGATGATTTTTTCGGTCAATTCACTTCAAGCTTTTACGTGGATTGCATTTGTAGGAGCGGCATTAACCGTAGTGGTTGTCTATTTTCTTGGATCCCTCGGAAAAGAAGGATTAACGCCTATTAAATTGACGCTCGCAGGAGCTGCTATTGCAGCCTTTTTCTCTTCTTTAACACAAGGACTGCTGGCTGTGGATGAATCTTCGCTTGATCAAGTTCTTTTTTGGCTGGCTGGATCTGTGCAAGGACGCAAGGTGGAAATGCTGTATGGCATACTGCCTTATATAGTACCAGCAATCATTGTCACGTTTTTTATCGCTTCAAAAATTAATATTTTAACGATTGGTGAAGATGTAGCTAAAGGATTAGGTCAAAGAACGATTCTTGTCAAAATTATAAGCGGCACCATTATTGCCATTTTAGCTGGTGGAGCCGTTGCAGTAGCCGGTCCGATTAGCTTTGTCGGAATTATTGTTCCTCATGTTGTAAGAGCAATTGTAGGACAAGATTATCGTTGGGTATTTCCCTATAGTGCGGTTGCCGGAGGCATCTTAATTTTATTAGCCGATGTTGCAGCCAGGTATGTCATTATGCCTCAAGAAATCCCTGTTGGAATCATGACTGCTGTTATTGGTACGCCTTTCTTTATCTATATGGCAAGGAAAGGGGCAAAGGCGTCATGAAAACATACTTATCTCTTCGCTTAAAGAGAATTTCATTTTTGGTTAACATAAAAGCAGCTCTGATCATTATTGGATTTTCAGCTGCACTTGTTGCTCTCTTTTTATTGAGTGCAGGTATGGGTGACTTATTTATTAATCCACTTCGTGTGATTAACATTTTAGCGGGTCATGGATTGGAGTTTGAACGATTAGTTGTTACATCTTTTAGACTTCCACGCATTATTGTTGCCATTTGTGCCGGTATTTGTCTAGCTATTGCAGGCGCTATCTTGCAGGGGCTTGTGAGAAATCCGCTTGCTTCACCAGACTTAATTGGATTAACAGGAGGAGCGTCAGTCGGTGTAGTGTTATTTTTGACACTATTTAGTGATAAAAGCAACTCGTTAACCGTAAGTATTAATTGGATGCCTGTTAGCGCATTTTTAGGTGCAGTGGCAGTGGCGCTTTTACTTTATGTGTTTGCCTGGAAAAATGGCGTCTCTCCTATTACACTAGTATTAATAGGAATTGGATTAACAGCGTTAACGAAAGCCATGACCACGCTGTTTATGATTATGGGTCCTATCTATCGCGCCAGTCAGGCAAATATTTGGATCACAGGAACGGTGTATGGTTCAAATTGGGCCAGTGTTTCCGTACTAGTTCCTGTTACAATAGGGCTAGTTATAATCACGATTTTAATGATTCGAAATTTAAATGTTCAAGAATTAGGTGAAGAAATTGCGACTAACGTTGGAAGTCGCGTTCAAAAAAATCGATTGGCACTATTGCTGATGAGTACAGCTTTAACAGGAAGCGCCGTTGCATTTGCCGGCGGAATTAGCTTTGTAGGATTGCTTGCTCCACATATTGCCCGAAAGCTGGTAGGTTCTTCATTCGGCGCTTTAATACCGCTATCGGCATTAATTGGAGCGATTTTAATCACAGCAGCAGATTTAATTGGCCGAACATTTTTCTTGCCAATCGAAGTGCCAGCAGGTGTATTTACAGCTGCAATTGGCGCACCGTACTTCATTTATTTACTATACAAACAAAGAAACGTATAGCATTCTTTGTAGAAGGAGCGATTCGCATGCATTCGTTAGAAACAAAATCGCTAACATTATCATATGGAGAAGCGATGATTATAGATGAGCTTGACGTTACCATCCCAAAGGGTGAGATTACGGTCTTTATCGGCAGTAATGGATGCGGAAAATCTACGCTGCTGCGTTCACTAGCAAGGTTATTGAAACCACATGCCGGCTCTATTTTACTAGAAGGCTCTAAAATTTCCTCTCTTCCGACAAAGGAAATTGCAAAGCAGCTAGCAATTCTTCCACAAGGTCCTGTTGCACCTGAAGGGTTGACCGTGCTGCAGCTTGTTAAACAAGGGCGCTATCCGTATCAAAATTGGTTCCGTCAGTGGTCTCAAGAAGATGAAGAAAAAGTACAAAATGCACTCGAGGCAACAGGTTTAGCAGACTTGGCTGATCGTCAAGTTGATTCGCTTTCTGGAGGACAGCGTCAGCGCGCATGGATTGCCATGACATTAGCACAAGATACGGATATTATTTTACTTGATGAACCGACAACGTATTTAGATATGACACATCAAATTGAGATCTTGGACTTGTTATTTGAATTGAATGAAAAAGAAAATCGTACCATCGTAATGGTGCTGCACGATTTAAACTTAGCCTGCCGCTATGCTCATCATATTGTGGCGCTTCAAGATAAAAAAATCTATGCACAGGGAAGACCAGAAGAAGTCATTAACTGCGATTTAGTACAGCGAGTCTTTAATATGAACTGTGAAGTGACGGTGGATCCGTTATTTGGAACGCCTCTTTGTATTCCTCATGGGCGCGGACGATGTATTGTGAATAAGCTGCGCGTTGAAACGCAGCATGCTCAATAAGAAAGAGCAAAGCGAGTTAGCAGAAAAATTCCGCTGTACGTTTAAAGATAACTCGCTGTACAGGTTGTCTACCTCCAGCTGCATGGATGAAAGCACGCTGCGGATGCAGCTGCTATGGATTCAACAGACGATGGAGGCTGATAACTTGAGAGCAGCTGCCTCCATGTTAGCTAAGCGGTATAGCTTTGTTGTGGTGGCGGCTTTGTATTCATTTATTGTGTTTCAAAAAAAGATAAATGCATCGACTAAAAATGTTTCGTTGCATACAGAAGACGCTGAAACAATGTGGCTCCCAAAAGTGTTCATCTCAGAAACTGAGACGAAAGAAGTAACAGAGGACAATCAGAAGGTTCTTCTTGATGAACTTCTTGATGAATTGTTTGCTCATCACATTGAGCCGATATGGTCATCGCTGCATAAAGTGACAAAAATCTCGAAGCTGACGCTGTGGGAAAACGTAGCTGTTTATATCCACTGGCTTTATGATTTGCTTTTAGCAAATGAAGAAATAGAAAATGTGCAAGTGCAAAAGAATTTACGATACGTGTTGGAAGAAGCTGAGGGTCATCACTTTGGTCCATACCATCATAATCCGCTTTCTCGGTACAGTTCACCTCCTCCATATGTAAAGAAGCAAAAGCAGGAGATAAGGGTTCGGCAAACGTGCTGTTTATCTTACCAAACAGGAGCTAAAGAGACTTATTGTCAAACGTGTCCGGTTATTTGTAAACCAAAGAAAGGAGTGATTGTGCATGAATAAAACCTTTCAAGAGCAATTCGACGGTTTGATTGAAAAGTATACAGAACTAATGGTCGGTGAAAGTGACGAGCAGATACAAGAAAAAGTAAAAATGTGGGCACTTTACAACCATATCTCAAAATCCATGCCGCCTTTAACCAAGCATTGGAATCAATTATATCCAGAAGCAAAAGCGGAAATGGTCGAGATTGTAAAGGAAATCAAAGAGCTGAATGAAGCGCATCGAGCGTCACAGCGAAAACCAGAATAAAAACATTCATCACGAAGCTGATGGATGTTTTTTTATCCAAAAGCTCCCGGTCGCTTTTTGGTTTTGTGTGCATACGTTAATAAAGGGTGCCTATCTAGTTTAAAAAATGGTAAAATTAATGATAATTAAATAAATTTTGTGAGGCGTATGACAAGTGAAGGCGGGGGGTTGCTTTGGAACAAACGATAAGAAACTTTTTTTTATTGTTATCAAAAAGCAAAAAGTTAACAAAGCTGGCTAAGCGCTATGGCTTACGTTTTGGAGCAGCAAGGTTTGTTGC
Organism: Priestia sp. YIM B13552; assembly: GCF_042787775.1. NCBI lineage: Bacteria > Bacillati > Bacillota > Bacilli > Caryophanales > Bacillaceae > Priestia > Priestia sp. YIM B13552. Next base: position 298,061 of record NZ_JBHZOU010000004.1, read on the forward strand.
AGGGGAAACCATCGATGAAGCTGTTAGTGTGATAAAAAAGCTAAATGAACAGGGATTAAAAGTAACGGTTGATTATCTTGGCGAGTTTGTGGAAAGTGAAGTTGAAGTGGATCATGCTGCAGCTCAATGCATAAAGGCTATTCACCTTATACACAAAGAAAGATTAGATTCAGAAATTTCTTTAAAATTAACGTCTATGGGACTGGATATTTCAGAAGATTTGGCCCTTCATCATATGCGGCGTATTCTTGAAGAAGCGGAAAAACATAGCGTATTTGTGACGATTGATATGGAGGACTATAAGCGATGCAGCAAGACGATTAAGCTATTTAAACAATTAAAAAATGAGTATGAACACGTAGGGACGGTGCTTCAAGCATACTTATATCGAACAGAAAGTGACATCCGTGAATTAGATGCGTATGCTCCTAAATTAAGGTTAGTGAAAGGGGCATACAAAGAAGCAGCAGACGTGGCGTTTCCTGATAAAGAAGACGTGGACGAAAACTTTCAAAACATCATTGGACTTCACTTATTAAACGGTCACTACACAGCAGTTGCTACTCACGATGAACGAATCATTCAGTATACAAAAGAGTTTGTTAAAAAACATGGAATTTCAATGAATCAGTTTGAGTTTCAGATGCTATACGGGATTCGATCAGAAAGGCAAGTTCAGCTCGTAGCAGAACAATATAAAATGAGAGTGTACGTTCCTTATGGAACGGACTGGTATGGGTACTTTATGAGGCGCCTTGCAGAAAGACCTGCAAATGTCGCATTTGTCTTAAAAGGAATCGTAAAAAAATAATAATGAAATGGTCGTGATGACAAAGTAAGAAATAATCAAAAATCGAACATGATTCGATTACTCATGTTCGATTTTGAGGTTAATGTCCTTGAGTGTTATGCTTTGTGTACTGTTGGTTTTGAGATGTCTTTTTGCCGCGGCCGTGCGGTTCATTAACCGGTCCAGCATTTCCTTTAACGCTTGCTGCGCTTACGCCTGCTGACGATGGATCCTTCTTTAATTTGCTCACAAAATCACCTCCTGTGTATTAAGATAACCAAACACATTAAAAATAGTTAGAGATAATATTGTGAATATATTGCGAAAATTTAAAAAATGTTTTATAGTAAAAACAGAGATTAACAGTGACTCTCTTTTTTTACGCATAAAATGAATGACCATTCATTCAATATATTAAAGGGGATGTGGGGATAATTATGAACATAAAAAAAGCCGCCGTTTTAGGTTCAGGAGTTATGGGCTCTGGAATTGCAGCTCATTTAGCGAATGTAGGAATTCCAACGCTTTTGCTAGACGTGGTTCCAACTTCATTAACAGCAGACGAGGAAAAAAAACAGCTAACGCTTGAAGATAGGCAAGTGAGAAATCGGTTGAGTACAACCGCTGTAGCTAAATTAACGAAGCAAAAACCGGCGCCTTTAACGTCTAAGTCATCACTATCGTTGATTACGCCAGGAAACCTTGAAGATCATTTACAGCAGTTAAGCGACTGTGATTGGATTATTGAAGTAGTAGTGGAACGTCTTGATATTAAACAGCAGTTGTTTGAAAAAATTGACAGTGTACGAAAAAAAGGAAGTATTGTAAGTTCAAACACTTCAGGAATATCGATCCACGAAATGGCTAAAGGACGCTCAGAAGATTTTAAAACGCATTTTTTAGGAACGCACTTTTTTAATCCACCGCGTTATTTAAAGTTATTAGAAATCATTCCAACTCATGACACAAAATCAGAAATTGTTGAATATATGAAAACGTTTGGTGAAGATGTATTAGGTAAAGGAGTAGTTATTGCAAAAGATACGCCTAACTTTATCGCCAACCGTATCGGTACGTACGGTTTACTTGTGACCGTTCAAGAAATGTTAAAAGGTAATTACAGCGTGGGAGAAGTTGACTCTGTGACGGGCCCCTTAATTGGAAGACCAAAAAGCGCAACGTTTCGAACACTAGACGTAGTGGGACTAGACACATTTATTCATGTGGCTAACAATGTATTTGACAAAGTAGAAGGCAAAGAAAAAGAAGTGTTCGATGTCCCTTTATTTATGAAACAAATGCAGGAAAATGGCTGGCTGGGAAGCAAGTCGGGGCAAGGCTTCTTTTTAAAGAAAGGCAAGGAAATTTTAGAACTTGATCCTAGTACACTTCAATACGTTGAGAGAAAGAAGTTAAAAACAGCTTCTACCGAATTAAGCAAGCAGGCAAAAGGGCTGCAAAATAAAATGAAAGCGCTTATATATTCTGATGATCGTGCCGGACAGCTTCTTTGGAATGTGATCAGTCCCGTTCTTGTATATGCAGCACAGTTAAAAAATGAAATCGCCGACGATATCGTGGCCATTGATCAAGCTATGAAGTGGGGATTTGGCTGGAAAATGGGTCCTTTTGAGACGTGGGATGCAATTGGTTTAGAAAAGTCAATTGAGAAGATGGAGCAGTCTGGTTTAGCAGTTCCGCAGTGGGTAAAACAAATGCAGGAAAATGGATTTACAAGCTTCTATAAAGAAATGGAAGGTCAAACGCTTTACTACGAAGATGAAGAGTATAAAGCGGTAAAAGAAAATAAAAAGGTGATTCACCTGTCATCTTTACGTTCTCAAAATAATGTCATTTTAGAAAACAGCGGAGCGAGTTTAATTGATTTAGGAGATGATGTGGCGTGCCTGCAGTTCACCTCTCCTAACAATGCAATCGGGCTAGATATTATTAGCTTATTAAATCAGTCTCTTGAAGAAGTGAATAAGAACTATAAAGGACTGGTCATAGGAAATCAAGGGAAAAATTTCTGCGTTGGGGCTAACTTAGCTATGATTTTAATGGAAGCACAAGATGACAATTATTTTGAAATTGAATTTGTCATTAAACAATTTCAACAGGCAATGATGAAGGTGAAATACAACGAAAAGCCGGTTGTTGCAGCTCCATTTGCGATGACGCTTGGAGGCGGAGCAGAAATTTGCTTACCGTCAGCTAAAATCCAAGCTTCTGCTGAAACTTACATGGGCCTTGTAGAAGTAGGAGTCGGACTTATTCCTGGTGGAGGAGGTAATAAGGAGCTTTATATCAAACAGTTAAATGGTTTACCGAACGGTGTAACGCTCGATCTTCAGCAAATTGCCAATAAAACATTTGAAACAATTGCTACTGCAAAAGTATCTGCTTCTGCTGCAGAAGCTAGACAGCTAAACTTTTTAAATCGCCATGATGGCATCAGCGTAAACGGAGATCATTTGCTGAATGATGCGAAGAACTCAGTCCTTGCTTTACATGACACGGGCTATAAACCACCTGTAAGAACTAAAATTCCTGTGGTTGGAGAAACAGGATATGCAACGTTGCTGCTAGGAGCTCAATCCATGAAATATTCAGGATATATATCAGAACATGATTATAAAATTGCTAGCAAGTTAGCATTTGTGTTAGCCGGAGGACGTGTAGCGTTCGGTTCGGAAGTTGATGAAGAGTATTTACTGGACTTAGAGAGAGAAGCATTTTTAAGTCTTGTTGGTGAAGCGAAGTCTCAAGAACGTATGCAGCACATGTTAGTTAAAGGAAAACCACTGCGTAATTAAGGGGGAGAAAAAATGAGAGAAGCAGTTATTGTAGCAGGTGCTAGGACACCGGTCGGAAAAGCAAAAAAAGGTTCACTGGCAAGTGTTAGACCTGATGATTTGGGAGCCATCGCGGTTAAAGAAACTCTTCGCCGAGCAGGCGGATACGAAGGACCAATTGATGATTTAATTATTGGTTGTGCGATGCCTGAAGCAGAACAAGGTTTGAATATGGCTCGAAATATTGGCGCTCTTGCGGGTTTGCCTTATACGGTGCCAGCAATAACGATTAATCGTTATTGTTCGTCAGGTTTGCAAAGTATTGCCTACGGTGCAGAACGAATTATGCTAGGGCAAGCCAAAGCAGTGTTAGCTGGAGGAGCAGAATCAATGAGTTTTGTTCCGATGTTTGGAAACGTAGCGCGTCCGAATGTTCAGCTGGTTGAAAATGCGCCGGAATATTATATGGGCATGGGACATACAGCAGAACAAGTGGCGATGAAATACGGCATTTCACGTGAAGACCAGGATGCGTTTGCTGTACGCAGCCATCAAAAAGCAGCAAAAGCACTTCAAGAAGGGAAGTTTAACGACGAAATTGTTCCGGTGGAAGTGACGCTTCGAAAAGTGGATGAAAACAATAAGCTCCGTGAACAAAAGCTGATGTTCTCTCAAGATGAAGGAGTTCGTCCCGGCACAACTGCAGACGTATTAGGAAAACTTCGTCCAGCTTTTTCGGTTAAAGGATCCGTAACAGCTGGAAACTCTTCGCAGACAAGTGACGGAGCTGCATCCGTTTTTCTAATGGATAAAGAACAAGCTGAAGCAGAAGGGTTAAAGCCTTTGCTTAAGTTTCGCTCATTTGCAGTTGGAGGAGTTCCGCCTGAAGTAATGGGGATTGGCCCGATAGCTGCCATTCCTAAAGCTCTTAAACTAGCAGGGCTGGAGCTTTCTGATATTGGATTGTTTGAATTAAATGAAGCATTTGCTTCTCAAGCACTTGGCGTTATTCGTGAATTAAATATTAATGAAGATAAAGTAAATGTAAACGGAGGCGCTATTGCCTTAGGTCATCCATTAGGCTGTACCGGAGCTAAGCTGACTCTTAGCTTAATGCACGAAATGCAGCGTCGAAATGAGCAGTTTGGAATTGTCACGATGTGTATTGGCGGAGGAATGGGAGCTGCTGGTGTATTTGAATTGTTAGCATAATCATTTCAAAGGGGGATATGAACATGTCAAATAAAACAAAACAAATGATTAAAGGTGGAAGCTTTTTAATTGAAGAAGGCGATGCAAGCCGCGTCTACACGCCGGAGGATTATACATCTGAACAAAAGATGATTGCCAAGACGACAGATGAATTTGTAGAAAATGAAGTCCTTCCACAAGTGGAATATTTAGAAAAGCATGAGTTTGACCGTTCTGTAAAGTTATTAAAACAAGCTGGTGAATTAGGCTTGCTTGGTGCAGATGTACCGGAAGAATACGGTGGACTCGGTTTAGATAAAATTACCTCGGCTTTAATTGCTGAAAAAATGTCTCGAGCAGGCGGGTTTTCCATCACTCATGGTGCTCACGTAGGAATTGGGTCATTGCCAATCGTCTTATTTGGAACAGAAGAGCAAAAGCAAGCATATTTACCTGCTTTAGCAGTTGGGGAAAAAATAGCAGCATATGCGTTAACAGAACCTGGTTCTGGTTCCGATGCTCTCGGTGCTCGAACAACAGCTCGCCTTAACGCAGAAGGCACACACTATGTGTTAAATGGAGAAAAGCAGTGGATTACGAATGCCGGATTTGCTGATGTGTTCGTGGTGTATGCGAAAATCGACGGCGATAAATTTTCTGCTTTTATCGTTGAACGCGAATTTCCAGGTGTTTCGGTTGGACCGGAAGAGAAGAAAATGGGAATCAAAAGCTCCTCAACCAGAACGTTGATTCTTGAAGATGCGCTTGTTCCAAAAGAAAACGTGTTAGGTGAAGTTGGCAAAGGGCATGTGATTGCGTTTAACATTTTAAATATTGGGCGCTACAAGCTTGGAGTTGGAGCAGTTGGAGCAGGGAAACGTGCGTTAGAAATCACGTCTCAATATGTTAACCAGCGTCAGCAGTTTAAAACGCCCATTGCTAAATTTTCATTAACCCAAGAAAAAATAGCAACAATGGCTTCTAAATTGTACGCAACTGAAAGCTCCGTCTATCGTACGGTAGGACTTTTTGAAGACCATATGGGCCAGCTTTCAGAAGAACAGCAAAAAGACGGAAAACAAATTGCCGCTTCCATTGCTGAATATGCCATTGAATGCTCATTAAACAAAGTGTTTGCCACGGAATCTCTTGACTACATCGTAGATGAAGGGGTGCAGCTTCACGGAGGCTATGGTTTTATGAGTGAGTATGAAATTGAGCGCCTGTATCGTGATTCCCGCATTAACCGTATTTTTGAAGGAACAAATGAAATTAATCGTCTCTTAGTACCAGGCACGTATTTACGCAAAGCTCTAAAAGGAGAGCTTCCGCTGCTTCAAAAAGCACAAACGCTTCAAGAAGAATTGATGATGCTTATGCCGCAGGAAGTAGGCAATGAGCCGTTAGATCAAGAAAAAATGCTTGTGCAAAATGGGAAGAAAATTGCGCTCTTGCTTTTAGGTCTAGCTGCACAGAAATACGGTAAAGAATTAGAGAAAGAACAAGAAATTCTCGTTAATATTTCCGATATGATTAGTAACGTATATGCAATGGAATCCACTGTTTTACGTACTGAAAAAGCGATTTCCAAAACAGGTGCAGATCAAAACAGCTTGAAGGTAAAATATACGCAAGTATTTTGCCAAGAAGCATTTAATCGAATTGAAGCAGATGCAAAAGAAACGTTAATTGGCGTTGAACAAGGTGATACGCTTAGAGTCATGCTTTCGTCTCTTCGCAAGTTAACGCGCTATACACCAATCAATGTGATTAGCGTAAAGCGCGAGATTGCAAAAACGCTTCTAGAAGTAGAGAAGTTCACAGTTTAAGGGAAAAAGGAGCTCGTTTTACGAGCTCCTTTTTGTTTAAGAAGCCTCTATCTAGGTAAATGATAAAGGATGTGTTAAAATACGAAAAAAGCTTAAAATAAAGGGTGGTTGACGAAATGTCATTATTTTTTTATTCATATCCAAAGTGTGGTACGTGCCGAAAAGCCAAGAAGTGGCTGGATGATAACGGAGTAGCGTATGAAGAAATTCATATTGTAGAAATCCCGCCAACAAAAGAGCAGCTGCAATCTTATTATCAGAACAGCGGCTTAGAATTAAAAAAATTCTTTAATACAAGCGGTAAAAAATATCGCGAATTAGGGCTTAAAGATAAAGTAAGCAGTGCGAGTGAAGACGAACTGCTGTCTATTCTTGCGTCAGATGGCATGTTAATTAAGCGTCCGCTGCTAACAGATGGACAAAAAGTAACGCTTGGCTTCAAAGAAGAGCAGTTTGAGGACGTGTGGAAGTAAGTTTTCAAATAGAAAATTTTTACCTTTTACGTTACACTGTTAATAGGAAGTTATTTTAGGTTGTAGAAAGTGTTCTCCACGTTGAAGGCGCTTTTTATATAAACAAATTACGATACATATTTTGGAGGGATTAAGATGAGTACACCAAAAGATTTGCGTTATTCTGAAGAGCATGAATGGGTAAAAACAGAAGGAGACGTTGTCCGCGTAGGTATTACGCATTTCGCTCAAGCTGAGCTTGGCGACATCGTATTCGTTGAACTGCCAGAAGTAGGAGCAACAGTAGAAGCTGACGAGCCGTTTGGCAGCGTTGAATCAGTAAAAACAGTTTCTGAGCTTTACGCACCAATTAGCGGTGAAGTTGTAGCAGTAAACGATAACTTAAGCGATAGCCCTGAACTTGTTAATGAATCTCCATACGAAGAAGCATGGATGATTACAATCAAACCGTCTGATGCTTCTCAAGTAGACAAGCTAATGACAGCAGAGCAATACGAAGAAATGACAAACGAAGGATAATACTCCTCCATAAATTGTCTTTATGAAAAGTTTTTGACTGGACACTCTATTAGTAAACAAGCTAAAGGAGTGTCTTTTTATGTTTGAAAAACAAAAAATGGACGTTACAGATCGCGTTACAGCTAAATTTCATGACGGCGGCATGAAATTATATGTTGATAAGCAGCCAATTGGTGAAGTTAGTTACGGAACAAGCGGCAATGAATACCGCTTTGAAGAAGGGTATTCGCAAGAAAATAATAAATTCTACCAATATACAGATGTACAAAAGCAAGGTGAAACGCAAAAATATACAGACTGCGACGAAGAAGCAGGATGGTGCTAAACAGTGGCAACTGCCGCTGTTTTTCTTGTTTTATGGAAACAATATGGCTTAAGCTGCCTTTTAAAACAGTTCTTTCTTGCAAATTTCTTTTAAAAAACAGGTGAACTGTGATACATTAACGAATATTGTATAGCATAAAGAAATGATGTTACTATACAACTGACGATTATGGGTGATGAAAATGGGGCTAATTGAAATTGAAAAAGTAATTATTGTCGAAGGAAAATCAGATAAAAAACGTATCCAAGATATCATTCGAGAACCAATTGAAATTATCTGTACAAACGGTACGATTAGTTTATCAAAGCTGGATGAAATTATTGACTTTACGTTTAACAAAGAGGTATACATACTCGTTGACTCTGATGATTCAGGGAATAAGCTAAGAAAACAATTTAAACGAGAGCTTCCGGAAGCAGAGCATCTATATATTGATAAAATGTACCGAGAGGTTGCTGCCGCCCCTAGACATCACATAGCAACAGTATTACTGAGTGCCAATATCGATGTTAATGCAGAATTTTTAACATAAAAGGAATGAGCAACATGCAAGAATGGAGCGAAAAACAGCTTGACGATCAGTTAAAAGAAGGACAAAGAGCGTTTATCTTTTTCCATACACCTTTTTGCGGGACATGTCAGCTGGCAAAAAAAATGTTAACCGTAGCAGAAGCAATGCTGCCTGGTGTGACCATCGGAATGAGCAATTTAAATTATATGCCTTCAAAAGCAGAAGTATTTTCAATTGAAAGTGTACCTTGTTTGATTGAAGTGAAAAATGGCGAAATGGTAAAAAAACTCTATGCGTTTCATTCCATCGAGCACGTACTTGAAGAGCTTCGATAATCAAACGTTTGTTTAAAATGAAGAAATAGAACGAGAGCAAACCGTTGGGGCTGTTGAAATATTGGGATATTATCCCAAGAACAAAATCTGTTGACAGCCTATCTGACACATGCTAAAATCACACTCATGAATGTTCATAAATGAATGAATATTTCCCAAAAACAAAATAATTGTTGCGAACTCTTATCAAGAGAGGTGGAGGGACTGAGCCCTGTGAAACCCGGCAACCGTCAGACTAACTGAAATGGTGCCAATTCCTGCAAAGCTATGCGCTTTGAAAGATGAGAGAAAGGATTAAATATCGAGCCTTTCTGTCATGCGCAGAGAGGCTTTTTTAATGGGGAAAATTGTTTTACGGCTTTTTCATCCTATAGGGCAACCTAACATAATTAAGTTTTTACTAAAGAAGGTGAAGAAATATGATTACATTAACAGACGTTACAAAAATTTATCAGGCTAAAAGCGGTCAAGTAACAGCTGTTGATAATGTGAATCTAACCGTTAACCAAGGTGGAATTTACGGAATTATTGGTTATAGCGGAGCAGGTAAAAGTTCTTTAATTCGCTTGCTAAACGGGTTAGAAACACCAACGACAGGAACGGTCGAAGTAGCAGGTAATGATATTGGAAAAATTAAAGGCGGAAAACTCAGAAAAGCTAGACAAGAAATTAGTATGGTGTTTCAGCACTTTAATATCTTGTGGTCGCGTACGGTGCGAGAAAATATTGCCTTTCCGTTAGAAATAGCAGGGATCTCAAAAGAAAAAAGAATGAAACGAGTAGACGAGCTTATCAAGCTAGTCGGGCTTGAAGGGCGTGAAAATGCTTATCCATCACAGCTTAGCGGTGGTCAAAAGCAGCGTGTTGGTATTGCTAGAGCGCTAGCCAATAACCCAAAAGTATTGCTGTGTGATGAAGCAACATCAGCGCTTGATCCTCAAACGACAGATTCTATTTTAGATCTGTTAGTAGATATTAATGAGAAGCTAGGGTTAACCATTGTACTCATTACTCATGAAATGCACGTTATTCGTAAAATTTGTCATCGAGTAGCTGTTATGGAAAATGGGGCAGTGGTAGAAGAAGGGCAAGTGCTAGAAGTATTCAGAAAACCTAAGCAGCCGATTACAAAGCGATTTGTTCAACAGATTTCTGAACCAGAAGAAACGTTTGAAACAATTGAACAAGTACAGGAGTTATATCCAAGCGGGCAAATTATTCAGCTGACGTTTGTTGGCGGAAAAGCAGAGCAACCGCTCATTACAACGATTTTAAAACAGTTTGATGTAACGATTAATATTTTGCAAGGAAAGATTTCTCATACACAAACAGGTTCATACGGAACGTTGTTCGTTCATTTAGACGGAGAATTAACAGAAGTTGAAAAAGTCATTGCATACATTCATGAGCAGCAGGTAGAAGTGGAGGTAATGACAAATGCTTGAGAAACTATTTCCAAACGTTATTTTAGATGATTTTATTCAAGCGACAAATGAAACACTATATATGACGGCTATTTCAGTTATAGCCACGTTTGTTCTAGGTATTTTATTGGGCTTGCTTTTATTTTTAACGTCCAAAGGACAGCTTTGGCAAAACAAACCTTTATATGCCATTGTGTCAGCAGTTGTAAATATCTTTCGTTCCATTCCATTCATTATTTTAATTGTTTTACTGATTCCATTTACCAAAGCATTGGTAGGAAGTATTTTAGGCGCTAATGCAGCGTTACCTGCTTTAATTGTTGGAGCAGCACCATTTTATGCGCGTCTTGTAGAAATTGGTCTGCGCGAAATTGATAAAGGTGTTATTGAAGCTGCTAAATCAATGGGAGCAACAACAAGCACTATTATCTTTAAAGTGCTGTTACCTGAATCGCTGCCAGCTTTAATTTCTGGTTTGACGGTAACGACGATTGCGTTAGTCGGTTATACGGCAATGGCGGGTGTGATTGGAGCTGGAGGTCTCGGGAATCTTGCATATTTAGAAGGATTCCAGCGCAGTCATAATGATGTAACGCTAGCTGCTACGATCTTAATTTTGATTATTGTATTTATTATCCAACTTATTGGAGATGCGATTACTGCAAAAATTGATAAAAGATAAAGGGAGGATTATTTATTATGAAAAAATGGCTTTCGGCTTTAGCATTAACATCTGCGCTAGTAGTAGGATTAGCTGCATGTGGATCTAACAATGGATCAAAAGATGAAAAGAAAATTGTTGTGGGTGCATCTAATACGCCCCATGCTGAAATTTTAGAACAAGCAAAACCGATTTTAGAAAAACAAGGAATCGACTTGGAAATTAAAAAATTCCAAGATTACATCTTACCGAACACAGCTCTTGCAAACAATGAAATTGATGCAAACTACTTCCAGCACGTTCCTTATATGAATTCAGTGCTAAAAGATCACAAGGGTGAAAAAGGGTATGATTTTGTAAGTGCCGGTGCCATTCACATTGAACCAATCGGTATCTACTCTAAAAAATATAAAAGCTTAAAAGATCTTCCGAAAAACGGCACAGTTATTATGCGTGATGCAGTAGCAGAGCAAGGACGTATTTTATCAATTTTTGAAAAAGCTGGCGTAATCAAATTAAAACCAGGCGTAAAGAAAACAGATGCACAAATTAAAGATATCGTAGAAAACCCGAAGAATTTAAAATTTAAAGCCGATGTTGAAGGCGGATTGCTACCTCAGATGTACAAAAACAATGAAGGTGACGCTGTTGTTATCAATGCTAACTATGCTATCGATGCTGGCTTAGATCCAGTAAAAGATCCAATCGCAGTGGAAAGCAAAGAAAATAACCCTTATGCAAACATCATTACGGTTCACAAAGGCGACGAAAATAAAGATACAGTGAAAGCTTTAGTGAAAGTTCTTCACTCTAAAGAAATTCAAGACTACATTAAAGAAAAATACAAAGGCGGAGTACTGCCGGTAAATAAATAATAGAAGAAAAGCGCTTGCCCACTCTGGGCAAGTGCTTTTTTGTATGCGGGAAAACGAATAACTCTTATTTTTCTCACGCATACTAACCGTGAAAACTTTACTGATGATGGGAGCTGACGTTATGCAGCAAGAAGCACGTCATTCAACTGAGCAAGCACTTCATGATTATAAAATGGGTGTTGGGAAATTTAGCGAAAAATTGCCGGAAGTAACAAAAACGTTTAATGCGTTTACTGAAGCATGTTTTGGAGAAGGTTCTCTTTCTAAAAAAGAAAAGCAGTTAATCGCGCTAGGAATCAGCGTAGTAGCTCAAGACGAGTACTGTATGATTTATCATACAAAAGGCTGCATCGATCAAGGCGCAACTGAGCAAGAAATTTTAGAAGCATGCGGAGTGTCAGCAGCATTTGGCGGAGGCGCAGCGATGAGTCAGTCCGTTACGCTTGTCCAAGAGTGTATTTCAGAACTGACTAGTCACACGCACTAAGTAAATAAAGTGAGTAAAAAAGCTTGTCTTAGAAGGCTCTATGGAGTCTTTTAAGGCAACTTTTTTATGAGTGGATTTAGTCTTGAAAAACGTACATAATGGTTTAAAACCTTTTGGGTCAAAAGGTTGCTATAAGTTTTCATTTGTTATAAGATTGTAATGAGAATAAAATGAGAATAATTAAAAAGATATAGGTATATCGTTTTTTACTATATACGTCTATAACTGGAGGTTTTAATATGGCAGGGTCAACTTTAACAATTAAAGATCTTCATGTTGCAATTGAAGGTAAAGAAATTTTAAAAGGTGTTAATTTAGAAGTTAAGGGCGGCGAAATCCATGCAATCATGGGACCAAACGGTACTGGTAAATCAACATTATCTTCAGCAATCATGGGACATCCTAAATACGAGGTTACACAAGGAAGCATCACGCTAGACGGCGAAGATGTACTTGAGATGGAAGTAGATGAGCGCGCTCGTGCAGGTCTATTCCTAGCTATGCAATATCCAAGTGAAATCAGCGGGGTAACAAATGCAGACTTCTTACGTTCAGCAATTAATGCTCGTCGTGAAGAAGGAGAAGAAATTTCACTAATGAAATTCATCCGTCAATTAGACAAAAACATGGATTTCTTAGAAATGGATCAAGATATGGCTCAGCGTTACCTAAACGAAGGTTTCTCTGGCGGTGAGAAGAAACGTAATGAAATTCTTCAATTAATGATGCTTCAACCAGGAATTGCAATTTTAGATGAAATCGACTCTGGTTTAGATATCGATGCGTTAAAAGTTGTATCAAAAGGTATTAATGAACTGCGCGGCAGCGAGTTTGGTTGCTTAATGATTACTCACTACCAACGTTTACTAAACTACATTACACCAGATAAAGTTCACGTTATGATGCAAGGTCGCGTTGTAAAATCAGGCGGACCAGAATTAGCACAGCGTCTAGAGGCAGAAGGTTATGACTGGATCAAACAAGAATTAGGTATTGAAGACGAAACTGTAGAGCAAGAAGCTTAAGAGTTAGGAGGATCTCTATGACTATTGATACGAAATTACCATTTGATCAAGAGTACATCAGCAGCTTTTCAAAAGAAGCTAATGAACCAAGTTGGCTGCTAGATCTTCGCTTACAAGCTCTTGCGAAAGCAGAAGATCTTGCACTTCCAAAGCCAGATAAAACAAACATTTCGAAATGGAACTTTACTGCATTTGACAAGCACACTTCACAGGCAAGCACAATCTCATCTGTAGACGAGCTTCCAGAAGTGGTTAAAGCATTGATTGATACAGAAGCTGTTAAAAATCTATATGTTCAGCGTGACCAAACAGCTGCATATTCAACATTAACAGAAGAGCTAAAGTCTCAAGGCGTTATCTTCACAGATATTCAAACAGCTGCTAAAGAGCATAGCGACCTTGTTGAGAAGTACTTCATGAAAGACGGAGTTAAAGTAGATGAGCACCGTTTAACTGCATTAAACGCAGCGTTATTAAACGGCGGTGTATTCGTGTACGTTCCTAAAAATGTAGAAGTACAAGAGCCGCTTCAAGCTGTATTTGTCCGTGAAGATGAAGAAGCTGCTTTATTCAACCATGTGATTGTTGTAGCTGAAGACAACAGCTCAGTAACATATGTAGAAAACTACATTGCTACTGCTGAAGAGTCAAACGGTGTTGTCAATATCGTGACGGAAGTATTTGCTAACAGCAATGCAAAAGTAACATTTGGGGCTGTTGACTACTTAGCTAAAGGTACAACTACTTATGTAAACCGCCGCGGCGTAGCGGGCAAAGACGGTCGCATTGAGTGGGCTTTAGGCTTAATGAGTGAAGGAAATACAGTTTCAGAAAATACAACGTATCTAATGGGCGATGGTTCATATGGAGATACAAAAACGGTAACAGTTGGACGTGGAGAGCAGTCTCAAAACTTAACAACAAGTATCGTACATTTTGGAAAACATTCTGAAGGCTACATTTTAAAACACGGCGTTATGAAAGAAAGCGCGTCATCAATCTTTAACGGTATCGGTAAAATTGAACACGGTGCGTCTAAATCAAACGCTGAGCAAGAATCTCGTGTGTTAATGTTAAGTGAAAAAGCACGTGGAGACGCAAACCCAATTCTTCTAATTGATGAAGACGATGTAACAGCAGGACACGCTGCATCTGTTGGACGCGTAGATCCAATTCAGCTTTACTACTTAATGAGCCGCGGTATTCCGCAAACAGAAGCAGAACGTCTAGTTATCCACGGATTCTTAGCACCAGTTGTAAACGAGTTGCCAATCGAAACGGTTAAAAAGCAATTAACAGATTTAATTGAAAGGAAAGTTCGATAATGAATATCTCTGATATTCGTAAACAATTTCCTATTTTAGACCAAGAGGTAAATGGCAGCCCACTCGTTTATTTAGACAGTGCAGCAACTTCACAAAAGCCGCTTGCTGTAATTGAAGCAATTGAGAAGTATTATAAAGAATATAACTCAAATGTACACCGAGGTGTTCACACGCTTGGTACAAGAGCAACAGACGGATACGAAGGCGCTCGTGAAAAGGTTCGTAAGTTTATTAATGCAAAATCAACGGAAGAGATTATCTTTACGCGCGGTACAACGACAGCTCTTAATACAGTAGCTGCAAGCTATGGCCGTGCTAATCTCAAACCTGGTGATGAAATTGTGATTACTTATATGGAGCATCACAGCAACATCATTCCTTGGCAGCAAGTTGCCAAGGAAACAGGTGCAACGTTAAAATATATTTCATTAACAGAAGATCATGCACTTTCACTAGAAGAGGTAAAAAGCACGATTACATCCAACACTAAAATTGTATCGATTATGCAAGTATCTAACGTATTGGGCACGATTAACCCAGTAAAAGAGATTGCAGAAATTGCACATGCTAACGGTGCAGTAATGGTTGTGGATGGTGCGCAAAGTACGCCTCATATGAAGGTGGATGTACAAGATTTAGACTGTGATTTCTTTGCTTTCTCTGGACATAAAATGGGCGGACCGACTGGAATCGGCGCTCTTTATGGAAAGAAAGAGCTTCTTGAAAAAATGGAACCAATCGAGTTTGGCGGCGAAATGATTGACTTCGTAAACCTATACGAATCAACGTGGAAAGAGCTTCCTTGGAAATTTGAAGGAGGTACGCCAATCATTGCAGGTGCAATTGGTTTAGGTGCAGCGATTGATTTCTTAGAAGAAGTTGGTTTAGATAACATTCAAGCACATGAGCACAAGTTAGCGCAGTATGCACTGGATCGCTTATCGCAAGTAGATGGAATTACGATTTACGGACCGAAAGAGCGAGCGGGTGTTGTGACGTTTAATATTGAAGATGTGCATCCGCACGACGTTGCAACAGTAGTAGACGCTGATGGAATTGCGATTCGTGCAGGTCATCACTGTGCGCAGCCGCTGATGAAATATTTAAACGTATCTTCTACTGCACGTGCAAGCTTCTATTTGTATAACACGGAAGAAGAAGTAGATAAATTGGTGTCATCATTAATAAAAACGAAGGAGTATTTTACAAATGGCTTTTAATAATTTAGATACTCTCTATCGTCAAGTAATTATGGACCATTATAAAAATCCGCGTAATCGTGGAACGTTGAATGAAGATACTGTGAACATTCATATGAATAACCCGACGTGTGGAGACCGCATTGAACTTTCTTTAAAAGTAGAGGACGGCAAAGTGGTGGATGCAAAGTTCGAAGGTGAAGGATGTTCAATTTCAATGTCATCAGCTTCAATGATGACACAAGCAATTAAAGGTCAAGAAGTAGACAAAGCGTTTAAAATGGCCCATATCTTCTCTGACATGATGCAAGGTAAAGAGTATGATGATAGTATAGATTTAGGAGATATTGAAGCACTTCAAGGTGTAGCAAAATTTCCTGCGCGTATTAAATGTGCAACACTAGCGTGGAAAGCGATGGAAAAAGGTCTTAACGAACAAAAATAAGACCTTCATTCATTCCCAATCCTATCAAGTAGGGGGTAATAAAAGATGGCTAAAAAAATGCCAGAAATCGGCGATTATAAATATGGATTTTCCGATAAAGACGTATCAATTTTCCGCTCTAAACGCGGTTTAACAAAAGAAATCGTAGAAGAAATTTCTCGTATGAAAGAGGAACCACAATGGATGCTTGACTTCCGTTTGAAATCTCTAGAGCACTTCTACAACATGCCAATGCCACAGTGGGGCGGAGACATGGCAAGCTTAGACTTTGATGAAATTACGTACTACGTAAAACCATCTGAGAAGTCTGAACGCTCTTGGGATGAAGTTCCTGAAGAAATTAAACAAACGTTTGATAAACTTGGTATTCCTGAAGCAGAGCAAAAGTATCTTGCGGGTGTATCAGCTCAGTACGAATCTGAAGTTGTTTATCACAATATGAAAGAAGATCTTGAAGCACAAGGTATCGTATTTAAAGATACGGATACGGCGCTAAAAGAAAACGAAGATATTTTCCGTGAGCATTTTGGAAAAGTTATCCCGCCAACGGATAACAAATTCTCTGCACTTAACTCGGCGGTTTGGTCTGGTGGATCATTCATTTACGTACCAAAAGGCATAAAAGTAGATACACCATTACAAGCTTATTTCCGTATTAACTCTGAAAATATGGGACAGTTTGAGCGTACGTTAATTATTGCTGATGAAGGCTCACACGTCCACTATGTAGAGGGCTGTACAGCACCTGTTTATACAACAAACTCTCTTCACAGTGCCGTTGTAGAAATCATCATCAAAAAAGATGCGTATTGCCGCTATACAACAATTCAAAACTGGGCGAACAACGTATACAACCTTGTAACAAAACGCGCGGTTTGTGAAGCAAACGCAACAATGGAATGGATTGATGGAAACATTGGTTCTAAGTTAACAATGAAATATCCAGCTGTTATCTTAAAAGGTGAAGGCGCACGTGGTATGACATTATCTATTGCCCTTGCTGGTAAAGGACAGCACCAAGATGCTGGTGCAAAAATGATTCACTTAGCACCGAACACATCTTCAACGATCGTATCAAAATCAATTTCAAAACAAGGCGGTAAAGTAACATACCGCGGTATCGTACACTTCGGCCGTAAAGCAGAAGGTGCACGTGCGAACATTGAGTGTGATACGCTAATTATGGATAATCAATCAACTTCTGATACAATTCCGTACAATGAGATTTTAAACGATAACATCTCACTTGAGCATGAAGCGAAGGTATCGAAAGTATCTGAAGAACAATTATTCTATCTAATGAGCCGCGGTATTTCTGAAGAAGAAGCAACAGAAATGATTGTAATGGGCTTTATTGAGCCATTTACAAAAGAGCTTCCAATGGAATATGCAGTAGAAATGAACCGTCTAATCAAGTTCGAGATGGAAGGGTCTATTGGATAATAAAGAAATAACCTTTTTATATCAAGGGTTTGAGAGGTTGTTATAAAGTGTGAAATTATCGGCGTGCCGATTTTATGCCGATTTGATTTTATCTTTTAGTATGGGAGGCGAACTTTTTAAGTTCGTCTTCTTCTATTTTTTCCGTGATATCAAGATAAGTATCTGCTGTTGTTTTAATACTCTTATGCCCAAGTAGGTTTGAAACGTATTTTAAGCTTACACCTGATTCAAGCATCAGAACAGCATGTGTATGTCTAAAGCCGTGGGTGCCTTTATAATTAACACCTGCTTTTTTACAATAATCCTGCATAGTTTCACGTATTATAGAAGGTGTTAAATAATGACCGTTATAATTTTGGGAGGTTATTCCTTCTAGATTTTTGTGGAACCTTGGATTCCCCAAAATCAATTCATTAGATAGGCGTTCAGGTTAATAGTTGTGTGACTCAAATCAAATTTTTTTAAAAAAGTCTCCTCGGTTAGGAAACATTTTTCAAACACACACCCCATATAGGGTGAAGGCAAGCGAGAAACAAAAAAGCACATGTAATGGCTCTTTTGTTATTTTACTTCCTTTAATAAACATTTGAATTGGACCAGTGGCCAATTCAATAAAACAGGAGGATTTTTAATATGGAAAACACAAATGTTTCAAAGTCTGATATTTTTCAAGTGGATAAGGCTCTTGAGAGCTGGCGCGATTCGGGTTTCGATTTATCCACAGCAGTAGGTGAAGTAGTGGATAACTCAATTGAAGCTGGTTCAAAGATTGTTAAAGTGATTCCTTATCAGAATAAGTCTGATAAAAGTATTAATACAATTGTGTTTGCTGATAATGGATATGGGATTAAACCAGATATATTAGCTCAAACCTTAAAAATAGGATTTTCGACTAGATATAATCAACGTAAGGGACTTGGTCGTTTTGGTGTTGGTATGAAAGTTGCAGCATTAAGCCAAGGAAGAAGGGTTGATATTTATACAAAACCTTTAGGGGAAGACCGGTATTATCATGCTTTTCTAGATCTTGACCTTATAGCAACAGAGGAACAAACTCACATTATTGCACAAGAAATTGATGGGATCCCAAAGGAATATGCAATGCATATGGCTTGGGATGACGGGACGCCTTTTGAATCAGGAACATTGATTGTTTGGTCCAAGATTGATCGTTTAACTAATGAAGGCAAATATGGGAATTCTATTAGTGAATATTTACAGGAATTAACAAAGTTCCTTGCGAGAGCTTATCGTAAGTTTATCGATCAGGGCTTAGTAATTCAATTAGGCGATAAATTTCTTGATCTATATGACCCATTAATGTTAATAGACAGCCCAAGGATTTCTAAACTAGTAGGTGAAAATAACTTGCCTTCGGATGTTATTGATCGATCAGTTATTGAGATCGATGGCGAGGAAGTAGAGATAACAGTTACTTTACTGCCAGAGGTGCTTAGGAAAGTCAAAGGAGAAGGTGGCTACCAGGGTTCTGCGTCAAGATTTAAAGAGCTGTATCTAAAGGATCGCGATGGAAAGATTAGCATCCTCAGAAATGGAAGAGAGATCTATTATGATCCAATTCAAGGTATGTTTCCAACTAGAATTGAGAATGTTGACAGGTTTATTGGGGTAGAAATTAGTTTTCCTGCAACCCTTGACGAGTATTTTCAAGTTAGGAATGTTAAAAGGGGAGCAGTTCCTGTTGGGAAGTTAAGAGCAGAAATTCGTAAAATTCTAGATAAACCAGTTAGGGCTGCTCGTAAAGAAATTCAAGATGTATTTTTGAAAACTAGTACCGAAAAAAGAAAAAATGATATTGAACATACTCCAGCAACAAAAGCGGTAAAAGAAGCAGAAAAAACTGCTATACCTGGAAGAGCTGGTTTAAATAAGCCAGAAAATGAAGTAAAAGGAGTTATTCAAGATATACTTGAAGATGCTGGGATAGACTCCGATACCAACAAAGAACTTGCTGACAAAATGACTGAGCAAATTAATGAGCAACCCATTACTTTAGTAGACTCTTCATGGCCTGGTAAAGAGTTGCTTGATATAACACATTTCAATGGTAAAGCAGTAGTAAAGCTAAATCACAGACATCCATTTATTAAACAAATTTATAATCCTATAAAAGAAGCGGCTAGCCAAGATCCTTCTACAATGAACCCTGATGAAATGATTGAGCTTGCAAGGAAGGTTGAAGCTGCTATTGATGTATTATTTATGGCTTATGCTAAAGCTGAGAATATGCATGTAAATCCAGATGATGTGTATAGTGATTTAAGGACACAGTGGGGATTCTTTTCTGGGGCATATGTTCGCGAATTATTAAAATCGTTTTAATAACACAAAAATGACTACAGGATAACTTTCCTGTAGTTTTTTATTTTTTTTGTAAAAATGGAAATTTTTCTTTTATTTACACCCCATATAAAGTGAAAGCAGGAACGGAAAGTTACTAAACTCCTAAACTCTGGAAAAACAAATTGTGAATTAGGCAAAAAACCCGTAAAATGGAGTTATCTGTAATCGATCCCGAGGACGGCTACAGTAAAAGTATGTAACAAGGTTCTAACTTTCCAAAAAGATTCAGTGACCGACTATATTAGCGGACACTAGAAATGGGGTAAAAAAATGAATAAAAACTATCTACAAATGAGTAATGATGTTGTTGATGCATTAATTCTTTTGGACAACATGAGAGCAAAAGCTCTTAAATCCTCAAGTGGTTACTACCGAGTTGAGCGAATTGAGCAGGCAATGGACTATCTTTTGAATACTCCTTTAAAACAGGGTAATCCAAAAACCATTGTACGAGATGTTTTAGGGAGTGCTGGCTCTAAAATTCGCAATAGAATTAATGTAATTAAAGAAGCAAGTGGGATGGCGGGTATTTCATCACCACTTGTAATCAACCAATCTACTAATGACCATGAAAATTTCAGGTTGGAAGTAACGGATGAAATTAGCCGTACAGCTCTGAATGAGCAGGCAAAAGCTGTTTTAATGGAACTTGCTTCAGGTAAGAACGCTGTAGATTTAGCAGAATATTACAATACCAGTGTTCAGGCAATGCGAACAAGAGTTAGTAAAGCTAGGAAGGCATATAAAAAAGAATTGGGTCTTGCCGTATGAAGCCAAGGTTGTATAAGTTTACTCCATGGCTCATCCGTCTGCTAATTCCGAAAGGATTCAAAGGAACCTATATTCTTTACGCAAAGGGTAAAAATGGAGTAGAACCGATCTACGTTGGCAGATCCGATACGGATTTGCAACGCAGGTTATTGAACCATCCCTACTCGCAAATAGCCCACTACTTTGAATATTTCACCTTCGATTCAGCAGAAAAGGCTTATTTGTCAGAAACGGCATTATACCATTGTTTTGAAGGGGCTATTGCAAATGAGATCCACCCTGCTATGCCAGCAAACACTCATTTAAAATGCCCATTCTGCAATAAGACTTATAATGACACCCTTAGCAATAGAATTAATTTAATCTCCTAAATGATTGCTAATTACCTTTGCTTAATAGAGCCAAACGAATTTTATAAGCGTTGGCTCTATTTTTAATTTGAAATATATTAGACAGGCTCATGTAGCAATTATAATGATCAGCAATTGGAGGGCATTTAGATGACGAGGAAGCTAATTAAATATCAAAACTATTCAAGGCAAGAAGTTCATGACATCTTTGATCCTAATAGTAATTTTTTACCTTCAAGAGGTACGTGGGGTCTCCATGGTATTGTTTCTATTCCCGACCGTGAAAATGATTTTGTTTTCTTTGTTACAATTGGAAGAGTTGAAGGAAATCATGCCTTTGATGAAGGTGTAACCACTGACGGAATTTTAACATGGCAATCACAACCAAGGCAAAAAATAAACGATAAAAAAGTCCAAGCTTTTATTAATCATGATTACAACAGAAATAATATATATTTATTTCTACGAACAAACAAGAAAGATCCTGCCTATGCTTATTTAGGAAAGTTAGCATATATCAGTCATGATAACCAAAGAGAACAACCTGTTCATTTTAAGTGGCAAATCCTAGATTGGGAACTTACTGAAGAGCAAGCTAGAGGAATAGGTTTTAAACTGGATCCTTCTATTAAAGTAGATAATACTTTAACACCTGGTACTGTAGTGATTGAGGACCCACCTAATGTTACTTCTAGAAGAAGTGGGAACAGCACAAGTGATTTTCGTGGACGCCATATTGACTTTGATGAAAACAATCGCATAAATAAACGGCTAGGGAATCTAGGTGAACTGTTGGTTCTTAATCGTGAAAAAAACTTTTTAAAGAGTAACGGAAAACATGAGCTAGCCGAACTAGTTGATCATACGTCTGAAACAGAAGGTGATGGTGCGGGGTATGACATACGTTCCTACGGCCTTGATGGAAAGGTTAAATATATAGAAGTAAAAACAACAAAGGCTGGTAAGCAAACACCTTTCTATTTAACGATACGGGAAATTATGTTTTCTAAGCAACATCCGGACTCTTACTATTTATATAGGGTTTTTGATTATGACGAAACAAGTGATACAGGGAGCATGTATATTCTAAACGGAGATTTAGAAAATCATCTGGAGTTACAGCCCTTAACATTTAAGGCAGTAAGGATAAAATGATGATAATTATGTAAAACATTAAATGAATTTGGAGAGGGTTAAATGACCAAAAGAAGCAGATCAATTGAAAATATAAATTTATTACGAGAAAACACTCTTCAGAAGTTTGTGTTCGAGCTGCTGTCATATAGTAATGTTGATGAATTACGTAAGATATTTCCTGATGACTTTATAAAAAAGGGTCAAAACATAAAGGTAATAATACCTGAGTTTCCATTGAATGAGAATGGTATAAACCACATTACCGATTTCCGGGTAATCTTAAATGACGTAAATGAGACAGCCTTCAATGTAGAAGTTGAATGGGCTACTAGCAAGTTTAACCACGGTGAGGATGTATTTAATCAATATTATGCTGATGGAAAAGGTTTTGTAATTGCTTTACAAAAGGATGATTCCTTTAATTATATGGATGATCAGAGCGTAAGTATACTCGACCCAGAGCAATTATCTTATTGGTTTTTAAGTAGAGCGAGAAACATTGTAGACGGAACCATTAGTAACCATTTAAAGGATTACAGCCCTAGAAATAGGAAGTATTGGGTGATTTATATTTCTAGTAGTGGAGGAAGCATTCCTGACTTCTTAAATAAAGGTATTAAAAATGGTAAATGGGCTTTTAGGTACCCCAGCCCATCAAAGAAATATCTAATGAAAAATATATTTGAAATTACTAAAGGCGATATAGTTGTTTTTGTCATTGGTATGAAAAAGCTATCAACTAGGAAGTTCATCCATGGCGAAACGTATTTTACAGGAGCTGCTGTAGTAGATGTTAAAAATGGTTATTATTTAGATTTTAAGGATGAAACATTTGAAACCGTAGAATGGAAGACGTTAAAAGCAAGTGTACCTGAGACTGAGTATATTACAAAAAAAGAGTATATGCATTATTTTGATTTTAATAACTCTACAAAGTCATTGAAGCAATATGATATCCAATTAAGCGGTTTGAAAATTCCATCCTATGATAAAGAAACATATGAAAAACTTAACCGATATAAATCTCTATCCGATTGGAATGACTTTATTAGTTCTGCAATGGAATCCCTCAATAGTTCTGGTGCACCTGTAGAGATATCCGTAGATCAATTCAATGCATTTCTTGTCCAAACACGCTCTATTTAAGATTTCTACTGTATAAAATAATTAGAAAGAAGGTTTCTTTTATGCCCTATAATTTAGTAACCAGCACAAAGTACAATCTTGATATTAGCAATATCGAAAATTATATCCGATCAAATGGTGATTTTAATTTTAGTTACTTTGACAAGTGGCTAGAAGGTTGGCTTAAGGTATTTGTAAACGCAGAAGTGGATACACAGTTGCAGATAAGTAATTTACAGAATGTCCAAACGACTGGTCCAATGGAAATCTTTTTGCAAGACGTCATCTTTAACTCGTATGAACATAAGTTGAACTTTGTGATTAACGGTGTAACAGATTATCTAAAAAAACACTCCGTTAAGGTACAGAAAATACCTGCTAGCAGATTTTCTCAGGATATTAAATGGTCAAGAATGAAAGACAATAGCACCAAAGATATTAGTGAACCTATTTTCATCACTAGCTTGCCAAAGGATGGGTTTAAAGAAGTAGTTATAGATGGTAATCATAGATTGACTACGCTCTTAAGCCAAGGGGCTCAAACTGTTGATTGTGTGACTATTAAACCAGAAGTCATTTTAGAGAATGACATACTTTTGTTTTCAATTGATAAAGCAATCTTTTCTTTTGTAATTGAACATTATGTATTTCAGCAGCACGTAAAGAATGGAACAGATCACAAAGTCCTTTTTAATAGCTCATCTATTAATACGATTTTTAGTATGTGGAATAAATAAAATTACTGCTTATCATGAAGTTCCTTTGTTTGGTGTTGACTCATGAAAATTTGAATGCATACATATGTTGATCATATTAAATACGTTACAAAAGAATTATTTTGCTTCTATTAAAAGGACACGCGTTGATCCAAATGGATTGACGCCTTTTCTTTTTAGTGTTGTTGTAATTAATATCAAATATTTTTTACATTGATTGGAGGGGGAATTATGTATTGTTGTCAATACTGCTTTGAAGACGTGAACCTAATTTTAAAAATCAAGGAATATGATGAGATTGGTAACTGTGATTATTGCGGTAGTGAGGAAGTGTTTATAATTGAAGTTAGTAATTTAACTGAAGAATTTGACATGCTATTTAAGCATTATGAAAGTACAGAACCATATGAATATTTTCACCCAGAGATTCATGATGACCCTACAGAATTTGGAGATCGTCTTATAGAACTAATAAATGCTGATTGGAATATATTCTCCGAAAAAATTGTAGGTTCTGGAACAGATGAAGCCTTACTTTTTGACATATTAAATTCTAACAAAAGATTTGATCCTGATGAATATGTTGATCCTCATAATTTATATTCAAGAATTACTCAAGCATTTACTTTTGTGGATCCATTAGAAGGATGGGAAAAGGTATGGGAGGACTTTAAACAAGATATAAAACATAGTAATAGGTTTTTTCCAGAAGTTAAGAATGATGTTTTTATAACGAGGCTTGACGCTATTTTAGAATTTAGAACAGTATATATAGAAAACATGGATTTATATAGGGCGAGATTGGATATACAGCCGATCAGTAAAATGAAAGCCCCACCTGCTGACTTAGCAACTGCTGGCAGAGCAAACCCTCGTGGTATAAGTTACTTATATTGTGCATTAGACGAACCTACTTGCATTGCCGAAATAAGACCTTGGAAAGGTGCAAAAGTAACAGTTGCTCACATAAGACCAAAGAAAAAGTTAAAACTGGTTGGGCTATTTAGAGCACCGATATCACCATTTGAATTCGAATCGCCGTATGAAATTTTAGAGATTGATAAAATATTATCATCTTTTATACAAGAATTAAGCACACCTGTTGATCCTGCTAAATCTGAAATTGAATACGTTCCCACACAATATATAACAGAGTTGATTAAATCAAAAGGATATGATGGTATCCTATTTGACAGTGCAATGGGACCTGGAAATAATCTTGTCCTATTTGATGAAAATGATGTAGAAATAAAAGCAATTGACACAATACTGGTAAACAACATAATATACAATTATAATCATGAATGAATAAATTGTTAGCATTTATGTGAAGGAAAAGACGTATGAATCATACGTCTTATTTATTAAAGTATAGAAATCATGCTCTCTCAAACCTTGTATGTGATTTTTTATGGGTGAATTATTGTGCCATCATCGTGCCGATTTCATGCCGATTTGAATTTATTTTGCATTTTAGGTTATTTCTACAAATAGCTTTACATGAAGGCTTTGGGATCCCTTTTTATAATTAATTTCATGCCGTTTTAAGCAAATTTAATCAAATTTGAAATGGAAGGTTCAATCGGTTAATAATAGAAAAAACTCGTTTGCTGTTTATGCAAACGAGTTTTTTTGTATCGTTTGTATTAAAATAAAGAAAAGCGAAGCTAAGAAAATAGAGGAGGAATGGCATGATTTATATTGGAGTCACAGGCTGGGGAGATCATGATTCATTATATGAAGCGGGTGTTTCTTCAAGAGACAAGCTTGCCGTATATGCAGGCCATTTTCCAATTGTTGAAGTCGATTCATCTTTTTATGCAATTCAACCTAAATCAAATGTAGAAAAGTGGGTGAATGATACACCCGAATCTTTTCGATTTGTGGTAAAAGCCTATCAAGGCATGACAGGCCATATGAGAGAAGGGAACCCGTTTGATAGCAAGGAAGAAATGTTTCATGCATTTTTAGAATCAGTAAAGCCATACGTAAGTTCAAATAAGCTGGCCATGATTTTATTCCAAATGCCGCCTTGGTTTGACTGTACCAAAGAAAACGTAGCCTATTTGAGATATAGCCGTGAGAAGTTTGGCGATTTGCCAGTAGCGCTTGAGTTTCGAAATCAATCTTGGTTTAAGCCATTTTTCTATGATAAAACGTTAACGTTTATGGAACAAGAGAAGTGGATTCATGGTATTTGTGATGAACCGCAGGCAGGAGAAGGATCTATTCCAATTGTGATTCATGCTACAGATAAACAAAAAACACTTATCCGTTTTCACGGACGAAACGTACACGGTTGGAACAAGCCCGCAGAAGGCAATTGGCGAGCAGTAAGGTTTTTGTATCGTTACAATGAAAAAGAGCTCCTAGAGTGGAAAGAACGTCTTGAAAAGCTGCAAAAACAAACGAAGGACATTTACCTGTTATTTAATAATAACTCCGGCGGAGATGCTGTACATAATGCCAAACAGCTCATGAGTTTATTAAATATTGAATATGAAAATTTAGCTCCTAAACAATTAGATTTTTTTAATGAATTTTAGCACTGAGTCCTATAAAAGTTTATATAAGTAAGGAAGAAGGAATATAAACGTCAAATAGGTAGAAAAGTATATGTAAAACCTCACTTTTTTTCTTTCAACATCATAAATTGATTAAGAAAGGAGTGAGTTATTATGATCACCTTAGTGCCTATCGTAATTGAAGGTCATACGTTTAATGCAGTTACCGTATTGCTTCCAAAAACAACTCTGTTAACAATTTCATCAGATAAAGGGTACATTATGTGCGGAGCACTAGACGTAGGTCTATTAAATGATAAATTAGCTGATCGTCAAATAATAGCTGGAAGAGCTGTAGGTGTACGTACAATTGAGCAGCTTCTTGAAGCGCCTCTTGAATCTGTAACGCTTGAAGCTGAAAAAAGAGGGATTTTTAAAGGGACAATTGGTAAAGATGCTTTATTGAAAATGCTTTAATATAGTGGAAAATTTAAGATAAAACTTTTTAAAAGAAGCGTGAACCTCCTTATACATGCATACATATAGCTTGTAAGGAGGGATTTTTTTTGGTTAAACTTCGTCGGAAATTAACAAGAAAAGGCCCGCTTCCTTTTCGCTACGTTCTGTTGCTCACCTTTCTTTTTTTTATGCTTTCCACAGGGGTAGGATTATGGCTAATTAATAGAGGGATTGAACCGACGTTAATGAAATATGCTGAAGCACAAACAAAAGAGATTGCAACTTTAGTTATTAATAAAGCGGTGAATAAACAGGTACTTGATCAGCTGGACGTAGATGTTATTAAAGTTGAATCTACACCTAACGGTCAAGTAGCTAAAATTGACACAGCGCTTGTAAATCGGGTTAGAGCTCAGACTACGTCATTTGTTCAAGCTAATTTAAAAGAGGCAGAAAAAGGGAATTTAGATGCACTTGAACTTCCAACAGATATTCGTATTGAAAAAAATGAAAAGCTTCGGAATCAAGGAATTGTATACCAAGTTCCTCTTGGGCAAGCAACTAATAATGCGCTGCTTGGAAATCTAGGTCCGCTGATTCCGGTTAAATTTCATGCTATTGGTGACGTTCAAACAGACGTAGTGCGAAAAATCGAGGAATATGGAATAAATAATGCGTTTCTTGAAGTATCCATTAAAGTAAAAGTAAACATGCAAATCATCATCCCGTTTGCAACGAGAAAAACAACCGTTACGGCTACAATTCCTGTAGGAGGGACTGTTATCCCTGGAAATGTTCCTGATTATTTTAACGGTGGAAATTCGTCTTCTCCGGCAATTGAACTTCCGAAGAAAAATTAACAATATTATATTAACGTGATAAAGTGTTATTTAAAAAGCAGGTGCGGAAGTTCAAAAATACTTTCATATCTGCTTTTATTCATTGGAATATTTATCTGAATTTTCTATAAAAAATATTTTGACATACTATCTTCTCCCTTCTATAATTTGAGATAGGAAGTTATAGAATGAATAATCTAAAAATTATAAAAATTATTGTTGATCTACGATAAAAAGAGAGTAGGGAGAGAATAAAAGGGGGAATTACAGTGGAAAATAGGCCGCAGTGGGGATCAAGAGCAGGGTTTATTTTAGCAGCAGCAGGTTCAGCAATTGGACTAGGAAATATATGGAGATTTCCAGCCACTGCATATGAAAATGGAGGAGGGGCATTTTTTCTCCCCTATTTATTTGCTTTGTTGACGGCAGGAATTCCTATCTTAATCATGGAATTTGCTATTGGACATAAATATAAAGGTTCCTCTCCTTTATCATTAGCAAGACTAAGTCCTAAGGCTGAATGGCTAGGCTGGTGGCAAGTAGCTATTTCCTTTTTTATTTCGGTTTACTATTCCGTCATTATCGCGTGGGCGATGTCGTATTTTATCTTTTCATTTAAGTTAAGCTGGGGAAACGATACGGAAGCGTTT
Organism: Priestia sp. YIM B13552; assembly: GCF_042787775.1. Lineage (NCBI taxonomy): Bacteria > Bacillati > Bacillota > Bacilli > Caryophanales > Bacillaceae > Priestia > Priestia sp. YIM B13552. The sequence continues at coordinate 326,628 of NZ_JBHZOU010000004.1, forward strand.
TTATATGGAGATTACTTAAAGTTAGCTGAAGCACCAGGACAAACAGGAAGCCTCGTATTACACGTTTTAATTCCGCTTGTACTTGTATGGATTGTGACATTAGGTGTCTTATTAAAAGGAATCAAAAAAGGAATTGAAGCCGCAAACAAAATCTTTCTACCAACACTAATTATTCTATTTTTAATCATTGTCATTCGAGCAGTCACGTTAGACGGAGCAATGGAAGGTCTGCATGCTTTCTTTAAACCAAACTGGAGCGCAATTGGAGATGGAAAGGTTTGGATCGCAGCATATGGTCAAATCTTCTTTAGTTTATCTGTTGGTTTTGCTATTATGATCACTTATTCCAGTTACCTTCCAAAGAAATCTGATTTAACTAATAATGCGTTCATTACTGGATTTGGTAATTCCGCTTTTGAATTACTAGCAGGAATCGGTGTGTTTAGTGCACTAGGTTTTATGGCTACTCAGCAAGGTATTCCAATTGATAAAGTAGTTCAGGGAGGGGTAGGACTAGCCTTTGTGGTCTTCCCGCAAATTATTAATGAATTTCCAGCGTTTAAACAGCTGTTTGGAATGTTATTCTTTGCTTCCTTAACATTAGCAGGATTAACGTCACTTATTTCAATTATTGAAACCTTTGTAGCAGGCATTCAAGATAAATTTACTATCTCACGTACAAAATCTGTATTAATAGGTGGAGGAATCGCTTCAATTTGTTCGCTATTATTTGCAACACAAGGAGGACTTTATTTCTTAGATGTGGTCGACTATTTCATTAATAACTTCGGAGTTGCTCTAGCAGGCTTAGTAGAAGTTGTATTAGTTGCTTGGGTATTTAAGAAGTTGAGCAGCCTTCAGCAGCATGCAAACGAAGTTTCTGATATCCGAATCGGTTCATGGTGGAAAATATGTTTAGGAGTAGTTACGCCACTTGTGCTTGGATACATGATGTTTGATAACTTCCGGAAAAATATTTCGGAAAACTACGAACAGTATGCAACGACTTTTGTAGGTCCTTTTGGTTGGGGTGTGGCAGCTCTGGCTGTTATTTTGGGAATTGCTTTTTCTTTTGCACGATGGAAAGATGGGACACTGCGTTTGTCAGTTAAAGAGAAGGGGGTTTCTAAATAATGGATGGAAGTTCGATGACAATGATGGTTGTAGGGATGGTCATCATATGGGGCGGCTTGGCCGCAAGTATTGCTCATGCTGTGAAAAAAGCAAAAGAAAGTAAAGCATCAGGATAAAAAAACAGGAAGCATCAGCTTCCTGTTTTTTTATTTTTTCTTTAGTTCTAAACGATCATTTCGTTCCCATGTTCTTAACTGAGGATATGGATCAAACGACCACTCATTTTTGCCGTTATCTTTATACATTCCATAGTGCAAGTGAGGAGGGAATTTCCCAGAAGTTCCAGGAGGTCCATAACCAGAACTTCCTACTCCGCCAATGAGTGTTCCTGGTTCTACAATTTGTCCTACTTTTAAATTTTTTGCAAATCCGCTTAAATGAGCTAAATAGTGATAGTTATTGTGAAGGTCACGAATACCAATTCGCCAGCCTCCATATTTATTCCATCCTTTAAGCTCAATAATGCCATAGCAAGGGGATTTTACTGGAACTCCGTAATCTGCAAAAATGTCTGTTCCTTCATGAATTCGTTTGCCACCCCAGCCGCGCGCATCTCCCCATGTACTGCGATAACTGTAGTTCGCACGGAGAGGCACTGGAAATGAAGAACCTTTTAAATCAATGCGACCGTAATGGCGAAAAATTTTGGCATTCCCTAAAATAATATCAACTGCTTTAGCCCGGTGATAATAGTTCCAAAGCGCAATTTTAATATAGTCTTCGGACACCCCGAACGTCCGAATATAATCTGCCATTGTAAAAAGCATATCTTCATCATTAAATTGGTCTGCTTTTTTGTCTCCGTTCCCATCTTTGCCCATTCCCCCCAGTAGAGAAATCGTAAGTGGGTTTGTATCTTCCAAATTCGGATTTAAAGAACCTGACCATTTTTCTGGAGGATAATAAATGGCGATCGCGCCTTTTTCTCTTGGAATATCTTTATGAGAGCGTCGAATATTTCGTTCATACTGGTCAATCCCAGCAAAGTAATACCAAGGAATCGTAGTAGCGGCTTCCATTTGTTTATACAGCTCTAATCTCTTTTGAATAAGTATTTTTTCTTGATCTGCTGCTGATTCAGCTGTTACGTGGTGCCATCCTGTGAATATAGACATGAACATAAAAAGTAAGATAATCGTTTTGCGCATCGTGTTTCCCCCTTTCTAAAAATAGTGTGTAACACTAGTTTGCAGCGAGAAAAAAGATTTCATAAATATTAATTAATGGAAATCGCTTCAAAACTTTTTTAAAGAATTTTATTCAGAAGATAAATGGAAATTATACGGAGGATGAAAACGCACACATTTGAATGGAAAATAGAAGAAAACTGAGGAAAATAAAGAGCAGACAACTTGTCGAATCTCACTTTTTTATGATAAAGTGACATATAGTTATGTTTTTAATATGTAGTTAAAATTAAGCATATAGGTTATAGACATTTTCTAGATTGGTGGAGTTGATAATATGGCAACAAAAGAAGAGCATGTCCGCAAACCCGAGTGGCTGAAGATTAAGCTAAACACAAACGAAAATTACACAGGCTTAAAGAAAATGATGCGTGAGAAAAACCTTCATACAGTTTGTGAAGAAGCAAGATGTCCGAATATTCATGAGTGTTGGGCTGTTCGTCGTACGGCAACTTTTATGATTTTGGGAGAAGTATGTACACGTGCCTGTCGTTTTTGCGCGGTTAAGACAGGTTTACCAACAGAATTAGATTTAGAAGAGCCAGAACGCGTAGCGGATTCTGTTCAGCTAATGAACTTAAAACATGCGGTTATTACAGTAGTAGCTCGCGATGATTTAAAAGACGGAGGAGCAAGCGTATTAGCTGAAACAATTCGTGCGATTCGTCGTAAAAATCCATTGACAACAATTGAAGTATTGCCTTCTGATATGGGCGGTTTGGAAGAGAACTTACGTATTGTAATGGACGCACGTCCTGATATTTTAAATCATAATATTGAAACAGTACGCAGCCTTACTCCTCGTGTTCGTGCTCGTGCTAAATATGATCGTTCTCTTGAGTTCCTTCGCCGTGCAAAAGAAATGCAGCCGGATATTCCTACGAAATCAAGTATCATGCTTGGTCTAGGAGAAACAAAAGAAGAAATTATTGAAACGATGGATGATTTGCGTGCAAATAATGTAGATATTATGACGCTAGGCCAATATCTACAGCCAACTAAAAAGCACATAAAAGTTCAAAAATATTACCATCCAAATGAATTTGAAGAGCTAAAAGAAATTGCATTATCAAAAGGATTCAGCCATGTTGAAGCAGGTCCTCTTGTACGTTCTTCTTACCATGCAGATGAGCAAGTTAACGCTGCTGCAAAAAACAAAGCACAAGAAAGCAAATAAGGTAAAAAAGGTGATGATATGCTCATCACCTTTTTTGTTTATTCCACCATATCTTTGTCCGTCATCGGTTCATTCAATTCGTTTTTCTCTCTTCCATTTGCATCTTCTCCGTTGTTCATTTTACGCCCTTGGGGAGATTTCAGCATTTGTTGAATAACGGCATCGATTCGTTTTTTAGCATCATTCGTTTGCGTATTCATTTCACTGATATTTTCGATTTGGTCCATCTGTTTCGGATTATCTGAGACGTATACATGATAATAACGAGGAACTACAGACATAGCTGTACGTTTTACCTGATCGGCTGCGTTATTCCGGTTTTTAGCATCTGTTTTATAAGCAACAAGCACATCTTTATCGGTTACTAGCGTAGCGGCTTGCTTAATATTTGGTATAGCGGTGCTCAGTTTACTAATATTGTCGGCTGCTTCTTCTCGATTAAATGTTCCTACTTGGTTCATATTGGAATTTTGCTCATTTGTGTTTTTAGTGTATCGGACATATCCATAATTTGTGCCGCTATTATTATTTGGATTATAATAATGATTAGGCTCGTTTACATTAATGGCATCTGGGTTGTTTGGTGATAAATTTTCATTTTCAGCTGTGTTTTTATTTTGACAGCCAATGGTTAAAATACTTGTTATCAAAGCGATTCCAAGAATAGATTTCTTCACCATTTCCACCTCCTGTAGTTAAATATCGTGCGCCAGGTAAACCGGCGAACCTTCATGTGGAGCATAAAAAATCAGTAGGTATACCGATAAAACTCCTACAGGATTAGAGTGCTGCTTATACGTGAAAAATTTCATGTTAATTTATGGTTTCATCATCATAATTATGGTATGGTAAATTTTAAGAGAAGAGGTGTGAGCAATGGTCTGTATCAATAATATTTGTTATGAAGTATTAAGAGATGAGCGCGAGGCATTTAATGAAGAGGCGTTTAGAGGTCGCTTTATTGACGTGCTGAGCCGCTATGACTATATTGTGGGAGATTGGGGATACAATCAGCTTCGACTGCGAGGCTTTTTTGATGACCGAAATCAAAAGGCAACGTATGATACGAAGATTAGTACGCTTCAAGACTATTTACATGAATATTGTAATTTTGGCTGTGCGTATTTTGTTTTAAAAAAAGTCCATAAGTAAAAAAAGGCAAGCCGAAGACACTAATTGTCCTTCACGCTGCCTTTTTTTTTTAGATGATTTCATATAAAAATTCGCGAAGTTCCTGACCGTCTTCACTGTTTAATTTAAATACTTCTTCAAGATAGTTTGGTTCTTCAAGGTCATCTTGTCCAATGATGGCAAAGCGTCCTCCTTGAATATCAAGAACAACTTGTTTGCCATAATAACGGTCGGTTTGGATAATAGCTAAATCAAATCGTTGATTTTCGCCCATAAAGCTGACAAACCGGGTCTTTGTAGATACAACATCGTCATATAGATAAAAGCGTTCGCTCATAGGTATACTCCTTTCATAGGTTGTATTTTTATCATATCAAATAAGGTCAAAAACAAAAATGAATTTATCAAATGGATAATGGGTCATGATAAAATAGAACAGGAACCCCGTTTGTTTATAAAAAAAGATTTATAGAGAGCTGACAACTAGGGAGGAAATAATATGTACTTTGTAGATCGTGAAAAAATAGAAGCCACGCTTGTTTTTTTTGATGAACATGTGCGTTTGTTTGCTGAGCATTCGAGCTGGAACACAGAAATAGAGAAAAAGGCATTAGAGAGAATTGTACATCTTTTAATTGAAAACGTTTTAGATGTAGGAAATGCAATGATTGATGGGTTTATTATGAGAGATCCAGGCAGTTACGACGATATCATTGACATTTTAGTTGATGAGAAAGTGGTTAAAAAAGAGGAAGAAACGCCATTAAAAGAGATTGTTCAATTGCGTAAAAGCCTTGTTCAAGAATATGTGGATGTTAATCATCAGGATATTTATCAAAAAGTGATGCAGCATAAAGACGTACTGGCAGCATTTTCAGAGCGCGTAAGGACATATCTAGAGACAGAGTTAGGACCTGTGTCTGCTTTTCGTAACTAAAGGCAAGCAAGTTGTAGTTGTATAAAAAATAAGCTATGATTTCAAGTATGAGACTTGAAAGGAGATCACACAACATGAAGGAATATAAAGGATATTTGATTGATTTAGACGGAACAATGTACAAAGGAACAGAGCTAATTGCCGAGGCGCGTGATTTTGTTATTAAATTAAAGGAAAAAGGAATTCCTTATTTATTTGTAACAAACAACTCAACAAAAACGCCCGATAAAGTAGCTGAAAAGCTAGAGGCATTTGGCATTCCTGCAACAGAAGAGCAAGTTTTTACAACGAGCCAGGCAACAGCTAATTATTTGCATGAACGCAAAGCAAACGCTTCAGCTTATGTAATTGGTGGAGAAGGAATCCGACATGCGCTGCTTGAAAAAGGATTTACCATTGAAGAGGAAGATACGGATTTCGTAGTTGTTGGTTTGGATCAGGAAATTACATATGAAAAATTAGCAAAAGCATGTTTAAACGTTCGGAACGGCGCCTTTTTTGTTTCAACGAACGGAGATATTGCGATTCCTACTGAAAGAGGCTTACTGCCTGGTAATGGATCTATCACGTCCGTTATTACGGTTTCTACTCAAACAAATCCAGTATTTATTGGCAAACCAGAAAGTATTATTATGGAGCAAGCCCTTGAAGTCATCGGTACGCCAAAAGAAGAAACAATCATGATTGGTGATTACTATGATACAGATATTTTAGCAGGGATGAATGCAGGCTTAGATACATTATTAGTCCATACAGGAGTAACAACAAGAGAGTTACTAGAAGGATATGAGAAAAAGCCAACTTATACGGTAGATTCACTAAAAGAGTGGATGGAGCGAATTTAAAAAGCTGTCAATTGACAGCTTTTTTTGTTTTTTAACCTATTCTTGACTGGCAGCCCGGTGCGCTAACCGGCTAGAAGCAGCCGCGGCAATTGCGCCTACTAAATCATCTAAGAAAGTGTGGCACTCTCCAGTCGATTTATCGTTTAATCGTTCTAGAATACCCGGTTTTTGTTTATCAATATATCCGTAATTGGTAAAGCCGATTGATCCGTACACATTTACAATCGATAATGCTAAAATCTCGTCGATACCGTATAAACCTTCGTCTTTCTCAAGAATATCTAACAGAGGCGGCTCAATCACTTTTTTTTCCGTGAGGACATCTAGTTGAATACCCGTTAAAATAGCATTTTGAACTTCTCGTTTAGAAATGACGCGTTCAACGTTATATAAACAGTCTTCGATTGTTAAGTTTGGGTGATACTTTTTTTGCAAGTAATAGACCAGTTCAGCAATGTCTGTAAGAGCCACGCCGCGTTCTATTAACCATTCTCTTGCTTTTTTTTCTAACTCACTTTGTGTATGTTTTTTCTCCAAGTATCATCACCTGTTTTCTATATATTTTTAAGTCTAAAGTTGTTTCATACTACTAACCCGGAGTAAATAACTATAAATGGTGTATTTCTAATCTATTCATTCCTCCGTAAATATTATGACAAGTAATGTTGTTTTCCATCATATAATTTCTTGAATGAATGAAGAGAGGGATTAAAATGATACAAACCATTTATGAGCATTACGGATTACGTCCAAATGAATTTATGCCCGTTGGTAAATTTGAAGGTTTTCAGTATCGAGATATTTTATATACAATCATTAATGTAAAGCAAATGGAGCAAGACGAGTTAAATGAACTATATCAAATGAGTCAATTTCTGATGGGCCAAGGTGATCGCCATGTGGCAACATTTATGCCTAATTTGAATGGTGAAATGATTACAGAAACTGAAACTGAAAAATTTATCATTTGCCGCTGTCTTGCGGAAGAGAAAAACCCCAATTTTTCACCTGGGCATGAGCTAGCTGTTTTTCATCAAAAAGGGAGGCTGTTTCCTTATGAAGTGGAAAAAGCAAACCGGCTAGGGCAATGGAAGTCCATGTGGGAGAAGCGTCTCGACCAGATGGAGCAATTTTGGTATGGAAGATTACGTGCTTTACCTAATCAAGAGATGGAAAAACGTTTTTTAGAAACTTTTCCTTATTACCTAGGATTAACGGAAAATGCTATTCAATACCTAGTAGACACGGAAATTGACGATTTGCCTCGTTCAGTTGACGCTGCGACGATTTGTCACCATCGATTCGGGCAAAAAACATGGGGGGAAGACTACGTTTACAAGCTCCCAGCAGACTGGGTCTTCGACCATCCTAGCAGAGATATAGCTGAATATATAAGGGAACAATATTTATTAACATACGCTGTCGATGAAAGGCACATGCATCAGTTTTTAAGTGAATACGAAAAGGTAAATCCACTTTCTTCTTTTTCATGGAGACTGTTATATGCTAGACTTCTTTTTCCCGTTCATTATTTTGAGGTCATTGAAGGATACTACAGTGTACAAGATGAGCGGCAAAAACAAAAGTATTATGAGAAGCTTGAAGGAGTATTGGCTCATTCTTCTCACTACGAAGCTTTTCTGAAGCGCTTTTACCAGTCGGTGGGTATTTCAACGTCTCGTTATCACATTCCTGAATTAACATGGATTCATTAAAAAGCGATTACTATAGAATATGATAAAATAGAAAAATAGGTGTTGGATAATCCAAACCCGTTTTTCTATTTTGTTTTTGTGCATGCAGTTTAAAAAGGATAAAGAGGTGGCGTACATATGGATAAGCCGTTTGTATTTATTACGAGAAAAATACCGAATGAATTAATCGAACCTTTAAAGTCAGTAGCGAATGTGGAAATGTGGGATAAAGAAGATGAGGCAGTCCCTCACGAGCTGCTTTGTGAAAAAGCTAAGCGCGCACATGCTCTATTAACAATGCTTTCAGATCGTATTGACAGTGAATTGCTTACGCAAGCTCCTCATTTAAAGCTTGTAGCTAACTTGGCGGTCGGATTCGATAATATTGACGTAGAAGCGGCAACTGAACGAGGAGTTATCGTTTCTAATACGCCCGATGTTTTATCTGATACAACAGCAGATTTAACGTTTGGTTTATTAATGAGTGTAGCTAGACGTTTAGTAGAAGCTGCTGAATATGTGAAAGAAAATCAGTGGAAAAGCTGGAGTCCATTTTTGTTAGCAGGCAGAGATGTTCATCATAAAACATTAGGTATTGTTGGAATGGGGAAAATTGGAGAGACGCTTGCGAAACGTGCTACAGGTTTTGATATGGAAATCTTGTACCATAATCGAAGCCGCAACCTTCAAGCGGAAAAAAAGCTCGATGCAGTTTACTGTGAGTTAAATGAGCTGCTTGAACGATCTGATTTTGTTGTTTGTTTGACACCGTTAACGGACGAAACCAAACATTTATTTAATCCTTCAGCATTTGAACAGATGAAAAAAACTGCGATTTTTATTAATGCTTCAAGAGGAGCGGTGGTTGATGAGCAAGCATTATTACATGCGATTCAATCTGGTGAAATTGCTGGAGCTGGCTTGGATGTATTCGATCAAGAGCCTATTTCTGCTTCTCATCCTCTTCTTCAGTTGCCTAATGTTATCGGGCTTCCTCATATCGGCAGTGCGAGTATCGAAACGCGCACGGAAATGATTTCTTTATGTGTTAAAAACATTAAAGCAGTACTTACAAACGAGTCTCCTATTACAATTGTAAATAAAGAAGCGTTTGCGAAAAAATCATAACAGAAAAAGGCAATTTCATTTCGGTGAAATTGTCTTTTTTTTATTAAAAAACAGTGGGAGCCATGTTATGATAATAAAATGAAATATTTTAAAAATTTACATTTATCTTTATATACCAATTTTTTTAACGAGTTTACGAGAAAAGATGGCAAGTAAACCTTGTAAAAAAGAAAAATAAGGTCTATAATGTCCTCTATAAGAGAACAAATGTATACGTAGAAAGAACACAGAGGTGAGGAATATGACAAAAAGTATTTCAGTAGGATTATTAGGGTTAGGAACGGTAGGAAGCGGAGTAGTCAAAATTATTGAAAACCATCAGGATAAATTAAGTCATCAAGTCGGATGTCCTGTAGAAGTTAAAAAAGTAGTAGTCAAAGATATTGATAAGAAACGTGACGTAGAAATCAGTGAAGATAAATTAACAACGAATGTTGAAGACGTTTTACATAACGCGGAGATTGACGTTGTCATTGAAGTAATGGGTGGCGTTGAAGAAACAAGAGATTATATCTTAACAGCCCTTCGTAATAAAAAGCATGTTGTAACGGCAAACAAAGATTTAATGGCTGTTTACGGCTCAGAATTGTTAACAGTAGCTTCTGAAAATAACTGTGATTTATTTTATGAAGCAAGTGTAGCAGGCGGTATACCAATTCTTCGTGGATTAGCAGATGGATTAGCGTCTGATCGTATTACCAAAATGATGGGAATTGTAAATGGTACAACAAACTTCATTTTAACGAAAATGACAAAAGAAGGAAGCGCTTATGATGAAGTGTTAAAAGAAGCGCAGGATTTAGGATATGCTGAAGCGGATCCAACTTCTGACGTAGGTGGTTTAGATGCTGCTCGCAAAATGGCAATCTTGGCTACACTAGGATTTTCAATGAAAATTGACTTGGACGATGTTCGTGTTCAAGGTATTACAGAAGTAACGGAAGAAGACTTGCAATATAGTAAACAATTAGGCTATACGATGAAACTGATTGGATATGCACATCGTGACGGCGACAATGTAGAAGTTAGTGTTCAGCCAACTCTTTTAGCAGACACACATCCTCTTGCTTCAGTAAGCGATGAGTACAATGCTGTATATGTATACGGAGAAGCTGTTGGAGAAACGATGTTTTATGGACCGGGGGCAGGAAGCCTGCCAACTGCCACTGCTGTCGTATCAGATTTAGTAGGTGTTATGAAAAACATGCGTTTAGGTGTGAATGGTAAAAGTGCGGTAACGCCTCAGTATCCAAAACAGTTAAAAGCAGAAGATGAAATGTTCTCGAAGCATTTCTTACGTATTCATGTTAAAGATCAAGTTGGAGCATTTGCAAAATTAACAACGCTATTTTCAGAGCGTGGCGTGAGCTTCGAAAAAATTATTCAACTTCCTGTGAAAGGAAGCGAATTAGCTGAGATTGTTGTTGTTACACACAAAACATCTCAAAAAGATTATGAGGAAATCCTTCAGCAGCTTCGGGATTTACCAATTGTAGAAAATGTAAAAAGCAGTTACCGCGTAGAGGGAGTTGGCACAGTATGATGTGGAAAGGTCTATTAGCTGAATATAAAGAGTTTTTACCTGTAACAGAGAACACACCTATGCTTACACTACATGAAGGAAATACGCCTTTAATTCATCTTGCTCATTTATCAAAAGAGCTAGGCATTGATTTACATGTGAAAGTAGAAGGGTTAAATCCAACGGGGTCATTTAAAGACCGCGGAATGGTAATGGCTGTAGCAAAAGCGAAAGAAGAAGGAAGCAATACGGTTATTTGTGCATCTACAGGTAACACATCCGCAGCTGCAGCAGCTTATGCATCACGCGCTGGCATGCGCTGTATCGTTGTTATTCCAAATGGAAAAATTGCGATGGGGAAATTAGCTCAAGCAGTTATGTATGGTGCAGAAATTGTAGCAATTGAAGGAAACTTTGACCAAGCACTTTCTATGGTTCGTAAGCTAAGTGAAACATCACCGGTTGCACTTGTGAACTCCGTAAATCCATACCGTATTGAAGGGCAAAAAACAGCTTCTTTCGAGATTTGTGAACAGCTTGGAAAAGCGCCTGACGTTTTAGCTATCCCAGTGGGGAATGCAGGAAATATTACAGCTTACTGGAAAGGCTTCAAAGAATACAGTGAGCGTCACCAAACGTCTCTTCCTCACATGCACGGGTTTGAAGCAGAAGGTGCAGCGGCGATCGTGCGTAATCAAGTTATCGAAAATCCAGAAACAATTGCAACGGCTATTCGAATCGGAAATCCAGCAAGCTGGGATTATGCTGTAAACGCAGCAAAAGAATCAAACGGAAAAATTGATGAAGTAACAGATGAACAAATCTTAGAAGCATATCGTACAATTGCACGCAAAGAAGGTGTATTTGCAGAGCCAGGTTCTTGCGCTTCAATAGCTGGTGTGTTTAAAGATGTAGCTTCTGGTAAAATTGCCAAAGGTTCAACGGTTGTAGCTGTACTAACAGGTAACGGATTAAAAGATCCAAACGTAGCAATCGATGCTCATAATGTAAAGCCAGTGGTTTTACCAAATGATGAAGAAAAGGTATTTGAGTATATCCAAGGTGTCGTTGCTTCATGCTAGAAAATGAGCGTTTTGTCATTACGGTCCCAGCTAGCTCTGCTAATTTAGGGCCAGGATTTGATTCCATTGGAGTGGCTTTATCTCGCTACTTAAGATTAACAGTAGAGCGTCAGGACGAATGGATTTTTATCCCTGAAACGAAAGAAGTACAAAGTATTCCTACAGGTACAGATAACTTAATGTATGAAGTGGCACAAGACGTGGCTCGTCAATTTAACATTGCTCTTCCAAGTGCGAAGGTCTCTGTTTGGAGCAACATTCCATTAGCAAGGGGACTTGGAAGCAGCGCATCGGCTATCGTAGCTGGAATCGAGCTGGCTAATGTACTGTGTGACTTACGTTTATCAAAAAGAGAAAAGCTTCGCATCAGCAGCTTAATGGAAGGACATCCTGATAACGTCAGCCCGTCTATTTACGGCGGCATCGTTGTTGGTTACCATCATGAAAATGAAACATATATTGCTCAAATACCTGAATTTGATGTCGATATCGTGATGGCTATTCCAGAATATGAATTAAAAACAACCGATGCTCGTGATGTGCTGCCTTCGGATATTAATTATCGCCACGCAGTAGAAGCTGGGGCAATCGGGAACATGCTAGTAGCGGCCCTGTTAAATAAAGATTTACCTCTGGTAGGCGAATTTATGGAGAAAGATTTATATCACGAACCTTATCGTATGAGACTCGTGCCAGAGCTTTCTCTTGTGCGAAAAGAAGCAAAAGCTCTCGGCGCATACGGTGTGTCACTAAGCGGAGCCGGTCCGAGTGTATTATGTTTAGCACCAAAAGGAAAAGGAAAAACGATTGCTGAACATATGTATGCTTTACTGCCGAACTGCGAAATAGATGTTTTACAAATTGATCGCAAAGGTGTATTTGTAGAAGCTGAAGTCACAACGAGTTAATAAAAAAATCCTCATTCATTTGAATGAGGATTTTTTATTCGCAAGCCCCAATAAAATCGGAGGTTGCTTTTATAATAAAATCAAAGAGATTAGAATACTTGTTCTACTTCAACTACACCAGGTACTTCTTCTAAAAGGGCACGTTCGATACCAGCTTTTAGCGTGATTGTTGAACTTGGGCAGCTTCCGCAAGCGCCTAAAAGACGTAACTTTACAATACCATCCTCTACGTCTACTAGCTCACAGTCTCCACCGTCGCGAAGTAAAAACGGACGAAGTTTTTCTAATACTTCTTGAACTTGCTCGTGCATTTCTGACATAACTATCGACTCCTTTCTTCTACTCTTATTATAAACGGTCTTTCATGAAAAATCTATCGGAGTATACACCGTAATGTTACCTTAAACGAAAAAGATGTGCAATGAATCAGTTTTGTGTAAAATAGTATTCATAATGAAGTAAAAGTGTGAATAATCGTACAGTTTGTATGTAAAGATTCAAGGGGGATGTGCTATGCAATCAACTGAGGTAGAAGTGTGTATTTATGGAGCTGAAATTGTTTGTGCAAGCTGTGTTAATCTGCCGTCTTCAAAAGACACCTACGATTGGCTAGAGGCAGCGATTTCTCGCAAATATCCGAACCAACCGTTTGCTATCACATATGTAGATATAAACGAGCCGCATACGGATCCGGAAAAAGCAGCCTTTGCCAAGCGTGTGATTGAAGAAGATTTATTCTATCCTGTAGTGGTTATTAATGGAGAAATTGTTGGGGAAGGCAATCCGAAATTAAAGCGCGTATTTGAGGAAATGGAGAAGTATGGTTTCTGCGCTTCATAATGAAAAAAGCCGTTAGATTGTCAGTCATCTAACGGCTTTTATTTTATCCACTATGGTGTTTATACATCCAAAGAATACCTGATTTTAATAATCGAGCTACGCGTCCCGTAATTGGACGTTCGGCAACTAAGCCAAATCCATGCTTTTTGCCTAATGAACCAAGTATGCCTTTTAATTTAATAGTTGGCAATTCATCTGGAAGCGCTTCGCCTTTCCAGCGGTGAAGAAGTACTTGGACAATTTGTTCAGCCTGACCTTCTGCAAGCTGAGCGCTTGGTGCATGCGGTAGGCTTGCACAATCACCTAAAATGTAGACATTTTCATCGTCAGGCAAGTTATGGTATTTCGTTAATACGACGCGTCCTTGAGGATCTTTGTCTACGTCTAGATCGCGTACCACTTTATTTGGCTGGATACCTGCTGTCCACACGATTGCATCGCTTTGAATGGGCTCATCATGATTATAAAGAATGTTCGGTTCTACTTTTGTAATATTAGCACTATTTACGATTTCAACACCGTTTGAAGTAAACCAAGTTTGAACGTAATTACTTAAACGTTCTGGGAAAGCAGATAAAATTAATTTACCGCGGTCAAATAAGATTATTTTTAAATCCGGGCGGCTTTCTCTTAGCTCGCTTGCTAGTTCTACTCCGCTTAATCCAGCTCCTACAATTGAAACAGTAGCGTGAGCTGGCAAGTTGTTTAATGTCTGATAAGTTGCTCGTGAAGCATCAATGGATTGAATGCTGTATGTATGCTCAAGAGCTCCGGGAACTCCATGATATTTATCTTCGCATCCGAGTCCTACAATCAGGTCATCGTAAGCGATCATTTGATCATCTACATAGACGCATTTCTCTTTTAGGTCTATGCGTTTTACACAGCCGTAGCGAATTTTTAAGCGAGGGTGTTCAGGAAAAGCAACACGAACATGCTGATCAGAGATTGTTCCAGCTGCAAGTGCATAGAATTCAGTTTTTAGTGAGTGATAAGGTGCTTTGTCAATAAGCGTTACTTCTACATCGTTAGGCAATTGATTCGGAAAAAGGCGCTGCAAAACGCGCATACCACCGTATCCGCCGCCCAGTATGACAAGGTTCTTCATGTGAATTTCCCCTTTAGCTTCATGCATTTTTGTTTTCTCTCTATTATTCTTACTTTTAAGAATAGGAGAGTACAAATTACCGTTAATAAGGATGGTTGCCAAAAAGATATGAAAGGCTATATAAGATAACATATTTTACTTAAATAATAATTTAATATAACCTCGTTTGGTTTTCTATACATAAAAGTATAACTAAATTAATAAAAAACCACAATATGTTTCAACATAATTTCAAGCTATCCCTGTAATAAAGCTTTATTTATACGTTTTTTTGAAAAAGTCTGTGAAGCTAAAAAGCGTGCGCAAAATGGACGTAAATTTCCAAAGTTGACGTTGAAAATGAAAGAAGATAGGATAAACTAATAGTAGAGAGGTGAGAAACGTGATACAGCCAATTATTGAATTTTGCGTTAGCAATTTAGCCAGTGGTTCTCAAACAGCTTTAGAAAAGCTTGAAAAAGATCCAAATCTAGATATTATTGAATACGGATGTTTAGGTTATTGCGGGAAATGTTCACAATCTTTATTTGCCTTGGTAAACGGAGAGATTGTTACAGCGGAAACACCTGAACAGTTAGTAGATAATATTTACATTCATTTAGAAGAAAATCCAATGTTTTAAACTATCCCCGCTGTCGTATCTCTTTTTATCAGGAGAGGGACATGAGGCTAATAGAATAGATGATGTAAGCACGGCTAGTCTTGCCGTGCTTTTTTATGCGTTTTGCGCAAATATCTGTGCTTCAACCATTCTCTTTGCAATCATAATGCTTCTTTTGTTTTTTAATACTCCAAAGGAGGACAAAATAAAAAACCCCTTAATCTTTATGATTAAGGAGCTAAAAAAACGGGGGATGATATTATTGTGTACAAAAGAGAATCACTTTATACTAGAGCTACATAAAAAAATAATGGGTGATAATATGAAAAAATTTCAGTTTACAAAAATGCATGCACTTGGCAACAACTATATCTACGTAAATATGTTTGAAGAACATATAGAAGAGCAAGAGTTAGCACCGCTTGCTGTAAAAGTCTCAAATGTTTATACGGGAATTGGATCGGATGGAATGATTCTTATTTGTCCATCTGAACGTGCAGATGTGAAAATGCGCGTATTTAATAATGACGGCTCGGAAGCAAAAAACTGCGGAAACGGTTTAAGATGTGTAGCTAAATATGCATATGAACATAATTTAGTAACAAGCGAAAGATTTTTTATCGAAACGCTTTCTGGAGTTGTAGAAGCAACGGTGCATCCGCAGGGAAATGAAGTTCCAGAAGTGACAATCGATATGGGAGCGCCTATTTTAGCTAGAGAACAAATTCCAATGACGGGAGCAAGCCAAGACCAGGTCGTTAATGAAGAGATGGAATTTGGAAAAGAACGGTTAAAAGGGACGGCTGTATCAATGGGAAATCCTCACGTTGTCTTTTACGTAAATGATATTGAACAAGCGCCACTTACTACATTAGGGCCCGTGGTTGAAAAAGATTCGCGTTTTCCAGAAGGAGTGAACGTTGAATTTGTCGAGGTAGTGAACGAAAGAGAGCTGAATTTTCGTGTGTGGGAAAGAGGCTCGGGTATCACTCAAGCATGTGGAACAGGAGCATGCGCTGCCGTTGTTTCATCTGTGTTAAATGAGAAGACGAAAAAAGATGTCCCTACCGTCGTACACCTCGCTGGAGGAGATTTAACGATTGTTTGGCAAAATAAAGGCAATGTATTAATGACAGGTCCAGCCAATGTGATTTGTGACGGCACGTATTATTATTAAAAAATGAAGAAGCAGACGATTTGTCGTCACAGCCATTTCGTCGTATACTAAACAAAAAAGGAGGTCTGTTTAAAAATGAGTCAAGATATCCTAACAATTACAGAAGCTGCAAGCTTTCAAATAAAAGATATGATGAAAGAACATGAAGAAGAAAATGCCTATTTACGTGTTAATGTAAATGGAGGAGGCTGTTCAGGTCTTTCATACGGCATGGGTTTTGCTCACGAAGTAAATGAAAACGATACGCTGTTTGAACAACATGGCATTAAAATTCTTGTAGATAGCGAAAGTGCTCCAATTTTAAAAGATGTAAAAATTGATTACAAGCAATCTATGCTAGGCGGAGGGTTTACAATTGATAACCCAAACGCCATTGCAGCATGCGGCTGCGGCTCTTCTTTCCGTACAGCAAGCAACGCAGGTGCTCCTGAAGAGTGCTAAATATATTTTTATCAAGAAGCTTTCTTCACCTCATCCGGTGAAGAAAGCTTTTTTAGTGAGGAATTTTTGTATGTTACATCATCTGTCAAAACTGTTGACTGAATAATCAGTCTTTTTTATACTCAATAAAAAAGAGGAGATGAACGGATTTGATAGATGCGACTCGTTACGACGCGGAACAAGTAGGAGGTTACGGAAGTTTTCGCAAAAAAAACACCCTGCCTATTCTATGGAAGGGGTTTATAAACTGGTTAAAACTTGAAAGTAGCAAAATGGAGTCTAAGAATGCAAAAAGTATTCACTTCAGTGAATCGCATTTATTCGTTCAGCATTTGCCTTTTTCCTCAGGTGAAGCCTGTCATCAAAACTCGTCCTCTGCGCCTCTTAACCATTCTGAACCTTACATTCGCTATTATGAAAATGCTACTGCCTCTCTGGCTGAAAGCTACGGAGCAGTTGAAGGAGAGCATATTCTGCTGATTGAACGTATTGCCGGTCAATCAGAGGTAGTAAAATATTTAAGTAAGCTCGAAGGTTTGAAGGCCTACAGAATGACCGTAACTAGTCAAGAAGGAAACCATTCCTTTTATGAAATCTGTTTAATAAGCAGTGATGCGGAAATGATGAGTGAAATCATTCATCGAATGGTTACACCAATCCAGCAATAAAAAAAAGCAGGCGAGAGCCTGCTTTTTTTATGAGAACATTGACGTACTGTGCATAGGCTGTAAGCGAGCCTTTGGATCAATGTATGCCTTAGCGTTATTAACGGCAGTCGGACCTTCGCCAAATCCTGCCACGATGAGTTTTACTTTTCCATCATATGTGCAGACATCACCTGCTGCATAGATGCCAGGAATGTTTGTTTCTTGCTTTGAGTTAACAACAATTGCATTTTTCTCTAAATCTAAGTCCCATTCTTTAATTGGACCTAGAGAAGAAACAAATCCAAAGTTTACAATAACATCATCTACGTCTACTACTGTCTTTTCTTCACCTTTTGTGTTTTCTAACACAACTTGTGTAATACGGTCATCTCCAACAAATTCAACCGGTACATACGGTGTTTTAATATCAACTGATGAATTATGCAAGTTTTCTACGCTGTGTTCATGAGCGCGGAACTTGTCTCGGCGATGCGTTAACGTTACTTTTTCTGCGATCGGCTCTAACATAAGAGACCAGTCTACAGCAGAATCCCCGCCCCCGCATACTAATACTTTGCGGCCTTTGAATTTATTCATATCATCCACAAAATAATGAAGGTTCGTTTGCTCGAACTGTTCTGCGTTTTCTAGCTCGATTTTACGGGGCTTAAATGCACCGTTTCCAGCCGTAATAATAATTGTTTTTGAATAGTGGACTTCAGAATTAGTAGTTAATCGAAATACACCGTCCGCTTGTTTCTCTACCTTTTCTACAGCTTGCTCTAGCGCAACTGCAGGTTTAAATTGATCCATTTGCTCTTTTAGATTATTGACTAATTCTTGAGCGCGTACTTTTGGAAAACCAGCTACGTCATAAATATATTTTTCAGGATATAAAGCAGAAAGCTGTCCACCAAGCTGTGGTAAGCTTTCAATAATTTTTACGCTCGCTTGACGCATACCGCCATAAAATGCTGTAAATAAGCCTGTAGGGCCGCCTCCGATGATGGTAATATCATATACTTGTTTATCTTCTTTCATTTATAATCACCTCTAGATTGTTCTGTGCCAATGCATATTCTACTTTATGATAGCATAGTAAATTATAAAATATCATTAAAACACGCTGGAATGTTTGAGAAACTTTCTCAACTTAAAAATCAGTATTTGTAATCATTAACATAACCACACGTTTTGGTCAAATATAAAACTGGGTATACAGGAAAGTAATTGAAAATTTAAAAGCTTGTAAATACAAAGTGAAGGGTTGAAAAACCGATTAAAAAAGCATAAGATGTTTGTGTAAATCAAGCTAGGACTTATGCTTACATTTTTTTGAAAAGAAAAAATGTATTTTTTTAAAAAAGAACGTGAAGTGATTCACATTGTTTTTCTTATATGAATAATAAATGGATAGCGATGATCGTTCTTGCTCAAACTAACATAAAAAAGCAAACCAAATAAAATTGCTCTTATCATTATATTTGTAAGACATACTTGTGACTATAACTAAAAAAGGTGGATGACATTCCTATGAAAAAGCCTAAAATCGTCATTTTGGGTGCCGGATATGGCGGCATTATGACAATTGTTAATTTACAAAAGAAACTGGGTGCTAGTGATGCGGAAATTGTTTTGGTAAATAAAAACGATTACCATTACGAAACGACATGGCTTCATGAAGTATCAGCAGGTACAATTCATCAAGATCGCTCTCGTGTTCCTGTTAAAAATTTAATTAACACAAATAAGGTTACATTTATCAAAGACACGGTCGTAGATATTAAGTTAGATGAAAAGCGTGTTCTTCTTGAAAACAGTGAGCTAACGTACGATTATTTAGTTGTTGCTTTAGGGTATGAAGCAGAAACTTTCGGAATTAAAGGTTTAAAAGAACATGCATTTACCATTACGAGCATTAATGCAGCACGTCAAATTCGTGAGCACATTGATTATGTGTTTGCGACGTACAACAATGAAGTGGAAAAAAGAGACGAACTTCTGACCATTATTGTTGGGGGTGCTGGCTTTACCGGGATTGAATTTGTGGGAGAATTAGCAAATCGAGTCCCTCAGCTTTGCAAAGAGTTTGATATTCCGCGTGAAAAAGTACGCGTTATTTGTGTAGAAGCAGCGCCTACGGCTTTGCCAGGTTTTGATCCAGAACTTGTAGAATATGCGGTAACACAACTAGAACGAAAAGGAATCGAGTTCAAGATCGGAACAGCGATTAAAGAGTGTACAGAAGAAGGAATTATTGTATCAAAAGATGACCAAGTAGAAGAAATCAAATCAGCAACAGTTGTATGGGCTGCAGGTGTTCGAGGCAGTCATGTGATTGAAAAAGCTGGATTTGAGAACATGCGCGGACGTGTAAAAGTAAGTAATAGCTTGCTGGCACCAGGGCACGAAGATGTGTTTGTTATTGGAGATTGTTCACTAATGATTAACCCTGAAACAGAACGTCCTTATCCACCAACAGCTCAAATCGCTATGCAGCAAGGCGGTACCTGCGCTGAAAATATTAGCCGTTTGATGAAAGGGCAAAAAGAATTAAGTGAGTTTAAACCAGATATTAAAGGAACGGTATGTTCGTTAGGGCATGATGACGCAATTGGTGTTGTATATGGTCGAAAACTATTTGGTTCAAGCGCATCTTTTATGAAAAAAGTTGTTGATAATCGCTCGCTTTTCCTTCAAGGCGGAGCAGGTCTTGTATTGAAAAAAGGAAAATTTAATTTCTTTTAAAACAAAAAGCAAAAGGTCTTTAAGCCTTTTGCTTTTTTTGGTATTAACTTACTTTTCTGTGATTGACGCCTTCATTACTCTTAAGTAAACTGAGAGTATAAAGAGTAACGGAGGCGAAAAGCAATGGAAATGAGTGTGCCTGTACTAATTATCTCCATCTTGTTGTTTTTTGTTTTGTTTTTTGGAATCGGTTTCTTATTAAATATGCTGCTTCGTATGTCTTGGATTATGGCCATTATTTATCCCGTGATTTTTATTTTTATTATTGATGATGTAAGAGCGGTTGATTACATTCAACATCCCGCTTACTCCTTTCAGCAGCTAGGGACAAAAGTGCTATCTTTAGCCACAGCTGACATTACAATTTTAATGGCTGGTTTTATAGGTGCACTAGCTTCAGGCATTACCATTAAATCTTTACGAACAAGAGGGTACCAAATGTTTTAAATGTAAATTCTTCTCGCAAACGAATAATTTGTTTTTATGTTGGAAACAAATAGATTCGTGAGAGGAGTTGTGGAAATCACAATGATTGGAAAAATAGCAAAGCGATTCATTATGTGCCTACTACTGGTCGGAGCGCTGTTTACAACATATGAAGCAATTACTGGCGTCCCAATAACCACAGTCATCAAATATATGCCTTTTATAAACAGTACAGGGCATCCTCTAATGAATGAAAGGCTCTTGCCATCACTTCTAAAACCACTAAGAGCTGAAGCGGCTAGCAATGACAAAGAGCGTCTGACGATTGAAGAAGCATTTGATTGGTCGCGTTATCCAACTAAGAATGTATTAGCTACGGGTTACACAGCTGGTTACGAATCAACTGGGAAAAATCCCAATCATCCAGGGTATGGTATTACATATTCGGGCGTTAAAGTAAAACGTGACTTGTATTCGACCATCGCTGCTGATTTAACCATATTCCCAATCGGCACGATCTTGTTTATTCCGGGCTATGGCTATGGAGTGGTAGCAGATAAAGGTGGGGCTATTAAAGGCAATCATCTTGATTTATATTTTGAGACTGTTTCCGATGTGTACAACATATGGGGTAAAAAAGAATTAAACGTCTATGTAGTGAAATCAGGGGACGGCCGCTTAACTGAAGAAGAGTTAACAATGCTGAATGAAAAGAAGTCGATGCAAGTTTTTCGCCAGCAGGTAAAATAAACGAGAAACACATGAAGAACTCTTCATGTGTTTTCTTATGTTTTATGGCCATACATAATATGTTACAAAAGCAACTGCTATCCCTGTTAAGGCTCCAAAGAAAACTTCAATAGGCTTATGTCCAAGCAGCTCTTTTAGCTTCACTTGTTTTTCGTCTTCTTCATTGGTCGTCCACAGCTTTGCCTCTTTTACCGCGCGCTGAAAGTCTTCAACCAAACGATTTAAAACCGTTGCTTGCTCTCCTGCGTGTCTTCTTACCCCTTTAGCATCGAACATGACAATAATGGCAAAAATAGCGGAGAGAGCAAAAATAGGAGATTTAAGACCTTCTGCTAGCCCAATGGCAGTTGCTAAGGAAGTTACTGCTGCGGAGTGAGAGCTTGGCATGCCTCCCGTACTAAAAAATAAGCTGCCGTCTATTTTCTTAGTAGCTACAAAAGAAAGGGGAATCTTAATAAATTGAGCAAAGAAAATAGCGATTAATGAACTCCAAAGTGGAAAATTTGAGAATAACTCCATTGAGACGTCCTCCCTCAACTTAAAATGTCTGAAAAGCTAAACCCGTATGGTGAAAAAAGCGGTAGATGAAAGTATATGTGTGAAACTAAGGGTTTTGAACTGTGATTAAAAATTGTATTTCTGCTATCATATGTATATAGATGAAAACAGTGGTGAATATGATATATATTCCACTTGCTGAATAGATTAAACAAAGCAGATGATAAATAAAAATAAAATCTCTATACGTAAAAGGAGGAATTTTATGTTTTCGCATGTAGAAACATTTGGTGTTGATCATCAAACAGAAGCGCTGGTAATCGGGTTATTTAATCAAAACCAACAGTTTGAAGGCCTTCTAAAAGAAATTGATGAAGCTTTAGGTGGACAGCTCATTCATTTGATTAAAGAAGGGGATATACGTGTACAAGAAAAACGTATTTCAACGATTCATACACTAGGAAAATTAGGAGCAAAACGTCTTTATTTTGTAGGACTCGGACGAAAGCAAGCGCTAACTAAAAATGGGCTCAAAGAGAGCTTTGGGCTGTTATTTAAAAAGTTAAAAGAAGCGAAGATTTCAAACGCATCGGTCGCCCTTTCTACATTTGATACAGGAGCGTGGTCAGAGCAAGAAACTGCAGCTTTGTTAGGAGAAGCTCAACAGCTTGCAATGTACGAGTTTGAAAACTACAAAAAGAAATCAAACGAACCTGACAAACAGCTTGAGAAAATTGAACTGCTTTCTTTTTATAAAGACGTTATACAATCTGCTTTGGTTGGATACACGTATGGAAAAGCAACAAACTCAGCGCGCACCCTTGTTAACTTACCAAGCAATATGCTAACGGCTACAGATTTAGCTAATTATGCAGTAGAAATGGCACATACATATGGTTTTGAATATGAAATTTTAGAAAAAGAAGAGATGGAAACATTGGGAATGGGCGCACTGTTAGCAGTCAATCAAGGTTCCGCAGAGCCTCCTAAAATGATTGTCCTAAAATATCAAGGAAAAGAAAAATGGGAAGACGTTATTGGGTTGGTAGGAAAAGGGATTACTTTTGACACAGGTGGTTACTCTATTAAATCTAAAGACGGGATTGTAGGTATGAAAACAGATATGGGCGGAGCTGCATCTGTTCTTGGTGCAATGGAAGCGATTGGAGAATTAAAACCTCATCAAAACGTAGTAGCTGTCATTCCATCAACTGACAACGTTATTAGCGCGCGTGCTTTTAAGCCAGATGACGTAATTACAGCAATGAATGGAAAGACAATAGAAGTACTGAATACAGATGCTGAAGGGCGTTTAGCGTTAGCTGATGGTATCTCCTATGCCAAACACCATGGAGCAAATTATTTAGTAGACGTGGCGACATTAACGGGTGGTGTAATTGTAGCTCTTGGTACACATACAACTGGGGCAATGACGAATGATTCCGCTTTGTTGCAGCAAATAGCGAAAGCGAGCATTGAGACAGGCGAACCGATTTGGGAACTGCCTATTACAGAACGAGACAAAAAGCGTGTTCGGGGAAGTAAGGTAGCAGATTTAAATAACTCTCCTGGACGGGAGGGGCACGCAATTATGGCAGGAACCTTTATTGGTGAGTTTGCAGAGCAAACACCATGGGTTCACTTGGATATTGCTGGAACTGCAACATCCGCTGCTTCTCATGAGTTAGGACCTTCAGGTGCAACAGGCGTGATGGTGCGAACACTAGCTGCAATGGTTTGTTCATTTGAAGTCAATTAATGAAAAAATATAGCATTTATAGAAAAAAAGTAAAAAGGAGCATCGATGATGCTTCTTTTTTTAATATGTTTACATAATGTTTTTTCTTTTTAGTAAGAAAAGATTATTTAGAAAAATCCTTATATTGTTAAGGGTGTAGAGAAGTTAAACAAACGTTTATTTAATAAGATGATTGACTTTTTTTCTATACCTAATATAATGAACATGTTGTTTATCTCTCTAATGTTTTAATGAGATAAAGTAAAAAGAAAAATGGAGGTTTCAAAATGAATGCAGTATTAATAGCTGTGCTCGTGATGCTGATTTTGAGCTTATTGCGTATCAACGTTGTCTTTTCTTTAGCAGTCGGAGCGTTAATTGGAGGACTTGTTGGCGGTATCAGCCTAACAGATACAGTAAGTATATACACAGATGGTCTTGGAAACAGTGCTTCTGTTGCATTAAGCTATGCTTTGCTTGGAGGATTTGCGATGGCTGTTTCGCGGACAGGGCTGCCTGATGCCGTTGTTCAGCTAGCGTTAAAAATAGTAGGGAAAGAAGGAGAAACGAAAAAGAAGTCACTGTCAAAAGTACTGATTTTATTGATCATCCTTATTATTTCATGTTTTTCTCAAAACGTTATTCCGGTTCACATTGCATTTATTCCGCTTTTAATTCCACCTCTATTAAAAGTATTTAATCAGTTGAAAATCGATCGCCGATTAGTCGCAACAGTGATTACATTTGGATTGGTTACACCTTATATGTATTTGCCGGCAGGATTCGGTAAGATTTATCACGACATTTTATTTACTAACATCAAAGAAAGTGGATTAACAATTGATAAAGGAGATATTACTACGGCGATGGCTCTTCCAGCTTTAGGAATGGTAGCGGGCTTATTGTTTGCTGTGTTTATTTCGTACCGCAAGCCGCGCAGTTATGAAGACATTGACATCGATCAAGGCACAGAGGAGCGTACAGGTTACACAACAAGAGGAATTATAGTAGCTCTACTTGCGATTGTAGCGGCTTTAACTGTGCAGCTCTTAGTAGATTCTATGATTTTCGGAGCGCTTGCAGGGATTGTTGTCGTTTACTTCAGCGGGGCTTTGAAGTGGAATGAAGCAGATCCAGTATTAACGAACGGAATGAGAATGATGGCTTTCATCGGATTTGTTATGCTGTCTGCCTCTGGTTTTGCAAAAGTTCTTCAAGAAACTGGAGATGTAGAAGCGCTTGTAAAAGGCTCTGTTGCTCTTATTGGCGGCAACCAAATGCTAGGTGCATTTCTTATGCTTGTCATCGGGCTTTTAGTGACAATGGGCATTGGTTCTTCTTTCTCTACCATTCCAATTATCGCGACGATTTTTGTTCCTCTTTGCTTAGAACTTGGTATGAGTCCAATGGCAACGATTTGTATTGTTGGTACAGCGGGAGCGCTTGGAGACGCTGGTTCACCAGCTTCAGACAGTACGCTTGGACCCACATCTGGATTAGCAGTCGATCGTCAGCATGATCATATTTGGGATACGTGTGTACCAACTTTTCTTCACTATAACATTCCACTTATTATTTTTGGGTGGATAGCCTCAGTTATCCTGTAAATAGAGGCCCTATAATGACAAAAAGCAGCCGATCAAAACCGGCTGCTTTTTTCATGCTTGAGAAAGAGTAGAAGCAGTGCTGTCACAAGCTCCTAATGCTTGCTCTACAGCCTGAAGAGATTGTTCAATACGTTCACGATTTGAATCTTTCTCTACCGTTTGAAGAGCTTGTTCAAGGCTTGCTTTTGCCTGATTTAATGATGTGCAAGAATCTTGCACGTAACCTCTAGCGTTTTTAGACATTCTTCTTCCTCCTAACTAACCAAAAATGAGAATCAATAAGTAGTATGAGTAATTTGCAGGGAATTATGAGGAGAAATAATAAAAAGGATTAACTCTTATGAAAGGAGTTAATCCTGTCAGCCTAACTGTTTAAATTGGTTGGAATGTAGAAGTTCAAGCACTTTCTTATCAAGCTCCTTAATTTTCTTTACAGCCAGATTATATTCCAATTCACGGTAATGGTGTTTGCCGCCTGGCTCTTCATCAGCTTCATCAGCTAGTTTGACTACTTTTTGAAGAGGGCGTTGTTGAATTGTTCCTTCAGGCAAATATGAGTCTGTGTGTAGTAAAATAGCTAAAGCAATTTCTTTTGCCGCCTGAGGTTCCTCACCTAAACGAATGAGTAATTTATGTGCACGTTCAGCCCCTTTAATAGCGTGAATATCATTTTGACGATACTTCTCATAATCCCACTGACCATTTGTGTACCATTCGTAGTGGCCAATATCATGAAGCAGCGCTGCTTTTGTAGCTAAATCCGGGTTTACATTATGCTGTACGGATAGACGAAACGCATGATAGGCGACGGATACAGCATGCGCAACGCCAGATCGAGTTAAATATTTTTGAGCGATAGGATGCGTGAAAATTTCTACTAGCGTAACATGTCTCATCATGTCATCCCTCCTAAAGAAAAAATATATTTCCAAATACAATATCATATTTGTATCCTAAATACAATTATCGTGTAATTTGTTTTTACATACAAAAATGGCATATATTATAATATTCGTAACGAAACAACATGTACATCTTTTTTTGAAGAAAATAAGACTTTTTTTCTTGTATTTTACCATCTAATATTTAACGATACGTGACAGCAGTCAAATTGGGTATCGGGATGAATAAACGTAATTTTAATATAGTCTGGAGTATAAAAAACATCGATTTTTGTCTTAACACCAGTGGAAAGAATGAGTCTTTTTACTTCACTCATTTTGGATTCTTGAGCAGCAGCTTTTATTTTTTTTATTAAATTTGGCGAAGTATTAGCTCTTTGAATAAAGATAGTAGCGCTTTGCATGGTAGAGGGAATAACTTTAAGAGATTGCTGAAATGTCGCGATGTTCGCCTCAGGTAAGTTAGGTACCCTGTATGTATAAGGGTGAGGCATGTAGTACGATGGCCAATAGTAAGACAAGGGAGCAAATGATTTCATATAAGAATCCTCCTAGAAAACGGATTTTTATTATGTATATGTAGAGGGTTCGTATATGTTGTAGCAAAACCGTTATTGTATACTAGATGCAAAGGGAGGTATGGATATGAAAACAAAAGATACGCTGTTAGAAGCATTAGGAATTGAGATTATTAGTGCGAGTGAAGAAAGAGTGGAAGCGACGATGCCTGTTGATGAGCGAACGCGTCAGCCATTCGGGCTTTTACACGGAGGAGCATCGGTGGCGTTAGCTGAAACTGTGGCTAGTCTAGGTGCCATTAAAAGTGTCGATCTCGAAAAAGAAATTTGCGTAGGTTTAGAAATTAATGCCAATCATATCAAAGGGAAAAAAGATGGAATCGTTACAGCTATAGGCGTTCCTTTACATAAAGGAAAAAAAACAGCGGTTTGGGAAGTGAAAATTCAAGATGAAAAAGAGAATTTAATCTGTATATCCAGATGTACCCTTGCTATTCTGCCTAAAGCCTAAACATAAGAATGCTTAGTCTAGAAGGTGTGAGGTATGCTTTTGGAGTCAGAAGGAGCCACCTCACACACTCGTGTTAGAGTTTAAAGAGAATGTGGAAGAGCGAATACATAAAAAAGTGAAAAAATAGGTAAAAAAATAAGCGAAATTATGTCTATTCGTGACAGTTACCCTGCGCATAGAGACATGCTCTAGAATATAGTAGTAGTAAAGTATTCTTTTTATTCAGCAACTAGAATATTCATAATATTAAAAATAAGAACAGAAAATAGACCTTCCGATTGTTCAATCGTGCTATAATAGCATTAATATAGTAGGGCGGTTTATTTTACAAAGGGGTGATAATATTGGATAAGAACTCTCAGTATTTATTCATTGATTTTGAATTTACAATGCCAGAGTATAAGGGTTTTCCAAAAGGCTTTTTTCCGGAAATCATTGAAGTTGGTTTGGTGTTTGTTAAAAATCAAGAAATCATTGATCGTTTCTCCTCTTACGTACAGCCTACACACTTTACAAAATTAACTGAGCGCTGTAAATCATTTCTCCATATCGAACAAAATCAAGTAAATGAAGGCATTACGCTAGAGCAGCTTGTACAGCGACTGGGCATGTATAAACACAGCACGATCATTACATGGGGGAACATGGATATGAAAGTATTAAGGCAGTGCTGTCAAAAAAATAAGGTGCCATTTCCTTTTGCAGGTAAAGAAATTGATCTTTCAATGGAGTATAAGCGCTTTTTTGGAGATCAAAATCAAACTGGCCTTTGGAAAGCTGTGCAGGAGTATGGTAAAGAAGGAACTGGAAAGCACCACTGTGCGCTTGATGATGCGATGACGACACTCAACATCTTTAAGCTTGTAGAAAAAGATAAGCGGTATCTTCAAAAACCAGAGCCAACGACCATAGGAGATCGAATCGATTTTTCAAAAGTATTAAATAAATTTGCATTATAAAAGCCAAATCACTTCTACGTGAATTTGGCTTTTTACTTAATGAATACCGTACTCTTTTTTTAACTCTTCTAAACAGGCAATACTTGCTTGAGCAAAAGGGCTGTCTTTGGCTTGTTGCTCAGCTATCTTTAATTCAAGTGCTTTTTTTAGTGAATTTTTATAATCGGGAACGCTGTCTTCATAGAGATGAACCATTTTTTGAGGAATATTGGCCTGCTCTCGAAATGCAAGTGCTTTTCGCTCGTGAAAAAATGGTACGTCCACTTGCCCAGGATTATGTAAGTCACCTTGTTCTGGATGCTTTAACACAGCTTGAATCCGCACAACATAATGCAGATCTCGAACTTGTGTAATTTCACCGATATATTTCCCAGTTTTATAAAGTGCCGTAACTGTTTGACCAATTGTAAATGTCATATTGCTAGATCTCCTTTAAGTAAAGTGTTTGTTATGACCAGTATAAATCAAAACCCCCTACCGTTTCTATGAAAGGATGTTGTACATGATGTATTTAATGTTTTTGCTTTATTTTCCGGAAGATAAAAGAGAATATATTCCTGCTTTTGCTACTATGGCGCTTTTTGTACTAGCAGCAGTTGCAGTATGGCGTTTAATCATTAAGATTTCGAAAAAAGAAGAAGAAAAAACGAAGGAATTAGAAGCAAAGCTGAAAGAACAGGAAAATAAGAAATCACTGTAATGAAATGCAAATAAAATGTAAGCGTTTAAAATAATATGTTGCTGGACAATCTATGGAAAGACATCTAAAACTTTCGCTAGTGCATACGCGATTGGAGGGCAACATGAAAAAACTACTACTCATTGGAACCGTGCCTTTTTTCTTGTTAACGGGGTGTATGGAAAAAGAAATATCCAATAAAGAAGTTAAAGTCTACAACGCAGATGGAGATAGCATCGGTACAGTCAAGTTGAAAGAGCAGGCCGATGGAATTGAGTTTACGTACAACTTAAGCGGACTTCCACCTGGGGAACACGGCGTACATATTCATGAAATGGGGATTTGCAAAGCTCCTAACTTTAAAAGTGCGGGCAATCACCTTGATCCTGATAAAAAGAAACACGGACTGTTAAATCCAAAAGGACCGCATTTAGGCGATATGAAAAATATTGTGGTAGAAGACGATCAGACGTATACAGGAACAGATATGGTTCCTCAAGTCACGTTAAAAGAAGGAAAGACATCTCTTGTTAAGCGTATGGATGGTTCGTCCCTTGTTATTACCGAACAAGGGGATGACGGAATGACAGAGCCATCAGGTAATTCTGGAAAGCGAATCGCCTGCGGGGTTATTTCAAAAAAACATTAAAAACAGCGTTCTTTCTCACGAAAGAACGCTGTTTTTTACGTTAAAGCTACTTTTAAGCGATTTAATCCTTCTTGAAGCTGTTCATGTGAACAGCCAATGTTCAAGCGGATAAAACCTTTTCCATATGTGGAGCTGTATTTTTCGCCTTTTTCTACGGCGATTTTACCTTTTTTTAATAAGCGTTCATGTAATTCTTCTTCTGATAAATGCAGCTTGTTGCAGTCAATCCATAGTAAATAAGTTCCTTCTGGCTGAACCACTCGCAGTTCAGGCAAGTTCTCACTTATAAAACGCGTCACGAGATCTACATTTTTCTTCAGATACACAAGCAGTGCTTCTAGCCACTCTTCACCTTCACTGTAAGCCGCCTCTAATCCAATTATTCCGAATGTGTTTAAATTAGAAAACCCTTGTTTTTGCTGCTGCTGAACATACTGTGTGCGCAGTTTCTCATTTGGAATAATAACAGCTGAAGCCTGAAGTCCCGGTATATTAAATGTTTTGCTAGGGGCCATACACGTAATGGTTCGATTGGCTGCATCTTCACTCACCATGCTGATGGGAATGTGTTTATAAGGCTGGTAAACTAGATCAGAATGGATTTCATCTGAAACAATTAATACATTGTATTTTTCACAAAGGTCGGCAAGCTTCTTCAGTTCTTCTTTTGTCCACACGCGTCCTACTGGATTATGAGGGCTGCAAAGAATCATTAATTTTACGCCTTCTGCAAATTTTTTCTCTAAATCTGAAAAATCAATTTCGTATTTATCGCCTGCAAGTTTTAACGGATTTTCAACAACTTCTCGATCATTTACCTTTATCATGTTAAAAAATGGAGTATAGACTGGAGGCTGAATTAAAATTGAATCTCCAGGTTCCGTAAATGCTTGAATAGCCATACTCAGGGCAAACACAACTCCTGGACTGTATGTAATCCATTCATGATCAATGGTCCACTGATGCTTTTTTTCTATCCAGGATGATAAAGCATTCGCCGTAGATTCAGTAGGGGAAGTGTAGCCGAAAATACCATGTTTGACACGCTCATTAATGGTTTGAAGAACATTAGGCGGCGCTTGGAAATCCATATCAGCTACCCAAAAAGGCAGAACATCTTTTGCTCCAAAAACAAGATCAGTTTTGTCCCACTTTACGGACTGCGTACCTGTACGGTTAATTAATTGATCAAAAGAATAAGTAGACAATAAAAGTACCCCCTTTTTTAATATAATAGTTTGCTTATTTTTAATACGTTTGTCAACGAAGTTAACTTGTGAAGTCAATAAAGAAAGTGAAAAAATTGCTGAAGCACGACTAATAAATTTTTATTAAAGTTATCGCCTCGTGTGAAATATACGAACCCGCCCCGTCATTATTGAGACAGGGCTTTTTCACCGTACAAGAAATCGACCATATGAGATTGCACAATGTCGGGACACTCTTCTGGTAAAAGGTGTCCAATTTCCTTTAAAGAGATAAAGGTAGAGTCTGTTAAATCATCTTTTAACTTACGTCCGAGATGCAAAGGAACAACCCGGTCTTCTTCTCCCCAAATGAGTAAACTTGGTTTTTTTATGTGTTGCAAATCCTTTGAGGATAGGTCTCCTTCTCGATCGCGAATCATTCTCGTTAAAGCCATAAACGTACGGTCATCCAAAAATGGTTCAGTATAG
Source organism: Priestia sp. YIM B13552 (assembly GCF_042787775.1). Lineage (NCBI taxonomy): Bacteria > Bacillati > Bacillota > Bacilli > Caryophanales > Bacillaceae > Priestia > Priestia sp. YIM B13552. The sequence goes on from NZ_JBHZOU010000004.1 coordinate 357,848, forward strand.
CCATCAATCATTTCTTCGTCGATTAACTTATGGTCAAATACGACATTTTGCAAGTTGCCTAATACACCTTTGCGAGACAGCCACGTTTTTACCCACAGATAAAAGAAGGGAACATAAGAAGACATGACCAATCCATAATGTGAGGGGCCTAAATAAGCTGAGCTGCAAAGAAGAACTAGTTTCGATACGCAAGAAGGCTTTAACTTTGCTACGTTTAAACAAACTTGTCCTCCCATTGAGTGTCCCGATAGTACAACATCTTTCAACTTTAAATATTCAATCAACTCGATGACAATTCTGGCTAAATTTTTATACGAGTATTGAAAGGTTAACGATTTTTCACTTCGCCCAAATGGCGGAAGGTCCAGCGTAATGATAGAAAACGTATCTTCAAATAAAGGAATTAAACGTCGAAAGCTAAAACTCGATGATAAAAAGCCGTGAATAAATACAATGGCTGGTTTATCAGGGTGATAGTTATGGCATTCGTAGTAAACATTGACTCCATTAAAAGTACGCTGGTGGCAAGTAATTTTAGATTCAGTCAATTTGTTTCACTCCATCTTTTTCTTTCTAGTCTGTCCTAATTTCCAGCAATCTATAAAATGAAACTCACTTACCGGTATAGATTTCACATTAAAGATGTGTTTAAATTTGATATAATGGAAAAAGTGAAAAAATTTAATCGTTGTAGGAGGGGAACGCGGTGTTCTTAGAAGAAAAAGAGTTAGAAATTTTAGAAATTCTAGAAAAAAATAGCCGTATTTCGATAGATAGTATTTCAAAAATGGTGGATTTAACGTTTGAAGAAACCTCTAATATTGTTAAAAAGCTAGAGAGAGAAAAAGTAATTGTGCAATATTCAGCTGATATTAACTGGAGACGAGTAGATGGACATGAGGGCGTCACGGCTATGATAGATGTAAAAGTTGCACCAAAGCGAGGAGTAGGCTTTGACGAGATTGCGGAGCGCATCTATCGTTTTCAAGAAGTGAAATCCGTGTACCTAATGTCAGGAGCATATGATTTGTCTGTTATTATTGAAGAAAAATCAATGTCTGAAGTAGCGTTTTTTGTTTCTGAAAAGCTTTCTACGCTAGACTCTGTTTTATCTACAACGACTCACTTTATCATGAAAAAATATAAGCACGATGGTACCATCTATGACCAAGGCGATGAAGATCGCAGAATCGTGGTGTCTCCGTAATGAAAGAGCGCTTGTCAACAACTGTACAACAGCTGAAACCTTCAGGTATTCGCCGCTTTTTTGATTTAGCAGCAAGTATGGATAACGTCATCTCTCTTGGAGTAGGTGAACCTGATTTTGTCACATCTTGGGCTGTTCGAGAAGCGAGTATTTTATCGTTGGAAAGAGGATATACCTCTTATACAGCAAATGCGGGACTTTTAGAGCTCCGCTTTGAAATTATGAAGTATATGAAAAGAAATTTTAACGTCTCGTATGATTATAAAGATGATATTATTGTGACCGTTGGAGGAAGTCAGGCTCTAGATATTACAATGCGAGCTTTGATTAACCCTGAAGATGAAATTATTGTCGTGGAGCCAAATTTTGTGTCTTACAGCCCGTTAATTTCGCTAGCAGGAGGAGTTCCTGTGGCAATTGAAACAACGGCAGAAACAGAGTTTAAACTGCAGCCTAGACAGATTGAAGAAGTCATTACAAGCAACACGAAAGCCCTTCTTTTATGTTCTCCTAATAATCCAACAGGAAGCTCACTATCTAAAGAAGAGCTGCAGGCTATTGCGGATATTGTCATAAAGCATGACTTGCTTGTTATCACGGATGAAATCTATGCAGAATTAACATATGATGAAGAATTTACATCTATTGCTTCTTTAGAAGGGATGAAAGAACGAACTATTATTATTTCTGGCTTTTCTAAAGGGTTTGCCATGACTGGATGGCGTCTTGGATACATATGTGCACCAACTGAGATTGCTAAAGCAATGCTGAAAATTCATCAGTATACAATGATGTGTGCGCCTACCATGGCACAATATGGAGCAATTGAAGCGCTACAAAATGGGCAGCATGACGTAGAAGAGATGAGAAAAAGCTATCGCAGAAGACGGAACTATATGGTGAAGTCATTAAATCAAATTGGTCTGGAATGCCATTCTCCCGGAGGAGCGTTTTATGTGTTCCCGTCTATCAAAAAAACTGGATTGTCATCGGAAGAATTCGCTGAGCAGCTTTTGCTTGAAGAGCGAGTAGCCGTGGTGCCAGGCAATGTATTTGGAAAAGGCGGAGAGGGACATATTCGCTGTTCATACGCCTCTTCAATGGAATCATTAGAAGAATCCATAAAACGGATTAGCCGTTTTGTTGAAAATAAGTTATAATAAAAATAAGATATTATGTCATATCCTATAGACGGTTTGATATAATATCTTTTTTGCTATGATGAAATGTAGTGTTAGTTTATATTTGTGACGAAATTGGTAAATAATAAATATAGTATAACTACTTTTTGATTCAATCTATGAACTGTGCTATAATTTTAAATTGGCTATAATGGTGAAAATAATAAGGTATCTAGGAGTGTTTATATGTCAAAATTTGAAATCGGTACTGTTACAAAAGGTAAAGTAACAGGAATTCAACCATACGGTGCATTCGTTGCATTAAATGAAGAAACTCAAGGATTAGTTCATATCTCAGAAGTAAAACATGGCTTCGTTAAAGATATTAACGAACATTTATCAGTAGGAGACGAAGTAAACGTTAAAGTTTTATCTGTTGATGAGTCAACTGGTAAAATTGGTTTATCTATTCGTGCAACTGAGCCAGCTCCAGAAAAAACTGAAGCTTCTGCACCTAAAAAACCTGCTAAAAAGCGTCAAGGTCAAGCAACAGTTCATACTGAATCTACTCAAGGATTCAACACATTAAAAGAAAAATTAGAAGAGTGGATTGAGCAATCAAACCGCGAAGATCTAATTAAGAAATAAGAAAAAAAGAAGGATAGCTTAGCTATCCTTCTTTTTTAATGTTCCGTTCTAGGTTCTGTACGCTCTACTTCAGCAGAAGGTTTAAATAATAGACCTAGGTTAATCAGTCCTGCGATTCCAACCAATCCATAGATAATGCGGGAGAAAGCAGATGTTTGACCGCCGAAGATTGCTGCTACTAAATCAAATTGAAAAAAGCCAATAAGTCCCCAGTTAATTGCTCCAATAATCGTTAATACGAGCGCAATACGTTGAATACCACTCATGATGAACCCTCCTTGTTTTGTAGTTCACTTATTAGCCTGCTTTTTTTAGAGGGAAATATGCATATTTACTTTTGGAAGATACAGACAAATAAACGTTCATTTGGATGGGGTGAGCATCTAGCCAACAGGGAATAATCTTTAGGAAGTCAATTTTCTTTACAATCAAAAAGTTGTTCTTCATAATGATGCATGTAATCAAGCTCGTAAGGAGGAGTTTATAGTGAACAATTTTACATTTTATAACCCTACAAAATTAATTTTTGGTAAAGGTCAATTAGAGCAATTAAAAACAGAAGCAAGTCGCTTTGGTAAAAAGATATTATTAGTATACGGCGGAGGAAGCGTAAAACGCAGCGGTTTATATGATCAAGTAATGGATGTACTGAATGACATGAATGCAGAAGTACATGAGTTAGCGGGAGTAGAACCGAATCCTCGTCTGACAACTGTTCGCAAAGGAATCGATATTTGTAAAGAAAACGGTATTGAATTTTTACTTGCAGTTGGTGGAGGAAGCGTAATCGATTGTACAAAAGCAATCGCAGCAGGCGCAAAATATGATGGAGACGTATGGGACATCATTAACCGCGACGTATTCGCAGCTGAAGCTCTTCCATTTGGAACAGTGCTAACATTAGCAGCAACAGGTTCAGAAATGAATGCTGGTTCTGTTATTACAAATTGGGAAACACAAGAAAAATACGGCTGGGGCAGTCCGGCAACATTCCCTCAATTTTCTATTTTAGATCCCGTTAATACATTTACTGTACCAAAAAATCAAACAGTTTATGGCATGGTTGACATGATGAGCCACGTATTTGAACAATATTTCCATGCTGCAACAAATACTCCGCTTCAAGATCGCATGTGTGAAGGAGTACTGCAAACGGTTATTGAAACGGGACCAAAATTATTAAACGACTTAGAGAACTACGAGTTACGTGAAACTATTTTATACAATGGGACAATCGCATTAAACGGTATGTTACAAATGGGACACCAAGGCGATTGGGCTACTCACAATATTGAGCATGCGGTCTCAGCTGTATATGACATTCCACATGCAGGTGGATTGGCAATTTTATTCCCGAACTGGATGAAACACGTAATGGATGAGAACGTAGATCGCTTCAAGCAAGTAGCTGTACGCGTATTTAACGTAGATACAGAAGGCAAGACGGATAAAGAAGTAGCACTTGAAGGTGTTGATAAGCTTCGTGAATTCTGGTCAAGCCTAGGTGCACCAACTCGCTTAGCTGATTATGATATTGGTGAAGACAAATTAGATCTTATGGCTGATCGTGCAATGGCTAAAGGTGAATTTGGTAAATTTAAAAAATTAAACAAAGAAGATGTACTAGCAATCCTACGCGCTTCTTTATAAGATTCTCGATAAAAAACGCCGTGCAAACCGCACGGCGTTTTTTTTCTATTCATGATGGGTAAGCTTTTTCTGCTGTTTGGTTTTCAAATCATCCCGAACGGTTTTATCAGAAAGAGGAACTCCGCTGTAATAAGCCGCTCTCCCTAGTAAATGCCCAGCAATAGGAGAGGTGATAAACACAAAGACAATCGCTAAAATTAACCGTGCACTAATATGGCCGGTGTCGATCCAAAAGTAGAGTAAGCAGCCCACTAATATAAACAGAACGCCCAAGGTAGCACTTTTTGAGGCAGCGTGACTTCTTGTGTACGTATCAGGCAAGCGAATGAGCCCAATCATGGTCACAACTGTCAGAAGAGACCCTATTAGTACCAAAGCTCCTACAATGATTTCACTGATCACGTTCATATTCAATCACTTCTCCTTTCTCTAAAAACTTAGAAAAAGCAACGGTACCTACAAAGGCTATGATGCCTAGCAGTAAAATGACTTCGAAAAAAGCCTGAGTTCGAAAAATAATCGAGATGATGGCCGTGATGGCAATGATGTTAATTCCAATAGCATCAAGGGCCATTGCTCGATCAGCAGTGGACGGACCTTTTACCACTCGATAAACAAACCCAATAGTTGAAGCAGAAATGAGAATGAGCGAAACGTTTAAAAAAATATCGAGCATTTAACGACTCACCTCCATAATAGCTTTTTCGAATGTTTGCTGAATATCTGTAATAATGTCATCAATATCGTCTGTATTGATTGCATGAATATAGATAGTAGAATTATCATCGGACACATCCATCACCAGTGTGCCTGGCGTTAGCGTAATTAAAAGAGAAAGAATGGTAATTTCCCATTCACTCTCCAGACGGGTTGGCATTGCAAAGATGGCTGGCTGAATATTTAATTTAGGGCGCAATACGTCCTTAGTCACTGCAATATTGGCTTTGAATAATTCTCGTATGAAAATAAACAGCAGTTTAATGATCGCATACACTTTATGCAAGTAAAAACGTCTGTGAAAAAAACGGCGGAAAACAAACAGCAGTACTGCTCCCCAGAAAAAACCTATAATAAAGGAAGGGAGTGTCCAAATCCCCCTCAAAAACATCCATGTGAATGCAATGATTACGTTTAATAATAGTTGAAATGACATGCAGATCTACTCCTTTAACACCGATTGGATATAAATTGAAGGATCCATAAGCGTTTGAGCGGCTGTTGACACATAAGGAATAACAGCTTCTGCACCTAGTCCCAAAAAGACAGAAACAGCAAGTAAGATAGCAGATGGGTATAGAATGCCTCTAAGGGATACTTTTTCATGCTCAGAAGAAAGCTTAGGTTCACCCCAGAAGCAGCTCATGAAAATCTTAATGGCAGAATATAAAACAAGCAGGCTTGAAACCAGTAAAACTCCTACAAACGTGTAGCTCTCTGATTCTAAGCCGCCCTGAACTAAAAGGAATTTTCCAATAAAGCCGCTTAGGGGAGGAATTCCTGCCAACGAAATAGTAGCGATAAAAAACATCCAGCCAAGCAGCGGATAGTCTTTAATTAACCCACCCATTTTCTTTAATTTTGTTGTTCCAGTTATTCGAATGATGCTTCCGGCAAGAAGGAATAGAGCTGCTTTAATAATCATGTCGTGAATTAAATAATAAATAGCTCCTTCAAAACCTGCGTTTGTTGTCAAGGTCACACCGTAGACAATGACTCCGACAGCAATAATAATGTTATAAATTAAGATTTTATTTACATCCGAATAAGCAATGGCGCCTACTGCACCAACAACGATAGTCAAAAGCGCAACGTAGCCGATAATTTGATGAGTAAATTCAGGATGATGGTAAAACAGTAAAGTGAAAGTCCTGAAAATCGAATAAACGCCTACTTTTGTGAGCAAAGCACCAAACAACCCGATAATAACCGGCGGAGGCGCACTATATGAACCTGGAAGCCAGAAATACATTGGAAATAAAGCTGCTTTTAAGGCAAAGACGATAAATAAAAGCATGCCGATGGTTGTTAAAATTCCCGGCTGGTTCGCCTCAGCAATTCGCTGTGAAAGGTCCGCCATGTTGAGAGTTCCTGTTACGGCATATAAATAAGCAACGGCAATGACAAACAAAGCGGATGAAATGACATTGACTAAAATATACTTAAGTGACTCTCGAAGCTGTGCTTTTGTACCGCCAATTACAATAAGAGCGTACGAAGACATAAGCATGACTTCAAAAAAGACAAATAAGTTAAAGATATCACCTGTTAAAAAGGCACCGAATACGCCTACTAATAAAAATTGTACAAATGAATAAAAGTAAAAGCGTTCACGCTTTTCCCCAATCGTTTGAAAGGCAAAAAGAACGCAGCATAGTGTTACCACACTAGCAGTAAGTACGAGAAGGGACGCGAACATGTCCGCTACTAGAATAATTCCAAAAGGAGGCTTCCAGTTCCCAAGCTCGTGAGTTAAAATACCTTTTGACTGAACCAGTTGTACTAAATAGGCAGCAAAAGCAGTGGTGGTGATTAATGATAAAACACTGATTATCCTTTGAAGTTTAATATTGTCTTTGAAAAAAATGAGCACAACACCTACAACAAACGGGATAAGCAGTGGGATGATTACAAAATTACTCGTCATGTTCATTTCCCCTTAACTTGTCCATATCGTCTGTTCCGAGTTCTTGATAAGCCCTGTACGCTAGTACAAGGAAAAAAGAAGTGACGCCAAAGCTTATGACAATGGCAGTTAAAATTAGGGCTTGAGGTAAAGGATCTGTATAAGAAGAAGCCTTTTCTCCTAGAAGGGGAACACTCCCCCCTTTTAATCCGCCCATCGTTAAAATTAACAGGTGAACACCGTGGCTTAATAAGCCTGTTCCAATAATAATTCGCAGTAAACTGCGCGATAACATGAGATATACAGCGGCAGTGAATAGAATCCCTGCCACTATGGACATTAATATTTCCACTATTCACTCTCTCCAATCGTTTGAATAATGGTCATCGTCACACCAACAACTACTAGATATACACCTAAATCAAATAGTACAACGGTAGCTAAAGATGTTTTCCCGAGAAGGGGAAGGTTAAAGTAGCTATATGTGTGAGTTAGAAATGGGACTTTGAAAATAAATGACCCAAGCCCAGTTAAAATAGCTAGCAGCAGTCCGGAAGCCGCGACCTTCTTATAATCAAATGGGATGACTTTCGATACGGTTTTTATATCGAAAGCCAGCAGTAGTAATACAAGGGCTGCTGAGGTAGTAAGTCCCCCAACAAACCCTCCCCCCGGTGTATAATGACCTGCAAAGAAAAGATGAATGGCAAAAATGATAATAATGAACGTGACTACTTTCGTTGTGGTTTGTAGTATCAAATCATTTTTTTTCACTCTTCTTCCTCCTTTGTTAACCGAAGACGAATCATGCCATAGATACCAAGAGCTGCTATACAAAGTACGGTAATTTCAAATAGTGTATCAAATCCGCGGAAGTCCACAAGGATTACGTTCACCATGTTTTCGCCGCCTGCTTTTTCATAGCTGTTTTCAATAAAGTAATGTGAAATCGATTCAAATAGTTTCGTACTGTTTGCTGATATGCCAAGCAGTGTAACCGTCGTTCCTACAAGAAGAGCAACCAGTAAGTTTGGCAGCTGAAACTTCACCCTTACTTTTCGCTTCCGAAACTCGGGCAAGTAGTAGAAACATAGTAAAAACAGGGATACCGATACAGTTTCAATAACTAATTGAGTCAAAGCTAAGTCAGGAGCTCGGAATAGTACGAAAAATAAAGAGAGCGTATACCCGACAACTCCGAGCGAAATAATAGCTGTGAGGCGTGATTTTGCCAATAAAGTTGTAATAGTAGCCGCAACCATTACGACTGCTAATATGGCTTCATAAACGCCTATAGAAGCAGTATCTTTTAAATCAATTGCAAAGGCATTCTGAGAAAAGAGCGTCACGAGAAGTAAAATGCCTATGAAAGTAAAAATGATTAAAAGATAGTCTCTAATAAATCCTGTCATTAATGTTTTCATGATACGTGTTGACCCTTTTTCCATCCCTTTAATTCCATAATTATAGCCGTTATTAAGCGTTAAAGAAGAAGGGAATCGTGTATAAATTTTTGACCACTTTTGAATCGTCATAAATAACAAAATACCAAATATGATGACCCCTAGCGTCATAAATAATTCTGGCGTAAAGCCATGCCAAAATTTAATATGCACTTGATATTCTTTACCTTCAGCTAGCAGGCTAGGTGCGATAGAGGCCATTGTTGGCTCAATAAGGGTTGATTCTAATAAATTAGGAGCAAAGCCGAAAATAACAACCAGTGATGCTAAAATAACAGGTGAAATAAGCATACCTACTGGTGCTTCATGCGGCTTCTTCTCTAGTTTTTCGGGCTGGTATTTGCCTGTAAAGGTTTTAAAGACAAGAATCATACTATAGACGAAAGTGAAAATACTTCCTAACCAAGCGATGATAGGCAACAAAATTCCCCACGTCTGCATGCTATACATATCCATTTTTGTCACGTTTACCATGCCTGTAAAAAACATCTCTTTACTTAAGAATCCATTAAAGGGAGGAAGACCCGCCATTGAAAATCCCCCGATGATAGCAATGGTAAATGTCACAGGCATGAAGCTCATTAACCCGCCTAACTTTCTAATGTCACGCGTGCCTGTTTCATGATCGACAATCCCTACTACCATAAACAAGCTGCCTTTGAAGGTAGCGTGGTTAATCAAATGGAAGACCGCCGCAGTAAGAGCTACTAAGTAGATATTATCGTCTAAAAAATCATAGTGAATAGCTGCGCTACCTACTCCTATAAGTGACATAATCATCCCGAGCTGACTAATGGTTGAAAAAGCTAAAATCCCTTTCAGGTCTTGTTGCTTTACTGCTGAAAATGAGCCCCAAAACAGTGTAATTAGTCCTATAATTGAAATAGCAAAAAACCAAGTGGCGCTTATAGCAAAAACAGGGCTAAGTCTTGCTAAAAGATAAATGCCCGCTTTTACCATTGTGGCTGAATGAAGGTATGCACTCACTGGGGTTGGAGCTTCCATTGCATCTGGCAGCCAAATATGAAAAGGAAACTGAGCAGATTTTGTAAAGGCCCCTAATAAAATGAGGACTAGAGCTGGAATGAATAGATGACTTGATGTGACTACATCTACGTTTGAGATAATTTCGCGTATGCTGAAAGTACCTGTCATGACGTATAAAAGCACAATTCCTGCTAATAGGGAAAGTCCTCCGAATACGGTAATGAGCATAGATTTTAAGGCTCCGTATTGAGATTTCTCTCGTTTATACCAATAACCAATCAATAAAAAAGATGAAAGGCTTGTTAATTCCCAAAAGCTGTAAAGGCTCATTAGGTTGTCTGATAATACAACTCCTAGCATCGACCCCATAAAAAGAAGCAAATAGACATAAAACGAATGCAGTGCTTCTTTTGTCTTAGAAAGATAATAAATGGAGTAAAGAATAACAAGTGTCCCAATTCCGGTGATTAATAGAGAAAACAGAAGACCAAGTCCATCCACATAGGCATCAAAGTTAATGCCCAGACTAGGTATCCATTTCATTGAATGTAGATATGTTTCCCCCTTAGAAACACCACTGATATATTGTGTGAAATAAATGAACAACACAAGTGGAAGAGGTAAAACAAACCATCCTGTATGAATACGCTGGAATTTCCTATACAGAAGGGGGACAAAAAAGGCTAATAAAAAAGGCGATAAAATCACCAAGTGCAACCACGACAAAAGACAAACCTCCTTGTGATATTCAATTCTGTAACCGATTATATAATAATTTAATTATGCATGCATCCATGCTATTTCTTAGTATCAGCGGATTTTTCAAACCTTATTAAATAAATAGAAACTCGTCACAAAATCCATAAAAAAAAACATAAAAAAATTTTTTGAACGTATAAAAATCACTCGAAATTGTCACTCTAAGAGTGAGGTGATGGAAATGTATAGGAAACAAATAGCCATCAGTTTTCTCATTTTTACCGCATTATGTATGAGCGGATTTGTGCTGAATAATCACTTGGAAATGAAAGAAGAAAACAGGATGCTACTCACTTCTAAAAACCAAGCTGAAAATTCCATATCAATAGACTCTTCCCTTTTAAAAGCCTCTTATAAACCGAGACAATATGTGAAAATAGGTGAAATGAACTATATTACACCACCCGATAAGCAAATAAAAAACGATTGAAGACCACTCTTTAGTCGTTTTTCATTTGCTTATTATTTGCGTAATCGTGCATGAATTACGTCCTGTAATCAAAGAACATTAGTTGACTTCACAACTGAATTTATCGTTAAATAAAAGGGTACATACAATGATTGCAGTTTCAACAAACTATAATGATTGTGTCAAATTGTAAGTGGATTCACTTGAATTCAGCTAACAGTTTCGATAAAGTGAAAAATAAAGATATTTTAATGGAGGAACAAACTATGACACATGTTCGTTTTGATTATTCAAACGCGTTATCATTTTTTGGTGAACATGAACTTACATACTTACGTGATGCCGTGAAAGTAGCTCACCATTCAATTCATGAGAAAACAGGTGCTGGAAATGACTTTTTAGGATGGGTCGACCTTCCTACGGAGTATGACAAAGAAGAATTTGCACGCATTCAAAAAAGTGCAGAAAAAATTAAATCTGATTCAGATGTATTAATTGTTATCGGTATTGGAGGATCTTACTTAGGTGCTCGTGCTGCTATTGAAATGCTTCAGCATTCATTCTATAACACATTATCAAAAGAACAGCGTAAAACTCCGCAAGTTATTTTTGCTGGTAACAACATCAGCTCAACATACATGAAAGACTTAATGGATGTTTTACAAGATAAAGATTTCTCTATTAATGTTATTTCAAAATCTGGTACAACAACAGAACCAGCGATTGCTTTCCGTATCTTCCGTAAATTATTAGAAGAGAAATATGGCAAAGAAGAAGCACGCAAGCGTATTTATGCAACAACAGATAAAGCGCGCGGCGCATTAAAAACATTAGCGGACGAAGAAGGCTATGAAACATTTGTTATTCCAGATGATGTAGGCGGCCGTTATTCAGTATTAACAGCGGTTGGCTTATTACCAATTGCCGCTGCGGGTCTTGATATCGAACAAATGATGAAAGGGGCAGCTGATGCTCAAGAAGCATTCTCATCATCAGAGCTAGAAGAGAACCCAGCTTATCAATATGCTGTAGCTCGTAATGTGCTTTATAATAAAGGAAAAACAATTGAAATGCTGATTAACTATGAGCCAGCTCTTCAATACTTTGCTGAGTGGTGGAAACAGTTATTTGGCGAAAGTGAAGGAAAAGACCAAAAAGGTATTTACCCTTCATCTGCTAACTTCTCAACGGATCTTCATTCTTTAGGTCAATATGTACAAGAAGGTCGTCGTGATATTTTTGAAACAATTGTACAAGTTCAAGATTCTCGTCATGAGCTAACAATTGAAGAAGATGCAGCGGACTTAGATGGATTAAATTACTTAGCTGGTGAAACAGTTGACTTTGTAAATAAAAAAGCGTTCCAAGGTACAATGCTTGCTCACACAGATGGAGGCGTTCCAAACTTAGTTGTGAACATTCCTGCGCTAGATGAGTATACGTTCGGATATGTTGTATATTTCTTCGAAAAAGCATGTGCAATCAGCGGCTATTTATTAGGCGTAAACCCATTCGATCAGCCGGGAGTAGAAGCATACAAAGTAAATATGTTTGCTCTTCTTGGAAAACCTGGTTTTGAAGAGAAAAAAGCAGAATTAGAAAAGCGTTTGAAATAAGTAAAAAGAGGGCGGTACAAAAGTATTTTAGCCCAATTGAAAAACGAACCATTGATCAACATGTTTGATGAGTGGTTCGTTTTTTTTGTTATGGTGAATATAGTTTCATCTGTTTAGGTCCTTTTAGCAGTTGATTGGAGGGCAAGGCGAAGAAGACTCCTGCGGGAAAAGCGCAAGCGATGAGGAGGCTCACGCCCGCGCGCGGAAAGCGAAGCCTTGCACGGACATCAACTGCGGTATCACAAGCGATTTATACGAGCTGCTTTATCCAGTTTGTTCGCCTTTAGATTGGATTCATTTCGTTATGACTCAACCTCTTTTTTGCTTTTGAGATAAAGGATAAAACGCTGGAAAAAGGACATGTTAAAACAGAGGAGGGATAACATGATTGAATTATCTTCAAGATTAGAAGGCACATTATTCAAGCTTTACGAATTAGAAAAAACGCTTAAGCCGCTTGGGTATAACATTGGAGGGAATTGGGATTACGACCATGGTTCATTCGACTATAAGATGAATGATGAAGTCGGCTATCAGTTTTTACGTATCCCGTTTACAGCTACGAACGGAGAACTGGATTCTAAAGGAACAACCGTACAGATTGGGACGCCATTTTTACTTTCACATAAATATCAAATTGGTCTAGATGACGATGTTCACAATGGAAATGTGAGTGCTTCATTTAATCAGTTTGCAGAACCCCAAGACGCAGACGCTTCATTTCCAGAAAAGTATATCAGCTTAGGAGAAGAGCTAATTAGAGAGGCAGAAGATGCGCTGCTTCAGTAATTGAAGGAACTATTCTTTTTTTAAACTCTCTAATTTTTTCACAAAAATATGTTCGTACATGACTTGACTAATCAACTCATTTGTTTTGATCATTTCATTCACCCCCAAATTTTGTGCATTTTGAATATGCTTTTTTGTTAACAGTTCAACGATGCTGTAAATAGAAGGGTTCAATCCTTGCAGAGCGACTAACGTAACAATCGTATTCATGTCTGCATATTCTTCTGTCTTATGCTGATCGGCAGTAATCAGCACTTTTTTTGCGTACCGAGCGTTGGCAAGTTCTAATACTTCATAATGAGAAGGACTTCCTTTAATAAAATGAACGCGATCACAAATCATGGGATTTTTAGTCAGAGAGTCGTCGATAAGAACAATGTCTTCTTTATGAAATGCGTCGCGATAAGACTCTAACACGAGTTTGGCGCGCTCATTCCACCCAACAACGATGAAGTGATCTTTTCCATAAAATTTTAAATTTCCTTCCAAATAAGCGCTCTCAGCGGAAACAGCAATTTTAGAAAGCGTAACAAAATAAGTGGTAATAAATCCCGTTCCGATCAGGACTAAAATAATTGCAGCTAACCTTCCAATCGTAGTGGTCGGAGCAAAATCACCGTACCCTATAGTAGAGATTGTAATAATAACCCACCAAATTCCTTCAAATACATTCCCAAACGTTTGCGGCTCTAGGAAATGTATAAGCATGCCAAAAAGTAGAACAAGGCAGCCGATAATAAAAAGAAGCCGCACTAAAATAGAACGACGGAAAAGTCGAAATAATAGCCATTCCATCATAAAAAAACCTCCAGTGATTAGTCATAGCCACAGTATGACCATTTTTCACTGAAGGTATAAGATATCTTTATCTTTTTACTTCGTAATATTCAATCCATTCTTTGTCTGGACCGTAGAAAAATAAGTATCTTGCTCCATTTGGCAAAGTTACAATGTTTTCTTCCACAAATGAAACACCTGCTGATTTTAAACGCTCAAACTCCTCTTCAATTCCGTCTACCGCCAGCGCAAAATGATGAACTTTACCTTCGTTAGGTAAGCTTGAGTTATACCCTTGAATTAACTCTACGATTACATTGCCTTCTAAACCTAGAAAAGCTAGCTTCAAAGACGGATCGGTATGTGGCAGTGTTTCGATGAGCTCTAATCCCACTTTTTGCGTATAGAACTCAATAGATTCTTCTATATCCTTTACTTGAACGCCTACATGTTCAAATTTTAAAATTGCCATATGCATCACCCGTATCTATAGTATGTAAAAACTATGAAATATATTAAAGAGAAAGGATATAGAAGTCAAGATGGGGCTGCTTATCAGGAAAGGGCTCTTAAATCATATTTTTGCTGGAGTGAATAGGGTAGAGGCTTCCATCAAGAGCAAACGAAATTTTGCCTGTTTCTTCAGATACAACTAAAATTAATGCATCCGATTTTTCCGACATTCCAATGGCTGCACGGTGACGTGTTCCCAATTTTTTGGTCGTTGAAATAATAGACGAGAGAGGTAAAACATTAGCAGCTGAGATAAGCTGATTATTTCTAATTAGGACGGCTCCGTCATGTAAGGGTGTCCCTGGGTAGAACAGTGTCTCAACTAGCGTAGCGCTGACAGGAGCTTGAATAGGCATTCCCTTTTGAATAAGAGGGTCTACATTTTGTTCCCGTTCAATGACAATTAAAGCACCGTGACGTTTCTCAGAAAGGTTATGAATAGCTAAGGACAGAGCAGCATATTCAAATGTATAAGGCGATAGATAATGACGCAAGTAATAAGAGGCGGCCGTAGCTTGAACATCTTGAAATAACCTTCTCATCTCCTCAAAATCACATAGGATACAATGATCACTCGTATCTAAATGTTTAATTAAATTAGAGGCTTCAGTTGAAATTTGCTGTAAATATGTTCGCACATTATTTTTAATTGTATCGTCTAATTGAAAGGAATGTCTCTCCATCTTATATAGCTCCTATCTGTCAGTCAGTGTTATCTGTAATGTGTGCTAATGTGGGTGAATTATCCGTAAAGCTTATAAATCCCTTATTAATTTTATAGAGAGGTGTTGTGTTTTATTTAGGAAGAGAATATAAAAAGTTGAGGAAAAAGAAAGCGTTTTATAAACTGATATGTTCACATTTGGTTTAAATTTACATATGTTGTTTTAAATAAAAGTATAGATATTTCTGTGAATTTAAAGTATAGTTTTCTTATCGGATATATGATTTTTAATGTTGACAAATATTCTAAATATGCTAAAATTTTTAAAAAATGCTTATCAAGAGTGGTGGAGGGATCTGGCCCGCTGAACCCCGGCAACCTGCTTAGCAAGGTGCTAATTCCAGCAAAGTGTGTATCATTTTGAAAGATAAGGTAAAAAGTTATTGCCTACCCAGTCTTTCAATATGGAAGACTTTTTATTTTGATATAGCGCAAGCGATAATTTAAGGAGGGACATCAATGACTGTAACCCCCGACTTAAAACAAATCTTTGAGCACGTCGAAGAAAAGTAAGAATTAAATAGTTTCGCTGACTAGACACACTAGAGGCGGTTTTATCCAATTCTAGTGGGTAAAACCGCCTTTTTTTATTGGATAACGCGGATAACTAAGAATTGGAGTGAAGAAAATGGCAGACTTATATACGTACGAAAACTGGAGTGATACATTTCCAGAGTTCGACAGTGAAGATGAAACAAAAGGAGCCCTTTCAGCATTGCAGTGGGCGTATGATACCTACGGAGATTCAATTATTTACGCATCAAGCTTTGGTATTGAAGGGATTGTGTTAATTGATTTAATTTCAAAAGTGAAAAAAGATGCTGAAATTGTCTTTTTAGATACGGGCGTTCATTTTAAAGAAACATATGAAGTGATTGATGCAATTAAAGAACGCTTTCCTGATTTGCGTATTCATATAAAAAAACCGGATTTAACTCTTGCAGAACAAGCTGAGAAACATGGAGATGAGCTTTGGAAGAGTCAGCCTAACCTATGCTGTCAAATTCGAAAAATCATCCCGTTAAGGGAATCTCTTGCTCCTTATGATGCGTGGATTTCTGGTTTGAGACGCGAGCAGTCTGAATCTCGTGCCAACACGAATTATTTTAATAAAGATGAGAAATTCAAGAAAGTTAAAGTCTGCCCGTTAATTCATTGGTCTTGGAAAGAAGTTTGGCGCTATGTGTATAAGCATGATTTACCATATAACAAACTTCATGATCAAGGCTACCCAAGCATCGGCTGTGAGCCTTGTACCGCACCTGCCTACAATGTAGACGATTTACGTTCAGGAAGATGGGCAGGTACACAAAAAGTTGAATGCGGATTACACGAATCTTAAATACGAAAGAGCTGAATAAATGATGCTTTTATATGTTGCCTTTATCATTGCGCTTTTTTTTGCAATGAATATCGGGGCAAGCGGTGCAGCAGCAGCTATGGGCGTTTCATACGGCTCCGGTGCGATTAAAAAGCGAAGAGTAGCCTTGTTCATCTGTGCTGTAGGTATTGTGCTCGGAGCCATTATCGGAGGCGGCGAGGTGGTAAAAACCATCAGTTCAGGTATCATACCTGAAAAATTGCTGTCAGTAGAATTAGTTATTATCATTCTGGCTGCTGCAACGCTGTCACTCTTTTTCGCGAATTTAATTGGTATCCCTCTATCAACAAGTGAAGTAACGGTTGGTTCAGTTGTTGGAGTAGGAGTAGCTTATCAATCTCTGTATGTGGAAAAACTTTTAGTTGTCATGTCTTTTTGGATTATTGTTCCGCTGGTTTCATTTGTCATTGCTTTTTTGATTGGAAAAGTGATAAAACGCAGAGCGCATAAAAAAGAAGCAGAGGGAAAGTGGAAAAGAGTTTTAACGATTTTAGTTATAGCCACGGGATTCTTTGAAGCCTTCTCAGCTGGAATGAATAACGTGGCAAATGCTGTCGGTCCTCTAGTAGGAGCTGGATTAATGGATGCCACAACGGGTGTCATAACAGGAGGACTGGCTGTGGCGCTCGGAGCTCTTTTACTAGGCGGCCGAGTTATTGAAACAAACGGGAAAAAAATTACTCGCTATTCTGTAGGAGAAGGGTGCATTATCTCGGGTACTGGTGCTTCTCTTGTTACAGCAGCTTCACTTTTTGGTTTGCCAGTACCGCTTACACAGGTCACTACGTCTTCTATTATTGGAATAGGAGCAGCGAAAACGGGATTCACGAAAGAACAGCGTGAAGTGGTCATTCAAATGTTAAAGGTTTGGGTGGTATCCCCCGTATTTTCACTCGTAATCTCATATGTTCTTGTGAAATTAGTACTTGAAAGCGACTTATATTCATTTGTGGTGCTAGCTAGCGGCTGCATTGCCACAGCAGGTGTTCTAAGCTTAGCTAGAACGACTAGAAGAAAAAGAGCAAGCTTGCAGTCGGAAAAAGAAAAAATGACTGCGTGATTCAAGTGCTTTTTATTATATTGTGTTAATTATTTAAGGAGGATTTTACAAAATGACAACAATTCAAGCACACGGTGGAGAATTAATTAATTTATATCAACCAACATATGACTACACTTCACTAACAAAAGAAATCGAAGTAGATAACATGGCTCTAAGTGATTTAGAACTAATTGGAATTGGTGCTTACAGCCCAATTACAGGATTTTTAGGAGAAAAAGATTATCAATCAGTTGTTGAAAATATGCGTTTAGCAGATGGCACAGTATGGAGTATTCCTATCACTCTTCCTGTAACAGAAGAGCAAGCTAAAGAATTAAACATTGGCGACAAAGTAAAACTAGTTCAAAACGGCGTAACGTATGGTGTTTTAGAAGTTTCTGAAGTATATACGCCAAATAAAGAAAAAGAAGCGGAAAATGTATACCGCACGGCAGAACTTGCTCATCCTGGCGTGAAAAAAATGATGGAACGCCCAAATGTATACGTAGCAGGTCCAATCGTACTTGTAGAACGTACACCTAAAACGCGTTTTGAAAAGTATTACCTAGATCCAACTGAAACAAGAGCAGCATTTGAAGAACGCGGTTGGAAAACGGTTGTTGGATTCCAAACTCGTAACCCTGTTCACCGTGCGCACGAATATATTCAAAAAACGGCATTAGAAATTGTAGACGGCCTGTTTTTAAATCCACTCGTAGGAGAAACAAAGTCAGATGATATCCCAGCAGATATCCGTATGGAAAGTTATGAAGTACTTTTAGAGAACTATTATCCTAGCGATCGTGTAGCTTTAGCAGTTTTCCCTGCTGCGATGCGCTATGCTGGACCTAGAGAAGCTATTTTCCATGCAATGGTTCGAAAAAACTTTGGATGCACACATTTCATTGTAGGCCGTGACCACGCTGGTGTTGGTGACTACTATGGAACATATGATGCCCAAAAAATCTTCAGTAACTTTACAGCAGATGAATTAGGAATTACACCTTTATTCTTTGAACACAGCTTCTATTGCAAGAAGTGTGAAGCGATGGCATCAACGAAAACATGCCCTCACAGCAAGGAAGATCATATGATTCTATCTGGAACAAAGGTACGTGAAATGCTTCGTAACGGAGAAGTGCCACCAAGCACATTCAGCCGTAAAGAAGTAATTGAAGTGTTAATTAAAGGATTAGCAAAACAAAAAGTATCTTCAAAATAAGGAGCGGTTGAAGTGAGCAAATCAACAAACATTACGTGGCATGATGCTGGAATTACAAAAGAGGAAAGACGCGAGCAAAATAATCATCACAGTTTTGTATTATGGTTTACAGGTCTTTCGGGTTCAGGTAAATCTACCGTAGCAAACGCAGTGGCAAAAGCGCTTTTTGATAAAAATATTCGCAACTATGTATTAGATGGTGACAATGTTCGTTTCGGCTTAAATAAGAATCTAGGGTTTTCTGCTGAAGATCGTACAGAAAATATTCGCCGTATCGGTGAGGTTTCTAAGCTATTTGTAGACAGCGGTCAAGTGGTACTAACAGCATTTATCTCTCCATTCCAAGAGGACCGCGCTCAAGTGCGTGAGATCTTAGAGGGGAATGAATTTTTGGAAGTATACGTGGAGTGTCCGTTAGAAGAATGTGAAAAAAGAGATCCAAAAGGCCTTTACAAAAAAGCAAGAAGCGGAGAAATCCGTGATTTTACAGGAATTGATTCTCCGTATGAGTCACCGGCTAACCCTGAATTAACAATTAATACAAGCACACAGTCTGTAGAAGAATGTGTACAAACTGTTATTGAATATTTAGCTAACAGAAAATTCATCTAAATGACAGCGGACTTTGTCCGCTGTTCTAATTCAAATTAAAATGTGGGAGCGCTGCGGAGACGTGGAAATGATGGAAGGGTGAAAGGCATTCATGGGGAAAGTATATCTAGTCGGTGCAGGACCGGGAGATCCAGATTTAATTACATTAAAAGGGTTGAAAGCAATTCAGCAAGCAGATGTTATCTTATATGATCGTTTAGTGAATAAGGACCTGCTGGAGTATGCTAAAAGTGATGCAGATATCATTTACTGCGGAAAGCTTCCGAACTATCATACCCTCAAGCAAGAAACAATTAACAATTTTTTAGTGAAATTCGCTAAAAAAGGAAAAATTGTAACGCGCTTAAAAGGCGGAGATCCATTTGTTTTCGGACGCGGAGGGGAAGAAGCAGAAGCTCTCGTGCAGCAGGGCATTTCATTTGAAATTGTTCCAGGAATTACATCAGGCATCGCAGCCGCTGCTTATGCAGGAATCCCTGTCACTCACCGGGAATACAGCGCAAGCTTTGCTTTTGTAGCAGGCCATCGTAAAGATAGCGAGCATGATGCAATTAAATGGGATAGCCTAGCCAAAGGTGT
This sequence comes from Priestia sp. YIM B13552, assembly GCF_042787775.1. NCBI lineage: Bacteria > Bacillati > Bacillota > Bacilli > Caryophanales > Bacillaceae > Priestia > Priestia sp. YIM B13552. The sequence continues at coordinate 377,970 of NZ_JBHZOU010000004.1, forward strand.
AGATACTCTTGCAATTTATATGGGAGTGCGGAACTTACCGTACATTTGCCAACAGTTAATGAAACACGGAAAAACTTCAGCTACGCCAATTGCATTGATTCACTGGGGAACATGCGCGGACCAGCGCACTGTAACTGGAACTCTTGGTACAATTGTTGATATTGTTAAAGAAGAACAAATTGAAAATCCAAGTATGATTATCGTTGGTGAAGTTGTGAATTTTCATGACCGATTAAATTGGTTTGAGAAGACTGGACAGCATTACTATTCGTATGCACAAGAAGCTTACTAAAGAGGTTGATTATATGGATGCAGTTTTATATGTTTGCCATGGCAGCCGCGTAAAAGAAGGCGCTGATCAGGCAGTTGCTTTTATTGAAAGATGTAAAAAAAATCTAGATGTACCGATTCAAGAAGTTTGTTTCCTAGAACTAGCTTCCCCCACTATTGAACAAGGATTTGAAGCATGTATTGAACAAGGTGCTACTCGTATTGCAATTGTGCCTCTTCTGTTATTAACAGCTGCGCATGCAAAGCATGATATACCCGAAGAAATACACAAAGTATATGAACGTTATCCCCAGGTAGAAGTGCTGTACGGAGAACCGTTCGGCGTGGACGAACGAATTGTTGATATCTTGGTAGAGAGAATCAATGAAACCAATGTGGATAAGCATGAAGATTCGATGGTATTGTTGGTCGGCAGAGGAAGCAGTGATCCTGCTGTAAAAAAAGATTTTAACGAAATAGCTCAACTGCTAAAAGGGAAAGGTGCTTTTAAAGAAGTGAGCACATGCTATTTAGCTGCAGCTTCTCCTAATTTAAAAGAAGGCCTGCACCTTGCTCAACGAACTTCGTATAAGCAAGTATTCGTTCTTCCGTACCTCTTGTTTACCGGTATTTTAATGAACGAAATTAAGGAAGAATTGGAGCAGCTATCAACAGATGCCCAGCAGTTTATCTTAGCCAACTACCTAGGTTATCATGATGGACTTGCGCACATTTTAAGTCACCAAGTAAAAACGTTATTATCGAGCAAAGGAAATCAATACGATGTATACCGTTATGCTTGATTTAAAGGGTCGTTCGGTCTTAGTAGTTGGGGGCGGAACAATCGCAACTCGTAGAATTAAAGGTTTTTTACAAGAAGGAGCAGCCATTACAGTGGTTGCTCCAACTGTTTCAGCTGAAATAAATGAATGGGAAGCTAAAGATCAGCTGCGTGTAAAAAGAAAAAAAGTAGGAGAAGAAGACTTACTTAATGTCTTTTTAATTGTTGTGGCTACAAATGATCAAGCTGTGAATAAGTTTGTTAAGCAGCATATTAAAAATGATCAGTTGGTTAATATGGCCAGCAGCTTTTCCGATGGAAATATTCAAATTCCTGCACAGTTTTCTAGAGGGAGATTATCGTTAGCAATATCCACAGATGGCGCTAGTCCTTTGTTGACAAAACGAATCAAAGAAGACTTATCCTCAAATTATGATGATAGTTACACACAGTATACACAGTTTTTGTATGAATGCAGAGTTCTTATCCACAGATTGAATGTGTCAAAGAGCCGTAAACATGAGTTATTAACAGAAATTATCGATGATCAATACCGGCTGTCTCTAGTAAAACAGCGGGAATTTTTACAACAGATTAAAAAGTATAAATAAAAAACGGCCAATTGGCCGTTTTTTATTTATACATTTTCAACTTCAATGCTTCGAATACCGCTGATTTTTTGAATTTCGTAATACACTTCTGTAGTAGGGCGCTGGTTATTAACTGACACTTTCATTCGTATATACAATTCATTGGTGTCTAAATCTTTGATTCGAATATTTTTAATTGTAATATTCTTTTCTCTAATGCTATTAGTTGTATCAAAGATATTGTGCTTATCCGCCAGCTTGAGTTGAAGAATAAGCTCTTTCTCGCGCAGTTGCCTAGGCCCCAAAATAGTAATAAGGAAGGGGAGAAGTTCAACGCTGATGATGAGCAGTACAACTCCGGTAATAGCTTCGGGATAAAACCCTGCACCTACAGCAATGCCTATACCTGCTGCTCCCCAGATAATAGCCGCTGTTGTAAGCCCTGAGATGCTGTCATTTTCTTTTCGTAAAATGACGCCCGCCCCTAAAAAACCAATTCCAGAAACAATTTGAGCTGCCAGACGAAGCGGGTCCATTGTGATATGATCACCTTTATTAAAAATTTGAGAAGACTCAATCGAAACAATCGTGAGTAAACAGCTAATAATGGAAATTACGAGAGATGTTTTTAAACCAACAGGCTTTCGTTTTAGTTCCCTTTCAATTCCAATAATAAGACCAAGTACAGCGGAAATACCTAATTTGAGCAACATTTCATTTTCCATTATTTTCACCTATTTCAATAAACATTGTTGTTTATATCTGTATGAAAGAAGAAAAACAGATATGTATCAGTATAGTAAACTTTTCTTCATAATGACAGGTGAAATTCAAAAAAATCTGATTATTTATAAAGTGCTACGATTTTTTCTTGTAATTTATATTTTTGAATCTTGCCGGATGCCGTCATGGGAAAGTCGTCTATAAAATAAATATGTTCCGGAATTTTGAAATGAGCAAGCTTACCTTTGCAAAAGTCTTGGATTTCTTGAGCGGTAAGCAAAGAATGTTGCTTGAGTTTAATGCATGCAGCAACTCGTTCTCCATACTTTGGATCAGGAATACCGACAATTTGAACATCTTCTATCTCGGGTATTTTATATAAAAACTCTTCAATTTCTCTTGGATAAATATTTTCTCCGCCTCTAATAATCATATCTTTTAGACGTCCTGTAATTTTTACATAGCCATCCTTATCGATGGTAGCTAAATCTCCTGTATGTAGCCAACCTTCTACAATTGTTTTTTCTGTTTCTTCCGGCATTTTGTAATATCCTTTCATTGTTAAATATCCTTTTGCACAAAGTTCTCCTTGTTCTCCGAAAGAAGCTGGTTTACCTGTAATTGGATTAATAATTTGAATCTGTACATGATTATGAACTTTGCCAACCGTTTGTACTCGCCGCTCGATAGAATCAGTTGGGGTTGTTTGGGTGATTACAGGAGACGTTTCGGTTTGACCATAGGCGATGGTAATTTCATTGATGCCCATGTCATGTATGACTCGCTTCATTACTTCTGCTGGACAATTAGAACCAGCCATGATTCCTGTGCGAAGAGTAGATAAATCATATTGATCAAACTCAAGTGCATTTAATTCCGCAATAAACATAGTGGGTACACCGTGAAGAGCTGTACATTTTTCTTTCTCTACGGTGCGTAAAACAGAGGCAGGTTGAAATTCAATAATCGGTAGCATAGTAGCACCTACAGATACGCATGCTAGAACACCCAGCACACATCCAAAGCAATGAAAGAAAGGAACTGGGATGCATAAGCGGTCTTCGTTGGTCAGTTTCATAGACTGAGCAACTAAAAAGCCGTTGTTTACTATATTATGGTGACTTAGCATAACTCCTTTTGGAAAACCTGTTGTTCCGGAAGTATATTGCATATTGATAACATCATGGATATGTAGGGATTGTTCATGCTTATCGAGAACCTCATCCGATACCATTAAGCTACTCATTAAAAACTCGTTCCAAGACGTATGTTCGCTTGATCCACTTAAGTTTATAAGATGTTTTAGTTTGGGAAGATTATGTTCAATACCGGTGATAATAGATGTATAAGAAGTGCTTTTAAATTCATCAATGAAAAATAGCGCTGTTGTATCAGAATGCCTCAATACATACTCTAATTCAGAGGATTGATAACTTGTATTAAGGGTAACCAAAACAGCGCCTATTCTAGCTGCTGCGAATTGAAGAAGTAACCATTCCGGCACATTGGTAGCCCAGATAGCGATATGGTCGCCTTTTTTGAGACCGGTGGCTAGAAGGGCCTTTGCAACTCGAGAGGTTTCTTGATAAAATTCCGCGTACGTATAGCGAATATTTTGTTCAGAGTAAATAACCGCTTCTTGATGCCCAAACTTTTTTGTACTTTCTTTTAAAAGTTCTCCAACCGTTAATTCAAGCAATGGTTTCATTTGGTTTCCTCCTTGAATAATGTTAAAGTGTATATGAAAGCGTTTTCTAAAAGTAGTTTATCAAATTTAAAGAAAGTGTTCCAAAAAATCATTCGACAAATTCCTTCATTGTCCACTGTACGTATGAAGAAGGGGAGTAACTGAATTTATCGTATTGATTTCAATAAGTGAGTATACCGAATGCGAATATTGTAATAAAATAAAGAAATGTCTCCTTTTTATTAAGAAGACAACGTAACATCATATTAATAAAGAATGGTATAAAAATATGAAGTAAACAAACAAAAAATCATGCTGAATGTTGAAAGTGAAATAAATGAAAGGCCGTTGACTTTTCCTTCTTTATTAGAGATTTGAATTGATTCCCAATAAGCAAGTGAAATTAAGAGAATAGACATACAAAAGGACAAATAGAGTGCAGCTGCAATTAAGGTATCCAAGTGAACGCCTCCTTGGCGGATAATGATTTAATAGACATTATGCTAGTGTGGCTCTAGATATGCTAGTATCTATTAATTGGCTAGCGTTTCACTTACAAGAAAATAGTTTTTAAAAATATATCGAAAAACTATTGCGCAATAAAAGAAGGCGTGGTATATTATTAAATGTCGCTAAGATGAACTGCTAAAGCAAACATCGAAGTGATAAACAAATAAAAAAACTTGTTGACAACTAGCTTGCAACTTGTTATGATGGTAAAGTCGCTTAAGAGCGGCGGTTGAACTTTGAAAACTGAACAAAGCGACAAACGTCAACGTTAAATTTTATTTTTTAATTGAGCAAGTCAAACATTTCTTCGGAGAGTTTGATCCTGGCTCAGGATGAACGCTGGCGGCGTGCCTAATACATGCAA
>NZ_JBHZOU010000005.1:0-344140 GCF_042787775.1 Priestia sp. YIM B13552
GTGATTGTTAGGTAGTATATACCCGTTTTTTAACTTAAAGGTGTTTTTTATTTGTCTCACTATTAGGGGTCAGTCCCCCTTGCTCATGCAAGGTGCTTTTTAGTGAGCAGTTCTAACTTTTTTCAGCACGTCTTCGATCGTCATTTGATCTAAATGCCTGATTACGCTTTGCTCACTCTCTGTAAAAATGTCGTCCATCACTGTTTGAATGTTTGATTTGACAATACAGTCAGCGTCAGGGTCGCCGCTGCACCAGTGAGGCTTCAGCGTTCCTGTCGATATAACCCGGTAAATCAATCCAAGACTTATTTCAGCAGGGCTGCAGCCTAAAGTATAACCGCCGCCTAGCCCTTCTTTTGTCCGAACCAAGTTGTTTTTTCTGAGTGTACTCATTATTTTCCGAACCCGTGCAGGATTAGTACAGATGTTATAAGCAATCGATTCACTGCTTGCTCGGTGATCTGGTAAATTTGCTAGGAACACTAAGCTGTGCACGGCAATGGTAAATTCACTGTTCATCTTCCATAAACCACCTTTTTTCTTTCTCTACTGTAACGTTAAGTGACACAGTTGGAAAAGTCAAGAGAGCAAGGAGGGAAAGAAGAACTGTCGCTTTATTTATTCACGGTCTTCTTTTTCTATACTTTCTACTTCATTAGCTGAGTTGATTTCAAGGTATACCGTCTTTTCTTTTAAACTGCCCTTTTCTTCTTTTTCAAAGTCTGTGCTTTTTTGATACGTTTTTTTGCCGTTTGGAACTTTTACCGTTATATGTTTGTTACTTTCTTCTATAAAAACACCTACAATTTTACGCTCGTCTCCATCTTGTTCATAAACGCCATTTTTATCTGCTTTTGCTTTTGGAGTTAATTCAATACTAGTTGCTTCTTGTTTAGCTGCGTCAATTTCAGCTTCTACTTCTTTATTAATCATATCTTTTAGCTGTGAGCCTTCCACTTCCATCCCAGAGCTTTTTGGTACTTTAACGAGTTGATCATCGATATTCAGCGTTATTTCTTTTTCAGCGTCTTTTTTTAACGTACCGATCAAGTCAAAATCTTCATCTTTCCCTTTTTTAATGTCTGGGTCGCTTGAATACTGCTGTAGCTTTGTCAATTCTTGACGGTCTTCAATTGGTTTTTCCTCTGCTTTATGATTATCAGATTTTGTTTTATTAGCTGGTTCACCTGAACAAGCTGACGCACTTCCAATCATACACATAGCGATTAAGAACATGATTCCTTTTGTTAGCTGTTTTTGCATATGTATTCTCCTTTTTCTTTTTTATTTCCACCTTTATACATATGTAAAACAAAAAAGTGAGACACAGCTACATACAGGAAACCTACGCTAACCCTACCAATAAAAAAATCCGAACGAGTTGAATTCTCTATCAAGAATCAAACCCGTTCGGATTTTCTTTTAACTAAAACACTTTTGTACTAGCCTCTTTTTTAAAGCTGCTGTTGCTTCAGTATATGATTTGCTTCTTCTAAGTAAGCCACATACGCCTGTACTTGTTTATCACCATAATTATCTAGTTCAAACAGCGCTTCTTGTATAAAATTAAAATTATCAATAATATGCTGGGTTTTCATGCCTCGGCTTGTGAGTAAATTGTTTAACCATAAGGCATAGTCCGTAAAAATTTGCAGGTTGTCTAACTTATATGTTGTCTCAAGATACTTCATATGGTAGTGATTATCTTCATGACATCTTTCTTTGCCGCGCTCTCCGAATTTTTCGAGCAAAGAAGGTTCTAACTCGTAGATTTTCTCCGTTACTCTTTCGACGATCTTATTAACGGGAAGTGAACTCATCGTGCCACCACTTTGTACTGAGAAACTTTTGGGATGACGGCTGCCAGTTCTTGATCAGGGTACTTTTTCTCTAAATCATGAATACGCTTGAAATCTTCGCTTCGTACCCAGCTTAAATAATTCTCTTTCGTATCAAATGTAAGCTGAACGGTGAGCTCCCCTGCTCGCTTATCGTTTTGAAGAAGTAGAAAGTCTACAAATCCTGGAGCCTCGTCGACTGATTTTGAACGATTTTTATAGATTCCAATCACTTCTTCAGCTTTTTCATCCGGTACATTAAATGTTGAAAATACGGTGTACATCTTTGTTCCTCCCTTTATGATACAAAACCTGGGTTCTTTTCTCTTTATTGTACATCATATGGGAGATGAAATGGTGTTACGTTTAGATTTCACTGGGGTTACAGCAGGTCTTTAACATAAAAAGCCCTTTGAAACAGCATTTCAAAGGGCTTTTTTATCCGTTATTAGTTTTCGATTTTTGTTAATTGTTCTGTATGTGTTTTTACACGTGCCGGATCAATTGTAATGCGGGCAACGCCTGAATCCATTGCCGCTTTTGCTACAGATTCTGCTACAGCTGGCGCTACGCGAGGATCAAATGGTCCAGGGATAACGTAATCTGCGTTTAGCTCTTCTTCTGTAATAAGAGCTGCAATTGCTTCAACAGCAGCTTTTTTCATTTCTTCGTTGATATGAGTAGCGCGAACGTCTAACGCACCGCGGAAAATTCCAGGGAATGCAAGAACGTTATTTACTTGGTTAGGGAAGTCTGAACGACCTGTTCCAATAACAGCCGCTCCTGCTTCTTTTGCAGCGTCCGGCTTGATTTCTGGATTAGGATTTGCCATCGCAAAGATAATTGCATCTTCATTCATTGATTTAACCATCTCTTGAGATAATGCATCTGCTGCAGATACGCCGATAAATACATCTGCGCCTTTAATTACATCGCTTAGCGTACCGCTTTCTTTGTTTACATTTGTATAAGAAGCCACTTCCGCTTTTACTTTGTTCATACCTTGAGAGCGTCCTTCATAAATAGCGCCTCTTGTGTCACACATAATCATGTCACGTACGCCGTAAGAATAAAGAAGTTTTGTAATGGCAATGCCGGCAGCTCCTGCTCCATTTAAAACGATTTTTAAGTCTTCCATTGATTTGTTTACAATTTTTAATGCATTTACAAGTCCTGCTACCGTTACGATTGCTGTACCATGCTGATCATCATGGAACACAGGAATATCTACTTCTTTTTTCAAGCGCTCTTCAATTTCAAAGCACTGTGGAGCTGCGATATCTTCTAAGTTAATGCCTCCGAATGTGTGAGCCATTAATTTCACAGTTTCAACAATTTTATCTGTATCTGTTGTATCAAGTGCAATTGGGAATGCGTCTACGCCTGCAAAGCTTTTAAATAAAATTGCTTTTCCTTCCATAACAGGAAGTGAAGCTGCAGGTCCGATGTTTCCAAGGCCAAGAACAGCCGTACCATTTGTCACAACGCCGACCATGTTTCCTTTCATTGTGTAATCATACACCGTTTCTGGATGTTCATGAATTTCTTTACAAGGTTCTGCTACTCCTGGAGAGTAAGCTAAGCTTAAATCTTGAGCGTTTTGAACTTCAACTTTTGATTTAACTTCTAACTTACCTTGTTTTTCTTGATGCATATGTAGTGCTTGATCACGTAGTGACATAATTGTATTCTCTCCTTTTTTTCTATACATTTAAATTTTTTAATGAATTTATTTAACACTTGCTTTTTATCTCCATAATTGTAAGACAACCTGACCGAATAAATTCACTGCCAAGTGCCATTATGAAACAAGGAATATAAAAAGTAAACTATCTTGCTTAAACCACTTATGCGCTTTGTTAATATAAAGTCTGGACGCGGCGGCGACTCATGTTTGTCTCACTTTAAGTTGTCTGATATACAGACAACTTAGAAAGCATACAACCGCTCACTATAGCGCTTTCAAATGTATTTCAGCAAAATCGACGGCTTTAGGCATTGAAAAGAAGTATGCACATGCTGAACCGATTTTTTCAGCTTTTATTCCTTTTGCTTCAATAAACGCTTCACCTATCTTTTCAAACAGCTCTTCTCGAAACTCTAATTCTTTATACGTCTTCCATACTCGCTTTCCTGCATCCATAACTGGAGATCCTTTTTGAATCACGTTTCGATATGGAATACGATATTCTGCTAGATGAAAAGAAGTATTGTTCCCAAACCCGACACCTAATAATAAAACAAAGGCATGTTTTTTGTAAAGCCTTTCAAGAGGAGAATTTTCGCCTAAACTGAATTCAAGGGAATGATCTTTTAAGATATCTTCGCTGTCCTTCCCCCAAGCGGCGAATGAATACATTGGATGGCTGCTTCTTCTTACGCCAGGGTATGTTCGAAAAGTTTCCACGATTTGTCCCATACCGCTTGTTGGTGTATAAACTGGATCATATGCGGGCATCGTTTCCCGAATAGTTTCCCACCACTCTTTTGGCACAGCCGGATTGCCCCATTCTGATGGATCCGAAAGATCGACCGACTGTGACGGCATCACGATCGTTCCTTCCTCTGTCACTGTCTCCATTAAAGCTTGAACAACGGCTACTGAACCTCCGTTTACCCACCCTAATGAAGATAGCGAAGAATGAACCATGATAGTCATCCCTTTTGTTATGCCTAATCTGCGTAAATCTTCTTTTAATGTATCTTTCGTTCTAGGATGATCTGTTGCTTGGACAATGTGCTTCATCGTAAGCTCCTTACTTATGGTGCTGCTAGAATTTGTTGCTGAACTCTAGCAATATATGTAAAACTTATGTTTCCATAATAGTAAGAATAACATCAATTGTCAAATTATTTAAAGTAATAGAAAAACTTAGTTTTATTCATATCAGTTATCATACAACTGACTTGCTGGTAAAGTTTATTTCCTTCAACTATCTTACTATAATAACCGCTACTGAAGCTTTTCAATAAATTAAAAAGAAGAATATTCCTATAAATAAAAGAAATACTAATGAAGCTATACATATTTACCTATCACTATTTTCAGGAGGAATGTGTACAATGAGCACATCAAAATTTCCGCCGCTCACGTCCTCGGAGCTTGCTAACTTATGGATGACTTATCAGGAAAAAACGATGATTTTGAGGTTTTTAGAATATTGTCTTGAAGGTAAAGAAGATCATAAAGAGCTTTTTGAGCTGTATTATAGCGACTCATTAAATATTACGGAGCGAATCAAAGAAATTTTAGAGCACGAAGGTGCAGTTATTCCTTTAGGCTTTACTAAACATGATGTAAATCTAGGAGTGCCGAAACTGTTCGACCCTATGTTTGAAGTCATGTACGTACGCTTAATGGCTCAAATTGAGACTGGACTGTTCGCTTTGCATTCAACGATGTCCTACCGGGAAGATATCAGAAGTTTTTTCGTAAACGCAACAGCAGAAGCGCAGCAAATATACAATCAGTCTACTCAGATATTATTAGAAACCGGCGTCATTGCAAAGCCTCCTTACGTTTCAATGCCAAAAGAAGTTCGGTTTGTCCACGAACAAAATTATATCGGAGGATTAAGCTGGCTTAGTGAAAAAAGATCACTTAATACAATTGAAGTGTCTCTTATCCAACATGCGGTTGATACAAATCTTGTAGGAATGCAGCTGATGATTGGCTTTGCTCAGGCAGCTAGCAACAAAGAGGCACAGCAGCATTTTGTCAACGGAATGAAGCTTTCAAAAAAAATTGAAACAGAACTAGGAGATATTTTACGTCATAGCTATATAGAGCCTCCTGCTACGCATGCAGAAAAAGCGACAAGCTCAACGATCTCCCCTTTTTCAGATAAATTAATGATGTATAACACGAGTCTTCTGAGCACCTTCGGTCTAGGAAGCAATGCTTTAGGAGGCGCTTTTAGTTTACGAAGTGATTTGCCACTAAAGATGCTGCAGCTGGCTAAAGATATTTATTTCTTTGCGAAAGAAGGCGGTAAAGTCATGATTCAAAACGGATGGCTTGAAGAGCCTCCTCAAATTGAAGATCGCAATCAGTTAACTAAAAAATAGGTTCTTTCCTACAGGAAAGCTAGCTGCTCTACGTGCAGCTAGCTCTATTTGTTTTTTTAGTATACTGTTTTTAGTGCTAGTACGTAACAACTGTTTGTGTTATTTAGAGGTTGTTCCTGTCTTTTTCTTAGTCGTTTAGCTCATATTTCTACTTAATTTATAACAGAAAAATAAAATAAAAGGTATTTTCTCTGAGCTGACGAAATCTTTCTATATAAATTTTTATATAAAATAGAAAGGAGAAAAGTATGTTTCCTATTCTTCGTACACCTCGCACTACACTGCGTGAAATAACAGAAGTCGATGCAGATACTATTTTTGACTGCTTCTCTCAGAAAGAAGTTATTAGATATTACGGGCAAGAAAAATTCACAACTATTCAAGAAGCTCTGGTTCTAATCGATATTTTTGCTGAAAATTACAGAAATCAAAAAGGCATGCGCTGGGGAATTGAACGGCTCGATACGAAGGAATTAATCGGGACAGTTGGATTTAATCAGTGGAACCAAAAGCATAAGCGTGCGGAAATTGGCTATGAGCTACACCCTCAGCACTGGGGTCATGGCTATGCTTCAGAAGCTGCTTCGGCTGTTATGGCGTATGGGTTTGATACCCTTCAGCTAGTGCGGATTGGAGCTGTTGTGTTTCTTGAAAACAAAGCATCACAGCATGTGCTTGAAAAGTTTGGGTTTCAAAAAGAAGGAGTGTTAAAAAACTATATGTATCAAAACGGAAAAACTCACGATACGTTTGTTTATAGTTCACTGCCTACTACATAATAAAAAAGGATTCTTTTCTTAAAAAGAATCCTTTTTCGTTTTATTTAAATGCCGCATACCCATCATCAGCCATGATGACGCTGCCGTTTACAGCTCCCGCTTCTTCTAAGGAAAGCAAATAAACCATATTTGCAATTTGTTGTGGTGCAGTGAGCTCTCTGCTCATCGTTTTCGCTTTCATTCCTTCAATCATACCGTTATCTTTATAGCCTTGAATAATGGGCGTATCAACAAATCCTGGTGCAATGGCGACGACGCGAATACCATATTTAGCTAAATCTAGCGCAGCTGATTTTGTCATCATCACAACAGCTCCTTTTGTTGCGTGATAAGCATACGTTCCGGGTGAGGCTAAAAAGCTAAAAATAGATGCCGTATTGATAATGACGCCTTTAATACCTAACTCTCTCATTTTCCTGCCCGCTGCCATAATCCCATATGTAACGCCGTGCTGATTCACATTAATAATACGGTGATATTCTTCTAAGTCTTGATCTAAAATAGATGTAGGGCGTCCAATACCTGCATTGTTAAACATAACATCAATTCGCCCGAAGCGGTTCACAGTTTCCTCAATCAGTGCTTCCACTTCTTCAAACTTTGTGACGTCCGTTTGCACAAATAAAGCGCTCCCTCCAGCTTCTTCAATTTTTTGCAGAGTCTCTTTTCCTTTCTCTTCATCATAATCAGCAATGACCACCGCGTCTCCTTTTTGCGCAAACTTTAAGGCAGTTTCTTTGCCAATTCCGCTTGCTCCCCCTGTAATAACCGCTACTCGTTTTTGCTGCATGTTTCTCCCTCCTTGGAAAAAATTAGTCCCTTTTATATTATAGCATTCTTTTTTTCTACTAACCTTTTCTATTAAGCGCTTTATTGTTAGAAAAACAGTTAATTTAGGCGTAGTTGAATGCCTTTTTTAATAAAAATCAGCGCGTGTACAAGCAGTCTGTCATTTTTTGCATTTACTATAGTGTAAGGAGGTGATGGCTATGCATGAACACACAGGTAATGTATCTATTCCCCGTCCTCCGGATGTGGTGACAATTCTTTGGGAGCGAAACCCTTTGGATAGACAAGCTCCTCGTACTGTCGTAGAAGCAACAGTAATCGGCAGCGCAAATCCTTGCGGACGCTTGTTAGCTCAAGGTCAGCGCTACCGCACTGCAGCTCATTGTTTACTTGACAACGGCTTTGAACAAATTACTGCTGAAAGATTAGGCGTATTTGGAGTAGCTGTATTTGTTAGAGAATATTAAAATAGAAAAAGGGACTTTTCTGTAAGTTAGAAAAGTCCCTTTATACATATTACGCGTGGAAATTCGTGCCGTCTGTTACAGCTTCAATTACTCCAGCGCGGATGACAAAGTCACCAAAGTGCTCGCCTTCTTCTCTCTCTTTTGCATAGCGAGGAAGTAAGACGCGCAGCTCATTTAAAATTTCTTCTTCACTGATATTTTCACGGTACATTTTACTTAAGCGGCTACCGTCAAATGCTGCTCCAAGATACATGTTGTATTTGCCCGGTGCTTTACCAATAAAAGCAATTTCACCTAAAGCAGGCCGTGCACAGCCGTTAGGACAGCCCGTCATACGAATCGTGATTTCTTTATCGCGAAGACCATTTTCATCTACAATTGCTTCAATTTTCTCAAGAAGAACTGGGAGATAACGCTCAGCTTCTGCCATCGCAAGCCCGCAAGTTGGAAGCGATACGCAAGCTAATGAGCTGCGGCGAAGAGCCGAATAATGCTTGCCGTCAGTTAATCCGTATTGTTCGATAAGATCACTAATTTGTTTTTTCTTTTCAGTTGATACGTTCGCGATAATTAAGTTTTGATTGGCCGTTAAACGAAAATCACCGCTATGAACTTTTGCAATTTCACGAAGACCCGTCATAAGCTTATAGTCTTCAAAGTCAGCAATACGTCCACCTTGAACAAAAAGAGTAAAGTGCCATTTTCCTTTTACACCTTTTTCCCAGCCGTAGCGGTCGCCGTTATGATCAAAGTGATAAGATTTTGCTTCGTCTAAGCTCCAGCCCAGACGATTTTCAAGCTCTTCTTTTACCGTTTCTAATCCCAGACGATCAACCGTGTATTTAAAACGCGCGTTTTTACGTACAGAGCGGTTTCCATAATCACGTTGAATCGTAATGATTTTTTCAGCTACTTCTAGAATTTGATCAGGTCGACAGAACCCAATCACTTTTGCAAGCTGAGGGTAAGTTGCTTTATCTCCGTGCGTCATACCCATACCGCCGCCGATTGCTACGTTAAACCCAACAAGTTTCTCGTCTTCTAAAATAGCAATAAAGCCAAGGTCTTGTGAATACACGTCAATATCATTAGACGGTGGAACAGCTACGCCAATTTTGAACTTTCTTGGCAAATAGAGCGGACCATACATTGGTTCCACTTCTTCTTCCACTTCCGGTGTGCTGATCACTTTCTCTTCATCTAGCCAAAGTTCGTGGTACGCTCTTGTACGAGGTAATAAGTAATCACTTAATTTTTTTGACCATTCGAATACTTCAGCGTGCACTTCTGACTGATAGGGATTCGGGTTGCACATTACGTTACGGTTTACATCTCCGCAAGCTGCAATTGTGTCTAATAAAGAAGCATGAATTTCTTGAATCGTTTTCTTCATGTTCCACTTTAAAATTCCGTGCATTTGGAATGCCTGACGAGTCGTCAGCTTTAACGTTCCATTTCCGTATTTTTGTGCTAAATCATCCATCACTAGCCACTGTTCTGGTGTTGAAACACCGCCTGGCGTACGGACGCGCAGCATGAATTGGTAAGCTGGCTCTAGCTTTTGTTTTTGGCGTTCGTTACGAAGATCTCGGTCATCTTGCAAGTAGCTTCCGTGGAACTTCATCAAACGATTATCGTCTTCAGAAATACCTGAGCTGATGCGGTCTAGCATTGTTTCTCCTAATGTACCGCGCAAATAATTACTTTCATCTTTTATGCGCTCAACGTCACTTGGAGGACCTTCGGGCGCTTTTAAAATTTTGTTTACCATGTTGAAAATCTCCTTTCAATCCTCAGTATACATCACGCTGATAACGTTTTTGTTTCTTCATTTCAGCAAGGTAACCTTCCGCCTGTTCACGGCTCATCTTGCCTTCTGTTTCGATAATTTCAACTAGCGTGTTGTGCACGTCGCGTGCCATATTTGTTTTATCTCCGCACACATAAAAAGATGCGCCTTCTTCTAACCATTGGAATAATTCTTTACTATGTTCGAGCATACGGTTTTGTACGTATACTTTTTCTTCAGTATCGCGTGAAAACGCCACGTCCATTTTTGTCAGTACACCATCTTTTAACCACTTTTGCCATTCTGTTTGGTAAAGGAAGTCTGTTACGAAGTGCTGATCTCCAAAGAACATCCATGACTTGCCTTTTGCCCCTGTTTCTTCACGCTCTTGCATAAATGAGCGGAACGGAGCCACACCTGTACCAGGTCCTACCATAATAATTGGCGTTTCTTGATCTTGAGGCAGCTTAAAGTTTTTATTGCTTTGAAGGTATACAGGAATCGTATCGCCCGGCTGCAAACGTTCTGAACAAAGGACTGAACAAACACCTTTGCGCTCGCGTCCATGCGCTTCGTAGCGTACCGCTCCGATTGTTAGATGAACTTCATCAGGGTTTGCTGATAAGCTGCTTGCAATCGAGTAAAGGCGCGCTGGCATTTTACGTAGAATGGCTACAAACTCTTGTGCCGATACGTTCCATGGGCCGAAGTCACGAACTAAGTCAATCACATCACGGCCTTGTGTGTATGCTTTTAATTCCTCGCGATTTTCTACAAGCGCTTTTAACTTATCGTTTCCAGTAAGCTCAGCTGCTTGCTTTAAAAGCGGTTTTGTTAAAACGGTAATTTCAAAATTAGAGGTTAGCGCTTCTCTAAGAGGACGCGTTTCTCCTTCTTTATTCACCGTTACACTTTCACTTGCATCCCACTTGAATTCGTTAAGAAGAAGATCAACAAGTTCCGGGTCATTTTCAGGATAAATACCTAAACTGTCTCCTGGTTCATACGTCAAACCTGAACCTTCTAGAGATAGTTCTAAGTGTCGCGTTTCTTTATTTGATCCGCGGCCGTTTAAGTTTAAGTTCTCAAGCACTTCTGCTTTAAAAGGATTTGTTCTTGAATATGGTGAAGTTCCTGCAGGAGCTTCCGCTGGAACAGTCGCCGAAGCGCTGTGTCCTTTCGCTTCGCTTAATCCGTCAATAACACCTTTAAGCCATTTATTCGCGGGCTCTTCAAAATCTAAGTCACAGTCAACGCGCGGATACAGTCTTTCACCGCCAAGTTCTGCTAAGCGCACATCAAATTCTTTTCCTGTTTGACAGAAAAATTCGTATGAGCTGTCTCCAAGCGATAAGACAGAGAAGCGGAAGTTCTCAAGTTTTGGCGCTCGACGGCCGTGAAGAAATTCATGGAAAGATAGCGCATTATCAGGCGGCTCTCCTTCTCCATGTGTACTTACGACAATTAATAAATTTTCAAGTTTCTTTAAATTATTTGGTTTGAAATCATTCATAGAAGATACAGTTACATTAAAACCTTTTGCTTCAAGCGTTTTGCCTGTATTTTCAGCAAGTCCTTGAGCATTTCCTGTTTGTGATCCGTAAAGAATCGTTACGTCTTTTGAAACTGTCTGCTTCGTTTGAGCAGGCGCTGCTGTAGAAACGTCTGGCGTTCCTTCGGCAGACGTAGATTGAGATGCTGTTAAATAACCGCTCAACCACATTTTTTGTGCTTCTGTTAATGTCGGCAGAAGGCGATTAAGCAAATCTGCTTGTTCTTGATTAAAAGGGCTGTTTACTACCTTAAGTTGCAACACTGTCCACCTCACAAAAATATATAATTTAAATATGTATGCTTTTACGAATCATCTTCAACATAATACCTGTGTCTAATTAATCAATGATGTTTCCCTTCATACATTATTATTCCTATAGATTATATCAAATTTAATTATATAAATCATTAGAAAATTCTTATCAAATTCGTCTACCTGCATTTTATCGGAGAAGAATAAATTAGTAAAATACATATAATTGATAATTAGTATTAAGATCATTAATAATTGAAGCTGTATTTACGTTTTTTATAAACGCAGTTACTTCTATATTTGTTCATTCTACATCCTTCACGTGAATATGAATATTTTGTAATTTTTAGAGAAGTTTTGTAGAAACGGTTTTCTTTCTCATCAGAATGTTACATAATAAATGTAACATTAATCCTTTTAAAAAACACTATACGAAAAAGACAGTATATTCTGAAATTTAGGACAGTTTATAGGTGAGCTAGCAACCTTTTATTCCATCTATTCATACACGTTGAAGAATATAAAGGGAAGCTTGCAGTACATACAATTCCCTTTTGCTCATCTCAAATGAAAGGACTGGCTTTTAAATCAGGTAATCTTTTTTAAGGAGGCTTCTTGAATGTTTTTACGAGAATTAACGAAAAGTGGGACGATAACTGTTTCTTACTATAAAAATGGAACGCTGCAAACGTGCAAAGGCCGCGTGCACAACTTAAATCTCCATCAGCAAATTCTATCCGTAAAAGACGAAAATGAAGCCGTTGTTTCCCTTTTGCTTTCTGATATTAAATCCATTCATTAGTACGTAAAATTAAGGAGGAATTACCATGTGGAAAGATAATAAGCAAGCGCTTACAGATTTTGTGTCAGAAGATAGGTTTGAACTGAACTTATATTTAACGTATTTGCTTGATCAAATTTCGTATGACACGTCTAAACAATCCCCTTTTCTTCGTAAGCCTAATGAAACCACTAGCTAATATAGAAAAAAGCGCACAAATTTGTGCGCTTTTTTTAATGTGATGGCTCTACTTCAGCAATGCCTTCTTCTGGTTTTTCTTCTGCTTTTTTATTTGAAAGCTTGATCTGCCTTAAGAACAATGTGCATACCGCTCCTAAAATAATAAAAGCTAAGCCCATGAAAAAGACGCTGTGCAATGCGCTCATTAGCGAGGTCTTCAAAATTGGCACAATGCTGTCTGAAAGCGCAGCTGGAATACTCTTTAGTGCCTCAGGGCTAAACAGCATCTGCAGCACACTTTCAGGATTCGTATCAATCGCTTTTTTAAACCCGTCTGCAAAAGCACTTGCTTGAGCAGGCAATGTGTTTAAATATGGAACGAGTTTGTCACTAAGAAGCGTACCTGATTTTGCATTCATTACCGCTCCTAAGATCGTAATACCGAACGTTCCTCCAATTGAACGGAAAAATTGACTTGATGATGTAACCACACCGAGCTCTTCTTTTGAAAAGCTCTCTTGAAGAGCAAGTGTTAAAATTGGCATTACAAGACCCATTCCTAAACCGATTATGGCCATATAAGAAGTGGCAACAAGTTTGCTAGTATGAAGGTCTAATGTTGTTAACAAGAAGAACCCTCCTGCCATAATGAGCATACCCGTAACAATTTGAGGCTTGATTCCAACTTTATAAACAAGCTGCCCTCCAATAATACTTGTCACAATCATTGAAATCATCATCGGTGTCATAATGGTACCGGATTCCGAGGCGCTGACTCCAACGATTCCTTGCATAAAGAACGGAACAAACGTAATGGCTCCGAACATGCCGATGCTCATAAAAAAGCCAATGATATTTAACAGCGTAAACGTTCGGTTCTTAAATAAATACATCGGAAGAATCGGCTCTTTCGCTTTCTTTTCCACAATAATAAAGCTTATGATCCCAACAACAGCCAGTGTAAATAGACTAACAATTTGCCAAGAGTTCCAGTCGTAGTCTTTTCCTCCAAAGCTCAGGGCCAAAAGCAAGCTCACTACTCCGATAACCATTGTGAACATACCGGCTACATCGAATTTCACAGGTCCCGTATGTTTCTTTCCTTGAAGCCCCAGGGCAATAAAAACGGTAGCGAGTATACCTACCGGCAAGTTGATGTAAAACACCCATTTCCAGTTCAGTGAATCAACAATCCATCCGCCAATTTGTGGACCGATGACAGAAGCAAGACCGTAAATTCCTCCGAATACTCCTTGAAACTTTGCTCGTGCTTTTCCTGTAAATAAATCACCGATTACAATCATTGCCATCGGCATCATAACGCCGCCGCCAATTCCTTGTAATGCACGGAATAAAATAAGCTCTGTCATGTTATTTGCCATTCCACATAGAGCAGAAGCAACCATAAAAATAATAAGT
The DNA here is from genome assembly GCF_042787775.1 of Priestia sp. YIM B13552. Taxonomy (NCBI): domain Bacteria; kingdom Bacillati; phylum Bacillota; class Bacilli; order Caryophanales; family Bacillaceae; genus Priestia; species Priestia sp. YIM B13552. The sequence continues at coordinate 13,918 of NZ_JBHZOU010000005.1, forward strand.
CCTGTAACATAAATTACTCTGCGTCCTACTAAATCAGCGAGCTTTCCTGCAATCGGAACAACTGTTGTCGACGTTAACAAATAGGCTGTTGTCAGCCATGTCATCATGCTTAAACCACCAAGATCTCCTACGATTCTTGGCATAGCTGTTCCGACAATGGTTCCATCAAGTGCAGAAAAGAACATCGCAATAATTAACCCAATTAATAAAAGCGTGCGCTTTGAATTTTTTTGATTTTCCATCGTGTGTCTCTCCTCTTTTTTGTTACTGCTGCTTATCTTTATAAGAAGCAGCTGATGTTGCAAGCTTTTTCGTAATAGAAGCCATCATGGAAAGCTCTTCTTCTGTTAGATGCAAAAGATAGCGGTCCATAATGGCTTTTCGACCATTCAGCACATCTTCAAGCTTGCGATGCCCAAATTCTGTTAAGGTAATATCAACGACTCGTCTGTCCTCTTTATTATGTTCTCTTACAACAAAATTGTGCTGTTCGAGACGATCTACTAAAAGAGTCACGGCGCTCGGTTTTACATCCATTAGTTCTGCAATTTGAGAAACCTTACTGCTCCCTACTTTCTTTAAATAAGAAAGAACAAATAATTGCGTAGGAGTCATCTCATGCTCATTTAAACTCTCCATCATTTCGGGCTGCATTTTTTCAAATAGCACTTGAAGCGATGAACGAATCTCTCCAAGATACTGATTGCTTTTTGTCACATCTATTCCTCCAGGCTTGCTTATTTATTTCATGTTATAAATAGTTAATGCTAATTAAATATAAATGCATATAAACTAAAAGTCAATTATTTCTTTTTTAGTATTGACCCTTACGCTGCGTTATATTTTATAGTAGATTTCAGAAGGGAGATGAAAGAATGAACAGAAAAGTAAAAGAAGTTGCTGACTTAGTAGGAATCAGCGTCCGCACGCTGCATCACTATGATGAAATCGGGCTATTAAAACCTGATGCCGTTAGTGAATCCGGTTACCGGCTTTATTCACCGGCTAATCTCGATATGCTTCAGCAAATATTATTTTTTAAAGAACTTGGCTTCCCTTTAAAACAAATTCACGAGATTATAGCAGACCCGACGTTTAATCGCACAGAAGCGTTGATACTGCAAAAAAACATGCTGATTGAAAAACGCAGTCGGCTCGATCAAATGATCGTAACCATTAATAAAACGATTCAATATGAAGAAGGAGCGATTGAAATGAACGAAAAAGAGCGGTTTAAAGGACTGGATTTTTCGCATAACCCATACGAAGAAGAAGCACGGAAGCGCTGGGGAAACCAGCGGGTAGATGAAGCAAATGAAAAAGTACAAAGCTTCTCACAAGAAGAACAGCAGCACATGTCAAACGAATGGGAAAGTATCTACACTCACTTAGCTTCGCTTCGTGATCTGTCACCATCCTCTACAGAAGCTCAAAAAGCTATTGCGACATGGTATCAATTTTTAAATAAAAACTTTGGAACGTATTCATTAGAAGCCTTTAAAGGTCTTGGAGAAATGTATGTGCAAGATGAGCGATTTACAACTACCATTGACAGCTATGGAAAAGGATTAGCCAAATTTATGAACGAGGCGATGAGTGTATTTGCAGACGCTAAAAATAATAAACCAAAAGACTGAGATATAACTACATCAATGCAATCTAAAGACGAACAATTAGCATATATGATCTGAACTGCTTGTTCCGCCGCTGTTGATTTCCGTCCAAGGCTTCGCGTTCCGCGGGCGCCGCTGAGCCTCCAAAACCGCTAGAAACACTACCAATATGAAGCCTATGTTCATCACCACAATGAAAAAATCCGAACGATTCATCGTTCGGATTTTCATTCACTTAATATACTTTTATTCCAGCCTCTTTTTATAAATGAAGACCCATAAGCATTGTATTATAGTACACGCCATTTATATAGGTGTCTTTTTCTTTTAATCCTTCTGTTTGAAACCCTAGCTCCCTGTATAAAGAAATAGCTCTTTTGTTATCTTCTCGCGTCACAAGTTCGATTTTTTTTGTTTGTTTATTCGTACGTGCCCATTCAATCAGCTCAATCATTAGCTGTCTGCCTAACCCTAGCCCGTTATAAGATTTCTCTACTACAATACCGAGGGTTCCCACATGCTTATTACGCGGGTTTTGAGACGAGGTGATGGATGCAATACTAATGATTTTCTCTTTGTTTTCAGCCACAACTATAAGAGCATTTTGCTCTTGTTTTACAGAAGCTAAAAACACTTCATACTCTGAAACTGGTCTAAGAAACTCCCCTTCTCCAAATGACAGAAAATCACTTTCTCCTCCCACTCGATTGTAAAAAGCAATCATTTTCTCTGCGTCTTTTGATTCTGCTTCTCGAATGGTGACGCCTATACCATTCTTTAATGTACGTAAACTCATATACCTATCTTCCTTTTAGTTATTCTTGTTTGCTTAGCCGAGTTTTAGCGCTGTTTTTCTCTCCACTGATCTAACCACATGCGATTTCCTAAAGCTGTAAAATCATTTTCATCGGCGTAGCGTTCAATGACGGAAAGCGCGTTGTCCTCAAGCATTGGTGAATAGCTCATGATTTCTAAAATATGATGTGCAGCCCATAAATCAATTCGATAAGTAGGATTCGTCAGCAGTGTTGCAAATTCAAACAGCATGCCTGGATAATATAAATGAATGAGCTGCGCAATTTTTTTCATATCTTCTGCAGCTCGATTGCCTTTTTTTACAGATTTTTTATCTCGATAATCGATTTCATAATGAATTTTGGCGCTTTTTTGATAAAGATCAACTAGCGTTTCATACGTACGGTGTTTCCGCATTTCTCATCTTCCTTTGCTTCTAGATTTCCTCGTTTGAAGATGCTATAGTTCATTTTTAGGTTTCATATATTCAAATAAATGCAGCAAAAATATGATACTTCCGCCAATACACATCACAAAACTTAACGTAGCAGGATACTGAATAAAGAAACCGACAACACCAAAAATCAGCATAGCAAGCGCTCCTATCATCATAAACAGATGATAAGCCGGTGTATTTTCTTCATTATTCATACATAACTCCTTTTCACTATTTTTTAAGTTATTAAAAAGATATGACACTTCTTTTGGACTATGATCTTTTATTTTGCTGCCGCTTTATTTGTTTAGCTTAGCACGAAGTAACGTGAGAAGGCCTCCTCCAAACATGACGCCACCCACAATTTGATACAGGTGTATGTAGCTTTTTACCGTTTCAAGATACAGATCCGTGTCTACATTCCCTTTACTTTCTAGCCATCTTTGGCCCATGGCCTGACCCGTTGCAACGCTTTTTAACAAAACGACCAGGCCTCCGAGCATGACAACGGCTGCGATCATAAGCTGTACCTTTTCTTTGTCATCTAGCATTTTTTTGAATTCGTCTGCCATCTATCTCTCTCCCATCCTTACCTTGTTATGTATCTACTTGTTTGTAATCATGCTGTTTTTTCTCTATTATAACGCTTAACTTGGTCATTATAACACGGTTTTGCACTGCCTTTAGTCTTACTTTTCATAAATGAAGCCATCTTGGGTGATACTATTTTTGAAACACAGGCGTCTTTAACATCCCTTCATTATTTTTGAAGGGTTACTAATTGAGGTTGATACATGCTTATATTTTTAGGGATTTTTTTACTTTGTGCAGCTGTTTGTTTAGTAGAAATACCTTATTTAAAAAAAGTGAACAGTAAAAAAGAAAAGCAAATTTTTTGGAGTTTGTTCATAGTAAGTATTTTAATTGTTAGTTTAAAATACGGCGGTGTGGAGATCCCTAACCCCGGAGACGGCATTGCTTTTTTATTAAAACCTTTTAGTGATTTTTTGTTCAGTCTGTTGAAGTAAAAGGAAGTGAACAACGTGCACAGTCAGATGAAATTATCCGCAGCACAGTTTCGAATACTCGTCATTTTTTATAGTTTAGGCGACACTATTTTAGTCGTGCCTGGAAGCTTAACGGCTGATTCAAAACAAGAGGCATGGATTCCAGCTATTTTAGGCGTGTGTGTAGGCGTTTTTCTTGTATGGATGTATATCAAACTTTCTAGCCTTTATCCGAATAAAACCCTTATAGAACTAAACGAAGCCATTTTAGGCAAGTGGCTAGGAAAGTTTGTCTCTCTTTTATTTGTCGCTTCTACTCTTCTTTTTTGCAGTCAAGTCTTGTTTTACGTGGGCTCGTTTCTAACAACTCGGATTATTATTCAAACGCCTATGCTTGCTGTTCATATTTTGTTTATGGGAATTGTGATTGTCGGCGTTCGGCTTGGCATTGAAACGATTGCCCGCTGTGCTGAAATTCTCTTTCCTTGGTTTGTTATTCCGTTCTTAATCTTAGTTTTTTCGATTTTCCCTCAAATTCATTATGAGAATTTGCAGCCTTTATTAGAGGTAGGCGTTAAGCCTATTATCAGATCTATTCTGGTATTTACAAGTATTACATCTCTCACTTTTATTGTATTGCTAACCGTTTTCCCTGCTCACGTAGCGGAACCAGCACAGCGAAACCGCGCTTTTTTTACGGGAAGCTTAATCGGCGGAGGCATTATGATTATTATCTTACTGCTTGGCATTCTTGTACTTGGAAATACGTATACACGTATTGCTTTATATCCAAGCTATGAGCTTGCAAGACGGATCGAAGTTGCGGATTTTCTAAAAAACATTGAAGTAATTATGGCTATTATGTGGTTTTTATCTCTTTATTTTAAAACGTCTCTCTACTATTATGCGACCGTTTCTGGACTCGCTCAAATTCTTGAATTAAAAAACTACCGAATTTTAACTCTTCCGCTAGGCATTATTGCCGTTACATTTTCACTTATCGTGTATCCAAGCATTCCATATGAACAAACGTGGGACAGAGATACGTGGATCCCGTACAGTCTGCTATTTGGGCTGTTTTACCCTCTTGGATTATTAATAGTTGGGAAAATTCGCATAAAGCATTCTGCGTCTTTATCCAAATAAAAAAGCCGCTTAAGCGGCTTTCAAAAGAAGACGGTTATACTCACTAATCCATTCCACAGCATATGTAAAATCATAGATGGGAACATAGATTTTGTCCGGTAATAAATAATGGCAAAGACAAGTCCCATGACGGTAGCCGTAATCGGAAAGCCAATATGTAAAAGACCGAATACAAGAGCGGAAACGAAAATGCCCACAAGCATGTGGTGGCGTTTGGTTAAGAAACCACATAAAACACCTCTATAAAGCAGCTCTTCTTTAATAGGCGTGATAACTGCTACACTTATAAAAAATATCCAGCTCGAAAGCAGCGTTTGATTAAAACTGCCTTGATTTAAATCTTTTTGCTGCTGATCTGCGCTTTCTACGTTTAAAAATGAAAGCATCACGTACTGCACCGCGGCTACAATTAAAAAGCCTACTACAATATATACATACGTTTTTCTTTCTTTTAATACTGAGAAATTCCACATAGGCTTTAAAAATCTGCGCACAGGCCTGTACAGCACGGCAACACCTAGAAAAAACGCCGCGTCTACCAGCAGAGCATATGGTCCTTCTAATAAAGTTCCCGTCATATTTGAACCCGTAACTTCATCGTAAATAGCTACTCCAATTCCAGCTATAATCTGCAGACCAAAGCCCAACACGATAAATAGAAGCAGCGTGAAGTAAGTAAACTCTTTTTTCTTTTTAGGCTTTAAAACTGGTTCTGAATTTGTTGATAACGTACTCAAAATAGCAACCTCCAAAAATGATTCTTTCTCTCTAGTGCTCTCAAAATTCTACCATAATCTCCGCTTAATGATGTTATTTTTTAGGAAAAAAGTTATATTTTTTCACATTTTACACACAAAGGTAGAGTTTGAAAAGATAAATGAGCTAGCCAAATTAGTTGTCAACTTCCTTATATTTGATTACGCTTGAAGAAATCTTACCGAAAGTGAAGTGAAAAAATGGCAAACATTTTAATGATCAATTTTCCCGCTGAAGGTCACGTAAACCCAACGCTTGGAATGGTAAAAGCTTTTTCAGACCGAGGTGATACCGTTCATTACATTACGACCGAGCGTTTTAAAGAGCGTCTTGAAAACGCCGGAGCTATCGTACACACTCACCGGGACTTCTTAAGCGGTGTATCCATCAAGCCTGAAACTCCTCAAGGAATCAACGCTTTTTTAAATATCCACATCCAAACGTCTTTAGATACGCTTAAGCTTGTTCATACGTTATCAAAAAAAATTGACTTTGACTTTGTGTTTTACGACAAGTTTGGAGCAGGCGAATTAGTCCGTGATTATTTGCGGATTCCCGGGATTGTATCATCCGCTTCTTTTTTAATGCCAAAAGAACGCTTAGCAATGATGCCTCTGCATCCCGATTCAGACGTTCCATTTAAACCTGACGAAAAAGCTCAGTACGGGCTCAGCTTGCTAAAAAATCAGTTTGGGGTAGAACCTAAAAATCTGTTTCAATTTATGAACAATGAAGGCGAATTAACGGTCGTATATACAAGCCGCTTTTTTCAGCCGCTTCATGAACATTTTGATGACTCTTGTTTATTTATTGGGCCAAGCTTTCCAAAGCGTCACAGCTCTCACGATTTTCCGCTAGAAAAGCTAAAGAACGAAAAAGTTCTTTATATTTCAATGGGAACGGTGCTTCATGATGTAGAAGGCTTTTTCAACCTTTGCATCGACGCATTTAGCGACTTTGAAGGAAAAGTTGTGATTGCAGCAGGAGACCGGGCTGATTTTAAAAAAATAAAAAAAGCACCAGAGCATTTTCTTATTTCGCCCTATGTTCCCCAGCTTGACGTGTTAAAAGAAGCTGATGTTTTTATCACGCACGGAGGTATGAACAGCGTAAATGAAAGTATTCATTTTAACGTACCGTTAGTCGTTTTACCTCATGGGAAAGATCAGCCTCTCGTCGCTCAAAGGCTCGTGGAACTAAACGCCGGGTATCGCTTAGCAAAAGAAACGGTAAATGCTTCTCTTTTAAGGAGTGCAGTTGAAGAAGTTGTCCGCGACGATCGCTATAAAAAAGGAATTAAAGAAATCAACGCAAGTTTCCAGCAGGCATCTGGACCGGCTGCAGCAGCTAAAAAAATTGTCAATTACTTAATAAAACAGCATTCATAAAGAAAAGGTGCACAGATGTGCACCTTTTCTTTATAAAAACAGCCATGTACAAACTGTATATATGCCAATGATTAGCAAACTGACGACTGTAAGGAAAATCAATGCACATCCAGCTACAATAAGTTTATCAGCCCATTTGGATACGTAATGAGCAAAGCTTGCAGGCGGTCTCTCACTTTCACCAAGTTTTCTTCTTTGATATCTCGTTGAATATTTTGCCTTGTTTTTTTGATACTACGTAGCTCATAAGCCTCTCCTTTTTAGGTGTTTATGCTCATCTTGACAAGGGTACAATGAACTATAATTGATTTTCGAAGGGGCTCGGTTATGAACAATGATCTTTTACTCATTCAAGAGATAAAAATCCGAAAGAAAGAAGCACTTCATCAGCTTTACAATCGATATGAATCGCTTTTGTATCGTCTTGTCTATTCAGCAGTAAAAGATCCACATGCTTGCGAAAGCATCTTAACAGAGCTATTCAAAGAAATTTGGCATTCCCCTGATCTTTTGGTCAAAGAACGTACTCTTTCTCTTTCTTTGTGCAAGCAATGTGTAAAAAATATAAAAAAGCACAGCCAGAACTCAGAGAGGATTTCGTCGTAAATCATTTTTTTGCTATACATACTATGAATACAAATCCATATGACTGAAATAATCGAAAATATGATTTAAATCTGTAATCTTTATGCTATGAGTGCTGTAAGCAACGATTATTTCAGCCAGCATAAGAACGAATAAAATGGCCAATAGCACCTTAACAAGCGGAAATTGTCGGAACTGAGGAGAAAAAAGCAGCTTACTGACTGTATACAAAAACAGCAGGATAAAGTAGATCATCATGGCATTTGTCGCCTGAAGGGGCACATTCCAGACAAATATGTACACGCTGAATGTCAAAATTAAAATAAACGACATTTCTTTCCCGCTAAAAAAATCACTCATTGCGTAACACCTTTTCTTGTTCATGAATGAATAAGAAATTATAAACTCACGAAACATTAACATTATTTTTACAACAGTATACACGATTTTCCTATTAATTTCTATATACCGCTGTATATATGGAGCGGCTTTTAGCGGATTGGCGTCATGTTTTTGAGTGCAATGGGTTATAGTAACAGGGAAAGCTCATAAAGGAGGTTTAGATAATATGGAAAACACAAATGAATTTGTTCAAAAGCTGAACGATAATCAAGAAAAGCAGCGCAAAAATAAGCAGGGTCAAGCTACTGGGCATCCTGAGAAAAAACTTCCTAACAAACAGCATTAATGTTGTAAAAGTTGGCTGTAAAGACAGCCGGCTTTTTTTTTGAACTTTTTTCGGAAGTCGAAATGTTTGAAGATAAAACAAATCCCCTGTTACAATAAACTGAACCCGCTGCAAAACGTTCGCAGCTATACTTTCCTCTTAAGGAGCTGAATATAAAATGAGTAAATTTGAAAAACTATTCCAACCAACAAACATTGAAGCATTTGATTTACACACTCGTACAGCAATGGCACCGATGACAAGATGCTTTGCTGATCCAGAGACAGGCGTAGTCGGTCAAGACGTTGTAGACTATTACCGCCGCCGCGCAAAGGATGGTATTGGCTTAATTATTAGTGAAGGAATTGTTATCAGCGAACGCGCAAAAGGAAATCCTGGCGTTCCGGGTATCTATACCCAAGAACAAATTGATTCATGGAAGCCTGTAACAGAAGCTGTTCATGAAGAAGGCGGCACGATTATTGCTCAAATTTGGCACGTTGGCCGCTTGAGTCATTCCGGGTTAATCAATGGGCATAAGCCTCAGGCCCCTTCCGCTATTGCAGCACAAGGCCAAGTGCCTCGTTTCCGCAAGCCCTATGAAGAGCCTGAAGAAATGTCGAAAAAAGATATTAAAGAAGTTGTGGGACAGTATGCCCAAGCCGCTAAAAATGCCATTGAAGCAGGATTTGACGGCGTTGAAATTCACGGTGCCCACGGCTATTTGATCGATCAGTTTAATTCAGACTGGTCTAATAAACGCACTGATGAATACGGAGGTGACCTTGCACAGCGATTAACGTTTATGAAAGAAGTGATTTCTGCTGTTATCGACGCCGTTGGAAAAGAGCGCGTTGTGATTCGCTTCTCTCCTCATAAGCTTGATAAACCCGACTATCGCTGGGACGACACTGAAAAAGCTATTCAAACGTATACAGAAGCATTTAAAGAAACAGGAATTGAGATCATTCATCCGTCTATGCTGGATTTTTATGAAGATGTTCAAAACGGTCAAAATCTTTATGAAATTACGCGTAAGTACTGGGATGGACCGATTATCGGTGTAGGTGACTTAACGCCTGAATCAGCTGAAAAAGCGCTGCAAGCCGGCTGGATCGACGTAGCTGCTATTGGTCGCCCACTTATTTCAAATCCTGATTATTTACAGCGCATCAAAAACGGAGATGCTCTTGTCGAATACGATGCTAAAAAACATTTACCAGAGCTTATCTAAAAAAAAGCGCTCCTTTCGGAGCGCTTTTTTTATTGGTTTACGTATGCCTGAACTTCTTGTTTCCAAATAGCATAGCCTTGGCCCTTTAAATGAAGACCATCAACCGTGAAATTACTTTTTAACTGATTATGTGTAGATACTTTCGAATACAGGTCAATGTAAGAATCATTGTGTTTCTTAGCCAGACGCTCTAAATAGTTATTTAACGCAATCACATCTTTATTGTCCACTGCGTCGCCGCATTTTTTATTGTTCACGGGCAGTACACTTTGAATATAGACTTTTGTATTCGGTGATTCTTTATGAATACGCTCAAGAATTTCAGCATAATTGGCTTTGGTTTTTTTTACAGATTTGTGCTCATTTAAATCGTTAATGCCAATCATTAAGAAAATCTTTTTTGGCTTAGCATCTGTAATACTTTTTAGACGGTGCAATACCCCTTCTGTTGTATCATCGGCTACGCCTCGATTGACAATCTGCTTATTATGAAAAAGTTCGCTCCATTCAGAGCGCTGGGTAATGCTATCACCGAGAAATACGATTGACTCTTTAGGAATACTTAATTGCTTGAACAAAGTTGTCCGTTCAATGTAATAAGGATTATCTCTATAGCTTTGCTTAGACGAATCATTAGATGACAGCGGATTTTTCATCGCGCTGCTGCTTGTTGCATAAAAAGCAAAAACACCTATGAAAAGGACATTTAAAATAATGGAACTGATAAATACAACTTTCTTTGTTGAACTCACGAAAACGACACTCCTGTACTTTGTATGTTTTTTAGATAACTCTACGATGATATAGTAAAGCTTCCTGTTAACACTCTTTCCCTCCATACAAGACATTTAATCATTTTTTGTAAATAATGATTTTACATAAAAAAGAAGCGGCGCTCGAAAGCGCCGCTTCTTTTTCTATAATATAAGGGGTTAAAACGTACTTTTATTATAACATATAGTCTATGGTCATATTTTCCTCTATTAGAAAATAGTTCTTATGTCGTTTCTTTTTCCAGCTGTTTTTCTCTTTTCACTTGTCTTGCGAAGAAGAGTTCGTATACAACTGGAATAATAATTAAGGTAAGAAGAGTAGATGACGTAAGCCCTCCAATTACCGTGATTGCTAAGCCTTTTGAAATCAGCGTTCCGCTTGACGTAGTAAGCGCCAGCGGGATTAATGCAGCAATGGTAGCAAACGCCGTCATTAAAATTGGACGCAAGCGCGTTTTCCCAGCTTCAATAAGGGCTTCACGGATCGTCATGCCTTTTTGTTCACGATTTTGGGTAATTCGATCTACAAGCACAATCGCGTTTGTTGTAACAATTCCAATCAGCATTAAGAATCCAATCATGACGCTGACAGACAGCGGTTCTTTTGCAATGACAAGACCAACTAACGAACCGATTGGCACAAAAATGAGTGATGATAAAATGATAAATGGAATACGCGCTTTTCCAAACGTAACGAGCATTGTTAAATACACAAGGCCGATTGCTGTTAAAATGGCTAGACCTAGAGATTGGAAGACTTCTACTGTCTCGTCGCTTCCGCCTCCTCCGTCCAAGCTCACATCTTTAGGCAAATCTAGCTTTTTCACTCCATCTACAACATCTTTGGTCACAGCTTGAACATCATCGCCTTTAATGTCTGCTTCTACTCGCGCAAATACTTTGCCATCGAGCTTTTGAATAGAAGTGAACGTATCAATTGTACGAACGTCAGCGATATCTTTTACTAACACAGGCCCTCTCTCTGTAAACACTTGCAGGTCTTTAATTTCTTTTACTGAGGCAAGGTCTTTATCGTACGAAAGCTGAACCGCTCGTTTTGTATTATCTAATTTTAAGTCTCCGACGGATACCGGTTTGGTTTGATCAGAGATCGTACCAAGCAGCTGAAATCCAGATACCCCGTACTCTGCGGCTTTATCAGGATCTACTTCGACTACAAGCTGCTTTTGCTTATCTGAGAAGTTATTTGTTACATATTTAAGACGTTTGTCTTTGTTTAAGTGGTTTTCCACTTGCTTAGCTGCTTTTTGCAAGTCATCTAAATTAGAAGAATATAAATCAACCGTTACGTTATTATTTGTAGGCGGTCCTCCTGTTGATGCTTCTTGCACATTAACCGTTGCTTTTGGTGATTCTTCTTTCGTGATGCTTTCCATTTTCTTTTGAACTTTATCAATAAACGTATCGACATTCACGCCTTCTTTTACATTCAAGAAATAGCCAACTTGGTTCGGGCGTTTTACGCCTGTTGAAAAGTCGCGTGATCCAACTTCCGTGGTCACATCTGAAATTTCATTTTGATCCGCAAACATCTTTTCAATTTTTAAAGATACGTCGTTTGTTTTTTCAAGTGATGTAGATGCCGGTAATTGAACATTGGCTTGAAGCATCTTTTGTTCTTCATTTGGAATAAAGGTAAAGCCAAGTGAAGGAACAAGCGCAAATGAACCAAACAGTAAAATAAAGGATAAAATTAAAATTTTAATTTTATGATTAAGCGACCATGCAATCGCTTTTGCATACCCGCGCTGCAGCTTTCCTTCTTTTTCTTCAGGCGGTACTTTTTTAAATGCAAACTTTGCTAAAATCGGCACGATTGTAATCGCTACAAGAAGAGAGGCTAACAGTGAAAAAACAACTGTTAAGGCAAACGGCAAGAAGAACTCTCCTGTAATTCCTCCTACAAAACCGATTGGCAAGAATACGACAACCGTTGTAATCGTAGACGAGGTAATGGCTTTTAAAATCTCTTTTGTGGACGATTCGACAAGCTCATTGCTCATGCCTTCTTCTGAACGGCGTACGCGTCTGAAAATGTTCTCAATAACAACAATACTGTCATCCACTACGCGCCCAACGGCTACAGCCATTCCGCCTAGTGTCATAATGTTAAGTGAAATATCAAGCTGGTTTAAGAAAATAGCTGATACTAACAGCGATAATGGAATCGATATAATCGCAATGATCGTAGCGCGGAAGTTACGCAAGAAAATCAGCACGGCGAGTGACGCAAATAATGCTCCGAGCAATCCTTCACGCACTAATGTTTCAACAGACTTTTCAATGCCGTCAGCTGAGTCAAAGCCGATTGCGTAGTCTAACTGATCGTCATATTTTTTCAAAATTTTCATCGTTTCGCTTGCTACTTCAACCGTATTGGCATCTTGTTTTTTTGTGATGGCCATCGACAGCGCATCTTTGCCGTCATAGCGCGTATATTCACCTTGTTCTGTTACGGCTTCGACTTTGGCAATATCGCCAAGCTTCACAGGCTTTGCTTCAGGATTCATCGTAGATTTCAGCTGGATTTTCTTTAATGCATCGATCGTCGCAACTTTTTCTTCTACTCGCACTGGAATTTGAAGCTCTTTTCCGTTTAATGTTCCTGCTGGGAATGAAACAGCTTTTTGATTAATTTGTTCTTTCATCTCATCAAGCGTCAAGCCAGCTTGAGCTGCTTTTTCTTTATCGACCGTAATTTGTAAAAGGTCCTCTTTCACGCCGCCAACTGAGACGGAGTTAATACCTTGAATTTTATTCAATTCAGGAATCACTTCATCGTTTAATACTTTTTCAAGATTTGCATCATCTTTCGCAAACAGTGAAATGTTGAAAATCGGGAATGAACCAAACGAAAAACGATTTACGTCTACATTTGATGACTCTGGTAAATCTAATTCTTTTATCGACGAGTTAATTTGCTGTTCAACTTTATCTAAATCCGTATTAAACGGGAATTCTAAATTAATAATACCAACGTTTTCATACGATACGCTTTGTACGCTTTTAACGCCTTCAATTCCTTTCACTTGGTCTTCGATTTTCGACGTGACGCTTTCATTTACGTCATCAGGAGAAGCCCCAGGATACGTTGCTTCAATGGACAGCTGCGGAAATTCGATATTCGGCAGTAAATCAATTTTTAGTTTTGAAAATGAATATAGCCCCGCTAAAATAAGTAAAAATGAAACGATAAACACAGCTACCGCATTTTTTAAACTAAATCTCGTCAAAAAATTCATCTTTTTCCTCCGTTACGTAACTAAGTTATTTGAGAAGCCTTCATCCTTTAATAGCTGCAGACCCGTTTTAATTTTTCAACAATTTTAGAGTACCCACGGGTCAGTTTTTCACAAAAAAAACTCACCTCCTCTCATGTGCTGATGAACTGTCTATACAAACTGAAATTTGATGGTCACACGCTCCCCCTGGCAGCGAGATAAAGGAAAAGCCGTCTTGACCATATAAATCCCAACCTTCAAAAAACGAGCTGTCGTGAAACATATCTAGCGCATACCCATTAGAAAACGTAATTCGAAGTATACCGATATCTTCATACCACTGTATAGAAATAATGTGCTGGCCAAGCAGCAGCGCTTCGACTTGCTGACGCTGCTCGGCAGAATGTAGTGATTTCCAGTCCGCTTGACCAAGCAAGATGCTGCGTTTGTTTTTTAGTCTCCATGGACATTCTGCCACAAGTCCACCTTTACTAAATCCAAGAGAAAACGGCAGGGTATTGTCTGTGTTAACCTTGGTAACGGTTTGTTCTTGAAAATATGAAAAATTAATTACTGTGCTGCTGGTATTCATCATATCCCTCCATTATCAACCAGTACCGACAAGTCATTTTTGGGTCTCAAAATGGCAGCCTTCAATGTATAAGTTCACAATGAACTCCGCATAGTTCATGATATCTTCTTCTGTTATATCATCATCGGAAACGATATCCATCCTATACCCATTTAACATGCTGCAAAACGCTTTTGAATGTAAAAAAGCATTTTTTATTTTCTGCTCTTCAATCAATTTAGCAACAAGCCCGTGATAATCCTCAAAAAATTGATGAAGACGACCCATCATCTCTGGCATTTGGTGAGGGGCTTGCCAAAAAGAGTCGGGATATTTTTTAGTTTCGTAAAAAAAGAGCAGATGATGCTTCGCAATTGAATACAGCTTTTCATGAAACGTTTGGCATTCATCCGTTCTTCGCTTTGCATGATACAAAAACTCATCAAACGAACGATTGTTCACAGCGATATAAAGCGACTCTTTAGACGAAAAGTACAAGTAAAGCGTTCCTTTAGATACACCGGCTAGTTTAGCAATATCAATCATTTTTGCTTCATAGTAGCCTTTGGATCCGAACACTTCAAAAGCAGCATCTAAAATTTTCTCTCTCTGCTGTTTTCGGTTTGTCATGGTAAAAAATCCTCTCATACGTTTTCGATACTATACATATAAAATAATTAAAATAACTTGTCAACACGTAGTGTGCTCTTTTATCCCTTGCATCACAAGAGTATGTCAGTTTTTTAAACCAAACACTTCTATAGAGCAAATTAAAGCGTTTTCGACTTTTTTGTGACAGATACAAATGATGCTTGTATATGAAGAGCCCGCTATGGTACATTTTTGTCATTGATACAGAAATTTATTCCGTCGTTACGGGAGGAGAAAACATGGTTCTTACATCACCAATCGGTCGCCTGCGTTTAGTAGGAATTTTAGAAGGAATTTCATTTTTACTGCTGCTTGGCATTGCTATGCCCCTAAAATATGCAGCAGGCATACCAGAAGCTGTATCAGTTGTAGGCGCAGCACACGGTGCACTTTTTGTGCTGTATGCTTTTGCAGTCGTTCATGTAAAATTCGCGCATAAATGGTCAATCGGCCGCTCTTTATTTGCATTTCTTATGTCGGTTATTCCGTTTGGCCCTTTTATTTTGGAGAGACAGCTGAAAAAAGAACAGTAAAAGAAAAGAACGTCACGGACATCATGTTTCCATGACGTTCTTTTTCCTTACTGTTCACCACTGTTTTCGCTAAAATGGTCAATCGTTTTCCACCACTTCAGTGAGTGAGGTTTTAATAGCATTCCAATTTCTTCTGGACTAATTTGCTGATCTATAATCATTTCATGCATTGCTTGAAAGAGTCCCGTTGTAACAGCTTCTTTCACATCAGCTTCACCTTCTACATACAGCTGTTCAATCGCTTCAAATACGTCCGGTTCACGCTGAAGCTGGCCGTTATATTCTAGAGAGATTAAATGACCCGCAACTCGGCTTAATTCATGCTGCAGCTCTTCTTTATCGTTGAGGTCCACTTCTTCGCTTGGCTCAAAAGATGGGCAAGCTTCTTTTAGTAATGGAATAACATTTTGTTTTGTAATCATATCTAAATTCCCTGCCTTTGCATGTGTGACAAATTCTCTATTCTTTACCCTTTTCTCTTTTTCTATAAACTTGTTTTACAAAACTTTTCCGTTTTCTACAACTACTTCTCCTTTTTTCACTACGCTATCAATATGATTTAAGCCATACTGATACTGAAGGGTTCGATAACTAGAGACATTAAAAATCGCTAAGTCAGCCTGTTTTCCGGCTTCAATACTCCCAATCTTATCTCCTTGATTAATAGCATGAGCTGCGTTAATAGTTGTGGCTACAAGCACTTCTTCAGGACTCATGTTCATATTCATACATGCCAGGTTCATCACAAATTGCTGTGAAGTCGTTGGAGATGAACCTGGATTGCAGTCTGTAGAAAGAGTAACCGGAACGCCTAAATCGATCATTTTTCTAGCATCTGGCCATTTCATTCCAACAAATAAGGAATTCCCCGGTAAAAGTGTGGCTACGATCCGTTTTTCAGCCAGTTTCTTTAATCCTTCATCAGAAGCATACAAAAGATAATCTGCTGATATCGCTCCTACCTCTGCTGCGAGCTCTGCTCCTCTGCAGTATTCAAAGGGGTCGGCATGTATTTTAGGAAGCATGCCATGGCTTTTCCCGGCTTCGAGTATTTCTTGACATTGTTGGAATGAAAAAGCATTTGGAAGACATACAGCATCATTAAATGCTGCGAGCTTATAAGAAGAAATTTGAGGAATCATTTCGTGAATAAGTAAATTGACGTATTTCTGCGTATCTCTTTTATATGCTAAAGGTACGACGTGTGCTCCTAAGAAGGTGCTTATGACATCAACTGCGTGTGTATCATTCAGCATTTTAGCGATTTGCAGCTGCTTTAGTTCTGTTTCTAGTTCTAAGCCATATCCGCTTTTCACTTCTACAGTTGTGACTCCGTGAGCTAGAAAAGACGTAAGACGCTCATAGCTCTGCTGATAAATCCGGTACGCATATTCTTCCTGTGTTTGAACGACAGTGGAGTGAATACCTCCACCTTCTTCTAATAAATCCAAGTAAGAAGTTGGTCTTTCAAATCGCCTATAAAATTCTTCTTCACGCGATCCAGCGTACACAGCGTGTGTATGGGGATCAATCAGACCCGGAGTTACAATTTTGTGAGAAGCATCAATAATCGTTGCATCATTTCTTTCTCTTTCATATTTTTGTTCTAGCTCTTTTGTTGTACCTACGGTCACAATTTGATCTCCTTCTATCCAGACTGAGCCATTTTCAATCACCGTTAAGTTTCTCATTTCTTTTCCAGCTAAAGGACCTCTATTTTCTTTGGCCGTTACAACTTGCGAAGCATTTTTAATCCATAGCGCTTTTTTGGACATCGTTGAATTTCCCCCTTTTCTAGCGTGTATCACGTTTTGGGGCTCCATGTTTACCGTAAACTCATTTAGATTCACCTACACATTTCGCATCTCTGTCTTCTTTCTTGTAGGTAGAAATTTGAAAAAGCATGTCCATGGTCTGAAAAGCGTGTTTTTAAGTCTTTAAAGCTAGATAACTTATATTTTTTTCAATTATATACGCTTTTAGACCCTTCTTTTCTCCGTTTTCTTACTTATTGACTTTCATTTTATACAAATATATCCTTATATACTAAATATTTTATCACATGTATTTTATAAACATCACGGCGAGGTCCTCTCAATAGGATAAATAATAGATTTCTAGGAAGAGAACGTTTATAATATTCTTTGAAGTTTTACTTTTAGAAAGATTCACTAATGGAGGAAGAAATATGATTGTCAACTATAAAAACCAAGCAACCGGCCATCGCATGAATAACGGCTGGAATCTTTTCTATGCGTCAAACTTAACGATGTGGCGCAAAGATGAAAAGTATTTGCTTTTAGATGAAAACCAAGATGTAGTGATGATCTTTGGCTTTAAAAAAGACGAAATCATTCTAGATAAATTGCAAACGTGGGGCTATACATTTGGTGTCCATCCAGAGAAAAAACAAATTTCCTGCTTGCAGCGTCAAGAAGAAATTGGTGAATAAAAAGAGGGCTGAATTTTTTCAGCCCTCTTTTTTATTAATGGGTTTGTTGAAACATAGCGCTCAGCTGCTTTTTTTCAGATGGTTTTACAACATAATACCATGTACCATCTACTATTTGCCCTTCTCCTTTTACCGTTACCGTTTCGAAATCAGGCCGTCCATTCTTAATGACGTTATACATCGTAAATGCATCGCTGACATCAATATTCGTTTGGATATGCTTTTTTGCGAGCGTGAGAAGACTTGGGATATTTTTCACCGTTGACATGTTCATTCCTTTATCTAATAGAGCTTCCACCACTTGACGCTGGCGATTGTTTCTTCCTAAATCACCTTTTGGGTCTTCATGTCTCATCCGCACATAGGCAAGAGCTTTTTCACCGTTCAACGCATTTTCTCCTTCAGGAAAGATAAATGAATCAAAGACAAAAGGAAACGGGTTATTCACGTTCACGCCGCCAAGTTCATCGACTACATCTTTGAACCCCTCCATATTTACTTTCACATAGTAGTCAACGTCAATATTTAAAAAATTCTCAACCGTGCGCACGGTTAAAGGAATGCCTCCGTATCGATAAGCATGATTAATTTTCTCATCCGTTCCTTTTCCATCAATGTGCACGCGCGTATCTCTAGGGATCGGCATAACCTTTGCTTTATTATGGCTTTTATCTAAATTGACCACCATTAATACATCTGAGCGGCCCGTATCGCCTGGCCTTTCATCTACGCCCATAACGAGTACATTAAACGAATGAGGCTGCTCTTTAGCAGATGTTTGATGCTGATAGACAATTCCAAACCCAGCGGTTCCTAAAAGCAACATACATGCCGCTAAGATGCCTACTTTGTATTTTTTCATTCATACGGCCTCCTTTACACATCACTTACTCTCTATATGCCTTAATGAATGAAAATTTATACCTTCTTGAGGAAATTTAAGCACACGTCAAAAAAGCCGGCTTGTTGGGAAGCTGGCTTTTCACTAGTAGATGTTAGCTTGATTTTTGATGCACATCACGCTGTGCCCATTCACTTTCTAACATACTCATTTCAATTAAGCTCCAGTACTGTCCATCTACAAGCCGGACATCTCGAAGAAGGCCTTCGCGTGTAAAGCCAATTCGTTCATAGGACTGAATCGCCCGCTCGTTAAAGTCAAAGACGCCGAGCGAAATTCGGTGAAGACCCAGTTCTTCAAAACCGAAAGCTAACACTTTTTCAAACATGTGCGAGCAAAGCCCTTTTCCTCTATACTTTTCACCAAGCAGCACTCGGCCAATTCTTCCTGTTTTATGATAATAATCAATGTGAGCCAGAGAAATATGCCCAATAAGCTGTTCATTGTCATCTATAACAGAAAAAGCATAGGTAGAAGCACCATCTTCATTTGCATATCGAATGTAGTGTTTTAACTGTCTAGGAGTAAGCGGAAAAGAAAAGCTAGAGCCGCTCCATTGCACCATAAATGACTCGGAGGGAATCCAATCCATTAGCTGTTTAAAGTCTTTTTTGGAGAATGGTCGTAGAGCTATCACATAATTCTCCCCCTTATTATTTCTGACTTTTCTAAATATATTACATTTATCATAATAAACTGTCAACTGTCTATGTAAAAAAAAGCCATCATTTCGATGACTTATAGCTGTAATGCTTTTCTGAGAAGAGTTAAATCATGAGTAAATTCAAAAAAATAGGTTCTATTTTCATTGTCAAATACCATCATGATTGGCTTTTGATTCGGCTCAAGAACAAAAATAACTTCACTTGCCAGCGTGTTGACCGCACTATTTTCAATTTTTACGGCTGGATCAAGAGGTACTTTAACAAGATAGCCTTTTTTAGGAAGCGGACTTGCCTTTTTATATAAACCAGTAATGGACGCAATACTTTTTTCGGCTTCTTTTTGAACACTGGGAGGTTTGAGCGTTGAACGAACGACTCTGCCCCTTTCAATTTGAAATACCTCTACTTTTGGCTGTTCGGCACTTACTGCCTGCGGAAAAATAAAAGCAGCGAATACGACGCATACAGCAACCCATTTTCGTATCATTTTTAGCACCTCTTTCCATTGTGGATGAGATGGAGATAAGAATGGTCGTCTCTTCTTATACTATGACCTATTTTTATGTATTTATTTCACTAAATGAATGCCTATACTTCCATGTTTTTGTCATGTTCTCAGAACTTACTCTATACACTACTAATAAGGACACGCTGTATGAGGTGATAAGATGTCGTGGTTTGAAGCATTTATTTTGGGAATCATTCAGGGGCTTACAGAGTTTTTACCGATAAGCAGCACGGGGCATTTGTATTTAGGGCGCCACTTATTTGGCTTAGACGATGCAGGATTGTATTTAGATACGATGCTGCATATAGGCACTCTGCTTGCTGTGTTTGTCTTTTATAAGCGTGAGCTATGGCATATTATTCGTCATCCCTTTAGCAAGCTTACAGGGCTTTTAGTGATAGGAACGATCCCTGCAGTTGCGATTGGTCTTTTGTTCAAGGACTATTTTGACAGTATTTCGAAATCTGGTTTAACGATCGGCTGGGAATTTCTTGTGACGGGACTGCTGTTATGGTTTGGTGATTCCGTAAAAAATGGCTATAAAAAAATGGACCATATTTCATACGGAGATGCCTTTTTTATCGGCTCGTTTCAAGCAGCTGCGATATTCCCTGCTGTATCTCGTTCTGGCTTAACGATGGTAGCTGCGTTAATGCGAAAATTAGACCGTGAAACAGCCGCTTACTTTTCATTTTTATTGTCGACTCCCGCCATCTGCGGAGCGGTGTTACTTCAATTAAAAGATGTAGTCACAGGTGAAGTCGAGCAGCTTTCCGTTTTCTTTTTATTCGTCGCCACCCTTTCATCTGCTTTATTTGGTTATGTAGGGGTAAAATGGATGATCAATTATTTAAAGCATCATTCATTAAAAATGTTTGCAATTTACGTTTGGATATTAGGTGCAGTCGTGCTGGTTTGTCAGTTTACGGGGGTGTTTTAAGATGAAGATGAAAGTCCGGACGCTTTTTTTAGTATTGTTTTTTGCCGGCATTTTAGTCGTGACAAGCTATGTTGATAACAATTCCCAGCAGTCGTTTGACAGCTTATCTCACCTTTCACTTGATGGAGGAGCTGTTGAAACCTCTGCAGATGAAGACGAGGCGGAACAATTAAATATGTCAGTCAAAGAAGTTCATGTTAAAACAGAAAAAAGAGGCGGATACCGAATTGAAGTGTACGAACAAGTAAATATTTATAGCGATGATAAAGGAAAAGTAGTAAAAAAAGTTCCCACGGGAGAATATCAAACGTTGAAATATAAACTGAATGAAAAAAAATAAACCACTTACCGAAGTAAGTGGTTTTATTTTTAATGGTTAAAGTGAGCTGCAAGAATCCACAGTGTACCAACAACGATACAAAGTGCAATAAAGAAACTGTAAAGAATATTTGCAACCTGTACTTTACCATTTTCACTTTCAGTCATGTGCATGAACATTACTAGCTGCATTGCTGCTTGTAATAACGCTAGGATCATGATAAGAGTCATCGTAATGCTTCTTGATAGATCAGCTAGCACTACTAAACCAAGCGCTGCGAATGTTAAGGCTAGTGAAAGGATAAGCCCAAATACATGACTAAGCGGAAAACCTGCTTTTTGGCCTTGTTTATTTTCCATGTCTTATCCCACCAATCCGTTCAAGTATACAAGCGTGAAGATGAAGATCCATACAACATCAAGGAAATGCCAGTATAAACCGATAATAAATACTTTACGAGCAGTAACTGGTGTTAATCCTCGTCTTACTAATTGAATAATAATACTGATTGCCCAGAATACACCGACTGTTACGTGAAGACCGTGCGTTCCAAGTAGTGTAAAGAACCCTGATAAGAAGGCACTTGTTTGCATTGTCGCACCTTCGTGAACTGCGTACATGTAAAACTCACGAATTTCGTAGAAAAGGAATCCTCCACCAAGCACAAGCGTAATAACGAACCAAACTAAAAGTCCTTTTAAATCATTATTACGCATTTTAAAGATGGCAATTCCCATCGTGAAACTACTGAATAGTAGTAACAGCGTTTCGATCATAAAATCTTTAACAACGAACAGTTCTTCTGCAGTAGGGCCACCCGCTGTGCGCGTATGGTACGTTAAGTACGTTACGAACAGCGTAGAGAACAACGCGATCTCGGCACCTAAGAAAATCCAGAATCCAAGGATATTCAGGCGACTTTGTTCTTCTTGGTATTCTAACGGCAATGATTTATCTAAATGTCCTGCCATTATTTGTCACCCCCTGTAATTCCTTCAACCTTCTTGATTTCATCTACTTTTACATAGAAGCCCGGATCATAATCAAATGAACGAGCAAGCATACAAGCAAAAATACCTGCTAATCCAACGATTGCCATTGGAATCCATTCAAATACTAAGCCAAATCCACCGATAAACCAGAAAATACCTGAGATAAACGGCACACCAGAGTTGCTTGGTAAGTGAATTGGTTTTAAGTCTTCTGCTTTAATTTCTGTTTCATTACGTTTTTTCATGTGCCAGAATGCATCCATCTCTTTCACATGAGGAATTACTGCAAAGTTGTAAGCTTGAACTGGTGATTTAGTCCACCACTCAAGTGTACGGCCATCCCAAGGATCGTTTGCAGTGTCGCGTTTGTTTTTCCATGCACTGTATAATAAGTTAACTACTAATACGAAGAAGCCAAGACCCATTAAGAATGCACCGATTGTTGAAACTAAGTTTAATCCGTTCCAGCCAAGGTTGTCTGCATAAGTTTGCATACGACGAGTCATACCGTCTAAACCTAGGAAGAATTGTGGGAAGAAACATACGTTAAATCCAACAACAAAAATCCAGAATGAAATTTTTCCTAATTTTTCGTTCAACGTGTGACCGAAAATCTTTGGATACCAGAAGTATAAACCTGCGAAACAGCCAAACACTGTACCAGAGATTAATACATAGTGGAAGTGAGCGATTAGGAAGTAACTGTTATGATATTGATAATCGGCTGATGCCATCGCAAGCATAACCCCTGTTACCCCACCGATTACGAAGTTTGGAATAAACGCTAATGACCAAAGCATCGCAGTCGTAAATTTGATACGGCCTTTATACATTGTAAAGAGCCAGTTAAAGATTTTAACTCCGGTTGGTACGGCGATTAACATCGTTGTGATTGAGAAGAACGAGTTAACTGACGGTGAGTTACCCATTGTAAAGAAGTGATGCACCCATACAAGGTAACTTAAGAATGCGATACCGACCATTGATACAACCATTGCTTTATAACCGAATAAGTTCTTACGAGAATGTGTACTGATAACTTCTGAGAAGACACCGAATACCGGTAAAATAACGATATATACTTCAGGGTGACCCCAAATCCAGAATAAGTTAGCCCACATCATTGGAAGACCGCCGTTAGCCATTGTAAAGAAGGCTGTTCCGAATACACGGTCAAGTGTCATAAGTGCAAGCGCTACTGTTAATACAGGGAACGCGAAAATAATAATAATTGATGTGATGAAGATTGACCAAGTAAACATTGGCATTTTCATCATTGTCATGCCAGGGGCACGCATTTTTAAGATTGTTACAAAGAAGTTGATACCAGTCATTAATGTACCAGCACCAGCAATCTGTAGTGAAACGGCATAGAAGTTATTTCCGATACCTTCACTGAATTCTTTACCTGCAAGCGGGAAGTAACTTGTCCAACCTGCATCAGGAGCTCCTCCGATTACGAAAGAAAGGTTAAATAGCATTGCTCCCATAAAGAATGTCCAGAAACTAATTGCGTTTAAGAACGGATATGCTACGTCACGCGCACCAATTTGTAATGGAACGATTACGTTCATTAGTCCGATAATAAATGGCATTGCCATGAATAAGATCATGATAACACCGTGAGCCGTGAAGACTCCGTTGTAGTGATGTTCATCTAAAATGTTCATACCCGGGAATGCAAGCTGCATACGCATCATGATTCCATCGATTCCGCCGCGGAAAAGCATTAATACAGCTGAAAGGATGTACATGACACCGAGTCTTTTATGGTCAACTGTTGTTAACCATTCTGTCCATAACCATTTCCATTTCTTGAAATATGTTAAGACAAAAACGATACCGATGACCGTCATAGCGATTGCTGCATCAGCAGCGTAAATCATAGGTTCGCCAGTGACGAAAAATTCATCTAGCTTCATTATGTCTTCCCCCAATCATTACGTTATTTAGTGTAATAAATGAATGTTATTCATGATTTGAGTGATCCATGTTTTCCATTTCTTCATTACTCGTTTTTTCGTCTTCTTTCATCTTGCTGTGATCATGTCCTGTACCACGTTCTAGCTCTTTGCCAGGAATGTATACATCTTTCGCATGGTCAATCCATTTTAAATGTGTACCGTTGTAAGTTTGACGACCAACAACGCCTGGGCTTAGGATTTGATCATATTTCTTTTCAGTCAATTTACCAGCTGTACCTTTTACGTCACTAACCCACTCTTTGAAGTCTTTGTCCGTTTGAGCTTGAACTTCGAACTGCATTTGAGTGAAATGTTCACCAGAGAAGTTAGCACTACGTCCCATATAAGAACCAGGCTTATCAGCTTCTAAGTATAATGGCATTGACATGTTGTTCATCGAATATTTTTGTCCGCCAAGTTCTGGTACCCAGAATGAGTTCATAGGCCCTTGAGCTGTTAACTCAAATTTCACTGGCGTATCCGCTGGAATGTTTACGTAGTTAACCGTCTCAATATTTTGTTCCGGATAACTGAAAATCCATTTCCAGTTTGCAGATGTAACGTGAATCACGATTGGATCTTTATCCTTTGATTCTGCCGGTACTTCTTCTGCAGAATAGATCGCTTTAACAGTTGGCACTGCTAATAGAATTAAGATGATGATTGGGAATGCTGTCCAAATAACCTCCATCTTTAAGTTACCTTCTTGCTCAGGTGGCTCATAGTCCATGTTTTCAGGTTTTTCACGATATTTGACAAGAACAAATATAAAAATAGCAAATACGACAACAACCACGATCAACATCATCCACATAGACCAAATGATTAAATCAGATTGCGTTTTTGCAACAGGACCTTGCGGGTTCAATACAGCAAGCTTTGAACAACCGCTCAAAAATACTAGTGAAAGCGCAGATAGTAAACCTACTAGCTTCCAAAATCCTTTTTTTGGTTTCACTTAAAACTCTCCTTTCTAACAACACATGATGCGAAGCCTATATTGATGAACATTCAAAATGCGCTATCTTTCGCTAGATAACGACATTTTTATACAGACTCTCTTCCCCCTTATTTGTAGGCCACTACTATTGTAATACAAAATGACATTTTTTTCGTCCCTTTTGCTTTATTTTTTTATATTAAAAATATTCTAATATAGTGACTGTACCAATGGGGTTAGAGTGCTTCAACCTTGCGATATTCTATCACATAATTTGGTATGAATAAATGTAAATAAAAGGATTCAGCTCCCATTTCTTAACTATTTCTTTAGGAATAACTGCAAAATTAGCTTTGTATGTTTGCTTCAACATTGATATATCAATACACATCGACATAATTGAATATTTTGTGACAAATTTTCAAAGAAAATGTGACGCCCTGTATGAAACTTATTTTGCCCGTTAATTCCCCTTTACTTTGTAGCAAATATTTGATTTTTTTGCTTAAAATTCTTTCTTTCGAAAATATGAACAAAACGTGAATTTTTTTAAAAAGCTTTTATTATAGAAAAAAGCTGCGTGTTATTCACGCAGCTCCTGATCCATAAATTCTTTAACGGTGATATCATCCCCTGCTTTATCCAGCAGCGTTGTCGTTGCTGGAAACGGATGCTTAATATGACTCGGTATCTTTTCATACAGCACAAAATAATCACTTTTTGGGACCGCGGCATCAATTGTATATGTATCGTGCACCAAAGCCGCCTTTACTCGCTCAATTTGTTTACTTCTATTTGTTCCTGTAAACAGAGCATATGTCCCTTTATTTGTATGGATATCATCATAATCCACTAAATTGCTCATTTTGGTACTGACTTCAATACGCAGGCGTTTGTTCCATCCTTGCTTCAATACGGCCATTCCTTCTTTATCACCAGGTATGGAGAATAAGGCTATGTATGTATTAGAGTGATCAACCCGTTTAAAATCTTGCAGCGTAATCTTTGCAGAACCATCAATACTTTCTTTATGCTCCCAATTTCGCAAATGCTGCTGCACACTTGCAGCATTGTTTTCAATCGGATATCGAATCATCTCATACGCAACAATTACAACCGCTATACAAATGAACAGAAATAGCAACCGCTTTATCTTTCGCACATCTATTCACCTTCCTTAGCTTACTCCCCTTTTATGTAATTGCCTAAATTATAACTGCCTATTAAACCTCTGTCTATGCACTAGGAGAACTACGTTTTTTTTTACCACAAAAGGGATTTTTCAAACCTTTTGTCATGAAAATACGCTAAAAGACTCAGTAGCTGTTGAACCAAAAGAAACCGTTCCCTGCCCCCTTCTCATCTTCATAACAAAAAAAGATACCCGTTTTGACACAGGTATCTTTCAGCTTATATATCACAGATTTCCAAAAGGAAACCTTATAAAGGGTCATTTGCTGTTCTTTTTATTACACACATCTTTCCGCACACATGTATCCCTTGACCTGATACCCATGTTTTTTGAGCTGCCGAATGCTTAAATTTCGGGAAATGCTGTCAGGAACAATTACGACCACTTCTTTATATGGAATTTCCTCATGCTGTCTCTCTAAATAAGGAAGCGGAATATGGATTGCTTTTTGACAGGGGTTTTGTTTCATTTCATGAAAATGACGAACATCTACATACGAAATCGTTGTAGAAGCACAGTCGGCGGTCGTCACTTTTTTTATTCCCTGCACCGGCACATAGCGTTTATAAAAACTGTAACAAATTAATAAAAGTAAAATACCTATGCTCATATATAGTATCGCCATGTTTTCCTCCCAATTAATTTCTATACCCCTGTATGTATACTATATTCAAAAGAAAGAATCAACACAGAAGCACTCTATCTCATTTCTCTCTGAAAGAAAAATGGTCTTTTTACACTTTATTATGAAACCACAATAAAGTGACGAAATCAATCATTATTTATTTTGATTTTTCGAAAGATTTAAATACTAGTAAACAGATCGTTTTTTCTTATTATAATGAAGAAACGCAGAATTTTTATTTTCAATTCCCCTTTTCTTTCCCGTTAAAACTGAGGTTCGCTTATGAGTAATACATTAGAACTAATGTTGCACAAGCGTCAGAAAAATGATTCTAAAAGTGAAGGAAGCGAGATAGCTTAGTATGAACACGTGAAGCGAGAAACTATATTATGATTGGCTCAGAAAAATACAAGTTAACTTAAAAATGCGATATACACCAAAAAAGAAAGCTTCGGAAACGAAAGCTTTCCTTTTTTAGATTAATCTCCATCAAGGTTTGCCCGACAATTGTTATGAGACAAAGAGGTACTTTGTGCTTCATGCTGTTTTTTCTCACCCTGCATTGTCATATCAGCTTTTTCCGTTCTTCCTTTAGCGATGTGTTTAGTTTTATTTCCTTGGTTTAATGTCATGTTCATTCCCCTTTCTGGTGGATATAGTGTATGAAAATAACTCACACGCCATAAGAGGAAATGATATGAAAAGCCCCTCTTAAATTGAGTGAGCTTTCTGCCTAAAACTGCTTTTCCTTTTATTGCTGAATCCGCATGAAAGGATATTCTCTATTTTAAACGTTCGCTTCTCGTTCCTTAGTAAGCACCAAGCTTTTACGCTCTGAGGATAAATTTTATACACAATAATAAATCGCTGTGTCAAACATCCTTTATCGTCCATATAAATAATTTCAACAGGTCGTTTTGAAGAGTAGCTTTCTTGAAGTAGCTGTCGCATAGAATTCGCTCCTTTAATTTTCAGTTTATCGAACATACGTTCTTTTTTCAAGTGTTTTAAACTGAATAGTTCTTTAGGTTTTACAGCTTAAACCGGGGAAAAGCATGGGGAAAATAATAAAAATCATACAAATATTAGGTAATTGTGATATGGTAAAAGAGATTACTTAAGTTGGGAGAGGTGCATGATGGAAAGTAACATACTTAAATGGATCCCCATTCCTTACTTTCAATTAAATCAAGAAGGTGAAATCCTTCATTTTTCTAGTCAAGCACATTCTTATTTTTCTTCAGTCTCCAGTCTGTGGAGCATTATTCATAAAGACGACCGGAAACAAGCAATCTGGATGCTGTCACAGCACTCCTCATCTAACCCCATCATCAGGCATTTGCGTTTGAGAACGAGCGAGGATACATTTGTAAATTTTAAGTGCACGATTCATTGGAAAAATGGTGTAGGGCATTTAGTATGTACCGAGAAGAAGAATGTCAAGGATCCGTTAGATGTTGTATTATCTGCTCAATCCTATTTAGAAAACTCAGACAAACGATTAAAAGAATCGGACAAGGTGTTAAATAATGCAGCAGATTTATTATTTAACCGATTAAAACACTAATTAAGTAAACAAAGTCTAAGCTATATTTCATTATTTCTATCATTTTTAAAATCATTAAAAGGCTACCTACAGGGGTGGCTTTTTGTTTTGTTCTGCATGTAAAGTCATTCTCTTTTCGCCCGCACCATTTAGTACAGAGTACATACACTAATAGGCATACTCTCCATATTTATTCTTCCTATATTTATGTTTTGCTCAGAAAAAAATTCCGAATACTCAATAAATGTTTGAACATTTTTAAAAATTGACATATATTATAAACAAACAATCATTTGAACATTTGAATGAAGGAGGAAATCATGCCAAAAGACCGCTGTGATATTTATTGTTTTAATGAAGAAAAAGTAAATCGTATTAAGCCTGCCATCGATGCCGAAGCTGTTCAAGGGGCTTCTGCCCTGTTCAAAGCGTTAGGAGATGAAACGAGGCTTAAAATTGTCTTGGCTCTGTATAAAGGCGAGGAATTATGTGTATGTGACGTAGCCAATATTGTAGGCTCTACAGTTGCGACTGCTTCTCATCACTTAAGACTGCTGCGTAATATAGGAATTGCCAATTATCGCAAAGAAGGAAAGTTAGCTTTTTATTCTTTAAGAGATGCACATATTAAACAAGTAATTGATATCATGTTTGCTAAAAAAGAAGACGTAACCATTTAAGTTTTTTTTACCGTATAGGGAGTGGGACACAATGAAACACGAAGATAAAAAAAATCATCAGCATACCGGAAGCTGCTGCAGCGGATCTTCTTCAACAGAAATTGAAAGCAAGACCTGCTGCTCCTCTTCTTCAGAAGCCGCTTCTACTGAAGAGCCTTCTTCCTGTGGCACAAAGAGTCATGAACACAGTCACAGCTGCTGTTCAGATACGGTTGCGTTAACAACCGACAAAGGCCAGCATTCTTGCTGCAGTGATCACGATATAGTACCAGGCGACAGTGACATAGAAGAAAGGGCTGAATACCGCGTATATGGAATGGATTGCCCTTCCTGCGCCGCGACGATTGAAAAAAGTTTAAAAACATTAAACGATATTCAACACGTAACCCTCAACTATAATACAGGGAAGCTCCAGGTAGCGGCTGCAAGTGAGTCAGCTTTGTCACTCATTCCAAGCTCAGTAGAAAAACTAGGGTTTAACATTGAGGCTATCCAATCAAATAAAAAAATGAAAACGTATTTGATTGAAGGAATGGACTGCGCGGCTTGTGCGAACACGATTGTGAATCATTTAAAAACAGTTCCTGCTGTCAAAGATGTACGCGTTAACTTTTCAACGGGAAAAGCACAAATTGAGCACGATAACGAAGCGGAGGACATTATTAAAGAAGTATCTAAAGCTGGGTATACCGCTACTTTAGTAACCAGCAGCAGGCAGTCTGCTGAGTCGCGGCACCATAAAGGGCAAAATGGACCGATTGTTTTTTCGGGTATTTTCATCGCATTAGGTTTTATCGGTTCTCATACAGGAGTTGCTTCTTATATGACAACTGTACTCTACGCTATTGCCATGATTGTCAGCGGATATAAGCCGGCTAAAAGTGCTTATTACGGAATTAAAAGCCGTTCTTTAGACATGAATGTTTTAATGACCGTTGCAGCACTTGGAGCAGCTGTTATTGGGGAATGGCTTGAAGGTGCTACGGTCGTTTGGCTATTTGCTTTAGGTGTTGCTCTGCAAACAAGGTCGATTGAACAAACAAGAAACTCGATACGAGGTTTGATGGACTTAGCTCCTTCTGAAGCATGGGTGAAAGAAAACGGCCAGCTGATTAAAAAAGCAGCGGAAGATATTTCAATCGGCACTGTGATTGTCGTAAAGCCAGGAGACCGAATTCCGCTAGATGGTGAAATTATAAACGGCGAATCCAGTATCAACCAAGCTCCTATTACAGGCGAATCTATTCCAGTTGATAAAGTAATCGGTGATACGGTTTATGCAGGCACCATTAACGAAAGCGGATCGTTAGAAATTAAGGTAACAAAGCTAGTGGAAGATACGACGATTTCTAAAATTATTCATTTAGTGGAAGAAGCACAGGAGAAAAAAGCGCCTACTCAAGCATTTGTTGATAAATTTGCAACCATTTACACGCCTATCGTCTTTATTTTAGCTTTATTCATTATGGTCATCCCTCCCCTTTTTGATGGTGCATGGAGTGACTGGTTTTACAAGGGGCTTGAATTATTAGTTGTGGCTTGTCCATGTGCGCTAGTCATTTCTACTCCCGTCGCCATTGTATCTGCGATTGGAAACGCGGCGAAAAATGGCGTGCTCATTAAAGGCGGGACGTTTTTAGAAAAAGCTGGTGCAATCAATGCAATTGCTTTTGATAAAACAGGAACGCTGACAGAAGGCAAACCAGCTGTTTCAGAGGTCGTTTCCCTTGCTGCTGAAGAAAATCAGCTTTTAGCGATAACAAAAACGCTTGAAGACTATTCGAATCACCCCATTGCCCGTGCTATCGTGGATTATGCAGAGGAGAAAAAAGTCGGTTCTTTACAAGGATCAAATTTTAAAATCCTTACAGGAAAAGGCGTGCAGGCAACAATTCAAGAAACGGTTTATTACGCAGGTAATGCAAAATTATTCTCAGATTTAGAAACACCTCTATCCCACTGCTGGTCTCATATTGAAAAGCTTCAAAACGAAGGTAAAACGATTATTATTGTCGGAACAGCTAAAAGTGTTCTAGGTATTATTAGCGTAGCTGATACCATCAGACATACAACCGTATCTGCTTTAGAAAGCCTCAAACAAAACGGTATGCAGCAAATTGTGATGTTGACTGGTGATAACGAAGGAACAGCTAAAATGATTGCTTCTCAGTCTCGGATAGACCGCTATTTCGCTGATTTGCTGCCTGAAGACAAAGTGAAAGCCATACAGCAGCTTCAACATGAAGGGTATCAAACGGCTATGGTTGGAGATGGAATTAATGACGCCCCTGCCCTCGCAACTGCTGATCTCGGCATTGCAATGGGCGGTGCTGGTACTGATACGGCCATGGAAACAGCTGATATTGTTCTCATGGCAGACAATTTAGAAAAGCTTCCTCATACGATGAAGCTAAGCCGCAAAGCATTAGCTGTCATCAAACAAAACATTTGGTTTTCTATTATTGTTAAAGTCATCGCCTTAGCCTTTATCTTCCCAGGGTGGCTTACTCTATGGATTGCCGTCTTAAGCGATACAGGAGCAGCGCTACTTGTTATTTTAAACAGTCTTCGCTTACTCAAAATGAAAAATTAAATGTAATCCATAAGCTTTCCAGCAGGCGTTGGAAAGCTTATTTTCTAGGAGGGTTTACGTGAATAACCGCTGGAATCAATTTATTTATAAGTGTTGGGCTCCTTTTTATGATGCGTTTTTTAATAACGGGATGTTTTATCGAGCCAGAAAAAAAGTCTTTCAAGACGTCCACTTTTCATCTGAACAGCGCATTTTATTTGTAGGTGTTGGAACGGGTGCAGATTTAGCTTTTATTCCTCATGAAGTAAATGTAACAGCCATCGACTATTCCAGTGAAATGCTTCAAAAAGCAAAAGATAAATACAAAAATCCATCTATAACCTTCCACCAAATGGACGCTCAGCAGCTAACATTCGACTCTTTTTCGTTTGATGTAGTTGTAGCAAGCTTAATTCTTAGCGTAGTACCTGATGCGGAGCAAGCTTTAAAAGAAATGACAAGAGTAGTAAAGCCTAAGGGAACTATCCTGATTTTTGATAAATTTGAAACTAAAAAGAAATCAGCGGCTTTTCCTAAAAAAATATTCCGCCCTTTCGTAAAATTACTAGGAACGGATATTGGACTCTCTTTTGAACATGTGTTTGAAGCAAGCCGAGATCAGCTTATCTTGAAGGAGAATTCAAGCGTCATGTTGAAAGGTATGTATCGGAAAATTATTTTGCAGAAAGTTGATGAATGACTTCAAAGACGAATGATGCCTGTTTAACATGATAGGTCTACATATTATTGTCTAGCTTTAATTGAAGAAAGGATGAACATTTTGATGATAAAATCAAAGGTCATAACAGTTGTTCTTGCAGCAAGCATGGTCTCCGGCTGCGGAAACGAAAGTAAAGAAAGTTCAGGCGGCAAACGTACAGAAGCAACACAACATAAAGAACATCAGCAGCACACATTAGGTGATAAGCGAGAAGAAACAAAAAATAGTGAAACTCTTCCCTCTTTTCTAAGTGACAAGCCCGAAGACATGCAGCTTATTTATGCAGCCGCTGCTAAGCATCAAACCTTACTAGAAAACATTCCTTGCTACTGCGGATGTGGAGAAGAAGCTAATCATCAAAACAACTACGACTGTTTTATCTTCGAAAACAAAGAAAACGGGGCAGTGACGTGGGATGATCACGGAACAAAATGCGGCGTCTGTTTAGAAATAGCGGCTCAAGCTGTAGTAGACTACAGCAAAGGCAAAAGCATCGAAGACATTCGCCAAGAAATCGATGATAAATATAAGGAAGGCTATGCCCCGCCTACTCCTACGCCCCAGGTATGATGCTTCAGTATAAAATAAAAATTAGTAAAAGACTTTGATTTCTTTATTCAAAGTCTTTTTTGTCATTTTACTATTGGTTGATAAAATCTCGGTTGACCTCACCTTTTTAAGTCCTTGTAAAACGCCATAATGTAAAAATAACACATTTGGACGTTTATTTACTGAATCCTCAGGGAATATGCTTTCTAACACCCAAATATAACCATGAGAGGAGAAAAAAACTATGAGTAATTCTGTAGAAACAAATCATTCAGCAAAAGTTGAAGGAGCAATTAATTCTATGAGCGAGGAGAAAAAAGAGGATATTCTCTCTAGCTTCGAAGGATTCAAAAGTTATCTAGGGGACAAGGTCTCAAAAGGCGAAAAGTTAGGGATGAATGAAGAACAGCTTGCTAAAACAGCTCAAAAAGTAGCTGATTACCTTGCCAAACATGAAGAGCCGCGCAATCGAGAGGAAAACCTGCTTCACGAACTGTGGAAGGTTGGAGACAAAGAACAGCAGCATCACCTTGCCCATATGCTTGTAAGATTAGTTCAATAAATAAAAAAGATGACACGGCAGCGTGTCATCTTTTTTATTTGCAGATATTAAACAGCTGGAATGATAATTTGCTGGCCAATTTGTAATTTTGCAGGATCTACGCCAGGATTTGCATCCTGCAGCTGCTGAACGGTCATGCTATATTTTTTCGCAATGCTATAAAACGTATCTCCTGCTTGTACAGTATACGTAGTGACAGGAAGAACAATTTGCTGACCAATTTGCAGTTTTGCAGGATCTACGCCAGGATTTGCATCCTGCAGCTGCTGAACGGTGATATTATACTTCTTTGCAATGCTATAAAATGTATCTCCAGATTGAATGGTATAGAATGTAACTCCATTAGAAGGTAAGTTTAAATACTTAGCAATTCCACGCGCGTGTGCTTCGCCCACTTCTCGAAGAAACGTCGCGTTTTTTAATTTTTCAGCATCGGCTGTCGTATCGATAAACAAGTTTTCTGATAAAACAGCTGGCATATTTGTTTCACGCAGTACAGCGTAATTAGCCGTTTTTAAGCCGCGATCTGCAATCGTCCCAAATTTGCGCATGGTTGGTAAAATCTCCGTGTGCAGCTCTTTTTGTAAAAGAGAAGATTGACTTCCCTCTTGTGATGGATACCGATACGTTTCAAATCCAGTACCTTCTCCAGCATTAATGTGCATAGAAACAAAAATATCCGCTCCCCATGCATTAGCCCGGTTCGCTCGATCTGATAATGAAACAAACACATCGGTTGAACGGGTTACTTGAACATCTACGGAATAGTTATGTTCTAAATACGCCCGCGCGTGTAGTACAAGCTGCAGCGTAATATCTTTTTCACGCAAATTATTTCCTAAAGCGCCTGAATCTGTACCGCCGTGTCCTGCATCTAGCCATACTTTTTTCATGTGAACCTTTCCTTTCAATCATAATATGAAAGAACTTGTGATTAACACCGGCTTTGCCTGATGTGTTATCTCTCATTCTATATATATATGTGATTGGACAAGAAGGGTTCGTCCCCTTAAAACATTCAAAAAAACTCACACAAGAAAGCAGGATTTCGCTAGGTATTCTCCGCTGTTTTAAAGCACAAAATAAAGACGGATAAATGAGCTAGCGTGAATCTCATTACACCGCTGTTGATTTCCGTGCAAGAATTCGCTTTCCGCAAGAGCCTTCCCCTTGCCCTCCAATCACCAGCTAGAAGCAACTGCATACATGAAACCTGCTTTTACCATAGACATAAAAAAATCCGAACGAATTGGATTTATCGTTCGGATCTCCCTTTAACTAACTTATGTCAACGCCTTTTAATAGAGATAAAAAGCAGGTTCGCCGTCTTATCTTCTGCTATTTCTCACTAAAAGCGATTTTTAAGCCAATAAGCGTAAAGATAGAGCCTTGCACGAGATTAAGCCGCTTAGACAGCGCCGGAGATTTTCGCAAAAACTCCCCTACTTTCCCTGCAAATAGACTAATTAACGTAAAAATAATCAGCGCTTGAACTAAAAATACGGCGCCGTAAACGAGCATTTGCTGTGTGGCGTGTCCGGTTGAATGATTAACAAACTGAGGTAAAAGAGCAAGAAAAAAAAGCGAAACTTTTGGATTTAGCAGATTCATAATCACTCCTTTTTTATATAGCACCTTGTACTCAACCGCTTCTTTGTTTTCAACAGCGAGAGCGGAATCTTTTGCTGTAAACGTCTTATAAGCCAGATATAATAAATAAGCTGCTCCAGCGTATTTTACAATAGCAAACGCTAAAGCCGATTGATAGATAACAGCCGATAGACCCAATGTTGCTGCAGCTATATGACCAAGCAAGCCCGTACAAAGCCCTAATGAAGTCGAGATTCCTGCATATTTACCGTTTGATATGCTTTGTGCTAAAACAAATAAGTTATCAGGTCCAGGCATAACCGTAAGCAAAGCGGCTACGCCTAAAAAAGAAGTGATTGATACGATATCCATAAGTCGTTCTCCCCCTGCATGATTTTGCCCACCATTATAGCATTTTTTACTATCTAGTATTCAAAAAAATAAAATTCATCCACAAAAGAAGAGGCTGACACATAACTAAATCAATCTAATCTAAAAACAAACAAATTGGATACATAAGCTGGACTGCTTGTTACACCGCAGTTGATTTCCGTGCAAGGCTTCGCTTTCCGCGGGCGGCCAGTGAGCCTCCTCGTCGCTTGCGCTTCTGCGGGGTCTCACCTATTCCGCTTTTCCCGCAGGAGTCTTCGCCTTGCCCTCCAATTAACTGCTAGAACCAGCTATCTATACACATAAAATCTTTATTCAACATAACAACAAAAAAACACGAACTACCAATCAAAAAATAATTAATAGTTCGCATTTGACTTCAACTGAAATACTTTTGTCCCAGCCTCATTTTTACTACTTATTTAATTTGTTTTTCTATGATCTGTTCTTTAGCTGAGGCAGTCTGTGCTTCCGCTGCTTTCATTTCATTATTAACGTCGATGGCTTCTTTTAAATACTCGGTTTTGTATCCGCTTTTAAGTGCCCAAGCATAAAAGAATAGTGAAACAATTGCAATAAGACCCATATCCCAGCCGTATTTAATAATATTGAGTCCCCCGAATTTTTCACTTCCTATCCAAGAGATTGTCATCATACATAATAAGTAGACAATCATCCAAACGCCGGCTCGGAAGTTTTGACCAAAGCCTTTCCATTTTGATTTTGCTTGGTAGGAAAAATAAATCGGTAACCCTATTAAAATAATAAATAATACCTGTCCAGTTAACGGCCATCTTGCCCAGTAAAGAGTAAGTGAAGCAAAGATGAAGCCAAGAGGCGCTATTACATTTAACCCTTTTATACGTAAAGGTCTATAAAGATCGGTCCCCGTTTTTCTTAACGTCATAGCTGTGATAGGACCAGTAAGATATGAAATTAACGTAGCTACAGAAATAATTTCGGCTAAAATTCCCCAGCCTCTAAATAAAAATAAAAAGATGAATGAGACAAATAGATTAAAAAACATGGCTTGACGAGGAACTCCATAAAGCGGATGAACTCGTCCCAGTATATTCGGCAAATATTTATTTTTTTCCATACCATAAATCATGCGTGACGTGGTAGCTGTATACGTGATACCTGTTCCTGATGGCGATACAAAAGCATCGGCATATAACACAATAACAAGCCAGTTAATATTTAACGCAATCGCTAGATCCGCAAACGGCGAATTAAAGTTAAGATGGCTCCATCCTTTTACGATTTCTGAAGGATTTACCGCTCCAATAAACGCAATTTGAAGCAATACATAGATCACGGTTGCAATTAAAATTGAGCCTACTACTGCAATCGGAATAGAGCGACCTGGATTTTTTGCTTCTCCCGCCATATTAATAGGGCTTTGAAAACCGTTAAAAGCAAACACAATCCCAGACGTAGCAACAGCTGTCAAAACGCTTGCCCATCCATTTGGAGCAACGCCTCCCGTAGATGAAAAGTTTCCTCCGTGAAACCCTGCGAATAAAAGAGCACCAATTGTAAGCCCTGGTATTACAATCTTGAACACGGTAATAAGTGAATTAGCTTTCGAAAATAAGCCGACGGTCCAGTAATTTAGAAGAAAATAAATGATTAATAGTCCTGTGGCAATAGCTAAACCTTTTCCGGTAAGAATCCCGTTTTCTACTAAACTGCCTGTCCATTTCGCCCACTCCCACGGCCATGAACTCATATACTGAACAGAAGCAACGGCTTCAACAGGAATAACCGATACGATTGCAATCCAGTTTGCCCAAGCCGCAATAAAGCCAAGAAATGAGCCGTGCGAGTACTGAGTATACTTAACCATACCCCCTGCTTCTGGAAACATCGATCCTAGTTCACTGTAAGAAAGAGCTATAAATAAAATAACAACCATTCCAATAATCCAAGAAGCAATTGCTGCGGGGCCTGCAATTTGAGCAGCTCTCCATGCCCCAAACAGCCATCCTGATCCAATAATAGATCCAAGACCGACCATCATGAGAGAAAACGTTCCCATTTTTCTATGTAAGTTATTCATGTATCTAACACCTTTCTTCTATATTTTCTGAGAAGTGAATTATTAAGCGCTTTCATTAAATTTAAAAAATAAAATTCATTTTGAACTTTAAAAATGCTGCTTAAAAGTACTAGCCGAAAGCTTTTCCATTCATTCACGCGTCCTCCTTCTTCATTTATTATTTGTTATTATATCATCATCAAGTTAAAAAGTACGCGTTTTGAATAAAAAATATTTTTATTTTTAGAATTTTGTGCGTTTTTTCAATTAAAAGTGCGCGTTTTGAATACTAACATTCATAAGGGCTGCCTTTCCATTAAAGTGATAGACAAACGATCTTGTTGCAATAACCAGAAAAAAAGCAAGATAAAATGAATGCTTCATTTTATCTTGCTTTCTTTTAAGTTATTTCACAACAGCTAATACCGTTTCTTTAAAGCTGTTATAAACATACGACCAAAGAGCCGGTTCTTCTTTATATCTTGTTCGTAACGAAGAAAAGACTTCTTTTTGTTTTTCTTCAAACGAAGGATCTTCTTTGGAAGGAAGCGTGGCACGAAGCTCATCGACGATTTGCTGAACTTCGGGAGCACGGGGGCCCCACTTCCCAAGTAACGTCCCTTCATTATTAAAAATTAAAATAATCGGAATGGCACGTCCTCCGTTTGTTAAGTGACGGTCAATTAATTCGGTGTCTGCATCTCGCAGTGCAACGCGCACATCAATACCGGCAGCTTCAGCTACTTTACGAATGATTGGGTTAATCATCATCGCATCTCCGCACCAATCTTCAGTAATCGCTAAGAAGTGAAGCTTGTGAGCCTTTAATTTGTCAGCCAGTCCATCTTTAGGAAGCTGAAATTGTTCATAAACAGCTAAACTTTCCTCTTTTAATGTACTCATGTCGTTCATATATGTTTGAATTGATTTTCCTTCTTCAAAATACTGCTGTTCTGTTTTCATCAAAATCCCTCTTTCTTTTTTGTATACGAATAGATGAGAGGTAAAAATTCGGTTTACTCTTTTCTATACGCACTACTAGTATAGCTTTTAAGCACAGTGAATCAAAACATAAAAGTCAGCCCGTTTTTTAGCCTGCGACAGGATTTACAAAACTTCAATTTAAAAACAGCACATTGAGATGTTATAAAAAAAGAGAATGGGGTACATGTACACTATCAATGTAACAAATTTTAAATCTTTGTGAATATTTGAGAATGTTTATTGTGTAACCGTCATCTTTTGATTATGATAATGATATGTTAGCTACTTGACTAAATATGGAGGATGAGGCAAATATGAATCAATCCCCGCATGAAAAGCGAAAAAAACGCAAACAGTTTGTAGAACGTTTAAGGCTAAAAGGAATCAAAATAGAGCTGACAAAACCGCGCTCTCACTTTTCTTCACTATCCTTACTAAAATCATAACTCGTAACCACCTTTTTCTAAAGCGGAACGGTATCGAATTTCAACTATCTATGCTAAGGCTTACATATCATTTCAAAAAGAACAGCTTCTAAGTGCTGTTCTTTTTTGATATTTTTTTATATTTCTGCCTTTGTCAAAAAAAATATAAACCTTTTTCTTTATTTCCTCCTTTTTCTACCTAGGGCTTTCCGCTCCCTTTCATACGGTTTTCTCAAAATATATAGTTCTATAAATCCCTTGAATTACCACTATATTCAAGGTATATATAATATAAGTATATATTGTAAATTTATAACTCTTCCTATATAATCTTGTAGAAAACGTAAAAAAAAGGAGAAAATTGATGAAAAAACTGGGGGCAATACTATTATCATTTCTGCTGTTTGTTGGCGTATTTCCAACGTCTTCATTCGCAGCAGCGTCAACATTTGACGCAGATTTCAACAAGTATTTAAAATCGGTAAGCCAAACGCGAGGCTTTGAAGTAACCAAAGACGACGTTGAATATTCACTTTCACTGTATGACGATAGTCTTGAAAACTACGATACAATCGCAGATTTAGAAGAATTTTTAGGTGAACCAATTGCAGCTGACTTACATAACGTGCAAGATGTGTATGCAGATTTTGACTTAGACAAAACAAGCTTAAATGCGTTATTAAAAGAGAACGGCCAAAGCTTAGAAGATTATGTGTATCTAGATGATTTATACGAAGATGTTGACTTCTATCTAGAGGGCGACGACTGGTATGAAGATGATGAGTCATATGACGAAGAAGACGCTTCTTACGATGATGAATTAAGCGAAGAAGATTTAAGCAGCTTACTATCGTTTATGCAGTCTGAATTAGGCTTAACTTCAGAAGAGTTAAATCGAATTGAAGCACATTTTACATCGTTAGAAGATGAGCTTTCAAATGAAGCAACGCTTAACCGCTTAGATCAATTAGGCGAGCGCTTAGCGGCATTCGAAGATTTTGATACAGCAACAGAATTATCTGCTGATCAAATCGCTGAATTAATGTCTATTTATAAAGAAATGCTATCAATCTTCCATTTAGACGCTAAGTTTTCACTTGTACAAGGCGGAAATGAAAGACCGCTTTCTCTTACTGATTTAATAAACTTAGAAGAATTAAAAAATGCAAGTCTAAAAATTTCTCTTTATACAACAGACGGTAAATTTTTAGCAGACATGGTGATCACAGGCGATATGTTTAATTCTGATATCATCACAGACACAGGAAAAGAAGTAGAAAAATCTGCTGAAGCTGTAGCAAAACCAGCTCAAGCGCAAAAACCAGCAGTAGAAAAGAAGCAAGAACCGGTAAAGAAACAAACGAATGGCGCTATACAAAAAACCGTTAAAGGCGGAAAACTTCCGGAAACGGCTTCTAATTATGTAACAAATACATTAATTGGATTAGTGCTTGTAGCCGCTGGCTTTGTTCTTTTCCGCAAAGTGAGACGCGCATAAAATGGAACCAAGAAAAACAAGAAGAACAATCAATCGCAAAAAGCGGTTGATTGTTCTTTCCCTTTTAGCCGCCGTCATTTGCTTTGGTCTTTGGTTTACGACCACAAACGCCTATAAATTTGCAAGAGGCTATTTGGCATTTAAAACAATGGATACAGAAGAACCAGCCGCAGCTTCAGTTTCTAAAAGCAAGGATTCTTCAACAGCAGACTCTTCTGCTGAAGCTTCTTCTGTTGAAGCTAAAAAAACGGTACACTCTCGTACTGCCAGCTCGGAAAAAAAGCCGAAAGTGTCAAATGTGTCTTACCCGAAACAGCCGAAAATCGGTGATTTAATGGGAGAATTATATATCCCTAAATTAAACGCTAAGCTGCCGATTTATCACGGTACGAACGAAGATGAATTAGAAAAAGGCGTGGGTCATTTTGCAGGAAGTGTGCTGCCTGGTCAAAACGACAATTCTGTTCTATCAGGACATCGCGATACGGTTTTTCGTAAGCTTGGCGACGTGGGTGAAGGCGATTCGCTCGTGGTGAACACGGCAGCAGGCACCTTCACATACAAAGTGAACAAAGTACGAATCGTTGATGCGGATGACCGGACTGTTATTGTGCCGAAGCCTAGAGCCACTTTAACCGTCAGCACCTGTTATCCGTTTAATTACGTTGGTTCAGCACCTGAACGCTATATTTTAGTCGCTCACCTTGTGTCATCAACAACAAAATAAAAAAAGCTGTCCTTAAAAAGGCAGCTTTTTTTAATGAATAGATTTCATTAGTAAATCAAACCATATTTTCAGCGAAGTCGCCGTAATAACGATCGCTAAGATAACTTGCAGCGAAGCTACCTTCGTCTTTTGCCCGACAAAAGCGCCGATCGGAGCTGCTAGTAAGCTTGCTCCAATAATCATAAGCGCCGGAAGCAAAAGGACTTGATGCGTCATTACTTTACCGAATGTTGTTCCCATAGACGAAATAAACGTCACGGCTAATGAGCTTGCAATCGTTACGCGCACAGGAATTTTTAACACGGTAATCATAATAGGAACAAGTAAAAATGCGCCTCCTGCTCCAACAATCCCCCCGCAAATTCCAACTAAAAACGCCAGAGCTGCTGCCAAAGGTTTTGAAAACGTCACTTCGAATGAATCGGCCGCTGGATTATTTTTTTTAGGCATAAACATTAATCCTGCAGCAATTGTTGCCATCACGCCGTAAATGAAATTGATCATTCCTTCTGAAAACGAGTTTGATAGCGTTGAACCAATGAGACTGCCAACTAAGACGCTGATACCCATATATAAAATTAACGGTTTATTCAAATAGCCGCCCTTTTTGTAAGCAAGAGCTCCTGAAACAGACGCAAACAGCGACTGCACGGCTCCTATACCAGCTACTTCGTGCGCGCTGAACATTCCCACTCCTACAAGAGGCGGAACAAATAGCAGCAGCGGATACAAAACAACTGATCCTCCAATTCCAAGCATACCTGCTAAAAATGACCCGAAAAACCCGAGTGCAAATACCGTTATTAATAGTTGTACATCCATGTTTTTACCACCTGCTTTTATCAATCCAATATCATGTTTGTTAGAAAGTATGTATACTTACAACGCCTTATCTCTTCTTCCATTGTATCACTGTATATGCTTCTTTTCTGTAAAAATATTGATAAAAGTGCTTTCAATTATTAATTTTTTTAATCATTAAAATCCTATCGACTTTATGCGTTATTTACTTTTAGCCTAAACTTCCTCGTTCTCCCTTCTGTTACTTGTGGTAGAATAAAGAAAAACTAGATGTTAGAACTGCCTACACGTTACGCTTATCTCAGCAGGCCCATCATCACAGGAGGCTTTCGTATGTTTGAATACAAAATTGATGACGAAGTTAGTTTGCATTTGATTGAATCAACTGACGCTTTCCCCTTGCTTTCTCTTATTAACGAGTCAAGACCTTACCTAAAAGAATGGCTCCCATGGGTAGATAGCATGCAAAGTATTGCTGACTATGATGAACTCATCCCTGAATGGAGAGCTCAATATTATAATAACCAAGGATTCCAGGCCATCATTCGGTACTACGGAGAAATCGCCGGGATGATTGGTTTTCACGGAATTAATTGGGGAAACAAAAGTACAAGTCTCGGCTATTGGATTGGACATGATTTTCAAGGAAAAGGTATTATGACAAGAGCCGTACACGGATGCCTGAACTATGCATTTAATACGCTAAACCTTCACCGAGTCGAAATACGCTGCGGCGTTAATAACGAAAAAAGTAAAGCCATCCCTGCGCGCCTAGGTTTTACAGAAGAAGGCATTTGCAGAGAAGGTGAATACCTATATGATCACTACCATGACCTTGTGATTTATGGCATGTTAAAACACGAGTGGAAGCAAGCTCCTTATGCTCCTTGGCTTCTTTCTTAAAAGGCAGGATCATTTGGACAAGCTATCGTTTAAATAGGGTATAGTAAAAAGATTAAAAGAAGCTGGGACAACAATATGTGAGTTGAAGAGAAATCCAAACGAGGTTGATTCTTAATGAAGAATCAACCTCGTTCGGATTTTTTATTGTGATGGTGAACATAGGTTTCATTCTACCAGCTGTTGATTGGAGGGCGAGACGAAGACTCCTGCGGGAAAAGCGGAATAGATGAGACCCCGCAGGAGAAAAGCGACGAGGAGGCTCATCGGCCGCCCGCGGAAAGCGAAGTCTTGTACGGAAATCAACAGCGGTGTAACAAGCGGTTCAGCTCATGTATCCAATTTGTTCGCCTTTTGATTGGAGCGATTTCGTTATGTTTCAACCTATTTTTCAATTGAAATACTGAAGCTGTTCGCGGCGAAGCTTATCTTTTTGTTTGTCCGAAATTGAGTAGTCGTAGTTATAAATAGCTCCTTCCCAATCTCCATACATTGGATTTGGAAATACGATTAGCTTTTGGCCAAACGCTTCTTTTTGCTCCTCTACAAGCTTATTTCGATCAGTAATGGACTTTTTATCAAAGCCGCTAAAATCAGATAAGTTATCACCAAACAGCAGAACTACATTATGATTTGTCGCTACTTTTTGACGGCGCGTTTCTTTTCCTTCATCTTTTGGACCCGTTAATAGCACATGGTCTTTGGTTGCTTGAGGAATATGTAAATTCTTTAAGTTTTTAATTGTTGCCTCAAGCTGAGAAGTTGTACGGCCCGAAATATAGTAAATATCTACGCCTTTTTGATCCGCATACGTCAAGAAATCAACAGCACCTGGTACTGCTTTCGCTTTTGCTGCTTGCACCCACTCATCCCACTTATAAGGAAATCCTTTGCCGGTTTTGATTGCTGATGCTTGAAATGGACTATTATCAAGCACAGTCTCATCTAAATCCAAAATAATGGCAGGCTTTTTATCGGTACTTTTTGCAAGCGCCTCATCTAAACGCAGCTTTCCCGTATTGTAACCTTGGTAATACAAAGCTTTCATTTCGCCGGATGTTTGATACCAAGCGTCCGCCATGATTTGCTGATCAGCTAGGTGTTGAGTGGGTTCTTTTTTCTCAGCAGACGCTTCTTTTTCCTGTTGAGGGGCACATGCCGTCAGTGAAAAAGCAAGTACAGCCACCCCTGTCAACGCTGATAATTTCTTATTCATTTCGCATTCACATCCATCTCTACATATTTTCATTCTAATAATGTTATATATTACCTTAAATACACAAAAAATCAATATAAAGACGAATAATATTTTAAATGTAAAGTTAAATAGTTCGTTTTAACTAATGTTTTCTCCCTTTTTTTAACCATTATCCAAATATTTGTTTATACATTTTCCAAAATCCGTTTTTTTCATTCTTTCTTTTTAATCTTTTTTTAGAAACATATCGATTTATCATTAATTTGCCCCAAAACAACTTAATAAATCTGAATTATCTAACTTTTTATCTTGTGTTAGATTCTCTCACAAAAGTGCTTTTTTTTGAAAAGATATATAGTAAAATAGATTTTGTGAATTAAAAGACGGTGTTTTCTATCGAAAGTATTGTATAAATATACAAAAGGGGATGGAGATATGAATCACGTAAAACAATGGGGATGGATTACCTTTGGCTGCTTATGCGTTGCCATCGGAATTCAATTTTTAACCGCTTCTAACCTCGTTATTGGCGGAACGGCAGGACTTGGCATCGTGCTGCAGCATTTAACCGGTATTTCATTTGGGGTATTGTTCTTTATTATCAATCTACCGTTTTATTTTATGGCTCTTACACAAATTGGACTGCAATTTACGATAAAAAGCTTCATCAGCGTTAGCCTGATGTCAGTGATGTCAGATTTATTAGCTGCCAACTTTTCATTTGCGCTTCCGCATCCGCTTGTAGCCGCGGTTTTGGGCGGCATTATT
The DNA here is from genome assembly GCF_042787775.1 of Priestia sp. YIM B13552. Taxonomy (NCBI): domain Bacteria; kingdom Bacillati; phylum Bacillota; class Bacilli; order Caryophanales; family Bacillaceae; genus Priestia; species Priestia sp. YIM B13552. The sequence continues at coordinate 58,765 of NZ_JBHZOU010000005.1, forward strand.
GTCGGCATTGGACTAATCTTTTTGTTTCGCCACGGCTCTTCTCTTGGCGGCATCAACATGCTATGCGTGTTTCTTGATAAACGATTTGGCATTAATCCAGGTAAAACAATGCTTTTGACAGATGTGTTGATTGTAGGCTCTGCAACGGTGGTATTCGGCGTAGTTCAAGTTCTTTATTCGTTAATCGGTATCTTCATCATGACAGGACTGCTTGGACGCTATCACAAACGCTCGCCAATCGAACGAACTGGTGAACATATGGAAGAAGAAGCGAAACAACAAACGGCTTCAACCATGTAAAAAAACCGTGCGGGAATGATCCCGCACGGTTTTTACGCTTATTCTGCTACTTTTACAAGTTGTTTTCCTAAGTTTGCTCCTTCAAATAAACCAAGGAACGCTTCAGGTACATTTTCAAAACCTTCTACAACGTTTTCGCTGTACTTGATTTTCCCTTGCTGCACCCATTCGCCTAACTGCTTAATGCCTTCAGGGAATTTGTCTGCATAGTCGGCTACGATAAAGCCTTTCATTAACGCACTGTTAATTAATAAAGGTGTTTGAACACGTGGCCCAACGTCTTGTTTTTCTAAGTTATACAGTGAAATTTGGCCGCAAAGCGGAATGCGCGCAAATTTATTTAATAAGCTAACAACTGCATCTGAAATCTCTCCACCGACGTTTTCAAAGTAAACATCAACGCCATTAGGACACGCTTCTTTCAATGCTTCTTTTACATTTCCTTTTTTATAATTAATCACTTCATCAAATCCGAGCTCATCTTTTAAATAAGCAATTTTATCTTCAGAACCTGCGATGCCGACAACACGTGCGCCTTTAATTTTAGCGATTTGACCAACAACAGATCCAACAGCACCTGCTGCACCGGAAACGACTACTGTTTCGCCTTCTTTTGGCTGACCAATTTCAAGCAGTCCAAAGTAAGCTGTGAGACCAGGCATACCAAGAACCCCAATAGCCGTTGTAATTGGCGCTAGCTCTGGATCAACTTTCTGTAAGTTTTTTGCTTCTGCAGCTGAATAGCGTTTCCAAGGAAGCATACCCGTCACGATATCGCCTTCTTTAAAGCGATCTGATTTTGATTCCGTTACGCGTGCTACAATGCCGCCTGCAAGCGGTGCGTTTAGCTCAAATGGAGGAACATATGATTTTGTATCGTTCATGCGTCCTCTCATATACGGATCAACAGAAAGATACAGTGTTTGAACAAGTACCTCGCCTTCTTTTGCTGTAGGCATTTCAATTTTTTCGTATTTAAATGTATCTTTTGTTGGCATTCCTTTTGGGCGTTCTGCTAATAAAATTTGTTCATTCATCGATATCGCTCCTTTTTATTTCTCTATTTTTTGTAAAATGTGCTAAACTTACCTTTGTTATTTTAAATTATATATTGTGCACAACGCAAAAAATATGATTGTGCAATAACACCGAAGGAGAAAAAGACATGGAGCTAATTCGCTGTAAAGAAAATGTTGTTAAAAAACTAAACGAGTTTGTTGAAGTAACTCCCCCCGTTATTTTGTTTAAAAAAGGCAATATGTATCCGATTAAAATGGATATCAACTATAATTGGATTGCCACGGATGAACAAGGTCATGAGCATATTGTTGCTTCAAACACAAAGAATGTGCAGGACGACTACTGGTTTAGCTGCCATTTTGACTTATATTAAGGAGTTTCCCGGATTTACTCTTCCTAAACGTTATATAAATAAAGTGTTGCATCAGCAAAAACAGCGCGCGAATTCCCGCGCTGTTTTTATGTAATAAATAGAGCAACTTAAGCATGTGTTTGAAGCTTTGCTCATGTTCCATTTTCTGCATCGATATCTACTTAAGATTATGTTACAATCACGGTAAAGTAATTTATGATTGATAGAATAAAAGCTAGAGCTTGAAAAATTCGAGGTGGATTATGCAAGGTAAAGTTGTATATAAAGAAGGATTTTCAGTGATAGGCATAGCAAAAAACGGAGAGTATCAAAAAGAGAATCTTTTGAAGCAAATACTTAAAGAAAAAGAAATGATTAGCTCTTCAAAAGAACCTCATATGATTACAGGCATTTGCATGGCTCCGAAAAAAGAAAATTATTTTTATATTGCAGGGACAGAAGTGGCTGATACGGCTTGTATTCCAAATGGTATGAGCGTTCATACGTTTCCTTCGTTTACATACCTGCAGTTTAAACACAGAGGTCTCATTACATCGCTCGGGTCGACGTACAACAGCATCTGGAATGAATGGCTGCCGAACTCTCCTTACAGCATGATTGAAGGTCCTGCTCTTGAAATTGTAAATACAGCTATACACAGCAATTTATATAGTGATACATATGAAATGGATATTTATATTCCCATAAAGCTGGGACAATAAAAAAGGTGAACGTAAGTTCACCTTTTTCCTATTTTTGCAGCTGTTTATATAAATGATAAAGAGTAAAAACGCACTCTGGATGACGCTCTTTATGGTTAAAAAAGCCGTGGGGAAACATGAGTGAAAGATTCCCTTTTTCAATTCCGGTCACATACTTGTTTTCCATAAGCGGATATTCTTTCACAACCCAGCGCGCTTCGTCAATAGTAGACGTAACCACCTCACCAAAGTATACGCCCATACACTCTTCGAATTCTTCTTTTGTCATCGAAAAATACTCAAAGCAATTGCTGTCTTCTAGATCATAGTAAAGAAGCTCTAATATTTTCAAACTTTCATCTGTAAAATCAACGGTGAATTCATCTACCGCTTTGCTTATTTCATGAATGTGATTCATGCACTGTTCGCGCACTTGATGATAGTAATAGCTAGCTTCAAACTGATGTTCACACGTCACTAACGATTCTCCGTATGATGCTGTTAGATCATGATGCTTGCTCATGCTGACACCTCCACGCTAAGCTTATGGAGCAAGTATAACATTAACCAAGCAGCTATTGAGCATCTTCCATTAATAACCTATCCGTGGCAATATTAGGTTCACTTTTTGCTCATTATTCTGCCGTACACAAATCCTCCGCTGACAAGAAGAATACCGCTAATTAATACGCTGCTTAAAAAGGTTTGCGAATGCACCAAGTGATTATACATCATCCACACGCTCATTTCGTCATCTCCTTTTGGCTTTTTTAACTAGTATCCCCGATTTTCTTGGCGCACATGCCGGCATTTTCACTGTTTTTTCATCAAGTTTCTATATAGTTAAAGCCGTGAAGCCAACTATCTTTTTTCATCGTTTTACTCCTTAAAAAGCCTGCTTATGACTCTGAAGCAGGCTTTTTTTATATGGTGAAACAAGTAATTAAGCCGTCTATCCCCACTAATTGTGCATAGTAAGGTATAATTAAAGATAGTTTCACTTTTCTAAAGTGAGAAATACATAGGAGACATCAAAGGAGACATGCAAATGACAGAACTCGAAAAAGCGAAAATTCAGCACCGAAAGCTGTCCAAGGGACAGGTATTTGGAAGGGCCATCGCTATTGCGATCGGTGCCCTGCTCATGGCCACAGGACTTGAGATTTTCCTTGTTCCAAACCACGTTGTCGACGGAGGAATTACCGGTATTTCCATCATGCTTTCGCATATTACTGGCGTAAATCTAGGAATCTTTCTTTTTGTACTAAATCTTCCGTTTGTATTTATCGGGTACAAGCAAATGGGAAAAACATTTGCCATTTCCACTATTTTTGGCATACTGGTTGTATCCATCTTAACTTCTATGTTTCATGAAGTCCCCGCGTTTACCGCAGACGTTCTTCTTGCTACCGTTTTTGGAGGGATTATTCTCGGAATTGGAATTGGACTCGTAATTCGCTACGGCGGAGCGCTTGACGGCACGGAGATACTTGCCATTTTAATCAGTAAAAAAATTCCGTTTTCCGTGGGAGAAATTGTGATGTTTTTCAACTTCTTCATTTTAGGAGCAGCGGGATTTGTGTTCACTTGGGACCGCGCCATGTATTCCATCCTTGCGTACATCATTGCAGCTAAAGCCATTGATACGGTTGTAGAAGGATTGGAAGAATCAAAATCAGCTTGGATTATTAGTGATCATTCTGATGACATCGGCGATGCGATTAATGCGCGTCTAGGTCGAGGCGTTACCTATTTGCACGGTGAAGGTGCTTATACGGGCGATGATAAAAAAGTGATTTTCTGCATCATTACGCGCCTTGAAGAATCAAAGCTAAAAACCATTGTTGAAGATTTTGACCCTACTGCCTTTTTAGCCGTTGCAGATATTACCGAAGTCCGCGGAGGACGCTTTAAAAAACGAAACATTCACTAAAAAAACGCGCAGAAAGCACCATGCTTTCTGCGCGTTTTTTATATAAGAGATACTTTTTGAACCCGCTTAAACCATTCATAACAAAGAAGCACAATTAAACATAAGTCGATTAAATCGCCTCCGTAATACATCAGCATAGCCCCTTGCTGCGCCCCTTCCGCCGAGACGTGCATAGGCGGGTGAGCATACACATATTTTGATAAAATACCGTGAGCGGCAAGAGCAACAACCAATACGGACGCTCGGTGCGTAAAAGTTTTTTGATGCGGCGAAGGATCGATTGAAATCATCGATACGGTGAATAAATAGCCGGCTAAAAACACGTGAATATGTACAGCGACATGCACGAAAAAAGAGTGATGCATCATGCCATACAGACTTGTTGTATAAAGAATCCAAAGTCCTCCTACGTTAAGAACAGAAGCTGTCACTGGGCTGCTGATGAACCGAACAAACCGTCCTTTTAAAAGTTTTGACACTTTTCTGGCTGCATGAACCGGAAGCGTGCGAAGCAGCAGCGTAAGAGGTGCTCCTAACGCCATTAAAAGCGGAGCTAGCATACCTAAAAGCAAATGCCCCGTCATATGCGCAGTAAAGTCCATATGAGCACGGGCTGCGAGCGGTCCGGCTACAGAAAATATGGCGCATAAAATACCAAGTGTCCAGCTGGACGTCCTATATAATGACCATTTTCTATACGTTGCATTCGAAGAAGCTACAGCCCACATGTATAAAAAAAAGGCAGCGACAAAAGGCAGGGCTAATAAAAGCTGAGATAATACTTCATATTTAATCATGATGTGCACCTTGTTTACGTGTAAACCATGTTAACATGATGCCAATAAGCAGCATCAAACATGCAAGTACATTCCACGTAATGTCGTAAGGTGCGATCTTCACTCCGTACCGGATTTGATGAAGTCCCATAAGCTTGTGCTGCACGGTCCCGTCATAAAGCTGAAACGCTCCGGCTCCAAGCAATACTCCTCCTAGCCACCTTTTCACCCACCAGCCGCCTCGGCGCCTTAGATCTGCCACCATAAAAAGTGATGCAATTGTAGCAAACCAGCTGAACGCATGAAACAAACCGTCCGACACTAAACCAGCGGCCGTTGTGGATTTATCATAAAAATGATGCCAATGAAGCAGCTGATGAAACACTGCTTCATCAATAAAAGCAACTAACCCTACGCCAAACAAAAAGCCTGACCAGCTATTTCGAGTGCGATGAACCACGCGCTGATTTGCAGTTGCTTCGTGTTTCTTTTCCATATATATACCTCCCTGGCAGCTCTTTAAGTTTATATCGATTCTAATGAACGTATACCCTATTAAAGAGAAATGAATCTATAATATGGAAAAATAGGAGCTATATCCTAATATCGTTTTCACTATCTTTTCACCATAAAGGTATAGGATAGTACTTGCGAAGCCAATTAGCATATTTTTTTCATAGTTTTACTCCTTTTGAAGATCTGCTTCCCCAGAGCAGGTCTTTTTTTATATCCNAGGTATAGGATAGTACTTGCGAAGCCAATTAGCATATTTTTTTCATAGTTTTACTCCTTTTGAAGATCTGCTTCCCCAGAGCAGGTCTTTTTTTATATCCCGTTTCTCTTTTCATCATTTTTTCACCATAAAGGTATAGGATAGTATTTGCGAAGCCAATTAGCATATTTTTTTCATAGTTTTACTCCTTTTGAAGATCTGCTTCCCCAGAGCAGGTCTTTTTTTATATTCAGTTTCTCTTTTCATCATTTTTTCACCATAAAGGTATAGGATAGTACTTGCGAAGCCAATTAGCATATTTTTTTCATAGTTTTACTCCTTTGTGAAGACCTGCTTCCCCAGAGCAGGTCTTTTTTTGTTTGATGTTTCTTTTCACTGTTTTTTCACTATTGGGCGGTAAGATAGTATGTGTAAAGCCAATTAGCATATTTTTTATAGTTTTACTCCCTTTCTAGTGACCTGTTTCCCAAAAACAGGTCTTTTTTTATTTTTTCTAAAAGCTTCCATCTTTTCACCGTTTTTTCACTTTTCTTTTGTATACTAAGTTTGTCAAAGCAATTTCATCATTTTTCATAAATGACCCCTATTTATTCCCCGCTTTTTGTGAGCGGGGCTTTTTTTATAAGAAAAACATATTTTTCTCCTTGTTTTTCAAAAAAGCTTTTCTCTTTTCACCGTTTTTTCACTTTTCTTTTATATACTGTTCTTGTCAAAACAATTTCATCATTTTTCATAGATGTACCCTATTTGCACCCGCTTCTTGTAAGCGGGACTTTTTTTGTTTTCATACAAAAAAGCTTAACCCGGAGGTTAAGCTTTTTTCGTCTGCTTGCGAAGAACAAGCATCATAATTGTAATGATAGTAAACGCGATAAACGCTAAAAAAGGAATGGTGATAAATCCAAGCCAGTTAATATATTGACCTGAGCAAGGAACACCGCTTGTACACGTTTCAAATGCTTTAAGAGCCGGTATCTTCTGCAGGCAATAATGATAGCCTGAAAGCGCCATACCAATCACAGAAAACGGCAGAACGTATTTGTAGATGAACGTATCATTCCGGTACACGGCTACACCTAGCACAATCGCGAGCGGATACATTAAAATTCGCTGATACCAGCAAAGTTCACACGGGATAAAGTGAAGAACTTCACTAAACGTCAAGCTTCCAAGCATCGCGATAAGCGCTGTAATCCACCCGAAAACCAAAGACTTGTTCATTATTTGTTCTCCTTAGCCGCATCTTTGACCATTTGATCAAAGTCATCGATTGTTTTTCCTTCGAATTTTTTGCCGCCTACATAAATGGTGGGTGTACCTGTGATGCCTAAATCATTGGCTGTCTTCATATCTTGATCAAACGCATTTTTTCCTTTTCCGTCTTTAAAAGCACTCGCTACTTTTTTCGCATCGGCATCGCTAGATACTTCTTTCAGCGTATCTTCTAAGTAAGATTCCGTTAAGACATCTTTCTTTTCATCCGCTGCGTTTTGCTTTTTATAAAGAAGTTCATGGAATTTCCAAAATGTATCGTTCCCAAGCTCTTTGTATACCGTCTCGGCAAACTCTGCTGCACGAGAGGAGTCATTGTTGATAAACGCATAGTTCATAAAGTAGAATTTGACTTTGCCTGTATCTACATAATCTTTTTGAATCAGCGGGAAAAAGGATTCCGTGAAGTTTTTACAAGCCGGGCATTTGTAATCTCCAAACTCTACTACTTCTACCGGAGCTGACTCTTTTCCAAGATACGGCTGATTATCATATGTAAGAGCGGCCTTTTCATCTCCTCCGCCCTTTGACATATTAGAAAGGACGATTAACCCTAAAATACAGACCGCAATAATTCCAATCACCCAAAAAATCCACTTGCTCGAGGACGTTTGCTGATTGGGCGTTACTTTTTTCTTTTTCTTTGCTTTTGACACAATCTCATCTCCTTCTTTTCTTTCTCTCTTACAAATTTACAAAGCTGTTAGAGCTGTAAAAATTAGCGCGCACAAAATAAAAAACACGTATAGCGACGTCAGCGTTAAAATAACAGGAGGCTGCATCGGCATTTTCGTTTCCGGATTTAAAATATATTGAATGCGATAATTAACCGACGTATCAGCAAACGATACGTGCGCACACGAAAGACTTGTCTGTCCCGTTTTAACCATTTTTAAAAGGGCGCTGCCGATGTGAGCAGATGTGCCATTTTTCACAATGGCATCTTGATCAGCCAGCACTTCACGCATGACTTTGAAACGTTTATGGCTCCATTTAATAAACGGAATATACCATAATGCAGAAGCAAGCGTGCTGAGTAAAAATGTTTTGAGCGGATCTTTGTTTGCAACGTGTGACTGCTCATGGTAAACAACAGCTTCTAGTTCATTTTCATCAAGCACTGAGAGCAATCCGGTAGACAGAACGATGTGCGGTGTAAACAACCCCATTGTTAATGCAATAGGCTGATCTGTTGTTAAAACTGTTACATTCTTTCCGTACGCTTTTTGCAGGCGAGCCGTTGTTGTTTCATTTCGCAGCTTCGTAATCATTTTACGGACTTTCCGCATTTGAATCACTTGCTTTACAGCTTTAATGAACAGTACAAACATCGTATGAAAAATAACCGCATTCAGCATGTATTCAATAAAAAACAAGCCGAAAAAGTGGGCTACTTTGTTACAAAGTAAAATTAAGTTAAACGATAAATTCCATCCAAACAGCAAATGCAGCACATACATGCCCATTTGCATAAGCAACGTCACGGCAATAAAAAAGCACAGGTTAAAAATAAGCTTAGAACGCTTTAGTATTCCTTGATTCATTGATTATTCATCCTTTTTTAACTGTTTGACTTTTGATTCGAGCATGCTTAACAGTGAATCATCGACCTCTTCTAACGCATCAAGCATATGAGTAACAGCAAGCGAGCCAAATTCGTCGATCAATTCGTGCGTTAACTCTTTCGACTGAGCGTCGATAAATTCCTCTTTAGAAAGAATCGGCTGATACATCGACGTACGTCCTTTTAAACGCTTTTGCAACACGCCTTTTTCCACCAATCGATTCATAACGGTCATAACGGTGTTGAAGTTCACTGCTTTTTCTTTCTCCAGCACGTGCTGCACATCTTTAATGGACATTTCACTTCCGTCCCATAAAGCCGTCATAATTTTTGCTTCCAGCGGGCCAAAAAAGCGATTAAGGCCGGTTTCATTAAATTTGAATTTTTCAATTTTCATATTTGACACCTCACACTACTAATTGTAGTGTGAGGTGTCAAATCCGTCAACTTTTCCATGACAACTGCCTTACAATTGTCATAATCACTTTTTTACTTCGTCGGTTAAATGCTGAATGGATAGCACAACTGTATCGAGCTTGGCTTCAATTCGGTGAAGTAAATAAAGCGTCACCACAACGGGAAAACCAACGTCTGAGATAAGCGTAAACCACTCTGTCATCTTCCTCTCTCCTTTTAAAAAAGCCCTTCGCACCGAAGTGGAAGGACTTTCATTTTTAAATCGTAAATTCGGTTACATTTCGCTCGACAATTTGGGCGCCTTTTCTGCCAACGAGCGCTCCGCCGCTTGAAGTAAAGACATCGCTTGCGATCAGCGCGTTCATTGCTGCTGCAATGGCTGCTGCGTCTAACGTATCTTTTGGTGATTCAATCGATAGACTTACTGCTTTTTGTGACTCATTTAAAAACTGCATCGTTAAAGTTTTCATACTCTACCTCTTTTCTTATTTTAAAAGTGAAAACGTGACAACTTCGTTGATTTCAACAAGCGGCAGCGACTGCAGGCTGGCAATGGTTTCGCTTGCTGTAATGAGTGCATCTGCAGAACTTCCAGGCTGAATGTTCATATAGGATTTGGTCTTTAAATCGGGTTTTCCATCCTCTTTTATTCCTTGTTCTAATACTAAGCGAAGCTGGCTTGAATGCTGAATTTTTTCTGCCATCTTTTATTCCCCCTTTCACTTTATATATAGAAATGGAAATAGGAAAGAGGGATGATGGAAACATAAAAATTTTTGGTTTATAATGGGAGATAGTCTGAGTTAGAAAGAGGCTTTGGTAATGAGAAAGTGGAGCTTTTTATTTTTTGTTCTAGCATTCATGCATCCAGCTTCAGCACTTGCTGACGACGGTGCAGATGAAAAAAAGCTTGGTCCGTTTTACTACACGGTTTCTCATGATTATAGTCGAGAAAAATGGGATGTAGGGGTGTTAAATCAGCAAGACAAAACGAACATTCCTGAGACTGATTTGAACGATGAAACGCTAAAATTGTTTCAGCGTACGGTTGATGATTTAGCAGACCTCGCGATTCGATTTGCTGCTATGAGCGTACTGCTTGTATGTTCACTCGTTGTTTTTACGTACTTTCGCATTCAAAAAAAACGCCCTTTTCTCCGCTTGTTTTTTGTTTTTTCAAGCGTTGGCTTTCTATTTTGCGTCTATACATCATTGGAGTTATTTAAAAAAACTGAACAAGCAAAATCTTTATTTTACTTACTATGACTTGAAACCCAAAAAAACCAGCCGATCGGCTGGTTTTTTCATGCATTTCTTACGGTTATGTAGTTCTGTTCATACGTCATTTCTTCCGTTTGCTTTTGCTGCTCCAGATGGTAATAAGCAGCGCATACTCCTCCTAACCCAGCCAGTGCTAGGACAATTAGAAGTATGGATGTCGCTTTTTTCATTGCCTTTTCTCCCCTTATGTTTAACCCTACCTAGCAACGGCATCCGTAAAAAAGAGTCCCCTTTCTCTTCTTTACTTGCTCATTACTTACGAAAGATATTATCATACTTTTTTTCACTTTTGTCATTTTTTTAGTTATTGTCAAAAAATTGTATATTTTATCCTTGATTTAACGAGTGTTTAAGGAAGTCAATGGACTGGTTTTTTGAAAGGCCAAACGCTGTCACGATATAATCAACGTAGGCAAGAAGCTCCAAATTCCCTCCTAATTTTGTCGTTTTAAATGATCGATTAAATCGGTATTGCTTTTTATCTGAAAAGGCGAGCCCTTCTCCTTCCAGAAATGTTTGAAATTGCTCATGCGGAAAGTAAAGCACATCGTTTCGAACGTTCTCTAAGTCAATGACAATAATCATATCTTCCAGCTCTGCTTTTAATTCCATCATACAATCGATGTATCCGCCGATGCAGCTGATTAAAGATGTGAGAAAAAAGGGTCCGTTTATATATTGAAACTGCTCAAAAATCGTCTCATCGATGTAGCTTGAAATCCTTGACTTTAATACGTCATGAATTTGTTTTGATTCTTCCATGTACGGAATAGGAATATGAAACTTAGCTGATCCGTTATAAAACTGCTCCCACGCAATTGTTTTATCATACGCATCAATCACATCTGTGCTTCGAAAAATGATGGATTCCGCTGAATAAGAGGCTTTAACAAACGGTGTATGCAGCATCACCGTACTTTCCTCGTCCAAACAATAGTGTTTGGGTTCGCTAGACTTGCTTAAAATATATTGCTTTAACCGTTCTTCTTCCATTTGTTCAACTAAATGCAAATCATATAGTGGCAGCACGTACATATTACACATCCCGTAATGAATATAGCTTTTCCCGTGCATCTGCCATTTTCTGTTATAGATAGACAGTTCTTTTGTGCAAAAGTCCTCTATTCGCTGCGTTTGATCCTCGGATTTTTGATAGAGTCGATCTAAATGATAGCGGTCATCGATTTCCGTAACAGGAGATGTGCCGCTTCCAATTCTTCTGTAAATTTTCCCGTAAGACATGTACGGAGGGTTCGGACCTTCAGGAATCCAAATAACAAAAACACCTTGCCCGGGGTGATCTTCAGGTGATAAAAAACGCGTAACGATACGAGGAATGGGATTGGTGACATCTTTAAGCATATTATTAATAAACAGCTCATATTCCTTGCGCTCGAGCAGGTTAATGGAATGGTCGTCTTCATCTACGCCAAAAATAAGCCACCCTCCTTTTTCATTGGCAAACGAAGCGATGATATTTGGGATTTTCCGTTTGACCGTTGAGCTTACTTCGCGCTTGAACTCAAGCTGATAGCCTTCTTCTAAATGTTTTTCCATCATGCGCTGCACATCTGAAAACTCAATTTCTCCAATTGTTTTTTTCTTTCCTTCTTCGCTTATAAATGGTGAATAAAACGATTCTTCGTTCACTTGTCTTCCCCTCCTCACCATTTCTATTTAACTTATCCATATGATGAGAAGTAAAAAGACAGTCATATTTCTTTGATTTTTTTCAAAAAACAAAGTTTTTACCAAATTAATCCTGTTTTATATTATGATAGAAAAAGAGGTGAAGAATATGATTGAAGCAATATTTTTAGACCGAGACGGAACCATTGGCGGCAGTAATGAAATACAATATCCAGGTGATTTTCAGCTGTTCCCCCAAGCAAAGCAAGCGATTATCGACATAAAGAAACAAAACATTCCGCTGTTTTCCTTTACCAATCAGCCCGATATTGCAAAAGGAAAGGTAAAGAAATCACAGTTTTTCTCTGAACTTTTAGCTTTTGGATTTGATGATGTTTACCTTTGTCCTCATGAAGATTCGGACAATTGTTCGTGCCGCAAACCAAGGCCAGGCATGCTGTTAAAAGCAGCCGAGGAGCACAGCTTGAATTTGGCTAACTGCATCGTGATTGGCGACCGGTGGAAAGATCTCGTAGCGGCCCATGCAGCAGGGGCACAATGTATTTTAGTGTTAACAGGAGCTGGGCACGACACATTACATGCACGGGAAAAATGGGCTGACGTACAAGCAGCCTTTATTGCAGCTAATATACAGGAAGCTGTTGAATTTATCTTTACATCACTGAGTTCACAGCTGATACTACCGCATTCACATACTCGTTAAACAGCTGATTATTCTGTAATAATTGTTCATACTGCGGAGTGGTGATTTCAAGCTGCAGTCCTTTATGCCGCTGATTGCCGTTGGCGATATTTCGAGGTGAAACGCCTTTTAAATGCACGGGCGTTTCACTGATCGGAAAACCTGAGAGCGCATGACGCACCGCTTTTTCTAACTCTTCGTCTCTTCCTCCGATATAAGTCGTGCAGACATGGCTATAGGCACCGTGAAGAGAAATCGTGACTTCTGATTTTTTAACAAGATGACGCGCCATTTCTTCATCGTAGTTTGCAGACGTAACATGCAATTCAAACGGATTTTCTGTTTTCAGCGTTTTAAATACGTACACGGTTGCATTCAGCTTTTCTGCTATTTTTTCCGCTACTTCTTCTGTCCCAATTTCCATCGTTCCTCCATGAATCGCAAGCACGACAATTTCCCTCCGGCGAATGACACATTCTATTTCGTAATCGATTCCGGCTCGTTCACACTGAGATAATTCTTGAAAACTTTGATACACATCCCTCATCTGTTTCTTCACACCTTTCTTTTATCTTCATATACCCAGGCTTTATTTTTCCTTTTTCTTCATATAGTAAAGGGATTAACCCTTTGTTTACTCATTTATTTTTGTTTTTATACTTTATATTTTAGTGTGCACAAAAATTTTTTTTGAAATTCGAAATAAAAGTATTGCCAAACAAACCGTCCAGACGGTAAAGTATTCTAGGGAAAATCAAAAAGGAGGAAATTCATGTGTCTACATTTGATGATATATTGCTTGCAGCTACGCAGGTTGTACAGCGTGACGGCGTTGGAAATTTGACGCTTGAAAAAGTAGCAAAAGAAGCCGGCGTCAGTAAAGGCGGTTTGTTGTATCACTTCTCTTCAAAAGATGAATTGATTAAGCAAATGCTGTATTCAGTCACAAAGAAATATGATGACGGACTAAACGTACAAGTTGAACATGACGATTCTCCTGGCAAATGGAGCCGGGCTTATCTCGCTGAGACGCTTCATGACCTTCAGCGTGAACAAGTGATGAGCGCGGGGTTACTTGCAGGTATTGCAACCAATCCTGAACTCCTGCAGCATTTTCAAAAGCAATACGAAAAGTGGCAGCAGCACATTGAACAAGACGACATTGATCCAGTCCTTGCTACCATTGTGCGCTTAGCAGCTGACGGATTATGGTTCAGTCAAATGTTTGGGCTCGCACCCGTGGACCCAGACATGCAAAAACAGATTCAACAACAACTTCGGAAATTAACAGAGGAGGGTTTTCGATGAAAGCCTATTTATTTTTAGCGATTGCTATTAGTTCAGAGTTATTTGGTACATCTATGTTAAAAGCATCAAACGGATTTACAAAATTTTGGCCTAGTCTTGGTGTTTTATTAGGGTTTGGTCTTGCTTTCTATGCGCTTTCCACATCGCTTCAGCACATTCCACTCAGCGTTGCGTATGCCATTTGGTCTGGTGTAGGAACTGCTGTAACAGCTGTGATTGGCGTAGTCATTTGGAAAGAAAGCGGCAGTCTCACGATGGTATTTGGCATCGTATTAATCATTGCAGGAGTCATTCTTTTAAATTTAAAATCAGTGGCTCACTAAAAAAAGAGCCAGTAAATACTGACTCTTAAGCAAAGGAGGAAAATCGACTGTCTACTTATGAAAGTAGTATGTATCGTTTTCCTTTTTTTTATACTCTTTTATAGATTAAACGGGTCTAGGAATTTAACAGATGGATATTTGTCCTGGAACAAACGCCATACAAAATCGTTTTCAAACATAAGAACGGCATGTTTATCACGATCTTCTACTAGCATCACGCGAGAATCTAGCATGCGATCTTCAATTGTTGATTTGTCTACCCATTTTGCAATGTTATGAGACATGCGCGTGAATTCAAGATCGACGTTGTACTCACCTTTCATACGGTGTTCAAACACTTGGAACTGAAGTTCACCGACTGCTCCTAAAATATAATCTCCAAAGAACGGCGTACGGTAAAGCTGTACGGCTCCTTCTTGTACAAGCTGATTAATCCCTTTTTCAAAGTGCTTAGATTTCATGGCATTTTTCGCACGAACTTTTACAAACAGTTCAGGCGGGAACTTTGGAAGAGCATCAAATTCGAATACTTTTCCCTCTCCTACAATGGTATCGCCAATCTGATACGTACCCGAGTCATACAAGCCAATGATATCCCCTGGATACGCTGTGTCTACTGTTTCACGGCTTGATGCCAAGAACTGATGAGACTGAGCTAGCTTCATTTTACGGTTCGTTCTTGCTAACGTCACGTTCATTCCACGCTCGAATTTCCCTGAACATACGCGTACGAACGCAATGCGGTCGCGGTGAGCTGGGTTCATGTTCGCTTGAATTTTAAAGATGAAACCTGAGAAGTTTTCATCCGTAGGCTGAACGGTGCCATTCGTTGATTCACGAGGCTGCGGCGGTGATGTTAATTGTAAAAATGAATTAAAGAAAGACTGTACACCAAAGTTTGCAATCGCACTTCCGAAGAAAACAGGTGTTAACAGGCCTTGCTTTACTTTTTCAATTGAAAAATCATTACCTGCTTCGTCTAATAGAGATAAATCATCCACTAAGCCTGGTAAATACATTTCATCGACGTGTTTTTTAATTTCATCGTCGATATTTTCACCGTCAAAGTCTGCAAAATATGACTCTTTGTTTCCTTGGTATACTTCAATTTGTTTTGAAAAACGGTCATACGTTCCTTGGAATCGTTTCCCCATGCCAATTGGCCACGTTACAGGGTATGATTCAATACCGAGTACATCTTCAATTTCTTCAAGCAGCTCAAGCGGCTCTTTTCCTTCACGGTCTAATTTATTGATAAATGTTAGAATAGGAATACCACGCATACGACAAACTTTAAAAAGTTTAAGCGTTTGTGCTTCAATCCCTTTTGTTCCGTCAATAACCATGACCGCACTGTCTACAGCCGTTAAGGTACGATACGTATCCTCACTGAAGTCTTCGTGTCCTGGTGTATCCAAGATGTTAATAAAGTGATCTTTATACTCAAACTGCATAACACTTGATGTAACCGAAATTCCACGTTGTTTTTCGATTTCCATCCAGTCAGATGTAGCAAACTTACCTGATTTTTTTCCTTTAACCGTTCCGGCTGAACGAATCATTCCGCCCAGTAACAGCATTTTTTCTGTTAACGTTGTTTTCCCGGCATCCGGGTGAGAAATAATGGCGAATGTACGACGTGAATCGACCATCGTTTCTTGAAGTTGGTTGTTCATACGTTTTAAAATCCTTTCTGCTCTACAATTCCTATTTTCATCATTTCATTATACGCTTTTTTTATACTGCGTGACTAGTTTTTTTCATATTTGAATACTTCTACAAAATCAAAGAAATCGTCAACAAGGTGTAAAAAGCGAACAAGAAAAGACCCCTTTTATAAAAGGGGCCTTCTCCCAGTTTAGTTTAACGAACGACCAGAGAAACGTTCTGCTGATCGGCTTAAACTTTATAAAAAAAATTACTTTTGAACGTTAGCAGCTTGTGGTCCACGGTTGCCTTCAACGATTTCAAATGTAACTTCTTGACCTTCTTCTAAAGTTTTGAAACCTTCGCCTTGGATAGCAGAGAAATGAACGAATACATCGTCTTGTCCTTCTACTTCGATGAAACCGAAACCTTTTTCAGCGTTGAACCATTTTACTTTACCTTGTAACATATCTCTTTTCCTCCTTGTGTGACAATCCACACATTGTGTATTACTCTATTCCTGCTCTTACAATAAGTCAAGACGAACACTTCGAACTATCCTTACCGAACAAAAATAAGCACCTTTATTGTAACAAATCCTCCAAAAAATTTCAAAGGAATTTGCACATTCTTTTTGTTTGGTTTTATCCCTTACCTACAGCCTTTCTGCCCCTTTTTAAGCAGCTGAATGTGAACGCATTATTCGCAATTTTTCTTGATGTTTTTTCTTGTATAACGATCCTTTAAATGGATAACGCTATAGAGATAGATACTCTTTCTATTTATGAGAAAGCAGGTGACATCACAACTTATGGAAGACATTCTCATGTCCCTTCTTAGAACCTTTGTTTCTTTTATTATCTTAAGCATTACAACTTTCCTGATTGGAAAACAAATTAACACGCATAATAATCATTTTACATTTGCGATGTCCATCATCATTGGGTCGTTCATCGCAAATATGGGATTTGATTTAAAATTAAAATTTCTGCCGATGTTCGCTTCTTTTGCTTTTCTTGTGGCCATTCATTTTCTTTTAGCATCAACAGCTCTAAAAAGCAGGCGCTTGCGAAAATGGATTACAGGACGCCCGACGGTTATTATGGAAAAAGGAAAGCTTCTTGAAGCAAATATGAAAAAAGTCAAATATTCTATTGACGACTTGAATCAGCATTTACGAGAACTAGGAACGTTCAACATTGCTGAAGTAGAATTTGCTGTTTTAGAAGTAAGCGGAAAACTGTCGGTATTAAAGAAAACTGCTTATCAAAACATTGCCAAACAGGACGTTTTGTCTAAGCCGTTTAAAGAAATGAATTTACCGGTAGAACTCATCATGGACGGAGAAATTATTCATAAAAATTTAACATCTCAATATACCGAACAGTGGATCAAGCTTGAGCTTTCAAATCGTCAGCTTCAGTTGAACCAAGTGCTGTATGCAGTTGTGTCAACAAACGGCATGCTCTATGTAGATGAGTATAAAGATCAGCTGTCCTCTCCTACAGACAGAGAATAAGGTTGAGACATAACTAAATTACGCCAATGTAAAGGCAGACAAATGAGGTGAATGAGTTCGTATGGATCGCTTGAGACATCGCTGTTAACTTCCGTGCAGGGCTTCGGTCTCCTATCAACAGCTAGAAGCAATTATATATATAAAACCTATGTTCACGACCACCATAAAAAAACCCGAACAAGTTCGATTCTCCATCAAGAATCAAACTCGTTCGGATAAAATGTGTTTGTCCCAGTTTTACTGTGCCATTTCTTCAACGGTTCCTTCTTTTAAGCCATAATAGTTCCGTTCGAATCGCTTTATTTCTTGATCATAACGGCGTACTTTTGCATCGGCTAGCTGACGGCTTTGTTTTGTTTCTTCAAGCAGCTCGACCTGCTGATTAATTTGAAAAATAGTCGTCGTCAGCTCGTCTTGATAATCATAAATTTCATTTTGAATATCCACGCATACGGGCAAGCGATTTGCTAAAATAAAGTCGGTCATTTGCATAAGCACTTTTTTACGCTCTACTTCTTTCACTTTGCTTTTGACGGCTCGTTCTGCAGAACGGAACGTCAGCCTTACTTTAGAGAAGAAGTCACCTTTAATCGAAAGCTTGCGCTGCAGTTCTTCTACATCTTGTTTTAATGATTCATGCTCTTCAATCATTTTTTGAAGCACAAGCCCTCCGTTTAACGATGTAAGCTCCATTTCATCAAGCTGATGGCGAATGGCTGTTTTGAGCGTTTCAATTTGCTTCACCGTCTTTTTCTCCGTAGCGCGGAGCTGCTTAACATACTGCTCTGTTTTGTAAATAAAGCTGTCTAACCGTTCACGGTCAAACAGTGACTGCTCTTTCTTTTTCATATAATCTTGATACGCTGTGTGTACAGATGACCACTTGATCAGCAGAGACTGATAATTTAACAGCTCATCCTGATGCTCAAGCTTGTACGTCCACATCAGCTGAACAACTACTAATAACAGCGGTAAAAAAGTTCCAGCTTCTTTGCGTTTTGCAATAATTTCATGACTTTCAAAGCTCGCCATTAAAAACAGCGGCGCATTCATACTAAATAGCAGTGCTGGCGGGTAATTAACGGGAATAAAGATACTCATTACGGTTGCCATAAGGCCTGAAATAGCAGGGTATGCGTGCGGAGGAAGCTGTTTGTACAGTTCAATTGTCCCTTTTTTCTGCAGCAGTTTCACAAGTGCTTCCTGCTGATATTCTCCTAATGCATCAATCATTCTTTCCTGATACATGGGGGGCAGCTGTTCAATCCAATTCATCAGCTGCTGCTGAAACACAGCTTGCTGACGATTTGTAGCAATCATGTATTGCGAATCAATTAGATGAAAGAACAGTCGGATTTGATGGCGCATTACGTCTTCCAGCGTATGACAGCGTGCAATTGAAAACAGCTCATTGTATTTAGATACAAGCAAATTTCCAATGTTATCGCTTAGCTCGTACAGCTCGCCATTTGTTGTAGCATGGGAAACAGGAAGTTCAAAAAACTTCGCCATTTCAAGCAAAATATGCAGATGCATGTCTACTTCAGGCTGTTTTTCAAGCAATTTCATTTCTTCTACCAATGACGCTTGAAAATCCGTATGCTCCGTTTGCTGATACTGTGCTGACATTTCCGTATAAATGCGGTGGTCACATAACACATAAGCAGCTCTTAGGATATCGCCTTTAGACGTAAGCAACCCATACAATAACTGTTGTCCGTTCATCTTCACACCGTCCTTCATTAAATTTTCTTACTATAGCTTTCTATCATTTTATACTTTTTCTATAAATTCGATGCAATAGTTCAAATTTCCTGTTATCTTTCTTCTTGCTTCCTTAATACAAAGAGTGCCGTCCAACATGACATCAGTGCAGGCGGAATGGTCCAAGTCATATATCGCCACTCACCCGTCACAAGCGCCATAATGAAAAAGATGAGCGGAAAACCTATTAGTACTATGATGATACGTGCTCGGCTTACCGATTTTTTCATAGTGCATCGCCCCTTCTGTTCGTCCCTTATTCCTATAATACCCTTTCGCTTCTATAGCATTAAACACCTTTATAAACCGTTCGTACATTTCTTTGTTTTCTAGACAGTCTATGACATAAGTTTTAAAAAAGAACAGAGGATACCTCTTACTTTGGTGAATCTCGTAAGCAGCTTTTATGTTTTGACAAGCTAAATCGAGAAAAATGTGTTATGGTAAAAGAAAATTTCGTTTTTACTACCTACATTGAAACGAAAGGGTTGATCGTATGAACATTTTTTTGATTGGCGCAAGCGGCAGGACCGGACAGGAATTAATAAAGCAAGCGATTAAAAACGGACATTATGTAAAAGCATTTGTGCGAAATCCATCTAAGCTTAAGATAACGCATGCGAACGTACACATCATACAAGGCGACGTGCTTGATTATTATGAAGTGTGTCAGGCCATGCGAGGGTGTGATGCAGTAATTTCTTGTCTTGGAACCGAAAATCTAGGGCATTCTACCCTTTTAGTAGAAACGACAAATCTGCTGATTCAATGTATGAATGAAAACGGAATTCAGCGTATCGCCTACACGGCTTCTGCCGGAATCGACGGAGAAATTCCAGGCATGACGGGCTGGCTTGCTCAGCGTATTTTAAAAAATGTGCTTCGCGATCATCACGAAGCCGTGAAGCTCTTGAAGGTAAGCGGGCTCGACTGGACTGTTGCTCGGCCAATGGGTTTAACGAGCGGTCCATTAACTACGTATTATCGTATAGGAGAAGCTAGCATACCAGAAAACGGACGCAACATCAGCCGTTCTGACGTCGCTCACTTTCTTCTTCAAGCCGTAGAAAACAACAGGCATATAAAAAAATCACTAAGTCTTTCGTATTAAGTGTTCTAAAGGAGTGTTGATAGTGAACCTATCAAAAATTTTTCTAAAAATAAGTCTTGTACTTTTAATGGCATGCGTCTTTATTGAAGGTAATTTTCAGGTGGCGCTTGGCATCTTTGCTGCTGTTTGCATGCTTGTCATCATTTTTGCCAAGCCTCTTTCAAAATCGCTGCTTCCTGCTAATAAAAAACCAGGAAAAAAAGACCGCGAAACATTAATGATGGTCATTGGTGTCATCGTTTTTATTTCAGGAAGCTTTTTTATTGCGTAGTAGCATTGTAAAGAAAACAGGCTTAAATCCACATTTTTAATCATATAAAGGGCTGTGCTGTAAGTCGAATGTTCGGCTTATGACGCAGCCTTTTTTTGGTTTCATGAGGTCTCTTTTAGCAATAGCTTCTGTCTTTTATATACATACCATTCCATTATTTAAGCAAATTACCTATCAAACCCTCTTATGCTTTTTTCATCAGTTCACATAATATATGTAGAAGATGTCATAAGACAAGCGTCAAACGATTTGTATCTAGAAAAAGGAGGAAGATAAATGAAATGCCCCCATTGCGCTTATTCTAATCCGGAAGGGGTAAAATTCTGCTTAAATTGCGGCCATGAAATCGTGGACCACGACGAAAACTACAGCATATTCTACTTGTTTGCCCATCGTGTTGATAAAATCCCAAGAAATGAACGTTCGGTTGAACCTAAATTTCGAAATATATTCTCTCGAGTCTTCCGACAGCACAGTGAAATGGAAGCTGAACGGCTTTTTATTGTAGGAACAGGGCTTACGACTCCTAAAATAGAAGAAGTTGTAAATACATGGCCAAAGCCTTGGCTTTTTGCAAGAGTCTTTCTTATTGCGCTTGTCGCATACTTAGGGCTATATCTAGGGGTAAGCTTGTTCGAAAACATCAACTTCATACCCGGTCTTATTGTAGTCGGTGCTTTTGCAGTACCATTTACTACGCTTATTTTCTTTTGGGAAATGAACGCTCCGCAGAATATTGCTATTTACAAAATTGTTTATGTCGTTTTCATTGGCGGAATCCTTTCACTTTTATTAGCACTTGTGTTTTATGATATTCTTGGAAATAACACAAATGTGATCGTGATTGGAATATGCGAGGAACTGGCTAAAGTTATCGCGGTTATTTATTTTGTGCGCAATCTTAAATATAGATATATCCTTAACGGACTCCTCTTGGGAGCTGCAATAGGAGCTGGTTTTGCTGCTTTTGAAACCGCTGGCTATGCTTTACGGGCACTTCTTTCCGGCAGCTTTCATATGCTTTATTCTACAATACTTTGGCGCAGTATTTTTGCTCCTGGGGGACATGTAGCGTGGGCTGCCTTGACTGGCGCTGCCGTCTGCATCGTCCAAGGAAATAAGAAATTTCAGTGGAGCATGTTGATAAAACCAAAATTTCTCGGTGTATTTTTGCTTGTCGTTTTTATGCACGCTCTTTGGGACTCACCTATACTAGGTATGTTGCCCGCTGGACATACAATTTTAACGGTTATATTATGGATTTTAGTATTCAGTATGATTCGTATTGGGCTAAAAGAAATCGCAGATAAAAAGTTGGAGTTGACCTACTGCAAAGAAAAACCTACCTCCTCATAGGGAATGTTCAGCTTGCGTTAAACTGCTCGTTTTAACTTTTTATTACCTTTATGTTTCATTTTGAAAATTGTTGTTACAAATTGTAAAAAAAAGCATTCAAACTACCTGTACATGGTATGATAACTTCAATAACATGAAAGGGTGACTTGGTGGATGAACCTAACTGAAATTAAGCACATGATAGCAAATTTAGTAAATTATAGAGATAGCGACATTACCCATACTCTTGCCAATAGGTTTACACTAAGTTATTCAAAACAATTAAACAGTTTTCAAATCTGCGATATTGAAAACGATATCATTTATCGTTATGAGGAACTAGAAACAACTGCGTTAGCTCTGTTTAACATGGTCCATAATCTTCCTGAAACTATTTACAGACATACTAATTCGTTTGAACAAGTTTAAAGCAGCAAAAAAAAAGCTCATTTATTAACTAACATGAGCTTTTTTTGCCGGTGCTTATCTATTTTAGTTATTTATAACCTTCTTCAAAAGAAGAATATCCTTTTTAATTGCCCGTCTAATTTCTTCAACTTTACAGCGTTTGTATTCTTGTACTAAGCGATAGAGCTCTCGTTTAAATAAAAATTCATCTTTTTGGTTACTCATAGCAGCATACCCCTTATTAGCTTTCTATCACAAGCGATTAAAGAAAGTATTCCCTGTTCTTCTTGTAAAAAACAAATAAACTAACAAACAGATGTAAAAAAGCTCTTTATCATGCGCTTACAGGAATGGCGAGATGTGCTTTGCTTTAGAGAAATGAAAGAATTTCGCTAAAGCAAATAAAAAACATTGACTATTATCTCCCAGTCAATGTTTTTTATTTATTTTAGCTTTGTTTAATTAAAGTCGATTCACATACTTTTATGCATTCATATCTCCTAAACCTGGAGCATGCTCATTTGGCATTTCAGATAAATGAGGGACTGGAAAAGCTTCCGGTGGAGGTGTTACGCTCAAGTCTCCGCCATTTCTGCTTGGCGTCTGTCCTTGAAATATTTCTCCCATTCGATGCGGATCTAACCTAAAATCAAATTGCGTGTTATGATACCCCATCTCGACAAATTTTCTGCATTCAGGGTATTTGTTAATATCATAATTTGGTACAGGGAATAGTTTTCCCCAGTCCACGCCTAATGTTTCAAGAGCTTTTGCAAACGCATTTTGATGAGCATTATCTCGAACGATTAAGAAACCTAGCGTTTCTCTTAACGTTTGGTTAGAACTCATTTCGTATATTCTTGTTTTTTGTAAAACGCCGGTTGATTCTAATACAACGTTATTCAGCAAATCAGCCACTAGATTTCCGTGATTATAAACCCACGAGCCGTTCCATGGATTTCCGCCCGCATCTACTGGCAGTGAGCTTTGAGCGCCCATGATATAGTGATGAGGATTAGCATGTTTTACGGCTTCATCAAGAGGAGCCTGATCTGAACCTTGACTTCCTACCCCGGCTCCGCCAGATTCATCTAACAATGCATTAATGGTATTTTGAACGAGTTCTACATGAGCTATTTCTTCTAAAAAAACACCTTTCATTAAATCGCGATACTGCGTCTCTTTTCCTCTGAAGTTAGAGCTTTGAAAGAAATATTGCATCATCGTCCGCATTTCACCAAACTGCCCGCCTAAGGCTTCTTGCAGTACCTTCGCGGCCGCAGGATCGGAATTATCCGGTTTAATGCCATTGATTAATCCTTCTTTGTAATAATACATATCAAACACTCCTTTTACTGACATTACCTGATTGTTTTCTTAAACTAACATATGCACATACCTACTGTTTCCCTATGCGCCTTTTTTATTCTAGATATTAAAAGGTAACTTGATTGAAACACGTGGATAACACCCTTTGTTATAGGCAAAAAAAAAGACCTCTCGCACATATCGAGGGCCTTTCTTTCTTTTATTTAGAGGAAACTTTTTTACGAGTTAAATCATGATGCAACGAAGTATCAGGAATTTCCGGATTGGGAACCTGTCCCTTTGCTACAGGATCTTTGATATATACATATTCACCGCTTCCGTCTGGGGCACTTCCAGTAGCCCACGGTCCCTCTTCTGATTCAGCGCCTTCTGAGAGGTTCCAAAACTCATAAGCTTCTGGCTGTGATTCTTTTTCAGCCTCAGGAGGGAAAGATGCAGGAACAACTACTCCATTTTTTTCTTCTAGTTCGTTTATAGCTTCCATCCACTGATACTGGTGATAGCGATCACGCGCTAGCATTTTGCGGAATGTCTCGCGTACACCTTCATCTTTTGTCATATGGTATAACCTAGCTACTTGAAGTCTACCTTGGCTTTCTGCATGCAAGTTCGAACGCATGTCTGCTAATAAATTGCCGCTTGCTACGATATATGAACCGTTCCATGGAACTCCATTTGAATTAGTAGGCAAACCACCAAGGCCGCTCACTAATAAATGCTGAGGATTAATTCCTCCCATGATAGCTGCTGTTGCAGGATCTTTCGCAGCTTCTGCTTGATCTTCTGGAGATGCTCCATCAAGTAATTGACTAATAAGTGAACAGAGCATCTCTACGTGTCCAATTTCTTCTGTACCTATATCCATCAGCATATCTTTATATTTCTCTTCTCCTCGACAGTTAAATCCTTGAAAGAGGTATTGCATCATTACCGTCATTTCACCGAATTGTCCACCTAGTACTTCTTGAATCTGACGAGCAAGCATCGGATCGGGGCGATCTACTTTGACTTCAAATTGCAGTTCTTTTTGATGACGAAACATGTTAACTCCTCCTTTAATATACTAAATTCCTTTTAGAGATTTTTTCCTCTTTTTTCCGTTCCCTCTCGCTATTCAATTAATCACTAAACTTGTATCTTTTTCCTACTGGAACGAAAATGGATAAAATCACCTATTAATAAACTTAATTTAATAAGTAGAAAGACACCTAAAGAGAAAGAAATACCTGCGCTTTGCTCTTTAGTATTCGTTCAGTTTATAACGTTTTATAGTCAAAACCACTGCCAGACAGAAAAATGTTCACTTAAAAATGAGATTGAGACATAACTAATCACTTCAATCAACAGCTAGAAGCAGCTGCAGATATGAAACCTATATTCTCTCCACCACAATAAAAAATCCGAATGATTTAATTAATCATTCGGATTTACTTTCAATTAAAATACTTTTGTTTCAGTTTCTCTTTTCTCTATTACTTGTCTATACCTGCTTTGATTTCTTTAATCATGCCAGCCATTGACTCAAGGCCTCCTCCAGATAAATACCAAAGGCCTGGATCAAGATACACAACGTGATTGTTTTTCACCGCGTTGATTTCTTTTACATACTCGTTTTCAACAATTTGTTTAGCAGATGATTTTTCACCAATCGCTGCACCGCGGTCAACGACGAATAAGTAGTCTGGATTTTGCTTAACTAAATATTCGTATGAAATGCTTTGGCCGTGCTTAGCCGATGGATCTAAACTGTCGTCTGCTGCTTTGATACCGAATACGTCGTGGATTAATCCGTATTTAGAACCCGGACCAAACGCTGTCATTTTGCTGTCATTTGCCATCATTACAAGCGCTTTTTTATCTAGTTTGTCCGCTTGTTTTTTCAAATCTGCAATTTGCTTATCAATTGCTGCTAGCTCTTTTTTCGCTTGATCTTCTTTATCAAAAATTTGTCCTAGTACTTTTGTATTTTCTTTAAATGACTTCATATAGTGCTGGTTGTCCGTATCGATATAGATCGTCGGCGCAATTTTTGAAAATTCATCAAATGAATCCGCTTGGCGGCCTTGAATAATAATTAAGTCTGGCTTTAATTCTGCAATTTTTTCAAAATCAGGTTCTTTTAAGCCCCCTACATTCGCATACTTATCATCTTGATACTTTGATAAATACTCAGGAATCGCTTGTTTTGGCAAGCCTGCTACTTCAACCCCTAGTTTATCTAGTGTATCAAGTGCACCCATGCTGAATACTACAACTTTTTTAGGATTTTTCTTAATTTTAATTCCGTCTTTATTGAACTGATCGGTTACTGTTACCGTCTCTTTTTGCTTACTTTCTCCACCTGTTGTTTCTTTTGCTCCTTGATTACCGCAAGCAGCTACAACAATCGCAGTTAAAACTGCTACAAACATTACTAACACTTTTTTCACTTTCGTCACCTCATGAATAAATTTTATGAAAAATACACGCAAATACGCTGTCCGTTAACCGTTTCGATTGGAATATCCATATCGTATATATCCTTTAATACAGACGTTTGAATGATGGTTTCTGTTGGGCCTTCACGGATTACTTCACCGTTTTTAAGCGCCACGATGTAATCCGAATAGACAGACGCAAAATTAATATCGTGAATGACAATCACAATCGTTTTGCCTAAGTCTTCTACAAGACGTTTCAACAGCTTCATAATTTCAACAGAATGCTTCATATCTAAGTTATTGAGCGGTTCATCTAAGAAGATATACTCCGTGTCCTGTGCGATGACCATGGCGATAAAAGCCCGCTGACACTGTCCCCCGCTCAGTTCATCCAAGTATTTATCTTGAATACTTTCAAGCTTCATGTAACTCAGCGCCTGATCAACCGCTTGTTCATCGCTTTTTGTTAACCGGCCTTTTGAATAAGGAAACCGGCCAAAATTTACGAGTTCACGTACGCTAAGCCTGATATTCAGCTGATTGGACTGTTTTAAAATACTCATTTTTTTGGCTAAATCTGAGCTGTCAATATTCTCTATATTTTTTCCTTCTATTGATATTGATCCTGAGTCGGCTTTAATGAGACGGCTCATAATTGAAAGCAGCGTACTTTTCCCCGCTCCGTTTGGACCGATAAATGACGTGATTTTCCCTTTTGGAATCACGACGGATGTTTTTTCTAAAACGGTTTTCTCTCCGTATGTTTTACTGACATTTGTTACTTCTACCATGATTTATTCTCCTTTAGCAGCAAATAAATAAAGTAAATTCCGCCGGCAAAGTCAATGATGACGCTCAGCGTGGTGCTGAAGGTGAACACTTTTTCAACGATAAATTCTCCTCCGACGAGGGCTATAACACTAAGCAGAAGTGATCCCATCATTAAATAGGTGTGCTTGTACGTTTTGAACAGCTCTCTCGCAAGGTTCACAACAAGCAGTCCAAGAAAGGTAATCGGCCCAACTAACGCTGTAGCCACTGAGATAAAAATGGCGATCACAATCAGCATTTTTTTGACGAGCCCGTCATAATCAATCCCTAAATTTACCGCATGTTCTCTCCCTAGCGACAGTACATCAAAAATGGATGTAAAGCGCCACACGTAAATGCCAAGCAGGATAAATATGACGGCTGCTATGTATAGCAAATCGGTATTCACATTGTTAAAGCTTGCAAATGATTTATCTTGTACAACTTGAAATTCATTCGGGTCAATCAGCATTTCCATAAATGAAGACATGCTTTTAAATAACGTGCCGAACACAATTCCAACCAGTAAAATAAAGAAAATATTCTTACCGGCTTTTTTGAACATCAGTATGTAAAGCAAGACCGAAAAGATAATCATCAGCGAAACGCAAAGAAGAAAGTTAAGATTTTTGTTCATGATGACAATATTCGTCGAGCCAAAGATGTACACAATAAACGTTTGCAGAAATAAATACAGTGAATCCAGTCCTAGAATACTAGGAGTTAGAATTCGGTTATTGGTAATCGTTTGAAAGATAACGGATGAAAACGCAATGGCTCCTCCGGTTAAAACAATCGCAGCGACTTTTTCAATTCTTCGCGGCAGCGTGTACTGCCAGTAGCCTAAATCGTAGCTGATAAACAGCGCCACTGATAAAACGGCCAGCGCGGCGAGAATGATGATTTTATGTTTGTTATGCATAACGACCTCTCCTTATCAGCATAAAAAGAAAGATCGCACTTCCTATTACACCGACCATTAGCCCAATAGAGATTTCATAAGGGAAAATAATGACTCTGCCTAAAATATCGCACGCCAGTACGAACACAGCTCCAAGCAGCGCTGTATGAGGCAGGCTTTTTCGCAAATGATCTCCACGGTAAATCGATACGATATTTGGAATGATTAATCCTAAAAAAGGCAGCATGCCAACGGTCAAAATCGTAATTGACGTAATAAGCGACACAATGACTAATCCAATGTTTACGATTTGTTTGTATTTCACACCTAAATTGATTGAAAAGCTTTCTCCCATACCAGCAACCGTGAACTTATCTGCGTAAAGATAAGCGATTATTAAGAGCGGTATACTCAGGTATAAAAGTTCATATCTCCCTTTGACTACTAGCGAAAAGTCGCCTTGCAGCCATGAAGAAAGGTTTTGAATCAAATCGTATTTGTAGGCGATGAAGGTAGCTAAGGAACTTACGATACTGCCGAGCATTAAACCGACTAGCGGAATATAAATCGTATCGTTAAATTTAATTCTGTCTAGTATTCTCATAAACAATAGATTGCCCGCCAGTGAGAAAATAAAAGCAATGCTCATTTTTAATAGAGGACTTGCTGAAGCAAATACTAGTAGAGAAATCAACACACCAAGTCTTGCCCAGTCCATCGTTCCTGCCGTTGTTGGAGATACAAACTTATTTCGCGTAATTTGCTGCATAATTAATCCGCAAATACTAAGGCTCATTCCCGCCATAATAATACTCAAAAGCCTAGGAAAACGACTAAAAAACAGCGTTTGGCTTTCTTCTTTTGTTAAATGAAACAGATCCATCGCTGACAGATCTTGTACTCCTACAAAAAGAGACAAAATCGATAGTACAGCAAACACAAGAATTAACTGATAAAACTTCAACTTTCCTTGCTCCTTTCTTTCATCTAGAAGTCTAGTTATCTCCTCCTCTACATCATATGTAAATGATTATCATTATCAATTGACTTTCTTTATCATATCATTATTCTCTAAATAATCAATGGTTTTCTTAAAATTTAAGCAAAAAAATGCCTTAACAGATGGATCTGTTAAGGCATTTCAAGGTTTAATTAGACTTAAAAATAGCTATTTCTCTCTTCATACATAAGAGATCGAAACAACTACATACATGAAATCTATGTTCACCATAACAACAAAAAAATCCGAACCATTAATAACTATTAATGGTTCGGATTTAACTTTAAGTAA
The DNA here is from genome assembly GCF_042787775.1 of Priestia sp. YIM B13552. Classification (NCBI taxonomy): domain Bacteria; kingdom Bacillati; phylum Bacillota; class Bacilli; order Caryophanales; family Bacillaceae; genus Priestia; species Priestia sp. YIM B13552. The sequence goes on from NZ_JBHZOU010000005.1 coordinate 87,883, forward strand.
AATACTTTTTGTGGAAGTCCCTCTGTATCAATATTACATATATATGAAATATATGTTTATATTTGAAAGAAATCTACTTATTTTGCAAATACATGGTTTCCGATAACTGCCGTTACTTGCTGCGTTGCAACCCATTGGCTTTCAGCGATTTTCGGATTATAGAAAAACAGTGCATCGTTTTCATGCGGGTTTGATAATGCTTCACTTACCGCTTGTTTTGATTCTTCTGATGCAGGCTGATTAATTGCTCCGTTTGCTACTGGTGAAAATTGATATACGCCGTTTCCTAGCTGCTGATAAATAACGTCGTGAATGTTATTTGGGAATTCCGGTGAAGCTACACGGTTTAATACCACAATTGCTACCGCTACTTTTCCTTGGTACGGCTCACCTTTTGCTTCTGCCTCTACTAATCTAGCTAGTAAATCTTGATCTTGTGCAGAAACCGATGTAGACGGAGCAGTTTGTGCCGGCGCCGGTGCTTCTCCTTGAAGTTTTAATGTTTGTCCGATGGTAATGATATCACTTTGTAAACCGTTAACAGCTTTTAACTGATCCACAGTCATGCCGTTTTGTGTTGCAATATGATATAACGTTTCGCCTTGTGCTACTGTATGTACAGATGTTGCCGGGCTAGCGGCAGGTTGTGCTTGTCCCTGGTCAGGAATCGTTAATGTTTCTCCAACGTAAATCATGTCGTTTTGGCGGTTATTAGCACCTTTCAGCTCATCTACCGTAACCCCATTTTGTTGGCCAAGCCCCCACAAGGTATCTCCTTTTACGACTTTGTGCGAAGCTGCTGCTGATGCTGTTCCTTGACTTGCTAGAAATGCTACAGACGCTGCAGAAGCAACTGCCCATTTTTTTACACGTTTTTTACTCACAAAAACTACCTCCTAAAATTTGAACCTGTTATTACCTTAGCACATAGATTCGCCTTTTCATTAAAAAAAACAGTAACATTTGTTCTAATTGGATTAAGTTTCTTACAGTGCCATTCATTATGTTACAACTTTTACATGACCCTTAAAGAATATGTAGAAATATGACGATTTCATTGCGAAACGAGCTTTTTATCTGTTTACTTACATTCCTCTTTCTGTAAAAAACTTGATTTTATTATGATTAATCGCAGAGATAAAAAGGAAAACAGCAGTCAAATAGAGAAATAGTGTAACTATTGAGGAATGATTCAGCGCTTCTTTGTCAATTTACGTTTGTTTATTAATAAAGGAGGTCTATTTGGATGTGTGCAAATAAAATGTATGTGACGTATAATACGGAGAAACCGGCTATTACAATTCAAGGGGCTTTTTATCATACGGGAGGAACGCAGGAAGAGTTTTTGCGGGAATTCAAGTACTGGCTTGAATCTCACGGCTGGTCATTTATGGGCGTAACAAATGAAACAACGATGACAACGGCAAACAAAGAGTTAAAAGAAACGATGGAACAGCATAAAATAGAAGGCAAAAAAGTTCAAAGACTAGAAGATTTATAACGATTGCTTCTATGACCCTTCACACATGTCCAAACGCCAATATGTAAAAAAGCCTTTAGATGAGCTAAAGGCTTTTTTACATTAACGAGAAAGTGCGACCACCTTTTGATTTTCTACTCTCTCTTCAACAGGCTTTCTCATTTCTTTTTCCGTCCATACGCCAATGCGTTTTTGTCTTTTCCCAAGAGGCTGTTTTTCACATGCATAGCAAATTTCTGAAATATCATCAAAATGAGCTAACGACATCTTTATCCCTCCTTTTCTAAATATACACAGGCAAGTTAGTATGTTTCTTCCCTTATTTTTCAAAGCTAAACTGCTTCTTCTTATATTTAAACAATTTATAAACAAACGGAATAAATAATTTCTACTTCATTATCATTTAGATTGTTTTATTTAGATATAGACGGGTAAACAAAAACTATCCCACCTCACACCCTGAAGTTTGAAACTGTCACGTAAAAAAGCTGCTTTCTATCCATTACATGGATAGAAAGCAGCTTTTTTATATTTTTTTCTTTTACTAGCTGTAAAATCTAAGGATACTCTTAGAAAACGAACGGCTATACTCTTATTGATGCTCTCCTATTCCAAATACTTCTGCTACATGATTTTCTAATTTATGCTTGTAGTGATCAATGTTTGGATGTTTGACTACGTCATGAATAGAGTAAGTTGGAAGTGGACTCATACCGACGTACTGATTCATTTTATGCAAATGCATAATGGCTTCGTCTAAACTTTTTCCTTCATAGAAAGCTTCGTCATTGTCGAAAATAGCTTCCGGCGCATTCCATGTGAGAGAAAACATGTATTTTTTCCCCGTTAATAAGCCGCCTCGCCCGTATTGATTGGAACCTTTAAAGAAAATGTTATCCATATACACGCGATCAATATATTGCTTAAACTTTCCGGGAATGCTGAACCAGTAAATAGGCGTCTGCATAATCACAACATCAGCCCATAGCCACTTTTCAATTTCTTCTTCTACTTCGTAGTCTTTATCAACCACCGTTGTCTTAATGTCAAATTGATCAGCGAGTAAATGCTGCATTTCGTTAAAAATCGTCTGATTTAACTCTCCTTTTGATTTTTTATAATACTCGTGTCCATTAATGATTAATACGTTTTTCATGCTGACCTGCTCCTTTCCAAAATCCTTGTTTCTTTATCTTCATATATCTGTATACCCATAAAAACTACTTACCTATCAGTACTATCTCTTACTTTGAAGTAACATAGGCACCTAGAAGTCCCTTTTTAAACACCCTTATGATTTCCTAAACAAAGAAAAAAACAAGGTCTAATTTACTGATTTCCTAGAAGATGTTTAACGTGCATAAAGCAAATCGTTTTTTAAAATCAGTTCTTTTAACCCAATAAAAAAGACTGGCGAATTAAATTCCGCCAGCCTTTTTTCCTTTTTTATTTCGGTTCGCCTACTTCATTTAACGGATAGTAGCGAAACTGCACTTTTCCGATAACTGATTTTTGTGGAATGAAGCCAAATGCTCGTCCATCATGACTTACAGGACGGTTGTCCCCCATTACAAACAGTGAATTTTTCGGTACCTTCACTTTGCCATCAGTTGCAGGCAGCGTTTGAAGCGTAAAATCTTCCGTGAATTTTTCATTAGGTGCAAGAGATTTTTTAGATTCTTTTAAATACGGCTCTTTATAAGCTTTACCGTTAATATATAGAACGTCGTTTTTCATTTCTACTGTATCTCCTGGAAGTCCAATTACACGTTTAATATAATTTTCATCTGCATCCGGTGCATGAAATACAATCATATCAAAGCGATCAACATCACTGATTTTATTTAAAATAACGCGGTTTGAATCTTCAAACGTTGGATACATCGATTCACCGTGAACTGTAGTTGGCGCAAATAAAAAATGGCGAACTCCCACTACAATAACCAATGCAATAACAATGGACTTAATCCATGAAAACACTTCTTTTTTTACGTTATTTTTGCTCATCTCAAAACATCCCTTACGTCAAAATATACTTTCATCATAGCATCAAATAGAGGGAAAGTATAATAATAACCGAATAATCTTATTTATTGATCACCGTTTGTGGCGGTGCCTTGATGGAAAAACAAACGCCACTTTTCTTCTCTTTTTCGCCAAATAGAACTGCGAAGCGTCTTTTTTTTTGCCGTATGGTTCATAAGATGATAGGTAGTTAATACGCATTCAGGAGACAATACGTCTATATGAAAATGAGAGATTTCGAATACATCTGGCGAAAGTACATGATTGTTATTGTAATCTTTTCGTTTCCATACCGTGCCCGAGCTGCCAAACTCCACGTAATCATCTGCAAGAATGTTTGAAAGCTCTTTAGCAGAGGTTCGTACTTCTGATTTTAAGTGCACGCATTCTAATTCATAAAATGTTTGAGTGATATTCGCTGTTTCCACTTTTACAGTCTCCTCTCATTCTGTCTTATACTCATTATAAAGGCATACTGCAGTTTTCACTTAAACAAATAACACCCCTGTCTGAATAGATAGGGGTGTTATTTGCTTAGCTAACGCTATAGCCTTTTTTCTTACCTGCAATCCAATCGCCAATCATTTTCACTACAATTCCCATGATGAATACTGTAAGAAATGAATAAAACATCGTCCAGTTCAGCAATTGGTACAAATACAGCGCTTTGAATACCGGAATACCTATAAAAGCAATAACAGCAGACGTAACGATATGTGCGATAAGGAAAAATTTCCATTTACTGAAAAATTGATAGACAAGCGCGATACTTACCAGAATAATAGCAAAGTCAACCGTATTGAAGCGATCTGTAAACGGAAGCATCTGGTGAGGATAGCACCATAGGTTAAAAAATTTTCCGAATTCATCTACCAAACCGACTATGTCAAAGCTGATAAAAAAAACGAGAAGCATAAAAAAGAGACGCTGTCTATCAATAAAAAAGTAAAAAAGCAGCAGAAAAAGAGCGTTTATCACCACTATGAGCCACCATTGAAAACTAAAAAGATCTTGATGAACCCAATAAGAAAATTCCTTTTTATTTAAGACTTCTTGCATCATTTTAATCATTTCAAACATAGAAATCCCTCCTATCTTAGAAAGTCTTTCCATGAGGGTTTCACTTCATACTAAAATAAAGCATCGCACACAGTGCTTTTGCACCTCCTCCTTCTTCAAAAGCAGATTGTACCTATTTAGCGATTTCTATCTGTCTAGTAAAAATTTTTCGCAGGAGCTTTGCTTTTCATCTCAGAACCTATTGACTATTATTTTCATTTCATACAAAATTAACAATTGTGCATGGTTTACATGTTAATACAAGCAAAAAGATACTGTTTTGCAACATTAAAGGAGGAACAACATGAACATCGGTACGATTAAAAGAGAAGCTAAAGCTTCTTTAAAGAATCGCTGGGGACTTGCGATTCTACTGACGGTGGTGACGTACGGAGTATATACGCTTCTGCCTATTCCATTTGAAATTGTGGCAAGCGGCGGCTATGACAATTGGATGAAAGATGAATCTGATTCGGCGTCATGGATTTCAACTGCCTTTGCCATTGTCTTTTCGCCTCTTCTCATGGCGAACTACTGGGCATTTTTAGGTTTGGCGCGAGGTGAATCTGTCCGATTGGGACATTTGTTTAAAACATTCCAAGACTTCGGTCTTTATGTCAAGTCACTAGGAATTTATGTACTTATGACTCTTTATGTGATGCTGTGGTCACTGCTTTTACTGATTCCTGGAATTATTAAAGCACTGGCATATTCACAAACGTACTATATTTGTAAAGACAACCCTACTTACTCGATGAATCAAGCTATTACAGAAAGCCGCAGGTTGATGAATGGCTATAAAGGACAGTACTTCCTGCTGCTGCTAAGCTTTCTTGGCTGGTTTTTATTAAGTATTATTACACTAGGAATCGGCTTTTTATGGTCTATTCCATACCTTTCTGCTTCACTTGCCCGTTTTTATGAAAATTTGTTAAACGAACGTTCATCGCATGCTGAATAATAAAAAAATCCTCTTCATCGTGAAGGGGATTTTTTTATAAGAGCACGGTTTGCATAAGTGAAGCTCTGATGTCATAAAGCTTACTAAGAGTATAGAAGAAAGGCAGGAGCTTATATGTATACTACAAGTGAAATTTGTCAGCAGTTTGGCCAGATTTTAAACGCTAAAAGCAAAGTTAGTTCAACAGGATGCTCAGTGTCGCTTAAAAGAAGCTTTCAAGCTCATGTTCAAGGGCGGAAAAGCAGCTCTGTTGTTCCTGTTGGTGTATCATTTGAGGCGATAGACGCACAGGGGAACGCGTTAAACTTGGCTGAGATTGCTATTTTACAAGAAGAAATCCCCCGTTTTACAGAAGCTGCTGCGCGGCAAGGTCTTATCGTAAGCGCTTTGCATAACCATTGGCTTTTTACAGAACCGGTCCTTATGTATCTTCATATTCAATCTGTAGAGCCTCCTTTACATTTTGCGAAAAAAATGGCTTTTTGTTTTACAACCCTCAAGAGTCTTCCCGTTCCGACAAACGAATAATTTATTAAACGCATCTCTCAGGTACATTAGAGAGGTGAGAGATGCGTTTAATACCTATAGATTACTAATATAGCTAAAGGAAACCTCCTTACCTTTTAAGTCATTAACAAAAGGGCGCTATGTATTTTTGAGAAGCTGCATAAAAACAAAACCCAGCACTTTCTTATAAGTGCTGGGCTTCTGCTTTATCTATTTTCGCGTATATCTTTTTCAATTTTCCGCAATGCTTTTTTTGATCCTCGCTGCAGATCATGCTGTTCTTTTCGATCTTTATAGCTAATAAATAACGAATTGAGGTCATAACCTTCGGGATATAATTCAGCAGCTTTGATTTCAAGAGCTACTCGCTTAACGTTTACTTCAATTAACTCATTCTGATAGAGTACGACTATATTGTTTGTGTTGTCTTTAGACTTATACACAATCGCATGATTTTCATAATCTAACAGTTTGACTCGATCTCCTATTTGGTATTCAACACGGTCTTTTTTCTGTTCCTTCAAAATAGTGGGTTTTTTTATTTTATTTTTTCTGACGACTTCTGTATCATACGATTTGCTTTCCATATAGAACTTTGCTTTTTGTAAAATCTCTTCTGCTACCTTCATCTTCTTTGAAATCCAAAGCGCATTGCTTTCTCCAGATGTGCCAATTAACAGCTGATACAGCGGTTCTAATGTTTTACTGTTGAACTGCATCGCGGCATTCATAAAGTCAGGATGAATTTCTGAGAAACGCTTAATTTCTCCGTAATGCGTAGTCGCGACCGTTATGCAGCCCATATGATAAAACTTTTCTAAAATCGCAATCGCAAGTGCAGCTCCTTCATTCGGTTCGGTGCCGCTGCCAATTTCATCGAATAGGAGCAGCGTATTGTTCGTTGCTTTTTGCAAAATAGCCGATATATTTTTCATGTGTGAAGAAAAGGTGCTCAGCGCATTTTCAATACTTTGGTTGTCGCCGATATCGACAAAAATATGCTCAAACAATGCAATTTCTGTTCCTTCATCAGCTGTAATATGAAATCCCAACATTGTAGCGAGTGTCAGTAGCCCAATCGTTTTTAAGACAACGGTTTTTCCTCCTGCGTTAGGTCCGGTAATAATTAAGCTTCGATAATTCTCGCCAATTTCGAAGTGAAGCGGAACAATTTTACCAGTTAACAGCGGGTGATATGCGCCTTTTAAATGAATATATCCATAATCATTAATTTTAGGTTCGATTCCGTCTGCCTGTTTACTGTATTTTGCTTTGGCAAACACCATGTCGTATTGGCTAATTAGCTCTAAATTAATATGAATATCAGCTAGCTTCTCTAACACTAAACCTGTTAAAAACGCTAAAATTTGATATTCTTCTACCTCTTCTTCTGCTTTCAAAATCGCTAGTTCCGCATTCAGCTTTGTAATAGATGCCGGCTCTATGAACACTGTTGACCCTTTAGAAGATGTTTCAACAATCGTTCCTCTAACATGATTTTTATAGGATGCCTTGATCGGAATCGTATAGCGGTCTCCTTTTTTACTGATGAAGAAGTCTTGAATATACTCTTTGTTTTTCCCGTTTCGTAAAAATTTCGCAAGCTGTTCTGAAATCTTCGCTTCCGTTCCTTCTATATGTCTTCTGATACGCTTGAGCTCTTTGCTTGCCTCAGCGTCTACTTTTCCGGCTTTGATCGCAAAATTAATTTCCTCTTCTATACCTGTCAGTTCTTTCATCGAATGGGCATAGGAACTTAAGAGCGAAGCAAAAAATTCTTTATCCACCATATATTGTTTTACTTTTCTGCAGCCTTTTAAAAAATCGGATACGCGTATTAGCTCTTCGGGCTCTAAAATCATGCCTTTTTCAAGCTTTTCGATGACTCTTCCTATACCTGAGACACCTGATAGCGGAAGTGATTTCTCAGCATCTAGAAGTCTTCGTGCTTCCGTTGTTTCTTTAAGTCGGTTTTTTACTGTTTTAAGAGATGTGCTCGGCTGAAGTTTATCCATTAATTTTTTTCCCAGCTCACTTACGCAGTGAGATTTTACGATTTCTTTTAATTCCTGATACTGTAATTTTTCAAATGTCATCGTATTCATGGTTTTTCTCCTCACTATGATTTTTCATCACATATGAAGATACCTATTTATTAGAAGGCAATGAAAAAGGTAAACAAAAAAAGCTGTGGTGATCCCACAGCTTTTTGCGTTCATAAGGTGTCTAAACACATATCACGAAAGAAAGCTCTGTAAAAACAGACGCCTCTTTCGCGACAAATGCCGAATCCTTTATAAAGCATTGTAGGTATCTTCATAGGCAGTGAAATAAATCCATAAGCAAATAAAGGGTACCTTCATTCTCCAAAAAATACCCGTCTTGCTTATTTAATTTATTTCATTCAATTGTTCCTATTTAGATACTACTCCGCTCATAAAAGCACCTCATCTATATTTTAGTTTTCATTGGCTTCTAATTTACACTCTTATCATACTATATGAAAAAGCGTGCGTAAAGGAGACAGTAAAAAAGCTCAAGAGCATAACTTGAGCTTTCATGATAAAAGAAAAAAACGAAGCAGCGCCATCATTCCAACTCCGCTAATAACGGTGATGGATAAACTTTTTGTTTTCAGGGCAATCAGTAAGGTTGGAATGACTACGATAATGACGGGCCAGTTAATCTTTACGCTGTCATTTGCTTGAATGATAAAGTTTTCTGCAACAAGTGCAGTTAAAATACAAATAGGAATATAGGACAACCATTTTAATACGGGCTCTGGCAGCGCGATGTTACGTACAACTAAAAACGGAACAATGCGAGGAACTACGGTAACAAGGGCACACCCTAAAATAACGATGAGTGTTGGGTAGTGGATGCTCATTTATCCGTCACCACCCCAATTGTCGCTACAATAATCGTTGAAATCAATACGGCCACATGTGAGGGTACGAAAAAAGACAGCACAATCATAATAATCGCCATATAAAGAATTAAACGTAAGTAATGATTAAGCTTTGAAGGTAACACGCTTTCGATTTGTAAAACAAGCAGAGCTAAAAACATAGCTGTTAAGGCAAAATCAAACCCAAAGGCTTCCGGGTTAGATAGCATATGGCCAAAAATAGCTCCTGTCGTACAGGCGATAATCCAGCTGACGTAAGCCGTTATATTTAATCCGTTCATCCAGCGGTCATTAATTGGCTCACCTTTTGCAATTTTACTTGAAGACACCCCAAATGATTCGTCCGTTAGAAGGGCTCCAATTCCGACGTTTTTTAATAACGAATATTTTGTAAATTCAGGCGCGACCGTAGCGCTCAAAAGAAAGTGTCGTAAGTTTACAATAAATGTTGTGAGAATAATAGCTGAAATCGAGCTGTTTGCAACCATCAGTGCACAAATAATAAACTGTGCTGCCCCGGCATACACGAGCGCTGATAATAAAGCAACTTCCATAACGGAAAGATGCGAGGATACTCCAACGATCCCAGCCGCAAGCCCTATGCTTATGTAACCGAGTAGCGTAGGGATACAATCCTTAGCCCCTTGTCTGAACGTTAAGTCCACTTTTTCTCTTTGCTGTACTGCTTTTTCTGCAATCACCGTACTCCCTCCTTTTCTGTTATATTATACATCTATACGTTATATTAAACAACGGTATGTTATACTATCTTTATAATAATTAAAGGAGTACAACAATGGACGCGATTCAAGATATTATTGCTAAAAATCTTGTTAAATTACGAAAAAATCGAAATTTGACGCTTGATCAAGTTTCCGAATTAACCGGTGTTAGTAAAGCAATGCTTGCACAAATTGAAAAGGGTAAATCCAGTCCCACGGTTACCACGCTTTGGAAAATCGCCAACGGCCTTCAAGTCTCTTTTTCTGTATTTATGAAAGAAGACACCCCGGATGTGCAGAAAGTAAGCATAAAACAGCTAGATCCCATCACGGACAACAAAGGTGATTACTTAGTATATTCTTTTTTTCCTTATCATCCGGAAAAAAAGTTTGAAATTTACATCGTCACATTAAAGCCTGGATGCGTGCACGAAGCGAAAACTCATTTAGGAGATGAATACTTACTTATTAAAGAAGGCGAATTAACGGTTCGTTTTGAAAATGAAGAACATGAATTAGTCTCGGGAGACGCCCTTCATTTTTCAGGAAATACCTCTCACAGCTATATCAATTCTTCTGAAGAAGAAGCAAGCTTTTTTTTACTTATGCACTACCCCGAATCATAAAAAAAGAGCGTACGGATCATCCGTACGCTCTTTTTTTAAGCTGCGTGGGCTTGTTCTTTTTTCATTTTTTTGTTTTTCATGTACCCAATGCCTACAACTGCAATAGTTAAGATAACTTGAACAGCGAGATGTAAAGCTGTACTTGGAACAAATCCGCCGATAATTTTATCTTCAACAATCATTTTTCCAGCAGACCATGCAAGCATCGCCGCTCCAGCGTATATAATAATCGGAAATTTTTCCATTGCTTTCATGATAAAGCTGCTTCCCCAAATAATAATCGGAATTGAAATTAATACACCAATCATAATCGGGACAAATTCGTGAGCTACACCTGCTAGAGCTAATACGTTATCTAATGACATGACCGCATCTGCAATAATGATCGTTTTAACCGCGCTCCATACCGTTGCTCCACCTTTAGGATTGTCGCCGTGATCGTGATTGTCCGCTAATAATTTATATGCAATCCATACTAGCATTAAACCGCCGACCGCTCCGATTAATGGAATTTTCAATAAAGGGACAATAATAGCCGCAAATAATAATCGAAGACCAATTGCGCCGCCTGTTCCAATTAAAATCGCTCTTTTTTGTAAATCTTTTGGTACGTTACGAGCCGCCATTGCAATAACAATTGCGTTATCCCCGCTTAAAATTAAATCAAGAAAAATAATTTGCAGCAAACCTTGCACTGATACGCCAATTAGTTCCTCCATAGTTACCTCCACCTTCTCTTTTTATGTAACGTTTCTTCTCTAAATGTCCGAGCCTTTTCCTCCCTTTTTATAATTGAATACAAAAAAGACCCTTACCAAATAAGCGGTAAAGGTCTTGCTAACAACATAATGTCGCCAACAAAGCCGAGAGATAATCTCTGTAATGACGACTTTGCTGTTAAAGCTACTCCCCTTTAGGAGATACGTTCAATTATTTGTTTGTATTTACACCACTTATACTATAGCATCTCCTACATTCTGTCAATCGTTTTTTTATGCAAAGCGATTGTCAACGCTTTCTCTTTCAATCAATTCATAGTTAGAAAGTGTAAGCTTTTCGACTTCTTCTCCGTTGACTAGCTTAATAATTCGCTGTGCCCCCATTTGTCCCGCTTCTTTATAGTAATATTTTACGGTTGTTAAGCTGGGATGAATCACACCTGTAATTTCGTAGCCTCCAAAGCCGGTAATGGATACATCTTGCGGAACGCGCAGTCCGTTTAAATAAGCTGCCTTTAATGTGCCAAGCGCAATGTTATCGGTCGCACATACAATGATGGACGGATTAAATTCTTTCATCACAGCCGTAGCGGCCCCGATTGCATCGCTCATGCTAAAGCTTGTTTGATAACAGCGGATCTCGCAGTCTCTGTCTTTAAGACCTTCCTTTACGCCTTCTTTTCGCTTTACACCTACAGCTATGTCTTTTTCGGTTACGCCTAAAAAAGCGATTTTTTTATGTCCTTTTTCTCCTATGTACCTTCCAATGTCGCATGCAGCCTCGTAGTCTTGGTGAATTAAACTATGGACTTCTTCATGCTGCTGTCCAATTAACAAAACGGGAATTGAAATTGTGCGGAACGCTTCCAAATGAGCTTTTGTGATTTGAACGGCAAGAAGAATAATACCTGCTACCTTCTGCTTAGCCAGCGTATAGATATTTTCGATTTCTCTTTCTAAATCTTGATTAGAATTGGAAATAATCATTTGATAGTGGTGGTCTCTAAGTTCTTGGTCAATACCATCTAATGTGCGGGAAGTCGCAAAAGAACCCATGCGCGGAACAATTACACCAATGATGTTTGTTTTTTTTGCTTTTAAGCTTTGAGCAAACGCATTTGGGCTATAGTTTGTTTCTTTAATAATCTCTTCGATTTTTCGTTTTGTCGCATCGCTCACAGACCCTCCGTTAAGGTAGCGGGATACAGTGCTTTTTGCTACTCCTGCAAGCCGAGCGATATCTGCAATAGTTGTCATTCTCTCATCTCCGTATTTTGTTGCTGCTTCTTTCACAGTATACACGAATATCGCGTGCATATTAAGTAACTGCTTTACTTTTTGATTCATAAGCGGTATGATAACCTAAACGCGGATAATCATTATCCACGTTGTACACATAAAGCAGGAGATGATGTTTTTGCATATGAAAACAGGCGTTGAGCAATCGGTATATGCCATTTTGCTTCTTACGTTTTTGCCTGAAAAAGCTGTGTTGCCAGGAGATGTCATCAGCACTCAGCTTGGGGGCTCGCCTACGTATTTTCAAAAGCTTCTTCGCAAGCTGGTTAGCGCTGATTTACTTGCTTCCGTTCCTGGTAGCAAAGGTGGATTTCGCTTAAAAAAAACGCCGGAAAAAATTCGTATTTATGACGTATACGTAGCCATTGAAGGTAAGCAGTCTCTTTACTCATCAAGCGGTATTTTTCACGACATGCTTAACTTAAAAGACAAAGATATTTGCTTATTATCCGATTTAATGGAAGAAGCTGAATCTTCGTGGCAGTCTATCTTAAAACGGCAAACCATTGCTACGCTCACAAATGAAATTAACAAAAAATGTCCGAAAGAAAACCTGGACATGTTAAAAGCAACAGTAGAAGAAAAAATGGTGCTGTAGCACCCAAAGGAGATCATCATGGAAAACTTAAATAGATATTTTGATTTATTCGATCAATCACGTACAAGCGAACAAGCATTTGAAGAATTAGTAGGACTTTTTTCAGACGATATCGTATTTGTCTTAAACGGCCACGAAAAGCAAGGCATTGAAAACTGGAAGCTGTTTGTGAAAATGGTGTTTAAAGAAAACGCTGATATTAAGCATATGTTCGAAGGCTGGAAAGCAGTTGAAGGTACAGATAAGTTTGAAACGCCTTGGGCAGTGTGCGGAAAACGTGCATCTGGCAGCGTCTTTACTCAAACGGGAAAAGATATTGCTAAGCTAGATGACAGCGGAAAAATCAGCTACTTAGAAAACGTACCTGACGATACAAACATGTTTGATACGTATAAAAACTAATACAAAAAAGAAGGGCTCTTCTAGCCCTTCTTTTTTTACGGGGCAAATCCCTCTTGAGAAAGATAAATCATCGAAGAAGGATAAAATTTTTCAAAATAACGAATGGCTTTGACATGAATGTCTTTGTCATACCAGTCTAGGAAACCGTACTTCTCAAATAATTCCGGCATCCCTAGCCTTTTAGACGTTTTACCTAAGGAACCGTCTCCTAAGTACAAGGTATCAATGCAAATTCGGTCCATCATTCCTTCTATTTTTTTAGGGAATTCAGGCGTGAAAGGAAGCATTGGAGCAATGGTTACTTGCGTTGAAATTCCGCTTTCTTTTACTTTTTTTAACGCGTTCATACGAAGTTTCATCCCCGGAGCATAAGGAGAAAAAATTTGTTTTACATCTTCTCGGTCCGTTTCAACAGTCATCGATACGCGAAGATCACATACTTTTTGAAGCTGTAAAAGCAAATCGATATCCCTCGTCACAAGGGGCGACCTTGTTTGAATCAATAAAAAATCAGGTGGATGATTGATCATCGTTTCTAAAAGGGCACGTGTGATGCCTGCTTTACGCTCAGCAGGCTGATAGGGATCTGTCGCTGAAGACATAAAGATGCGCACCGGCTGCTCTTTTTTTCGCAGTTTTTGTATTTCTTTTTGATAGACTTCAGCTGCGTTGACCTTCAGCTCTAGCCATGTCCCCCACTCCATCTCTTTAAAACGCTGAATTGGCAGCTCTCGCACGTAGCAAAATTTGCAGGAAAATGCACATCCGGCATACGGATTTAAACTATGAGTATAACCAGATGCCAAAAAGCCGGTCGCTTTTGTTAAAATACTTCTCGAAACCACGTCTCTTTTGTTCATCTTTCTCACCTCGTTGTCCAATATATCAAGTTCGCAAATGAAAAAACTACTTTCCATATGGAAAGTAGTTTTTTATATTTTCAATTCATCAACTTTGAGTTTCTTTCTTTTCACTTGTCGTTTCAAGTAAAGAGGTTAAATATGAATTTAACTCAAATTGGTCCTTTTCAATAAAATCAGATAATACCGGCTGCTCTTCTTTTCTCATCTTTCTCCACTCCCTTTGTTTTTTATGTATGTGTTTTCATTCATCAATGGATAAAAGTAATGTACTTAACTCTACCCGTATCTAAACAAAAATAATCATGGTATTTTATACTATTTTTAATTTATGCACGTTTTATTTGTATATTTTTTACAATATCACACACATTAATAGCAAGATTAGCAAACGTATTTATTCTACTATGCAACATGAGAGGATTTTTCATCATGACGATTCACAAATCAAACGATTTCTCTAGTCTAGCTGAAGTGGTGGAGCGAATTTTAGATAAAGGTGTCGTAATTGACGTATTCGCGCGCATTTCCGTTATTGGTATTGAATTAATTACCATTGAAGCCAGAATCGTAATTGCGAGCGTAGACACATGGCTGAGGTACGCCGAGGCAGTTCGGCTGCTTCATAATGAAAGAGAAGAGTTTCTTTCTTCGAATAACAGCGGAAAGAAACTTGAACAGCTGAACCTTTTACAAGATTTAGATTTATAAACTCATAAAGGTGGATTAGAGAAGTGAAAGTAGCCGAAATCATGGAATCCGTAACTGATTTTTTTAAAGAACACGTCGCTCCTCCTCACCGAATTATTTCGTATGAATCGATTCAAAATGGAGGATGGAAAATAACACTTGAAGCATTTGAAGAACAGGAGTATATGAGGCGCTATGCAAAAGATGAACTGCTCGGTATCTATGAAGTGCTGGTCAATAAGCAGCATAACATCACGTCTTTTTCACGCACCAGCCTGCGCTATCGAAGCTCTCCAGCAGAGAAGTAAGCTGATTATTTTAATGGAAAGGAATGAAACAGAAATCGATGAGTGAAGAAACGGGCATTTATATTTTTTGCAGTATTCCCGCCACCGAGACGCATACGTTTGGCAGCGTCACGATTGATCATCAAGAAAGAGCTACTTTTACCATTCATTACCGAGATGCCGCTATAGTGGCCGCTGCCTTTCCTCTTAAAATTTATCACCCTACAAAAGAGAACGTCACAGCGCACCAGCAGGTGATTTCCAAAGTAATGAATGAACATGATTCCGTTATTCCCATCAGCTTTGGCAATGTGTTTCATAGCCAACAAGATGTTGAAATGCTGTTAGAAAACTTATATCCACAGTTCGCCTCTCTTTTCCCACAGTTAAAAGGAAAAATAGAAGTCGGACTAAAAGTAATTGGGAAACCGGACTGGCTGAAACAAAAAGTGAATCAAGATTCTTCTTTGCACCAAGTACGAAACCAGCGTTCTGCCAGTGCTGATTTTTATAAACAAATTGCCCACGGAGAAACAGCTCAGAAATTCTTTTTAAAGCTTCAGCACGACTGTAAAAACGAACTGTATGAACAGTTAGAACCGATAGCTGAAGCGTCTAAGCTAAACCCTCCTATTGTCGAAACAATGCTTTTGAACGCTTCTTTTTTAATTGACCGAAAAAAAGAAGCAGCGTTTGATGAACGTGTAAATGACCTGTATGAAAAATGGAAGCACAAAGCAGATTTTAAATACTCCGGGCCGTGGGCTGCTTATAACTTTATCAATATTCAATTAAAAGTAGAAGAGAATGTATGATTCATAAACTGCTGCTGTCTCCTGTTACGCTCATTGTAAAAGTCGGACAGAAAATCAAGGAAGAAGCGGATAAAGAACTTTACGATGTCTCTTTTATTCAGCAAAAAATCGTTCATCTTCAAATGATGTATGAGCTTGGAGAAATACCAGAAGATGCATATATGGAAAAAGAAAAAGAACTGCTGCTGAGATATGAAGCTGCAAAGGAATATGAATTAAAAAGATGGGAATCAATGACGAAGAAACAAAAGTGAGGTTAAAAGATGGAAAAGCTCATTTATTTATATGGTCTAGTTCCAACGGAAGAAGCCAAGCAAATCCCCTTTTCTTCCCTTAAAGGCATGGATGAGAACAATCCTATCTATGCTCTTTGCTTTGATGACATTACCGCATTTGTATGCGACTTGCCAAGCGATGAGTATTCGGAAGAAATACTGAAAGAAAAGATCGAGCACGATATGAAATGGCTGCAAGACAAAGCCATGCATCACCATGAGACTCTTCTTTTCTTACAAAGTCACTACACGCTTCTTCCCATGAAATTTTGTACGGTCTACAAAAGCAAGGATAGCTGTCAAAAAAGTATTGCTGATAACAAAGAAAAAACCCTCTCTTCTCTTCATCTTTTAAAAAGATCTGAAGAATGGAATATAAAAGTATATGCCCATACGAATTCTTTAAAGAACTATCTGCTAACGAACAATGAAACGATCCAAAAGAAAAAAGAAGAAATAAATACGCTGCCTCCAGGCAGGCAGTTTTTTGAACGTAAAAAGATAGAAAAGCTGATCGAAGAAGAAACAGAAAAAGAACAGCTGTCGCTTTGTGATCATTTACACAGTGAGATAAGCCCCCACGCCGCTTACCACACAATCAAAAATAACTGGAGTCAAAAAATAACCGGCGAGAGCTACAGCATGTGCTGGAACAGCATCTACCTTCTTTCAAAGAACAATGTAGAATCGTTTTTAAAAGCCATTAGCGACAAGCAAACGTTTTATAGTGAAATGGGACTGAACATCGAAGTAACGGGACCATGGCCTGCTTATCATATCGACACTCTGCGCTCGGAGAAAGATGCGGGATGACATCGCTGCGAAAACAAACGCTGGAGCAAAAGGACATCGCCCTCATTGATATATTAGATGTGATCCTCGATAAAGGAATTGCCATTAAAGGTGATTTATTGATTTCAATTGCCGGAATTGATTTAGTCTATCTTGATTTGCGGGTATTGATTTCTTCTGTAGAAACGCTGATAGGCTCTCATGATCGTCAAATCATTTCTTCTCGGCAGCTTGAACAGGAAACGGAGGCGTTGCGAAATGGAAAATAACCTCAAACGAAACGGCCGCATTGAGCTGAGTGCGGAAAATGCTGAACAAGGCCTAGCGCAGCTTGTTTTAACTGTCATTGAATTACTGCGGCAGCTCATTGAAAAGCATGCGATTCGTCGAGTCGACAGCGGAAACCTGACGGATGCTCAAATCGAAGACCTGGGCGTGGCGTTGATGAAGTTAGAGAACAAAATGGAGGAGCTAAAATCAGTGTTTAGCTTTACAAATGAAGATTTAAATATTGATCTAGGTCCCCTAGGAAAAGTGTTATAACAAGGAGTGAAAAAATGGCGGCGGAACATAACGGGCATCTGGGCACCATTGTAGAAGTATTAGAAAAAGTATTAGATAAAGGTCTTGTTATTGCTGGAGATATTAAAGTGCAAATTGCTGATGTTGAACTCTTAACAATCAAAATCCGGCTGCTTGTCGCTTCTATTGATAAAGCAAGAGAAATTGGCATGGACTGGTGGGAAACAGACCCTTACCTATGTTCAAAAGCAAATCAGTCTTATCAAAAACTCCAGGCGGAAAATGACAGTTTAACGCAGCAAGTGGCATCTTTAACACAGCGAATTCAAGATGATTTGCTTTCGCTTGATTAACAGCTCACTTTATATAAGGAGGAATAACAAACATGAATCCTGAACAAAAATCTACGCTGTCTCCTATTTCAGAAGAGCAGCAAAGCCCCGATACTCAGCTAACGGAAAAAGAAGAGCGTATGCCCGAGTATACGCATACTTCGCTTAATCCAGATTCATAGAATCAAAAGAGAAATGCTTCGGCATTTCTCTTTTTAATGTTTCTATACTTTTCTTCATTAATCATGACATTGAAACAAATGGAGGTAAATACAATGAACATAGCGAATGAGTACCATTATCTATCAATTACAAAGGAGAACGAGCATGAAGAAAAAAGCATTTGGAGCAGTCTATGCTCTTTTAACGCTGTTCATTTTAGGTGCCTGCAGTACCGAAGACGTTGTGACAAATAATTCAGATCCAAAAGTTTCTGTTTCTACTACAGTTAAACAGCTGACGAAAAAAGAATTTAGTGAAGTTGGAACATCAGGGTTAACAAGCCCTTCAAAAAAAGATTTTCACAAAGTACATATGATCCTTACGTTACGCGGCACGGATTACCTGTCGAATATTCAAGTTAAGCTACCTAACTATAAAGAAGCTTTTAATAACATCAAAGACGATCAGCAAATAAGATATTGGTTTGGCAGCGGTGCAGATAAAGAGCAAGAAAATAAAAACATCTATACAAGAGAATTTGTCCTTTATACGAAAGGCTTAAACGATAAGCAAATTAAAGAAATTTTAGCAGCAGCTAAGGTAAAGACGTCCTGGGTGGTAAAGGATACAAAAGCGAAGGATCAATCTGAATTTGCTGCTGGTAAAAACATAAAATTTGAAGCAAAATGAGAAATGCATCAATTAGCAAAAGCCCCCTTTATTAAAAGAGGGCTTTCTCTTATTATATGAAGAACGATTACCTTGTCACCTGCAGCTAAAGGTTTGGATTTGATGCCAGACTTTCAGAATGCAGCATATTTTCTAAGCTATCTATCCGTTATAAACGCTAGCGCATGTTCCGGGCTTTGGCTCGTAGTAACAGTGATTTTTGTATTGACCAGAAGCGGGTTGACCGTACCAGGTTGGAGGGCATGGAGCGGATGGATTAAAGTACCACAGTGCATATTTCCCCGGATGTTCTCTCCAATAATCCAAATTCTTTTTGGCTAACCTTTTTTCAACACCTCTTGCTCTTTGATAAAATACGTTTCCTTTTTGAACAGCCTCGAACGAGTAGTTGCCTCCCTGCACCTGATAAATAACTTGCGGAACGGATCTTAAATTCTTGAAATCTAAACAGTTTGCTTTAAGACGATTGACAATGACATTTCCAACATACAGCATTCCTTGTTTTCCTTCGCCTTCAGCTTCTGCTCTCATCATCCTTGCCATTAAAGCAACGTCTGAATCTCGATAATTTACTCTTGGCATTTTTTCACCCCAAAAATATACTATGAAAAAAGGACGCTCTTGATGTCACTGTCCCTAAAATAACAATAGCTGGATGTTACATACACGCTGAGCACACTGACACTGCAGAAAGAGTTTTTATTACGAAAAGCTTATTCTTTTTCATAATAAAGCTGAGCAATTTGCCCGTACTGTTTTATATCGGTAAGCTTCAAGTTCATTTCGGGAACTCCTCGTTTAAACAGCGGAATACCAGCCCCAAGCAAAACGGGAATGATCGATATAATAAATTCATCCACCCTCTTTGCTTTTAAGAAATCAGCGAGAATATCAGCGCCTCCCACCAGCCATATTTTTTTCGTATCTTGACTGAGGTTATTGAGAAATGACGCCACGCTTTCATTTATAAACTCTGCATACTGATCTTTTCTTTGAGCTGAGCGGCTAAACACGTAGCACTTTTTATCGAGATACGGAAACTCAGGTGTGAGCTTCAGCACGTGGTCGTACGTGGCTTTTCCCATAACGACCGCATCACACGTTTGATAAAACGTTTCGTAGCCGTTGTCTCCCTCTCCTTCTACGCTTTCCAGCCAGTCAATCTCTCCGTTTTCTCTTGCAATATACCCGTCTAAGCTTGCCGCAATATATACGACGATTTTTTTCTTCATTCTCTTTTCTCCTTTCAACTTTACTGTTTCTGTATGATATCATCTTAATACGACACTTTTTGTCATATTAAAAGAAAAAGGTGAAAATAAATGGCTAAGTCTAGACGGCTTGTTGATATGCTCATGTTTATTAATACAAAAAGAACGTTTACGGCAAAAGAACTAGCGGAGGAATTTGGTCTTTCCGTGCGGACCGTCCAGCGCTATTTACTGGACTTAAGTGAATTAGGGCTGCCTCTTTACAGTGAAAAAGGACGGAGCGGCGGTTACAAAGTGTTAAAAAATCGTATTCTCCCTCCTATTTTGTTTACGGAAGAAGAAGCTATTTCTATCTTTTTTGCTTATCAAGCTCTGCAGTATTATCATGACCTTCCGTTTGATGCAGAAATTCATGCGGCTCTTCAAAAGTTTTATGTGTACCTGTCTGAGGAAACAAAGAAAAAAGTAGATAAAATGAGTGCTCATATTGCGTTTTGGAATCCTAAAAGAAACCTTGACACTCCTTATTTAAAAGAGCTTTTAGAAGCAAGCCTTGCAGGGAAATATATTGAATTTCTTTATGATTCAAAGGCGGGTCAAACAAGAAAACAAGTCAAACCCCTTGGAATTTATGCTCATAACGGTTTATGGTACTGCCCTGCCTATTCTTACGATAAGCAAAAAGTATTATTGTTTCGAGCGGATCGTATTCACTCATTAAAGGTTTTAGAAAAAGACAAAAATATATCTCTTACGTTAAAGGAATGGCTTGAAACAGAACCGGTAAACTCACAGCCGATTTCGTTAAAAGTAACCTTGACACACGAAGGCGTTCGTCAGTGTAAAGGCGTTCCGTGGCTTGAAAATCACGTGAAGGTGGCGCGTGATGGGAATGGCTACATCGATACAATAACTGATGGAAATGAATTAAGCTACATGGCTTCTTTTTTCTATACCTTAGGGACTCATGCTTTTATTGAAGAACCTCGGGAGCTAATTGAAAAGATTTGCTGTCACGCAGAAGAAACGTTAAGACGCTATAAAAATGAGGTGGGGACAAAAGACGAATAAATGGGAGAAATGAACTCGTATAGATCACTTTAGAAACCTCGGTTGATTTCCGTGCAAGACTTCGCCTTGCCCTCCAATCAACCGCTACAAGCCACTAAATAGATGAAATCTACGTTCACCCTATCAATAAAAAGATCCGAACGATTCATCGTTCGGATCTTCCTTCAACCAACTAAACTATTTGTATCCTAGCCTCTTTTTAATTTACCCAGCCCACACGTCTTTTGCGTATCGGCCTTTTTCTTCTAGCTGCTGCAGCCATAAGCGAGCGTCTGCTTCACTCACTTGGTGAACGTCAGCATAGCTTTTCATAAGCGTTGCTTCAACGTCAGGCGCCATTTGGCTTCCGTCTCCGCAAATATAGAAGTGCGCTCCTTGATCAAGAAGTTCAATCAATTTCTTGCCGTCTTGTTCCATTACGTGCTGAACGTATGTTTTCGGCTGATTTGGCACGCGAGAAAAAGCGGTATGAAGCGTAAGGATGCCTTCATTTTGGGCATTTTCAAGCTCTTCTTGATACAGGTAGTCTTCATGAGGTGAACGGCAGCCAAAGTATAAATGCGCTTCTCCAAGCGACTGTCCTTGTTCTTTTAACTGCTTGCGAGCCTGGACGAAGCCTCTAAACGGCGCGACGCCTGTTCCCGGTCCGACCATGATAAGCGGCGTTTCAGAATCTTTTGGCAGCGTAAAGCCTGACTGCGGTGTGGAAACAAAGCACGTAATCGTATCTCCTTCTTGCAGCTCGGCAAGATAGTTCGACGCAATTCCTTTATACTCTCCATATCCGCTCCACGCTTCTCCTGAGACAACACTGACCGTGATGCTTGCTTGTTTTTCATCGACACGAGGTGATGAAGAAATTGAGTAATAGCGCGGGCGTATGCTTGGCAGAAGGGCGATAAATTCGCTGAATTCCATTTCACACGCCGGGTATTTTTCAAGCAGTTCAAGCATTGTTAAACGTTTTGCCAGCACTTGTTCTTTGTAGGCTTGCTTTTCAAGCAAGGCTTCAAGCTCTACTTTATGCGGCGGGCAGACCGTTATAGCAGCCATTGCGCGAAGCTGCGTGCGCGTAACAGGATCTTGAAGCTCCACGTATTGCAGAAGCTCTTCTACTGATACTGTTTTAGCGAGTGGCAAATGAGCTAATTTTTCTTCTTCTGCTTCCAAACGGATTTGCTGTGATGCATCTAGGCCGAACCTTGCTGTTACACGGTTTACTATTCCTTCATAGTTGCGAGGAATAACGCCTAAATGATCTCCTTCTTGATAAGAAGCTTGTTTTGGAAGTTCAATTTCAAGATGACGCGTGCTTCGTGCACTGCCTGGCTGTTGAAGTTCTTTGCTTGCTACGACGTTTGCTGAAAACGCACCGTGCATTTTCGCAAGCGGCATATCCGCGGCGCTGTCGACGAATTGAAGTGAAAGCGTAGATTTATTATCTTCACTGTTTTCAATGTCGAGGTTAAAGTAGGCTGCTACATCACTCCACATATGTTCACGCCATTCTTCATATGTGCCTTCAAAGTCGTCGCTTGCATCTGCTTCACCGCGGTCAGCGATGTTTTCTGCCCCTTTAGCGGCAAGCGTTTCATCGATAAAAGCAGGCACTTTTTGATACGTTGTCGCCCAGTTTTTATCGCCGCATCCAAATACGGAGTAGCGAACGCCTTTTACTTCATCAGCAGACGCTTGGTCTAACCAGTCGACAAATTGCTTTGCGTTATCAGGCGGGTGTCCGTTATAAGACGCCGTTACAATTAATACAGCTCCTTCGCGGGGAAGATTTCCGGCGTGCGAATCAAGGGTAGCGACCTGTGGTGCAAATCCTTTGCTCATTGCAATATCTGCTAAATCACGCGCCGTTCCTTCAGCTGTTCCCATATTTGAACCGTATAACACAAGCAGCGGCGTATTATGAGCGTTTTCTGCCTTTTTGCGTACTTTTTTAGCAGACTGTTCAGTGCTAGGTGAAGGAATACCACCAAGCGGAATTTTTTTCGATTTTGCTTTTACCACAAAGCCTTCAGGTTTTAATGTTAAAGTTTCTTTAATATCCAGCTCGTAGTTTGTATGATCTTCAAAGTCAAAGTGTTTTAGCATCATACCAAGTACCAGCGTTGCTTCATGAAGAGCGAACTGCTGACCGATACACGCGCGCTGACCGTTTCCAAACGGTTTAAACGCATGCTGCGGAATCGCGCTTGGATTTTCAAAACGCTCTGGGCGGAACTCTTCCACATCGTCTCCCCAAATTGTTTTATCACGGTGAAGCTGAGGAATCAGAACCATTAGTTCGTCGCCTTTTTCTAACGGATATTCTCCTCCAAGCATCGTATCTTCTTTTGCATATAGAGAAAACGCAGGAGCCGTTGGCCATAAGCGCAGCGCTTCGTTTAAGACCATACCCACATATTTAAGCTGCTTGACTTGCTTGTAGGTTGGAACAGGATCTACAAGAACTCGTGCTGCTTCTTCTGCTGCTTTTTGTAATACATGTGGATTTTTCACTAAGAAATACAGCGCAAATGATAAAAGACCGCTTGTTGTTTCGTGTCCCGCAATTAAGAATGTAATAATTTGATAGCGAATGTTCTCGTCATCAAGCGGTTCGCCCGTTTCTGGGTCTTTTCCGTTTAGCATATGAGTTAATAGATCATCGCTTTGTTCACCGCTTGCTTTGCGATCTGCAATAATTTTATCCACTAGGTTGTTCATTACTTTAATATCTTCTTGAAACTGGCGTTTATTTTCATCATAAGCTGGGTCATCTGGATTTGCTCGCTGCAGCTTGTTCATTGATTCGTCCAATGCACGGACCATACTCGTAATAAACGGATGAGGCTGATCTCGGTAAAAGCTGTTAAAACGATAGTTGAAGCCGCAAAGACCAATAGTATCAAGCGTTAAACGCGTCATATCTTCCGGTACTTCAATATGCTCATCTGCATTTAGACGCTCCCACTTTTGAACAAGCTGCATGGCGATATCGACCATCATCGCATGATAGCCTTTCATTGCCTGCTGACTAAAGCTTGGAAGTAAGATATTATGCGCTTTTTTCCAATTTTTTTCGTGCGTCCAGCTTGTAAATAACCCGTCTCCTGCAAAATCACGTACAAATTTAAGCGCTTGACTTAAGTTTTTATCAAAGCGTGATTCATCGCATGCTTCTTTAATTAGACGCTGACTTGATAAGTAACGCGTTACACGACCAGGCGCTTCGAATTTAAAGATTTCTCCTAGTTCATCCGCAATTTTCATCAAAGCTTGAACTGGTTTATCTGTGTTTAATAACGGTAAATTTTTAAGCTCTCCAAACGTCTTTGGCTGAGGCATTTCTTTAATTGTCATGTTATCCCTCTTTCACTTGTTAAGTTTCATGATTGTCTGCTAAGTGCTGCCCACAGACTCTCTTCTACACCTGTAAGAAGTTCATCAGTTAAAGATAAGTAGTCATTTTCAATCATTTCATATACTTCCATAAAACTTCCAAATAAAATAGCAATTAGCACATTTTCAGGAAGATTCCTAATCACACCTTGCTTTTGTCCTTCTCTGAAGAACGTGCAAACAAATTCTACCAGCTTTTGATATGCTAAGCGGCTCTCTTCTGTTAAAAAAGCTCCTTGGCTATGAGTTTTAATAAATCCAAGAGCACGAGGATGGTTTTTAGTGAATGTCACCATACCTTCAAAGATATGATGAAATCCATCTCGGTATCCATCTCTCTCGTTTGCCAGACCGCTTTCAATGCACTGTAAAAACTCGTTTACGTGCTGTTGAAATAATTCATTTACAAGGCTTTCTTTATTTTTAAAGTAGCGATAAATTGTTCCTGCTCCTACTTTGGCATTCTCTGCAATCATTGGCATCGTTGTTGCATCGAATCCTCTTTCTGCAAACAGCAGAAGAGAAGCAGAAAAAATCGCTTTTTGTTTTGTTGGAGTAGATTCCACTTTATCACCTCTTTCCAAAAACGGAATGAACGTTCATTCCGCTACAATTACAAGTATAAAAAACTGCATCTTAATAGTAAAAAGATAACTAGAAAAGTGGAAAGAAAAGGTTCTTTCATTCTAATTTTATACCATTTAAAGGTAATTAACCGAGTCTTTCAGAATCTTTTGTGCTTACAGAAAATTAGTCCACTTATCCCCTCTATTAACATAATTTAACACACCTTATTAAGGGCAGAAGTTTAAAGGAAAAGCAACGTGGAAATAGAAAAGAGTTACACAAGGCGTAAAGGAGGATTAAAAATGAATCAAGCAAGAGTTATAGAATACGAAGAAATGCTTCGCTCAGCCATGCTTTCTAATAACGTAGAGCTATTAGAAAAGTTACTTTCAGATGAACTTATTTTTGTGAATCATCTTGGGCAATGGTTGTCAAAAGAGCAAGATATAAATGCTCATCGCTCAAAAAGTTTGGATATAGCGGGTATTGAAGTGTTGGAACAAGAAGTTAAACTGTTTCAAGAACTTGCCGTTACGATTACAAAAATAGCGTTGAATGGGGCACTGGCAACCGGTGAATCGATCGGAGGCGAATACAGCTATACGCGAGTTTGGAAAGATGTTGAAGGGAAATTAAAGGTTGTTTCTTGTCACTGCAGTTCCAGCGTATAATCGACGCTGCCATAATAAAAAACATCCCTCCTTTCGTATGCATTCGCCAAGGGGGATGTTTTTTTACTAGTTAAAAGATTTTCTTCCTGTCTCTGTCATCTTTTAAAATCTCCACGGCCTCGCGGAACCGCTGTGAGTGAACAATCTCTCTTTCTCGTAAAAATCGTAAGCTATCGTTTAAATCCGGATCATCTGATATATCAATTAACCATTGATATGTAGCTCTTGCTTTTTCTTCTGCAGCTATGTCTTCATAAAGATCTGCAATCGGATCTCCTTTTGCCTGTATATAAGTAGCTGTAAACGGAACCCCAGCAGCATTATTGTAATAAAGTGCACTATCATGGTTCACATAGTGTTCTGCTAATCCTGCTGCCTTCAGCTGCTCCGGCGTTGCATCTTTTGTTAGCTTATAAATCATCGTAGCAATCATTTCAAGATGAGCAAACTCTTCTGTCCCGATATCGTTTAGCAGTCCAACCACTTTATCGGGAATTGTATAGCGCTGATTCAAATAACGCAGTGCTGCCGCAAGCTCTCCGTCCGCTCCCCCGTATTGTTCCATTAAATATTTGGCAAGCGTTGGATTACACGTGCTTACTTTCACTGGATACTGCAATTTCTTTTCATACACCCACATATCGTTCCCGCCTTTATCTGCTTATATTTGCCATGGCCAAGGGCTTGTTCCCCAGCTCCACTTTCCGTCGGTATAGCTGTTTCCATATTGTTGAAGCGGCCCGTACTTTGTTTCAAAGGTTCTTTTTAACTGCATAGCCTGCTGCGCGTATTCGTTAAACTGCTGCATAGCCTGCTGGTCATTTGGATGGGTATCTAAATACAGCGTTAATTCTACTAGTGCAAAATCAATCGCCTGTATTTCTTCTAAATCCTGATAGTACTCCGGAGGTAGATTTTTCATTCTTCATCCCTCTTCTTATCTTTGTATGGATTTTCATAGTAGTCCCAAAAAGCTGGCCACAGCGTTCCTTTTTTTAGCGCTTCTTTCGGTAAAAACTGCTGCAGATTCGGCGGCTGAAATCCCATGTATAATTGAGGCGGCGTAGAATAATATTTAACTCCTATCGGCCGGCACGGATCATAGATACTGTGGAAAGGTTGATAGGTCTTAACCGGTGTAAACATCTTTTTTGGATTGTTATCCATGAAAAGTCCTCCTCTAAAAACACACTCTGTTTTATCCTATTCAGCTTTTATCGAGTTCATGAAGGAATTTACTTCGGACTTAGGAACCAAACTTTTATTCGTAAAAAAGGCCTATGTAAAAAACGCTATAATTGCCCAATCCATTTAGGCAACTTTCTCATACTTTATAAAATAGTGATTAAAAAATGGACATTAACTACATGGATTTTTATTTGTACCCGACAAGATTTCCTGGACCTCAACTCCCGCCCGGTCCACCTAGACCACCAGGCGGTTTACCTACACCTAGCCCGCAGCAAGCCCCAACTTCTCCTCCACCGGCATTTATTCCGGCTCAACAAACGGCAACTCCATTTGCTGTTGACCCAGGAGCCATTTCTCTATGTCTATTCCGCAACACGTTCATATGGCTTAGAAACGGCTCTAGCTTCTGGTATTTTCCTATTTTTGTAGGCCCGCGATCGGTTTGGAACGGACGTTTTTGGACCATTTTCGGTGTGGATACACGACAAATTGTTTCGTTTACGTGTTTTTAAACGTAAAAAAAAGCCTTATTTTTCAATAAGGCTTTTTTGCTTACTAACTACGATTACACTATTGTTCTTATTCCAAAACCAATCAGCAGCACGCCGCTGCATCGTTGAAAGGCTTTTTGAAACACTGGTTTTTTAAACCATTTTTTCACGTAATCTATTACATACACCAAGATTAAAAACCATCCTACTGCTATAAGCGTCAGAATAAAGCCAAGTATCAGCAGCTGTTGATTTGTGTGTGCATCCAAGTTAATAAACTGCGGCATAAACGTAATATAAACTAATACCGTTTTAGGATTAAGAAAATTACTAAGAGCCCCTTGCATATATGATTCTCTATAGCAGCGATTAGATGAAGACTTTACAGTTTTTGTTTCTTCTGAAATAGCCTTCAATGAGAGCGTATTTTTTGTCAGAAATATTTTGATGCCTAAGTAAAATAAGTACGCTGCCCCTATGTATTTAATCGTGTTAAACAGATACACCGACTGCGCAATAGCAACAGACAAGCCAAGCACAGCAATTAACGTCCAAAACGTGAGGCCTGTAGCCATGCCGAGTATGGTAAAACGTCCTGCTTTTGCTCCGTGATGAAGCGTATTTTTCATAATAAGAATTGTATCAGCACCAGGTATCATCGACATAACCAGCGCCATCAGCATGTAAGCAGCTAAATGATCCACAGCTCTTCTCTCCCTTTTAAGCTATTACTAGCATCCTGTTTTCTTTTCACTTTCAAATATTTTCATATATTGTTTTGGCGTTAGCCCAACCTGACTTTTAAAAAATCGAGTCAAATGACTTTGATCACTAAATCCCGTTAAAAAAGATACGTCAATCGGTTTTTTTCCTTGCTCTAGCAGCTTTTTAGCCTGATTGATTCGAATTGTTTCCAAGTAGCTGTATGGAGAGATTCCTTTTTGCTTTGTAAAAGAGCGCAGCAGCCGGTATTTGCTCCATCCAATTAGCTGACTTAACTCATCCAGCGTGATTTTGTTTGTATAGTTGTCTTCCAAATAGCTGCAGATCGTTGTAATTTCACGGGACGTGTCAACGGCTGACGAAAGAAAAGAAAGATTTGAATGATCCTGCATGAGTTCTTCCAGCAAATATAAAAATAACTCTTCTTTCTTAAACTCCCGTTCACCATTTGAAATTTGCAAATGAAGCTCTTTTAAACTAGAGACAGCATCACTTCTTTGCACCACGCTGCTGTTAAAACGCGGAAGACTTTCACTGCCGTTAATGTCAAAAACAGCTTTTTTCATCACTTCTGGCGTCACGTTAATACAGCGATAATCAAGCGTTTTGCCGTCTATTTGTTCACAGCTATGGACATCATACGGATTAAACAGCAGCAAATCGCCTGGATTAATGATGTATTCTTTGCCTTGGCAAATTAAATGACGCTGACCTTCTTCAATAAATCCAATCACATAATACTCGTGAAAATGAGCAGGAAACTTTTGCATAATCCCTTTAAAACGATAAGCTTCAATATGTAAATCGGCGTCAACGTGCGCCGTGCGAATTTCTTTTACCATCAATGACCCCTCCTTGTCACATACTAAGCTTTTTAACCATACCATTCACTCAAAAATTTTTCTTGTATGATATTGCAGATGAGACTTTTTTCCATTACTTTTATCCGTTCAGCTACCGGTGGTACTAATCACCCTTAAGAGTGATTTCTCTTCTTTCCTCTAGTAATTTTCCGCTCAAATGATAAAATATAGACACATTTTATGGACGAAAGAAGGGATACCGTGAAATATAGACAAATTAAATGGCTGATTTTGCTTCTTCCAACTCTGACCATCGCGCTTTGGGAGTATGTTCGTCATGCCTTTTTGCTCCCTTACATCTCAATGGATATGGGAAATGTGCTTTCTCCGCTCCTTGTCTTTTTTGTAACGCTTGTGTTTGTCCGCTATTTATTTTCTATTTTAGAAAAAATGCAAGAGGAACTAAGACAAGAAAAAGAAAAGAAAGCAGCACTTATTGAACGTGAAAAATTAGCTCGTGAACTGCATGACGGCATTGCGCAGTCGCTGTTTCTCCTATCTGTTAAAATGAACAAGTTCGGAAGAAAAAATAAATTAGAACAGGATCCTGACTTTATCCGGATGAAACAAACTCTTCAGCATGTCCATGACGATACGCGTCAAGCGATTACGAATTTAAAGCACTCTCCGTCTGACTCTTCCGAAAGCTGGACTGAAAGCATTCATCAATACGTCGATGATTTAACACATACTCATTTACTAGATGTAAACCTAGATTGGAGACTGTCAGAAACAACGCTGTCGAGGAAAGAAAAAAACGAGCTGTTTGCTTGTGTAAAGGAAGCGGCTATGAATGTAATCAAACATGCAAAAACGAATAAAATCTGGATTACAGCCACTGAAACGGCCGGGGGATGGATTTGTGAAATTATAGATTTCGGTACAGGTTTTACGTCCGACTCTCTCAAGTCCGGTCTTGGTTTGCAAATTATGAAAGATCGTGCGAAGGACATGAACTGGGACTTTTCCATTGAGCGAAAACAGAACCAAACCATTGTTAGCATTAAAAAGGGGGTTACGTAAATGCAGCCGTTTCGTATTTTGATTGTAGATGATCATGCTCATGCGAGAGAAGGCATTCGCGATATTTTAGAAGAATATGAAGATTTTATTATTGTTGGCGAAGGAACCAACGGGCAAGAAGCCATTGAACTGACCGAAAAATTAATGCCCGATATCGTACTAATGGATATTGGAATGCCTGTGATGGACGGGTTGGAAGCGACAAAACAAATTAAGCTTCGGTTTCCGTACGTTAAAATTGTGGTTATCACGGTTTCAGACGATATTACGGATTTATTTGATGCGCTGAAAAAAGGCGCACAGGGCTATTTGTTAAAAAACCTGCAGTCTGAAGTGTGGTACGACTATTTGCGTGCGTTCGCTTTAGATGAAGTTCCTATGTCAAAAGAAATTGCGTTTCAAATTTTAAAAGAGTTTCCGCAAGAAACATCGATAAAAAAACCCGACACTCCCCTTTCTGCACGAGAGCTTGAAGTGCTTCAATTAGTGGCTAAAGGACTGTCAAACCGCGATATCTCCGCGCAGTTATTTATTTCTGAACACACGGTAAAAAGCCATTTGAAAAATATTTTAAGCAAGCTTCATTTAGAAAACCGCGTGCAGCTGACAAGCTATGCGTTTCAAAACGGCTTAATGAACTAACAGCTTTCACGAGCTGTTTTTTTTATCAGCATCTTTCTCTTATAAGTCCCAACAATCACTCTCAGGAGTGATGGCTAATTCTCCCTTTCCTTCTATAATAAAAGCACGCTAGTTAGTAAAGAGGAGGAAAAAATGATGCAGGAAAAGCGCGAAGAAACAGCAAGTACAATTAAAAAAAGCACGGCGCGTTCTCAAGGCCTATACAAAGCCATATGGCGCTGGCACTTTTATGCGGGCTTAGTGTTTACTCCGTTTCTTCTTATATTAGCTGTTACTGGAGGCGTGTATTTGTTCAAGCCTCAAATTGAAGAAAGACTGTACCACGACTTGTATCATGTTCAAGCTCAATCACAGTCTACATCCCCTTCAGCACAAGTGCAGGCTGTAAAGGAAAAGTATCCAGGCGCTGACATGTTGACGTATAAGCCCAGTGAGCGCTCCACTCGTTCTTCAGAAGTAGGAATCTCATTAAAAGACCATACATATACGATTTTTGTTAATCCTCACAATGGTCACATTGTAGGAAAACTGGATGATTCGAGTCGCTTCATGAATCAAATTGAAGAATTTCACGGAGAGCTAATGGCAGGAACAGCGGGTGATCGTATCGTAGAACTTGCGGCCTGCTGGGCGATTGTCTTAATTGTAACCGGTGCTTTTTTATGGTGGCCGCGCAAAAAAGACAAAATAAAAGGCGTGCTGATTCCTCGTTTTTCAAAAGGTAAAAACGTGCTTGCACGAGACCTTCATGCGGTACCGGCCTTTTGGATTTCAGCTGGTATGCTTTTTCTCGTACTAACGGGCCTTCCGTGGTCAGGACTGTGGGGCAATGCGTTTCAGCAAATCGCCACAAACGCAGGCGTTGGGTACCCTCCGTCTATTTGGGTAGGCAGTGCACCTACTTCAACCGTGCAAACAAAAGATGTAGCGGACGTGCCTTGGGGAGCTGAAACGCTAGAAGTTCCAAACTCCACAGCTTCGCAATATACAAAAGTATCGCTTGATGACATTGTAGATATTGCAAAAGAACAGCATATGCACG
Organism: Priestia sp. YIM B13552; assembly: GCF_042787775.1. NCBI lineage: Bacteria > Bacillati > Bacillota > Bacilli > Caryophanales > Bacillaceae > Priestia > Priestia sp. YIM B13552. The sequence continues at coordinate 119,502 of NZ_JBHZOU010000005.1, forward strand.
ACGGCTATACCATTTCTATTCCGCAAGAACCTCAAGGCGTGTATACGCTCTCTGTATTTTCACCAAGAGCTCAGGATGAAGCAACCATTCACCTTGATCAATACACCGGCGCTGTGTTAGCCGATTATCGGTACGACAACTATGGATTTATGGGAAAATTGATTGCACTTGGTATTACGCTTCATAAAGGTACACAGTTTGGGTTTATAAATCAGCTTATGGGCCTCATTGTTTGTATCGGAATTGCTGGTATTGCTATCAGCGGAGCCTTACTGTGGTGGAAACGAAAACCAGCTAAAAACATAGGCGCTCCTAAAGTTCCTGAAGGAAATGCAATGCGCATTGTGACGTGTATAATCGTGGTGTTTGGTCTCGTCTTTCCTTTAGTCGGACTGTCCTTAGTTATCGTGTGGCTTTTAGATTTCTTTGTCATCAAACGAATTCCAGCATTGAAGCGGTTTTTAAACGAATGATGCATGAAACGATGTGAGGTGCAGTAACAATGAACAAATGGAAAATACCCGGATTGATCATACTCAGTACGATTTTACTTTCCGCGTGCTCTGTAAACAGTAACGCAGATCAGCTCTACAAGCAGCCAAATCCTCTGTCTGCGCATGTGATGCTTCCTGAAACTATAAAACCACGGAGCACACAGGTACTAGAAGTGCACGTAATGCAAGAAAATAAAACGGTGGATGATGCCAAAAGCGTTCAGTTTAAAGTGTGGAAAAAAGATGCTCGCGGTAAAGTTGAAACAGTAAAAGCGCATTATGACGGCAGTATGTATAAAGCCAAAGCAACCTTTAAAGAGGATGGTATTTATTATATTAAAACCGATATTGACGCGCGCGGTGAACACATCCTTCCTACTCAGCAAGTCGCAGTAGGCGAATTATCGAAAGAAGAATTACGTTCACTGCAGCCAGCTGAAAACGAAACGCATCATCATCACTCTCATCATTAGACATAAGCTCACGTTCAGCGACTGTACGTGAGCTTATATTTTTCTTATGAATTTTGACTAGTTCCATTATATGTTTTTACATTTTTTTCTTATTACTTTAAAATAAAAGTGATAAACGTTTTATAAAGGAGTTTTACAGATTGAAAAAAATTGTTTCTGGTATTTTAATTTTAGTATTAGCCGTTATTGTTATGATTGAAGGAAATCCGTTAGAGCAGAACTCTTCAACGAATACCTCCTACGATGAAGTAATTACCTTCCCTGCTGATCGTTACCCTGAAACTGCAGCGCACATTCAACATGCAATCGATAAAGGAAAATCGGCTGTTTGTACAATTGACCGAGACGGGGCTGAGGAAAACCGCCGTGAGTCTTTAAAAGGCATTCCGACTAAAAGCGGCTATGACCGAGATGAGTTTCCGATGGCCTTTTGTGAAGAAGGCGGAAGCGGTGCTGATATTGAATATGTAAAGCCTTCAGACAACCGAGGCGCCGGGTCTTGGATCTCCCATCAAGTAGACGAGTTTCCTGACGGTACGAAGGTTTTAATTGAAGTGAAGTAAAAAGAATGGTCGTGATGACCTTTCTTTTTTTATATTAAAAGTCTATAAAAAATGAAAAATTGCTCTTGCCTAAAGATACTCTTCACTTTTAAAATAAAAACGTGTGTGTTACATATATGCATCATCGTTTTATAGGAGGAATGAGTTTCTTGGACAATCTATGGCAGCAGCTACTCCCTGCCTCATGGCAATTAACTTTATTTATTTTCTTTTTTGTTTATATCTTGCGCTACAAACAAGAGAATAAATTCAGCATGCAGCTTCACTTGCTGCTTAAGTTTCTTTATGCCGTTATTTTGATTTTAAATGCGGTGTTGTTTTTAGTGGAAAGTCAGCGCGATTTTCTTTTTTATGCAACGCTTTTCATGAGTATCCTGACAATTATTTTGATGGAGTTCACGCTTTCTGCAAAAAAACAGAACGAGCTTGATTTTATTTCAGCCGTTTCTTGCTGTGTTCTTCCGATTTTTATTTCTTTACTTGAACTTAGTTAATGAAACAAAGGCCTCTGGTGATTCAGAGGCCTTTTTGATGTTATTGATCTTTGTTGTTACGGTCCATCATATCTTTTGGATCTTCTACAATATCTTCTGGATCACGGTTGTTGTCTTTTTCATCATCTCGATACATCTTGTCATTTTTATCTACGCCAGGTACGTTATTGTTGTTGTTCATATTGTCTAAGCCCGTGTTTACAAACGCCACGTATACTTTGTCGATTTTACTATCTGCTTCTCTTACGCGGTCTGCAATTTTTTGCTCAAAATCAGTTGAAACTTCATGATAAGTATCCCCGTTATACGTTACGGTGTTCACCTTGCCGTTATCATTGTTGTCCGCTGCGTCATTTCCAGCTAGGTCTACCGTTACATACGCGTTATTATTATCGCGAAGCACATATGCATCGTCAACTTCCTTCATATCTTCTACATTTTGTGCTGCTTCAACTGACTTGGTCGGTTGATCAGTGTTATCCATTGGGATATTGTTATCAACTCCGTCGTTTGTAGAAGTGTTGCGTAAGTCATTTTGAGTATTGTCCATTGCGTTATTGTCTTTATTTCCTCCACATGCAGCTAAGCCTGAAAGAAAAAGAACTGAAGAAGCAATGATAAGCCCTTTTTTCATTTTTTCCATCTCCTTAAATATAGTTTGCAGTCGTATTATGCTTAATTTTTGCAAAACTATTCAAAGGAGACGGAGAAGTGAAAAAACCTTTTTAAAAAATATACTTAACGCTGCTAACAATATTATAAGATACATTTTAATATTACAGCTGTACTTATTCTCCTAATAGCTTTCGAACGGCTATTGAAAGCGTATTGACATGCCGTTCTACGTTTGCCGCCTCAGCAACTTGTTTCTTTTCATCGACGTTGTAAACCGGCGCTGGATTTTGTGTAATTCCGTTGATCGCTGTAGCCATAAAAGCCAGCAGATCATCTGTTGGTACAGCCGGAGAGAAATTCTTTACTTCTATTTGCTGCGTAATAAAGTCGTGAAGCTTTTTTTGAATATATTTAAGGTTAGAGACTTCAACTAGCTGATCTTCAATTTTCATAAAACGCTGAGGGTCTTTTGAATACAACGCTACTAGTTCAAAGTAAATTTCTCCTCCTGCTGTCATCGATTCTTGGATATGCTCTCCAATATACATAATAAAATCATGCAACATTTCAAAGGAATCTTTTTTTGTCTGAAGTAGGGCTTCAATTTTATCTTTTACTTTATAGCTGACGCTTTCTTGATTAAGAAGTCCAACAAATACTTCATCAAGGTTTGAAAAATATTTGTACACGCCTCCCTGACTCATTCCAGCTTCCAAAACGATATCTCGCATGGCTACATCATGCACCGGTTTGCTTCTGCATACTCTTTTGGCTGCTTCTAAAATCTCTTGCTTCTTTTTTTCAGCGTATCCTTCCCTTACTTTTGGCATTTTTTCACGCTCGCTTACTTTTTTATTTATTTTCGAATGTCTCGAGTGCATCAATAATAACCTGAGCTGCTTTTTCAGCTCCTTTTTCAGCTCGGATTTGTTTTCCGATTTCTTGTGCTTTGGATCGAATTTCATTAACTTGCGTACAGGAAATGGCTGCGGATAATTTTTCAGCCGTCAATTCTTTTCTCGGAATGGCTTTTGCTCCAGCTCCTAGCTCGTGAATTTTTCTTCCCCAAGCAAATTGGTCATTTCCATAAGGAACAATAATACTTGGTACACCAGCTCGGAGGCCTTCGGCTGTTGTTCCTGCTCCTCCATGATGAACAACGGCAGACATTTTAGGAAACAGCCACTCATGAGGAATATCTTTTACAAATAAAAGGTCTTCTGCTATCTCTTCCGTGTGATTCATTCCTCTTCCTCCTGTATTGATGATACCTCGTTTCCCGGCAAGTTTTAAGGCTTTAATCACTAAAGCAGTCGTTTCGCCTGCGTTTTTTTTATCACCAACACTTCCAAATCCAATATAAACTGGCGGTTCTCCAGCCTTTAAAAACCTTTCCAGCTTCTCTTCCGGCTGATAGCTATGGTCACTGTCCATAAACCAATTTCCGTAGGAATGAACGTGTTCAGGCCAATCTTTAGATACGGAAAATACAGTGGGACTTGACGAAATAATGGTTGGGTTAGCTGCTGTACGCTGCTTTGGATATGGACATGAAAAATCGTTAGGTCCTGTTCCATGCTGCTGAACCCAATATTTTTTTAAAGGACCATTTACTACTTTCCAAAATCCCCATTCAAAAATACGATGCGTCAGCTTATTATATATTTTTCCAAATCGTGGTCGATCATAAAAAATTAAAGCTGGATAGTCTTTTGTTGGTGTCATTGGAAAAGGGCTGGCTAGAATGCTTGGTATATTCATCTCTTTAGCAGCAAAGTAACCAATTGCCGCACCTGGATGATATACAATTGCATCGGCTCCTTTGCATGCTTTGTGCAAATCTTCTTGTATATTCATCATCATACCCATCATCTTTTCATTTTTTAAGCTCGAAAAAAATTTGAGAGGATTGTCTGCATTAATCGCGTCGTCTGCTGCTCCGCTCTCTATAATTTTAGAAACATCTCCTCGAAGCATGGCATATTCGAATCCATACGATTTTATGAAGTTTTGATAAGCTTCTGAAGCCGCAATTCGTACACGGTATCCTTTCTTTTTTAGCTCTAATCCTAAAGCCATAAAAGGCTGGGTGTCTCCCCGCGTTCCTGTTGTTAACATCGTAATAAGCATCATTTCAGCCTCCTTATATTAAAACGACAATGTTGTCGTTTTAATATAATGTAACCTCCTGGAATTGATTCGTCAATGTAAAAACGACAATTATGTCGTTTTTATTACTATCCTTTATTTTCCTAAGGTGCTTTTTGTAAGGATTGCTGCTTTTAATTATAGCAAGGGAAAATTTCCTTTTTATAGTATTGTATAAAGAAAGGCTTATTCAGCTAACGGGCAGTCATATTGAATAAGATAGGGTTTATTTATCCTTAAATAAAATATTTTCAAAACATCATAAAAGGAAGTGTGTACTATTGGGCAGTGAAAGTAAACTCATTATTTCTCCATTAAATAATGACTTAATAGAGGATATCAATAGGACAAATGATTATTTTAAGCTATATGGCAGAGTTGTCCCCAGTTTACAATCAGGAAGGTGGTCTTATAAAGAAGTTCTTTTTGATGAAGCTAGAGAAACACGTTTTCCAGATGACAAACTTGATTGGAGCCAATATATAAACCGAGAGGATAAAGCTTTGTTTTTAGCTTATATGAATAATACTTGCATAGGACAGATTAGAATCATTAAGGATTGGAATCGCTTCTGTTATATTGAAAACATTGCTACTAAAAAAGACTATAGAGGCAGCGGAGTTGGAAAGTTTCTCTTAAATAAAGCAGAAGAGTGGGCAAAACAAAGAAAACTTATAGGAATGTCCTTGGAAGCACAAGATGATAATCTTGGTGCATGCAGATTTTATGTAAAACAAGGATTCATACTAGGTGGAGTTGACACACTAAAGCAGTCATATAATCCTACTATTGGAACCACTTTATACTGGTATAAGTTATTCAAGTAACGGGGACTTTAGCGAAATAAGTAATAGAGTCGTTTTAACATAGGAATTTTAAAGAGTTAAATAGTTGAAACTGAAAAAAAGATGCTTCGCGTTTTAAACGAAGCATCTTTTTCAAGTGCAGCTATGAATGCCTACCTACTTTTTTAAGTTAAACTGATCGTGAGGCAGCTAATTTCTCAATCGGGGCTTGTTCAATGTCTGCTGCTGAAATATTCAGCAGCTTTTCTAAAACAGCCGTTATGCCCTCATTTGTCTTATTACTTTTCTTGCATTCATTAATATGCTGATTTAATTGTTTTTTATAAGCCTCTGTATGAATGAGCCACTGACTTAAAAGCTCTTTTGTCGCCTTTCTTTCTTCTTCGCTTTTAGCTCCAAATAAGCTTTCCATATCAGGTTCTTGAATAATTAGCTTACTAAAATCTTCGCTTACTGCAAGCCAAAAATAGTTTTTTTCGTACTCGTAATATCTGTGTTCTTTTAATAAAAAGTAGCCAATTTCAAATTCAATGCGATAGAGCGGCTGGTTAACTTTCGGCGCATGAAGGCTTTTAAAGTTAATATGTTCTACATCATCTACATAAACCTCTGAACCGTATTGGGTTTTAATCATCTTAGCATCTACTGTATTCATGGTGTTTACCTCTTTAAGGATATTATGAGAGAACGGGTGCATTCTTTTTCTAGAATGCGCACGTTCTTTATCTTTTACTTAATTTTGAACAGCATTTTTCCAATCAGCCGCAAATTTTTCGATTCCTTGTTCGGTTAAAGGATGTTTAACAAGCTGCTCGATTACTGAATATGGAATCGTTGCAATATGAGCTCCGGCAAGGGCTACGCGTGTCACGTGATCCGGATGTCTTACAGAAGCCGCAATGATTTGAGAGTCAATATTTTGAATGCGGAACAACTCGGCAATTTTAGCCACAAGCTGTACGCCGTCTTCTGAAATATCATCAAGGCGACCAAGGAATGGAGATACATATGTTGCACCTGCACGAGCTGCTAAAAGCGCTTGGTTCACAGTGAAAATAAGCGTTACGTTTGTTTTTACACCTTTTTTAGCAAGGTAGCGAGTCGCTTCTAATCCAGCGATTGTCATTGGAAGCTTAATCGTAATATTTTGATCCCCGCCATTAATTTTAATTAGTTCTTCTGCTTGCGCAATCATGTCTTCTGCTGTTTGGGCATCCGGCGTCACTTCTGCTGAAACGGATTCTACTTCTGGAACAGTTTTTAAAATTTCTTCAATACGATCTTCAAACTTTACGCCTTCTTTTGCAACAAGAGAAGGGTTTGTTGTGACGCCAGATAAAACGCCCACTTTGTATGCTTTTTTAATATCGTCAAGGTTTGCAGTATCAATAAAAAATTTCATTTTTTCATTCCTCCATTAGTTTTTTTTACTATACCCACTATTTCACTTGTTATTTCTTTTCCACAGCATGACCGCCAAACTCATTTCGAAGTGCGGAAACTACCTTTCCTGTAAAGGTATCATCTTCAAGCGAGCGATAGCGCATCAGTAAAGACATTGCAATAACCGGCGTAGCTGTTTGAAGGTCTAGAGCGGTTTCTACCGTCCATTTCCCTTCACCAGAAGAGTTCATAACTCCTTTGATGTCATCTAGCTTAGCATCTTTAGAGAATGCATTTTCTGTTAATTCCATTAGCCATGAACGAATAACAGATCCATTGTTCCATACTCTCGCTACTTTTTCGTAATCATAGTTAAATTGGCTTTTTTCAAGAACTTCAAATCCTTCTCCGATTGCAGCCATCATGCCGTATTCAATGCCGTTATGAACCATTTTTAAAAAGTGGCCGCTGCCTGCTTCACCAGCGTATAGATATCCGTTTTCTACTGCTGTATCGCGGAAGATAGGTTCAACAATTTCCCACGCTTCACGATCTCCGCCAATCATATAACAAGCTCCGTTACGAGCGCCTTCCATTCCGCCAGATGTTCCAACGTCCATAAAGCGGATTTTGTTTTCTTTTAACTCGTTATAGCGTCGAATAGACTCTTTGTAATGAGAGTTTCCAGCTTCAATTACGATATCTCCTTCAGCTAAAAGAGGCTTCACTTCACTAATAACAGAATCAACAACCGTATGAGGAACCATCAGCCATACAACTCTTGGTGTTTCTAGTGACTGCACAAGCTCCTGCAAGCTTGATACTCCTGAAGCACCATACTCTTTCATTTGTTCCACTGCGTTTGAATTTACGTCAAATGCTACAACGTCATGACGGTGATCCAATAAGTTTTGTCCTAAGTTAATCCCCATTTTCCCTAAACCAACTAATCCTACTTTCATGTGAACAGCTCCTTCTATTTATCTTTTCATCTTCTTATTTAAGCCTTTAGCAATTCTTTTGCTTGTGCCACTACGTTTTCTTCTGTAAACCCAAACAGCTTCATCACATCAGCTCCCGTTCCTGAAGCACCGAATGTGTCAATAGCTAACACTTTTCCTTTTGGTCCTACAAAGCGTTCCCAACCAAGTGAAATTCCCATTTCTAGAGAGATTCGTTTTGAAACAGATTCAGGCAAGATGCGCTCTTGATACTCTTTTGACTGCTTGTTAAACAGCTCCCAGCTAGGCATTGCTACAACACGTACAGATATACCTTCACGCTCTAGCTGAGTTTTAGCACTGACCGCTAGTGCTACTTCAGAACCTGTAGCGATAAAAATCAGCTCCGGCTTATCGTTTGTTTCGGTTAATACGTAAGCTCCTTTAGCTAGGTCGTTGATATTTTGTTTTGTTTCTTCAAACACAGGCAAGTTTTGACGGCTAAGCACTAAGGCTACAGGACCTTCCGCTTGCTGAAGCGCATAAGCCCAAGCGCTAGCTGTTTCGTTTGCATCAGACGGACGGATTACGGTAAGCCCTGGAATTGCACGAAGAGAAGCTAAATGTTCAACGGGCTCATGAGTCGGTCCATCTTCTCCTACTGCTATGGAATCATGAGTAAACACATACGTGACCGGCAGCTTTTGCAGTGCAGCCAAACGAATCGCTGGACGCAAGTAATCATTAAAAACAAAGAATGTGCTGACAAACGGCTTCACACCGCCGTGAAGGGCCATTCCATTTCCGGCCGCTCCCATTGCATGTTCACGTACGCCGAAATAAATATTTCGATTTCCGAAATATCCTGGTGCGTAAGGGCCTTCTTCTTTAATGTCCGTCATCGTGGAATGCGATAAATCAGCGTTGCCTCCAAAAATAGATGGCACAGATTTAGTGAAATAATTAATAGCTTCTCCGCTTGCAACACGAGTCGAAATCGCTTTTTCTGATGAGAATGTTAAAATATCATTCACTTCAATTAACGCTTCGCCTGTGATAGCACGCTCTAATTCATCAGCGAGCATAGGGTATTCTTTTTGGTAAGAAGCAAACAGCTCGTTCCACTCTGCTTCTGCTTTCATTCCTTTTTCTTCTAGCTTTTCAAAATGGGCTTTTACTTCTTCTGGAACATAGAAGTTTTCTTCAGCTTTCCAGCCGTAGGCTTGCTTTGTTGCTTTTGCTTCTTCTTCTCCAAGCGGATTACCGTGTGCTTTATTTGTTCCCGCTACTTTTGGACTTCCGTAGCCAATAATTGTTCTCACTTCAATAAGCGTTGGCTGCTCGGTGTTCTGCTTCGCTTTTTCGATGGCTTTTGTGACTTCATCTACGTTATTTCCATCTTCTACACGCAAATACTGCCAGGTTGCAGATTCCGCTCTTTTTTGGATATTTTCACTAAACGAAAGATTTAATTCCCCGTCTAACGAAATATCGTTGGAGTCATATAAAGCGATAAGTTTACCAAGCTTCATATGGCCAGCCATGGACATTGCTTCATAAGAAATGCCTTCCATCAAGTCACCATCGCCTACTAACGTATACGTATAGTGATCAATGACTGGGAATTTTGACTGGTTAAATTTTGCCGCTAAATGAGCTTCTGCCATTGCTATTCCGACTGCATTTGCAATCCCTTGACCTAAAGGACCTGTTGTGGCTTCCACGCCGTCCGTATGGCCAAATTCAGGATGTCCCGGTGTTTTACTGTTTAGCTTGCGAAAGCTCTTTAAATCTTCTACTGATACATTGTATCCGCTTAAATGAAGCATGCTATACAGCAAGCTTGAGCCATGACCGGCTGATAAGATAAAACGATCTCGGTTAAACCAGCTTGAATTTGCCGGGTTGTGCTGTAAGTGATTCGCCCATAGCGCATAGGTCATCGGAGCCGCTCCCATCGGAAGCCCGGGGTGGCCTGAATTGGCTGCGTTCACCGCATCAATTGACAGGGTGCGAATCGTATTAACTGCAAGTGTGTCTATGTTGGTACTCATGTGTCATCCTTCTTTCGCTTTGTTTGTATTAAACTGGCTGCACTTCGCGTGATTGACTTGCTGTTTCTTCATCCAGCCACCATTTAAAACCGTCTTTTTCTAAAAGTGCATGTGATGCATCAGGGCCGTGTGAACCAGCAGCATATTTATAAAGCGGCACTGTATTTTCCTCAAATGCTTCAAGAAGCGGCTGAACCCATTCCCAAGCTAGCTCTACTTCTTTCCAATGAGCAAAAAATGTAGAATCTCCGGCGCATGCATCTGCAATAAGACGCTCATATGCTTCCGGTGCTCCTTCTTGCTGACCTGAAAAATTAATTTGTACAGGCTCAATATGACCATGATTAAATGGATTTTTGCTGTTCAACTGCAGCGTAATATTTTCATGCGGGTTAATTTCAATGATCAACAGATTTGGAGATGTTGTTTCTCCTTTGTCTAAGTACAACTCTTTTAACGAGTCTTTGAATTCAATAACAATTCGCGTCGCTTTTTCAGCCATTCTTTTCCCTGTACGAATGTAGAAAGGAACGCCTTTCCAAAGCGAATTATCGATATATAGTCTGGCTGCTAAAAACGTGTCCGTCTGCGAAGATGGTGATACGCCGGGCTCATTTACGTAGCTCTCCACTGAAGAGCCGTTTATTTTTCCGGCCTCATATTGACCGCGAATAACGTCTAGATCCATATCTTCTTTTACAAGCGGACGAAGTGCTTTTAACACATTTATTTTTTCGTTTCGAATATCATCAGCGCTAATGCGGGCCGGTAAGTGCATAGCCGTCATCATCAGCATTTGCAGCATATGATTTTGAACCATATCTCGAATGGCTCCCGAATGGTCATAATAGCTTGCTCTTTCCTCTACCCCGACCGTTTCACTTGCTGTAATTTGTATATTCGCAATATGTTCGTTATTCCATAATGATTGAAGAATAGGATTAGCGAATTCCAGCGCTTCTAAATTTTGCACCATCGACTTGCCAAGATAGTGGTCAATGCGGTAAATCTCTTTTTCTTTAAACGCTTTGCTCAAGTTTTCGTTTAATTGTCGAGCTGACTGTAGGTCATGGCCAAACGGTTTTTCAATAATTAACCGTTTCCAACCTTTTGTAGCACCTAAGCCACTATCTTTAATATGCTCGGCGATCGTACCGAAAAATTCTGGGGCAACGGAGAGATAAAACATTCGGTTGCTTGGAATGTTTAGTTCTGCTTCTCGTGCTTCTACTAGATTTAACAGACTTTTATAGTCTTCAGCATTCGTTGCATCCAATTGACTGTAGCGAAAAGCTGAAAGAAAATGCTGCATAAGAGATGAATCTTTTTCGACGCGACGTGAAAAAGTATGAATAGATTCTTCTACTTTTTTCTGAAAATCTGCATCGGACATCTTCCTTCTGCCTAGTCCTACAACAGAAATTGATTTAGGGATTTTCCCATCTACAAATAAATTATAGAGTGCAGGATAAATTTTGCGTTTCGCTAAATCACCTGTTGAACCGAATAAAACAAAAGTCATCGCTTCCATATCTCTTCCTCCTGTTAGGAAAAATATAATCTTTTAAAAGTAACTTTTCTTTCACTCGTTACTTTATGTAACATATCTTATTCCTGAAATATTTTTTCGTCAAGATATTAAACTCGTAAAAAATCATTTCAATTTTCTTTTTTTCTTTAAACCTTATAGCAGCTTATCTCGGTTAGTTTATGGAAAAATAATGAAAATACTTTTCAGTTGAATTTAGAAAATAAAACTGTTTTAATGGACTTGATAGAATTGTATGAAAGTAAAAACATACATACTATTTACATATGTGCCAGGTAAAAAATATCAAAAGGTGGAAGTGCTATGAAAACTCAACTAATGAAGATAGTTGAAGACCTATCAGTTTTTTCACATAGAAAAATCGTAAAACACTCTAAAGGAGAAAGGAGAGTTTGTCCTCTTTCTTTTAAGCTGCACGCACGCCTTTAATGCGTGGCTACAGCAAGAAGTGCAAGCATCATATAGAGGTTAAAGACAGCCAGTAAAACAAGAACGGTATAGACTAGTGTTTTACCTGTTTTTCCTAAAAAGTAGACATTTACTAAACTAAAATACACGCTTGCTGCGCATAAAACGAACGCAAGAAATTCCTTGCACTCACTGGGCTTCATTTGAAAATCTTGATTATAGTAAATTCGGAGATCCTTACTAACGGCAAACGGCACGGTCCACCACCTAATCAAAATTCCAATAAACATAAGTATCCCTATTGTGTTTAACGTGGACTGAAGTGTTCTCGGCTGTTTCTTTTTCATATTCACATCCGTTTGTGCGGACCTTTTGAAGTTTACTCGCATGTATTTCCCCCCATGATGTTTTTGCATACCACAAAAAAGATCATCAGCCATACGCAGGCCTCTCCCGCGGCTATTTCTTACACCGTCAAAAGATGCGTAATAATCATCGCGCAAGGCTTCAATAAAGTTATATTCTTTATCTATATTCACTTTATGCTGCATTTGATGCTTTCACAGCTTCTGATCATACCAGCTTGTTATATACATACACAAAAATAAGCCTTGGCTCATAGAGCTAAGGCTTGCTTCATGTTTTGATTAAGTTATACCCCACACATTGAAGAGCTTGTTGAATATTTTTCACGACTTTTAACTGTAAGTTTTTCAAATCATGATTTTTAATTTGCTCTTTCGCAAATGTGGGCGTTACACCTGTTATAACTGCTTGAGCACCCATGAGCTGAAGTGCTGTAATCATTTTTAAGAAGAAATTCGGAAACTCTTTTTCTCTCAGAAGCAGCTTCGATAAATCAATGATAAAGTAATCTATTTCATTATGAGCTGCATCGTGAAGCACATCTGTCATAATCTGATCCGCACGCTCTTTATCAATAATACCTTGAAGAGAAAGAATCGAAACACCTTCTGTAATTGGAATGATTGGGACACTTAAAAACCCCATCTGATATCGTGTTTCATCCAGATCGATCATATGAGATAAGATACCTGCCATTGATTGTAAAAAAGCAATATCTTCTCCTGAAAATTCTTTTTCTTCCTTGTCCATTACACAGAGTGTTCCAAATACATTTCCTTTTAAATCTTTTAATGTAACACCTAAAAAACCTTTTACCTGCAATTGATCCGTTACTTCTAGCTGTCTGGTAACGGCATCCTTCATCAGATTTGCCGTATGCATAACGTCTCCGTCATTCATAATGATTAAGCGGCAGTATGTACCTCCGTATTCAACGCTGTATCCTTCAGGAATAATTTCTTCCTTCTCGTTATATGAGCTGAGGACCGTCATCGCTGTTTCTCCTTTTCTAGTTACGTACGTTGTGCGGACATTCAGCTGGTTGGTAATAACCTCAAATAATTTTTGCGAAACAGACCGCAGTGAATAAAAATGAGGAACTTTATTTTCTCCATCAACGTTCATCTAGTTACCTCCATCGCAACCATCATTCTCTCTGCCATAAGTGCATTCTTTCATAAAGATACACACAGTTTGTTTCTAACTTTTTTGTAGTATGAGAGAGTACGGCTATATTGCCTCTTTTCTATCTTATACATGCTAGATTTGACATATGACATGATTTCACATAAGAAAAACTTCTTCCGTTCATGAAAGAAGAAGTTTTAAATTATATAAAAATCTTACACGTCCCCATCTCCCCTCTATTCCCCGTATTAGGATATATCAAACTAAACTGCTTAATTCTTATGGATAAAAAACAAACGTTTACAGGAAAACATAGCACACAGGGTATTAAAGCTCCTGCTGCATCTTTTTGTTCCATTCCCTTCGCAGAATGCCCATTTTAATGCTGTCAACATAGTTACCGTTTACGATACGTGCTTCTCGGATTCTCGCTTCTTCTTTCATCCCTATTTTTGCCGCTGTTTTGATCATTCTGATATTGCCTGACCATGTGGACATACCGAGTCTATGTAAATGTGTAGATTCAAATAAAAAATCAATCCACATGCGGTAAGCTTCCGTTCCGTATCCTCCGCTCCAATAGTCTGGGTCGTAAATGACAATTCCGGTTTCCAGCCAGTTTGTATGCTTGTCCACCCAATAGCAGCTCACGGTCCCCACCGTTTTTTCATTAATAATAATCGCAAGTATTCGAGGAACTGACGGAAAAAGCTCATATTCTTTTTTCCATGAGTTTATATACTTTTCTTTCGTGAGTCTTCGTTCTGGTATGTACGGAGCATTCCACTTTTTTGCTTCTTGGTTTTTTTCTTCGTACTTCCAGTAATAAAGTTCATTAACGTCTTCCTGTGTCGCTTCTCTTAACGACACTTTTTCTCCTATTAGTTTTATCATGAGAAGCATCACTCCTTGACTTATAAAATAGCTTATTACGTTCTGTAGAAATAAAACGAATATTAATACACGTGTGTACAAGCACACCTTTGCATAACGAATAAAATATAGTAGTTATGATGAAAGGAGTGAATCTTATAAAAAAATATTATTGCTACTACAATTCAGCAGATGGAAAATATTATGTAGAAAGCGATTATTCTTCTAAAAAGCGTTCTCGCAAGAAAAAACCATGCTGTGTAACCATTAATTATTATACAAATATTGCATATGAAGGCGGACAAATTGCTATAAACGGTGGACAAAACGCATCTCAAGGTGGACAAATTGCCAAAAACGGCGGGCAAAATGCTAATCAAGAAGGACAAATCGCAGGAAAGTACGGGCGAAATAAGCTAACTGAATTTAATTTCACTAATGGTAATGAAGAGTAATTCCCCCTGTTTTGCCTGTAAAACACCGAGAAGAATGTATATACTCCCGGTGTTTTTTTGTTTTTCTTCTATTTATTACTTACGGTTTCCATAACTGCAAAATAGTTATCTTCACTGTCTGAAAAGTTAAAGACTTTTCCTGAAGGCATGGATACAATTTCTCCTACCGTTACGCCTTTAGCTGTTAAATCTCTGTATAGTTCATCCACATTCTCTGTAAAAAACAGCAGCGAAGGAGTTCCGACGTTTAATTCTGGCTGCATTTTTGCTATTAGCTGTTTGTTATGAAGGATAATGGTTGTTTCGGCACCCGCTACCGGTGCTAGCTCAATCCACTTCATGCCTTGTTCATTATTTTGTTCAGACATAACTTGAAATCCCATTTTTTCTGTCCAAAACTTTACCGCTTGATCTTGATCGTTTACATACACCATAATTTGACCAACTTTTTTAATCATTTCTTCCACTCCTTTGATATAGATAAAATAATTTCTTCGGCTACTGTATCTGCCGATTTTTCTTTTGTGTAGATCGTTTGCTTTGCCAGCATCTCATTTGATGGATGCGTTACAAAATGTTTGTTAAGTTCAAAAACATCTTTATCATCCGTTATTTTCTGCAATCTTTGATGTAATAGTTGTATAGACTCTTCTTTATCAGCACTAGGAAGCAATAAAAATAGAGACTGGTAAGGTTTTAACGTCTTTTCTACTTGCTGAAACAACCCCATGTCTTCATACACTGAGTGACCCGCGCCAAAATCAATGACCGCATGTTTGTACTCTTCTAGTATTCTTTTAACAGCATAGGCTTCAAACGGTTTCCAATAGGCGTACATGCCTTGAAATCCTTGTTTTTCTCGAACGTTTTGCTGTGTTTCTTTGCTGAATCCTATTTCCCGGTAGTAGGAAAATCGCACTTCATCCATTGAGCACTGAGGAACATTTAGTTTTTTTGCCACTTTTTCACCGACCGTCGTTTTTCCAGCGCACATAGGTCCAATGAGAATAATAGGGGTTTGCATATGCTACCTCCTTATTTCACTTCCAGCACAAACGCGTACAACGCATCTCCATTGGATACATTTTTTTGATTTTTATCCATCCACCATACTGAATATGAGTAGTAGTAAGTGCCTGCTTCAGAAGGTGCTTTCAGCTTATTTTTCTTCAGTGGTACGTCCACTTCATTTTTGTTTTGTATTTGTACCATATGCCTCTCGTTAGGCTGCCGCTTATGTTTGATAGTAAGCGCTAGCGATTCATTTGCTTTAACTTCAATAGGCTTTTCGGTTTTTAACAATTCTAAAGGGCCTGCTTTATCCACACACGTCTCTTTCCAGCAGTATGTGCCAACTTTTGTTTCATAAAGGTGGTTGTTTGCTTCGAGATACGCTTTTGGCGGGGATTCTTCAAGAACTCCACTGCTTGAACATCCCGTAAAGCTTGCTACGATAAGTCCAAACGCGGCTGTATTCCATTTTCTCATCGTTTCATCACCTTTTTACTATTTCTTCATTGCCTTTTCATTTCCTGTTTCTTATTTTCTTCCTTCCTAAATAGCGTTGTTTTATTTTGGCTATACGCTTTTTAAAGAAGTGGAATATGAATAACTAACCCATCTACTAATAAAGAAGCAAACGTATGGAAGCTCCAAATCGAGACGACAAATATATGCACAATGAAGAACGCAAAAAAAGCGCTGCTCTTGTCAAGAGCAGCACTTTTTTAAACTTGCACGCTGTTTGATTCTACTAATTTTCCATCTTCCATCCACACAACACGGTCACATAAATCCAGCATTCTTTGGTCATGCGTAACCATTACAGCTGATTTGCCCCTTAGCTTTACTTCATCTGCGAGCATTTGCACGACTGCTCTTCCTCGCTCTGAATCCAAGCTGGCCGTCGGTTCATCTGCAAAGATAATTTCAGGGTTATTCATCCACGCTCTTGCAATCGCTGCCCGCTGGCGTTCTCCGCCCGATAGACTTTCAGGATAGTGATGCTTTCGATGAGCAAGCCCTAGTTTTTCAAGCAAATCATCCGCTCTTTTTTTCGCTTCTTTATTTCGACTTCCTTCTAGTTCCGTGACAAGAAGAAGCTGATCGCGAACCGTTAAATACGGAATTAAATTAGCTGCTTGAAAGATAAAGCCGATTTTCTTCAAACGGATGTTGTTCATTTGTGATGGAGACATTTTATTAATCTCGTCTCCGTCAATAATCACGCGTCCGCTAGACGGCGACAGCAGCGCGCCTGCAATGGATAAAAAGGTACTTTTCCCGGAACCAGAAGGACCGACAATCGCCACAAGCTCTCCTGCTTTTACACGCAGCGATAGGTCATTTAACACGACTACAGCGTTTTCTCCGTCTCCAAATGACTTGCTAACACTCTCTAAAACTAATTTTTCTTCACTCATTAAACAGCCCTCCCAATCGCTTCAACTGCATCTACTTTTGCTACGCGATACAGCGACAATAATGAACTCAGTACAGAAACAGCTACAAACAGCGCCGAACAGCCGGCGATTAGCGATAAATCCAAGTGAAATGGCATCGAAACAGGCAAAATGGCAGCTACTCCGTACGTCAGTCCAATACTAATAGCGAGACTGCATAAAGTTAACACAACCACTTGAGATAAAATCGTTCGCGCTAAATAACTTGTTTTTGCTCCTATCGCTTTTAACACGCCAAACTGATTCATTTTTTGAAGCGTCATCACGTAGAAAAAAACGGCTAAGACAAAAGCGCCAATGATAAACAGAAACGCGACCATCATTAAAAGCGAGCCTTGTTCTTCTTGATAGCCAGGAATTCCTTTTAACGCTTCATCTTTACTAATCACGTCAATGTTAGACTCCTTTTTTTGAAGAGCATGTGCTTTTTTATCGTTCATGTTTAACACCACTGCATTAAAAGCACCTGTGCTTTCAATTGTCTTCCACTCTGTAAGATTAATATGAATAACAGGAGCGTGACTAAACGACTGATTTTTTGTAAAACCAACAATCCTAAAGCTTTTTCCTGAAGCCGTATCTTTTATCATATCACCTAGCTTTACTCCTTCTTCTTTTAGCGAAGAGTCCGCCACGGCTTCATGTTTCGCATCGTCCGTAATCATCTTCCCTTCTGTTACGTTCGGAGCTAAAAAGCCGCTTGTGCTTATGGCAAAAAACGAGGCGTCTATTTTTTTCGCTTTTCCTTCATTTATAATTGCTGTCATCATCACACCAAGCGGCTCAGCATTTTTCTTGCCGCTTAGCTGTTGAATATCTTCTGTTTTGTTTATGGATAAAACAGAGCGCGTCAGGCGCTGATCCGCTTCTTTTTGAAGCACAACGTAATTTCCTTTCATTTCTTGAACAGCTGAAGCATTGTCAGAGGAAAGCCCCTTTGCTAAGCCTGATACAAAAAGCACAAGCCATACAATTAACACCATAATCACGCCAATGAGTAAGTAGCGCAGCTTCGCATGTTTCAATTCACGTAAAGCCAAAAACATGTTTCTTTCATCTCCTTTTTTCATTCTATTTAAAGTATAAAAATAGAAAATGAATGGAAGATGAACGGCTCATTACATTTTCGGAAGATAAATGTGAAAGGTGCTGCCTTTTCCTTTTTCGCTTTCAACGTGAATGGAACCTCCATGCATTTCGACAATTTGCTTCACAATCGCTAAGCCAAGCCCGCTGCTTCCTTCGGTCCGGCTTCTTGCTTTATCTTCTTTATAAAAACGATTAAAAATATGCGGGAGGCTTTCTTTTGACATGCCGATTCCCGTATCTTGAAATTCCACGTGGCAATGCGTGTCTTCCATACCAACGCGAAGAGACAGCGTGCCTCCTTCTTCCGTAAACTTTACGCTGTTTGTAATCAAATTTGTCCACACTTGATGAAGCAGTTTTTGATCGCCTGAAATCATCGTTGAAGGAAGATCCATTTCAATAGCCAGCTCTTTTTCACGCCAGCTCCACTCCGTCATAAACAGCACCTGCTTGATTTGAGCTGCAACATCAAACGTACTTTTTTCGATATGCTCACTTTCTTTATCAAGTGAAGCAAGCGTAAGCAGCTGTTTGCTGAGTGACGACATGCGCCGGCTTTCTTCTTCAATAATAGACAGATACTCATTTCTCTGTTCATCTGAAAGATGAGCAGAACGGAGCGTTTTCGAAAACCCTTGAATGGACGCCAGCGGAGACTGAATTTCATGCGACACGTTGGATACAAATTCTTGGCGCATCTCTTCAAGCTGCTCTAAACTTTTAGCCATCTCGGAAAAATGTGAAGCAAGCGCCCCGATTTCGTCTCGGCGCTTCACGTACAGATCGACGTTGTATTTTCCTTTTGCCACTTGTTTTGTCGCTTCCGTTAGCTTGACAATTGGTTTTACTAAATAACGCGTACTAATAAGTACAAATAAAATACTTAATACAATCATCAGCAGTAAAATAACCGAGAAAAAAATGCGCATTTCCCCGAACTGCAGCTGAATATCAGGGCGGATAAACAGCGCTTGCTGCTTATTAGTTTCTCCTTTTAACGGCACGCCGATGGTATTGGCTAACACATTATCAAAAAATCCCGTCACAAACACCTGTGAAGGAAAGTTTGCAATTCCGTGATACATTTTTCCGTCCAGTACTTGTTTGACAGCACTCTTTTCTAAGCGCTGATTTCTAAATTCCCGTCCGTAAAACGTCTCATGTCCGCTCCTGTCCACCACATATATTTGATAACCTAATTTACTGATATGCTGTAAATAAGCTTGTTGATCCACGCCCCTATTGCTTTCGTAAAAGCTCGCAATGTCTTTTGCCATACGCGTAAGCTTTTGATCGTTATAAGGCTTTAAGCTGTACTGATAATAAACGTTTGCTAAAATAAACGCTAGGAGACTGCTAAATACCATTACAGCAATGGTTGTCAGGACAATCCGCAAATAGAGCGTCTTCATTTTGCCGTCACCTCAAGCTTATAGCCGACGCCTCGAACCGTCGTAATGACAAAATCATCGGTATGTCCAAACCTTTCGCGCAGCCTTTTTACGTGTACATCGATTGTGCGGTTATCTCCGTTAAAATCCGCTCCCCATATCAGATGAATTAATTCTTCTCTTGTGAAAATTCTTCCTGGATAGCTCGCAAGCTGAGCTAATAATTCAAATTCTTTCATTGGAAGAATTAACAGTCGTCCGCTGCAGTGCACTTCATAGCTTTTTCGGTCGATAGAGGTGTTGTTCAGCACGATCATTTTTTCATTTACCACTTCGTATCGGCGAAGCAGGGCTTTGATTCGGAAAATCAATTCTTTTGGTTCAAACGGCTTTGTAACATAGTCATCCGTTCCTGCTAAAAAGCCTTTTTCTTTGTCTTCCAGCTGATCTTTTGCTGTTAATAAAATAATGGGAAAATCATAATAGCTGCGTATTTCTTCGCAAACTTCATATCCGTCTTTATGAGGCATCATAATATCGACAACCGCTAAATGAATGTGCTGCTTAGCAAGCAGACCCGAAGCTTCCTCACCGTCTTTTGCTTCATGCACCACATAGCCTTCAAGCTGCAAATAGTGACGAACTAATTGCCGCATATGCTCATCGTCATCCGCCAGTAAAATGTGAATCATTTCTTCTGCCACTCCTTTTATCAACCATTTAAAATGGCGGCCTTTTGGCCGCCATCATTTATTCTTTCAGTATCTATCTGTTTACTAGTGTAACCAAACGCCGTGGTCCTATTGCGTTTTTATTAGGATAAGAACTTATTGTGAACAGCAGATGAACGGCTTGTTACAAAATCCATTCACCGCGCGCAATCATCTCTACTTTTCCGCCTACTTTAATGTGAAAAGCTTCTCCATCATAACTAGCTTTTACATACAGCAGTGAAGGTCTTTCTATCTCGTATCCTTGTTCTACACGTATGTCAATCACGGTCTGATTAAAATAGCCGTATTTAACTAAATATGCTGCCAAACAGCCGTTGGCGCTGCCGGTTGCTGCATCTTCTGGAACGCCGTAGTAGTCGGCAAAGTCCCGTACGTTTAGCTGATGATCTTGGTGATAGGTTTCCCGCGAAAAGACCATAATTGCTTTTGCTTCTGTATTTTCTATCAGTTTGAAATATTTTTCTTTGTCTACATTTATTTCTTTAGCTGCTTCTAATGATGTTAACGGGGCAAGGATGACAGGCAGACCGGTGGATACTTCTTGAACGGGAAAACGCGTGTCGATATAAGCTTCATCAAGGTTTAACACATCCGCCACTTGCTTTTTATCAAGCACTTTCCCAAACGTCGGCTGACTTTGTGTCATCCATAGTACATCTTTTTGTTCATCATATGTAACGGGCGTAGGACCTGCTTTATAATGAAGAATAAGCTCCTCTGTATCTTTTTCTTCTAGTTCTTCTCGGATAACATAAGCGGTACCGAGCGTCGGATGGCCTGCAAATGGCACTTCTTCATTAGGCGTAAAAATCCGCACGTTATATTCCCCTTTTGCAGAAGAAGACGTAATAAACGTCGTTTCAGAGAAATTAATTTCTTTAGCCATTTGCTGCATCTCTTTGTCTGAAAGGCTTCCTGCGTCTTTAAAAACTGCGAGCTGATTTCCCGTATATTTTCTCTGTGCAAATACATCAACAATGGAATACTGAATACTTTTCATTTATGTGTTCCTTTCTAAAGGGAATTTTTATGTATGAAACAGGCCATTACGTTTTTCTTTAAAGCCTCATATTGCTCTTTATTCGTATCCATAAACGCTTCTTTCCGACTGGACAAAATGTCTGCATAATGGAGAGGCTCGCGAAATTGTTCTTGTGTAAAATCACAGCGCTGTCCGTTGAGCTGATTATAGAAATGCCAGCCTTCTTTACACGGAGTTTTTAAAATACCTCCTCCTTTGATATCTTGAACGACAAGAGCTGTCACGCCGCACTGTCCTTTGGAAGGATTGTCAGCCGTCCACTTCGTGCTTGAATGAATTGACCACGATTGGTGCAGGGCTTTCTTTAAACGATTCACGTTTAAGCACCTCCTTTTTCTTCAAATCTACCATATTCTTCTTTTTTATGAAAGTTCCCGTTAAAAAACCCATAGCACAAATATTCTTACTTTAAAAATAATTTAAGGGAGAATAGAAAAATAATAGAAATAATGTATAATAATAGAGTCATTTTAGATGATAGATTATAACCAATGAAAGGTGTTTTAAATGGAAGAACAAGCAGTAAATGAACTCCTGTCTTTTGAAGAAGAGCATAAAGTAGTTCGAACAAATACGTCCTATTATGATTTGAAGTGGGGAAAAACAGCTAATCCAGCTAAAAACAACACGTGGAACTGGGCAGCCTTTTTTCTGACAAGCGCGTGGTTTGCATACCGAAAAATGTATAAGTACTTTTTTATTTTAACGCTTATTGAGGTAATTTGGTTTTCCCTTTTGTGCTTTGTAGACATACCAGAGTGGTCGGATGCAATTGTGTTCGGCGGTGCTTCACTTATTACAGGGCTATGTGCCAACCGCTGGTATTATAACCAAGTTAAAAACGTGTTAGTTCGAGCCGAAGCTCAGCCGGAGCAGCGGAAAGAAGCTTATCTGCAAATAAAAGGCGGCACTCACATCGGAATTGCTATTGGTTTAAGCATCTTAGCGCTTGTGATTACTTTTGGAGTCGGAGCGGGATTATCATTTTTACCAACAAAAACGAATATTAAAGATGTAGTTCGCTACGGCGACGAAGCAATTACGCTTGAAATGTACAACGATCATCCAAAATGGACCTATATTAAAAAAGAAGGCCGTCATCACGTTGTACAATTTACCGGCTACGATTATACAGAAAAAGAGCATGTACGCATTGTATTTAATGTTTATTTGGATAAACAAATTTACGAATGGGACAAAATTTACATCAACGGCAAAAAGTTAAATAAAAAAGATGCGGAAGACTATGAATACTGGATTGAAGACAGTTCAGCATATTAAAAAGGTCAGCAAAAAAAGAAAGGATGAGGCTTGCTCTCCTTTCTTTTTTGTTTTATCTTAAAGCGTCAAAGGCAGCTTAACCGTCACTACTGTCCCGTTCTCATCACTTTCAATCGAAAGCTTACCGTTATGCTCGTTGATGATTGTTTTACAAATAGAAAGCCCTAACCCCATGCCTGTTCCATCTTTTGTTGAGAAAAATGGATTTCCTACTTTATTAATAATGGATAGCGGAATCCCAGAACCGGTATCTTGAATATCAATAAGAGCACAATCTTCCCATTTTTTGATAATAAGATTTACTTCCCCGCGTTTCTTTTTCTCCATTGCTTCAATGGCGTTTTTCAAAAGATTCATAAACACTTGTCTCATTTGAGCAGGATCGATTGATACAAGCGGAATGGCTCCTTCTATTCTTACGTTCATTTCGACATTATACAGCGCAGCTTCACTTTTCAAGAAAGCAACGGTATCATGAATAACTTCTACAATCGATACGATTTCTTTTTTAGGCGCTGTTGGCTGCGTGACAAGCAAGAAGTTGTTAATAAGTTCATTCATACGGTCCAGTTCATCAAGAACAATTTTTTGAAAAGGCTCTGCCTGTTCATTTTCATTAAATAAAAATTGAATAAAACCGCGCACCGACTGCATCGGGTTTCGAATCTCATGCGCTAACCCTGCTGCCAGCTGCCCTACGAGCGCCAGTTTATCAAGCTGCAGAATTTTCTCTTCAATTTTCGGCAAAACAGCCGCTTGATTTTTATAAATAATATGAGACAAAATACCAGCCAGCCGGTTTAACCCTTGAATTTCACTTTCGCTAAACTGATAAGGATCCGGATCGACCGCGCATAAAGTACCAAACATTCTCCCGTCTTCTAGCACAATCGGTGTTCCTAAATAAGAACCTACCCGGGCACCATCAATGATGGCTAAATTAGACGTTCTAACATCGCGTTTTGTATTGGGAATAACAAGGGGCTCATCACACGTGACTAAGTTGCATACCGCAAGCTCTAACGGCAGCGTCAGTCCATCCTCTACAAGGCTTCCCCCTTCTTTATTAAAGGCTTTCATAACTGAAAATTGTTCGTCGAAAATCCCTACAAACAGCGTCCTGCTTCCGACTACTTCGCTAGCCATCTGCAATACATCCCAAACGGCTTTTTCATTGATGTTCCTCTCTTCCATTACCTTAGTCACCTACTATTTAAATATAGACTGTTCTATTCTCTTATTCTCATTATAAAATTTAAATGTAAAAACGTATATCAAAATTTTAAGAACTCGTTTATTTCTTCTATGTCATCATTAGGGTTAAGGATAGCTAAGACTTGATGGTCTTCCCATATACCATTAATATTTACATTTTTTCTAGCAATTCCTTCCCTATGAAACCCTGCTTTTTCAAGTACGCGCTGAGAAGGCAAATTACGTGGCATAACGCCGGCTTCAATGCGGTGAAGATGCAGCTCTTCAAACGCATAGCCAACAAGTGCTTTTACGGCTTCTGTTGCGTACCCTTTTCCATTATAATGCTGATCTAGAAAATAGCCGATAAACGCGCTTTGTAAAGATCCGCGCAGCACTTGAAAAAGACTAATGGTGCCAATCAGCTTATTATTCTCTTTTTGAAAAAGACCAAAATAGTATTCTTCATCGTTTTTCCTGTTCTCTTCATGACGCTGAATTTTTTCTACTTGGCTTTCCAACGTATAAAAAGAATGCTCTCGAATCATAGAAAACCGTTCAAAAAAACCGCGATTGTCCTTTTGCAACCGAAGGCTGTCGTGCGCATCGCTGACAGTTAAGGGGCGTAAATAAATAGTATGACTTTCGATCATGGTATTTCTCTCCCTTTTTTACTTCTCACAGAAAGTTATGTAAAAAGAATGCTTCATTAACATTTTCCATTTTCTCACATAGTAAGCGTTTCTTACTGTAATGTAAAGAACCAAAAGCACGATTCTAACATCTTTTCTTTATCCCTTTCTGCCGCTATTTTTAATTTCTTCCCTATGTAAAAATAAAAAACCACCTGGGAAATCACCAAGTGGTTTTTTATATTAAGCGGGGTGCACGCTCTGATTAACTGTGGATGGATATAAAGCCTTACGTTCCAAAACAGACTTCTTTATAGAAAAGAATGGGATAAAAAATACTTTTTCTGAGATTTTTCTTTTATTTACGTTTAACAGCAGCCGCCGAAGCCATAGCCGTAACCGCCAAAGCCACCATAAGGATAACCACCGTAACCGTAGCCGCCAAAGCCATATGGTGATAACAGTGAACCTGCTACTAGCCCTCCTGCTAATCCTCCTAAAAATGGACCTCCAAAGCCATAGCCGAATGGTCTGCCAAAGCCATAGCCAAACGGGCGTCCGAAACCAAACGGTCTGCCAAAGCCAAACGGTCTGCCAATAAACCTTTCATCTGCGTGTTGAAGTTGATGATGATCTTGAGAATACATAGTAGGTAAAAAATGCATTTC
This sequence comes from Priestia sp. YIM B13552, assembly GCF_042787775.1. Lineage (NCBI taxonomy): Bacteria > Bacillati > Bacillota > Bacilli > Caryophanales > Bacillaceae > Priestia > Priestia sp. YIM B13552. The sequence continues at coordinate 144,745 of NZ_JBHZOU010000005.1, forward strand.
TGAATTCATAAGAGAAACCTCCGTTTTTTTGTTTTTGCTTTCACCCATGAATATGCATTTACCTAGTCGCTGTCTTGGGCAAATATCTTGGTTATGCTGAAAATAAGGGAAAAGAATTACGAAAAAAAACAAATTACTAGGTTTATATGAAAATGAGCTTGATTTCTCTTTAGTACCTAATACATACAAAAAAGCGGATCCTGACTTAGAATGGTATAGGGAAAGTACTAACGTGTTTATTTCATAGTAAAAAATAAGAAGCCGAAGAAAAAATTCTTCGGCTTCTCCTTCATTATGTACGCAGGCTAAGGAGGAAGTGGTATTAGCCTGCTTTGTTATAACATGGGGGCTCATATATGAGATCTTGGGATGATTCATCCTATGTAGAAAGTGAAAAAAAGTACCGTGTCCATCTTATTTTCTTATCTTTTTTTATTTTCATTGAAATCATTGGATATTTTTGGAGCACTTTTGCATTTCAGGCATATGTTAAAAATGTACTCAGAACTTGGAGGTGAAATATATGGGCTTCTATGGTGGCTGTGGTTATGGCGGTTACGGTTACGGCGGCGGCGGCGGATTTGGCAGTGGCTTTGCTTTAATCATCGTATTATTCATTTTATTAATCATCATCGGCTGTGCTTGCTGGGGAGGATTTGGCGGTTGCTAATCATTAGAAATAGTGATAAACAGCTTCATTTCCGCTAATTTTTTTACCAAAAGCTAGCTTTCCACTTTATTATGAAAAAGCAGTGTCCACATAATGGGCACTGTTTTTAAATGTGCTTATGAATCAGGTAATAATAAGACTAGCCATTATAAAAAAATAGATTTTTTTAATCTGCCGTTTCTTGTCTATTTCTTCCCATCACCTTATTTTTCTTGTTCATACTTCCTTTTCTTCTACATATTAATAGATAAAAAGATTAATTATAAAGAGAGTCACTCTGCAACTCTCTTCCTGCTCTATGTAGATGCTAAACATTAAACAAACGTTTTTTTCAAGACAACGCGCTGATCATTGACAGTATAGCCGTTTCTTTCATAAAAAGCCTGTGCAGCTCCTCCAGTCGCCGTCAAGAGATACAAGCTGTTGATATCGTGTCTTTGAAGTTCGTTCTCAAACCGGCTTAAGATAGCTGAACCGTACCCTTTTCCCTGCACGCTTGCGCTGACGCAAAGCTCGGCCACGTAAAAGGTCATACCGCTGTATGATTTTTTTGCGTGACCTGCAATCATTCCAATCAGCTCTCCTTGGTCATAAAATAAATAGCCCATAAATTTAGGTGTGTTCAGTAAATCAGTCAGCCTTTCTCTAGCTGCTTTCTCTGTCCACGGCTCATTCCAAGGTGTTTTTGTAAATACATTCATATACAAGTTAATACACTGCTCCATATTCTCTGCAGTGAGAGGTACTACTTTTTCGATCATTTTTACGCTTCCTTTTTTGTTTAGTTTGAAGGCTTGTTAACAATTCGCTCGTACATTTCCGGCAGGTGCTTAATTTTATAATCAATCGTCTCAAGCTTGTGATGGATTTCTTCGATTTCTTTTTGTACCGCTTTTTTATGATCCATCAGCATTTGCAGACTTTTATCAAGCACGGCATTTTCAAGCGTACAGTTTTCAATAAGCGTCCGAATGTCCTTGATTTGCATCCCTGTGCTTTTTAAACAGCAGATTAAATCAATCCATTCAATATCTTGTTCTTTAAAAATACGATTCCCTGACGCTGTACGATCTAAAAATGGAAAAAGCCCTTCTTTATCATAATAGCGAATGGTATAAATTGTCACGTTCAATTTTTTTGCCACTTGTGAAATGGTATACGTCATACTGCTTCCTCCCATACCTTAAACTTCTCAGAAAAACATGATGAGTTTGTCTTGACCTCTAGTTATCTCGAGGATTTATTCTTTTATAGTCTTCTTCATTGAGCTCTTTATGCTGCAGACTTTTTGTACAAGCAGCAAGCAACATATATTTAAACCTGAAAGGATGAATACGATGAATACTGCTCACATGATGCTTACCATTGTAATTGGCGGTTTTATTGCCTTTTTGTTAGGTCTTGGCGTCACAAAAATAATTGAGCTGCTGCTAAATCTTTTTCTAGCTTAACCAGTAGTTACTTATCGTAAAACGCAGGTAACTCCGTTCCATATCCGAACGGAGTTACCTGCTTTATTTTAAAAACTGCAGCGCTTAAGGCACCATGTTGCCAGCGGCTTTGTAAATATCGTACCACTCTTCGCGCGTTAACTTGATTTCTGAACCTTTACTTGCATCTTTCATACGCTGAATATTTGTAGTACCAAGCACCACTTGAATATTTGCAGGATGAGTTGTGATCCACGCAACGGCAATCGCTGTATTCGTCACGCTATACTTACTTGCGATGCGATCAATCACTTCGTTTAGCTTTCCAAATTTCTCTTTGTCGCCTAAGAAAGGTCCTTCGAAAAATCCGTTTTGGAATGGCGACCACGCTTGAAGCGTTATATCATTTAAACGGCAATATTCAAGCACGCTGCTGTCGCGGTTCACAGCTTGGTCGATGCCCATATTTAAAGAAATACCAGAGTCTATAATTGGCGTATGTGCAATGCTGAACTGCACTTGGTTTACGACAAGCTTTTGGTTGATATATTTTTCAAGCAGCTGAATTTGCGCTGGGTTGTGGTTCGACACACCGAAGTGACGTACCTTTCCGCTGCTTTGAAGCTCATTAAACGCTTCTGCTACTTCTTCAGGATCCATTAGCGGATCTGGGCGATGAAGTAATAAAAGATCTAAGTAATCTGTTTTTAAGCGCTCTAAGCTGCCGTTAACAGAGTCTATGATATGCTTCTTTGAAAAGTCATAGTAATTTTTCGCTGCGTTAATGCCGCATTTACTTTGAATCACCATTTTCTCACGAAGACTTGAATTCATTTGTATAGCGTTTGCAAAATACTCTTCGCATTGTCCCACATAATCAGGACCGTAAATATCAGCATGGTCAAAAAAGTTAATTTCTTCTTCCATCGCTGTGCGGATTAGCTTCTCTGCTTCTGGTAACGAAAGCTCTGTTAAACGCATATTTCCCATAATTAAATTTGATACGTGTAAGTCAGTATTAGCAATTGTATGATACTTCATATAAAGCCCCTCCTTGAAATGATACTAATACAAGATAAACCATAGAGTTAACTCTAGGTCAAGCAGAAAGAATAAAAGTTTTTATAAGCAGCGACGGTAAAACACCCTATCTTTTTTGGTAAAAAGATGAAATACTAGGTTGTGGTGTGATAAAAGTCACTGCCGCTCTGCATTTCATTTAGTAGTATATGTTACGTTCTTTTATTCCTTTTTATCGAAGCTTATTTCATAGCAATACATCAATTTACCAGGCAAAGGAGCTTATCAATCACTATGCAGAAAACGAAAGCAAAACGATTTGAAATACAGTATTCCGTTCTAAAAGATGAAGCCAAAATCAAAGGAACTTTTGTGATAGAATCTGCTAAAAACCGGGATGACGCATCAAGACTTGCTAAATTAAATGTCTCTACAAAAGAAAGAGTGTTTATTCAATATGTAAAGATTTTAAAAGTCAAACGAGTTTCTACAGATTCGGCGGAAAAGTGACATTGGTTTGCTTCTTCTTTTAGCAAGCCCCTATTTATGCTGAAAGTGTCGTCTTAGAAGATGCTTGTTTCGTTCGTGTGAGTAATAAAACTAATCCAATAATACAAGCTGTGCCTATCCATTGATAAAAACCAAAAGGCTCTTTCAGCCAAACAACGGTTGTAATAACAGCGGCTAAAGGCTCTAAACTTCCAAGCAAACTCGTTTCTTTAGGTAAAAGACTTTGCAGGCTTTCTACATAAAACCAAAAAGCAAGCATCGTGCCAAAAATAATGACAAATAAAATATATCCCCAGGTTATTGGTGATAAGCTTGACGCTTCCCAAGGAGGATGAATAAAGCTCATTACGCTTCCCCCAATTACCATTGACCAGCCAACGATGACAAGCGAACTGTACTTTTTGATCAGCGGCACCGCATACAGCGTATAAAATGCTGCTGCTACACCTGACAGCACTCCCCAAGCAACGGCAGATACAGGAACAGACAGCTGAGAAATAGAGCCGTTTGTTAATAAAAAAAAGCAGCCCCCCAGTGCCAGCAAAACAGTGATGACGTCTTGTCGCGTAAATATAGACTGCTTGCGCAAAAGCAAATAAACGATAATCATCACCGGTGATAAATACTGCAGCAGCGTAGCTACTGCTGCATTTCCATGCTTAATAGAAGCCATATACGTATACTGAACGGCGAGCATACCAAATATGGCAAAAACGACGAGCTGAAGAGCTGCCTTTTGGTTCTTCCATACTCCAAGTACGTGAGAACGATTATTTTTTATACATGAAATCATTAGCAGCAAAAAACCCGCAATGAGCAGCCGTACTGAAACAAGCCAGTCTACACTGATTTCAAATTCTTGAAAAAGCTTTTGAGCAACCGTTCCTCCCATCCCCCAACATATAGCTCCAGTTGTTACAAAGAAGAACCCTTTTTTCCGGCTGAGATTGTTCATCTTTCATCCCTCACTTTTATTATAAGAATAGTGTTATAATAAATGAAAAACGGGGCGGGAAATACGCATATTGCATTAAAAAATATAATTATATTGAGGTGACCATGTATGCCAGCAGCCCATTTTAAAATTGATGAAAACTTAAAAGAGCTAACGACCCATCGCACCGTTGAGCTGCCAGTAGCATGTTATCAAACGACGATCAGTGATCACATCAACGGCTACATCCCTCTTCACTGGCATGATGAGCTTCAATTTGTATTAGTTATAAAAGGAGATGCGTCTTTTCAAATAAATGAAAAAACAGTGACTGTAAAACAAGGCTACGGACTGTTTATTAACAGCGGATGTCTTCATATGACTGAAGACACAAACAAATCTGGCTGCGTGTACATTTGTTTAAATGTTTCTCCTCATTTTCTTGTGCCGCAAGAGCTTTTTACAAATTACGTTTATCCCTACATTCATGCAACGAATCTATCACATTTATTCATCAGTCTAAAGCAAGCCTGGGGGAATAACGTGTTAGAGTCTATACATAAAATATACACATGGATTCATAAGCAGCCGCACCACTATGAAATAGAGATTGCCTCTGAACTCAGCATACTGTGGAAAAATTTAATTCTTAACGGTTTGCAGCTGAAATACAATGAAAAAGAAATGATCAAAAATCAGCGAATGAAGCAAATGCTCAATTGGATTCATTTGCACTTTGCTGAAAAGATTACGCTCGATGATATTGCCAAAGCCGGACAATTGAGCCGTTCTGAATGCTGTCGATATTTTAAGAAAATGTTAAAAAAATCGCCTTTGACCTATGTATTAAACTATCGAATTCAGCAAAGCTTAGTTATGCTGCAGCAAGCAGAAGCAAATGTGACGGACGTCGCTTATCAAGTAGGATTTAATAGTACAAGCTATTTTATTAATCAGTTTCGAAAAGAAATGAAGATGACTCCGCTCATGTATCGAAAAAAGAAGCTGCACATCTCATCACATCACTAAAAAAACGGCAGGGCAATCACCCCGCCGTTTTTTATGAACTCTTTTTACTCGTTGATTTTGCATCAGAAATCTTTCCTAAAAAAAACCCGTCTACTTCTGCTATTTTCCCTCTCCAAAAGATCTTTCCTTTAGAAGGAGTAGATTTACTGTCTCCACAGTAAATCTTTGTATTTTTCAAATGAATAAAATGGGCTTCTGCTTCTCCGTTTGATTCACTCGCTTCGCTTGCTAAAGAGAATTGTTCGCTTAGCGCCTGAGCCACTTCACTGCCTTCTTCAAACGTTTCGCTTAAGTAATCAAAGTATTCTTTTGCTGAAATCATGGTACCGGAAATCACAGCGCCGTTTACATTTAATGAAATATCAAGTGAAAAGCCGTGTTTATTAGAAGCTTTCACAAAGTATTCAAGCGTACTGTCTTTAGTTGAAAAAGAAGGGCCTGTACTCATGTCTTTCTTTCCTCCTTTACGCCTTAGGCTGTTGTGTCGTCTTCACTAGAAAGAGATGTTGCTTCATCATCTTCTTCGTCCGTGTTTTTCTTTGCTTTTGTATTTTTTGATTTTTTAGCTGTTGACTTTTTTGGTTTCGCTTCCTTTTTTTCTTCTTCGCTTTCATCTTCTTCTTCTTCTTCTGTTTTTACTTTTTTATTTTTTTTGTTTGAGCGAGAATCTTCCTCTTCTTCCTCGCTGTCTTCGTCACTTTCACTTTCTTCTTCCTCTTCTTGCTCCTCTTCTTTTTTATCCTTTTTACGAGGCTTAGATGTTGCTTCTTCGTTTTCGTCGTCCTGCTCGTTTTCTTCGTTTTCATCGTTCTCTTCTTCGTCGGAATCTGTATCTTCCGCTTCTTCGTCTTGATTTTTATTGAGGCTAAGCTCAACAAGCATGTTCATTTTTTCTTCAAGCTGTGATAAGCGATCTTGAAGAGTTTGATTTTCTTCTTTTAACTCGTCGTACTCTTGAACGTTATCGTCTTCTGTTTCGCTACTAGAAGAATTTACGTTTTCTTCATCATCTTTTGATTTATCTTTATCTTTTTTAAACAAGCTTCCCGCAGATGTTTTCAGGCTGGCCACACTGCTTTTTGATTTTTCTTTTACCTTTGTTCCTAAATCAGATGCTTTGCTTTTTAATTCGTCTGTATCAATGCGGTCAAGGAGACTTTTTCGATTTTCAGGAGTCGATACATATCCAATCGTTGCACCGATGATACCTCCTGCTACCGCTCGTTTGATTGGCCCGCTGCTTGTTGTTTTGCTTGCTTTTGAACCGTTCTTTTCTTTTGAACCGTTTTCCGTATTTTTATTTTCCTTGTTTTCTGCCTGTGTGTTATCTAATTTTGTTTCAGTTGCCATTGTAAATCCCTCCATTTTTTAAGTAGCGTACAGTTTTTAACGTTTCGTTTCTATTTTTTCTTCAAGCGTTTTTAACCGCTCATGCAGCATTTTATTTTCTTCTTCGAGCGCTTTGTTATTGGCTCCTTTTGAACTGAGATAGGGATCATTTTCCCACCAGTCCATGCCGATTTCTTTTGCTTTATCAACGGAAGCCACAATCAAGCGGATCTTTATCGTTAATAGCTCGACATCTGCAATTCCTACGGTGATGTCCCCCGCTATGACGACTCCTTTATCCAAAATCTTTTCGAGCACATCTACAATCGTACTTGACTGCATATTATGTTCGACTGCCATACTGTTCCTCCTACTGACCGCTTAAAGCAGGCTGCCTAGCGGTCCAAGATCAATATTTAAATCTTCTGCATCCAGACCGAACACCTCTTTCAACTCGTCCATTTTTTCTTCTAAGTTCATTAGTGCAATTCCTAAGTTTTCAATTTGTTCGTCCGTCAACGTTCCACCCTCCACCCGCCTCATGGCATGACGTTCAACGATTTGCCTCAATAGCTCAATAACTGTCATCACAAGCTGCGCTAAGCCTTGTTCAGCTTGATCAGGATCCAAGTGGATTCGTCCATTTGCTTGGCTGACCGGTTGCATCCATTAATTCCTCCTTTTGTTTATCAAATTGTTCAGAAGTGATTGGTTTGCGATTTCCTTCTTTAGCTTGCACCAGCGTCTCGACCGAAGAAATAAGCACCCGCAAATCCAAATACACTAAATCGACGCCGGCTATGGAAATGATTAAGTCTCCTTTAATGGCGACTCCTTTATCTAAAATCACATCTAAAATATCAATAAGAGCAATATCTTTATTCTCCATGGATTGTTTAAGAGACATAATGTTAATTCCTCACTTTACGCAAAGCTCGAGAAATGATAGGGCGGCCATGGTCCCGTCACTTCAAATTTCCAGCCTTTATTTTCAAGCTTTTGCTGAAGCTCTTCTATTTTGTTTACGAACTCATTGATCTGCAGAGACGGAAGAAGAAACACGCTGTTCCACGCCATCTGTTCAGAAGCGCCCGTTACGTCCTTGCTCCAATTCTTTTTAACTGAGTCATAAAGCGATAACTCTTTAAGCTTGTCATGTATCTCTTCACACACTGTGTTTTTGTGAAGTTCTAATTCTCTTTCAATCAGCTGATCTATTTTTTTCTTTTCAAAAAATTGTCTTCCTGGTGATAAGTGACTAATTTCTTCTTTTTTCGCTTTCACGCTTTCATTCGTTTCGCTGATTCCTTTTTTAAGCTCCGTATCATCACAGTAAATCTTCACGTTCCACTCTTCATTTCCTTGAAGCAGCTTCAGTGAATTCTCTATCTTTTCTTTGTTAATCTCAATAGCTGCCTGCAGACTTTCTTCACTTTTATAGATGGTGCAAAATTTTAATGGAATGATCGTAAATTCTTCGTACAAAGCGGCTACCGTCTCGTGATGGTGAAATGCTTTTTCCTGCAGCCAGCTCATATCCTGCTCCATCTTTTCTTTAATCACTTCTTCTGAATAGGTGTCAGCATCCAGCTTAGAAACTACAGCCGTCACCTGATCAAACGTTAGTGGGTACAGTGAATGTTCTCCGTCAAACCCTTTATAAGATGGAAACGGCTCTATGGCTGCTGCTTCTTTTGTTGGAATTAAACCGTATAAATACAGTAATTCTCCCATCTAGTCTTCCTCATTTCTTTTTTTTGTTAGCTCTTCCCATTGTTCAATTTCTCTGCGCTTCGCAATTTCGTACCTCATTAACAATTCATCTTCTTTTTCTTGAAACGCTTCTTCGGGAATTTCACCAAGCTCAAACATCATTTGAAGCTGAATGAGTTTTTGCTGAATCGTCGGAAGGTCATATAGCTGTTTATCAGCTTCTTCCTGTACTTTTTCGCCGATTTTCACTACAAGGTTAATAGGGGCGGTTACTAATTTGTGAAGCACGTTATTTCTCTTCTACTTTTAGGCGAATGTTCACAAAATTATAAGCAGGCCATGGACCGCTGTAATGAAAATCGGCTTTGTCTTTCCAGTTTTCATGCGCTTCATTCACTTTTTCATCAAACTTCGCTTCATCTTCTCGGTTAATTAAGAAAGATGCGTTTAAAAGCATCGTTTCGCCCGTTGGCTCATTTGCTTTTGCTGCTTCCGCTGCTTCTTCAAGCGGTGAAAACACATCTGTCTTGACTTCTTTTTGCAGGGAAGTAAACATCTTTTGAGCCATTCCCCCAAGTTGAATACGCTCATAATAACCGGCTGCTTCTGATTTTCCTTTTACGGAGGCTGATACTTTTTCAAGTTCAGGATTTTCATTTACTTTTTTCTCAAGCCATTCTTTTTTCCCAATTACTTTTAAACCGACTTCAATTTTTCCTTTGATCGCTGGAAACAGTTTTTCAAACTGCGGATAAAGGTTTTCCAAAAGAACTTTTACGTCTTCTTTTGATTTGAATACATTCCCAAAGCTGATTGGAATAACCGTATCGTTCTTGTCCATAATCGCTGCTACTGCGTTTTGATGCATTAATAAATTTTGGCGATTAGGATGATAAATTTTCATCGGTACTTCAGCTGCTACCATAGCTGCGTCTTTGTAGCGAATCAGAAATGTTTCAGCTTTTGTTCCTTCTACTTCCACGGCGCCAAATTCTTCGTTTTTATCCGTTTGAATGGCGCTAAAAATATAAATACCTGTTTCGTTTGTTTCACTCATGTTTTCAAGCTCCTTTACTTTTCTTCAATGTCTATATTCTTACATTCTTCTAAAATGATTTTTTCGGCTTTGCTTTTTGCATTTTCTTCATCCAAACATTTGGTAAGCGGATGATGCAAAATATCGATACATAACGTTTGAAAATCTTCGTCATTTCCATCGATAGCAATGTCTTGCTGCGTGGCGAGAGTAGCGATCATAAGCGAAGCCCGAAGGCTAAGTCCGCTGCTGTTTTCGTCTCCAGAGCGGTTTCGCACGTTTGCTACGAGCGTTACAATTGTGCGCGCTTCGTCTTCTTCTACGTCCGTTTTCTCCGTTATAATCGCTGTCTCTCTGTCGATGTCTTTATAATCAATAAACATGGTAATTAACCTGTCAAGAAGCGCATCTTGCGTATCATATACGCCGGCATACTCAGCTGGATTGCTTGTGAAGATGACGCGAAAATCGGGATGCACGCGCACAAAAGGATCGGTCATTTTCACTCCATACAGCGGAAGCACGCCTTCTTCTAATATTGATAGAAAGATATTATTCGTTGCAGGCTTAGACCGAGTAAATTCGTCGTAAATCAGCGTATAGCCATTTTTTACAGCTTCAAGCAATCGGCCATCCTGCCAGTTTTCACTCACTTGTTCATCTTTTTTATAGACAGAACGAACATATTGGTCGATTACTTTTTTGCTCGTGTATCCCGTAAAATCGCCAATTAAATCTTTATTGTTGAGCTCGTGATTCCCGTGCATCAGCATTACAGGACGCTTTCTCTTTTTAGCAAGCGCTCGCGCTAAAGAGGTTTTGCCTCCGCCGGCAGGACCTGTAAAATGAATGGAATAGCCGGATTTTAAATAGCTCAGCGCTCTTGAAAGAACCTCTTTTGTCTCGTCATCTTGTATAAAAGCTCCACTGCCTTTTTTCCTTTTGTCTGTTAAGACGGTCATTTTTACGTTCCTCCTGCCATCTTATCGTCTATGCTTCAATGCCAATGGCGCTTCTATATCTGACGTCGAGTCGTTTGAATGAAATGACTTCTTTTTCTTTATTTAAAAAGCACTCGTACGTTCCGAGCATTTCATCTTTGGCGTATTTTTTCATGTATTCTCGTTCTTCAATGACTTCAACAATAACTCTCCAGCCTTCATCTTCAGTAGCTTCCACCGAGGTAATTTTATGAGGAGGAGCTACGTGTTCACCGAAAAAGTCGTTCACGGCTTGCATAATTTTTTTAATTTCCATTTTTAGTAGCCTCCAATAGTTAAATCTAAAAGCTGGAACCACCCTCAAAAAAGGAAGGTTCCATATCACTTCATATTAAATACTAAAACGCGGCTGTCCTTCACTTGAATTTGAACGTTCAGGAAGACCGTTTTCTTCTACGTCGTCACGAAGAAGCCCTACTGCTTCTGCATAGCGTAACCATGTATCAACACTGGCAATAACCACTCGTGCTTCAATCGTTAAAATTTCAATTCCTACAACAGAAACCCTTGCAAAAGCATCAATAACAATTCCTTTATCTAAAATACGATCAATGACTTCTGCTAAACTTGAACTATTAGTACTTTTTTGAATAGACATATCTCATTTCTCCTTTCGCTCATGATCCCATTGTTTTTAAATCAGTAGATGATTTAATATCATTGGAGCTTTTAATATCCGTTGCTTTTTTAATCTGATTTGCGCCTTTTATTTTCCGCTTATTTTTTGACTTCTCTTTATCGTCTGAAGAAGAAACTTTTTCTTGAAAGTTTTCTCCAGCTTCTTTCACATCGCTAAGCTTATCTTTTACTGATAGTAAGACGTCTTGGAGCTTTTCTTTTGCGTCTTCCCCTTTGCCGTGTACCTTTTGGGCATTTTTTTCTTTTGTTTCCTGCAGTTTTTCTGACGCTTCATTTGCTTTTTCCTGCAGTTTCCCTTCAGTTTTTTCGACAAATTTTTCTTTCGCTTTTTCTTTAACCTTTTCTTCTACCTTTTCCTTAACAGGTTCAGGCGTGTGCTCCACTATTTTTTTTCCTGCTTTTAGTGCTGCTTTCTCCACATCTTTTTTATCCATGAAATTCCCCTTCAGGACGGATATCTTACTTCTTCGCGTCCATGAGTTTGTTTAGCATCTCTTCAATGCGCTGCAGCTGGTCGTTCATATTTTTATTTTCTTCTTTTAACTCTTCGTACTGAGACGTTTCCATTTCTGCGCTTTGGCTGACTTCTTCCTGCGCATTTCCCTGTTCATTTGATGCCTCTTCTTTTTTCTTTTTAGGTGCGAGCAGCTTGCTTAAATTGTCTTTTTCAAGATAGCCTGTAGCCGTCTGTCTTAATGCTCCCATCGCTTGCTGCGTTAAAATATCCTGTGCGTTTCTTCTTAACTCTTGTCCTGTCGCACGTACAATTTCTGATTGTCCTAAGCGGCTGAGTACTTTTTTACTCGTTTGAGGACTTGAAAGAAGCCCAATTCCTGCTCCTACTACGCCTCCTAAAATAGCAAGATTTAAAGAGTTTTGCGTTTTTTCTTCCTGCTGCTGATTTTCTTGTTTTTCATTTTGCACGTTGTTATCAGTTGTTGACATGTTCCATCCTCTTTTCTCTTATTATTATTTATTTAATGAATTTTCTTACGATTAAAAGACTTAAAAGCTAAGCCCTGCTCCTCGCTCTTCTGTTCGGCCAGGCAGCCCTTCTTCCTCTACTTTGTCGGTTAATAACCCAACGGCTTCTGCGTAGCGAAGCCACGTATCGACACTTGCAATAACGACTCGGGCTTCAATCGTTAAAATTTCAATTCCTACGAGTGATACTCGGGCAAAAGCATCGATGACAATCCCTTTGTCGAGAATTCGATCAATCACTTCTGCTAAACTAGAACTATCTGTACTTTTTTGAATACTCATTTTTAGCAGCTCCTTTTGAAATTTAGCTAAATGAATGATGCTACTAATCAACCTGCTTAACTTTTTAATTAAACATACTTTTGAAATATACTTTTTAGCCCTCTTTCAAACATGAAGAATTTGCTAAAAAGTAATTTCTGAAAATAAATTAGAAAATTATTCTACTACGTATAATAATTAACAGTTAATTATTGGATGGAATTTGCGCGTAAATCCTTCTGTTAAAGCTTTCATCAAGATTTCAATCCCAAAATAAAACAATAAATACATTATTGTTACAATAATATTACATTATAATTTAAGGCATATTGTTACTCGGTGTACCATGACATATTTTGATATTTTTAACTATTATGGAATATTATTGTGAATTAAGTTCACTTAAATAAAACGAGCGCATAAAAAAACTGCCGCACTGCGACAGCTTTCTCCTACGTATCTTACGTTCTATAAAATCATTCCAGTTAAAGGAGCTTTCGGGTTTCCATCATGATCTGAGTCTTCTTTGTCTACTAAAACAAGCAAGCTTCCTTCTTTGACTGAATCATTATATTGTTCGGCCTGCTGTTTTGGAATTCCCATACTTACTAAAATACCAGACAGACCTCCTACGCTCGCACCAGCTGCCGCACCTGTTAATGTAGCTACAATCGGACCAGCCGCCACAATGGGACCTATTCCCGGTATGGCAAGAGCCCCGGCACCTGCTAATATTCCGGTTAAGCTCCCTAGCGTACCTCCGGTAAGTGCTCCAGTTGCTGCCCCTTCTGTTTTTGTATTCGTTTCTTTCTGAACGTTTTTGGTCTTTTTATGTTTGCCGATGATAGATATTTCTTCTGATGTATACCCTTCTTTTTTCAAACTCTCTACAGCTTGAATTGCTTCTTGTTCCGTTTCGTATACCCCCACAACATTCTTTGCTTTTGCTTCCATACTATCTCCTCCTCATTAATGTTGTGTGTACCCGGGAGTATGGCTTTGAAACGTTTTAGAGAGTCAGAGGTCTTCTCTATTCTTAAATAAATAGCCCTACATCACTTTTCATTTAGTGACGTTTTTATTTAAAAATGAATGAACTCGCTCTTTTTTTAACCATATTCCTCCATAAGCAATGAAGCACGCAGCCGTACTAAAAGCCAACACATAGCTCCGGAGCCAATCCACAAGGAGCCCAAACCAAATCGGCGCGAGCACGATGGCAAATTGATTGAGCGTTAACGCAATGCTTACCGTTAAACCGATAAAACGATCATCCGCTTTTTCTGCTATTAGCACGATAAACAAACTAAACCAGCCAATTGCAAAAAAGCCAAAGCTAAAACAAAAAGCAGTTAGTAGCCAAAAAGGCAAAGTAAATCCAATATAAGAAATTGCTATTGTTAGTCCTGCAGTCATCCAAACCGTCACTTGCAAAGGAGTTCTTCGATTTCCGTTATACACATAATCACTTACCCAAGCTAAAACAATTCTCCCCACCATTCCCCCTAGCAGTGTGATGCTCAGCAGGGTGCCCGCTGAAGCAAAATCCATCTTTATGGCTTTCGTTAAATAGCTCATAAAGTGCGCAACGATAATCATTTGAAGAGAAATCATTGAAACACCTACAAAAAACAGCGGATAGAGCGTTTTATCTTGAGAAATGCGCTTGATTTTTTGACGAAGCGTAAATGTTTCCTTTTTTTCTGACGATGATGATTGCTCTCGGTAGAATACAAAAAAAAGAAGACCTCCTCCGATAGCTGCTGCTGCCTGTACGAGAACAGCCCCATGCCACCCGTATTGATGAAACAGCAGCGGTAATGCTGCTGAAGCGACAACGCCTCCAATCGGTATCCCCGTTTGCCGAATTCCCATGGCAAGACCTCTATGATGAGAAGGAAACCACTTCACCACCGCTTTGCTTCCTCCTGGCTGTGCTGTTCCATACCATACGCCTGCTGCGAGAAGTACGCCTGTTAGATACAAATAATGATCAGCGCTATAGGCGAAAAGCATGCTTATCCCCAGCAAAATAGATCCTCCTCCTACAAGCCACCTTTCGCCATATTGATCCATCCAGTTTCCAAAAAGCAGCATAGAAAAAATCGGACCAATTTGAACAGCTGATACGAGCAGTCCTGTTTGAAACTGCGATAAATCATATAGTCTTTGCCAAAACGCTGCCAATGGTCCTATCCCGTACGTGACAAATGTTGCACACGCCTGAGAAAGCGTGGCAATAAATAAAATCATCCACTTATAAGAAGCTTTTTGTCTGATCATTTACTCTCCTCCACCTCTACTTTCAGTGTAGAGAAAGAATGGTATCATGTAAAATAAGGAATAAAGATAAAAGTCATCAATAAAAATGATAGCTGAAGGAGGAGATTTTATGGATATAAAAGATTTGCTTGTTTTTACGACAGTAGCAGAAGAAAAAAACATTTCAAAAGCTGCCAAAAGTTTAAGCTATGTGCAGTCGAATGTGACGATGCGCATTCAGCAGCTGGAAGCTGAACTCGGCACACAGCTATTTGAACGCAGCGGTAAAGGCGTAACGTTAACTTCTAGCGGAGAGCTGTTGCATCGTTATGCTGAAGAAATTCTTCGTTTAACCAATGAAGCCACTATAACTGTTCAAAACAGTGCGCACACGCCGATAGGGCCTTTGAAAATAGGCGCAACTGAATCCACCGCGGCTCTTCGGCTACCGCCTTTGCTTTCTACTTATTGCACTGCCTACCCGGATGTAGACTTCATTTTAGAAACACATACAACCGATGTTCTTATTCACCTGGTTTTAACCCGAAAACTTGAAGGCGCATTTGTTGCAGGCAGCTGTGAACATCCTGATCTAAACTCTTTATTTACTCAAGATGAAGAGCTTGTACTTGTGAGCCGCCACCCTCTTCCTTCTCTTTACAGCCTAAACGATATGAATTTATTAGCCTTCAGCAGCGGATGCGCATATCGACATACGTTAGAAATGCTGTTGACAAAAGAAGGCGTGTTTCCAAAACGGATATTAGAATTTGGTACGATTGAAGCGATTATTGGGTGTGTAAAAGCTGGTATGGGCGTAGCTGTAATGATGAAATCCATTGTATCTCATCACGACCATTCATTAACGTTAACTCCGCTGCCGCAGCCATATAGAAAGGTTCCCACTTTTTTTATTACGCGAAAAGATGCCTTTGTATCGGCGGCTTTACGTGAATTTTCTTCTCTTCTTACCGAACAGCTTTGCATAACAAAACCCTAAGAAAATAGGCGTTCTTAGGGTTTTGACTTAAGCCGCTGCCGGATTCTTTTTCACAAATTTCATAAACAATAAACGAACTAAAGGTCCCATAATAAGAAGCTGAAGCGGGTAGGCTACGATAAAGTTTTTCATCACGATAAATGCATAGCTTGAAAGAAGCGGCTCTCCTTGCAGGCCTTTCGTAAGTGACATCGTAATTAATCCATATACAGACATGGAAAGCACCATTCCAATAACCATACATGATGACAAAATCAACACGACTTTTAACTGTTTAGACTTATCAAACGGCAGTGAAAATGCTACTTTTTTTGCTACGGGACCAACGAAAAAAGTTTCGACAGTCATTGCGACTACAAACGTGATAACCAAGTTCAAAATACCTTCTGCGAGCGTGATATGCCCGATGACGTCATTCATTAACATGTTATACACCGTCATTACAAGCACCATCCCTCCGCACATCATCATTCCAAAATACATACTCTCTTTTTTAGTTGTTGGCACATTCCTCATCCTTTTCATCTTTTTTACTTGGCTTAGTATAGCTTTTTATCTTCCTTCTTCGTAAGTGAACATTTTGTGAACATTTGTAAGCGGCTGCTCCTCTTTTTGTGGAGGGATAAGTATGACAAACCACTCTAGTCTGCACCTTTGAAACGTAAACAAAAACCCCCGCTTTATGGACTAAAGCGGGGGTTCATTTTATAGAGATTCTGTGTGCGACCCGGGCGGGATCGGCGTTTGGGTGCGGAATACTTTTTCCCATTTCGAGACGACAATACAGGCAATCGCGTGGCCTGGAACGTTGACTCCTGTTCTGGCCATATCCATAATGCGATCCACTCCTGCAATAATTGCCACTCCTTCAGCCGGCAGACCTACTGCATTGGCTGTTGCTAAAAGAACAACGAGTGAACCTGACGGGACAGCCGCAATTCCTTTACTTGTCATCACGAGTATAAGCATCATAAATAATTGCTGAGTTAATGGCATATCAATGTTAAAAGCCTGTGCTAAAAAGACGCATGAAACGGATAAATAAAGAGTGGAGCCATCACAGTTTAACGACAGGCCGGACGGAATAACGAACGACACAACTCGTTTAGGGCATCCGTACTTTTCCATCCGTTCCATCAGCTGTGGCAGCACCGTTTCCGTACTTGTTGTTGAAAACGCAATAAGAAACAAATCCCAAATCATTTTGAATACTTCAAAGTAGTTGAATTTGAATATAAACCCAACAAGCGGAAATAAAACAAATAAAATAATAAAAAGACCTAAAAAGACGGTTCCAATAAGCTTTAGCATTGGAAGCAGAAGCACAATGCCGTATTGCCCTACAGATGCAGCCATTAGCGCTAGTACACCAAGAGGCGCTGTGACCATGACAATTTGCGTTAATTTAAACATAATTTTAGCCGTGGATTCAAAAAACTTCATTGCAGGTTCGGATGCTTTCCCAACTCCTGAAGCGGCAACACCAAATAAAATAGCAAAGAAAATCACGGCCAGCAAATCATTTTTTGCCATCACATCTACGATATTTGTTGGAATGATGTTTAAAATCATTTGTTTAAAGTCCACGACTTTCTCAGTGTACTGAGACAATTCACCGATATCTTTTTTTACAAGATGAGAAAGATCGAGGCCTACTCCAGGCTTTAGCAAATTCACTAACAGCAGACCGATTCCTAATACGATGGTAGTAATGATTTCAAACCAAATAATCGTCTTTAATCCTAGACTCCCCATTTGTTTCATACTGCCGCTTCCCGCAGCACCTATGACGATGGTTGAAAAGACAATCGGCACCACAATCATTTTAATGAGGCGAATAAACCCGTCCCCTATCGGTCTTAAAGCCATCCCGAAGTCCGGGAAAAAGTGCCCGATAAAAGCTCCGATTACTAATGCAATTAAAATTTGAAACGCTAAAAACTTTTTCACATTTCTACCTCCCTTTTGCCTTCATGAAACGGACATCCATTCCATTAATATCCAAATCCTGAGACACTTTAAGTAAGTTCGGGACATTTAGCTAGATTCCTTCTAAAATAGACAAATTGGTCTATATATTTCGCTTTATCAGTTAAAATGCATAGAAAAAAGCCAGAGTGAAGTTGTTCTTCATCCTGGCTTTTTTAATTCTTATGCTTTTTTAACAAACTGAGATTTTAAGCTCATCGCTCCAAATCCGTCAATTTTGCAGTCGATGTTATGATCGCCTTCTACTAAACGAATGCTTTTTACTTTTGTTCCGATTTTGACAACCGATGAGCTTCCTTTTACTTTTAAGTCTTTGATGACGGTAACTGAATCTCCGTCTTTTAAAAGGTTCCCGTTTGCATCTTTTACAGTCAGCTGTTCTTCTGTGCTTTCTGTTTTTTCATCTTGCCTCCATTCATGCGCACACTCCGGGCAGACGAACAGGTTTCCATCTTCATATGTATACTGTGATTGACAGCTTGGGCAATTAGGTACATTCATTTTCTTTTCCTCCAGCAGCAGCTCGTAGCCAATAGTACGATTACGAGATTACATTTTTTATCTGTTTTATACTGTCACAATTTCACGAGATTAACAAGCTTTTCTATTTCCTTGCTGCTGATGTTTTCTTTTCCAAATAAGTGAGCCGATAAACAGAACAAAACCCGCTCCAAAGACAAGAAGCTGATCTACATAAAAGTCACCTGTTTTTACATACCGTATAATAAATAATCCTCCAAACATCAGCATCAGCATACATGAAAATCGAATGAGGTATGAATTGATTTCCATCTTTCATTCCTCCTTTTTGTAAGACTTTGTATTACGAAAAAAACACGAACCATATGCCAAATGTAACTCCGTATAACGGTAAAATGACGGCTAGTTTTTGCTTCCACCCTTTAAAAAAGGAAGCATTACGAGGCGCAAACCAAAGCTCTAACGTACCGTATAACAGCAGTGCTCCCGCTGCTAATATCGCAATCACAGTCTCTCCTAAGTCCATACACACTCCTCACTTTCATTCTACGCACTTGAAGCTAAGCGCAGCGTATATAGTAAGTCTCATCATTATAAAAGACCTTACACTCGTGATGCATGAGGATTTTGAACACTTTCTAACAATACATTTATTACCATTACATCATAATAAAAGCATTTTTGAGACTTTTTATACATGTAAATTATTGTATAATGAAAAGTAGACACAGAGAAAAAAGGGGAGAATTTTTTGAAGAGAACTCAGCTTATTTTTGTTATTACACTGCTTATTGAAGCTGGATTAACCTATGCGTGCTCATCATTTTTGTCTATCCGCTTTATTGAGCTTATGTTTTTTAGCGGACTTTTGTTTTCAGTTTTGACTTTTTGGTTTTCAAGCAGCGGAAGCAACAGCGCTCATTCTCACTATAAAACTCATTCCATGAGATTAATGTCTGGGGCCACTATTGAACACAATCCGTTTCGTTTGCGCTGGACGGCTTATTTTCTTGCTTCTTTAAGCTTTACGGGAGTGGGCCTGATTTTTTTCGTTCTGCTGCTGACAAACGTTATTCCTCCAGTAAGCTAAAAAACCTGCTCTTCACAGAGAGCAGGTACTTACGAGAACAGCTTGAGAAGCAGGCATTTTCGCTTTACTTTATTCGCAACAGCTTGAGTCACATGATCTTTTAAAGGCCGCGTCAATATTCGTTTCAGCGGATGTTTTAGCATCCGTTTGCTCACGGGAACTTTAAAGATAACGCTGAGAACCACTGTTGCTAAAACCGAGAGCAGTAAGACCGCAAAAGGCTTTTTTTGAAACCATCTCGAGAAGATAAGCATCATTACGTAAATAAGTGCCGACCACCCCAAATGCCAGCCGTGCCTAAATGTAATCCCCTTACACCTGAGCCCAACCCATTCTACAAACGAAGCTGTACATACCCATTTTGTAATATATTTCACCTGCTTAGCGAGTGTAGACGGATAAGTAGCTAAGAACGACAAAATCATGAGAGGCGTAATGAACATAAGGTGTAAAATACGCAGTACTTTTAATGAAAGATGAGAAGATTTAAAATCCCAAAGCAATTTATCATTACATAAAAAGTAGTAGAGCATATTAAAAAAGCTCACGTATAAAACCCCAGCATACAGCTCGCGTATTTTGTTCCACGTTTTCTTATGGATATTTTGAAAAATCAGCCATAGAAGGACAGAAATATGCACCTTTGTTCACCTCTCTAACGTCGTTTTTAGAATCTCTGCTATTGTATTTTCGTTTCTTCCTGCTTCTTTTCAATTTTTCGAATCCATCCAATAAGCATACGGTTAAGGTACGATTTTAACGTTACGCTAGTAAAAGTGTGATACCACATCCAGCCTGTTTTCCACTCGATGAGCTTCGTTCGTTTTTCAGCCCATAATTCAATAAAAAACATTGGAATCGTAAAAAACATAATTTTATATAAAACTTTTAACCCTTTATCGTAATATGTAGCTTGATTAATCATGACGGATATCATAGGATAAAGCAAAAAGTCGAACAACACGTTAATTCTAAACTGTTTTTTCAATAAGCGAGTTGGATATCGAAGAAGGCCGTGAGTTACAATAAATTTATCAATAATACCATTTGTTAAGGCGTTAAATACATAGGCCAGCAGCCAGTCTTTAATCGGTGGTTTTCTAAATAAAAAAGGGAGAATCCCCAGGGCGATAAGTAGCATTACACGTAAAAATTTCACTTCAAACTTTTTATTTCTCATCACCTTTTCGCTCCTTTCACCAAGTGTTGTTAGCCTACCTTCATGTCAATTGGCAGCTTGAGACGGCTGTTCTCACCACGCTCAATTATTGCTTATGTTAATTTATAAAGATACGCAGCAGCGTCTAATGTAAATTTTCCGTACATAACCCTTAAGTTCACGCTATCCATACATACGTAAATATTTGTTTTAGTTTTCAGTTCTTTGAAGAGATTTATACATGTGGTTGAGACATGGAAAAAGCCCAACTCTAATCAGTACGGGCTTCTTCCTTCACCTATTGTGTTTTTTTAAACGTTACCATCCGGCTACGAATCCATCCGTTCGTGATTCACTTCCTCCGCATAGCACGCCGCTTTCAGGATCTCTCCAAATAATCTGTCCGCGCCCAAATGCCATAGAATCCACGGCTACTTCAATTTTATGTCCTTTCCGTTCAAGCGCTTGCGCTACGTGGGATGGAAAAGCTGGCTCCACAAGCACCGTTTTATCTTTTTTCCACTGCCATCTTGGCGCGTCTAAAGCAGCTTGAGGATGAAGCTGAAAATCAATCGTATTCATGACGACTTGCATATGTCCCTGCAGCTGCATAAAACCTCCCATCACTCCAAACGGTCTTACGGGCTCATTATTTTTAGTGAGAAAGCCCGGAATAATGGTATGAAACGTTTTTTTATTAGGAGCAAGGCAGTTATCGTGATTAGGATCCATTGAAAAATTGTGGCCGCGGTTTTGCAAGGCAATTCCCGTTTCTGGCACAACGATTCCAGAACCAAAGCCCATATAATTACTTTGAATAAGCGAAACCATGTTTCCTTCTTCATCAGCCGTTGCTAAATACACCGTTCCGCTTCCAACAGGCTCTCCCGCTTCAGGCTGCAGGGCATGTTCTTTTATAAGGCCGCGGCGATAGCTTGCATATGTATCAGACAGAAGCACACTAACAGACACGCTCATTTTTGCTTCTTCCGTAATGTATTTTTCTCCATCTGCAAACGCAAGCTTTATCGCTTCTATTTGTTTATGATACGTATCCACGGCATCTTTTTCTAGAAGCTCAAAGCCTTTTACGATATTTAATGCCAGTAACGCAATAAGCCCCTGACCGTTCGGAGGAATTTCCCATACATCATATCCACGGTAGTGAGCGCTAATAGGATTCACCCACTCAGGCTCAAAAGCAGCCAAATCTTCTTTTGATAAAAAGCCGCCGTGTTTTTTACTGAATGCATCAATACGATCCGCAAGCTCGCCTTTATAAAACGCTTCTGCATTTGTTTCGCCAATGAGCTGAAGCGTACGGGCATGATGGAGGGATGACCACATTTCTCCTGCTTTTGGTGCTTGTCCATTAGCCGCAAACGTTTGAAACCACGATTCAAATTCTTTGCTTGTATGTACTCGTTTAAACGTATCGTACGCTTGTTTCCATTGTTTCGCGAGAGTAGGCGCTAGCGGAAATCCTTCTTTGGCGTACTGAATGGCAGGCTGCAGTACTTGAGAAAGAGGCAGTTTGCCAAATCGCTTCGATAAAGCAGCCCAAGCAGCCGGAGCCCCGGGAACCGTAACGGGAATCATTCCGTATTTAGGAATATCTCTGTATCCTTTTTCCTTTAGCGCATCAATGGAAATAGACTGGGGAGAAGGTCCGCTAGCGTTTAGTCCATACAGCTGATTATTTGTCCAAACAAGCGCAAACGCGTCTCCTCCGATTCCATTAGATGCGGGCTCTAATACGGTAAGGCTCGCAGCTGTCGTGATTGCTGCATCAATGGCATTGCCGCCTTTTTTTAAAATATCAATGCCTGCCTGCGCTGCGAGCGGCTGAGATGTAGATACCATTCCTTTTTTTGCATAAACAGGAACTCGGTAAGATGGATATGGATGATAATGCGGATCATAGGTCATAAAAGCGCCCCTTTTTTAGATATTTAAATTTTCTAAATAATGTAACTTCTTTATTTTACCATATTCATAACGCATCGGCTTTTTTATCTTAGAATGACATGACTCCTTTTACCTAAAATTGGTATACTGATAGAGTACAAGAATCGCCAAGGAGGATGATGTATGAAAAAAGTAAAAGCTGCCCTTCCACTCGCTGTTTCTTTAGCACTCGGGCTTCAAGCACTTCCTATGTCCACTTCACCTGTTCAAGCTGAAGCAGCGGCGAATGCTGCTCATCATTCAGCAAAAGTTGAAGTCAAACGAGCAAACGCATTTTTAACGAATGTCGCCAACGGCAAAACAAAAGAAGCTAAGCGCCATTTTTCACGCAGCCTGCAGTCCAAAATGAGTGAAGACAACCTAAAAACATGGTGGTCAGCTCTAACGGCTCAGTTTGGTGCTGTAAAAAAGATTGGGACAGCTGTACAAGGTGAAGTCAATACCGTTCATCGAAATATAGAAATTCCCATTGAATTTGAACACATATCAGCTACTTTAACCGTTCGATTTAGTCAAAATCGGCAAATTGATGATTGGCGAATCGTACCGGAGGAGCGCCAGTTTTCGTTTTCCACACCGCCTTACGATACCTCTAAGAACTACAGTGAAACACAGCTTTCAATCGGCAAAGCACCTTACGAACTTCCAGCAACGCTTACTCTTCCAACACGTTCAAAACATCAAAATGTACCCGTTGTCATATTAGTTCACGGATCAGGACCTTCTGATCAAGATGAAACGTTTATGAGCTTAAAGCCGTTTCGAGATCTGGCTTCTGGACTGGCTTCTCAAGGAATCGCCGTTTTACGCTACAACAAGCGTACATACGAACATACAGCTAAAATGTCCGGTGAAAATAAAATAAACGTCGACGATGAAACAACGGATGATGCCGCACTCGCAGTGGAAGCAATGGCGAAACAAAAAGGCATCGACAGCCGCAATATTTTTATACTAGGACACAGTCAAGGCGGCATGATGATGCCCAGAATTTTAAATCAAACGCCGGATAAAAGCGTGCGCGGCTCTATTTTACTCGCTGCACCGAGCCGCACACTTCCAGAGGTAATGCTTGAACAATTTGCCTATCTTGTATCGCTGAATCAGCTTCCGAAAGAGCAGCTTGCGTTTTTCCAGCAGCAGTTTGCCATTTTACAAGACCCAAGCTTTTCACCAGCTCAGCCGCCAAAAGAGTTCCTGCTTGGCACGCCTTATTTTTGGTATGACGTAGCTCACTGGCACCCTGCAGAAGTCGCAAAATCTCAGGACACGCCTCTGCTTCTTTTACAAGGAGCACGTGATTATCAAGTAACGACCGAAGATTTTGAAGGCTGGAAACAAAGCTTATCTCAGCGTTCCAACACTTCTTTTAAGCTTTATCCAAAGCTCAACCACTTTTTCACAGAAGGAACTGGTGAAAAAAGCACGCCCGATGAATATGCTGTTTCAGCCAACATTCCTTCTTATGTCATTGATGATATTGTGAAATGGGTTCGTGAAACGAAAAAGTAAAGAAAAAAGAGCGGCTGTTTCCGCTCTTTTTTCTTTACTTTCTATTTAAGATGATATGCGACTGATCGGAAGAAGCGGTGGATTTTCTTCCTTTTCCCCAGCCTACAGCTTCCCGGTAACTTCCGAGCAAGTGCTGATTTATTACATGCTGTTCATTTACTTCTACAGTTTGTTCAGCTAAAGGCGTCACATATAAAGCATCTACCGGACAGTACAGTTCACACATAAAGCAAGTTTGACAATCGGATTGACGAGCTATGGAAGGAGCACCTCCCATTCGAGAGCGGTCAAAGACATTTGTTGGACAAACGGATACACAAAGATTGCAGTTAATACATCGGTCTTCACTAAGAAGCTCGATCATTAAATAACCCCCTTTACGCGATCAGAAGATTTTGTACCTAAGGGTCTCGCCCAGACTTCCTGCACCCCTCCGCTTAGAATGCGGTAGTGTTGCTTGGAATCCATAAACGGAAAATCGTCACGCCGGTGCATTCCTCGCGTTTCTTTCCTTTCTAATGCACTTGTATACATCCATCGCGCCGTTGCCGTCATGGCCGCAAGCTCTCGACTTCTCACGATGTTTCTTTCTTTATCATATACTCCATTCTTCAACTCATTCCACACGGCATTTAACTTCATAAGAGAATCTTGCAGTCTTACTTCTGAACGGAACCAGTTTCGATCATATGGAAAGACTTCGCGCTGAACCGATGCTATCATTTCCTTCGTATCAGCTGCGTCAGAAGAAGCTACTGACTTTGTGATTCCTGACGCTTCTGATAAGCCTTTTGCATGTCGACTTGCGGCATTTTTTCCTTGCTTAACAGCAAATGCTGCCGCTGCTTTTCCTGACCAGCAGCCTGAAGAGATAGCCCACGCTGCATTATGGCTTCCTCCTCCCGTAAATCCTCCGCAAATTAATTCGCGCGTTGCCGCATCTCCGGCTGCATATAAACCTGGAATGTCGGTTCTACACGTTTCATCTGTAATGTGAATACCTCCTGTTCCTCTAACAGTTCCTTCAAAACGCAGGGTGATTGGAAACATTTGAGTAAAGGGATTTATATGAAGACGATCAAATGATAAAAAGAAATTTGGCTGTGATAAGCGCATGGCTTTTTGAATGCTTTCATCCGCTTTGTCCAGCCTTGCATAAACGGGCTGGGTCATTAACGTTCTGGCAATGATGGAACGTCCTTTATGAGAACCGGCTCCTTCAATCACTGTACCGTCTTCATAATAAAATGTAGCCCATTTATAAAATGCAGATTTTGTGATTGGAGAAAAAGCTGGCGAAATTGAATAAGCATTTGAAAACTCCATACCTGAAAGGGCCGCACCTGCTTCTGTAGCTAATAAGTAACCGTCTCCTGTTAAAACATTTGTACCGAGTGCTCCGCTCAGAAATGCACACCCTCCCGTTGCAATCACAACTGCAGCAGCCTCTACTCTCCATGTTTCTTGCGTTTGATTATTGATTCCGCACGCACCTGCCACACCGTGTTCATCTGCAAGAAGCTCCAGTGCGGGGCTGTGGTCCAAAATCTGAACGTCTGCTTTTTGAAGCTGACGCCGCATTAATCTCATATATTCAGGACCTTGAAGAGTCGTTCGCTGAGAAATCCCTTTTTCATCTACTGGAAACGGATAGCCAAAATGCGCTAACTCATTTACTTGTTCAAACGTACAATCAAGCACTCGCTTCATCCAGCTTCTTTCGGCTAAATATCCTCCCAGCTCTTCCCTGCTTTTCATCGCGGTCATCTGTTCATCAGAAGTGGGCTTTACATACCAAACTCCTGTACCAGAAGGCGCAGTTGCTCCGCTCGTTCCGCAATATCCTTTATCAACAAGTACAGCTTTTGCACCTTCTTTAACTGCTTGCAGAGCTGCCCATGCACCAGCAGGGCCTCCTCCAATAATTAATACATCTGTATGAAAATGAAAGTCGGCAGTCATATACGGATCCTCCTCTTAAAATGTTTACGCTCTCAAAAACCTTATTAAGAAAAAACTTACTTACTGTCCATTCGACTATTTTGCTCATCGCTAAATTTATACCAACTATTCCGTTCCAGAATCCAATTCTTCCATAGCAGCCGTTCAATAAAAAAGGAGACCAGTCCATTTGTTTCACCACAATGGTCTGGCCTCCAGTTGCCTAGTAGGCGCGTTTTTTCGTACAGCGTCAGCAATACCTAGTAATTCACTTTGTTTAATTATATATTAAAAGTTTATGCTAGGATTGTCAATGATTATGTTATTCTTAGAATTTATTTCGATTGTTCGTATCTCGTATTGACAACTCTATGAATTTTTTGGTAAATTAATCTCACTAAACATATAGGAATTAAAAAAACCGACCAGACAACTGGAGGCTCTTATTCTTTTAAAAAGAATGAGAGCCTTTTTGTTTCCTGAATTATATGTAATACGATAAGGAGGTCAAGTATGGCAAGTGCTCAACCACACGTAATTCAATCGCGTCAAGACATTATCAACTTTGTTAATTCAAATCCAGTTACCTCTAAAAGCTGGAAAATCATTTTAGTAGCGTTAGGCGGCATTTTTGTCGATGCCTATGACTTTACCAGTCTTGGAATTGGAGCTGATCAGTTAAAAGAACAGTTTAACCTTTCTCCTGCCGGTCTTGGAAGTCTTACAGCTATTATGGCCCTTGGCGCTTTGTTAGGAGCCACTGTAGGAGGATACTACACGGACAAATTCGGCCGCAACAAAATGTTTTTAATTGATTTATTTTTTATGGTCTTCTCCGCTCTTGGCGCTGCTTTAGCAACTGATTTAGTTTGGTTGTTTATCTTTCGGTTTTTAATGGGCGTAGGCGTAGGGCTAGATGTTCCGGTAGCGCTCAGCTTTATTGCAGAGTTCAGCAATTTAAAGAAAAAAGGTCAATACGTGAACTTGTGGTGTCCCCTGTGGTATGTGGCTGCAACTGTTACTGGACTTGTTGTTCTCCCTTTTTATCTGCTCGGGCAGCACGAAGATATTTGGCGCTGGTCGGTAGGATTTGGAGCTGTTGCTGCACTAATCGTGCTAATTTTGCGCTACCGCTACATGAATGAAAGTCCGATGTGGGCCGCTCATCACCTTCCGCTTAAAGAAGCGGTCAAAGTGTTAGAGAAAACCTATGACATACAAGTCACAGTGGCTAAGAATGCAAAAGAAGAACCATTATCTCGTTCAAAAAAACTGTCTTACAAAGCTATTTTCCAAGGAAAGTATCGGGCTCGGACATTTCTAGCTTCCATCATTACGGCTACTCAAAGTATGCAGTACTTTGCCGTTGGCTTCTATATCCCAACCATTTCCACGCTTATTTTTGGCAAAGGAATGATTTATGCAATTATCGGTACTCTTTTCTTTAATTTATTTGGGATTATTGGCGGCTTTACACAATCACGGCTAACTGAGCAAGTCGGTATAAGAAAACTTGCCATTACAGGCTATACCATTTGTTCTTTAAGCTTAGTCCTGATGGGGCTCACAGGCGATACACATTTTATTGCGCTGCCAATTTTATTTATTGCTTTATTTATTTTCGGTCAATCTTTTGGACCCGGAGCGCAAGGGATGACGATGGCCACTCTTTCTTACCCGACTGAACTGCGAGGGCTAGGCTCTGGATGGGGGCAAGGAACAACGCGTATTGGCAGTATTTTAGGTTTTTACTTATTTCCGGTTGTCCTTTCAATTGGCGGGATCTATACGACGTTTCTGGTTCTTACAATCGTTCCCGTTATTGGGCTGATCGCGACGATTCTTATTAAGTGGGAGCCTATTGGCACAGATGTCGAAAAAGAAGAAGAGCAAGAATTTGAAAGCGATAAAAGCTTTAGTAAAAAAAGTGAGGTCTATCACTAGCTATAATCCTAGTAAAAACGGAAAACACCTTCAAGTGCAGTGTGCTTGAAGGTGTTTTTTTGTTAAAGGTCGATAAAATACATACTCGTAAAAGGCTATGCAAAGCGCCCCATCACTACCGTGTTATAGTACTTGCCGTCAGACAGCACCTTATCATTTTTTAATACTCCTTCTATTTCAAACCCGAACTTTGTATATAAATCAATCGCTTTTTTATTGGTCTCTAACACATTTAGCGTCATTTTCTTCATGTCCGCGCTATCTGCCCACCGTATGGACTGCTGTAAAAGCTCTTTGCCAATTCCGTATCCCCAATGTTCTTTTGCGATGCACACACCAAACTCTACTTTATGAGAAAATCGTTTCAATTCGTTGCCTTGGCACCTTGAAAATCCGACGATTTCATTATGTACGCTTGCTACTAAAAATAAGTTTCGTTTACTTTCTGTGTCACGTTGAATAAGTTTTTCAAAATCGGATTCGTCCATATATCCTTCCCCTGGTTCACGATCTAAGTTTTCCGTTTCTCCGTCTAGCTGAACTCTAAGGTGAGACAGTTCGTGTGCATCGCTGGTGTCAGCTGAACGAATGATGTACTGAAGTCCTTTTACATTATAGATTTGCTGGTTGATGACCATCGTATTCCTCCAAGCGTCTTTCATAAATCTATCAATTGAATTTAATTTCCTTTAATATAAATATTATACATAAAGAAAGAGAGCTGAACGAGTTGCTTTGGTTACTGCTTTTAATTCTATACGGCATTTACAAGTTCTATAAATCAAGAAGACCTCTAACGAAGTTTGACCATTTTTATGAGAAAGCGTTTGAGCTAGAAGAAAAAAAGCGATATGAAGATGCTCTTGATATACGCAATCAAGGGATCGAACTCCATACCCTTACCGATTTAGAACGAGCTGATTTACATTTAGCAAATGGGCGTATGCTTTTAAAACTAAAGCAATACGAAGAAGCAACAAAACACTACGATGCCTCATTTAAGCTAGCAAAATATGAAAAATTCCCTTACTCAGAAGGATTTGACGAAGTCATTGAAGCCTACTTGTATGCAGGGCGTAAAGAAGATGCGCTGATAATAACCAACGACATGTTAAAACGGCAAAGCTATGATCAAAAATTTAAAAAGCTAGAGCCTTTAAAAGAAAAGCTTCTTTCATATGAAGACTCATGGTAAAATTAAACAATTGAAAGCGTATTATTAAGAGCGACTGAGGTGAACGTAATGGTCATAACCGTCATTGTAGGAGTGCTGGGTTTAATTGGTTTAATTGCAGCAGGTTTTGCGACGAATTATAAAGATACGAAGTAAGGATACATAAAAAAGAACAAGAACCAAATAGGTTCTTGTTCTTTTTTTTAACGAGCCAACAGCTTTTCTGCTATGCGCAAAAACATCTTTACGCCAATTTCAAGCGAGTCTTCATCTACCGTAAACTTCGGATGATGATGAGGGTATACGATGCCTTCTTCTTCATTTCGTGCTCCAATGTTAAAAAACGCCCCTTCCGTTTCCTGCAGGTAAGCTGAAAAATCTTCTCCTCCCATTTTAGGAGACAGCGTTTTAACCCGTTCTTTTCCATATTCTTCGATAGCTGTTTCTTCAATTAAACGCGTAATTTCTTCAGAGTTAATGACAGGATGATAGCCTTTTTCATACGTAAACGTGTACTCTGCGCCGTAGGCTTCTGTTAGTCCTTTTACGATACGGTCAATTTGTGCCGGAACTTTTTCTCGCAGAGCCGCGTCAAAGCTGCGAACGGTTCCGTTCAGCTCCACTTTATCAGGAAGTACATTGTGCGTAGTTCCTCCGTGAAATTGTGTAACTGATACAACTAATTTATCAATTGGATTCGTCGTTCTTGAAACAATGGTTTGAAGGTTGGTCACAATTTGCGCTCCTACCACAATGGCATCAACTGCTTCATGAGGCGCTGCGGCGTGTCCTCCTTTTCCTTTAATCGATATGTTAAACGTGTCAGGCGAAGCCATCATAGGACCTGCAAGCACGCCGATTTCTCCGACGGGAAGGCCAGAATTCAAATGCGTGCCAATTACGTAATCCACCCCTTCCACCACGCCTTCTTTCACAAGCTCCTGCGCTCCTCCCGGCAGCAGCTCTTCTGCGTGTTGAAAAATCAAGCGAATTTCTCCTTTAAATTCATTTCCTAACTGAGAAAGAACAGAAGCTACTCCTAATAAAATAGCCGTGTGACCGTCATGTCCGCATGCATGCATCACGCCTTTATGAACAGAAGCAAATGCAAACGTGTTTTCTTCTTCAATCGGCAGCGCGTCCATATCCGCTCGAATCGCAACTACTTTCCCCTGCTCTTTTCCTATTAATCTAGCCACCACGCTTGTTGGTGTAGGACGCGTAATGATAAAGCTTCCAAACGAACGAAGCGTATCTTCAACGTACTGAGCCGTTCGATGCTCTTGAAACGATAATTCAGGATAGCGATGAAAATGTCTTCTCCACTCAATTACCTGCTTCTTTAAGCTTTCTGTGACGCTGTATTCACTGATTAATTTGACTGTCATACACATACTCCTCCTTTGTTTGACTATATCGATTGGCTGGAACGGAAAGGTTCAAATTCCCGCGCAGCGTACTGCTTTCATATGAAGTGTCGTAAAGGCCACGCTCTTGTAAAATAGGCACTACTTTTTCCACAAATTGATGAAACGTCTCGCTCATAAAAGGACGAAGCACAAATCCATCCGCTGCTTCTTGCTCATGCCATTTTTGCATTTCATCCGCTACGTGTTCAGGTGTCCCTGAAAACGGCGAACGCGGCAATATTGTTTCAAGCGCCACTTGTCTTAACGTTAACTTTCGAGCAGCCGCCGCTTGTTTAATTTTATTTGTCGTGCTTTGAAAGGCATTTGCTCCGATATCCCCTAACTCTGGAAACGGTGCGTCTAGGTCAAATTGCTGAAAGTCGTAGTCATCAAAAAAACGAGCTAAATATGTAATGGCGTGATCAATTGGAATTAGCGCAGCAAGCTCTCCATATCTTCTTTCTACATCTTCCTCGCTATCTCCTATAATTAAATCAATACTTGGAAAAATGAGAAGCTCTTCGGGATTTCTTGCTCTATTTTTCATATCTTGATAGAATGCCCGCGCTTCTTCTAGTGTATGTGCATTTGTATAAATCGCATCGGCATTCTCTGCTCCGAATTCTCTTCCTCTTTCTGATGAACCTGCTTGAAACACAACCGGATGTCCCTGCTTTGAACGAGCAATATTTAACGGCCCTTGAACTTGAAAATGTTTGCCTTTAAATCCAAGCGTATGCATTTTCTTTGGATCAAAAAACTGCCCGGTTTCTTTTTGATAGATAAAAGCATCGTCTTCCCATGAATCCCACAGTCCTTTTACTACGTCGAGATGCTCTTTTGCAATTTCGTATCGTTCGCTGTGAAGAGGAAGATATCCTCTGCTGTGATTGCGCGCTGCTCTTTCTTGCGGAGAAGTAACTACGTTCCATCCCGCTCTCCCGCCGCTTATATGATCAAGAGACATCAGCTGACGAGCGATTGTAAAAGGCTCACTGAAACTTGTTGAAATCGTCCCGACTAGTCCGATGTGACTCGTAGAAGCAGCGAGAGCTGACAGCAGCGTAATTGGCTCAAAACGATTTAAAAAGTGAGGAATAGACTTTTCAGATATGGCTAATCCATCTGCAATAAAGACAAAGCTGAACAGTCCTTTTTCCAATATACGCGCTTGTTTCTTATAAAACTCAATATTAATGCTCGCATCAGGCTCTGCGTCCGGATGTCTCCATCCATCCGTCGTATTTCCAAGGCCTTTAATATTTGCTCCTAGCTTTAGCTTTCTTTTTTCACTCAACGTATACTTCCTCCTTTTTACGACAAATAAAAAGAGATGCTTTGATTGTTCAAAGCATCTCCAGTCGTCTGGTCGATTGTTTTTAAACGGCTATTTATTTAGAGCAAAATAGCTGTTGACCTCTCATTTATTTAGCTTATTTGAATAGTATACTCACTATTCCTATAAGTCAAGTTTGTTTTTAGTTAAAATAAATGATCTCTTCTTTCTTTAACTAAACTTAATTACGATTTCATTCTTTTTAAATTTCTTAAAACTCATTTTGACTATCGGAATAACCGGTGATATAACTATATGTACATTCAGCATCCATACTGCCTGTCAGGCTACTGAAGGCTCTTCTCTTCTCTTCAACTTGAAGCGAGATAAGAGCCTTTGGCATTTAAGGAGTTGAATGTTTAACCCAGCTCATTTATTTTCACTATTTAACTAAGGAGGCGTTACATATGAGTTTGCAATTTGCTTATTGGGCTCCGAACGTAAGCGGAGGTCTTGTCATTTCCAACATTCCTCAAAAAACAGAGTGGTCATTTGAAGCGAACAGCCGGTATGCGCGAATTGCCGAGCAGGTGGGCTTTGATTATGTTCTCTTGCAAACTAGGTTTTTTGCAAGCTACGGAGCTGAAAATCAACTAGAAGCTGCGACTCTCGCTTCTGCTTTGGCCGCCACTACTAAAAAAATCAACATTATTACAGCAGTTCTTCCGGGGCTATGGCATCCCGGCGTATTTGCTAAAATTATTTCGACTATTGATCATATCAGCAGCGGACGCGTCTCTGTGAACATTGTAAGCGGCTGGTTTAAAGGCGAATTTAACGGCTACGGCGAACCATGGCTAGATCATGATGAGCGATACCGCCGTTCTGAAGAATTTATTAACGTTCTTCGAGAGCTATGGAAAAACGAAACGACTACGTTCAAAGGAGACTTTTACCGATTAAATGACGCACCGTTAAAACCAAAGCCTCTTCAGCCGCCAAAAGTATTTCAAGGAGGAAACTCTAAAGCCGCCCGTGAAATGGCAGGCCGAGTATCAGACGTTTATTTCATGAACGACAACTCGATTGAAAACTTAAAAAACCAAATTGAAGATGTAAAAGCAAACGCAAACGGCCGTGATATTCAATTCGGGGTGAACGGGTTTGTCATTGTCCGTGAAACAGAAGAAAAAGCAAAACAAGTGCTAAAAGAAATTGTTCTACAAGCGGATAAAGAAGCCGTTGAAGGGTTTGAAAGTCAAGTGAAATTTGCAGGCAAAGCTTCTCCTCAAGGTGAAGGCATGTGGGCAAACTCTTCATTTGAAAACTTAATCCAGTACAATGATGGCTTCCGAACTGGCCTTATCGGAACAGCCGAACAAGTCGCCAATCAAATTATTGAACTGAAAAAAATCGGCGTGGATATTATTTTGACAGGCTTTTTACATTATGAAGAAGAAATCAAAACGTTTGGCGAAACCATCATTCCGCTCGTAAGACAAAAAGAACAGGAACTAAAAGAAAAAGCGGGCGCATTGTAAATAGTTTATCGTAACAAACATTAAAATTTTTGGAGGTATGTTATGTCAGTCGAAATTTCTGCACGTCCTGTATATAATCAATCAACGCGCGCTTATTACGCATCCATCCGCGAGAAAATCGCTTCTCTTGTAGATGAAGTGATCCGGCCTAATGCAGCCCTTACAGATGAAGAAGGTGCTTTTCCAAGAGAAAATTTAGAAGCGCTTATTAAAGCAGGCTGGGGAAATATTCTTGTACCAAAGGCATACAACGGCTTAGAGCTTGATCACGTGGCTTTTGCAATTGTAGCTGAAGAAATTGCAAAAGCTTGTGCTTCTACTGCTTTAGTTTACGTGATGCATGTCGGAGCGATTCAAACTATTACGCTGTATGGAAACGACGATCAAAAGAAACGCTGGTTACAGCCAATTGACCAAGGGCTGATTGGTACGTACTCTACAAGTGAAAAAGCCTCAGGAGGACACTGGTGGTACAACTTCAGCCAAGCACAGAGAAATGACGAAGATTATGTAGTTAATGCTGACAAATCATTTACTACGAGCGCCGGGCAAGCTGATTTTTATATCGTCCAAACACGCAGTCCTGAAGCACAAGAAGCAACGGATATTAGCTTTTTTATTGTAGATGGAAAATCAGACGGCATCACCGCAAGTCCATGGGAAGCGCTGGGCGTTCGCGGCAATCACAGCGGTCCGATTTCTTATAAAAATGTACATGTGCCAAAAGAAGATCTTCTAGGCAGTGAAGAAACAGGGAAAGAAATCGTCTTAAACGGCGTTTCCCCTATTTATTTAATTGGCCTTGGTTCTGCTTGGCTTGGAGTAGCGGAACATGCGCTAGAGCTTGCGGTTAACCATGCAACGCGAACGATTCACCGCGATTTTAATAACCAGCTTAGCGACTATCAAGTCATTCGCCAGCAGATTGCCGAAGCAAAAGTCCTCATTGAAAGCACAAAACCATGGCAAATTGACTTGGCAGAACAGCTTGATATTTTACAAGCCGAACAAAAAGCACAAGGTGTCCTTACCCTCCCTCTAACTGAATTTAAAGTGCACGCTTCAGAAGTAGCCAACAAAGCAACGCGAATTGCATTGGATGTAAGCGGCGGATACGGCTATAAAAAAGGACCTATTGAACGTTTGTTCCGAGATGCCAGAGCGGGCATTGCTATGGGCCCTTCTAATAATATTGCCAGAGAATGGATCGGAAAGAACCTTGTAGGGCTTCCTCTTGAACTTTGGATTAAAGGCGGAGAGTAACGTTTAATATCGTAAAAAAGAGGATCTTTTAAAGAGATTCTCTTTTTTGCTTTTTTAACGTAACGACTACGCTCCCTATTTTATGTCCGGTTTCTACATACTCATGAGCTTCTGGAATTTGTTCTAAAGAGTAGCATCTATCAATCACTGATTTTATCTGCCCTTCTTCCATCAGCTTTTTAAGAAGCAATAAATCTTTCGTCTGCACTTTGGCAATTCCTTGCCCTTCGACCGAAACAAAGCGTCCATTTAAGGCTAACACTTCCTGGCACTGATTTTTTGTGATTTTCCCAACGGCATCAAAGATAAGATCGTATCTTTCTTCTTTTTCAGTAAAATTTTCGTGTTGGTAGTTGATGACGCGGTCTGCTCCTAAAGACTTTACTAGTTCACTATTTTTAGCACTGCACACGCCTGTCACTTCAGCTCCGTAATAGCTAGCAAGCTGTACAGCGGCAGTTCCTACTGCACCTGAAGCACCGTAGATAAGCACTTTTTGACCAGCTTGAATGTTTCCTTTTCTAAAAAAATGCAGAGCCGTCGTGCCGCCAAAAGAAATAGAGGCGGCTTCTTCACAGGTTACATTCTCTGGCTTTACGGCTATTGTCCCCTTTTCTGGTAAGCAGATATATTCCGCATATCCTCCGAACTTCATACCAGTCATCGCAAACAGCTGGTCGCCTTTTTTGAACCGCGTTACGTTCTTTCTGACGTTCTCTACTTCTCCGGCCAGCTCTACGCCTAGTATTGATTTTCTAGGCTTCCGTAATCCTAAAACTATTCGCATTGGAAGCCACAACAGCAGTGGACTGTTAAAGCTCCTCACTCTGCAGTCGCCCGATGTGACCGTGGTGGCATGAATTTTTATCAGTATTTCATTCTCTTTTGGAATAGGATTTTCCACTTCTTCAAGCTGAAGAACATCTGGTTTACCATACTTTGTACATACCATTGCTTTCATAACAGCTCTCCTTTTTTCACTAGAGTTCAGTATATGTTTATAAACTATGCTCGTCAAAAGCTATTCTTTCACATTTTATAAAGAACGCCGGTGAATCTACTATCACATATGGTAAATAAAAGGATATTGCTATAAAATAAGTATAAAAACAGAAAGCGTGGTACGTGTTATTGTTTAAACTTCTTTTAATTGAAGATGATGTAACGCTGTTTAACGAACTGAAAGAACGGTTGGAGCAATGGTCTTATGATGTTTACGGCATCCGTGATTTCAGTAACGTTATGCAGGAGTTTAGCGAGGTAAAACCTGATTTAGTTATTATGGATATTCAGCTGCCGAAGTATGACGGATTTCACTGGTGCAGAATGATTCGTTCTCATTCAAAAATCCCTATCATCTTTCTATCTTCACGTGATCATCCTTCTGATATGGTAATGTCTATGCAGTTTGGCGCAGACGACTTTGTGCAAAAGCCGTTTCATTTTGATGTGCTTGTAGCAAAAATACAGGCCCTTCTTCGCCGCGTTTATAATTACAGCGTTGAACAAGTAAACCTTCTTTCGTGGCAAGGCGCAACGATTGATTACGAAAAAAATAAAGTATCAGCGGGATCTACAGCTATTGATTTAACCAAAAATGAAATCTTTATTTTAAAATGCTTAATACATAAAAAGAATACGATTGTAAGCAGAGATGAACTGATTAATAGTTTGTGGGAAGATAAACGGTTTATCAGTGACAATACGCTGACGGTAAACGTCAATCGCCTGCGAAAAAAATTAGATGAAATTGGACTGGGAACTTTTATTGAAACAAAAGTCGGCCAAGGCTACGTAGCCATTGAAGAGGAACGCTATGATTAAACTCTTTATTCGCGAGCGTTTAAGCTGGATTCTTTTCTTTTTTATCATACATTTTTTTATGCTATTTATCGCGTATATTGATGAATCCATTCCTCTGTCTTCGATTCTCTATATCGTGTTTTTATCATCGATTATCTTTCTTATTTTCTGCGTCTTCCGCTATCACAAAGAAACGAAATTTTATCAAAAGCTAAAAGATGAAGAAGACTTTTTTGATTCTTCTACTCTTTCTCATCCGCTGCGTCCGTTTGAAAAGATTGTTCAGCGAAATCTGATGCAACAATTAGAACAAGCGAAAAAAGATGGCGTGGAAACTCAGCTGCACGTGACGCAGGAAAAAGATGAACTGTTAGCTTGGATTCACGAAATTAAAACGCCGTTAACTGCGATGCATTTAATAATTGAACGTTTAGAAAATCGAGAAGTTAAAGCAAACTTGAAGTTCGAGTGGCTACGCATTCACTTTTTGCTTGATCAACAGCTGCATCAAAAGCGCATTTTCTTTATCGAAAATGATATGTATATTGAACATCTTGATTTAGAGTCCCTTATTTTCACTGAAATCAAAACGCTGCAAGCTTGGTGCATGCAAAAAAATATTGGGTTTGATGTGGACCTACAGGCAGAACGTGTACTGTGTGACGCAAAGTGGCTTTCGTTTATTATGAGACAGCTGTTAACAAACGCAGTCAAGTACAGTGAAGAATCTGATGTGATGATTAGAAGCTACGAGCACCGCGGTCAAGTATACATCGAGGTAAAAGATAACGGACGGGGCATTTCTCCTCAAGATATGCCGCGCATTTTTGAGAAAGGTTTCACTTCAACTACGCAGCATGAAGACAGCCGCGCTACAGGCATGGGCTTATATCTCGCTCAAAAAGCTGCGCACGCTCTTTCTATTCACATTGGCGTGCAGTCTGTTCTTAATGAAGGCACAACGTTTACACTTGCCTTTCCTAAATCAAATGATTTTGTGGATATGAAAAGCATGTGACAAAAATGTCACATGCTTTCGTTATTTGTTCGGTGAATCAAAGGAAAAGCTAAAGCCCTTTTTCTATAATAAACGTATCAGATCAAAGGAGTGAGTACATATGAACATATTAGAAGCAACTAATATTCATAAAAGCTACGGAAATAAATTTAATAGACAAGAAGTATTAAAAGGCGTAGACATTACGATTATGAAAGGAGAATTTGTAGGAATTATGGGCGCTTCAGGATCAGGCAAGACGACTCTTCTGAACGTGCTTTCCTCCATTGACAAAATCAACGGAGGAACCATCAAAATCGAAGGAAATGAAATTAGCAGAATGAAAGAAAAGCAGTTAGCAAACTTCCGAAAAACGCATTTAGGCTTTATTTTTCAAGACTATAACTTGCTCGATACGCTGACAGTAAAAGAAAATATCCTCTTGCCTCTTTCCGTTGCAAAAACTCCTTCAGCAGTAGCTCACAAAAAATTTGACGCGCTTGCTAAACAGCTCGGCATCTATGAACTGAAAGACAAATATCCAAGTGAAATTTCCGGGGGACAAAAACAGCGTACTTCCGCTGCAAGAGCCTTTATTCATGAGCCAAGCATGATTTTTGCTGACGAACCCACAGGTGCACTTGACTCAAAAGCGGCAAGCGATTTGCTAAACAAATTGACCGAGCTTAATGACAAAAGAAGCGCAAGTATTGTGATGGTAACGCATGACCCAGTGGCAGCCAGCTACTGCAGCAAAGTTATTTTTATAAAAGACGGACAAATCTATACGCAGCTGTACAAAGGCGATCAAACGCAAAAAGCCTTTTTTGACGATATTATGAAAACTCAAGGCGTGCTAGGCGGAGTGCAAGATGAATATTAATCAGCTCATTTTCCGCAACTTCAAAAAGAATGTAAAAAACTATTATTTATACGTTTTTGCACTAATTTTCAGCGCAGCTTTATATTTTGCTTTTGTCACGCTTCAGTATGATCCTGCTCTTGATGCAACCAAAGGCTCCATTAAAGGAGGTGCAGCCGTTCGGGCCGCTTCTGTTTTACTTGTAGCTATTGTTTCTATCTTTCTATTATATGCAAATACGATATTCATCAAGCGACGCAGTAAAGAAATTGGCTTATTTCAGCTAATTGGCATGACCAAAACAAAAATTTTCCGTATTTTGACCGTTGAAAATTTTATGTTGTACTTTAGCTCGCTGATTATCGGCATTTTAATTGGATTTTCGTTTTCTAAAGTAATCATTATGATTTTATTTAAAATTACGGACACCAAGGGCATTGCCGAGCTTCACTTTTCCGAAGAAGCCTTGATTCAAACGCTGATTGTATTTGGAGTCATCTATTTGCTGATTATGACGATGAACTATCTTTTTATTAAAAGACAGACCATTTTGGCTTTATTCCGAGTTACTTCATCGACAGAAAGCAAAACGAAAAAAATCAGTGTACTTGAAATTATTATTGGAATTCTTGGCATGACCTTTATCGCTTCCGGCTACTATATTTCTGCTAAATTGTTTGACGGATCTTTTACAAGCATGAATGCTTTAGCAATCGCCATGATATCTATTTTAGCCTCAGTTATCATAGGTACTTACTTGTTTTATAAAGGCTCGGTTCGCTTTTTATTAAATCTGATGCGAAAAAGCAAAAAAGGCTATTTGTCAATTAACGATGTATTATCTCTTTCATCCATTATGTTTCGCATGAAATCAAATGCACTGTTGCTGACGGTTATTACAACCGTATCGGCTCTCGCTATCGGTTTTTTATGTTTGAGCTACATCTCCTATTACTCTGCTGAAAAGTCGGCTGGGGACTATGTACCTAACGATTTTGCTATCAATAATACAAAAGACGCTGCTTCGTTTAAAGCCGCACTGGATCGAAAGAAAATAGCATATACGGAAAAAAAGATCGACGTCATCCAAATAAAAGCAAACGTAAAAAACATCTTAGAAAATGAATTAAAAAGTCCAATGGTCGACTCGTCCGCTATGACGATTCCGATGATTAGTGAAAAATCAGTTAATGGCATAAATCTAGCTCAAAACGAAACCTTGTTTACCGGCTATAATAATATGCTTCAAAAAACAATGGCATTTAAAGGTTCGGGACGTATTGAGCTAAAAGGAAAGCAAAAAGTAATTTCACAAAAGTTTGTAGGATTAAATCGAAAGTTCCTGCTATCCACTTATTTTACAGGGGGTGGTTTACCTACTGCGATTGTTGATAATTCCGTATTTAATAAGTTTAAGCAAGACGCAGATCCTTCTATTCAAAAAGACTCGTCTATCTATACGGGAATAGACATTTCAAAAGAAACTGACGTAAAAAAAGCAAACCAACTTTTTGTAAAGATGACTTTTAGCGATAATAGCTTAAATGATTCGCGCATGGAAACCGTAGTGAGCCAAAAACAAAATATGGGTCTAATCATGTTTATTGTCGCTTTCCTTGGACTAGCATTCTTAATCACATCAGGGTGTATTCTTTATTTCAAACAAATGGACGAAAGTGAAGATGAAAAGCCAAACTATACAATTCTTAGAAAGCTCGGCTTCACCGAACAAGATTTATTAAAAGGCATTAAAATAAAGCAGCTCTTTAATTTCGGCATTCCGTTAATCGTAGGCTTGCTTCACAGCTATTTTGCCGTCCAATCCGGCTGGTTTTGGTTTGGAACAGAGGTTTGGACCCCTATGATTATCGTTATGGTTGTTTATACGGCCCTGTACTCTATCTTTGGTATTTTATCGGTTCTTTACTATAAAAAAATTATTAAAGAGGCTCTTTAAAGATAAAAAGCACAAGCTATAGCTTGTGCTTTTTATCTTTAAATGCCATTAATTGCTGGCATTTTCTTCATTTCCCTGACTGGCTGCATGTAAAAAATCTTCTAGTCGCTTTTTGACAAACGGCCACTCGTCGTCAATTATACTGAAGATAACCGAATCTCGTACGTATCCATCAGGTAAAACCATATGTTTTCTGCTGATGCCTTCCTGCGTGGCGCCTAACCGTTTAATAGCTTCTCTAGATCGATTGTTTCGCACATCCGTTTTGAATTGAACGCGGTGAAGCTTCAGCTCTTCAAAACAGTATTTTAACAATAAATACTTACACTCCGTATTAACCCGAGTGCGCCACACGGACGGATGGTACCACGTCCAACCTATTTCTACGCTTTTGTTGGGAAGTGATATATCTAAAAATCTCGTGCTTCCTACAATTGAATGTGACTTTATATCAAACACAGCAAAAGGCAGCTCTCTTCCCTCTTGCTTTGCTTTTAAAGCACTTTCAATCAGCCGTTTCATATCACTTAGACTACGAACTTTTACGGGGAGATGCTCCCAAATTTCTTTCGGTTTTGCAGCTTCATAGAGTCCTTGTTCATGCATTTCCCCAAGCGGCACTAGCTTTACCGCTGTTCCTACAAGCTCACCTGACTTTAGCATAATCTCGCTCCTTTTCGATACGTCTAAAGAAAATGTTAATACATGTATACGTACTGAAAAAGAGTCAGTTTCTGCTTATTGTAAGGTATCACTTTCAGAATACATAGCTAGTGATCAGCTAATTGCTTTTCGAGAAAATCACTGATTGTTTGGAAGGCTTGGTCTGCTGATTCTTTATTAAAGGTTTGTGAAAAAGGATTCATAAAACCATGAACGCCATAAAATTTTTTGATTTCCAAAAGCGGCTCTCTTTTTTGCTTTAATGAATTTATTAAACAGTCTACATCAAATGTTTGCTCTACAGCAGGAAAAATAAGAAGAGTTGGACAAACAGGACTTCTATTTACATAATCTCTAATACGTGATCCGTAACAGCCAATCACAAAGTTACACAAATTGCTTTCACTGCATAGCCACGATATTGTGGCTCCTACACTGAAGCCTATAACTCCTACTTCTTCATACTCTTGTTTTAGTTGAATTAACATGTTAGTAATTTGTCTTGAACCCTCATCAATCCCAATGTTTTGAACAAAGTTTTGATAAGCCATTCCTTCTTCTTCATAGCTATAAGGAGCGTCTTTAGATAATAAGTTAGGACAGATAATATCTGCCTCTAACTTAGACAGTTTCTCTTTCATCCACTTCATATGATCGTTCACACCGTATATTTCATGAATTAATAAAATTGCTTTATTTGATTTTTCCATTACTTTTATAAAACAGTCGTTTCCCTTGTCAATTCACGATGCAATACGTCTCCCATGCGCTTCATGCCTTCAACGATTTGTTCAGCAGACATATTAGAATAATTCAAGCGCAGCGCATTGTTTCTTGTGCCGTTTGGAAAGAATGGCGTTCCAGGCACGCAGGCTACGTTATTTTTTAGACATTCTGAAAAGATATGTCCTGAATCGATCCCTTGAGGCAGTTCCACCCAAATAAACAATCCGCCTTCTGGCTTACTGTAAGACAAATTCTCCGGGAAAAATTCTTCGATGCACGACAGCATTTGGGTACATCGCTCTTTGTATACGGCTTTAATTTTTTGAATGTGCTCTTCGATATCATAAAGCTCCATGTACTTAGCCGTTACGCGCTGAGCAAAGCTGTCCGTATGCAAGTCTGCCACTTGCTTAAACGCTACGTACTTATCAATGAAGTCTTCATCTGCACACACCCAGCCGATTCGAAGACCTGGCGCAAAAATTTTAGAGAATGTGCTGATATAAATAACTCTGCCTTCTGTATCAAAATGCTTAACCGGCGGCAGCGTTTCTCCTGCAAATCGGACTCCTCCGTACGGATTATCTTCTACAATCAGCACATCGTATGCGTTCGCAAGCTCAATCATTCGCTGACGTCTTTCGCGCGTTAAGGTGCGTCCTGTAGGGTTTTGAAAATCAGGAATCGTATAAATAAATTTCGCATGGGGATTTTCCTGAAGCTTTTTCTCTAGTTCTTCCATAATCATTCCGTCTTCGTCCATGTCCACTTCTACAAACGTCGCATTATAGGATTTAAATACGTTAATAGCCGCTAGGTACGTTGGGCTTTCACAGATTACCACGTCTCCGTCATTAAGAAACAGTCTTCCGGTAAGATCGATTGCCTGCTGAGATCCGGACGTAATTAAAATGTTCGAAACCGTGGACTCAATGCCGATGTCCTTCATTCGTTTAGAAATTGCTTCTCGTAAAGGAATATACCCTTCAGTTGTACTATATTGAAGCGAAGCGGCTCCGTCTTCATTTAATACCGCGCGGCACGCATCGTTCATTGCTTCAACGGGAAATAGCTCCGGCGCTGGAAGTCCTCCTGCAAACGAAATGACTTCTGGTCGTTCCGTTACTTTTAAGATTTCACGCGTTTCAGAGGATTTTACAAGACTAGCTCGTTGGGCAAATTTATCTTTCATTAATGATCATTCCTTTTCTAGATTTTAAACTTTTAACAATAATTATTCGAATAGTCAGAAAAATTTAAGCAGAAGCCGTGGAAGATGCCTTTTTAATAGACAACCAGCATCTGCTTGCTCTCTGACTCTTCATTTCTTCTTGATGCCACGTTCT
Organism: Priestia sp. YIM B13552; assembly: GCF_042787775.1. Classification (NCBI taxonomy): domain Bacteria; kingdom Bacillati; phylum Bacillota; class Bacilli; order Caryophanales; family Bacillaceae; genus Priestia; species Priestia sp. YIM B13552. Next base: position 187,663 of record NZ_JBHZOU010000005.1, read on the forward strand.
CCTTTCGGTACATATTTTTCTCATTCACTATTTGTAATACAAATCAAAGGTCGTACGATAATTATGGCTTTGTATTTAATGTATGTTAAAAAGGATAACATAAAAATCAAATAAATAAACAATAAATTCTATAAATTCTTAATTTTTTATGCGAATATATTTATCTTAGTAAACTATTTTGTAAGATCTCTTCCCTTTTATACTCATTAAATCGTTTCATGAGATAATCATAAACCTAAAATTTAACATTTTCTATTGACTATATATATCATTAAATGATATATATTAATTAACGATATATCGTTTAATGATATAAGGAGGTTGAATATGCCGCGAAACGATTCATTAGAGACAGGGGAACTTACCGATACGTCCTACTACATCTTAGTGTCCCTCATAGAAGCAAAACACGGGTATCTTATTATGAAAACCATTGAAGACATGACCAATCAACAGTTTTCGATTGGACCTGCATCCATGTACACCACGATTAAAAAGCTTCTTGCAGCTGAGTTAATTATGCTTTTTAGCGAAAGCAAAGACAAAAAGAAAACGTATGTTGCAACGGAAAAAGGAATTCAGTTTTTAAAAAAAGAAATTCAGCGCCGTAAAGAAATGATTAAACACGCTGAAGATGCTTTAGGAGGTTTATAAATGAAAAAGACAAAATACATAATGAGCGGCGGAACGGCTTTTGCAGAGCAAGAAGATTTACAAAAGCTCAGCGACTATGCTAAAAAAGGCTGGCTATTAGATCGTTTTGCATTTTTAGGATATACCTTAAAAAAAGGAGAGCCTCAAGACCTTCAATATTCACTGGATTTTCAGGAAAATGCAGATGATGAATATTTTCTGCTTTTTAAAGATGCTGGATGGCAGCACGTTTGTTCAGAGGGGCATGCAATGCATATTTTCAGCGCACCTCCGGGAACAAAACCTATCTATTCCGATATAGAGACTATTATTGACAGATACAAACGAGAAAAGCATTTCGTAGGGAAAGCAGCGCTATCTATTCTTGCCATTATGGTGTTTCTTCTGCTTTTTAACGCTATGAGCTCATACGGTTGGTTGCCAGAAGCAGTGGGAATGATTAGCGACATTTTATTGATAATTTCAACAGTGCTTCTAGTATTTCCAGGACTTCCTTACCTGGCGTATCAGCGTAAGTTAAAAAAGCTTCGCAACATCTAAAGAGATACTCTTTTTATTGACCTTTCCTATAAAACCCTTTATAATCCTTATTAACTCGATAAGATTTAAAGGTTTTAGTACAGGAGTGATGAAAAGTGAAATGGCTTCATTTGCTGTTTAATGAACGATGTCCTAAATGCAAGCAAGTGTTAAATACATCAAAATCCAATGCGCTTCGCTCTACTGTTGTGAAAATATGTCCGTCGAACCACTATCAAAAAGAATTTCATCCTGCGCTTGAAACGTTTGTGGAAAGTGATGAAGTACTATAAAAAAGCTAAAGCTATGGAAATCCATAGCTTTAGCTTTTTTTATAGCAGCCCCCACCAAATCTTAATTGCCGTTGCTAAAATTAAACCGGCAAGGATCCACTGAAGCACTTTTGTATTCATTTTCTGACCAACTTTTGCCCCAATTGGAGAAGCAATTAGGCTTGCTACCACTAATATAAGTGCAGGTATGAACGGGACTTGGTGCGTTATCAGCTTTCCAACCGTCGAACCAATGGAAGAAATAAAGGTAACGGCTAGTGAAGTTGCGATGGTAATTCGAGTTGGAATTTTAAGCACCACGAGCATCACAGGAACTAAAATAAAGGCTCCTCCTGCTCCTAACACGCCTGCTACGGCTCCGATAAGCAGTGATAAAATAGAAGCTAATCCTTTGTTGAATTGAAGTTCACCTTCTTTTATCTCATCTAAATTTTTCTTTGGAATAAACATCATAATAACCGCAATAAGAGCTAAAACTCCATATACAACATTTAATCCTTGTTCATTCATATAATGTGAGCTGTAGCTTCCAATCATGCTGCCGATTAGAATATTGCTGCCCATATATAAAATTAATGGTTTGTATAAAAATCCGCTTTTTCGATACGCCCATACGCCGCCTATTGTCGCAAAGAACACTTGAACAGCTCCTGCACCTGAGACTTGATGAGCCGTTAATGTTCCTACTCCTACCAATGGAGGAATATATAACAGCATCGGATAATTAATAACAGACCCGCCAATACCGACCATACCGGAAATAAACGACCCAATAAATCCAATAAGAAAAAGCGTGATGATAAATGTAAGATCCATCTATAGTCGCTCCGTTTCATATAAGGAAAGGGTACCTTTTACAAGAGATACCCTTTTCGTCCATTATTTCTTATCCTTTTTTAATCCAAAATTTAAGAACGTCGCCTTCTTCTGTCTGAAGAAGCTCATGACCGCCAGATTTCGCCCAAGCTGCAAGGTCATTTTTCGCCCCTTTATCCGTTGCGTGAATTTCTAACACTTGACCTGCTTCTAGTTCATTCATTGCTTTTTTTGTTTTAACAATCGGCATTGGACAGGCCAGCCCTTTTGCATCTAATACTTTAGTTGATTCCATTTCTCTCTCTCCTTTGTTTAGGTTTTAGCGAATCGCACAGCGGTTTGGTCCAATTTCCATTTCACGCTGTTTTTCTTCATCTGGACTTACTTTCCCCATATTAGTTTCACGGATTTCTTGATATGCATTTGGCTGCGGCGGTAAGTTATCTGTTACTAAGTGTCTGAACTCTGCTTCGTCTTTAATGTTTAATCCATGATTTTCTGCAAACAAAGTACCTAACTTTTCAGCTACGCTGCCGTTGTCATTTAGCTCATCAATAATCATAAAATGAGCTGGCAATACGATTAACTCATCTGATAATGCTTTATAGCGTGTATAAAGCGTTTCGCGCAGATCGCCTACCCAGTCTTCAGCCATACCAGCTAAATCAGGACGTCCAATTGAATCAATGAACAAAATATCACCTGAAAGCAAGTATTGATCGTCTACGATAAAAGAAGTTGATCCAATCGTATGACCCGGTGAATAAAGAGGCTGAATCGTAATCATTGTGTTACCAATGACGACATCACTGCCTTCTTCTAACGCGTTGTAGTCAAAAATCACTTCTTCTGCATCTTTTGGAGGCAGCCAGTACGCTGCATTTGTTGCTTCAGCAATAACTCTTCCTCCTGAAATGTGATCTGCATGAAGGTGCGTATCAAACACATGCTTAACAGTGACACCATGTTCTTTGGCAAAGTTAATATACACATCCGCCATACGCGTCGCATCAATAATAGCCGCTTCACCGTTTGATACGATCATATATGATAAGCACCCTTTACCGATACGAACAAACTGATAGATCTCTCCGCCGTCTTTTAAATCTCCGACTTTAACAGGCTCTAAATATTCACTCCACGCTTTCATACCGCCTTTAAGGTACGATACGGTAAGACCCGCTTCTGAAAGCATGTCAGCTACCATCACTGATGAACCTTCTTTGGCGCAGACAACTAACACTTCTTTATCAGAAGGGATTTTTTCTAAGATTTCTTCTACTCCGTCTAAAAGATCGAAATACGGCACATTTAAATGCTGAAATTGATGACCTTCAATTTTCCAATCGCTAAAATCATTTTCGTTACGAACGTCCAAGATAAATAGCGCTTCTTTATTGATAATTTTAGATGTAACTTCTTTTGCAGTAAGAACATGTACTGTCATATTAAAATACCTCCTTGGGTATATAAAATATCAAAATTTTTTAATTCACTATAATTCATTAGTTATTCTACTTTACCTGTCCAGTCGCGCATACCAGGAACCACGTTAATTAAGTGTTTAAACCCTTGCTTTTTCATCGTTTGCCCTGCCATTTCACTTCGTCTTCCAGAGTGGCAAATAATATAAATTTCATTCTCTTTATTTAGCTCATTCGAACGTTTTTCTACTTCACCAAGGGGAATATGAACTACGCCTGGAATATGAGCTTCATCGTATTCTTCTACTTCACGAACGTCTAAAATATGAAGATGTTCATCATTCTCTACTTTTTTCGCAAATTCTTCTAATGAAATTTCAGGAATTGGCGTTACGTTTTCTTCAGCGCCGCCTTTACGAAGAAAGTGGTGAAGAACGTCACCTGCTGCCTCGGTACCTAAATACTCATGACCTGTGCTTTTTGCCCACGCTTGTAAGTCAGCCGTAGAGCCTTTATCCGTTGCTTGAATTTCTAGTACTTGACCTGCTTCTAATTCATTCATTTTCTTCTTTGTTCTTACGATTGGCATTGGACATGCTAACCCTTTTGCATCTAATACGAAGTTTCCTTGCATCATTTCTTTTTTCCTCCTTGGTTTAAATACTAGTAGGGGTATATTTTTCTCCAAAAAAATTAGATCGTTTCCCCTTTCCACTCCATCATTCCGCCTGTCATATTCGTTACACTGTAGCCTTGCTGCTCAAGAAAACGAGCTGCCATTCCGCTTCTGCCTCCAGAACGACACACCACAATGTAGTTCTTTGCTTTGTCTAACTCATGCATACGGAATTCCAATAAAGGAAGCGGGATATTTAACGCGTTTGGAATTTTACCTATTTTTACTTCCTCTACTTCACGCACATCTAAAATGTGAATTTGTTCTTGTTTTTTTACTAATTGTTCTACTTCTTGTGCCGCTATTGTCTTCACGCTACTTCTCCTCCTTTTTGATTTATCTCCACGTATTCATGCCGCCTTTAACGTTGGTGATGGATGTAAAACCTTGTTTTTTCAACAGTTTACTTGCTTTCATACTTCTCATTCCGCTTTGACAAATAACGATTACTTCTCTGTCTTTTGAAAGCTGGCCTGTTTGCGCTGGCAGTTCTGATAAAGGAATGTTTCGAAACCCTTTAATATGTTTGGTACGAAATTCATGCGGTGTTCGCACATCGATAAACTGTTTATGTTTATTTTTTAACTCTGCTTTTAATTCCATCGTCGATATTTGCTGTATTCCTTTTACTGGTGCAAAACGCTGATACAAAAACCACAGCAGAAAGATGATAATAAGCGCATTGATAATCATATTAACCCTCGCTTCATGAGTTATCTTTTAGATGAATAAGTTTACGTTTCCATCTTCTGCGTCGGCTAAATACGCCGCTACGCCTGCATATTCAATATTATCTAGCAGCTCTTTTTCCTGTAACCCTAGAAGATCCATCGTCATCGTACAAGCCACTAGCTTCACATCTTGTTCTTGCGCCATTTCGATAAGCTGCGGCAGCGTTAGGGCATTATGCTTTTTCATTACGTTTTTAATCATTTTAGGTCCCATACCTGCAAAATTCATTTTAGATAAGCCCATTTTATCCGCACCGCGCGGCATCATTTTGCCAAACATCTTTTCTAAAAATCCTTTTTTCACCGGCACCATTTCTTCTTTACGAAGTGCATTCAATCCCCAAAACGTATGGAATATCGTCACTTCATGATTATAAGCAGCTGCTCCGTTGGCAATAATATAAGCTGCCATCGCTTTGTCATAATCACCGCTAAATAATACAATTGTTGTTCGTTTCTTTTGTTCAGTCATGTTGTTCCTCCTCTTACCCTACGGGGTATATTTAATTCTAAAAAAAATTAGCCTTTTTGAATGTAAAAGATAAATGTGCTGCCTTCTTCTTTAAAATCAATAAGCTCGTGTCCTGTTGATTTTGCCCACGCTGTTAAATCACTTTTAGCACCTTTATCTGTTGTTTGCACTTCTAATACTTGACCTGTTGTTAAAGTATCCATTGCTTTTTTTGTTTTTACGATTGGCATTGGACAAGCTAGTCCTTTTGCATCTAAGACATGATCAATTTTCATCGTATTTCTCTCTCCTTTTTATATACATATACCTGTAAGGGTATATTATACTAAATAATGATATTCGTCAACCTTAAACAAGGTGACAATGATTAACGACTTTTCACTAACAGCTGTACAGCTTCTTTCACTAAACCTTCCGTTGGCTCTCCTTGCTCCAGACTTTCTCTAACGCACTGTTCAAGATTGCTGCTCACAATGACTCCCATTGTGCGATCAATGGCACTTCTTGCAGCAGATAATTGAGTCACGACGTCTCTGCAGTCTTTTCCTTGCTCCATCATGCTAAGCACGCCTTTTAGCTGCCCTTCAATTCGGCGCAGGCGATTTTTCACCTGTTGGTTATACTCCATAATCAAATACCCCTTTCTTTCCTTTACTTTTACACTTACACGCTGCTAACTCATAGCTGCGTACTTCAAAACCTTTTTTTCGTAAGAACCTTACGCCCAAATTTAACTCCACTCTATCTCTGGCAATCAGATGAACGCTGCCCTGTGGAATTTCTGAATAAAAGCGTTTTAGATACGCATACGGAATAACTATACCAATCGAATCGCGAACTTCATGGTAATGACGAATATCTACAACCGTTCGCCCAAGTTCTTTTGCTTTAGATTCACGTATGCACTGTATTCTTTTAACGGGATAATAACGTTTGTATGCAATAAATAAAATAGCAAGCAACAAAACTGCTATATAGAGCATATCCATCACCGCCTTGCTATTGAATTAATGTTGTTTACACGCTTTATATTATACCCCTATAGGTATATTGTCAAGCAAGAAAATTATATTTAATTTTGCTCATTTACATAGTTTTCACCTCGAACTAGTCCATTTTATACAGCTTAGGCATTATGAATGTTGGTCTTCAACTCGCTTTATATATGTACCCCCTACCCTATCGACCAAACATATTCTTCATCATCGTCGCTCGTATACAGCGCTGAAAATCAAGCTTACTGCATCATTCACGTCTACACACAAAAGGTCCAGTTCCCAAGGAGAACCGGACCTTTTATGGTAAAAAGCTGATTAGCTTTGATGATAAATATTATGCCATTGATTCCACGAACTGTGTGGATGCTGCTGGTGCCACTGATTCCATGGCACATATGGATTTTGCTGATGCCACTGATTCCACGTACCGTGCGGATACTGCTGATGCCACTGATTCCAAGGTGTGTATGGATGTTGTTGATGCCATTGATTCCATGTGCCGTGCGGATACTGTTTATGCCACTGCTCCCAAGGTACATGAGGATGTTGCTGATGCCATTGATTCCACGTGCCTTGAGGATGCTGATGATGCCATTGTTCCCATGGAATATAATGTTGCTGTCCTTGATGCATATTTCGTCAACTCCTTTTCCTTTGCCACATCATATGTTCTTTTTAGAATTTAGAGCTTATCTATTTTAAAATATAGGCGTTTGATTAATTATGAATTAAATTACATATCTGTTCTTATATATTAACACTCAAATAAAACACCCAGCATGATTTCAAATGGTTAAAAACTTGCCTTTACTAATGGCCATCTTACTTATAGGAGTAAGCTTTTCTCTTATAAGCGGAAGCGTAAACTTATCTGGAAGTATAGAATGGATATTTCTTATCATTAGCCTTATTGCTAATATTACTGCCGTGATTGGCCATTCTTTACACGTATTTGTCTACCTTCCTGTGAAAAAGGCTGAGAAAAATCTAAAAGAAACGTTTAAATGAACATAAGCAAAAGAAGCAGGTTTCTTATAAGAAACCTGCTTCTTTTTCCTGCTTTTATTGAACTGGTTTTTCTCGGCTTCTATACACCAAAAGATGCATGTAGCTCTTTATTCGGAAGGAGATGGAAATCTTGCTGCTTCGAAATGCGACACATTTTCTGTTGTGACAATTGTGCCGTCAACATTACCTTCCGCGAAGACTTCAACTCGATCTCCTTTTTCTAAATTGTAAATAGTAGAGACCGATACTACGTTAACAAATATAGTGTTTCCTCCAAAGAAATCGTTATCAATCGCGATAACCGCCGTACCATTGACACGAATTTCTACGCGCGCTCGATAATCGACAGTCGTATCGTTAGGAAGAAATCCAATTGTAGCAACAAGGGAATATACGCCATCTTTTTTGGGGCGAAAAACAGACGTAACAGGATTATATTCATTTGCTAAATCAAATTGTTTAAACTGATAAGAAACTTTCACAGAAGTGTTTGCTGATACGGGCTGATTTGTAAGGTTAAGAGCACGAAAAGCTGAGTCCCTTGTATTTCCTTGTGGGGAAGAACAATGATGATGTTTCTTAGAAAAATGAGACTTTTCTACATAATATCTATCATCTTTTTTAATCGTAATCATCCTTTCTTTATGTGTCTATCTATTTTATTCATCCGCAGGAAAAATGCTTGGATGCTTGTCCTTTAACACATAATTTTCACTAGAGGAAACGATAGATTTCTGAGTTTTCCACAAAAAAACACCTTCTCATTCGAGAAGGTGTTTAGGAATTAACCTACAATATTGTAACCAGCGTCTACGTGTACGATTTCTCCCGTTACGCCGCGTGAAAGATGGCTCAGTAATACAACCGTCATGTCGCCAACTTCTGCTTGCGTTACGTTACGCTTAAGAGGTGCCTTTTCTTCAACTTTGTGAAGAATTTGGTTAAAGTCAGAAATACCTTTTGCTGCAAGCGTACGAATTGGACCTGCTGAAATTGCATTTACGCGGATATTGTCTTTCCCTAAGTCTAATGCTAAGTATTTTACTGAAGACTCAAGCGCTGCTTTCGCTACGCCCATTACGTTATAGCCTTCCACTGCACGTTCTGCACCAAGGTAGCTCATTGCTACAAGAGAACCGCCTTCTGTCATAAGAGGTTTTGCTGCTTTTGCTACCGCGATAAATGAATAAGCGCTTGTATCTTGAGCAAATGCATATCCGCTTCTTGATGTATTGATGAACTCACCGTTTAAATCTTCTGAGTGAGCAAACGCAACAGAGTGAATCACTCCGTGAACTGTGCCTGCTTCTTCTCCGATTTTTTTGAACGCTGCTTCAATGCTTTCATCGCTGTTCACGTCACATTCAGCAATTAGTGATGCTTGAATTTCATTTTTTTCTAGCAGCTTGTTCAATTTTCCTAGTGAACGTTCTTTACGGTATGTAAAAATTAAGTTTGCTCCTACTTGATGAAGGGCTTTTGCAACACCCCAAGCAATACTTCTGTCGTTGGCAACTCCCATAATCACAATGTTCTTGTTCTTTAATTGTAATAAATCTTCCATATTATCCTCCAAAAAAAATTAGTCATCAATGATGACTAATAGGTAATTGTATAGCTTTATTATAGCACAAAGATGCGCTTAGTTCCTAAGAGTCTTATGAATTAACCGATTTTGCTCTATAACTTATCTGAATCCTGCAGCCATGCTTGCGTTGTTTCAGCAAATTTTTTGGCTGCAGGTGAAAGATGATAACGAGTAGCTAGACCAATTGAACGGTAGCTGTCTACTTGAAACGGAATCGCACGCAGCTCTTGCGGGATCGAATCTAAAAGCATTTCAGGTAAAATGCTAATTCCTAAGTGATGCGTAACCATCGATAAAATAGCACTTTCATCCATTAATTCAAAACGGATGTCAGGCTGAATGCCGTGTTCTTCAAACAATTGCTTAATATCATGATAACCGCCGTATGTCGGCATAATAAACGGTTCTTTCTCTAGATCTTCAAAAGAAACGGTTTTCTGATGGTATAGAGCACTTTGATTCGATACGACGCACAGCAGCCGGTCTTTTTTTAAAGAAATAATATGAAATTGACTTGAATGCGTAATGTTGATAAAGCCGCAGTCTATTTCTCCGCTCAGCAGCCACTGTTCAATTTCAAGGTAGTCGCCTTCCTTGAGCTGAATTTGAATCTCAGGATAGTTTTTCTCCATCAGCCGAATAATTTCAGGAAGCCATTTGGTCGACACGCTTTTAAAAATACCGATTTTAATTGTTCCTTTTGCAAGACCTAAGAGGCTGGCTGCTTCTTGATGAACTTTTTCATTTTCTTGCAGCACTTTCCGAATAGCAAGCAGCATCGTTTCGCCTTCTGTTGTTAAGGTAATACCCGCCCTGTTTCGATTTACAAGCGGAAATCCAAATTCCGATTCAAGATTTGTAATGGCATGACTGACCGCTGACTGCGTGAGCGCCATCGCATCTGCCGCTTTTGTAAAGCTTTGCAATTCCGCTACTTTGTTTAAGATTTCATATTTCACTAAGCTCATTTTATCCCACTCCAACATGAATTTAATTCACGTTCATCATTATAAAGATTCATTTTATTAATATCAAATTCCTTTGTATACTGTGGGTACATGATAAAAAATGGAGGGTTGAACGTGAGTTACCGCACACGAGCAAATATGATGATGATTGGGGTAAACGTATTTTGGGGTATGTCGTACGTGTTTATGAAAATGGGGCTTAGTTCACTCGGGTCATTTACCATTATTGCGCTTAGATGTTTGATTGCTTTTTTCATTGCCGGGCTGTTTTTTCATAAGCCTTTACGGCAAATCACGCGCAAAACGATTTTATCATCCGCTATTTTAGGCTTTTTACTGTTTTCTGTTTTTGCATTTGTCACGTTTGGCGTCAGCATGACGTCTGCTTCAAATGCCGGATTTCTTGTCAGTTTAACGGTCATTTTTGTTCCGTTGCTCAACTGCGTGTTAGTGAAGAAGCTTCCTTCTTGGCCGATTGGGCTCGGCATTATCACTACCCTAACCGGTATAGGTGTTTTAACTTTAAAGCACTCCTTTCATATGAATGCTGGTGATTTACTTTGCATTGGAACCGCACTATGTTATGCCGTTCATATTACGTTGACCGGCACGTTCACCAAAAATGAAAATCCAATTGCTCTTGGCATTTTACAGCTTGGTTTTGCTGGATTGTTTGCACTGCTTTGCAGCTTTTTATTTGAGCACCCGAGCATCCCCACTACTTTATCATCATGGGTTGCGATTTTAGGTCTTGGCGTTCTTTGCAGCGCGATTGGCTTCATTTGTCAAGCTATTGCGCAGCGCTATACAACTCCTACTCACACAGGCCTTATTTTTGCAACAGAACCGATTTTTGCTGCGCTGTTTGCCGTTCTTTTTTTGCATGAGCTGTTTACGCTTAAAGAACTGATTGGTTCTGTTATTGTCATCGCAGGGATTTTAATTGCGCAGTTAGACGATTTGCTACTTAAAAAAAGCGTTCATTATCAAGAGACACTGCCAAAGTAAAAGCCGCTAGATAAAAATCTAGCGGCTCACTTTATACCTTATATGTATAAAACTTTTTATCTACGTTCATCACCGGGAAATTCTCAGGCAGCTTTTCTTTCTCTATATGTTGAAACCCATTTTTCTCATAAAATCGATGAGCAGCTCTATATTGTAATGTGGTTCCTAAATATATTCTTTCCACTTCCTGCTTTTTTGCCCACGCGATGGCTGTATGCAATAACCGGTGAGCTGTTTTGAAGTTCGCTCCTCTATAAGACTTTGCTACAAACATTTTCCTCAGCGCTACTTGACGGCTGCCGATGTCTATTAAAGCCACGCTTCCTACTACTCTTTCGTTGCAAACAGCAACCCAGAAGTTTCCGTTTCCCTGTTGATAAAAGCTTTCGATTTCAAACAAATCAGGCTGATCTTTTTCCGTTATCGGAATGTGGTATTCTTGCTGCTGAATAGGAAGAATTAAATCCACTACTTGCTGTTGATACTTGCTAGCATATGGCTGAATAATGATACTTTCACTCAAAACCTCCACCGCCTCTAATCAGTTTACTCCATCTTACGTTTGACTGTTTTTAATACTGCACAGCCTATGTTCATTATAAAACCAATCACAATACCTGCAAGAATCGATATCACACCTACAGCGATAAAATCGCCTTTAGTCGGCTGAAATAAATTCATGGAAAGCAAACCGAACATAAAAAGCATGGGAATAAGATAACTCAGCATCTTTTTCACCTTAGCACCTCTTTCCCTATCTCCATAAATCTTGTAACCATTTTATCGTATATCAACTTCCTATTTATTACAATCTCTGTCTTTTTTCGTATCTTCATTAGAGAAATAAAGAAAAAAGCGCCTGCCTCTCGTTCCTTACTAATTGAGAGACAGACACTTTTTTATAAAACATGACTCGTTGCTTGTAAAAAGAACTGAGACTGTTCGTAGTTGTACGTTACTTTTGAAAAGTCAAACGGCTGGCCGTTGGCTAAATGAAAAAGCGTTTCAATAAACAATTTAGGATCGCCTTCTTTTAATCCTAAGTATGTAGCTTCTTCTTCGTTCAGCTTGCCGACGTGAAGATATAGATCAGAAAACCCTATTTTTAAGCCAAGTCCTTCTTTAATGTAATGAAAAATAGAATGAGAAACAATTTCGTTATTTAAGTACGTAACGATGGATTTATTATAAAACGATTCTTCTAGACAAAGCGTCTGGCCGTTGATATACCGTACTCTTTTTACATAATAGACGTCACTATTTTCTTCTATGTTTAAATTTAACGCGGCTTCTTGCGTCGGCTTTCGTACATCTAACTCAATCACTTCCGATGTTAACTGAAAATCTTCAAGTTCGCTCGTAAATCCTTGATTGGAAAGCAAGCCAATGTATCCTGTTCGTTTATGACGACGGACAAAAATGCCGCTTCCTCTCACTTGAAAAACAACGCCTTTTTTCTCCAGCAGATCTAAGGCTTTTGTTACCGTACTTTTGCTTGCCTTAAACTGCGCCATCAGCGTTTCTAATACCGGCAGCTTATCTCCTTGCTGAAGCTTGTGTTCTTCAATATAGGTTTCAATTTCAATTGCAATTTGTTGGTATTTAATCATAGCTATACCTCTTTACTGAATTTGTCTCAAGAATAACACGATTATACCATAATCTAACTCCATGCCATAAACTTAAATTATTTATTGACTATTATTTTATTAGGGTATTGATAAATTGTACCGATACAATTATACTGAAAGCGCATACTCAACAAGGGGGTTGAACATATGGGAGGGAAAATTAGAGATTATCACAAGCTTGCAGCAGACATTTTAGATGCGGTAGGCGGCGAAGAAAATATCGTAAGCGCTACACGCTGCGCTACGAGACTGCGAATTGTGTTAAAGCGCTCAAAGCCAGAAGCCAAACGCAAGGTGTCTTCTATGCCTGGTGTTATTACGGTTGTTGAAAACAGCGGACAGTTTCAAGTTGTGATTGGACAGCACGTAGGAGATGTTTATGAGGAGTTTGCTAGTTTAGTAAATTTAGATACGGAAAAAGAGCAAACTGAAAACAAAGGCACGATTTTAAACCGCGTGATTGCGACAATGTCTGCTGTGTTTGCACCATTTGTATACATCCTAGCAGCAGCAGGAATTTTACAGGGTTCGTTAATACTTATTAATTTGTTTTCGGATAGCTTTGCAAAAACGGGCACATATCAAGTATTAAGCTTCATTTCATGGGCACCGTTTGTTTTTTTACCGATTTTTATCGCCATCACAGCATCTAAGCATTTTAAAACCAATACCTATATCGCAGTGGCTTGCTGTGCAGCATTAGTGAGTCCAACATGGGCAGAAATGGCGGCAAAAATTGGTGACGGAAGCTCAATTACGTTTTTAGGTCTTCCCTTATCCGAAACGGTCTATACTTCTTCTGTTTTACCGCCTTTATTTTTAGTATGGATTTTGTCTTATCTTGAAAGGTTCCTAAATAAGAGCATTCATGAAGTCGTTAGACCGCTGTTTGTTCCATTTTTATGTATGGTGATTATGGTTCCAGTAACAATTTTACTTATTGGTCCTATTACTACGATGGGCGCTAATGGAGTTTCTCACGGCTATAACTTTTTAGCTGAAAACGTACCGGCTTTGGCTGGATCCATCATTGGCGGGTTCTGGCAGATCGTTGTTATCTTTGGGGTACATTGGGGAATTACGCCGATGATACTTGCTAACTTTGACTTAAACGGCAGAGATTCGTTTCAAGCGTATCAGACAATTGCCGTGGTAGCTCAAGTTGGAGCGGTACTTGGGGTTATTTTAAAAGCAAAAAGCCACGAAGCACGCAAAGTGAGCGTATCAGCCGGGATAACAGGATTATTTGGTATTACAGAACCGGCCATTTACGGCGTAAACCTACGTTTTAAAAAGCCGTTTATCTTTGGATGCATTTCAGGTGCTATTGGTGCTGTTGTAGCAAGCTTCTTTCACCCTTATTACTTTGCTTACGCAGGACTGCCCGGACCTCTGACCATTGTAAACGGGATCAGTCAAGACTACCCGATGTCGATCTGGGGAATTTTAATCGGATGTGCCATTGCGATTATTCTTCCCGTTGTGCTTATTCAAGTGTTTGGTTACGGAGAAGATGCAGCAAAAGAAGCAGCTACTGCTTCTTTAAACGAAGTCGCTGTCAGCAACCCTAACGAAAATGAAGAAACAATCAGCGCCCCGTTTAGCGGGAAAGTTATTCCTCTTTCTAGCGTACCGGATGAAGTATTCAGCTCAGGTGCGATGGGAGAAGGATTAGCAATTGACCCTTCCGATAATAAGCTTTATGCACCTTTTGACGGAATAGTTGTCATGGTAGCACCAACAAAGCACGCCATCGGCCTTCGATCAGAATACGGTGTTGAATTACTTGTTCATATTGGATTAGATACCGTTACGTTAGACGGCAAGCCGTTTACGCTGCATGTAGAAGACGGTGTAAAGTTTAAAAAAGGCGATTTACTCATTGAATTTGATAAAGAATTTATTAAAACACAGGGATTACAAACGATCACGCCGGTTATTATCACCAATTCAAGCGCTTATCGAGAAGTGATTGTTGAAGATGTTGAAACTAGCGGGCTGAATCAAACATTATTTACCGTAGTGAAATAAGGAGGAACTAACAATGACAAAGATGCCAAAGAATTTTTTATGGGGCGGCGCATTAGCAGCTCATCAATTTGAAGGTGGATGGAACCAAGGCGGAAAAGGACCGAGCGTAGTAGACGTTATGACTGCAGGTGCGCACGGTGTGCCGCGACAAATCACCGAAACAGTAGAAGACGATAAATTCTATCCAAATCACGAAGCGATTGATTTTTATCATCGCTACAAAGAAGATATCGCACTGTTTGCAGAAATGGGCTTAAAATGTTTGCGAACGTCGATTGGCTGGAGCCGTATTTTCCCTAAAGGCGATGAAACTGAGCCAAACGAAGAAGGACTAAAATTCTATGACGATGTATTTGATGAACTGTTAAAGCATGGAATTGAACCGGTTATTACGCTGTCTCACTTTGAAATGCCACTGCATTTAGCTCGAGAATACGGCGGGTTTAGAAGCCGAAAAACAGTAGATTGCTTTGTGAAGTTCGCTGAAGTTTGTTTCGACCGCTATAAAGATAAAGTCACGTACTGGATGACGTTTAATGAAATTAACAATAAAATGGATGTAAACAATCCTCTATTCTTATGGACGAACTCAGGTGTTTCTGTAAAACCGGGTGAAAATGCAAAAGAAGTGATGTATCAAGCGGGACATCATGAACTGCTTGCAAGCGCTCTTGCCGTATCAAAAGGAAAAGAAATTAATCCCAATTTCCAAATCGGAGCGATGGTGTCACACGTGCCAATTTATCCGTATTCTTCAAATCCTGACGATGTGATGTTAGCAGAAGAAACAATGAGACAGCGCTACTTCTTCCCTGACGTTCAAGTTCGCGGCTATTATCCAAGCTATGCATTAAAAGAATTCGAACGAGAAGGCTATCATATTCCGTTTGAAGAAGGCGACGAAGAAATTTTACGAAACGGAAAAGTCGATTATTTAGGATTCAGCTATTACATGTCAACAACGGTTAAAAGCGACGTTGAAGCTGATAACACGGGCGATATCGTAAACGGCGGATTGCCAAACGGCGTAGCAAATCCTTATATCAAATCAAGCGATTGGGGCTGGTCAATTGATCCAACGGGCTTGCGCTATACGTTAAACCGCTTCTACGACCGCTATCAAATTCCGCTGTTCATCGTAGAAAACGGATTTGGTGCCATTGATACAGTTGAAGAAGACGGATCCATTCATGACGCATCACGAATTGAATATTTAAAATCACACATCGAAGCGTTAGAAAAAGCTGTGATGTACGATGGCGTTGATTTGATGGGCTATACTCCATGGGGAATTATTGATATTGTTTCCTTTACAACAGGCGAAATGAAAAAACGATACGGCATGATTTATGTCGACCGTGACAACGAAGGAAACGGATCGATGAAGCGCTACAAAAAAGATTCCTTTAACTGGTACAAACATGTAATTGAAACAAATGGTGAAGAACTATAAGAAATTAGAAAAAGCCGGACTCCTGCGTAAAAACATAGGAATCCGGCTTTTTTAAAACGTGTAAAAATAAAGGCAAATACATTATCTCGGTTTATCTACTAGCTGTGTTTGCGCAATTTCCGTTTGCTTAATTCCCGCTCGTTGAATTTCATCAGCAAACGATTCATGTTTCAGCGTTTTGATTACCTTTTCGCTTCCATCTCGAAGAGTATACACTCTAAATTCATACATACTCTGCCCTCTCCTTTAAGCTATGATTGATGCGATACATTAGATGCGCTCCTGTAAAAGCAACTCATAATAGAGGTAACTTTTTTCTCTTCTTTACTTTACCCACTTTTTAGGAAACTAGACAACGAGATTTAATCTGACGCGACAAAAGACAAACCAAAAGCCTTTGCGGCAAGCAAAGGCTTTGATCTATTTAATATTATTGTTCAAAAATGGTTCCTTTTTTAAATTTTGAATGTTTAAAAGCAAATTTCGTCAAAAGAATATAAGAGATTCCTGCGACTACTACTCCTATAATCCAACCTAAATCAACTTCGATAAACGCAGCGCCTGCACCGATGAGCATCGCCAGCATGGCGCACGGATTATAGCCGGAAAACGGTCCTTTTTCTTGATACAATTCTTCTACGTTTACTCTTTGTTTCCGTAAAATATAATAATCGACTAGTAAAATAGAAACAATCGGCCCTAAAAAAGCAGAGTAAATTAAAATGAAGAGCCCAAGACCTGCAGCTGACGAATCTTGAACAAGCACCCAAGGGAACGAGCAAAAAGCAAGCAGTCCAGTAATGATAACCGCCACTTTATAGTTTGCTTTTGTCAGCAGCGTAATCACATACGTAGGCGGAATAATATTTGCCACCATGTTTACCGCAATAACGCCAATCACAATAAAAGCTGATACAGCGACGGTAATATATGAATTATCCACTACAACCGCAAACGCTTTGACAGGATTGGATATGCCCGTAGCAGAAGCAAGCATTGCTCCGATTGTAAGAACGAATCCGTAGGCTACTAGAATTGGTGTAAAGTATAAGAACCCACGCTTTGTGTCGCTAATTCCTGGCTTCAGTTCTCTAGAGTAATCGGCTGCGCTTAGAAAAATTGCTGCATAATTCCCCATGAACATCATAATGAAAGAAAAGAACGGAAGTCCCCATGAACCTTTTGTATGTACCCACTTCTCCCCTACTACCTCACTATGAGAAGTTAAAAGAACACCAAATACGTAAACAAGGCCAAGCAATATGATGATTGAAGCAAGCATCTCTACCCATTTAACCGCGTGGAAGCTGTACAGGGAAAGCACAATTTGCAGCAGCTGAATGATAATAAAACAAAGAACAAGATTGTCAAAAGATCCTTTGCTCACAATTTTCCCGATTTCGTTTAAAGCTGTACCGCCTGTCCAGCTTTGGAAACCATACCAAACGATAGCTGGAATACCTCGTAAAAGAGAAGATATAACGGATCCTTTTATTCCAAAAGACATTCGGAGCTGCATCACATACGGTATGCCCGTCTTATAGCCGATTCGATCGTTCAAGACAAAAAAAGTAGAAATAATACCAATGGCAATAATCGCTGCCACAAACGTTTGAAAAAGATTTAATACCGCAGTACCTGCGATTACCAAGCTAGCCCCAAGCGTCATATTCCCTAAATTAACGCCGTCTCCAATCCACATAAACATATAGGATAACGGAGTTAGCTTTCGATCACTTTCCACTTTTGGCTTTAGTGACGGATCAAGACTTCTATCTTGATAAGAATGCACCTCTTCTATAACTGAACTTGTTGCATTTGTAGACACTATACACTCAACTCCTTTTTTATGATGTTTCCCCTCTCACTTCTAACATTAGATGTAAGTTAACTTAACATGTACATAGTGTATACGAATTTTAACGCAAGTTCATTATTATTTATGTGAATTTTCTGATATTATTTTGTGCGATTTGACTAATTTTTGAGCTCAGCTCGCAACATACAGGAGTTGATGATAATAAAAAATCCAAGCGCTTACAATAAGCGCTTGGATGAGTCCGCTAGTATTTATTTTTCACAGGCAATGTAGTCTTTATCTCGATCTAGCTTTGTATTGGCATCATACAGTGATTTTGACACATACGGTTTGTACTTTGTTTTGCCGCCTTTATTTTTCACATTAGCCGCACGAGCTAC
This sequence comes from Priestia sp. YIM B13552, assembly GCF_042787775.1. Classification (NCBI taxonomy): domain Bacteria; kingdom Bacillati; phylum Bacillota; class Bacilli; order Caryophanales; family Bacillaceae; genus Priestia; species Priestia sp. YIM B13552. The sequence continues at coordinate 206,132 of NZ_JBHZOU010000005.1, forward strand.
GCCGCCTTTGTAGTCTTTGTTTAATTCCGTGCAGTTTTTGTAAGATTTAGCTGCCGCATCTACGTTTGAAACCGTGCTAAAAGATACACTTGTTAATAAACCGAAAGATAGAACAATTGGAAAAATCTTTTTCATAAGAGATACTTCCTTCCTATATTTTTTCTAATTAATAATAGAATGTTCTATCAATCTTTTCAATCTTTTTTTTACATTTAAACTACTATTATCCAAATTTATTTTTATTTACGAGTAACTTTAAGAGCCTTGACCGCTTGTTTAGCCGCTTCTGCAATCAGTTTATCATTATACTCCGCATCTTTTTCCGTACGATTGGAAAGGATCGCAAGAACAATTGGATCTCCTTTCGGCGGCCAAAGGATAGCAATATCATTTCGCGTCGCGTATGAGCCTGCGCCTGTCTTATCAGCTACTTCCCAACTTTTCGGCACGCCCGCTCGTATTAACGCATCCCCTGTTGTGTTTCGCTTCATCCAATCTGTTAAAAGTGCACGCTTGTCTTCAGGAAGTGCCTGTCCAAGTACATACGTTTGAAGACTTGAAACGAGTGCTCTTGGTGTACTTGTATCGTGAGTTTCTCCTGGATTCACTTCATTTAAATCCGGTTCAAAGCGCTCAGGCAGCGTCACATCGTCTCCTATGTTTTCTAAAGCTTCTTTAAATCCATCCGGTCCGCCCAGCTGCTGCAGAATTAAGTTCCCTGCCGTATTGTCGCTGTAGCGAAGTGATGCATCCGCGAGTTCTCGAAGAGTCATGCCTGTATCCACGTGCTTCTCTGTAATTGGATTATAGTTTACAAGGTCATCGCGCGTATAAAAGATACGCTCGTTGAGATCTTCGATTGACTTCTGCTGTAAAAGTGCGCCGACAGCAAGAGCCTTATGAGTAGACGTATAGGCAAAACGCTCGTCCGGGTGATACGTTACCGTTTTATTTGTACCGGTATCTAATGCATAAATGCCAAGATTCGCATCATATTTGTCTTCAAGCTTAGCAAACTCTCGATCACTCTTAGTTTCTTGTCTTTGACATTTTACCGTTTCAGCATGTACCTCGCTGCTTGAAAAGCTTACAGCCGCCGCGCACGACAGAGCGAGTACAGGCATCATTTTTTTAAGCTTTGAAGTACGAAATATCTCTTTCCATGTCTTCATTACACTTCATCACCTTTCAAAAAAGTATTTAGTATGTATTCTCTTAGGTAGAGATTACCAACAATGCTATTTTATCAATTGTTCACTCTCACAAACATGATAGTTTTATCACATTTATATAATAAAAGTGCCTCACACTGAAGGTGAGCAGTATAAAAACCGTAAGTACTTTAAAAAACAGGCGGCGTAACGGAAAATAAAATAATGGCTTTCTCTTCAAATATATTCTCCCATTTATGATTCAGATGCGAAGGGATTTTGACACTATCTCCTTTTTCTAGCACGTATACTTCCTCTTCCAAATACACTTTAATTTTCCCTTCTAAGACGTATGCCACTTCCTCCCCTTTATGCGCTAAAGGAGTTTCTGATGAAGCCATCATCGGCGGTACTTCCATAATTGCCGTAGCTAGATTCCCTGTGAAATCGGGTGATAGCAGCGAATACGTTAGCTCTTTTACCTTCATTGTTTTACGCTCATTCGACCTTACGACTAAATGAGAGGTGTTTATTTCTTCAAGTAAAAAACTGAAAGTAGGAACATCGAGGCATTTAGCTAAAATTTTAAGCGTTGAAATGGACGGATTAGCTAATCCTCGCTCAATTTGACTTAACATAGACGGCGTAATCTCCGCTAATTTGGCTAATTCTCGACTGCTTAGCCCCTTTTCTTTTCGAAATTTCTCTACTTTTTTTCCAATATCTATGTTTTCCATGATGATTCCTCCGTAAAAGATGTTTAATTATAATTAATTTTATTAAATTAAACTTAATAAACGGCGTTACTTATGTTAAATTATATTTAATAAATAAATTATAATTTAATACTATCACAGTAAGGAGGAAGAAAAAAATGAACGACATCTTCACCTTTTTGATTCTCACATTATTTGTTATTATGAGTCCTGGTATTGATACCGCTCTCATTACCAAACGAACGATGGCAGATGGACAAACGGGCGGCTATAAAATGGCATTAGGCTTAGCGAGCGGCTCTTTAGTTCATACACTCGCCGCCACGTTTGGTTTATCGGCTCTTCTCCTTCAGTCAGCTCTGGCATTTGAAATCGTAAAATACGCAGGAGCCCTTTACTTAATGTACTTAGGAATCTCTGCTTTCCTTTCTAAAAAAAGCAATATACCTTCTTCTGAAAAAGAGGAGCAGTCAAAAGAAACGTCCGCTTTTCGTCAAGGCCTTGTCTCAAACGTTCTTAACCCAAAAGTAGCCGTGTTTTTCTTAACTTTTTTACCTCAATTTGTTCAAAGTGATCAAAATGTAACGCTTCAATTACTTCTGATGGGAATAACGTATACGATCCTTGCTATCACGTGGTTTTTCGTATTCGTCTTTTTTATTAACTATTTACGAAAATGGCTCACAACACCTAGCGTTCAGCGCTTTATGGATAAAGCAACGGGCGTCGTTTTAATCGGGTTTGGATTAAAGCTGGCTTTTGAAAAACATAAATAAGAAAATATGTTAGTTGAAGGAAGTTCCGAATGAGTTTGATTCTTGATGGAGAATCAAACTCATTCAGATTTTTTTATTGTGATGATGAACGTAGGTCTAATCAGGTGCTTCTAGCCATTAATTGGAGGGCAAGACGAAGACTCCTGCGGGAAAAGCGGAAATGGTGAGACCCCGCAGGAGCACAAGCGACGAGGAGGCTCAGCGGCCGCTCGCGGAAAGCGAAGTCTTGCACGGAAATTAATGGCGGTGTCACAAGCGGTTCAGCTCCTTTATCTCGTTTGTTCATCTTTAGATGGAATTGATTTCGTTATGTCTCAATTTCTTTTGTTATTTATACACGTCAGGTTCATAGAGATAGACTTTAAGATCAAGCTTTCCATCCGAAGAAACGATTATTCCTTCCGCTTCGAGTGAAAGTTTTTGAACAACGTACATTTCTTCGTCTTTAAACCCAATTTCTCCTTTAGAATTAATGACTCTGTGCCAGGGGAGATTATGTTTCTTACTCATCGAATGCAGGACTCGTACAACTTGCCTTGCACCTCGCGGACTCCCAGCCAGACGGGCGATTTGTCCGTATGTCATTACTTTCCCGGATGGTATTTGTTTAATAAGTGCTACTGCTCGTTCTGTAAAACTCAAGTCGCTCCTCCTTTCGTTTCTTCTTTAGTACAACATTACCATATTAAATAAACAGTGAAGTAATCACTCGATTTTTCTTCAGCAACATTATAAGATAATAATAAGAAGCACGCTCATCATTGTTCAACATACTCCAAACAAATGCTTACTGATTATTTCCTATTCTTCAACTAACAAATCTTTGTGCGAGTGGTAGCTTATACCTCATTTATGACACTGTGATTATAAAAACGTTACAGAAACCAACACAGCAAGGTACGTAGAAGCGTTACATGATAAGATAAACAGTAGAGATACTAGTACAATTTCAAATTGATGCTGACGAATAAGTAATCATTTAAAAAGTGGTGAGAAAATGACAAAATGGCTTAGTGTAAAAGAGTTATCTGAAGAAACGAGTATTCCTACTTCAACGATTAGAAGATATATAGATAAATTCCAATATTTCTTTATACAAAAAGAAAATCATCGACCAAAACAATATGAAGCTGCGGCTGCGACCGTTTTACTGAAAATTAAGCAGCTTTATGATGAGGGCTGTCAAGCAGAAGAAATCAATGAAGCGCTGCAAAAAGAATTCTCTTTGACTACAAGCGAGGATCAAGCTGCCGTGTCTCTAGAAGAAGCCGAAGACAAAGAGGACACAGAGAACACCGCAGAAGCAGTTGACCAGCCCGAGGCTGACGACCAGCAGCCGACACCTTCCGAACAGCCGGTACAGTCTTCACCCCAACAAGAGCCTGATACAAAACAAATTCTTCAGGAAAAAGATAAGCAGCTTATTCAATCTTTGCGCAAAAGCCTGCGTGAACAGCAGGCCATTTCAGAATTAGTAGAAGCTTCAAAAGAAAGCAGCGTAGTAGGTAAAAAAAGATCGATTTTAAAACGATTATTCCAACGAAAAAAGGACTGAGTTTGCAAACAAGTTTAGGCTACGAAATACCGTTATTTCTGGTCATTAAATTTATGTAAAACAAAGTTTCTAAACTGTTTAACAGCCGGTGATAGATATCTTCCTTCAATCCATGCTAGTCCAATTACTCGGTGGCAGTTGGCTTTAGCTAATGGGATTTTCACTATTTTACTTTGATCGATTCCGTGTAAATCTGGAAGGATAGAAATTCCTAAGCCGGCTCCTACAAGTCCTGCTACGGTGTCAGCTTCCTCTCCTTCAAACATGATGTGAGGCTTTTCTCCTGTCTCTTCAAATAACTGCTCAAACGTAAGACGAAGAGAAAAACCTTCTTTTAAGTGAATAAAGGATTCCTCAGCAATTTCTTCTAGTGCAATACTTTCACGATCAGCATACCGGTGATTTTTCGGTACGATCACAAACAGCTCTTCACTCCAAAGATGCTGCCACTTAATGATCGATTTCTCTTCCATAGGGGCAATCAAACAAAGATCCAGTTCACCGAGCTGCAGCTGCTCAAGAAGAACGTGAGAAGGACTTTGCCTCAGCTGAAAATTCACTTTAGGATATGAGCTGCGAAACGACGCGATTAAATCTGGAATCAAATCTGTGCTGAGCGTATGTAAAAATCCAAGTGACACCTGCCCTTTTTCCGGATCTAGCAGCGCTTGAATTTCCTCTTGTCCTTTATCAAATTCTTTCATCATATTATCTACACGCTTCAAAAAAACTTTACCGTATTGATTCAATCGAATGGAACGTCCTTGCCGGTCAAATAGCGGCGCTCCTACTTCTTCTTCAAAACGAGCAATTGAACGACTGAGCGCAGGCTGCGTAATTAACAGTTCTTCTGCTGCGCGCGTCATATGCTGCGTACGTGCAAGCGTTTGAAAATATTTAAACTGCTGCCACTCCACTTTGTACCATCTCCTTATTAACCGTTCTATTCATTACATAGATGTATGAAAAATATGATTATAATGAATTATACATTATAAATAGCGGGTGTTACGATAAAAAATGGAAACATACTCGAGGATGTTTTTAGTTCAGCTTGACGATTACTGTATACGGCACTTATAAATTTTTATATTCATCATTTTCTAGCAGAAAGAAGGATTTGGTATGAAACGTAAGGAAAGTTATTAAAAAGCTAACTAAGATATCATAGTAACTACACATCAAAAAGACCTTTCTCTCACAATCAAAGAAAGGTCTTTTTTGAGAATGTAAAACGCATTTTTTCTTGTATGTACCCCTTAAAGTAAACTTTTTTAGAGTTTAACTCGTTCTACTAACTGCAGCAGTTCATCATTAGGTCCGTGAAATAAAATCATACGGCCGCCTTCAAGCGTTGGCTGAGGCTCCGATGATAAAAATTCAATTCCTTTGCTCTTATAATGTTGAATCGCCTTATTTATATCCTCTACCGTAAAGGCAAGGTGGTTAACAATCCCGCTTTTGTTATACTCGCCAATCGGATCAATATCTCGAATGAGCTCAATTTCGATACCAGGCTGTTCTTCAAGATACAAAAAAGCCATCTCTCTTTTTTCGGTAGATCCTTGAAGGCGAACTTTAAAGCCAAACATATCCCCGTAGTAGTGAATCGTCTCATCCATATTTCCAACAATGATTGCTGTATGCTCCATTTTTTTAATCATCAATCTTCTCCCTTTCCCCGTATTTAGTAAGTACAAGTAAACTATACCGCAATTTAGGCAATATGTATTTCCATATACCTTGAATCCTCATACTATAGTTAGGAAAATTCAAGCACTCTATCAATGAGTCGGCTATGATTTAAAAATAACAAACAAAAAAACAAACCTCATTGGTTTGTTTTGGTTACGTATTTTACAGTCAGTCTCTGTTCAACAACGTTCGATAAGCCATGTTTTGTACCTTTGTACTGCAAACGATTTTACTCTCGTACTCAGGCGGTAATCATCTATCTACGATTACACATGTAACCGTCCGTCTCTCCGTTTGATTCCTTAGAGACAGTTCCCCTACCATTGTTTGGGTTTCTCGCTCGTGGGGTTTACCGCGTTCCACCTTTGCTGTTTCCAGCAAAGCTTCGTCACTGTGGCACTTTCAGGGATACTCGACCATATCCGAAGACTTAGGTGGTTTTTCCCGCCGTCAGCTAAGCTATAAGCCAAGCTGCCCTAGCTTATTTTTTCACTAGGCACGAACACTACGGGCATCTCAGCACCGTGCGAGCATGGACTTTCCTCTACATCAAATGATGCAGCGATTACCTGAACGTTATTTCAGATCGTGTATGAGTAGTATATGCGTTTTAGCTTGCCGAATCAAATGTAACTTTTGGTATGGATTCCATTTCAATTTTTGCGGCAAATTAAATAAAATAACCTTTTTCTGTACAATTTTTTAGTAGATGACTCACTAGCAAGCCAAGAAATATTCTCTTCATCCATTTCTACGGGGGATACTTTGTTTCTTTGTAGAATATTCTATACACCACACAAAAAGATAACAGAGGTGATGAAAAATGAACGCTGAGTTAAAATTTGATTTTCATACCCATCACGACCGATGCGGACATGCTCGCGGAACGATTCGAGATTATATAGAGGCATCCATTAATAAAGGGCTTGATATCATTGGAATTTCGGATCATTCTCCTTATTTTGCGAGCGAAGAAGACCAGCCTTATCCTAATATTGCGATGGGAAAAAGCGCATTTTCCGGATATGTAGCTGAGATTTTGAAACTAAAAGAAGAATATAAAGAGAAAATTGAAGTACTGTTAGGCGTGGAGTCTGATTTCTTTCCCGAGCATGCAAAAGTATACCAAAGCCACTATGAAAAATATCCGTTTGACTACATAATTGGCTCTGTCCATCTAGTTGATGAAGTCAGCATCTTTCATAAAACGCGCTGGGAAGGTCTTTCTCAGCAAGAAAAGCAGCGCACGAAAGAAACGTATTATCAATTGATTGAAGACTCCGCCCGCAGCAGAATGTTTCAAATCCTTGGCCATATTGATGCCATGAAAGGATTCTATCCCTCGTTTTCTTCTATCGAGACAGCTGTCATTGATCAAACGCTAAAAGTGATTTCAGCACATGACATTGCCATAGAAGTGAATACATCAGGCAAAACCAAAGACTGCGGAGGCTGGTATCCTGCAGATGATATTTTAGAAAGAGCCCTGCACTACGGGGTACACATTACCTTTGGTTCCGATGCTCATGATCCGGAACGCATTGGCGACGACTTTGAACTAGTAAAAAAGCGTCTTAAAGAAATCGGCTTTACAGATTGGGTCTTTTTTAGACAGAAAAAAATGCAGATGACACCTTTATAAAACGTAAATAGACTCATAATAAAAATATGCCTGAAGACAAGGAGATGAAGGACATCTCGTGTTTTCAGGCATGTGTTTTTTACTGAGAAACTTTGACTTTTGTAGATGAAGATAAATCTTCTCCATTTGTCTGAATCACTTGTTTATACCAGTAAAAAGAATCTTTTTTAGATCGTTCAAGCGTACCATTTCCTTCATCGTCTTGATCTACGTAAATAAAGCCGTATCGTTTTGACATTTCGTTTGTTGACACACTGATTAAATCAATAGGTCCCCACGCCGTATAGCCCATTAAGTCCACACCATCTTTAACCGCTTCTTTCATTTGTTCAATATGCTGCTTTAAGTAATCTACGCGGTACGGATCATGAATAGAGCCGTCTTCTTCTACTTTGTCATGAGCTCCTAAACCATTTTCAACGATAAACAGCGGTTTGCCGTAGCGGTTATGAAAATCTTGTAGCGTATAGCGCAGTCCTTTCGGATCGATTTGCCATCCCCAGTCGGACGTTTGAAGATGAGGATTTTTTACACTTCCTGCAATCATATTTCCTAGGACATTGTCTTCTTCGCTTTGAGTTGTGACAGAAAGAGACATATAGTAGCTAAACGAAATAAAGTCAACGGGGTATTGTTTGATAATCTCATCGTCCCCTACTTCTTTTACGATTTGAATGTTGTTTTCTTTAAAGTAACGCTCCATTACCTTTGGATATTCTCCGCGAACTTGAACATCTGTAAAAAATAAGTTCAAGTCATTTTTATGCTGAGCTAGTAAAATATCATCCGGATGATTCGTCACAGGATACGTTGTCATACGCGCAAGCATACATCCTACTTTTACATCAGGAATAATTTCATGAGCTAACTTAGTGGCAAGTGCACTCGCAACAAACTGATGATGCGCCCCTTGATACGCAATTTGCTCCGCTGACTGATTTGGAACGTTTTCAACTAAAATACCGCCGCCTGTATAAGGACTATGTGTAATCACATTAATTTCATTAAACGTCAGCCAGTATTTTACTTTGTTTTTATAGCGTGTAAATACCGTTTCCGCGTAGCGTGTATAAAAGCCAATTAGCTTGCGGCTGTACCAGCCGTTGTATTTACGGGTAAGCTCAAGCGGCGTTTCATAATGCGAAAGCGTCACCAATGGTTCAATGCCGTACTTTAACATTTCATCAAACAAATTATCGTAAAATTGCAACCCTGCTTCGTTTGGATTCACATCATCTCCATTTGGAAAAATTCTCGCCCAGTTGATCGAAATGCGAAGCGTTTTAAATCCCATTTCCGCGAACAGTGCGATATCTTCTTTATAGCGATGATAAAAGTCAATAGCCGTACGCTTTGGAAAACGATCGTTTACTTTGTTGTTAAGCACATCTTCAATGTAATCTGCTTTTACATCCATTGAATAACCAGTTCGTTCGTCTTTTGGGACAAATCGGATCATGTCTGCAGTAGACAGCCCTTTCCCATCAACGTCGTAAGCTCCTTCAATTTGGTTAGCAGCCGTCGCTCCTCCCCATAAAAATCCCTTTTTAAATACAGTATCATTTGTTAACATAGCCCCCACGTCCTTTTTTCATATTTTTATTAAAAATAGCATTTATTTTACTACAGAAAGTAGCTGTTCCCCTTCAAAAATCGGACCTATTTCATTGACCGGCAGCACATCTAAATACTCTGCGGTGTTTGTGATAATAACCATCGTAACGGTTTCGAATCCAGATTCTGCAATCGCATGCCGGTCAAATTCAATGAGCGGCTGCCCTGCATTTACATAATCTTTTTCTTTTACCAGTGCTTTAAAATGCTCTCCTTTTAAAGAAACGGTATCAATTCCAATATGAATTAAAATTTCTTCGCCATCTTCTCCTTTAATGCCGATTGCATGTTGAGAATCAGGCAGCACCATAACCGTGCCAGCAACAGGCGAAACTACACGGTTTTCGCTCGGTTTAATTGCAATTCCTTTCCCCATAATTTCTTGAGCAAATGTTGCATCTGACACTTGATGCAGCGGTACAAGCTCACCGTGCAACGGAGAAAAGACGCTTGCTGTTTTACCGCTTTTTTTCGCCTCTACTGCTAGAGAAACATTTTGTAATGGCGCTTTTTCTGTGACAGGATGTTCTTCAAGTTTGATTGTATTTTTTTCTGTTTCTTCTGAAGCAATATCTTTAAATCCAAGAGTGAGTACCAAAACAGCTGGTAAAATAACTGCCGCTGCCAGCAGCGCCACAGCGACCATTAAATTGCCTGCTGCTCCGCTTGGATCTGCAAACGTAGGGATAGCAAAGATTCCGACTAATCCTCCTAGTGTAAAAGCTTTAAAACCATACCAACCAGCAAAGCCACCGAGCAGTGCACTAGATGCCATAGCGTAATAAAAAGGTTTTTTTAACTTCATGTTTACTCCGTACATAGCGGGCTCTGTAATTCCGATAACAGCTGAAATGGCCGATGAAAATGCCACTTGCTTTAAATCTTTATTTTTTGTCTTCAAGGCTACTCCAAAAGCTGCTCCACCTTGAGCAAGGTTGCTGATATACATCATTGGCATCAAAACATTGTCAAATCCGTATACTTTTAGATTTTGAATCGCAATCGGACCTATTGCATAGTGCATGCCGGTCATGATAATAAGAGGCATAAGACCTGCTAGTAAAAGCCCTGCCAGCGGACCGGCTGTTTCAAACATCCAAGAGAACATAATGGCTACTCCGTCTCCCATATACGTTCCAAGCGGACCGATTACCCATAACGTGATAGGTGCAGCAATTAAAAGGGTAAGCAGTGGTGAAAACATGACCGTAAGAGTAGCCGGCATCCATGAGCGAACAAATTTATATACATACTTTAATAAAAGCACACCTAAAATAATCGGTATAACGCTAGACGTATAGTTCACAACTGGAATGGATATAAAATTGATTCCAAATAACGTGAATTCTTTTATTTTCGTAATGCCTCGTGCTGCATCTACAAAGGTCGGATACAGCATGGCAGCTGCTAAAGCAAGCGCTAAGTATTCGTTTGTTTTAAACTTACGAGCTGCTGAAACTGCTAAGAAAAAGGGTAAAAAGTAAAAGACTCCGTCTCCAATTGCGTTTAGCACGGCGTACGTATCGCTTTCTATGCTCAGCCATCCGAGAGTAGCAAATAAAGCGACAAAAGCCTTTAGCATACCCGCACCAATAAGCGCTGGTAAGATAGGAGTAAAAATTCCCGAAATACTGTCCATTACAAGTGAAACAACGCCTTGTTTTGTACCGCTTTTCTCCTCAGCAGCGCTTCCGCTTCCTACTAAAGGTTCAACTTCTTCAAACACTTCAGCAACTCTGTTTCCAATAATGACTTGAAACTGATCACCGGAAAATTGAGCGCCCATCACTCCTTTTATTTGCTTAATTTCCTCAACCTGGACTTTATTCTTATCGTGAAGATTAAAGCGAAGTCTCGTCACGCAGTGCCAAGCCTGGTTAACGTTCTGTACTCCACCGATTTTATCTACTACTTGTTTAGCTGTTTCTTTATATGAAGTCATTTATATCCCTCCTTTTTTCAATAAAAAAACCCAAACAGATCACTACATGTTTGGAACATGTCAATGTCTGCTTGGGTAATGCCTGATCGAGTCAGTAACAATCCTCCAATGAAGAACAATTATTCAGTTTCTACGAGATTCGTCACGCGCCAAATGTGTAGCGTTAAGTAAAGCTTTTCATCTGACGTTAAAGACCAACCGTACTGTTTATGAAGCAGATTTGTCACTTTTTCAACAGCTTTGTACGCTTTCTCATACTTTGTTTTTACAACATCCAGCAGCGTAGCATCAACTTCAGGAGAAACATGTGGGTTCTGATCTAGCTGACGTAAGACAAAAAATCGTAGATGCGTGACAAAGCGGGAATAATTCATCGATTCTTCATCAAGTTTTAGCTGAAAATGATATTGAACAATATCGATAATTCGATTAATCACTTCAGTCATCTTCATCGTTTCTTCCACTTTTGCTTGTACATTCTGTGCATTTACAAAATGATAGGTAAGAAACGTTTCTTCACTTTTAGGAAGCAGCACATCAAGCCGGTCATACACTAGTCGAATCGCGTTAACCGCAGCATTATACTCTTTCGGATAAAGCTTCTTGACTTCCCAGCGGCTCGGCTGCGCGTATTCAAGGCCACTATGGCTTCGTTCAATCGCAAAATTTAAGTGATCCGCAAGAGTTAAGTGAATATTGGTGCGAAAAGGCTCACCTATTTCTTTTTCTGCTTGTTTGATTAGCTCTACAGAAACCTCAAGAATTTCTGGTTTGATGCTCTCTAACATTTGAGCCAGCGGTCGACGAATGTTGGACGACTCGGCCACAAACTTTCGTCGAATGACAGCTTTATCAACGGGATCACCTTTTTTCTTTTGGAAACCGACGCCTGTTCCCATGATGACCCATTCTACATTAGAAGAGTCTTTCACCAAAGCTACGTTATTATTAAATACTTTAACAAATTTCATAGATGCTTCCCCCACATCAGAACAAACATGAAAATCCCATCTTAAAAACACGTGAACACACCACGTATTTTTAACACAGGTAATGCCTGATCGAATCAGTAACAATCCAGTTTTAAGTTATTACCGAAATTATATTCTACTATGAAAGCGATGTCAACACATAAAATACTGAATTTTTAATAATCTGCTAGTGAAAGAGAGATAATTCTTATAGACTAGCCAGCTACTTCCTTCACTGCTACTAAATTCCTAATAAAACATCCACATTTTATTTGAACTGTGCTACATTTAACTAAAAATGCTTTCTTAATGAGGGACACGATTGTGAATTTAGATTTAACCGCTTATATAACGCTTATCTGTACGTCTGGTGTTCTTAATTTATACTTGTGTTTTTACGTATTTATTAAACGTCACCACTACAGCAATATTGCGCATTTATTTATTCTTCATACGGGTTTCACCGCCGTTTATTGTATGGGTGCGGCATTCAGCTTGCTATCCGTTAATCTTGAGGAAATGAAATTTTGGACCGTTATTCAATACGTGGGCATGCCTTTTTCACCTCCTGCAGGACTGCTGTTTGTTATGCAGTATGTCGGCATAAAGGTAAGGAAAAAACATATTTTTGCGCTTTTTATCATTCCGTTTATTAGTTTGATTATGGTCGCAACAAACGACTGGCATCACCTTCATTATCGCGTGTTTGAAATTGACCCAGTTTTAGGTGCTCCTTACATTCATCAAGAAATTGGACCATGGTACACGATTCACGGCATGTACATCTTTTCGTCTATGTTCGTTGCTTTTTTGCTCGCCATTTACCGCTGGAAAGAAACAGCCAAAGCTTACCGCCTGCAGTTAATTGCATTAATGGTCGGGCAACTAGTCCCTATCGTCACAGCTTTTGTCTATTTAATGGGCTTTACGCCGCAGGGAATTGATCCAGTTCCGATGGTTTTATGGGTTTCTTCTTTTTTATATTTATGGTCCATTAACTCATCGCGTATGTTTACAGTCATGCCCGTTGCGAAAGATGCGATATTTAACAGCATCAATGACGGTGTTATCGTGCTTGATGAAGCTTACAGATTAATTGAATTTAACTTAGCGTCGAAGAACATGTTTCCCCAGCTGAAAAAAGCGATGTTTGGAAAACGGTTTGCTGATATTTGGTTCACGCTATCGGACAGTTCATTTCCTTTTACATTCGAAAATAAAAACAGCAGTCAAGAGCTGCAGCTTTTTTCTGCGGATCAATCTCAGTATACGTATCAAGTTCGCACCTCTCCTTTGCAGTATGCTAACAATAGTCACGGCTTGCTGCTTATTTTTACGGATATTACGGAGCTCAAAAGACTTCAGCTAAAGCTTGAAAATCAAGCTTATTACGATGAGCTGACGCAAATCTATAATCGTCGGGCATTTTTTCAGCACAGTAAGCAAGCGTTCAAAGAAGCAAAACAGTCCGCAGCTTCTTTTACGCTTCTTTTACTTGATATTGATTATTTTAAAAAAGTGAACGACACGTATGGTCATTATGCCGGCGATCAGGTGCTTGTACATGTCGTAAAAGCCTGTCAGTCCGTATTACCGCAAGGAGCGCTTTTTGCTCGGTACGGCGGTGAAGAATTTGTACTCGCGCTAAAGGGCTATACTTTATCCGAAGGCGAAACGCTTGCCGACCAAATTCGCCGTCACGTCGAGACTCAGCCCTTACTGATTAACGAAGAAACCATTTCTGTTACGTTAAGTCTTGGAGTAGCACAAGCGGAAAAACAAGAAAATGAAACGTTAGATGAGCTGTTGAATAAAGCAGATATCGCCCTGTACGATGCCAAACAACATGGACGCAACCAAGTACGTATATATAAAGAGATAAAAGAAATCCTAAAAAGAACCTAAACAGCACTGTTTCGGTTCTTTTTGCTTTTGACTACTATTCTTTCATTTATCAAGTGAAAGTGTTAAAAGACTTGATTTTATCTATGTATTTGCAACTAGAGCATCCTATAAACTGTATGTAGATCAAAAAAGGAGAGATACAGATGAAGATTACACATATTCGCAACGCTACTCTAAATGTTGAATACGGAGGAAAAACGTTTTTAATTGATCCTATGTTAGCAGAAAAAGGCACGTACCCTCCTTTCCCAAATTCGATCAGACAAGATCAAAACAATCCTTTAGTGAACTTACCGATATCCGTTGAAGAAATTATTGCTGATGTAGATGCGGTTATTGTCACTCACCTCCATTTAGACCATTTTGACGATGCCGCTAAACAGGCGTTGCCAAACAATATCAAAATGTTCGTTCAAAATGAAGAAGATGCCGCAGCAGTAAAAGAAGCTGATTTTAAAAATGTAGAAGTACTTACGCAAAACACGGTTTTTGAAGGCGTTGAATTAATCAAAACAAAAGGTGAACACGGAAGAGGAGAAATTTTAAAGCGTACTGGTTTAGTGTGCGGCGTTGTTTTTAAAGATAAGAGTGAAAAAACCCTCTATGTAGCTGGAGATACGGTATGGTATTCCGCTGTTGAAGAAGAAATCAATACACATAAACCCGACGTTATTGTCGTAAACGGCGGCGATAATCAGTTTTTAGAAGGCGGTTCTCTTGTGATGGGGAAAGAAGATATTTACGAAGTTTTTAAAGCGCCCCCTCGTGCTACGATTATTTCTGTCCATATGGAAGCTGTAAATCACTGGACGCTATCAAGAGAAGAATTAAAAGGCTTTATCAAAGAAAAAGACATGACATCTCACGTCTTTGTTCCAGATGATGGCGAGGTTTATACTTTTTAAGAGAAAAGCTGAGATAAAAGTATTCTAGTTGAATGTAAATCCGAACGAGGAATCAAGATTCTTGATGGAGAATCAACTCCGTTCGGATTTTTTCATCGGTATGGTGAACGTAGGTTTCATGTATATGGGTACTTCTAGCTGTTGATTGGAGAGCAAGGCGAAGACTCCTGGGGGAAAAGCGGAACAGGTGAGACCCCGCAGGAGCGTAAGTGACAAGGAGGGTCAGCGGCCGCCGGCGGAAAGCGAAGCCTTGCACGGAAATCAACCGCGGTATTATAAGCGGTTCAGCTCATTTATTCCATTGGTTCATCTTTAGATTAGATTCATGTAGTTATGTCCCAGCCTCTTTTTATAACCGTTTCATTTATCAAGTAGTAGTCGTAGTAGCAACTGCTGAAGTGCTCGCAATAACAGCTAGCATAGCTGCCTGCTGGGCTTGAATAATCGTTTCAATCGTTGTATAGATACCTGTTTCGACCAGTCTAGAATCCTTTAGCTTTTCACTGATAACCAGATTAACCGCCAGCATAACATTGATGTCTTTATGCCACTTAAAAAGTTTATCTGCATTCAGCTGCTTTACCGCTTCATGGATAATTTCAATTTCAGCTTCCGGATTTTCAAACAGTGCTAATAAGCCAAGAACCGGGTAATGCATTGCTTTTACTTTCATACCTGCCGATTCACAGGTTTCTTTTACTGCTAGGCACCTTTCAATAAGGGTATCCCCATGTAA
The DNA here is from genome assembly GCF_042787775.1 of Priestia sp. YIM B13552. Taxonomy (NCBI): domain Bacteria; kingdom Bacillati; phylum Bacillota; class Bacilli; order Caryophanales; family Bacillaceae; genus Priestia; species Priestia sp. YIM B13552. Next base: position 221,740 of record NZ_JBHZOU010000005.1, read on the forward strand.
GTTTTTATCGATTGCGAGAATATGACTTAAAAATTGAAGGTCATTCCCTCTTTTAAATCCATGCTGCCCCAATGTGGTATAAAAGTGTTCAATTTCATGCATCAAATCATCAACAGACTGGCTAGTTTCAGCTAATAAAACGGCAAGAGGTACATCACCGCTTGTTGTGAGGAAGAGATGCTTTTTTTTCATGCCTTGATAAATTTCTACTGACCTTCGAACCATTTCTTTATGACTTCGACTTGACTCATTCGACAGCATAGCGGAAGCTGCGATATACGTAAATGCGCCTCTGGTAAATCCGCCTTGTACCAATTGATCATATACATCCAGAAATTCATGAAACGTTTCTTTTGGATTCTCATAGCGGGTATCTAGCATGGCTGCGATCGTAAACCTCTGCGATGATTTTAATGTAGAAAACATTCCTACTTGATTTTTAATATAGTCACTTAACTCAATATAAGGCTGAAGCTGAAGCGATTTGCCTTTCACTGCATACATAGAAGCGATAGCCATAAGCTGCTTCGGATCTGTCACTTTCCATTTGAGCTCATTTTTTAAGCTGATATAAAAACCTCTATACTGATCTACTTTTTGTTGAATCGTTTCCGGTAGCATATCAACACGTCCTTTATTTGTCGTTAGCTTATATACGTAACACTTTAATAAAAGTTTCAATATTCGGTAAATAAGCCGTGCATTTATGACAATACGAAAAAGACCTCGGGATATCCCAAGGTCTTTTTTCTTTCAGCTTTATTTATTAACCTCTTCCCGCTTGGAAAGAAGGATATTTTGTCATACCGCCATCAGCAAATAGTGTAATACCTGTTACGTAGCTTGCTTGTGACGATGCTAAGAATGCTGCAACTGATGCAATTTCTTCCGGATTGCCGATGTAGCCCATTGGAATCATGCTTTCTACGTCTGCACGCTGTTCCGGATCTGCGAATTTTTCAGCGTTGATTGGCGTATCGATCGCGCCTGGTCCAATGTTATTTACGCGGATACCTTTTGGCGCATATTCAAGAGCCAATGTTTCCGTCATTAGCTTCATACCGCCTTTACTTGCTGCATAGTGGACAAATAGTGGCCAAGGAATCATTTCGTGAACGCTGGACATGTTAATAACGTTTCCTTTAATGTCATTTTCAACAAAATATTTAATCGCTTCGCGGCTTCCTAAAAACGCGCCTGTTAAGTTTGTATCGATTACTTGATTCCAGTTTTCTAATGATAATTCGTGAGAAGGAACCGGGTTTTCAACACCTGCATTATTAATCATAACGTCTAATGTGCCAAATTCTTTAACAGCTGTCTCTACAAGGTTCACAACATCTTCTTCTTTTGTTACGTCGCCTCGAACAATAATCGCTTGACCGCCAGCTTCTTCAATTTCTTTTTTTACTTCTAGCGCTTCGTCTTCATTGCTGCGGTAGTTTACAACTACTTTTGACTGCTCTTGACCAAAACGAACGGCCATTGCGCGACCCAATCCTTTTGATCCGCCTGTTACAACTACTACTTTATCTTTTAAATCTGTATACATCTTGAAGTCCTCCTACTTTTCCTGCGTGATATGTCTTGTTATACTGTACTAATTACAGATACAGTTTAAGTTTTAAAAAGAGAATAAACATTTTTCTATCTCTTCTTTCTCAAACTGTCATTCATTTAAAAAGTAACAAATTCACTTTTGTCTCTTTTCGTTACTTATCGTAACTAAGAGAAATAAAGTAGTCAAACTTTTTGTTTGATCATTTTTATCATTTCTTTTTTCCTTACTCTCTTTATAGTTGTTTGTTCCCTGGAGAATGAGTCTTCACACTTCCAATTCACACCACTTCAAAAGTTTAAACTTTTTCCCTTGCAATTCTTAAATCAATGTATTATATTGTTGATGTATCAATTATTGATGTGTCAAACAATTGTCCACAATCAAAAATATGGAAATGACAATAAATATGTTTAACGCCTAAAAAGAAAGGAATAATGACTATGACTATAAAAGATTTTAACGAAATTGCTTTAAAACGTCGTTCAATTAAAAAATATGATCCTTCAGTAAAAATCAGCCGTGAGGAAATGGAGGAAATCCTTACAGAAGCTATGCGCGCTCCTTCTTCTGTTAATATGCAGCCGTGGCGCTTTGTTGTTATTGAAACACCAGAAGGAAAAGAAAAGCTAGCTAAACTTGCGAAATTTAACAGTGAACAAGTTCATACATCTTCAGCTGTTATTGCCGTGTTTGGTGACATGAATAACGTCGAATATGCAGACGAAATTTTCGGGAAAGCAGTAGAGCTTGGCTATATGCCTCAGGATATTAAAGAACAGCAGCTAAATTTCTTTAAGCCGATTTACGAAAACATGCCAAAAGCAGATATGAAAGACATCGTGCTAATTGATTCAGGTCTTGTATCTATGCAGCTTATGCTTGTTGCTCGCGCTCACGGATATGATACAAATCCAATCGGCGGATACGAAAAACACTTAATCGCAGAAGAATTCGGTTTAGATAAAGAGCGTTACCTTCCAATTATGCTTATCTCAATCGGGAAAGCAGCAAGCGAAGGCCATGCTTCTTACCGTTTACCGGTCAATACGGTTACAACTTGGAAATAAGCAGCAGCTAGTTCTGTTCATTGAACAAAGAGTTAAAAATGTGAAGTAAAAGGGGATTTTCTGATGAATAACTATCAAGAACTTACAAAAAAACAGCTTTCATTCTTTAATAGCGGTAAAACAAAAGACGTTGCGTTCCGTATCGAAACGTTAAAGAAATTAAGAGACCTTGTTGTGCGTCATGAAGACGACATTTTAAAAGCAGTAAAAGCTGACCTTAACAAACCAGAAATGGAAGCAAAACGTGCAGAAGTTGGTCTTGTGCTAAGTGAAATCGACTTTGCAGTTGAAAATCTTGCAGAATGGGCAGCGCCAAAAGAAGTAGAAACACCATCTACTCACGCTGGAGCAAAAAGCTACATTTATCAAGATCCATACGGTTTAGCTCTAGTGATTGCACCTTGGAACTATCCGTTCCAACTTGCTGTATCACCAGTAGTAGGCGCGATTGCTGCAGGTAACTGCGTGGTGTTAAAGCCTTCTGAATTAACACCTCATACGTCAAGCCTTCTTGCTAAGATGTTTAATGAAAACTTCCCTGAAGAATACTTAACGGTAGTCGAAGGTGAAGTGGAAACAAGCACGGCTTTACTAAAAGAAAACTTTGATTACATCTTCTTTACAGGAAGTACAATGGTCGGCAAAATCGTGGCAGAAGCTGCAGCTAAACATTTAACGCCTGTTACGCTAGAACTAGGCGGAAAAAGTCCTACAATTGTACACGAAGATGCTAATATTGAAGAAGCAGCTAAACGTATTGCGCGCGGTAAATTTGCAAATGCTGGCCAAACTTGCGTAGCGCCAGACTACATTCTTGTTCAGCGAAATGTAAAAGACGAGCTGCTAGCTAACCTAAAACAAGTCGTAACAAACACGTACGGCGAAGATGTTTCACAAAACCTAGACTTCCCTCACGTAGTGAGCGAAAAGCATTTTGATCGCCTTAGCAGCTTCTTAACAAACGGAGATATCGTTTTTGGAGGCAAAACGGATCGTTCTCGTCTGTTTATTGAACCAACTGTTCTTGACAACATCTCATGGGAAGACAATGTGATGCAAGATGAAATCTTTGGACCAATTCTTCCAGTCATCGTATACGATGAAATCTCAGAAGTAATTGAAGCAATTGTAAAACGTCCAAAACCATTGGCACTTTATCTTTTCTCTGAAGATGAAGCAATCCAAGATCACATCTTAAACAGCGTGTCATTCGGCGGCGGTTCTATCAATGATACGATTAACCATATGACATCTCACTACCTTCCATTTGGTGGCGTTGGTGACAGCGGAATGGGTGCGTATCACGGAAAAGCAAGCTTTGATACATTTTCACATGCTAAAAGCATCTTAAAACGTTCAAATAAATAATAAAAAAGAAAAGCCGAAGTCACGCGTTGACTTCGGCTTTTTTATTCCTTCATCTGTTTGACGATTTGGTCATATTGCTCTTCTTTTTTTGTAGAAACCGCTAAATCACAAAGAATATGTAAAAAGTACTTTTTATCTTGAACAAATAAATACTCTTCTTCAAAGCCTTTAGAAATGTATACGGCAAACTCCCAAATATCGTCGTAATAAGCTGGCCCAATGGCCTCAGCGAGATTTCCAAGCGTTTTGAGCAGCTCCATCGTAATGATAATATTCCGCCTCGCATAGTGCCGGATATTAGCGAATCCATCATATAAAAAGTCCTCAAATTTTTTATCAGGAATCACCATTCGTATCACGCCGCTGTCATCCACTAAATAAGAAGAAAATTGACTAGCTTCACAAATTTCCCGAAGAATATCGCTAATTTGATGAATGGAGTTAACTGCCGTCTTGAAATCATCATTCCCTAGTGATTTAACTGCCATCTCTACAAACTTCGTAATGATATACGTAGTATCCTGAATATCAGTCTGAGATTTCCCTACATGGATATATTGGTGAAAGACGGTACAGTCCATTTCATCGTGCTCTGTCGAATCTCTGTGCCAATAATAAAACAATACGGTTCCGCTGAGCACGTAATCCCCTACTTCACGCTCCATTTTTATCACCAAATTATGCTCTTTGGCACAGTGAATCAATTGGCTGTAGTTCAACGTTTGAATATAGCCAGATGTTTGAATACATACCGGCTTTTTCTCTCCTTGTGGAAAGGAAAATTGTTCGCTATGACTAGACTGCGTTCTATGAATCTCCAGTTCCTCGCGAATCGTTGTTTTAATCGCTTTTATGGACGCTGTTTTCATCGATTGAGTCATATGATTTACTTGCAGCCACTTAACAGAATGATTAATGAAGTAGACAAACGTGCCCGCACTAAAAACAGAAAGGGCTGTCGTCACAAACGGAATCGCAAAATATCCGTCTACTTGAGAGCTGTTTAAAAAAAGAAAGACAAAAAGTGTATACAAAAAACTCCCTATAAAAATACCTAAAATTCGCTGAGTGGACTTAGAAGAAGCAAAGTTTTTTAACACGCGAGGAGAAAACTGAGCTGCAAATGATGTAAACACAACAAGCATTAAATTAAAGGTAAATGTGGTAATCGATAGAATCCCGGGCATAATCGTACTCACTAACGTATTCGTTAAATCCATGTTGATCGAAAAAAATGAAGGGACCTTCTCTCCTACTTTGCAATAATAGTCAAGAAACAGCGTCAGTGCAGCTAAAAGAACAGAAAAGAAAGCATAAATTAAGGGACTAAACCAGATTTGACTAGTTAACTCATCTTTAAACGCACGAGGAGAAAGCTGTTTCCTTGCAGCTATCCATCTAAATGTATTCATATAAAACCTTCCTTTTTATTTGTAAATCTCTAACTTTTTTCTTAGTTCCCTAATTTTTTTTGATTATGCTTATACAATGGAAAAAAATCTTTTTTTAAGATATAGGCATACAAAGCAAAAATGAGATTGACACATACCTAATTAATTCAATCTAAAGACGCAAAAACAGGATACATGAGCTGAACTGCTTGTGACGCCGCAGTTGATTTCCGTGCAAGGCTTCGCTTTCCGCGGGCGGCCGGTGAGCCTCCTCGTCGCTTGTGCTCCTGCGGGGTCTCACCTGTTCCGCTTTTCCCGCAGGAGTCTTCGCCTTGCCCTCCAATCAACTGCTAGAAGTAACTGAATGAATATATGAAAGCTATGTTCACCATACAAACAAAAAATCCGAACGCGTTGGATTCTCAATCAAGAATCCATCTCGTTCGGATTTTCTTTCAACTAACCTAATTTTATCTCAGCCTCTTTTAACTCTTATCTTTTTACCAGCCTCGGCTCGCTCCGCCGCCTCCGGAGCTGCCGCCTCCCCCTCCGCGAGGACCGCTTCCACTGCCGCCACCTCCTCCGCCTCTTCCTCCAAACATGACAAGGAAGTTTAGCAGAAATTGAGTGATGGCTCCTTTAAAAAAGACAAAGTCAAGGATAAGCAAGCCCACAATAAAAGCTGCAATCAGCAGCGTTTGAAGCGTTGTGAAATGAGCACCGCTATCGGAAGGCGAAGATGCTTTTGGCACTTTTTGTTCAAAATCTTTTCCTAAATCATACTCTTTTACGACTTGGTTATAAACAGCTTTATATGTAGTTTCTAGCGCCGTATCGTATTTGCCATTTTTTAAGTTAGGAATGGCATAAGAGTCGATAATTTCTCCAGATTTGATATCAGTGATGGCGCCTTCTAGACCGTATCCTACTTCAATACGAATTTTTCGCTCCTTTTTAGCAAGCAAAATAAGAACGCCATTGTTCAGCTTTTTATCACCGAGTTTGTACTTTCGAAAAGCTTCATTTGTATACTCTTCTAAATCCGAATCACCTAATGAATTCACGGTAAGAATCGCTACTTGAGCTTTCGTTTCATCATCTAACTTTCTACTCATTTGATTGATATCCGCTTTTTCCTGGTCATTTAACAGATGAGCAAAATCTTGAACGTAAATATCGCCTACCGGATTTGGAATATCAGGTGCAGCAAAAGCAACGCTTACCGTATTACATAAAAGAGACAATAATAAAGTAAACGAAGCTAGGAATTTCATCATTTATCGCTCCCAAAATCAACTTTCGGCGCTTGTTTTTCTTCATTTGTTACTTCAAAATATGATTTTTCATCAAACCCAAACGTGCGCGCGAACATGTTTTTAGGAAATCCTTTAACTGATTTATTATATTTTGCAACTTCATCATTATAGTCTTTACGCGCTACAGCGAGTCGATTTTCCGTTCCTTCTAAGCTATCCATTAAGCTTCTGAAGTTTTCATTCGCTTTTAAATCCGGATACTTTTCAACCACTACAAGCAGGCGGTTTAACGCGCCGCTTAACTGTTGATCAGCATCAGCTTTATCTTCAGGCGTTTTCGCTCCCGCTAGCCGCGCTCTTGCCTGAGTGACTGAATCAATGGCTTCCTGCTCATGCTTAGCGTAGCCTTTTACCGTTTCCACTAAGTTAGGAATTAAATCAGATCGTCTTTTTAGTTGGTTATCCACTTGGGAAAATTTATTATCTACATCTTCCTCTGCGCTAACGAGGCCATTGTAAGAGCTTATTCCGTAAATGACAATAAGCACTAACACAACAATCGTAGCGATCAAACCTTTGTTTCTCAATGTATTACCTCTTTTCTTCATCAAAATTATGTATCTATTTACTAGTACGAATCATACCCTAAAAAGATTCATTTTTTTCCAATTTTATTTATGATGACCATATTTTTTAACAATCACTCTCTCTATAAGTTGAAATACTTTTATACTACTCTCACCGCAAACTCCTCATTTCTCAAACACGTTTCTCTATCTAGTCTTTCTATAACCTAGTACATGTAATCCTTATCCATTTTATCTTATTTCATACATCTAAAAAAGGAATGACTAAGAACCATTCCTTTTTCTACTTAAGACCAACCTTCAATCTTGTATGCGACTCGGTGAAATTCAGGAACCGTTACAAATTGATAGTCGTTTTTTATTAAATATTTAATAAGTTTCGGCAATGAAGCAACAATTTGATCCCGCGCTCCGCTGCCGTATCGATCCCCGTCGTGCATGACAATAAGATTCTTTTCTTGTAGATTTTTAATCGTATATTTGCATATGGCCAATGGATCTTCTTCACGCCAATCCTGACTATCTACATTCCATAGAACAGACGTCATTCCCAATTCCTTAATAGCAGCAAGAGCTGTATCATTTATCGAACTGTAAGGTGCACGAAATAGCTTGGGAGAATAACCGGTGATTTTCTCTATTTGAACATTTGTAGAAGTGATTTCTTTCCACAGTTCACGCTTAGAAAGAGTTGTAATATCAGGATGACTCCACGTATGATTTCCAATTACGTGCTTTGCTCTATGAATACGTCGGATCAGCTTCGGAAATTTTTCCGCTTCTGCACCTACGACAAAAAAGGTCGCACGTACATTATATCTTTTTAGAATTTTTAAAATAGCAGCAGTGTAGACTGAAGGGCCATCATCAAACGTCAAAGCAACGTACTTTGGTGAATTTTGATTCATGTATTCTCTCCTTATATAAAATAGATATAGAAATAAACCCCTCAATTTGTGGGTGTAAGCTGAGGGGCTTTTACGGCGAGACAATTTTTAAGAAATGATGTTATATCTTTTTCTGCATGTAATAGCGCTATAGGTAATAGATTTGTTCAAAAGAACTCGCCAAGTAGTCAAATCCACGAGGGCGCAGTGTTTCGAACTGCTGAATAATTTTTATTCTTTCCTCTGATCCTCCTGGGAGATCGTAAAGTTTCGTCACGGGCTGTCCACTATTTAAATATTCAATGATTCTAAACAGCATGACGCGAAAAGCATGTTTAAATTCCTTATATTCATCAGGAAAACGCTTCTCCAGCGCTTTATATTCAACTAATGTTTTATGCATATGCATAAACGGAAGCTCTTTCCATTCAAGAGAGAGGATAAGAACGTCTATATGGGGATGTTTTTTAACAAAACGATAGTGATTTCCCCACTGTTCTTTTACTTTTCGCTTAGACATACCGTGTTCTTGGTGATAAGCAACCGTAGAGGAATCTAAAACAAATTGTGCACCATTCTTATATAAACGATATCCAAGCTCCCAGTCTTCTGCCCCGTAGCCAACAAACGTTTCATCAAAATAGCCGGATTTCTTTAATTGCGTTTTTCTTACGGATACATTTCCACTTAAAAATGCGATATACGGTAGCGTAAATCCCTCAAGTCGCTCTCCGAAATGTTTTAGCCCGCTGTTAAGGAAATAACGATTGGGAAATGATAAACGTTGAAAACGGTTTGTATCAATATCTTCTTTTGTTACAAGAGGACAAGGAACGTTTGAATGCCGCTTCGTTTGTTCATAGTTTTCATATAATCTTCTATACTCAGGATCCCTGACGACTAGTTCTTTCAAGTGGGCCATTTGATCTTCATTATAGTCTGGCATAATAAACGTGTAGACTCCTTCATAATGCATAGCTCCGGTAACCACAAGATTGGATTCATGCACATGATGTTTATAGTGATTTTCAATAAAAGCAGGAGGAGCCAGCATTTCTCCGTCTAAAAAGATTAAAAGATCTCCTTCAGCATGATTAATTCCTATATTACGTACTGAGGAACGCCCTTTATTTTGTTTCATACGGATATACTTAAATTTGAACGGGACATCCGCTTCTTTTAAAATGTCGGGCGTATTATCAGAAGAAGCGTCATCCACTAGAATGACTTCATACTCAGCTTGAGGAAACGTTTGTTTTGATAAACTATAAAGCGAAAGAGAGGTTTGATGATACTTATTATACGTAGGCATAATGATACTAACTTTAATAGGTTGTTTGTGATTATTTTTTATGCTCATACTATATAATGAATGGTCTGCTTTATTTATTTTATTTTTGGTCTCTTTTAAGGGATTTGGACTCTTTTTTTTCTTTTTAATATAGTATTTTCCATCGGAACGGTTGTAATAGGAATCATATAATTCTATTTTAATCATCCTTTCTTTGTTTTTCCTCTATATACTATTCAATAAATGACCGGGTGCTTGTACAATATATAAATTTTTTTAGAAAAGGCGTATATAATAGATTCGCGAACTCTGGTAGATCGTTCTATTGAAGTAGAAACACATTCTCTTATCATAAATAAGTGTTCTACTTCTCAGCATAAAAAAGCTGCTTACAACTTCATACGTTATAAGCAGCTCCCTTTTATAGCTGATTTCCATATACCCCATCAATATTCGCAACAGCAGTTTGATCAAATATATCTGCATCCATATTTGTATTTTTCATTCGCGCACAAGCAGCTGAAATGTCTCCATACGTTGAGTTGATTCCAACAGATTTAACATCCGCTGTGTGTCCGTTGTGAAGAACTTCTCCAAAATTCATCGATCCGTTTCTCGCCATACCATTAATTCTCGTGTTACAGATGTTAATAACTCCTGCCATGACCATACCACCTTTTCTTAAAATGAATTCGTACATCGTATGCTGTGACAAGCCTATGTGTGAAAAGTTTTCAAGAAGTGAAAAGCAAGGTACAAATACTAGTGAAATTATTCATTTCACCCTGCTTCACCCAAAGTTTCCACATGTTTTTATGCTTTTTCTGTTACAATAAATGCATAAGTTATTTTTCATCCATATTGTTTGAAGGAGGATACGTAATATGGACGAACAAAAAGATATTCAACCTAAAGTAGAAAAAAGTTTTGAACTGATTGGCAAGAAATGGACAGGATTAATCATTTATGTACTTATGAGCGGTCCTAAACGCTTTAGTGAATTAAATGAAAGTATACCAGCCTTAAGCAGAAGGCTTTTGACAGAACGAATTAAAGAGCTTGAAGACCACGGAATTGTTGTCCGAAATGTCATTCCGGACCGCCCTATTCGTTCTGAATATTCGCTGACTCAAAAAGGAACAGAGCTAGGCAAAATATTAGGGCCGATTAGCCAGTGGGCAGAAAGCTGGGTCCAAGATTAATAAAACTACTCCATAGAAAGGATGAGCATCATGGCAAATGTTCTCTATATTACTGCACACCCTTTAGCTGAAGACGAATCACTTAGCATGGCTGTTGGGAAAGAATTTATTGACGTGTATAAACAAACACATCCAGAAGATGATGTGGTTCATTTAGATTTATATCAAGCAGATATTCCATACTTAGATGCAGACGTATTTAACGGCTGGAAAAAGCTTCGTTCTCACTCTTCCATCCAGGATTTATCAACGGATGAACGATTAAAAGTGGGACGATTAGCTGAACTAGGCGGACAGTTCGTACTTGCTGACAAATATATTTTTGTCACGCCAATGTGGAATTTCTCTGTTCCTGCGATTATGAAAACGTACATTGATGCGATTACCGTGTCAGGTAAAACCTTTACATATACAAAAGAAGGCGCTCAGGGATTGCTTAAAGGAAAAAAAGCAATTCACATTCAATCCCGCGGAGACGTGTATTCAGAAGGCCCTGAAATGGCAAGAGAAATGGGACACCGCTATTTAGAAATCATGATGGACTTCTTTGGAATTGAAGCGTTTGAAAGCATTATTATTGAAGGGCAAGTAAAATTCCCGGATCAAATTCCGCAAATCAAAGAAAAAGCACTCCAAAAAGCCCATTCAATGGCCAAGACGTTTTAAATTCAATAAAAATTAAAAAGACCTCGAAGCAGATCGAGGTCTTTTTCTTTACTCTTCCCTCCCTTATATTTCCCTTGAAATAATGATCACCTTCCTGCTCGTTTTACGCTGAAAATAGATTTAAAGGAAAGATGAAACGTTGTTATTTTTTGTTACTATTAATAACGTACGAAACAAAAATACACGTTTTTTCTTTTTCGTTTTTTAATTATCTACGTTCAAAAAAAATAGTTCCTTTAAATGAATAAGGTTTAAAACCACGCTTTAAATAGAAATAAACCTTTTATTTTAAAGGGTTTAGCTACTAAACCCAAAAGCGTAATACTCTTAAAAACGTTTTTGAACATGATAAAACCCAATAAAAAACCTTTGACTAAATTTGTTACGTAAGTTACTATTAATAACGTAGTAGATGTTTTCGAACATATTATCTTTAATTCATGAAACAACATTTATATATTGAAGACGGAAAGGTGAAAAGAATTATGGCAAAAGTATTATATATTACAGCAAACCCTAACGATGCTACGCAATCATTCAGTATGGCTGCGGGAGACGCATTCATTAGCGAGTATAAAGAAGTAAACCCAACGGATGAGATTGTTCACGTTAATTTATATCAAGAACATATCCCTCACATAGACGGCGATGTATTCAGCGGATGGGGTAAACTTGGAAGCGGCGCAGAATTTGACGCGCTTACTCCGGAAGAACAGCGCAAAGTTGCTCGTTTAAACGAATTAAGTGATCAATTTGCTCAAGCGGATAAATACGTATTTGTTACACCAATGTGGAACTTCTCATTCCCACCGGTAATGAAGGCATACTTAGATTCTGTAGCAGTAGCTGGAAAATCATTTAAATATACAGCAGAAGGTTCTGTTGGTCTATTAACAGATAAAAAAGCGTTCCATATTCAAGCAAACGGCGGTATTTATTCTCGCGGCCCTGCTGGTGAATTAGAAATGGGTCACCGCTATATGCGCATTATGATGAACTTCTTCGGCGTTCCTTCTATCGGAAGCCTATTTGTAGAAGGACAGGCTGCAATGCCAGATAAAGCACAAGAAATTAAAGAAGACGGCATTGCTCGCGCTAAAGAAGCTGCACGTACGTTCTAATAACAAATATAAGCATAAAAAAAGGAACATCTCCCCGTGTTCCTTTTTTTATGCTTGCAATTATATCTTTGCTTCCTCGCGCAGCAGCGAATAAACATATGTATCAAACGGGATGCCGTTTTGGAGCAGGTACTCTCTTAGGGTCCCTTCTTTTTTAAATCCTAATTTGCTCAACAAGGCGATAGATCAACTATTTTGCGTAAATACAATCGCTCCTATACGATTGTATTGAAGTTCGTTGAAGCCATAAGAAATCGCTTCATGAACGGCTTCTGTTGCGTATCCTTTGTTCCAATACTCCGGAAAAAGAGCATAGCTTACGTTTGCTTTCTTATGCCCAGGAGACCACTCTTGAAACCCTATTGTTCCAATCAGCTTCTCTTTTCCTTTTAGCTGAATCCCCCATTTAATTAATTGTTTTTCTTCGTAGCCTTTGGAAAAATTTTTAATGATCTCCTTCACTTGGTTGATCGATTCTAAAGGTTTTTGCCCGTAATAGCGCAGCACCTCTTCATCAGAAAAGCATTCTAAAATCTCACCGGCATCATCTTCTACAATTTTTCTTAATATCAGCCGTTTTGTCTCTAATTCCGGAAACATTTTCTTCCCTCTTTTCTGCGCAGCTTATCTATCTACGGTAAACCATACTATTCTCCTCTCAACTAGCAATATCCTGCTAAAACCTTACCCGGGAGGACTCATTTCCTATCCAAATAGTCGATTTACAGCGGAGATAGTGGTATTTTATATAGTGGGCATAAGTTGCTTTTTATCAACACAGAGGCGGTGAACGCAGAAATGAACCAAGATAAAGAATTGCTGTCCACGATACAAGCTCTTCAAAAAGAGCTGCAGCAAGAAAAAGAAAACCGTGCGTATATGCAAAAAGATATGGACGAACTAAGAAGCGCTTTATTACAATCAGAACAAGTAAAACAAAACTTAATTGATCAGCTAGAAAAGAAAGTCGATTTGATTTTAACGTTGATTCAAAAAGGAGACGCATAAAGGAATGGATTTTTTTAAAAACAGCAAAATACTATACACTATTGTGGCACTTGTTATTGCCCTCATCGCTGTATTTACCAACAATTCGCCCATTTCTCTCATTCAGCAGCATGAAAATTCAAGCAGTACATCGAGTAGCACATCGGACACTACACCAAGCAACCAATGCTCTGCAGAGACTCAAAGCGACAGGTTATTTACCGGCAAAGAACTTGTCTTACAAGAAGGAAATGATAAATACGGATATTGCCACATTATCGCGCATATGCAAAAACCAGGCGTTGACAACTATCAAGGTAAAAGCCAATTCAGTAAGTATTTAAATGAAAAACAAGCGATGTCTGTTGCTGAAGAAGTCATCAACGAAGGCGAAGACGGCACCAACAATAAATCTGGCAACTACGTGAAAGAAAAGTATATTAGTTCTTTGAACCAAGAAGTTAGAGTTGTGTATACCGACTACAGAGGCAAAGACTACGACTACAGCGTAACCACCATGTATCCAATCGGTCATTAACCCTAATATAAATATATGAAATGAAAAAAGCAGGCTCAAGCCTGCTTTTTTTTCATTTCATTATCTACAGCTCTAGAAAGTTAATAATTGATTTAAAGTCTATTTAATATGTAAAAAATCCAACTTTAGACTATGAAATTTTGGAGATATGACAGTAGCACTTTTACCTCTTGGACATATTCTAAATATAAAAAAGAAACAGCCCCTTGCTTCTTTTTTAAGAAAGAGGTTAAAAAATGAGTAACAAGTACAAAGTTAGAAAAAACGTATTATCTCTTACAGACACGGAAAAAAGAGATTTTGTTCGTACCGTGCTAATACTAAAGGAAAAAGGAATATACGACCGCTATATAGCGTGGCATGGTGCGGCAGGTAAATTTCATACGCCTCCGGGCAGCGATCGAAATGCAGCACATATGAGTTCTGCTTTTTTGCCATGGCATCGTGAATACCTTTTACGATTTGAGCGTGACCTTCAGTCAATCAATCCAGAAGTAACCCTTCCTTATTGGGAATGGGAAACGGACGCACAGATGCAGGATCCCTCACAATCACAAATTTGGAGTGCAGATTTTATGGGAGGAAACGGAAATCCTAAAAAAGATTTTATCGTCGACACCGGTCCGTTTGCAGCGGGACGCTGGACGACGATTGATGAACAAGGAAATCCTTCCGGCGGGCTAAAACGTAATTTTGGCGCAACGAAAGAGGCACTTACACTCCCTACTCGAGATGATGTTCTCAATGCTTTAAAAATAACTCAGTATGATACGCCGCCTTGGGATATGACCAGCCAAAACAGCTTCCGTAATCAGCTTGAAGGATTTATTAACGGGCCGCAGCTTCACAATCGCGTACACCGTTGGGTTGGCGGACAGATGGGCGTTGTCCCTACTGCTCCGAATGATCCTGTCTTCTTTTTACACCACGCAAATGTGGATCGTATTTGGGCTGTATGGCAAATTGTTCATCGCAATCAAAACTATCAGCCAATGAAAAACGGGCCATTTGGTCAAAACTTTAGAGATCCGATGTATCCTTGGAATACAACTCCTGAAGACGTGATGAACCATCGAAAGCTTGGGTACGTATACGATATAGAATTAAGAAAATCAAAACGTTCATCATAACCCGTTCTAGAAACAGCGGTATGCAATCAAAAACAGATAAACCCCTTCCCTTCTGATATAACTTATAAAGCCCCAAGCACCGTAAAACTCACTGCTTCATTTCCACTCACCATAAAATATAGTTAATTAACCATAATTGGGCTGTGAATAAGCTTCATATAAGGACCTTGGAACATATGAATAAGTTATCAAAGCTTTATAAAAGTTTTATAAAAGTTTTATAAATGAAGGGAAGATATTAAAATGCATAATAACGTAAACGCACCTTTTAGTTCTAATGAAAATATGCCGTTCTCACCTGCTATGGCTCACCACGCCTATACAGCTCCTGCTTATGAGCACATGATTCCACACTGCGGGTATTCAATGCCGGACTATGGATATATGGTTCCTGAATGTGGATATGGCGTTCCTCACCACGGATGTAATGGTTTTGCCATTATTATCGTACTGTTTATTTTACTCATTATTATTGGTGCATGTGGTTGCGGTTTCTGGCACGATGAGTGTTAACCTAAAAAACTCCAGTATAAATACTGGAGTTTTTTCATGTCTTAATAGGCGGCAGGCACCTTCAGAATTCTATAGCGTTTCATCCAAATCTAGCGGTCTCAGCTTCTCTTCGATTTCTTTGCGCTTCGGCTCTAAAAATGGCGGCAGGGCTAATGTTTGGCCCATCGTTTCAAGCGGTTCATCGGTCGCAAATCCAGGTGTGTCCGTTGATAATTCAAATAAAATGCCGTTTGGTTCTCTGAAATAAAGTGCTTTGAAATAGTATCGTTCTACTTTACCGGAATTCGGCAGACTGTTTTCATTTAATCGAGCTGCCCACTTATTGTATTCTTCTTCATTTGGAACACGGAAGGCAACGTGATGAACACCACCGCGCCCTAAGCGAACTTTCGGCAAATCAGGTCTCGTTTCAATATGAACTTCGGCTCCGCTTCCGCCTTCACCAGTTGCATAAACCAAAATATCTCTATGATCTCCTGCAAGAGATGGATAAGAACCCACGTAGCGAAATCCCATAATATTTGTCAGTACGTCAACCGTTGGTTCTGGCGTACCCACCGTTAGCGTGACCGGTCCTAAGCCTATAATCGCATGTTCTAACGGAATGTCTTCCCGCTTCCACGGCACGCCTGCTCTTACCCCTTTTTCACCGTTGTTCGCGACAAGAAGCAAGCGTGTGCCTTCATAATCTTTAAATGCTAACGTGTCACGATTAGCTCTTTTAGCTATTTCTTCATACTCTACTCCGTACTGCTCAAAGCGCTCTTTCCAAAAGTATAAAGAATCCGTACTTTTAACACGAAGCGACACGGTTGAAATGTCAGATGCACCTTCATGTGTTCTTGCAAGCCCTG
Organism: Priestia sp. YIM B13552; assembly: GCF_042787775.1. NCBI lineage: Bacteria > Bacillati > Bacillota > Bacilli > Caryophanales > Bacillaceae > Priestia > Priestia sp. YIM B13552. The sequence continues at coordinate 238,159 of NZ_JBHZOU010000005.1, forward strand.
GGATATCAAAAAACGTTACTTCCGTTCCTGGCGTCCCTTCTCCATCTGCATAAAACAAGTGGTAAGACTGAGTGTTATCTTGATTCACCGTTTTTTTTACTAATCGCATGCCTAACACTTTGGTGAAAAACTGATAGTTTTTCTCAGCTTTCCCCGTCAAAATAGATACATGATGCAACCCTAACAATTCCATCTGCTCCGCCTCTTTTCATAATATATAAATTTTTTAACTCCCACTAAAATTATCTTTAATTTAATTATCTTTAATTAAAGATAATTTTAAAGGATATACAGCCCCTTTGTCAATAACAAGAAAATGTTGTGAACATAAAAAGAAACTAAACACATAGTTAGTTTCTCTTTATCTTCCCTTTAACAAACTGCTGATCTTTTCCAACAGCGGTTACTTCTTAAGCACGCGCTCCACATTTTGCTTCATCAGCTCCGCAATTTTCATTTCATTTTCACGAGACGTCTGCTCTAACTTTTCGATGACTAGCTGCTGTCTTTCTACTGAATGATTTTGACTTAGCTTTTGCTTGCCTTCCATTTTGCTGATGTCGATTTTAAACCCAATGATTCCTTTGCTTAAACTATTCATATAAGCAGGATCAACGTCATTTAGTGTATATGTACTGCTCGGGCTTTCATATTTCTCCACCATCTTCCTCAGCAGCCCAAGCAGTTCTGTTGGTTCTTCAATCATTTTCATGGTGCCATACACGTGAACAGCTTCATAATTCCATGTTGGTACAGCTTGATTCGTTTCATACCAAGACGGTGAAATATAACAGTGAGGCCCTTGAAACACAACCAAAATTTCTTGATTTTCAGCATCTTTCCACTGCTGATTCGGACGAGCAAAATGTCCGTATAAAGCTTTTTCTTTCCGGTTTAACATCAGGGGCAAATGAGTAGCATAAGGCTTTTCATTATGATACGAAAACAAAGTGGCGAACCCATTGTCTTCAATAAAATCATACATTATTTGTTCATCATTCACTTTGAAATACTTTGGAATATACATCGGCGCTTCTCCTTTATCTCTTATTTAGTAAAAGATATAATACTATACGTGTTTGCAACAGCGTCAGTTATGAACTTTTTATGGAGGTCAGCAAACAATTTAACCATTTATGAATCGATTTTTTAAGAAGCTTATGCTATACTGCTGTGACGTAAACCGCTGATTTTCTATATGTATTTATTTAGCACATGATGCAATTAGATACCTGTTAGTTAAACAAAGCTTCAGGAACTCAAAAAAAGAAGAGCTTGTTTAAAACAGCTCCTTTCTCACGTTTATCTATACAATTGAGGATTTTTTTCTCGTTTGATAGGGCCGCCTTTAGCTATATGCCACTCAATGACGCGATCCGTCAAACGATCGTATACGTCGTCTTCTAAATACGGATCTTCTGCCGAAGTGAGCAAGGTGTGAACATCGGCTTTTATTTCAGCTAAAGCAGCTGAGCTAAATACCGCAGGTTCATTTAATACGTCTAGTATATATAGCACCAGCATCTCAAATCCGCCGTCCCAATTGGCATTCCCGTTGCCTTGAGCTTCACAGCGAAGCTTTTCAATGGCCCGGATGACTTCTCCTTCTACGATATCCGACTGCCCATTTCTCGGGACGTAGTTTAACCATAGTTCTTTTGCTTCATCAAAATATTTCATTCTGCACTCCTTCTTTCAGAATTTTATTCCTTTTTATGTTTTTGATTCATTGCCGTTCCAAAAGCAACACCTAAGGACGTTCCGATCGCAATACCAAAGCCAATATTATCCATCAGCATCCCAAGAGAAGCCCCCATCGCAACGCCCAGACTTAGTCCCAGTCCTAGATAATTTGTCTTTTTCTTTTCTTCAGACAAAAAAACCTCTCCTTTTTCTACTATTTTATTGATACCTTTTATACGTAAAAACCGCGCTAAAAGTTTCATAAAAATGGAAAAAAGCAGTCGCTGTAACTGCTTTTTAAATGATGAGCTGATAAATGGCCGCTCCGAGCAGCAAGAACCACGTAAGCATGCAGACACTCCAAATACGTACATCGTTTTACATGCAGAAAAATACAAACAACTCAACAGGGAAAGGTATCCAAAACTTAAGAAAAGGGCATTTTAAAAATAACGAAATTTTTCTTACTTAAAAGGATGGATTACATTGACACCAAACCAACAGGAATATCTAAAAAAGATACATAGCATACAAGAAAATCTAGCCAAAACGTGGGCTGAATATTGGCAGCACTACTCCACTCCAGGCTCTTGGCAGTTTTGGGTTACCTTGGGCGCTTTCATTTTACCTTTAATCATTCTCTATTTTTTAATTGACCGAAAAAAAGCCTTTCACTTAGGGTTTTATGGATTTAACGTGCACGTTTGGTTTCACTATAGTGACACCGCTGGAGTTTATAACGGGCTGTGGACGTATCCTTACCAAATCAACACAATCATACCCGTAAGCTTTAGCCTAGATGCTTCGCTTATTCCTGTCTCTTTTATGCTTCTTTATCAATGGACAATTAACCATCATAAAAATTACTATGTATATGCAACTGTTCTTTGTTTGTTTTTTGCTTTTATTTTCAAACCTCTATTAACAGGGATTGGCTTTTTCCAGCTGCATGAATGGGCTACTTACGGTTATTTATTTGTATTTTATCTCGGTGTGATACTGCTATCAAAATGGATTACCAATCTGTTTCTTTATTTTGAAAAACAGCATTAAATTCAATAAGTGTCATCCATAAAAAACGTAAGCATCTTCAAAAGACCTTACGTTTTTTTGATTGTTTTCTTACTAGTTGTCTGCCTTCTCAAAAAATAGAAGGCTTTTCTCATTGTTAATTTAGAACATGCTGCATCTAGCAATAATAAAACTTCTGTTAGCAGCAAACTAAGCCCTGCTTAAATTAGCGTTGTATAAGTCCATTAAACTGCTTAAATCATCCAGCAACGGGCAGTGGCCTACGCCTTTCATAATTTTTAACGTCGCGTTTTCCCCTATGCCTTTTGCGATGTCAGATGCATCTCTTGTGGAAACCATCTTATCTTCATCGCCTTGAATAACCATAGTAGGAATCGTAATTTTTTCCACCTCTCCTGTTCCTTCCACAACACCATTAAAATCGTTTGAAATATTAAATCTCATGAGTGCGTAATTGATATCAATTAAATTTCGCTGCTTGATCGTTCCTTCTAAATATGTTTCAAATTGATCAGCAGACGGCTTATTTTTTGTATATAAAAATTGACGCAGCATCATTTTTAAAAACCATGTGTTTTTTGTTTCTTTTGCGTTTTCTACCATTCTAAATGCTTCTTTTACTTCTTCTTTGGTTTGTATAAAGTTGTTAGGAATAGGCAGTTCTAGGAACGTTCTTCTTGGAATGGGGTAGCCTTTAATGTTGACGGAGCTTAAGAGAATTAAATTTTTGGCATCATCAGGATGATCAATCACATATTGCATAGCAACTGCTCCTCCTAATGACCACCCGCTTATTGTAAAAGCAGACAACTTTAAAGCATCCGCAAACAGTTTGACATCATCTGATAAGTCTTTGATTGTGTGGATAGGTGTATGATAAGTGGAATCTCCAAATCCTCTTAAATCGATCGCATAAGCTGTGATATGGTCTGGAAGTTCATTCATTAACACATCCCAGTTAAGGGAAGAGTTCATGTTTCCGTGAATTAACAAAAGTACCTCTTTTCCGCCTTTTTTCATTCGGTAATTGACTGTTTCTCCATTCGGTAATTCTACTTTTGCTTGTTCTAAAGCAGATACGGTCATCGCTATTTTCCTCTTTTCTTATATAATTAGAACGATCGGTAGCATTTATTTTTTAATACCCTATTTATCAAGATTTAAGCAGTTAGAAAGAAGTTGTGCAAAAGCCAACATAATGCTATGTTATTCTACTTGCTAAAAAAGACAGCCAAATACGCGATTCGGCTGCCTTTTTATAGTGAAGAAATATACGAATGAGCAACAAGGCCATTACTTTTTCGGTGCGTCTAATGCTTGATAGGCAAGCTGATATTTCCCGCCTTCAGCTACTTCTGCATGGTACAGAGCTTTAAGAGCAAAGTTTTTTTCAAGGCTGTGCTCTTTCATCAGTCCATTCAGCTTACCTTGCAGTTCCTGATTGTCTTTAATGAGCTGCTTCATCTGTGATTTTAAATATTTCATGGTGTTTTCCGCTCCTTTCACTTGATGAATATCTATCAAGTATATCACTTAAGGATAGGATAATGGTAAAACGACTTACGATTGACCAATTAAATCTGTACCGCTCTGTTCTTTAAACGTCCTACAAGCGGAACGACGATGATACCGGCGATAACAACTTGCATCACATTTCCCGGTATAGAGCCAAGCGGAAGGATCCAGTTATGATAAAGAATCACTTCGGCAAAATAGTAGCCTACGATTTTCACAATCAGCGCAGCAACAACTGCCAGTGTGTTCACAAGTGCTCTTTTACCAGGTACTTTTTCTGAGATAAGACCTGCTAAAAAGCCCATTGCCCCTACGATAATAAACGTAAACGGCGCCCATGCTGTCCAGCCGGAGATGAGATCGAATAACCCCATTCCAAAAGCCCCGGCGATGGCTCCTGTTTTTTTGCCGTAAAGAAAGGCTGCTATAAAAAGAGGAACGTTGCCTAAATGGATGAGGCCTCCGTTACCCATGATTGGAAGCTTGATGTTGATAAACATTGTCGCTACAAACGTCAGTGCGATAAAAAGTGCATGCATGGATAAAGCTTTGATTTTGGTTGATTCTCTTGGTGAGTATGTTGAATTCATTTGTTGGCCTCTTTCTTTTTTACTACTATCATACTCCTAATTACATACTTAATAAATACGTAAAACTATTTATTTAGTAAGATATATCATTCTAGCAGCACAAAGGGATCGGCCAACTTCAAAAGTTGTCCTATCCGTTCTTAAAAAAATAAAGCTTCCTCAGCTTCCTTTAGCAGACTGCGGAGCCTAATTTTTGTTATGGCAAAGAGTCTGTTCGGGCATAATATGAGCAAATCGTTCTTTTTCAAGAGTTGACGAAGGCTGATAAATATGAGAAGTTATATGTTTGTAGAAATGAATGGAATAACCTAGAATTCCAGCGGAACCTGTTACTATAATTGTACTGATATTGACCAAGTTCGTTCAGATTGTGGCAGTCATGATTTTTACATACAGCAAGCAAGTTATAGGAGGAGCAAGAATGGATAATAACGATATTTTAATTAGATTACGATATGCCTTGGATTTAAAAAATACAGAAATGGTAGAGATCTTTAATCTTGGCGGAGTAGACGTAACAAAAGAAGACGTATTAAAGATCCTTACGAGAACGCCGGACGAAGAAGACGAGGATGCAGTTCATGAGGACGAACACATCACGTGCAGTAACAGTATGTTAGATTCTTTTTTAAACGGTTTTATTACCTTTAAAAGAGGAAAGCAAGACCCTAAACCAGGGCAAGCACCGCCAGCGCCGGTTCAGAGCAATCAAAATATGTACAACGTCTTATTAAAGAAAGTGAAAATTGCTTTGTCCCTAACTAGTGAAGAGATGTTAGAAGTATTTGATGACGGTGGCATACGTGTATCCAAAGCAGAATTAGGTGCTTTATTACGAAAAAAAGGCCACAAAAATTACAAACCGTGCAAAGAGAATTTCGCACGAAAATTTCTAAGAGGCTTAACCGTACAATATAGAGGATAAAATGATACACACTTTTTCAAATCAGAGTATCCATTATGAAATACGATATAAAAACCGAAGTTCTTTTGCGATTAAAGTAGATGGATACGGAACGGTCGAAGTCCTTGCTCCTAAAGGAACCTCTACTGAACAAGTACGTATGTTATTAGAGAACAACTGGGCATTGATTCAGCAAAAAATAAACGAAATGAAAGATAGAACGCATGGACCAAAGAAAAAAGTCTATGAACACGGAGAACGCTTTTTGTATGTAGGAAAAAACTATCCCATACAGATTCATCACGATTCGACCATTACAAAGGATTCTGTAGTGTTTGAAGCGAACACGCTTCAGATTTATGTCAATCAGCACGACGATGAAGCGATAAAACAAGCGCTCAAACGCTTTTACTATCAACAATGTAAAGCGCTAGTAACCAAGAGTATCTCCTCCTATCAAAAACATTTTAAAACAAAGCCGCGCTCCATTTCGATTTCCGATAGCAAAAAAGCGTGGGGCACGTGTGATTCCAAGCGTCAGCTAACTTTTAACTGGCGGCTGGCAATGGCACCTCAGCACGTCATTGATTACGTAGTCGTTCATGAAATGTGCCATATGGTTCACATGAACCATGACCGGTCTTTTTGGCGCCTTGTCGGGAAAATCATGCCCGATTATCGTGAACAAGAGCACTGGCTGGAAATGTCGAGCTGGGAAATGACGGTGTAGCACCGCTAAATAAAAAAGAGCAGAAGCCCCAGAGGCATACTGCTCTTTTTTTGTCTTTAACTATAGCGATATTTTCTTAAATCTTTTAAAATAGAAATTTCTTTTAACAATTCTTCTCCGACGTTTGTTTCTAAAACCATTTTTCTTTCTAGTTCTTTGTCAACCAATCGCTTTACGGATAAGACGTCCGTTCCTTCTAATAAAATCTCTTCTTTTGAATTAAAGTGTTTATGAGCGACTAGCTGCATGCCGTAAGAATTATATAATAATGTATATCCAGCAATCCCTGTTGTAGACTGATATGCTTTTGAAAAACCGCCGTCAATAACAATCATCTTTCCATTTGCTTTGACCGGGTTTTCCCCTTCAATTTCTTTGACTGGCGTATGCCCATTGATAATATGACCATGATCAGGATTTAATTTAAATTCTGCGAGGATGTTTTGGCAGACTTCCTCATTTTCCCGTAAATAGTAGTATGGATTCTTCTTCTCTTTATGCGTTGTTTTATCACTTATAAAATATCTTTCAAACGTCGTCATTGCACGTTTCCCGAAAAGCGATGAATATTCTCCCGTCCATAGGTACCAGACCATATCTGTTGCCAAATCATCTGTTTCTTCAGGATGGGCAAAAGCCTCTTGCAAATAATGTTCAAACACATCAAGCAAGTTGCGGCCTGCATACGTTTTATCTTCAATCGTCATTTTCTCCATGTTTCCTTCTTCATCTAAAGGAATGCAGCCGTGTATTAATAAGTTTCCGTTGTATTTTAAATAAAGGCTGCCTTTTTTCATCAGAAACTTCATATGTCTCGCCAGTTTTTCCGAATGCTGTACAGAAAGCAGCAGTCTTTCCATTACCTGCTCTTCTTCTTCTAATAGCTGATCAGGCTGCGCCGGATTAACCGTTGCAAAGCAGCTGTTTTCTAGCGGATACGTGTTTCCGTATATCGTAATTTCATTTTTATCATAATCAATTTTTTCAAGCAACAGCCTTTCTGACATATTAAAGAAAGGACGTCTTTTTATAATCGGACTTTCAAGCTTGAACTGAATCATCGCAATGGCCTGATGAATTTTCGTAATTTGCAGTCGCTCGTGATCGGATAGTTTGTCGCTCGAGCTTACTTTTGGTCTAAAAGCAGGATTATCATCATAATATTTCTCCGCCAAGTTAAGCAGCGGTCTCAGGTTAATGCCATATACGTCTTCAATAATATCTAGATTGTCGTATCTCGCGCAGATACGAATAATATTAGCTAAGCACACTTTTGAACCCGCAAAAGCGCCTAGCCACAGCACATCGTGATTTCCCCACTGAATATCAACGGAGTGATAATTAATGAGCGTATCCATAATTTTATCCGGCTCAGGTCCACGGTCATAAATGTCCCCTACTACGTGCAGATGGTCCACAACCAACCTTTGCGTCGTATAAGCAAGGCCTATAATAAGCTTATCGGCTTGTCCTAGAGAAATAATCTGCTGAACAATCTTTGTATAGTACTGTTCTTTATTTGTAAATTCATCCGTTTTATATAGCAGTTCTTCAATAATGTACACAAATTGATCCGGCAATGCTTTACGCAGTTTAGAACGCGTGTATTTAGAAGAAGCGTACGAAATGAGATTAAGCATACGATCAATGATTTCTGTATACCATTGATAGAGTTCCTTTTTGTTTCGAAACTGTGCTTTAATCAACGGTAATTTTTCTTCAGGGTAATACACTAATGTCGCAAATTCATTGATTTCTTTGTCAGATAATACATCTTTAAAAAGGTCTTTGATTTTCTCTTTTACATTTCCTGAACCATTTCGCAGCACGTGCTGAAAGGCTTGATATTCGCCGTGTAAATCACTGACAAAATGCTCGGTCCCCTTTGGCAGATGAAGAATAGCTTCAAGGTTAATAATTTCGGTTACCACTTTTTCTTCCGTATCATACTTTTGTGCAAGTAAATCTAGATATTTTGTGTTCAAAACTATGTATCCCCTTTCAACGTTCACCATTTAGTATAATCACCGTTATAACCCTTTAAGATAAATTGTGATTATAATGTTACGCACCTCTTATTTAACTCTTTTCTCTCCATGCCTCACCTCTTTATTTTAACCTATTTTACGTATAGGTAAAATGGTATAAAGTCTATTTGTCTATAAAGATTTCCCGGTTTTTTCCCTTACCTCATAGAGAAAGTGATACTATAAAAAAAACCTGCTGATCTCAGTCAGCAGGTTCGATACATATGAAAGAAGCGCACATAATCAAGAAAGTTTACTCCGACTTCTACACAATAACAGATTTTTTCCTTCCTAGCTGTGAGATATCTCACAGCGTTAAGACCTTGCTGGTGTTACAATAAAAATGACCTTTCTGAGACAGGAAAAGTCATCCTTTGTATTATATAAGAATCATCATTCTGTTGAATCTCTGTTCTTTTATGTTCAGAGATTTTTTCTGTTGGATTTGTTGGATGAAGAGAAAAATCATCATATTAATGTCTGCTGATACCTTATCCACCTTAATTCTGACCGTTTCACTTTTTTAGCATATCCGGTTTTAAAGCTCTCCGCTAAGCAAGCGGATTTTGCGATATAAAAAAGCAGCGGATGTAAAACATCACGCTGCTTTTCTTATCTATACACCCCAACCTAAAAGTGGATTATTGCAGAGTGTTCGTACAAATGTAGTGATTGGTGAACTTAATGAATATTATTCTTTCTGAAATTACCGCCTTTAACTTCCGCTACGTCATATACCGTAACAAAAGCCGTTGGGTCAATTTCATTGATAATTTCTTTCATTTTACTTTCTTCCAAACGGTTGATTACGCATGTGATTTCCTTAAATTTTTCATGAGAATAACCGCCGTAAGCTTCTTTGTATGTAGCGCTTCGACCTAAACGATCACGTATTGTCTCTACCATTAACGCAGGCTGAGAAGTGATAATCTGGAAGGTTTTCGATCCGCTTAGCCCTACCTCTACGATGTGAATAACTTTGGATGCAATAAAGTATGCAATTGCAGAAAGAATCGCGCCTTGCAGACCAAATACTAATGAAACGAAAATAAATACAAATGCATTTAAGAACAAAATAAGATCACTTGTTCCAAACGGCAGTTTTCGAGAAAGCAGCACGGCCAGCATATCGATGCCATCTAAGGCCCCGCCGTTACGAAGTGCAATTCCCATTCCAAACCCAAGGATAATACCGCCGACAACGGTTACGAGTAGTGTATCTCCTTCAATAATCGCTGGAGTGTGATGCATGAGGCTTGTACCGACAGCTAATGAAACGATTCCGAGGATTGAAAAGATGGCAAAACTTTTACCGATTTGTTGATATCCTAACCATACAAAAGGAATGTTGATAACGGCGATGAGAACCCCAAGTGGCAAGCCAAATAGGTTTGAAGCAACGATGCTAATGCCTGTTACCCCTCCATCTGAAACATGGTTTGGAATTAAGACAGTTTCTAAGCCGTAAGCTGCAATAATTCCTCCGATAATGACCATTAATGCTCGGAAAGCAATTTTTAGCCGCTTAGGCCTGTGATGTTTTTTAGTTGTGTTCATATAATTCCTCACTTTTAAATGTTTTTTACTATTTAAGTGTACCACAAACATTCTCTTTATTTGAACTAAGGAGGCTTACGTATCGTTTTTTAGCTCACATAGTGCAAACATAGATAAAAGAGAAATTGTAGCTGTACAGACTCTACCCTTGCAATAAGTCCCTATTTCTGTTAAGTTTAAGAAGAATTATTTTTGTTCGGCAAAGATTGATAAGTTACATAACTTTCGTCTATAGATTTGAGCAAGGATAGTAATACAATGTGTGCGTGTCACACTAGGAGGCAACAATTATGGAACAAGGTAAAGTAAAATGGTTTAACGCAGAAAAAGGTTTTGGATTCATCGAACGCGAAAACGGAGACGATGTATTTGTACATTTCTCAGCAATCCAAAGCGAAGGCTTCAAATCTTTAGACGAAGGTCAAGCAGTTACATTTGACGTAGAACAAGGTCAACGCGGCCCTCAAGCTTCTAACGTTCAAAAAGCGTAATCCATCATAAATATAAAAAGACAGACTCCATGGAGTCTGTCTTTTTCATTTCCTTGAAAATGTCATAATAAAACCCTATCCACCGAGGAATAGGGCTTATTAATACAAAAATAGTAATCGGTAATACAAATGGTAAATTCAGTATAGCACAGTATAGGCAAAATCCAAACTATAAATCAATATTTATTCATGTTTCATTAATTCTTCTTCAAAGAAAAACGTACTTGGATATTTATCCACTGTATAAGAGTATCTTTTCATATTTTTTACGTAATGGCTTTTTAAGATGATCACTTTTTCATTAGATGCTTTTATATTTACAATTTCTCCATTGGAAAATAAGCTTATACTCATATTCCTCATCCTCTCTCGTATCAAAAATAATCAAATTTTTAACTTTATTTATCGGGAAATATAATGTGTTAATCCAGCGAAGGATAGTTATTTTTGAGACCTTCAGGCGTATATGTACTCCTAAAGTATACAGTTCTATAACCATAAGGGGGTTTTTTCTATTTTTTGGGACACGGGATTTTACATATAGGTAGCTTTGCATTGATAGCATTCTGTCTCCAATGTCTCTACTTATTTTTTACGTAATCTTTTTAAATTATTAAAATCCAAAGCAAAAAGACCCCTATGTGGAGTCTTTTTTAGTTTTAATTATGCTACTTTATGAACGTTAGCAGCTTGTGCTCCACGTTGGCCTTGTTCGATGTCAAACGTTACTTTTTGACCTTCTTCTAATGATTTAAAGCCTTCACCTTGAATAGAGCTGAAATGTACGAATACATCGTCTCCTCCTTCAATTTCGATAAAGCCGAAGCCTTTGTCTGCATTAAACCATTTCACTGTACCTTGTTCCATAATTGTTGCCTCCTGGTGTGGAATACTCCACGCTTGTATTACTACCCTTGTCCAACCATACTATCTTAAGATAAAAAATTCTATGGAAGACATTTCTCTTCTCTCAATCTTATACCGAACAAAAATAATTAACTTAATCGTAACATACAGAATCAAAGATAGCAAATACAGGGAATGGGATAAATGATTGAATGATAAAAAGAGCCTTCTCTATGCGATACAAGGAGAAGGCTCTTTTTAAGTGTTCATATTTTGCGCAGCAGTTAATGCAGCTGCTGTTTATTTACTTTATTTTTCTGTTTGCTCTGTGTGCCACCATAATGAATCTTTTGGATTTTCAACGGCTTCATTGTATTCAGATTTAGAAGCAACCGTTGGGTATGAACCTTTGAGTGATTTTCCTGCCGTGTTCGCAAACAGGAACAAGATTACGAAGAATCCAATGATGCTCACAATCGTTAAATAGAACGCTGGAGCCAAGTGATTGCCCGTTGCGTGAACTAACCATGTCGCAACCAATGGCGTCGTTCCACCAAAGATAGAAACTGAAACATTAAACGTGATCGCTAATGTACGGTAGCGAATATCTGTGTAGAACATTGTTGGCAGCGTTCCTGGCATTGTTCCTTCATACGTAGCAAGTAAAACACCTAGAATAAGAATACCGATTGAAACAAATACTAAACCATTTAAGTTGATTAAATAGAACGAAAAGGCTGACAGTAAGCTCAATCCGCCTAAACCGATTAAGAAAACTTTCTTGTTTCCGATTTTGTCGCTCAGTTTTCCAAACATAAGAGCAAGCGGCACCATTAAAATCATAACTGCCGTAATTAATACCGTACCAACTGTGTTTGATAAACCAATAATTTCATTCAAATAAGAAGGCATGTACGATAATAGCATATAGTTTGTGATGTTAAAGAAAGCCACGGCTACGAAACAAACAAACACATCTTTTTTGTGATTTTTTAAAATAGAGAGGAAGCTTTCTTCTTCAACTTCGTCTTCATTGGAAAGTTCATTTTCAAAAATAGGTGTTTCCCCTAAACTTCTTCGTAAATAAAAACCAATAAGTCCTAAAGGCAATCCTAATAAGAAGGGAATTCTCCAGCCCCATGAGGCCATTTGTTTATCCGACAGAATAAAAAATAGTAAGCTAGCTAGCAGTGAAGCAAGAATATAACCAACAAGTGTACCGATTTCTAGTCCACTTCCAAGCACATTTCGCTTATTATCTGGAGACGATTCTGCAATATACACCATCGCACCAGCATATTCACCACCAGTTGAAAAACCTTGAATGATTCGTGCAATTAATAAAAGGATGGGTGCCCATATACCGATTTGATCATATGTAGGTAATAACCCAATGAGTAACGTGGAAAAGGCCATTAAAATAATGGTGGTGGTTAAAACGACTTTCCTTCCTAACTTGTCCCCAATTCTACCGAATATAACACCGCCTAATGGACGCATTAAAAAGGCAATCGCAAATGTAGCAAATGTGAACACTAATTTGAGCTGATCATTTTCAACTGCGCTAAAAAAGTTTTGACTAATAATTACGGCTAAATATGAGTACAAGCCAAAGTCAAACCATTCCATCGCGTTTCCTACTCCTGTAGCAAAGACGCTTTTTTTAGCTTTGTCAATATCTACGACGTTAATTTTTTTCTTATTAAACTTCATTTCATTACGTCACCTCCGCGGTATACGATTATACAAGACTGAGTAGTAAAGTCAAATTTGACTTACTGTATTTCACACTTAAATGTGTTGTAACTCTCTTTATTTTTAAGTAAAAAACAAAAACTATTCATGTGATGTTAAATATTAAAAAAGGTTATGGCTAAAGGGATTGAAGCCAAAAAATGCTGAGGAAGGAACGCTAACAAATAAATGAATTAAAACCAAAATAAACTTTTTTTATTTCAACGTACAATTTATTGCTATTTAAAAAACGATTTTCACCTAAAATAGGGATCGTTTTCGATGGAATTACAGTCGCTGAAATAGTAACTTGTTGTTAAAGATAGCGCATTCACAATGTTATTGGTAGCAATTTCCACTCAGGTTATCTGACAATTATTGTTACAACCCATTAGATATAAGCTTTATTTTTGTAATAGATACCCTGTTTCTATTACAAAAATTATGTAGCCTTAAAATAAATATAAAGCTCGTTCTAACAAGTGCAGCAATGGATGATTCGGTCCATAGAATAAAACTTTAAGAGTTGGCTGGGATTCGAGGGATAAAAATTCAACTCCTTTCTCCGTATAATCATTCGTGGCTTCAAGTAAGTTTTCTACTGTAAAAGCAGGCTGGTTTATAGTGCTACTTTTGGCATATTCTTCAACTTGCGTAATATGCCAGCTCCACTCCCTCACCACGCTGTTTTTCCGGATAGAAAGATACTCTCTTTCTTCTCTTAGATACCCCATAAGACGAACTTTAAACCTAAATACACCCGTATAGTTTTGAACATAAAGATTCACACTTATTACATTTTTTTACATTTAGTAAACGTTTTATCTGCGTTAACATAAAAAAATAGACCTTCGCTTAGAAGAAGATCTATTTTTTTACTTGCTTTATTTTTTAGTAAGGCTGCCATTTCGCTCTAAAACAGGGACTTCAATATCTACCGTGTTTGGATATTTAACTCCAAGCCCTGTATTTAAAGCCACAACCGTTTCGTTTTCTTTGATCCATCCTTCTTCTCGTAAACGGCGTGCAGCTAGAAATGTAGCAGCGCCTTCCGGACAAATGAACGAACCTTCAAGCTGTGCAACCTTTTTTTGTTCTTCCACAATTTTATCTTCGTCGACCGCAATCGCGCATCCATTTGTATTGTATACAGCTTCTAAAACAAGAAAGTCTCCGATTGCTTTTGGTACGTTAATCCCAAAGGCAATGGTTGAAGAATCCGGCCAAAATTCAGATTCTTGTTTTCTTTCATTCCATGCTTTTACAATAGGCGCACAGTTTTCAGCTTGTACCGCAACTAAACGAGGAAGATCACCTTTAATCCAGCCAAGCTCTTTTAATTCATTTAACGCTTTATAGATGCCGATTAAACCAACCCCTCCTCCTGTTGGATATAAAATCACATCAGGGAGATTCCAAGAAAACTGTTCAGCAATTTCCAGTCCCATTGTTTTTTTACCTTCGATTCGGTACGGCTCTTTAAGCGTAGAAGCATCATAAAGACCCCAGGCTTTAATAGCCTCACCGACAATTTTACCCGCATCGCTAATAAGTCCATCTACTAAGTAAAGGTCAGCTCCAGCGACAGCACACTCATTTCGTGTAATAACAGGCGCATCTTTTGGCATTACAACGGTTGCTTTTATGTCAGCGCGTGACGAATAAAGCGACCAAGCGGCTCCGGCGTTCCCATTCGTAGGCATCGCTAACTGTTCAACGCCCAGTTCTTTTGCTTTTGACACCCCTACAGCGGCGCCTCTAGCTTTAAATGATCCCGTTGGAATAATGCCTTCATCTTTCATATATAAGTTTGGAATGTCCATTTCTTTACCTAGCTTAGGCATTTTTATAAGCGGCGTCATGCCTTCACCTAAGGAAACGACGTTTTTAGGATCTTCTACTGGAAGCAATTCATGATATCTCCATAAATTTGGTTCTCTGCTTTGAACAGCTTCTGGAGTCAGGTTAGCTTTCAATCTCTCTAAATCATACGCTACTAATAAAGGTGAGCCACATTCACATAATTGATGTTTTTCTTTTGGACTATATTCTTTTTTACATTTAGGACAATATAAGTGAGAAACATAACTAAACGGCATCATACACACTCCTTTAAATTCTGTAAACATAATACCATATATAAAATATAATTTATAGTATTTTTATCAGAATTATAAGGTATGATATCTCCATCATGTTATTAGTCATTAATAAAAACACATAAACCCTATTAAATTGGGGTTTTTGTGCTTTTTTCGTCTTTATTTATATTACTTTTTTTAGAATTAATCCCAGTAATTTTAGATAAAAACGTAAAAAATAAACGAAATTCACACTTTACTTATAGGAATAATTGTTTTAGTATGTAAAAAGATATTTGAAGGAGGTAGTTAAGGTGAATGCACTTTCGGTAGTGAGTAAACGCAATAAAAGTATTTGTACTTGTCTAATTCTTAAAAGTTACTAAAACATAAACAATACTACACTACAAGGAGAATTAGACAGATGGCTGCAAAAAAGAAATTTAAACTTAATTTAGGAGTACAAGTAATTATTGGATTAATTCTTGGATTGATCGTGGGATACGTTAGTAAAGAAGTTGGTTTGAAGTTAGAGATACTAGGAAAAGCGTTTATCCAGCTTATTCAAATGGTCATTGTCCCTCTTGTTTTCCCACTGATTGTATTAGGAATAACGGGGATGCATGATACAAAAAAGCTGGGACGAGTAGCATTTAAAACTCTTCTCTATTTTGAGATTGTGACTACAGTATTGATTATACTAGGAATACTCATTGCTAAAGTAACAAATGTAGGTGGACATATGCATGTAGGTGCAGTGGATACTTCTTCGTTAGGAAACCTGGCAAAAGGCATCGACTTTGGAGAGTTTTTCTTAAGTATTATTCCAAGTAATATCGTAGAAGCAATGGCACAAGGAAAGCTGTTGCCGATTATTTTCTTCGGCATTTTTGTAGGATTAGCTCTTACATCACTTGAGGAGAAAGCCAAACCGGTTATTACATTCTTTGAAGCATGGTTACAAGCGATGTTCAAAGTAGTCGAATACGCGGTATCATTTGCTCCAGTTGGCGTATTTGGATTTATTTCTTTTAGCGTGGCTAAATACGGGATTGGCAGCTTGCTTTCTTTAGGTCAATTTGTAGGTATTACGTATTTATCTTTTGCTATTACGGCATTTGTGGTGTTTCCGATTATCGCACTTATTTTCCGTATCCCTTATAAAGAACTGTTAAAAAGAACGGCAGATTTAATTTTATTAACGTTTACAACGCGCAGTTCAGAGGCTTCTATGCCGCTGCTCATTCATCGATTAGAAAAGTTCGGAGTGTCACGTTCTGTCACTTCGTTTGTATTACCAACCGGCTACTCTTTTAATCTAGATGGAGCTAGCATCTATATCAGTGTAGCTATTATCTTTCTTGCCAATGTATATAACCTACCTCTTAGTCTTGAACAAATTGTTGTGATCATTGGTTTATTAATGCTTATGACGAAAGGATTAGCAGGCGTCCCTTCAGCTGTCATAGTTGTGCTGTTGGCTGCTGCTAAAGAAATTGGCTTACCTGCAGAAGGCGTCGCTTTGTTATTAGCAGTTGATTTCTTTGTAGACATGGGTCGTTCAGCATTAAATGTCGTAGGAAACTCTTTAGCTACCGTCGTTATCGCAAAAATCTGAGAAATCGTTTCATTTTAATGCCGAGGATAAATAACAGTACGTTTACCTTCATGATTCAAAAACACGATAGTCAGAAAGAAGTGTTAGTTTGTTTAAACAAAGAAAATCATTCGAAGAGCTGGTAAAAGAAAATAAGCAAGCATTATTAAAAGATAAAAAAAGAAATCGAGAAAATCGAAAAACGCCATGAAGTGATAAAGCTAACTTAGTAGGGTTAGCTTTATCACTATTTTAATTCAATTAACTCAAAATGGCATTTTTATTAATAGATTACAGATTTCACTTTATTTATTTTGAAGGAATATTACCATCAGTTGAACTTTTGATAGCTCTCCCCCTATTCCTAAACAGATTTATTCACACTCTCTTTTTTAAAGATTCCGATTAACAGCGTAACAAGTCCTATTAAAAAGAAAAACGGAAACAATAACATCATTGATGCAACTCCTGCAAACCCTTCTTCCTGGCTAACCGCAAACAAAATTGAAACGGCCCATGAAAAGAATGGAGCTATAATCAATATGGTTGTTGTTCCCCACACTATATATTTTCTTTTTGCTGATTTTCCTTGGCTTAGTCCGCTTGCAAACATCAGACCTAATACTAAAACAAGTAATGCAACTCCAATTGCCATTCCACCACCGCCTTTAGCAGCTATTTTATTTCTGACTTTAGAGAGTTTTCTTTTTTGCCTCTTGGACGGAAATGAATACACTTGTAATAACGAGTAAGATCAAACCTTCTCCGATAATCATCAAACCTTTTATTTGAATGTCTAGAGCATCAAACCCGCTTACGTTGGCAAAAGCGTAAAAAAGTAAAAATAAACCGAATAATACAGTAACTAAGGAACTAAAAAGAGCAGCTATTCTTTTGTTACATACGATACTTACAAAAAGTAGTATCACAAACATTATACTAATGGCCATACAATTAGTTAGAATAAAAGACATACACACCCCCTTAAATACCTTTTTATTTCATTAATCTTACTCAAACCTAAACCCAATTCCACCATCTACAATAATATTTTGACCCGTAACAAAAGAAGCGTCATCCGAAAGAAGCCACTTTACTGCTTTTGCCGCTTCAAGCGGATCACCAATTCTGCCTAGCGCGTTTAGCTTTTGATAGGATTCATTGAGCTTTGCTTTTTCCTCTGAAGATAGGTCTGAAAATCTTTCTTCTAACATAGGCGTACGAAATGCGCCTGGACAAAAAGAGTTAATTCTTATATTTTGATGGCCATATTCTTGAGCAACTGATTTCGTTAAAGCGATCACACCGCTTTTCCCAGCCGCATATACGCCAGTCCCCGCTGAACATAAAATCGCATCCATTGATGATGTATTTACAATTACACCGCTGTTTTGTTTGGTCATTACCTGCAGCTGATACTTCATACAAAGCCATACACTTTTTAACGTAACGTTGATCAAATGGTCAAAGTCTTCTTCTTTGAATTCATGCGTAGCACTAGAGGACGCCTCTGTGTTAGCCGCATTGTTAAAGCCCACGTCAATTTTTCCAAATGTAGAGTATGTTTGGCTAACAAGGTTTTTAACATCTTGACTATTCGTTACATCGGTTTTGATAAAAAGAGATCGAGGAGACCACTTTCTTAATCTAGAAAGAGCTTCTTCTCCTTTTTCACTATTTCTAGAAGCGATCACAACATGCATGCCCTCTTTTGCGAGTAATTCCGCTGTTGCTAAACCAATCCCCGACGTTCCACCCGTAATAATACCTACCTTTTCTTCAAACATATCTTTCTCCCCTTTTGCGTTTAATAAGATCTCAACCAATTAAATTTAGCAGCATTATTAGTCATAAGAGTTATTCAGCTTTGGAGAGATTAATACCTGCTTCGGAACTCTAAAAAGAGAGTGAGACACAACTAAAGCAATTCAATCTACAGGCGAGCAAATTGGAGAAAAGAGCTAGTATAGGTCACTTGCTACACCGCTGTTGATTTCCGCGGGCGGCCGGTGAGCCTCCTCGTCACTTATGTTCCTGCGGGGTCTCACCTATTCCGCTTTTCCCGCAGGAGTCTTCGCCCTGCCCTCCAATCAACCGCTAGAAGCACCCACCCACATAAACGAAACCTACGTTCATCACAATAACAAAAAAACCCGAACGAGTTTGATTCTCCATCAAGAATCTCCATTCCTCGTTCGGATTCACCTTTAACTAAACTACTTTTGTCCCAGCCTCTTTTAATTAGCCACTAACTTGATTATGAGAAACAGATAAAGTAGATTGTCGATTCCATAAATAAAAAGCATATCCGCTTAAAAATAAAAGCATCGCGTAATTAACGAGTAAAGAATCGTTAGCGTCAACAGGGCTTGTAAACTGGAGAAAATTGTTTAAGCCGTGGAATACAATCGTAATTCCAATCGATTGACCATTAACGATCAGCAAAGCCAGTACCATCCCAATAACAAATGCAAATAAAATTTGAAAAATTGTATTTGCTACGGATTGACCGCTTAGCATATTCAAACTATGGGTAAAAGCAAATAGGAACGATGATAGAAGAACCGCCACTTTATAGCTTTTTGCTAAAAGCAGATTAAGGATAAATCCTCTAAATACCATCTCTTCTACAAATGCTATGACTAGAGTTTGGGTAAGCAAAACAAGAATAAGATCAACAATGGAATTTCCGTGTACACCTTTGTTGCCAATGAGGATAATAAGCAAATACAAAAGAAGCGGAGAAAGAAACAGGATTCTCGTTCTAAACGACATGTTTTGTTGAAAGGAGAAAAAATGCGGCCACTTTTTTGTTTTTGTTAGATAAAATGCTATTCCAATCGCCAAAGGGATGATTCCTAAAAACTGAAGATAATGTGTAGTAGGATGCGTCATGCTCACGTATGCACCGTTTACCACAAACCAAAAGATAACTAAGATTTCTAGGCCAATAACTTTCCACAAAAGCTTTGACTTGATCATCACTACGCCACCTTTTTGCTTTAGGTTTCATTGATAAC
The DNA here is from genome assembly GCF_042787775.1 of Priestia sp. YIM B13552. Classification (NCBI taxonomy): domain Bacteria; kingdom Bacillati; phylum Bacillota; class Bacilli; order Caryophanales; family Bacillaceae; genus Priestia; species Priestia sp. YIM B13552. Next base: position 257,966 of record NZ_JBHZOU010000005.1, read on the forward strand.
CTATACTATTCGTTTTAAGGATTTTATATGTTTTCACCCTTGTATCATTTGAGCTCAAAGACCATGTGAGACAGCGCTTCTTCCTTTTAAAATAAGAAGATAGTTCCTTACTTTTTTAATTTGACTACACAAGGTTCAAAAATACACAAAACCCTGCCCACGTGACATAATCACTAACCTCCATTTTTTTACCCCCTCTAACAAGTACACTAAGCGCCAAATTGGAAACACTTCCTTCAGGCGTTTTGTCTATATACCTATTGGCTAAAGCGTATGCTCCTACTCGAAACAAGTAATAGCTTACTAAACATAAAAAAGATAGGGTCATAAAACTCACATTTAATTCTTTCACACGGTACACCTCATTATTTTTCTGCTATTTCATCAGATAGCTTACGCTTTTATCCTTGTTCATAAAAATCTTTTTTGACGTCTTTTAAAAGTTTTAAGATACCTTTATAAAAACAAGCAATTAGCATTCCAGCGATGTTGGTCACCATGGTGATTGTAAGATTGCCGATAATCAAGCTAAGAAAAGTACCAAGAAACATAATACCAATTCCGATATAAAAACCTGGATGAAGCAGTTCATCGTCGTCTTCTTTTTCTTCTTCGCTAATGTTTATTTTGTTTTGTAACGCAGCATCACTTTTAATAAATTCATCAATGGTTGTTCCATAGATGTCCCCTAACTTTAAAAGATGCTGGATCTCAGGGTAGCTCTGATTATTTTCCCACTTATGTATGTTTTGTACAGATACACCCACTTGCTTAGCAACCTCTTCTTGAGACATTTTTTGTTCTTCTCTTAATTTTTCTAGCTGATTTCCTAACCTCAACTCATTCACCTCTATAACTATGGCAGCGTGTAAACGGAACCTGCTTGCACTATGTTTTCTCGTTTTCTACAATTCTAACATATTGTGGTAAAAAAGAAAGAAACAGTTAATGTGGCGTATACCAAAACCTACAAGGGCAGTGATAAAAAATAGTGAGAATTCTCATGTGTAAAAAATGAAAGAATGCACTTTTATCTTCATCCTTTTATTGTTTATACTAAATAGTGGATTGTACGAACGTAGAAATAAAAAAGGAGGCAAAATAACGATGGAAATGCTGCTTATTTATATATTTGTTATCGCTCTTATTGGACTCATTATTTGGAGAAAGATGAAAAAGAAAAATAAGCCCATTAAAAAGAATGGACTTGGTATATTAGCACCTATTTTTTTCATATTGATTGCATTTTCCCTTAGTCTAAGTCAGCTGATGCACATACCGGGCCAGCCCTTTCACTTACCACCCTACTGGGAAATGCTGATTGCTGGTGTATTAGGTGTTATATTCGGGCTCATTATGCTTAGCCAAACGGACTATGAAGTAAGAGAAGACGGCTTCATTTACTCAAAGCCAAATAAAAATTTTAAATATGTGATTATTGCTATTATCTTCATAAGAATGGCTTTGAGCCAGTACTTTAAAGGGTTAGATTCGATAGACTTCGCGGTCTTAACGATGACGCTAGCCTTTATATATATTGTTATTTGGAGAGTTGGCAGCTATCTAAAATTTCGTAAATTAAACGGTGATCATTACAGCGTAAATGCTGGGTAATGATCAATATGAATGGTCCTTCTTTCTGCTTGGAAAGAAGGATTTTTTGTCATAGGGAGTAAAAGTACCGCCTGTTGTGTAAGACAATAAATATGTTGTATAATGCAATATGTGTTTTTTATAACGGTAGTCCATATATAAAAATAAAACAGATTAAATTAAAAATGTACCTGGTCACCCGCTTTTCAATTTACAAGTAGATTATGAAAGGAATCATACTATGACATTTATCAATTCTGTAACAGGCCCAGTCAACGCGTCAGAACTAGGGCTAACGTTAATTCATGAGCATATGCGCGTTCGTTCTGAATCTGTTCACGCACAGTTTCCTCATTTATATGATGAAAAACAAGAAATGGCAAAAGCAGTCGAACAAGTAAATCGCGCAAAGAAGCTCGGAGTCAAAACCATCTGTGATCCTACGGTGATGGAACAAGGGCGAGATATTCGTTTTATTGAAAAAATTGCCCGTGAAACGGACACTCAAATCATCGCAGCTACGGGAATTTATACGTATAACTACATCCCTACCCATTTTCAAACTCGTAGCATTGACTATATGGCAGATCTGTTTGTTCGAGATATCGAAGTCGGCATTCAAAACACGTCGATTAAAGCAGGCTTTCTAAAATGCGCTACGGATGCACCTGGCGTAACGGCCGATGTAGAAAAAGTAATGCGTGCCGTCGCAAGAGCTCATAAAAAAACGGGCGTGCCGATTATGACCCATTCACATCCGACAAGCGGCACAGGCTTAAAGCAGCTTGATATCTTACTTGAAGAAGGTGCTAATCCAAATCAAATTCTGATTGGACATACGGGAGATACGGATAACCTTGAATATATTTCAAACATTTTAAATCAAGGGGCTTTTATTGGAATGGACCGCTACGGTTTAACAAGAGAATGTTCAACTGAAAATAGAAATAACACGGTCATTGAGTTAGCCAAACAAGGATACTCAAACCGCATGTTTCTATCACAAGACTACTGCTGTACAATGGACTGGTTTCCAGAAGGCGTAATTGAAGAACGTTTTCCAAAATGGTCAATGAGCTTTGTGTTAGAAGAAGTCGTGCCGGAATTAAAAAGAAAAGGCGTAACCGAACAGCAGATTCAGCACATGCTTTTTGATAACGCCCGCTGTTGGTTTGAAGGAAAGTAATTGAGATAGTCTTTTTCATTACTACTAAAACCCCCACTGTCTAAGCCTACAGCGGGGGTTTTTACGCGTATTATTTTATATGCTTACATTAACCAGTTTTTCTTAATAGCTTTTGTTTTTCTTGACTCTTTTTCACCATAAAGTGTACACCACACAGGCATAATCCAACGGCTATTCCTACTGTCAAATTTGTAAATACCGTTAACAAAAAAGTCGTGAGTAAAACCAGCGAATGAAATGATCTTTCTTTTATCACTTTTGCAAACTGTTCTTTTTTACTTATATTCCACGCTACGACCATCAAAACTGGAGCGAGACTGGCAAGCGCCACGTATGAAGCGTACGGCGCAAGCACCAAGAGCACAATCAACACAAAGATAGCGTGCGTGATTCCTGCGATTGGAGATGAAGCGCCGTTTTTAATATTGGTAACCGTTCTTGCAATTTCTCCTGCTGCGGGAATACCTGAAAACATTGGCGTTACCATGTTTACGATTCCCTGTCCAATCAGTTCTTTTTTGCTGCTGTGCTTTGATTTTGTCATTTCATCTGCAACACGAGCTGTCAGTAAAGACTGTAACCCTACAAGTATAGCAATGACAAATGCAGAAGGTAAAAGAGTGACCACCCTCTCCACTGTTATATCTGGAAACGCTGGCGCCGGAAAATGACGAGGTATCTCTCCGTAAATGGAACCAATGGTTTCAAACTGATTGGAAAAGAAAAAAGATGCCAAGCCCGTTGATACAATAATTCCGAGTAAATAAGACATTCCCAGCGACTTAGGCGAAAAGTAAAGAACAATTAAAATCGTAGCTAAGCACAATCCTGCTGTAGCGATACTATAGATGTTGATGAAGTGTAAATTACCAAAGATCTCTTTTATATTCAAATGAAAAAACTGAAATTTGTCAATCGCGTGCAGCCCAAGGAAGTTTGGTATCTGCCCGCTAAAGATAATCAGCGCGATTCCCGACTGAAATCCTATAATAATAGAGGACGGAAAATACTTGATTAAAGCTCCTACTTTACATAGCGCAAAGATAATGAGGAGAATGCCGGACATAAAGCCGGCAATTAATAAGTTTTCATAGCCATATTGCAACACAATCCCTAATAAAACAGGAACAAATGCACCGGTAGGTCCCGCGATTTGAAACCTACATCCACCTAAAATAGCAATTAGCAAGCCCGCTACAATCGTTGTATAAAGTCCTGTAACAGGCGATATTCCAGAAGCTATCGCAAATCCTAACCCTAAAGGTATAGCTATAATGCCAACAACAATACCCGATAGTATATCTTTCTTCAAATGCTGCAAGGAGTAATTTCGAAAAACCTCTAGATTCATAAGTGTACATCAGCCTCCATTTTAAGTAGTGAGGTTACCCATTCGTATTTTCGTCATACAACCTTATTGAGCTTTCAACCATTCAAAATAAGGTGGGCTACTCGATTACTTTCATTTTAAAGGAGACAACTTACAAAAAAATAAAGGAGAAATTAGAATTTTCTTAGACAGTTATTAAAATTTTCTTAAAAATTCTCACTTTTTATTCTTTTAGTTATTTTTCAACTAAACTGCGCTTCTTAGTAATGAATAAAGCAAGAAATCTAAACAGGTGAAATCTACGTTCATCCTAACAAAAAAAACGAACCACCCATCAAACATGTTGATCAAGGGTCCGTTTTTCACTTGAGCTAACATACGTTTGTCTCAGGCTCGTTTTTTTACTAATAAGATATATAATACCAATTCCTTTGTAACTTTTTTATTTCTTCAAACTTCAGACCAAAATCGCCCGATGAAGGTTTACGGTTGTTTGGGTCATACACAAAGCCTGAGAAATGACCTAAGATCCCAAGGTTTGTAAAGAAAAGTACGGAGGTTGTCTTTCCTTTGGTTTCTACTGCGACCTCATCTCGACCTCTAGATACGCTCACGTACTCTTTCGGTAAATCAACTAGAGATGAGAGGTCGGGTTCATTGGGTAAAAAATGGAACGATGGGTAGTTGGTTTCATCCGGTTTCAGAATACCTTTTTGTATTTTAGCTGCCACTTCTTCTCTCTTCTGCTGATGGAGTTTAAAGTTTATGTCTAAATTAAGCTGCTCAAACGGAATGAAGAACCACAGCACAACGGTTATCACTTGAATGACTAAAGGCAGCCACTTTCTACTGCTAAACAGATAAATTCCTGTCCACAGCGTTAGTAGTAAAAAGAAAGGAATGACAAAGAATAACCATATATACGGACTTACGTATTTCCCTATCCGATCATCTAAATCCCATTGAAACAGTGACAATAAAAAAACAAGTAAACTACTACATAACGATAAAATTAAGGTTAAATGACGTTTCACACATTTCCCTCTCTCTGAAATAATTCTTTTTTAACCTTTATTCTTTATAATTCGTTATTTACTATAGTTCTATGAATCCGCTTTAAGAATTCTCTTATTATTCTAGAAAGACCATTATTAGCGTTATAAAAGTAGCCAAAAGAATAAGTTTTGTAATGCGGAGGAGCAAAGTTAACGACTACATATTGATCACTTCTAGATAAGCCGGCATCTGTTTTAAATGCGTAGTCAAATCCTATATTTATTGCCGTATTATTTTCCAATGTATTACGAATTGTATCTACATTATTGGTAGTAAACAAGATATCAAATGGTAATGAACTAAAGCCTTTCATAAATTCCTGAATATATTTATCGTTATATAAAACAATTGGCTGGTTGAGCAACATCTCTTCAGTAATGAGTCTTTGTTTGGCTAATGGCGACTTCTTATTTACTGCAGCTACCATATGGCCATCTAATAACTTTTTAAATACCAAGTTCCGATACTTTGTTTCTTCTTTTTCTGTATAAGTAATAAAACCTACATCTACCTCCCCCTCTAGAACTTTATCTATAATATACTCGGTGCTATTTTCATAGACAGAAGCCTTTATGTTCGGATATTCTCTTTTAATTTCTGTTATTAAGTGAACGAGAATCTCCATTGGTCCTGGGTAGGTTGCAATCTTTATTTCACCATTCATTGTATTTGTATACGCTTCTGCTTCATCCATAAATTCTTGAATTTTCAATAAAGCAGAATTGGCCTTTTCAATTAACCTATGACCTTCTTCAGTTGGAATAGATCCTCTTCTAGAACGATGAAAAATCATTATATTTAGTTCTTTCTCTAAATTTTTTATAGATTGGCTTAGTGCAGGTAACGTAATATGCAGATTATTAGCTGCTTCTTTTAGTGAACCCGTTTTATCTATTTCCACCATATGTTTTAACTGTTCAATATTCATAATGCCCTCTTTTTCTTTTAGTTAAGTATTACTTAACAATCGTTAATATTAACTAAATTTACCATAAGCATATCTGATTGTATACTTATAGGTATAGTAAAAGAAATGACACAAGGAGATGTAGTATATGAAGGCGCTAAGATGGCATAATCAAAAAGATATTCGTCTTGAAGAAATAAATGAACCGGTTGTACAGGCTGGTCAGGTAAAAATGAAAGTTAAATGGTGTGGAATTTGCGGTAGTGATTTGCATGAATACTTAGGCGGTCCCATCTTTATTCCAGTTGATAGACCGCACCCTCTCACTAATGAGGTTGCTCCAGTGACCCTTGGACATGAATTCTCAGGTGAAGTAGTAGAGATTGGAGAAGGTGTAACTCGTTATAAAGTGGGTGATCGTGTGGTAGTTGAGCCAATCTTTGCTACACATGGACACCAAGGTGCTTATAACCTAGATGAACAAATGGGATTCTTAGGTTTAGCCGGAGGCGGTGGAGGTCTTAGTGAATATGTTGCTGTAGACGAAGAACTTTTATTCAAACTTCCAGATGATTTATCTTATGAACAAGGTGCTCTAGTAGAACCAGCGGCAGTAGCTCTTTATGCAGTACGTTCAAGTAAAGTGAAAGCAGGAGACAAAGTTGCTGTATTTGGATGTGGCCCCATTGGACTTCTTGTCATTGAAGCGTTGAAAGCAGCAGGTGCAACCGATATTTATGCAGTTGAATTATCTCCAGAAAGACAAGCGAAAGCAGAAGAATTAGGAGCAATCATCATCAATCCTGCTGAAGTTGAAGATACGGTAGCTGAAATTGGTAGATTAACTGACAGTGGCGTAGATGTATCTTTTGAAGTAACAGGCGTACCTATTGTATTACGTCAAGCAATCCAATCTACAGGAATTGGTGGAGAAACTATTATCGTTAGCATATGGGAAAAAGGAGCAGAAATCCTACCAAATGATATTGTAATTAAAGAACGAACTGTTAAAGGAATCATTGGCTATCGTAACGTGTTCCCAGCGGTATTATCTCTCATGCAAAAAGGCTACTTCTCAGCCGAAAAGTTAGTAACGAAAAAGATAGCTCTAGACGATGTAATTGAAGAAGGATTCGAAAGCCTGATTAAGGAAAAAAACCAAGTTAAAATTTTGGTTGAATCAGAACAGCGATAATAAGGATTTCTCTAGGCCACTGATAGTAATTAGTGGCTTTTCAGCTCTTTAATAGGATTCAGCCGAGATGTGTGCAGAGTTCCATCAACATAATTTGACAGTGTAGAAGAATTAACGAGTGAACTCCAGGACTATCCCCGTTGATTTAATTACATTCGAATCCATGGGATGCTTAGTTACATGAATTTCGTAGATTACAGACTTTAACACCTAAAAAAATTGTTTCATCTAATACTAACATATCAATAGGTTAGTTCATGAGGACTAGACAGATATAAAATACGCCACCTTTTCCAACAAAATAAAGAACTAGGGGCCATTCCGTAAATAACTTAGCTATGAAACTTTTTATTTTCTTTGTTCTTTTGGTACTCTACAAAAAATGAGACCGGGACTGCTCCAATACCTATACCTATTGAAATAAACAGCGCCTGGTTTAGCTGAAGACTCGTATTTCCTGCTGCTTTACTATAAATCATAAAACATACGAAGCTTAAAAGGCCTATAGCTAAAGGAATGAGCGCGTGCTTGTACCATTTCATTGTATTAATCTCTCCTCTTTTATAACAGGATAAAGTTAGAAAAACCCGCAGCTTCCAAGGTTATGATCATTTCCAAATTATCACATCTCCTTTTTCTTCCTTTTCCTTCTTTTCTTCTTGTTAAACAAGTTTAGCCAAATAGTCAGCAGTGCCTCTCCAGAACATACGAGTCCTCTTGAAATCATACAAAAATAAAAAAGGCAGGGTTTCTCCTGCCTTTTTTGCATATGTAATTCCTCTTCACTATGTCAACTCAGCGCTTTTAGCGAGCATAAAAGCAGAGATACTAAACAACACAATAAATAAAGAAGCGGCATGTAACAGTAAAAAAAGAAATTTTTGACCGCCTTTAATGAAGAGCGAATAAATCATTCCTAGGATTGTTACTAAGATTAAAAGTGCTGCTGCTATTTTAATTACTATAGCAAAGAAAGCTCCCGCAAATACAATTGACGGAATAAAAGATGCTACAATAATGATATACAAAATCAGTGTAGCAATAAAAGCGGTTTTTGATACATTTGAAGCATGTTTAAACGAATTCCCCATATAATCTCCTTTCTCATTTTAAAACTGCATCTTTTACTATAATACATGTGTATAGAGGACACAATTAACTTTTGTAAAAGTGCTTATCACTTAAGCTTGATCACCAATGACATCCGTTATATTTTTGAGATCTTGTTTGCTTAGTTTATCAAATGTTGTGGCTGTTTTTTTGTTTGAATTATTTGTTGATAAATAGCCTTAACGAACGCTTTGTAGTCTTTACTTCAAAACCAATTCATACTAAAATTCTCTCTTCTGGTAGATAGACAGCGCAATAAAGTAAGAAGCAATATACATTACCATCCCCAAAAGAGTATATAAGATAGGAACATGCAAAGAAGAAGCAATCGGTAAGCTTGATGCCGCTAATATCTCGACGAAATAGCCAACAGCTCCCTGTAAAGCAATCGCAACGAAAAGGCCTCCCATGCCTCCTCCAAGTACTATTCCGTCAGATTTCTCTGCTCCGAATACGTAAAGAAGCGGATAAGCAAGTGCACCAGCGAAAAGTACGATAAATGTACCAAACGAAACGATATTTACTATATCCTCTACTGCACTCTTGGAAATAAGCGAATACATTGAAAAAACAGCATAGGATAGGATGGTTCCGCTGACGACAATTAAAAAGTAAAAAATATAGTGGCTTTGCACCACATTTTTTCGACTAATCGGAAGAGTAAGCGCGTATTTGTCATAGCCGGTCTTACTTTCTAATTTGATTACTTCAAGCGCTGGCATTGCCATTAATAAAATAATTAACATCGCTATAATACGGTAAAATGAAGGATCCGCAAAATAAAAGATGACCGCAGAAATAACTATGGCGAGCGCTGTGTAAGTCAAAAAGCTTCGGTGAATGAGGTAGTAGTTCGTTAACAATAGACCTCTCATTTACGTTTCACTCCTTGTTAAAAGCACGCTTAGTTCTTCCATCGACATCGGGTCAGTTATAGTTTCATCTGGCAGTTGATGCTTATCTGATACGAGTACACGGACAGACGTATCATACGTTCTTTTTGCCACTACTACATCTTCAGGAAGTAAGTTCAGCTGTTCTTCATTCATAACGGCAATTGCATACTCTTGAAAAACTTTCTCTTTTTCTTCATTTAATAAAACCTCACCGTTTTTAATCACAACAAGGTGGCTCGCTATTTTTTCGACGTCGCTCATAATGTGAGACGAAAGCAAAATTCCGCTGCTGCCATCGCTGACAAATGCTTTTAATTCATCTAGTATTTGCTCTCTAGACGAAGGATCCAGTCCTCCTGTCGCTTCATCTAACAGCAATAATTTAGCACGGTGAGACAGCGCTACAGCTAGAGATAATTTCATCGACATGCCGCGCGAAAACATATGTATTTTTTTATCTTCCGGCAACGAAAACGAACGAATCAACCGGTGAAAACCAGCTTCTTCCCAAGAATTAAATAGTTTCTTAAAAACGTTGTTTAACTGTTTTATGGTCAAAGAAACCGGCAGATTAATCGCATCAAACACGACTCCAATATCTTCTTTAATCGTCGCATCTGTATTCAAATTGTCTTCACCAAATATTTCGACAGTACCGCTATCTCTCGAAATTAATCCTAGTACTGCTTTAAACGTCGTAGATTTACCCGCTCCGTTATCACCAATAAATCCCACAATCGATCCAGGAGGTACATGAAATGAAACATCTTTTAAAACCTCATTTTGGCCAAACGATTTCGCCATGTTTCTAACTTCTAAAAGATTTGTCATTTGCTCACTTCACTTTCTCTATTAGTAGAGTTAGGTGTAGTCATAGAAAGTAACTAATTTAGTCATTTTGACAGCACACAGAATCACCTTTTATTTACAAAAATGACTATTTAATACCAATTATAGCTAGTAAACTATAAAAAGTCGATGATAACATAAAGGTTTGCTGCCTCTTCATTTGTTTTTGATGACCGTAATATGTATGACAACATCTGCCTGTACTATTCTTGCCTGACCTATTTAGCGAAATCACAAATAAAAAAAGGATCTGCTATAAAAGATCCTTTTTTCTTCACTATAATTGATGACCCTGCTTTTTTTCTTTTTCACTTAATACGTAGTCGGTTATAAAACCAAGAATAAGTCCGATGGCTACCGGTATCAAACCGCCTTTTGCTTCCATTTGAAAATTTTCTGGTTCATTTACATAAATCCACTGAACTGACAGTAACGAAATATGAAATGTATTGCCGATAAAAAATAAAAGTGCTATGGTGCCAATTGTTACGCCGAATGAAAGAATATATTTCTTCATAATGCTCCCTCCTTTCACTAAAAGGCTGCTCCTAACAGAGCAACCTTTTAATCTCTTTATTTTGCTTCAAGCGCTACTTTTTCTTGAACAACCTTCTTTAATACAAAAGACTGAAAAATCATAAACAAACTGCCCGTCATCCAGTATAAAACAAGACCAGATGGTGAAAAGATTCCAAATGAAAGCACCATGAGAGGCGAAAGAATTCGAGATAACACTGCTTGCGATTGATCCACTCCTTCTACATCACTTTGCATAACTTTTGACTGTAAGTACGTAGCAACTGCCGCCGCGATTGGAAGAATAAAATACGGATCTGCATGTCCTAAGTCAAGCCATAAAAAAGATGATGCGCTAATTTCATCTATTCGTCTAATCGCATAGTACACGATTGAAAAGACGGGAAGCTGAACAAGTAAAGGAAGGCATCCCATAAGAGGATTGGCTCCATTTTCTTTAAGAAGTTCCATCATTTCACGCTGATATTGCTGCTGACTCTCAGGATCTTTATCTTTGTACTTCTCTTTTAGCTCTTGAAGCTGAGGCTGGATACGTTTGTTGCTCAGCTGATTTTTATATTGAAGAATGTTTAAAGGCGCCAGCAGCATACGTACGCCAACCGTCACAAGCATAATTGAAAAACCAATACTTTGATGAAGCCACGTATTTCCTATAAACAAAATCAGTAGTGAAAAAGGATAAATAAAATAGTGATCAAAAAAGTGAGTGTGCGAACTTTGAATCACGTTTGCTGAATCACAGCCGGCAAGTAGAAAAATGGAAACGACAATAAAGAAAATCTTCTTTTTATGTTTTAACATTTATATTCCTCCAGTATTTTTTAGTTAAACGAAAAAAATACTGGCGAATGCGGACCTTCATCATCTTGTTCACCTATTGCTTCTTGTCTGTGAACAGAATATATAAATTTAAATTTGTAATACACGCAGCTTATGAGATCCTGAGCCCGTAAAAGATTCACATTTTGTATGAGATACATGTCCTTTTGCTGCAGACAAACATGCTTATGTATTGTTTGAAATGTAGCTAGTTTAATAGCAGCATGTACAAAGAATGCCGTCATAATCGCAAATGACACATACAGAAAAGCATCCGGTATAAACAATTCCATTTATTCACATCCTTATGGATTATTGTATCATATTTTCCTTAATTTAGGTTAATTGATTTTATGACGCAGAATCTGCTATCTCAGTAAATATACTCTACAAAGCTGGTTTTCTTATAGGAAAGTCAAAAGCTGCGTTTCTTTTGCACATACCTTCATACGTCTGATGAAACAACGAATAGAACATATACTGGGGCACATATAATTCTAAAAATTTCTACTTTTATTAGGAAAAAGGATATTATTCCTTTTTATGGTATAATCAAAAAAATATAATTTATAGGGAGTGAATTCATTGGAAACTAATACAAAACCTCAAGTAAACACCAACTCTATTGTTTCTCTAACTCTAGGTATCGTATCTATTTTTATTCCAATCATTGGGTTTATTACAGGGATTATTGGAATCATCTTCTACAAAAAAGCATCAAATCAAATAGCTGCTACGAATCAAAGCGGTAAAGGACTCGCGATTGCCGGTCTGATTTGCAGTATAGTAGGCATGATTTCTCAGCTACTCTTTATATTAGGAATTATTACGTTTATGTTTGGAGGAACAACGGTTGACTATGAATAAAACAGGTCAATTAAAAATGTAAGAAAATCGAGATTTAGATAGGGTTATTGAAATTTCTATATGAAAGAATAAAAGCTTGATTTTCGACTATCCGAAAATCAAGCTCTTGAAATTTAAACGTTCTGACTCATTGTTACTACGCCTATAGCTCTTAATATAAATTGCAAAGGAGAATGAAAAATTAAATCTATCGTTGAATCTAGAATAAAAGAAATCATAATTGTTCTACTTACTTTACTACTAGTAATCTCTGTATTAATTAACTGTTCTAGCTTTTTTAATAGTTCAGAGATAAAAACTTTGACCTCAAGATGTTATGATAACGGCGGAGAAGCCATAGTAGAAATACATAATTCAATTATTAATGATTATTCTTTTGAATGTAAATAAATGAGTTAAAAAACAGCTGGTTACTTAACAAGCTTACTTAAAAGAGGGATAACGATGTAGCCCTCTTTTATACGTTAAAAAGCTGTATGAAGTCAATGACAAAGTAAACACCACAAAAGTTCTTATCCACAACGATTCATAATTTCATCGTTGTACTTCTTATGTACGAGCTATGAGAAAAGATAGCCGGTAAAGATAATAAACCCTGTTACTAGGATTAATCCACCGCTAATTATTACTGTCAAAATACTTCTCAGAGCCGATACCCAATTGTTTATTCCAAAGAACCCTGCGATACCAATACAAAATAGAATAATTGCTAAACAAAGATTGATATTCAATAACGCTGGATAATAAAAAGCGATGAAAAAGAAACCAACGCACAGTAGCGTAAAGATAAATGACCAGAAATTAATAATTCGCGCCATCTCACCTATCCTCCTCTACTTTTAAAATTTCCACGTTTAAACACACTCTTAGATTATTTATTTCAAATCTATTTTTAAACGCTGCAATAAAAAGTCACATACTTCCATTTGAATACACTGCTTCTTTAAACTGCACAATAAATATTCTAGTTCAAATTCCTGATAAAAGATTTTAGCAACAACCGATTTTAATTCCTCTAAAGTTGGTTGTTCTGACGCATATAATTTATCCAACGGAAGATTAAATTGAGAGAACAGCTGATCATTTTGATAAAAGGTAGAAATGTCTTCACCCTTGATTCGACAGCTAAACACACCTAGCATGTTTAAAAATGCCTTTACTTGGTTTTCTTCAAATTCATGATCAATCACAAACATAAAAAAAGGATGTTCCTCTGCGTTAATCATGTGCTTCATGAGACTCATTTGATATTTTAATAGCTTCACTTCTTTTACGACATCCAACTTCTTCCCATCTTTCTTTGAAAAATGATCCTACTATACTCTGTGAATTTTACCATAATCTAGTAGTGTCAATAAACCGTTTATAGAAAATTACTTTGTAATGAATGGAATAATAAGGTATATTGTTATAAATGGTAATAATTTCATAAACCGAAAGCGAGGATACATATGGGCCTGTTACTAATTGCGGTTATTATCACGCTATCCATCATTTTAGATTACTTTATTTTTGACTATGAAGATAAGCACTGGGGCTGGCTAAAGAAAGCTTCTACACCTGTTAGAAGAAGTGTTATTGGCTGTTACTTGCTTATGTCGTTTGTTATTTATTTTGGTTTGAGCTTTCCGTATATTAAGCCTTTTTTATAAATATTAGTCTGCCTAAACTGGTTAGCCTATAACTCTTATCTAAAGGTTATAGGCTAATCCCCTCATTTCACCACCACTACAAATTGTTTGTCTTCAAATTTGAACATTTCCCCTAATTCATAGATATACTTCTTTTTGTCTAATTTATAATACTTTCCAAAATACAGCGTTTTTAAGTTAATACTCATATCTAGACTTAAATCTTTTTCATCCGCTTCATCACCGTCTAAGCATGAATATAATTCAATGTGACAGCCCTCTATCAGCTGTTCTTCAATATAAGTAAACAGCCCTCTTATCGATTTAGGATGTGTATCACAAGATAATTCATAGATATATGGCAAGGTGAATACGTGCTTGATGTCGCTATACCCGTCGGTTAAACGATTAACACTAATACCGTACGCATCTTCTTCTTTTTCATAGATTGTAATCAACTTTTCTTTTGTGCCAAAACTTCCTGTAGGCAATTCATAAGGAGATCCTATATAGTGATGTACAGTCATATTCGTCACTTCTCTTTCTCTTTGCTTATATAAAATACTATTATTCTATCACTCTTATTAAGATTACATACAAATACAAGGAAAATATGTATAATAAAACCAGGAGGTGACAACATGAAAAAACTACTGCCTTTTCTATTTCTAGCGGCTCTTTATTTGTATGACTCTTCATACAATCATACTGCTTTTTTACATAAACCGGTTGTTTCTGCGTTTTTATATGTAGCTGCTATTTTTGCCTGTGCGCTACTGCTTGTAAATGTAAAAAAAGATCGAGCTGTTTAAATAAGGAGATTACTATGAGCTATAAAATTGTATTCTTTGACGTAGATGGAACTCTTACTCATCACGAAAACGGGACTATTTCCACCAAAACTCGAGAGATTGTAAAAAGTTTAAAGCACAAAGGATTAAAAATCGTAGCCGCTACCGGAAGGCCTTTATCTCTCTGTGAAGAAATTAGAGAATTAGGTATAGATACGCTCATTACCGCGAACGGAGCGTTTACTGTACACGATGAAAAAGTTATTCATAAGCTGTCCATGGATAAGGACGTTGCGCACGAAGTCTTTGAATACGCAGCCTCGCAAAATCACGGTCTTTCATTTTATACAAAAGAGCTCAGCATGAACGGGATTAAAGATGATAATATTTTAAAAGCCCTGAAGGAAACGCTATCGCTCAGTGATTATCCTCAAATTAATGAGCGTATTTATGACGAAGATATTTATTTAATGTGCTTGTATGCCAATGAGGAAACCGCCGAGCAGTATGCACAGCGATTTCCTCATTTACTATTTAAAAGATGGCACCCTTTTATCGTAAGTGTGCTTCAAGAAGAAATCACAAAATCGGTAGCTATCCTGAAGGTCTTAGACTATTTTAACATCCATCAATCCGAGGCTATTGCATTCGGAGACGGAGAAAATGATATTGATATGATAGAATTAGCCGGCCTTGGAATTGCGATGGGCAACGGATCTAATAAGTTAAAAAGCGCCGCTGATTTTGTAACGAAGAAATCGGGTGAAGACGGTATTGAATTTGCTCTAAAAAAATTCAAAGTCTTATAGAAAAGCAGCACGCTTGGATAAGTCATCTAAGCGTGCTGTTTTTTTATCTCCATAAATGCTTCAGGATGTAGCTCCTCCGATTGAATGACAATGGCAGTCATACCTTCTTCACTTCCCGACATATGCCATTCTCCTTTTTCCCACAGTGCCGCTTCTCCACGTTTAATCGAAATTCGCTTTTGGTCCTCTCCTGTTACCCACCCTTCACCTTCGACTACGATAAATAACTGAGGTATAGGCGCTTCGTGATATCCTACGGTTCCTTCTCCGTCTATATACATATAACCGATCGTAGCTGCTTCGTTTGTTTGAATCATTTTTACGTAAGTAGCTAAATGCGACTGATATTTTTCTACTTTTTTGCCATGTTCTTTACTAAAATTATAGATTTTCAATGTACACCTCTTCTTTGTTCATTACGATTTCTTATTTATTTTTACTGCGTTTAAGATACTCAGGCGTAGACACAGACTCAACAAATAAAGCACCGTCTAGCTGGTCACGTGGTACAAATAAAGTTGGCATAGTACCACTTTCTAAAAAGATCGTTTTAGTAAATATCCATTTGTTGTCTGAGTTTTTTTCAAGCTGTGAGAAATCAGTAAATAAGGCCGGTGATTGCACTTGATGCATATAGTCCTCTAGACTTTTTTTAGGTGGCTTCTCTATTTTATATGGCTGCCCTGTATCCGTATGTATTTCACCTTCATACATAAATAAGCCTAAGTAATAAGACTGTTTTTTTATCTCATTAGAGACAATTGCTCCTAGAGGTTCAAATCCCGTAAACGTTTTGTATTGTTTAAAGATATGAAGGTTATGGGCCCAAATAATAATTTTCTCGTCAGGATACAGATCTTGACAAACCCACTCTAGATTTTCTTTCATCCTTTTTTCTCTTACTTTTTTATACGTTCGGTGGTTATGGTGAATATGGTTAATAAAATACAAGCGATTTTGCAGGCATCGAATAATCATTTTAACCTTACATACAAGCTCTTGATTTTCAAGATACAAAACGTATTCTTCATGTAGATAGGCTTCTAAATCTCCTATCACCGCGCTTACTTTTTCTTTAAACTCTTCAAACTCACGTAGCATTTCTGCTGGGACTTTTTTTCTTTTTGCTTTATATTGCCCTAGCTGGTAGTACCATTTATATACGCCTGCTTCAATGTATTCTATCTTTTCTATTACGTCTTCAGACACTACGGGACTCAGCTGCTGAACAAATTTTACGAAAAGATCAGGATTAGAAGAAGGGTTAATATCTATTCCTATTAAACTTAAATCTGATTTTTTCATCAGCTGAAACAAGGGCATATTTTCCTTTGTGGCCCATAAAGAATAAACGGCGTTTTTTAAAAAGTCTTCATCTGTAAACTCTTTCTTTAACTCATTAGCGCTGTAGCATTCCGCTAAGCCGCTCTCAAATGCCAGTACGGTAAAATTCATTTCTTTATGTAGAAATTCTATTATTTTTGACTTCATCATATTATGTTCTCTTATGTTATGACCGTTTTCCCCTAACCACACAATTCTCTTATCTTTTACGATATGACGGAGAAATTCAAACTCTTGCAGCGTACATTCAGTTGGTTTGCTTAAATGGATTGAGTTTTCAGATAGCCATTCTATAGAGTTTAAATACTTCTCTTTCCCTTTTAAAAAAATTCCCATTCCTATCCCCCTTCACTATGTTACCTATTACTTCCATTTTACTAAAATACAGCTAGCACTTCACTATTTATGTCCGGTAACTAATCAACAGCAAAAAGACCTTATAGATATCTCTATAAAGCCTTATCTTTCTAGAATTCTAGATCAGCTCATCCCGCTTAGCTTTCTCCAAACGTTCTTTGACTATTTTCTTAAACGCATGTGGATCATCTACACGAATGGCGACCTGCTGGTATTTCTTTTTAATTCCCATAAAAAGCGTCGCCTCTACTGGAGATTTTAATGTTAGTAAAAGATCAGGATGAACGGTTTCAAAATCGCGTGCGATAAATTCAATCGTGGTGCTGGGTATTTTTTGTTTCAGGATGTGAGTGTCTTCTATTATTTCTTCAATATCTTTAAAAGAGATTTCCATACGCTTAGCTAAACCAAACGAAATGTATATGCGATCCTCTTCCACTCGTAAAGGGTTAAGCCTTAATGCTTGAATATCTCCTATGAAGAAAATAATGCTATAAATATTAAGGATCAGTAAAACGACTGAAAGAATGATAGAGGTATTGTGCAGCAGCCAGTGAAGCCCTAATGTTTCAATGACAATCGCATGAATAATCATAATTTGAAACGTAATAAAACTAGAGCGTTTATACAGAGTAAACGTATTCCCTTCAGTACTCGGCTGCTTCTTCCACGTTCCAAACGCATAGTAAAACATCAGCATTTCTGAACAAAGGATGTGTATAAAAGTTTGTTTGGGGAACTTTTCGTTTACAGCCCGCGAAAAAGAAAATAAAAGCGGCAAAGTGCTTGATCTGATCCTTCTTAAAATAGGCGGTACGTTTTTAACTAGCATAAACAGCAGTGAAAGTTCAAATAAAATGAGTACTCCTTCTATTCCAACACCTAGCCACATAACCGACTGAAAAGAAGCCAAGTATTCACTCGGAATGATAAAACGCGCAGCAATAAGACCTGTGGCCATTAATACGATAAAATATTTCACGCTAAACTTACGCTGCCAGGCTAAAAACAAGAGCGGAGCGACAAGGCTTAAATCTAAAATAGAACCTACTACCACTCCGGTTAGATTAGCAGGCAACGACTGAAGTCCAAAAGAAGAATGATATAACACATAATTCGAGCTTATCACTAATAACAACAAGAAAAGAGCAACAAAAGAAACTGTTTTTTTATGAAGAACCAAACAACCCACCTCACTTTTAGTTGGTGAAACGCGAAAATTCCTGTTACTTCCATTTTAGCAGTGAAGTTGATTTAAGTCACTTTGTAACGTGACTTTGTTTTATAAAACCATTTTAAAGATATCCACTTTTTTATAGCGATTCTTCCATACAAATAATTTACAATGTAAAAAGAGTTTGACATTTTTGGAACTGATGCTACAATAATAAATGTAAAATACTTTTTACATTTATTATAAGGAGGAGTAAAATGGATTGGGTTAAAATTGTGTATTCATTCATCCTGTTAGTTTGCGGAATTTTGATTTTTGTTTCATCATCTTCGCGAAAAGGTGACGAAAGAAAGAAGTTTATCAACACGAAGGCTCAATCATACGCATTTGTAGTAGTTATAGGTATGCTGATTTTAGAAGTTGTAGAGTCCATTTATCGGACTTTTCAAGGGAAAAGTTCCTATGATGGCATTGGTATTTCGCCACTAATATTTCTGACGATGATTTCAGTTATATATTTAATAACGTTTCTCACGTACAGAAAAAAATACGGTGATTAAATGAACGATCACAAGTAAGAAATAAAGAAATTGAGCTCATATTTTCTGGTGAAACGATAAATATAACCTCACTTTATAATTAGCTTTTAATACAGCCTCTAGATGGCATCCGACAGTAAATGAGTTGGTTATAAGTGCTTTTAAAAGTAATAACTAGACCTCCTACTGAGGTTTTTTTTATGCACTCTTAAAATAAAACATCTCCCTTAGCTAAAGTCAGGAGATGATATCATAAACGTTGAGTTCATTAGCGTTTTCTTACTCTCTATTCTGTTTCTCAAGTAATTCAATCACTCGATCATTTTGTTTAACAATCGTTCTTAGCTTTGCTTCTAATGAACACAAAGTGATAAAAACGGCTATAAATCCTACAATAGCTAAAAACATAACAGCTTCTCCCCTTTTTAAAACAATTAAGCATATACGCCTTACATCTCAAAAAAGCTATGTCTTTCCACTTTACAAATCCTAAGCGAAAACTTTTGATACCATTCTGTTTTCCCTTTGTACTGTGCTGCACGATGGGCTGAGTTTTCTTTCCACATTTTGATTGATTCTAAAGAATCCCAGTATGAAATGGTAATGCCTAAATCTTTGTCCCTAGCACTTTCTATTCCTAAAAAGCCTTTTTGATTAGATGCAAGCTCTACCATTTTGTCTGCCATGATTCCATAACCCTTCTCACCTTCCGTTCTTTCAGAAGCAAAAATAACGGCATAATAAGGCGGTTCGGGGGTTTTAGCAATTCCAGACATATTGATTTCCTCCTTTAAATAAAGTCAAATTAATAACAAAAAGAGTCTGATGTGAAGACTCTTTTACTCTTGATACGTAGAAGCTACTACTTTATATTTTTTCACTTTTGCTAGTTCTTTATCAGGGATTTTCGATGAAGTAGCGTCAAAAGGAATGGATTTTCCAGGAGTCAGCTGCGCTTCTTCGGATTGAAATATAGTTCCTATAAACTCATTTTGTTTTCCATATAAGGCTCCACCAACCAGGATATATTCAGTAGATTCTTTGGTATTGTTTGTAGCTGTTCCTTTGATATGTAAGATGTGATTCTCTTTTTCCTGACTCATTGCGTCGCCTTTAATTTTCAAGCTCTGTACATTACTTGCAGGTTTTATCGGATTAATCTTGACCTTTACATTATATGTATCTGGTTCTTTATTAATAATTCCTTCCGCTGAAATGTACCCTTCCTCGCCCGGCTTTAGTACATAGGGAGCAAGATGAACGTCGGGGTCACTTGGAATAATATGCGGATCAAGGACTTTTCCAGTTTTGTTTACATATTTTATAGTGGTATCATTCACATTAAGCGTTTTGTCACTTTCATTTTTTATAACCGCAGAATAGCTCAGTACGTGATCATGAGTGATCGAATCTGCAAGTGTATAACTTTTTTCTTCTACTATTTTTATTTTTTCATCCTTTGTTTTCTCTTTCTTATGCTGAGCAGTGTCCGTTTCCTTGTTGCATCCAGCCAGAATGAACAAAAATGTTAATAGTACTCCTAGCAGTAGTCTTACTTTCATGATGATTCCTCCGTTTAATACTATTTTTTTACATATTCCATTATAATACTTTTTTGGATTTATCTAAAGGAGATTTCACACCTGATTAGATAAATATTCCATTTATGTGATATAGTTTTTATATGCAAGTAATAAATAAATAGAAATGGAGTTTCAACATGAGACACATAAGCAAGATAACAACAGGAACCATTACAATCGCTTTAGCGCTGGGGTTAATAGGGTGCAGTCACGCACGTTCAAACAATGAAAGCATAGATGAAAACGAAGCAAAAAAAGAGATGGCCATAGAGCTGAAATTCCTGCAAAACGAGTGTGAACGCTTAATCAATAAAGACGGAAAGATAGAAGATAAAACGTTTCAAAGCTATAAAAACGATTTTAATCTTCTGTCTGCGTCTATCAATAGTACGTCAAAAGTAGAAACACAAAGTGATAGTGAGCTAAAAGAAAGCATAGCGCAATTAAAAAGAGATGTAGATGCATTAACAGAAAAAGAATATGTAAAATCCTATAAAAGATTTAATTCAAGCAAGACTATCTATGAAGTTACGCTCATGAACAATGTTCATGACGTTATAGATGCAACAAAAATTTCAGAAAAAAGCAATAACGTGTCAGATTCATTTGATGATAAACACTTCCATTCTTCTGAAGCACAAATAAAAAAAGATATGGGGCCTGCGATTGATCATATTAACACCCTATCTAAATATAAAATAGAACTCATGCAAGATGAAATCCAAAAACATCGCGATAGTTTCACCAAGCTGCAGCTCGAACAATTAAAAAAAGCCACTCATAATTTTGATTTGTCTTTAGACAACCAAATTAAATCTATTCAATCTTATAAACCTATAGGTGAAGATTATAGTGTAAGTAGAGAATTCAGCTATAAAGCATCTGAAAAGTATACCAATGCCTGTGTGTACATTACCGACTTTGAATCTAATTTAGGAATCGCCAAGGCCGGTGATTTTTAAAAAAGCTCTCTAAAAGTACTTTTAGAGAGCTTTTTTTCTGTATTCATTACAAGCTCAAGTTTTTACTCCTTACGTTTTGTACATATTCGCTTTTTCTAAGTCAAGCGAAGCATCACATATAACCTGGGGATATCGGTGTTATTTTTCACAAACAATAACCAAAATAAGGGTTTTAAAAGAGCTTTATAGCTCATTTATCGCGTAAAGAAACCTTATTATTTGATACATCAACTAATAAAGAGTAAAGTTTTTCTATAATAAAGATTAAAGGCGAAAGGATGAGTAAGATGTTTAAAGACGGTTATGTAAAAGTGAATGATGTAAACCTTCATTACGTAACAAAAGGTGAAGGCGAGCTTATGCTGTTTTTACACGGCTTCCCTTACTTTTGGTATACGTGGCACCATCAGTTAGAAGAGTTTTCGAAAGATTATCGCGTGGTAGCTGTAGATATGCGAGGCTATAACTTATCAGATAAGCCAGAAGAAATTTCTTCTTACAGCATGCCCCTTTTAATGGAAGATGTAAAACAGTTAATTGAAGAGTTTGGTGAAAAAGAATGTGTGTTAGTGGCACATGATTGGGGCGGCGCTGTTGCATGGGCATTTGCTTATACATATCCGCAGTATGTCAAAAAGTTAGTGATGTTTGATGCACCGCACCCTTACACATTTATAAGAGAGCTTGCTGAAAACCCTGCTCAGCGAGAAGCAAGCAGCTATATGAGCTTTTTCCAACAGCCAAACTCTCAAGATGAGCTGCTCGCAAATAATAGTGAAAAGCTAAGAAACATGCTGACAGAACCAGGCATTAAAAAAGGCTATTTAACTAAAGAAGAAGAAGCGAAATATGTAGAGGCGTGGAACCAGCCAAATGCAATGAAATCCATGCTTAACTACTACCGTGCGTCTTCTCTTTATCCATTTGAAGAACGTGTTCATAAACCTGTAGCACTGCCGCATAAAGTATTTCAGTCTCCGACTTTAATTATATGGGGAAATGCGGACCAAGCGTTTGAAAACAGTAATTTAGATGGCATTGAAGAGTACGTTCCAAACGTAACGATTCACCGCTTAGACGGTGTGGGACATGCGCCTCAGCATGAGCAGCCCCAAAAGGTGAATGAATTTATGAGAGACTTCTTACGCAAATAAAATCGAAAAAGACTGCAGAGCACAGGATACAGCCGCTTTGCAGTCTTTTTTATAAATTATAAAGCATATTATCAACTATTCATTTCTATTATTAGATTATTTTTCAACGTTTCAACAAGTGTACATGGGGTATAAATTTTACTGTACAGATGCAGTCCCCCAAAGGAACATGTACATTTCTTTCTTACTTACCCTTTTTTGAACTCTCTTTTTTGAGGGTTCTTTTTTTTACGCGTTTACTTCTTTCCCATTGGAAGAACAATCTTAAACACTGCTCCTCCCGTCTCCTTATTATCGGCCGTGATGCTTCCCCCATGGTTTTTCACAATGGAATGAGCAATATAAAGACCTAGCCCTAAGTTTCCGTGACCGCTTGTTCTTGATGCATCTTCTCTGTAAAACTTTTTAAACAGCTGTTCTTTGTTCGATAGTGTAAACCCAGGACCCGTATCATGTATTTCAAAGATTACTTCGTTGTGATGAATCACGGTATTCCAAGCTATCTCTCCTCGTTCAGGCGTGTAGCGAATACAGTTTGTGATGATATTATCTAACACTTGAGAAATACGCTGGGGATCTCCGTAAAATTGGTTTGATGCATCTTCTACACTAATTGAAGATACAAATGCAATCTCTTTTTTTTGACATAAAAGCTGAAATTCGTCTGCTTTCTCATGAACAAATGTGTTGATATCAATAGGCTCACTCTTTACGGAAAAGCCTGGATTCTCTATGACAGATACTTCTTGCAGCTGATTTAATAGTTGAATCGAACGCTGTGTATTCGTGTAGATCGTATGTAAATATCGATTAAGCCTCTCCGGGTCCTTTTGGCTTCCTTCTACTAAAATTTCGGTGTGACCGTGAATAATTGTAAGAGGCGTTCGTAAATCATGTGCAATCGCAGCCGTCATATCTTTACGGTCTTCTTCTAGCTGCCACTGTTTAGCTAGCGATTGCTTTAATTCTTTTCGCATTTCTTCAAAGGCATGAAGCAGCTGACTTAATTCTTTGGCGTCTTGAGTGACGGACAGCGAAAAATCTAAATTATTATGCTGAATATTTTTAGCTGCGGTCATCAGCTCATTAAAAGGCCGTTCAATTTTTTTGCTAAATCGTCTTCCAAACAAATAAGCAAACAAATAAAAGTAAAGAAACGGGCTGGCTAGCGATACAAATGTGACAAGCGCAACGATCCATTTAATATTTGGGTTAGTCGAAGCCATGTTTAATTGATATCTTAGCGCAATGGCCCCGTTTACTTCGTCTTTTGAATCAAAAAGCGGATACACTTTTATAATATATTTACCTGAATGGATATTTGTATTGACCTGAGAATAAAGATCCCTTTTATTTTTTATGTATGAAGTGGACGTGGATCCATACACGATTTTTCCTTCTTTATTTATAATTTGATAATCCATTCCTTCTAGCGGAATAACCGATTCTACTTGGCTTTGAACATCTTTCGAAAGAAGCTCATCATCTTTTTTATTCACAAACTGCAAAATATCAGGAATTTGTTGTTCATAATAATTTGCTGGATTCAGTGCTCCGGGCATAAGAAACCAGTTCACTAAGATGACAATTCCCCACGTTAAAAGCGTCGCAAGCAGGCTGTACAGCAAAATTAAATGAAAAGATAAAACAAACTGCGCTTTTAACGTCGCCCGGTTCATCCATTTTTTTATTTTACCCATTTGTAGCCAATTCCCCAAACCGTTGAAATGTAAGGTGTTTCGTCATATTTTAATAGTTTTGCTCTAATTTTTTTCACGTGTTCTGTAATCGTAGACGAATCGCCTTCCGCGTCGTAGCCCCAAACTTTTTCATACAGCTGCTCACGTGTAAAAACCTGACCTGGATGAAGAGCGAGGAAATGAATAATCTCAAATTCTCTTGAAGTAAACGGAATCACTTCATTGTTATGTAAAATTTGATAGCCGTTTAAATCAATGGTTAACTCTCCAAAATGAAGCCTGTTATAGGAGTTACTATTAATTCTTTGCTCCCGGCGCAGATGGGCGTAAATCCGGGCTTTTAGTTCTTTCATGCTAAAAGGCTTAACTAAATAATCATCTCCACCGACTAATAGTCCTTTTACTCGGTCTTGCTCCGTTTGCTTGGCGCTTAAAAAAATGATGGGGCATGATATGCTTTTTCTGATCAGTTCACAAAGAGCAAAGCCGTCCATGCCTGGCATCATCACATCCACCACAATTAAGTCTGGATTTATTTTTAACTTTGTTAACGCTTCTTGCCCTTCGTAAGCAAACACCACCTCATATCCTTCATCTTGCAGCGCATCTTTCATAAATGAAATAATGTCTTTTTCGTCGTCCACTAGTAAAATTGTTTGCTTCATCTCCAGCTCACCCTACCCATTCTTTCTTTTTCCATACGAATAGGTTTATTATAAGGCTAATAAGTAAAATTGGAAATAATAGGTTCACTAAAAATTCAGAGTTTGGCCTGCTTAATTCATGAAAAACAGAATCGGTTACGGAGAAAAAGAAGCTTAGTTTATCTGACACATACACACTTCCAATTAAAGCACCAATGGTTGCGACGTAAGATAAAATGGAATTAGGCATAAGAACACTCAGGATACTCCCGATACTAATAACCGCTATAAAGATGCAAAAACAAATGCCGTAAAATTTTAGCGAATATAGGAACGACCCTAAAGTCCCTAGCGTATGTCCGCCTAAAAACGTTGTTTCGTTTACGTGAGGCATAGCTAGCTTCCCAACACATGTGCCCACTACCCAAGTAATACAAAGAATAAGAAAAACTAACAAACATTGAACGGCCCATTTTACAAAAAACAGTTTTACACGATGATGCGGTCGAATCAATACCATGCGCAAAGCTCCGGACGTGTACTCGCCGTTAAAACTATCTGCAACAAACATAGGAATGACAATAAACGTAATAACAAACGACAGTTCTCGAAGAAACAAAGGCGCGGAATTTAAAGAATCAATTTTCACGTCATGATCTGCATCGAAAAACGAAGTGCCTCCCATTCGAAATAAAAAGAACCAAATAAAAGCAAGTAACCCTGCGTACACGGCTAATACAGCCGCTGTTTTCTTTCGTTTAAACGTTCGCTCTAATTCACTGATAAAAAGTCCTGTCATCATGTCTTCTCTCCTTTTATAAAAATGATTCTTTTTTTCGAATCGCTACATACGTTAAACCGCTAAAAAGTAAAATATAAAATCCTAAAACACCGAAATTCCAGCCTACAAACTGCGGTTTCTCTGCCATCATGACTGTGATTCCCTGCCATTGAATCATCGGTACAGAAGTAAAGAAAAGCTGTCCAAAAAGCTCTTCACTCATCCACTGCTTAAATCCCGTTAATAAAGTTGGATACGAAAAGGAGATTAGTATAAAAGCCACGCCGATTCCAACAGCCGTAGTGGTCGTTTTGCTGATAACAGAGATAAAAAACAGCACACAGCATATCGCAATAGTCGTCAAGTAGGCATATCCATAGAATGAAAGATTATATACTAGCGCTTCTTTTATGCTGAAAGCATGACTGTGATAAAACACAAAGTAGGTTTGCGGGTGTTCAAACATTAGAAAGCCTATCACATAGCTCATACAAAAATACGTAATAAAAAACAGTGCATTAAACAGCAGAATCACTATGGCTTTTGCTAGGATGATTTCTTTAAACGAATATGATCGTATCATGACCATTCGCAGCTGTCCTGACCGGTATTCGCCGGTAACAACGAGCGTAATAAAAACTAAGAACATAGCATTAAAAACGGTAAATAACATTTCGGCTAAGCTCAGTACAGGAAAGTTTCCCGCAAACGTATACTGTGGTAAATCGACTGTGAGTGCTCCGTTTTCTTTTTGGAGATAGGATGAAGCAGCTAATAGTACTACCGGCACTAACAAAAAGGTCAGCCACGCCAATTTTCGTTTCCAAAGTCTTTCCCACTCCGCTACTAAGAGATCCTTCATTGCGACACCAGCTCTACAAACGCATCTTCCAGATTTTTACCGGATGCTAACTGGTCTAAAGCGCCGTCCCATATTAGCTCTCCTTCTCGCATCACGACAATTTGATCACATACTCGCTGTAATTCATCCAGCAAATGACTAGAAATCAAAATCGTTTTGTTATAGTGGCGTTTTAAGGTGAAAAGAAGCTCGCGCAGTTCACGTACGCCCATTGGATCTAAGCCGTTGGCTGGCTCATCCAGTATTAATAAGTCAGGGTCGCCTAAAAGCGCTTGAGCAATTCCGAGCCTTTGCTTCATCCCAAGAGAATACGTTCGAACTTTATCATTTTCTCTGCCGGTTAGCCCCACAATATCAAGCACTTCTTTTACTTTTTGCTGCCTTTCTTTCTTTGTTGGAAATGAATGCAGTCGAGCTAAATTTGTCAGGTTTTCCTTTCCCGTCATATAAGGAAAAAAGATGGGTGACTCCACAATTGCGCCAACGCTTTGCAGCGCTTCTTTTCTTTGTGAAAAAATATGTTTGTTATTAATAAAAACTTCTCCCCCGGTTGGTTTAATCAACCCCGTCAACAAACGAATTAAGGTCGTTTTACCAGCACCGTTTGGCCCTAGCAGTCCGCATATTTCCCCTTGCTTAATTTGAAACGATACTTCTTTTACTAAGTGACGACGTCTTACTTTTTTCGAAACGCTTTTTACATCTAAAATGA
The DNA here is from genome assembly GCF_042787775.1 of Priestia sp. YIM B13552. Lineage (NCBI taxonomy): Bacteria > Bacillati > Bacillota > Bacilli > Caryophanales > Bacillaceae > Priestia > Priestia sp. YIM B13552. Next base: position 285,354 of record NZ_JBHZOU010000005.1, read on the forward strand.
TATTTTTCATATTAAATCCCCCCTACACGTAGTATAGGAGGGATTTATAAAGAATTTATAAAGTTTATAAAAATTATTGTACAGGCTTTTTAGCTACAATATAGGATACAAGCGCGAATAAAAGCAAAAACACAGATAAAAACAAATAGCCCGCACCTTCGAAGCCTCTTATTTCTACATAGCCAATGTAAAAAAGAACGGCGGCAGCCATAACGGTTAGCATGGAAGGAAGCATTCTAATGACTTTGTTCCACTTTATCTTTCTGAACAGCCAAGTTACAAGGATACCTGGCAGCAGTGCAATCAATAAAGGACCGCCTATCATCATAATCTATCAACCTCTCTAAATCCTCATCTTTCACCTATAATAAAAATAATAAGCTTACGGTTCAGAAATTCCATTCGCAATTGCTAATAAAAAAATTAAACCAGAAAGCAACACAAAAAAGATACTGTTTACGATAATGCTGAACCACACAACGCTCGGCTTCTTCGTTCGAATGCCTAAAACTAACGCTACAATAAAACCAACGTCTATCGCAAAAAACAGCCATAGCAAAATAGTCAAATCACCGGTTTCACTTGGGAAAATTGAATTTTGGGGAAGCAGCCGATTTGCAAAAAATACAACAAACGCAGCCGCCAGTAACATGATCGTTAATAAAATCGGCTTACTTTCTTTTGATATACTCATTTCAAATACCTCCTAACTAAAGGAAATAATACCATATTACAGTTGAATTTTCGTGAGTTTTAGTAAAAAATCCAGCACACAAAAACGCTTGGACATTTCCCAAGCGTTTTTTCGTCTATTTATTTATCTGAAATACCCGACTGCATTTCGTAATTTCTTACGAGCATACTGTTTGATTTTAGCATTCCAAACTTTTCATAATAAGGAACTAAGTCATCGTCACAGCACAAATCAACCATATAAATATCATCAAGCTCTTTTAACATTAGCTTTACTAACTCTTTGCCTATGCCTTTGTTTTTATACTCTGGTAAAACTTCAAGGAACGGAATATAGGCAGATAGAACTCCATCGCTGATTGCTGTTATAAACCCAACCGCTTGATTAGTATTTTCATCTAACGCAATGACCACTTTACTGCTGTTTTTCAACAGTTTTAAGTGAGTTTGTGGATTTGGAGGGTCGGGCCAATCCACAAAAAAACCTTTCAACATATCAGATGAAATTTCATTAAGACAATTTTTATATATCATTATATATCAACTCCTAATTTATTTTTTGTAATTAGGCAGATGATATATCAATAGTAAAGTAACAAAACAATGACCTCCAAACATTTCTATTCGGTTACTGTAAGATATTCGACTAAAAAACAAAAAACCCCTTTTACTGTGCACTTCTTTGTAATAATCACGATCAACTATTTACCTCAGATAAATGATATTCTTCAAATCAAATACCCTACCCACAATACTTAAACACTGTGCAGGATTATTTTCTTTGCCAATCGGAGCGTTATTGAATATTTCGTCCACTCGTTACAAGAGTGTTTTGATGTTTTAATTTCATTATGTAACTTTCACATTGCCAACAGTTTAAGTAGAAAGGTTGCTACAACAACAAATTTAAAAGACCAAATCATTATACGATTTGGTCTTAGAATTAATATGATATTTCTATTGTTTCTCCACAAAAACTGAACTACTTAGATTTTTTCTATGCCCTCTTTTTTATTCATCTGGCACATACTCTAAAATGTCACCTGGCTGACAATCTAGCACTACACAAATGGCTTCCAACGTAGTAAAACGTATGGCCTTCGCTTTTTCAGTTTTTAAGATAGAGAGGTTGCTTTTAGTAATCCCTACTCGATCTGCTAGTTCATTTAAAGATATTTTTCTTTTGGCCATCATGACATCTAAATTGACTCTAATCATCTCTGACCTCCTATATAGTAAGTTCATTTTCTTGGGCAATTGCAACTGCTTTTTTAAAGAAGGCCCCTAAAAGAAGAATAAAAACAGCTGCTATAAACAGAATACCATCTATTGAGTATGAAATAGTAATAGTTCCATGTTTGACATTTAATAAAGGAGCTAACTTAGCTGCTATAAAAAACTTGGGAACTCCAGCTGCAAACGATCCTATTAAAAAGATAATACCTGTTGCAAAAATGGATTTTGTGTTACTTGAAACAAAGATAATTCCCTTAGCTGCATTTTTAAATAATACTTTAAAATTCCAAAGCATTGCAATCGATAGAAAACAAGAAATCAATAAGGCCAGAACCCAAATTTGGACTAATTTTGTATCGGGACTTTCATTCAGCTTAATATCAAACAATCCTTTTCCTAATGATAAATTAAAAGATGAGTTCTGTAAGATTGAGTCGTCAAACTGAAGATAAATAACCAGCATGCCCATAATACCTGCTACAAAAATATTAAACCAAAATAACGTGTTGACCAGATAAAAAAGAATTCGATAACCATTTGTTCGTTTCATGTAAACATCCTCCATAACTGTTGTTAGGATTAATTTACCATGTATATATAAGGAAATCAACAATTATTTATCGAAAAACAATAATTTTTATATCTTTTTTGATAAATAATAGTCGTTTTAGATAAAAAATAAGAAGTTCTATTGTAATTATATATCGATATATAAAGCTAATTTATATAAGCGATGATCTTAGACATCGCTCATTCTAAATACTCTTCCGCTAAAGAAGGATTTAAATAACGAGCCATTCCGGTTTTCATTTTCCCAAATCCTGCTTTTCTATAAAACTCTTCATTACCTGCTGTAGAAACAAGATGAACGCAGGAAATATCGTCAAGCTGAGCAAGCAAATTTTTTATAACTTTCTGTCCAATTCCTTTGTTTTGGTAATGCTCATCAACCACAACATCATAAATCGCAGCATTAAACACACCGTCTGAAAGAGCTCTGCCAAACCCTGCTATGTTATCTTCATCATAAGCAATCGTTACTACGTTGCTTGATTGAAATACTTTTTTAATTTTTTCTTCATTATGGTTCGTCCATCCTACCGAGTGATAAATTTCTTTCATTCTCGACCACTCAACATTTTCTATAGAATTTGAAAAAGAAACCTTCATAGAATCTACTCCTTTTGTTTTTTTATAAACTATTTCTGTTTTCAAAAACAAAAGTCCTTGGTAGATCGTTACAAGTATGTATACGATAAAAACCATCCTACATAGTGGTAATGATTTATAAACGTTAGCTTCTGAGTTTAATCCCAAAAAAGGTTCAAATCATCTGCGATTTGAACCTAAAACAACTATGCTCATTTACTTAATAATTATTATATGAAAAAGCCGTCTTTTTTAGTGACTGTATCACTGAAGGTATTTAGGGTTTGGTTTAGAACCGTGATTAATTTCTTCAAATATATCTGAAGAAGGGTTAGACGATACCTCGTTATGTAAATCTTGCGAAGGTCCATTTGTTTGAGAAAAGGATGACATATATACCTTCATTAACTGTTTAAAGTCACCTACAGTCAAAAACTTTGCATCTTCTTGAAGTTCGTACCCTAGCTGTCCATTTGGTTCAATTGTTGCGGTTTTAACATCTTTTATAGTTGATATGCCTGCATTTCGTAATCTCATTTCTAATTGATCGGCGGTTAAACGTAATTTTTTAAGCTGCTTAGTATCTAATTGACCATTATTTACAACGATTTTAGACTTACCTGTCAGAAATTTTTCAAACCCATTAAATTTTAATTGTAAATACTCTAAAACTAAAATAGCAAGAACAAAGATAGCTGCCCCGCCAATCGCTTTTAACATACTTTTTTCAACAATGGGTTGCACGATGATGGTACCTAGAGAAAGCATAACGACCGTTTGAGCGAGCGTCATTTGAGCAATTGATTTTCTCCCCGCTATTCTTAGTAATAATATTCCCGATAAAATTAAGATTGCAGATTGCCAGATAAAATTCATACTATCATCCTTTTTACTACAGTTTGCTTTTAGAGTAGGCAACTGAAAGCAAATTATTCATGTATTAAAAATTTCGTTTCCACTTCTCATATCTTAATAAGTTTAAAAAACAAAAAGATACCCCTCAGGTATCTTTTTGTTTTGATATTTTTTCTCTGAGTAACACTTACACCGATTGATCAATACAGTGAATTAGCCTTATTTCAATATCTTCTGCCAGTCGTTGAAGCTCTTCATTATGAAGCATATTAATCATCGCCGTAGGCCTAGGCATGCCAATCTTTGTTTCACTTCCATCTTGATATACAACCATTTTACAAGGCAGAAAGTATCCTACTAAGAGATTTTGCGATAGAACTCGCTGAGCTTCTTTCGGATTGCACACTTCTAATACTGTAAACGGTGTATGAAAGTCCTGCCCTTTTTCCTGTAGCTTTGCAGTTAAATCGAAATTCCACAACACACCGAACCCTTCGCTTTTTAAGTTTTCTTCTAGAGAACTAATCGCTTCTTCTAAGCTTTTCGGTGTTTTTACCGTGTAATCAAACATCAAATCTCCTCCTGTTAAATTAAAATGATTTCCTTTTTCACAGGAAACTGGGAGTTGATACTATTCTGCCCCATCCTGTAGCTTTAAACCTGATATCAGCGGCAGCAGCCCCAAGTAAAATTACATCGCATGTTTTACACCTTTTTTAACAAGTACCCAGTTCGCTGGATAGCTTGTACAAAAGCCAATAATCATGGCGATTTGCATCATAAACCAAAAGACCGCGCTGTCTGGTTTGGGTGCCTGTGCAAAAAAGACATAATGTGATAAAGCCATTCAGCCGAACATGCCGATTTCAAAGGCAATAAGCGACCATGTATCGGCTTTTATCGCATTTTTCAACTCATCTTTTGAGCTATTATCTTTCATACTCATACCGTAGTATTGAAAAGCAATTCCCGCTATATAAGCAAGAATAAATTCCGCTACGTAATCCGCAAAAAGTACGCTTCCGGCAATCGTCCACCCTGTTAAAAATACAATCGGTGCACCGATTAAATCTCCGACCGAGCACCCGCTGCTGCAGTGCGTAGTCGATACAAAAACACTTTGCCAAAAAGGCTTTTCACTATGATGATGCTCATGATGACCTTCATGGTTATCATGCATATGCTCAGAGGAATGATCAGCGTGATCGTGTTTTTTTCGATCTTTACGCCCTAATTTAAAGTAAAACCATATCCCGGCGACAGGAAAATATAGCCCTGTGATAGGCCACACAATATTCATCACAAACATCATCTGCGGATGCCTGATCACGTCAATTGCAATAACTAAAAATTGAATAAGTCCAATTGCAATAGCTATATACGAAAGTATTTCTAGCCAGCTCATGTACTACACTCCTTTAAGATTTATCTATCAACTACATACCCTCCACCCCTATATTCAAACGTAAAAAAATTACCTGCTTATTACTTAATAAGTTTTACAGCACTGTTTTATTATGTTTACTAAACCAAACGATAGTCTAATGTAATAAAGAGAAGAAAAAATAAGGAGGAATTTTACAATGTCTAACGGAAATTATCAAACTGTTATTCAAACGCTGCATGACTGTATGAGTGCCTGCAACCATTGTTTTGATGCTTGTCTAAAAGAAGAAAATGTGGGTATGATGGTGGACTGTATCCGTTTTGATCGAGAATGTGCAGATATTTGCGGATATTTGGAACAAGCTCTAGAAAGAGGAACGCCTTTCGTTGCTGAACTGGCTGGAGTTTGCGCCGAAATTTGCGAAAAATGCGGAAATGAGTGTAAGAAACACGATCATGACCACTGTCAAAAATGTGCGGAAGCCTGCTTGAAATGCGCGGATGAGTGTAGAAAATTAGCTGCATAATCTTTGGAACATAAGAAAGCTAGAACCCTTGAAGCGCATTTCAGGCATTAAGGGTTCTTTTTAGTGATATGGTAAGAGAAGATCTATAGACTTTCTAAAAAATGAATAAACTTTTTAAGACTTTGAGAGCGCTGCTTCCCTTTCTTTACTACAAAATTAATATGAACGTCTTCTGAAAGCTCTTGATATTCAATGCTTTTCATATCGCCACGAGAATTTACTACGCTAGCCGGGACTACACTCATGCCTATTCCATCACGGACGCCTCGTAAAATAGCTTCTAATGAATCAAATTCCATAATATTGGCTTTGTGTATATGATGTTTCTTTGAAAACTCTAATAGTCTGTTTCTATAGATGCAGTTTCCATCACTATTGATGAGTAGCGTTGGTTGGTCTTTTTCTTCTCTAGCTTCATATCGAGGTGAGATAAGCACCATTTTTTCTGCATAGTGATAAACCGTTTCAAACTGAGCCTCATTATAGGTACCGCTAAGAAACAGTCCGTCGATTTCTCCGTACGAAAGCATTTCTTGTAAGACTTGTTTTCTATCTGTTTTTATTTTAACTTCAATACTTTGGTGTTCTTTCAGAAAAGATGAGAATAAAGAAGGAACTTTAGTAGCAGAAACCGTCTGCGAGGCACCAATGATCAAGGATCTTTTAAACTTATTCGGATTAACTTCTGCTTTAGCTTCCTCCATTAAACGTAAAATACGCTGAGCATAGTTAAACAAAGCTTCCCCTTCATTTGTTAACGTGACTCCTCGATTCGTGCGTATCAATAATTTGGTGTCTAATTCTTCCTCTAGATTTTTAATCCGCTGGCTGATATGCGGCTGCACATATCCTAATACCCCCGCAGCTTTTGATAGTGACTTTGCTTCTGCCACGCATTTGAATATTCGTAAGTCTTGGCTTTCCAATTTTAATTCCTCCGTTGATATCACTTTAAATGATACCTCTCTTAGTATTACCTATTATATCCTTTTTTTCATCGAAGATATAATAAAAGATGTTAAGAGAAAGGAAGGTTTATAGAAATGATCGATTTTAAAAATAAAGTATTTATTATTACAGGCGGCGGCACTGGTATAGGCAAAGCAACGGCTTTAAAGTTAGCTGACATGGGCGCGAAACTTGTGATAAACTACAGCGGCTCGGAAACAGAAGCGAAAAAAGTTGTAGAGGAGATTATAGAAAAAGGAAGCATGGCTTTTGCTTTTAAAGCGAATGTAGCCAACGAGCACGAAGTGAATGAAATGATTCATCAAACCATTACACAATTCGGACGATTAGATGGTTTAGTGAATAACGCTAGTATTACAGCTCAAATCCCGATGAATGACTTAGAGTCTGTAACTGATGACGTATGGGACTCTTTACATGATGTAAACGTAAAAGGCATGTTTCACTGTGTAAAAGCAGCCGTTCCACATATGAAAAAGCAAAAGTCAGGGGCGATTGTTAATGTAGGAAGCGTTGCCGGTACAACTGGAATCGGCTCTTCTATTCCCTATGCAGCAACAAAAGCAGCAATTCATACGATGACTAAGTCGTTAGCCATTGCCTTAGCACCACATATTCGAGTAAACTGTATCTCTCCTGGTGCAGTCGACACAAAATGGTGGTCTGGCAACGAAGATAAAATGTATCAGCTGGCAGGAAACCTACCTCTTCAGCGTATTTCTTCTCCTGAAGATATCGCAGATGCTATTTTGTTTCAGTTAAAGCAAGAGTCCATAACGGGCCAAGTGTTTACGATTGATAACGGGCAAACTCTTTAAGCATACGTGAATATTCCTAAAAACAAACCCCACTACTAGCAAGAAATAGTAGCGGGGTTCTAACAAGGCTACTGATTCAACCTCTCTTTTCCCAGTGAAAATCCTTCAAACAGCCGGCCCCCATGTGGCGCTAACACTTTATCCACCAGTTGAATTACTTTATCTTTATCCCCTGTTTTATAAAAGGTATCAAATGCCTCTACAAACTCTTTACTAAAGCGTTCATTATAGAGATTCAAAGACCGGACAATCCATTTAGAATCCCCGATCCAATGAGCATTCGTTCTTAAAACAAATTCATGCGTTATGTAAGCGAGCGTGTTAGCAATAAAAAGTGATTCACCTTTATTTGAAGAACCAATTAAATCATCTAAGGCATCACTTATAAAATATCTTTTTAATCTAATCGTCTCTTCCGGCCATTTTTCGGGGCCTTTTTCTAGTAATTGTGCAGCTTCTTTTTTTATAGCCTGCATCACTCCTTTATCCGCTAAAATAATTCCCTCGGAAATCATTCTTGGGAGTGAAGGCCTAGCCCTCTTACAATCACTTTTAAAAAAGGCTTGGTATGAAGTCAGATTATGAGCAAAAACTTCAATTGCCCATCCAAATTCAATGAGGGACTCCCTAAAAGAAGAAATAAAATTATCATCAAAAATAACAAGATCAAGGTCGGACGTATGTGTAGCTTCTCCTCTCACCACGCTCCCGGCGAGTAATGCCCCTTGACAGTTAGGATAATGCTTAAAAATGAATTGTGTAGCTGCTTGCAGCGGTTCTAACCTTTTTAGCTCTTTCATCGTATTCCTCCAGAAAAACAATATATATTGTTTTTCTGGTTAGAACGTGGAAATTCCTTTAAAAGTAAGTTCTTATTTATTGAACCTTCCTGAACATGTGTGCCGTATTTTCATTTAGTTACAATCATTTAAATGACTAGTAGAAACGATTGCTGCTCTCCATACATTCATAAATGACTCTTTTATCCAAATTACCTCTTGCCTTAAAGTTAACTTTAACGGTTAAGCTAGTTTTATAGTTTTTAAACTACAAAAAAGGGGAAATACAATGCTGATTAAAAGAATAACGGTGCAGCTTTCTGGAGGACTTCAAGCTAGACATACAGCTTTATTTGTACGTGAAACCTGTTCGTTTCAAAGTGATATTTTTCTTTCGAAAGATGGAAAATGTGTAAATGGAAAAAGCATCATGAAGGTCATGGCTTTAGCTGTTAAAAAAGGAGATGAAATAACACTGCTGACAAATGGAGTGGATGAACACGCCGCCGCTCGCACCCTTGAAAAATTTCTTTTAACTAAATAGAGATAAAAAGCTGCTATGCTATCTCTTACTCTCCTTTTTTCATAAAATCATAGAAAGTAAAATTTTTTTCAAAAAAACTCTTGCTTTAAAGTCGACTTTAACGTTTAAGCTAGGGTTGTAGCTTTTAAATACATCAAATGACGAAAGGATTGTGTTTTTACTTATGTGTAATCAACATACAACAACATCACGTGTTCTAAGTGCGCCGCATGCAAAGGCAAAATTCGAGAACACGACAATTGAACGCAGAGAACTGCGAGCAGACGACGTTTTAATTGATATTAAGTTTAGCGGTATCTGTCACTCTGATATCCATAGTGCATTCGATGAGTGGGGCGGCGGAATATTCCCGATGGTTCCTGGTCACGAAATCGCGGGAGTAGTTGAAGCGGTTGGAGAAAGCGTAACAAAATACAAGGTTGGCGATCGCGTTGGTGTGGGATGTTTCGTTGACTCTTGCGGAGAGTGCGAGTACTGTGTGAACGGTGACGAGCAATACTGTACAAAAGGCGTTGTTCAAACGTATAATTCGTTGGATTATGACGGAAATCCTACATACGGCGGCTACAGCCAAAAAATCGTCGTAAAAGAAGGATTCGTTGTTCGTATTCCTGATAAGTTAAGTATGGATGCAGCGAGTCCGCTTCTATGTGCAGGGATTACAACATTTTCTCCGTTAAAGCACTGGAATGCTGGCCCTGGCAAAAAAGTGGCGATTGTGGGAATGGGCGGTCTTGGACATGTAGCGATTCAATTTGCGCATGCAATGGGTGCTGAAGTGACGGTATTGAGCCGTTCTAACAATAAAAAAGAAGAAGCTCTAAGCTTTGGCGCAGATCATTATTTTGCAACAAGTGATGAGACGACATTTACTGAATTAGCGGGTCGCTTTGACCTTATCTTAAACACGGTATCGGCTAACCTGAACGTGGATCAATACTTATCTTTACTTCGCGTAGATGGAACGCTTGTTAACGTTGGCGCACCGGCTAACCCAGATCAATACAGCGTATTCTCACTTATCACGGGACGCCGCAGCATTGCTGGTTCACTTGTAGGCGGCATTCGTGAAACACAAGAAATGCTTGATTTTGCGGCTGAACACGGCGTTGCTCCTATGATTGAAGTTATCGATGCGAAGCAAGTAGACGAAGCGTACGAGCGCGTTCTTCGCAGCGACGTTCGCTATCGATTTGTTATTGACATTTCTACCCTGTAAATTTAGAGAAAAGCGGGCAGCTCATTGGATGAGCTGCCCGCTTTTTATTTCTTTATGAAATAAGAAAAACAACCGGTAAATTAGGCTTTAGATGAAAGCTGTTCCTGATACTTTTGTTCTAATTTATCATAGTAGTCAATTTTTGTTTCTACTTTTCTAAAAGCTGCGTCCAGCTCTCTTTGTTTTTCCATCATTTTCTCTCTATGCTTTTCAAATATCTGCTTGCGCAAACCGATTGTATCATCGCCTTCTTGTGTTAATTCAACAATTTTATGTAATTCTAAAAGAGAAATATCCGTTTTTCGCAAGCAAATAATAAATTCTAGCCACTCGATATCGGACTCGCTAAAAATGCGATTTCCGTTCTCATCTCTTTTTATAAAAGGTAAAAGCCCTTGCTGTTCGTAGTATCGAAGCGTATGCGTAGGCAGCTCTACCTTTGCAGCGGCCTCTTTAATATGATATTCCATTCCACTATACCCTCCATCGCCATTCTTAGTACGGCGTTTGCTTTATGTATCCAAGCTTCCCTTTTCACGGGTGCTTTCAACTTATCTTCTAGGTTTCTACTATACGATATATATAGTAGATTCCGCTATTTTCTTTACTATGAGGTAACTGTATAAATAGTATTATAAACATTAAAGTAAACGTTAAGGCAACTTATAAAGAGCTGCCGTGAAGTCAGCAGCTCTTTTCATTTTTATATAAAATACGATTAATCTGCGGCCATCACTTTACTTAGTTCATTTAATAAATAATCAAGGGTTTGACTGATTCGAACTGTATTACGACTTGTAAGACCTTCTGTAAGTCCTAACATAACCATGTGCTCTCTTGCTGTTTCGATTTCTGTCATTAAGACTTGCATGACAACTCCTTTATACCACTTCACAGCTCATCACCCCTTTTTACTATACATATATCTCATATGCGGTAATCTTAAACCTATCATACAGGTTTTTGGGGGTGAATAGCGAGTTTTATAGCTTCAACAGTTGTATTTTTTATAAAGTAAATATACTAATATACTTATTGAAATAGAAAGTATCACTCCACTCTCTGCTCGAAATTAAGAAAAAGGCCTCCTAAATGGAGGCCTTTTCTTATTTCTTATAAAACAGTCTCATACAAAGCCTTAGCCTCTAAAATATTCTCTATAATACGAACCTTTCTCACACTCTATCTCATAGCGCAGCCTAGTTTGCTTTCTGTAAAGCTCTTCGGACAGCTCATTAAATTCACCTTCTGTGATAGATCCATGAATTAAATTGTTGAATAAATTATTAAGATGTTCAGTTAATTCTTGAAGTTTTTTTTCTTTCAATGAACGTCACCCTTTAAAATAATTTTCATCTTCTAAAATTATATCAAATAAAACGTTTTCATACGATATATTTTTTACTGAATTATCGTATTAAAGTGATGAAAGTATTTTTTAACGACCAAAAAAACAGACAAGAAGCTCAGATAAATCATGAATCACATGATTTCAGCAAAAAATAAGTGGATAAAGACCGGGGACAAAAAGGCAAATGGTATCAACCGTTTTGACAAAAGCATAGGATGAAAAGAAAAATTAAACGAGAAAAGGAGAATGAGTATGCACTATACACCTTATTATCATCAGTGGCAGACTCCAGTGTATTACGGCTGGCAGCCATATAGTTATTATGTGCCGAATCACTATCACACCAGCGAACAGTTTCAGCAAAGAAACGGTAAATTAAAGGACTACGGACCAAGGCCGTTTGTTATTAACATTAATGAAGCGTCAAAGCAAAACAATACGTACCGCACTGCTTTATGGACGGGAACACATTTACAAGTGACGTTAATGAGTCTCAAGCCCGGTGAAGATATCGGCTTAGAAATCCACCCTAACGTTGATCAATTCCTGCGCATTGAACAAGGGCAAGGCGTTGTTCAAATGGGCAAAAGTAAAAACAATCTAACCTTTAAACGAAAAGTCTACGATGACGATGCGATATTTATCCCTGCCGGAACGTGGCATGATGTCACCAATACGGGTACCACTCCGCTAAAGCTTTACTCCATATACGCTCCGCCAAACCACCCATTTGGTACGGTTCATGTGACAAAAGCAAACGCTCTGGCTGAAGAACATTAAAAATAAGCAGAGTGTTATGCAGGATTGGAACGCTTGTTCAGAATCAATACTAAGTAAATAGATGGATGTTAACTAAAAAAGCTCGCTAGAAAATCGGTGTATGACCTTTTCTAGCGGGCTTTTTTTAAACTTGCTATACATAAAGGATTTTGTAGCCAAGGAAAGAATTATAGAATTAACTAATCTTTTTAAACAGCTCAAAATAACTGAAAGGCAAACAGGCGATGAAATTATTTTATAAAATTCCCAAATCAAACGTACATCCTTCTCTTAAACTAGCAAGAAAAATTCTATATATATCTGTAGAAGCAGTCATTATGACCATGCTTGTGATTAAATCTTTTACTGTGGCTTATGAAAGCGACATAAATTTAATTCTCAGGCAGCTAAATGAACTAAAAGCTTCCATTGGTGGATTTGGCATAAACGAATCGTTATTTTGGTTTATGATAAAATGCAGTATCTTCACCATTGTTACATTCGATCTTTGCTTATACGTCCGAAAAATGCTAAAAAGAAACAAAAGAGCTTTATGATTTATACGCTAAAGCTTTTACATTGGACCGCTGTTAATTTCCGTGCAAGGCTTCGCTTTCCGCGGGCGGTCCATGAGCTTCCTCGTCGCTTGCGCTCCTGCGGGGTCTCACCTGCTCCGCTTTTCCCCCAGGAGTCTTCGCCTTGCCCTCCAATCAACAGCTAGAACCATTTAAACACATGAAACCTACATTCAGCATACCAATAAAAAGCCGAACAAGTTGGATTCACACTCAAGAATCAAACTCGTTCGGATCTTCCTTTAGCAAAAATACTTTTGCCCCAGCCTCATTTTTAATAGAAAAATAATAAAAGTAGAGGCATATCACGCCTCTACTTTCTATTTAGAAATCTACATCGATATCTTCTTGAATGGTTCCGGTCACTTTTTCACTTTTAATTAATTGACCTTCTTTAAATGTTTCTTCTTCCTCATTTTTAACGGGTTTCAGCTGCTTATAGGAAGGAGCTGACGCAGAGCCAAGCTCTTTTTTAAGCAAATGAATTTCGCCTAACAGCTCAGTTCTCAATGAATGAACTAACGATTGAAAATCGTCTTCCCGGCTGTCTTTCTGCCCGTTTTGTTCCACAAGCTTCGCTACATAATCCTGAAGTTCTTTTGCCTGCGAGGCCTCATACTGCTCACGATTTGCAGCAAGACGTGAATTCATTTCTTTTTTTAGTAAGTCAATTTCGCCCAACAGCTCTTTTCGAAGTGAATGAACGAGCGTCTCCACTTCATTTTCTTTGCTCTTTTTTTGCAAGTCTTGCTGTATGAGTCTTACTATATAGTCCTGCAGCTCGCTTGCCTGCTGTTTTTCTTTCAGAAATGATGACACTTCTGACGGAATGTCATCAGTGTCGATTGTGAAATTTGCACCTTCATCTCTATTACTTACGGTCTTTTCCCTTGCTCCCATCATATCTGCTGATAGATTGCCAGCTGTCAGAAACGCATTTGATAGTAAGTAAAACGGTGCAGCCACCTGGGAGCTTAGCTGACCGTACCAATCATCTAGCGCTTCCTTAAGGCGAGTGTGTTGATGACTCATATATGCTCCCCCTTTTTAAGCATGAACCGCTGCGTTTGTTTCATGTCTGCTTAAAATTTCAAGACCGTATAAGTTTAATTTGCGAGTCTCCGGCAAGAAAAGATGATTTTCTTCTCTGATTTCTTCCCCGTACATGTTATCAATCTGCTCTGCAATAAACTGTTGAAGGATAGGAGCCAGTCCTCCAATATAAATATATTTATAGACTTTATCTTTTGGCGATGGAAATAGATTTTCAATTTTCGTTAATAAAATTTGCGTGTATTCTCTAAGCGAAGCGTGAATAGGCTCCGTGAGATCTACTTTTTTCCCGCTATTGCCGTCTCTTTGTTCCATTTTTGCTTTATGGATATTGGCAATAATAAACTCTTCTAATGAACGAACATCATCAAAATACTCAAGCAGCTTTTCATTTCTTAGCTTTTCAATATGCTTCAAATATGAAATATCCGTAAGACACTTCAGCGAATTTCTGCTTTTAGGAGCTTGAAGTCCTGCAGGAAGCAGCGCAAGGTCAACTGTGCCTCCGCCCAAATCTACAATTAGCGTTTCAAAATGTTTGAATGCATTTGCTTCTTCTCTATCTTGTAATTCAAAATCTTTTTTGATCGCCCAGCGAGCTACTTCGCTTTCAATACGGCATTTGCTCGTTTCAATGTTCACAGTGAGCGTTTTTTCTAACCCAGGAGTCAATACCGTAACCGTGTGCTCTCCTTGAAAACGTTCGGCCATCTTCTGCTGCATTTCACTGAATTTATTTGTTTTCTTAAGCAGCCAAATCGGAAGCATAGTCGAGAAATAATTAATCGTCACATGATTATCCTCTTTGTCTTTTCCTTTAAGTATGTTGTAATAAGCAACTGAAGCTAAAAACATCACATAAGGAATATCAGATTCAGTTTTATTATGTAACTTATTAATATGGATATTGCCTAGCACATGTTTCTCTGCTGCGTCTCCTACTAAATAATACTTTTCTACTCCTTCGATTGTTGTAGAAATCAGTAAATTTTGAAGAAGTAATTCCGGTTCATTTACGCTTGAAGGAAAATGACCCTCTGCCTGATCTTTGGTGATTTCTACTACGTTTGTAGGAATTTCATAGTAATAACCATCCACTAGCGTTTGAAAAATTGAGTTACCAAAATCAACGTTTTGACGTTTGATATCCATCCTTGTTTCTCCCCTTTATCTTTTCGTGACAACACTAATAAGTATATATTTTCCTCATTTGTTTGTCTAAGTATTTAAATAATTTATGTTATTCGAAATTGACAATTAATTAATTTTAGACGGCTACTGTAATTGAAAAGCACTTGAAATGCTTCTTTTTACCAGTACCCATTTTTACAAGGAATATAACATGTGACGCTGTGACTTCCTCTTAAATTTTTCGTAATATAAGCCTTTCTTTTATTTTTTAGAGACACGAGAAAACTAAGAGATGGAAACATAATTAAATCAACCCAATCGAAAGACGAACAAATGAGATAAATGAGTTGGACTGCTTTTTACACCGCTGGTGATTTCCGTGCAGGACTTCGCTTTCCGCGGGCGGCCGGTGAGCCTCCTCGTCGCTTATGCTCCTGCGGGGTCTCACCTGTTCCGCTTTTCCCGCAGGAGTCTTCGTCTTGCCCTCCAATCACCAGCTAGAAGCAGTTACATACATGAAACCTACGTTCACCATAACAACAAAAAACCCAAACCATCAATCAGATTAACGGTTTGAGTTTAACTTCAACTAACATACTTTGTCTGAGCCTCTTCCTTTTTTTATTCATTGAAAAGGCCATTTGTTTGGTTTTCTTTGCGGATTTTCTGGCAGTTTGCTAAAGCCTATTTCTTCAAGGCCTTTTTCTAACGTCGCTCTTGTTTTGATTGTTCCAAAATCCACGCCTAAATCCACAACGGTTTGCGCGATTTCCGGACGTATTCCGGTAATCATCGTTTTAGTTCCGATAAGCTGTAAGGCTTTTACAATTTGAAAAATATTGTCCGCTACCATCGTATCGACGATAAGAACACCTGAAATATCAAATATTAAATAACTCAGCTGCAGCTGAGCGCTTTTTTCTAAAGCCGTTTCCATAATAAGCTGGGAACGATGCGTATCAATTTGTCCAACGATTGGCATCACAGCGATTCCTTCAGAAAGAGGAACGATGGGAACTGATAATTCTTCTAGCGCTGCATACGCGCGTTTTATGGTGTCCGTATTATGTTCTTCATAGATTTCGACAAATATATGATTAAGCTCATCAAGCATCGGATCAATTTTTTTACTTACATCAAGCATCGTAATAGGAGCAAACTGCTTCTGCTGCAGTTCTTCTGTAAAAACACCCCATATCACTGTTCGAAACAGCGCAAGCGATTTTAACGCTTGACTCAAAGAAAGTCCGTTTTCCACAGCCACTTTTCCTATATCTGTACCCCACTGAACGATTTTCTTTAAAACGACCGAGCGCTCCTCGAATAACGACTCGCCTAAATACTCAATGAGTTCCGCTCTCCATTTTAAAACTTCGCTTTCTTCGTGGTAAACAAGCTTCCGCTTATATTCAGAGTCCATCAGATCAGAAAATTGTATCGCTAATTCCTGCTTATTATCGATAATTTTCTTCCCTATATATAATAACTCATCCCTCATTTTTTTCTTTATCTCCTTTAGTTAGCAGAATTAACGATTACATTTTATAACAATAGTTATATCACATACAATATAAAAATATAACCGAAATGAAAAAATTGTTAAGCCCTCCCTATTTACTTTTACCCCTCTTCTTCTAATCGGTATACCTGCCATAATAGGATTGAAATTTCAGCGTTTGGGTAAAAAACTACTATGAATTTATTTCTATACTTATAAGGGGGCTTTTTCAATGAACAAACATAAGGGAACCGTTAAATCTTTCAACGAATCAAAAGGATCTGGATTTATTACACCCGAAGACGGATCAAAAGAAGTGTTCGTTCACTCCAATGCGATTGACCGTGAGGAATATAAAAACCTGGCAGAAGGACAAAAAGTAGAGTTTGAAATCCAAGAAGGAGCTAAAGGACCCAGCGCTATAAAAGTACACCCCGTTGACTGATAGAGTGACATTTACATACAGGTTATGGGTAGACTATCGAATCATATACTCTTCGAATCCAAAAACACCTCTTCGACTTTTGTTCGAAAAAGGTGTTTTTTTATATGCTGCAACTAATTCTACATTCAAAATTAGTTACTATTAGCTATTAAAAAAACAGTTCTAAAGTTATCGGACAAGTATCCAAACATTTCCTCTATGAGTGAATATAGTATAGAGTACTGCAAAGAAAGGGTGATTATTATAAAAAAGTATTATTTTAATTACAATGATAAAGATGACAAATATTATGTGGAAAAATCTTATCCTTATAAGAATAAGAAGAAAGCTCACGATAATTTAAAAGAGCAACATCAAGAAGATGCCCCTGAGGAAGCACGCGGCTGGGCTTATGGACGTGAAGAAGATAGCCCTGAGGAAGCACATGTTTGGATGTATGGACGCGATGAAGATATCTATGAGGAATCACATGACTGGGCTTCTAAATGTAAAGAAGATAAAGGCAAAAAAGGAAACACGCGTGAATCTGCATTTAGAGCACTCAATTTAACGATGCCTCAAAATGTTCCTGCCAATACGTTTGTAAAAGCAGTTTTCCCAACTGAACAATTTGATTTAGCAAATGAATATAACCCGATTACTTCTACCTTCCGCCCCAAAAAAGATGGCGTATATTCCATCATTGCTACAATTGGATTCTCTCCTAACGACCAGATGCTAGATTATAGAACTCGTATAGAAATACGTGTAAATGGGACAACTGCTATCGCTATCGATAACGATTTCTTTGGCGGGAACACACCGTTTGTTAATGCGGTATCCGTGTCTACTATTTACAATTTAGAAGCTGGAGATCGTGTTGAAGTTTTTGTTCAAAGCAGCATAGCTGGCACAATCGTCACATCCGAAGATGGCTCACATTTTGAAGCAGCGAGATTTCCTTCTCCAACAAATAACTAACACTAGCTTTTAGCCAAAAGCATCAATCCCCTCTTTTTAGATCGCTTCATTTTTCTAAAGGAGGGGATTGATATGAACATTAGTGGTCTAAAGGTCCATAGGAACTTTTTAAGCGTTTGTATGTACATAATTTTTTAGTGGATTTATAACATTAATTCAGTGTATCAAATCATGTACTTCTATGTAGTTTGCTGCCTCACTCACGCTTGCTTCGCTAACTTTTCCGTTACGCTGCCAAGCTCTTCAACTAATCCACTTAAAAATTCCGCCGTCTGGTCAATGATCTGCAGCGATTGCAGCTGACGCACGGAAGCAGAAGAAATGTTGCTGCTGCTTGCAGCCGATTGGCTAGCAAAAGCGGTCATATCGCTGACGGCATGGAGCACCTGCGTAGATCCGGCTGCTATTTGCTGAGCAGAAGCAGCCGTTTGCTGAATTTGTTCGTGAACGTACGCAGATGCGTCGGCGATTCGATTAAAAACATTTTCCGCTTCGTTGGCTAGTAAAATACCGTTTTTTACATCGGCTGTTCCTGATTGAATGAAGGCTACGGCTTGAGACGTTTCTTGCTGAATATGCTGAATGAGCCTTGCTACTTGTTCGGCTGACTGATTGGATTGTTCGGCAAGTTTGCGAACTTCCGATGCTACGACCGCAAACCCTTTCCCATGTTCGCCTGCGCGCGCTGCTTCAATTGCAGCATTTAGCGCCAGTAGATTTGTTTGTGCAGCAATGCCTGAAATCACACTCATAATATCGTTGATTTCCGCAGAACGTTCTTTTAACTGATGAATAACGCTAGCTGCATGCTGAACAGAAGAATCGATTGTATGAATTTGCTGAATTGCTTCTTGAATTTTTTCTTTTCCCTGCACGGCTTCATTTGCTGTTTGATCAGAAGCTTCGCTGACTACCGCTGAGGCCTCGGCTATTTTGGTTACGCCTTGCGCCATCTCTTCTAGAAACTCGCTGCTTTTTTGAGCCATTATTACCTGCTGCTCAGCTCCTGCCGCTAGCTCTTGCATTGAAGCAGACGTATGATGACTAGCCGTTTGTGATTCTTCTAAATTCCCCTTTAAGTCGTGAACCGTTTGTCTTACCTCCCCATTCGTTTCATGCAGTTTTTTCATCATGTCATAAATGATATGCTGCTTTTGCTCATTTTCCCGCTGAAGCTGTTCTGTGTATTTTTTCTTTGAAATAATTTGCCAAGCAGTTGCCCCTGATGTAAAAAGCAGATAAGCCGCGTGAAGGCAAAGCATCGAAAAAGAATAAGAAGACGTTCCGAAAATAATCGGCGTAAAAAATGGTACGAAAAATCCAGCTAGATGCTCGATGACAAAAATACCCGTCATTAACAATAACAGCTTTACATTTTCATAGTAGGAAAGAATAGCTATCACCATAAAAATTGAAAAATGATACTCGACCATTCCTCCTCCGCCTACAACCGTGCTGATACTTGAAAACGTCAGCGTTAGCGTCACAAACGCAGGTACTAGGTCGTGTTTTTTAACGTACAGCACAAGCAGCACGCCAAGAAAAAGAATAGGAAGCATCAAAAAGATCAATGACACTTCGCCTGGCGTTGAATTATGTTCCATGGACATGCCGGACATGCCCATCGGCCAAATACGATGAATGATATGTACAAGCAGAGAAAGTATCACTGCTCCGCTTGATAAAACAACCATTAATTTATGTTTATTCATATTTATCCCTTTCTATATTAGACAAAACTTTCTTTATCTATAGAATCGGCTGCAGATTGGTTTTTTTTATAAAAATTCACGTTATTTTTCCCCTGTCGTTTTCCTTCGTACAGCGCTTGATCCGCCTGTTTTAACAGCTCTTGAAACGATTCTCCGTTTTCTGGATAATAAGCGGCTCCAATGGTCGATGTAGCTGTAAAGATGCAGGATTCAATACTCCATTCTTTTTGAAGCTCTCGGTGAATTCGTTCCATAATTTGCTGTATTTCCTCACGCCTTTCAATCTGCCGAAGCAAGATAACAAATTCATCACCTCCAAGGCGATAAACTTCGTCACATGCGCGAATGCAAGACGTTAAACGATGCGCGTACTGAATTAAAAATGCATCGCCAATATCATGACCAAATTGATCGTTCACTTCTTTAAAATTATCACAGTCTAAAAACAGCAGGCCAAACCTTTCGTTTTGCTCGATCGCAGCCTGTACTTGTTTTTGCAGCATCATTCGATTCGGCACCCCCGTCAAACTGTCATGAAATGCCTTAAACTTCAGCTGATTTTCTAGGTTTTTTTGCGCAGTAATATCGGTTTGAATCAGCACGTAGCTTGAGATTCGATGATGAATATCTGTCAGCGGAACAATGGTCTTATGGCTCCAGACGATGACGCCTTCTTTGGTTATGCTTTTGACTTGCCCTCTCCAAACCTTTCCTTGTCCAATACTTTCAAGAACCCGCAGGTCATAGCTTACATCGAGTAACTCATATGATTGTCCAATTAGCTCTTCTTCTTCATAACCAAATATCGTACAGAACATATCATTGACATACCTAATCGTTCCATACGGATCCAGAACGCTTACGATAGCGGACTCATCAAGGGCATACTTCATGTTTGCTAAATCTTTCACCGTGTTTTCCAACTTTATTTCAGCTGTCTTTTCCTTTGTCACGTCCTGAGCAATCAAGTAAATACCAATCCATTCATTTTCCACTATGATGGGCACGTTTGTAACATATAAATAAATCTTTCCTTTTTCTTTGTGCCACGCTTGGATTTCTTTGCTGTAGCTTTGGTCGTATATGATGTGATGAAAAGGCAAAGCACGGGCATCGATCTTCAATTCTTCTAGAAGCTCCCTATAAGAACTGTTGATGATCTCCTGCGCATCGTACCCGAACATTTGCTCACAGGCAGGATTTGCTTGAACAATTTTACCGCTTAAATCCATCATACATATGGCGTTTTCATGGTTCATAAAAAGCGACTTATACTGCTCCATGCTTTGGGCTAATTCTTTTTTTAACTTCTGGATATTTTTACTCATGACTAATAGGTGCGTACTATTGTCGGCATCATCAAAAATTGGAGTAAGCGTTGTTTCAAACGCTTCAGCTTCATCTGAGAAGGTATTTATGTCATGGTAGGTAACTGACTTTTTTGTTTCCATCGCTTTCATATAGTAAGGGTAAAGGGAGCGATACGCCCGCTCAGAGAGGACGCTTTCTAGCCGCATGCCCGCTTCTCCTTGGCACCGTACAAGCTTAGCAGCCGCTTTATTCATTTTTTTATAATAAAGATGTTGGTTCTTTACTTCCGCTAAAAAAACCAGCTCATTCATTTGATCAAAATAAAATTCAAACATATGATCTTTCAACATGGTAGGATGCATCTCCTTCGTTTTTTCACAGATGAACGCCCCCTGTACTTTACACTTCTGTATGAAATATACACTAGATCTTTTCACACACAAACACAACTTTAAATGTACAAACAGTAGTTCTTTTGTATCATTACCTACCCTCCTTCACAAGAAGGGTAAACATGATGAACAAAAATAAAAGAGATTAAAGCATACCTACATCCATCCAATCTAAAAACGAACAAATGGGATAAAGCAGCTAGTATGAATCACTTGTTCCAACGCTGTTAATTTTTTGCTGGCGGCCGATGAGCCTTGCCCTCTATTCAGCATTTAGAAGTCCCTGCATATATGAAACCTACCTTCATCAAAACAATAAAAAATCCGAACGCGTTTGATTCTCTATCAAGAATCAAACGCGTTCGGATTTTCCTTCAACTAATCTGCTTTTATTCTAGCTTCTTTTTTAAACTACTTAATTCCGTAATATTCTTCAAGCGTAATTCCTTTACTCTTAATCGCTTGCGCCACTGGTTTGCCTACATATCGCAAATGCCACGGCTCATATTTATAGCCGGTTACCGCGTCTTTCCCTTTTGGATAACGAATAATAAATCCATATTCTGCTGCGTGGGCATCGAGCCAAGCTGCTTCTTTTGTTCCGCCAAAGCAGTCTTGAGCAGCACATGTGCCGTCTCCTTTTGTTACATCAATTCCAAGACCCGTTTCATGTTCACTCGTGCCTGGCAATGCGCTATAAGTTGCCGCTTTATCATAACCGTCTCTTTGAACATACGAACTAAAAAGCGCGCTTTGCGTTGCATGTGAACGGTAAGCCGATACGCCAAGAAGCGTAACGCCTTGTTTTTTCGCACCCGCAAACAGCTGTGCAATAGCAGCGGCTGCTTCACTTCGCATTTTTTTCTTTTCCATTTGTTCTTTGAATGTAAATGGAATCGTTGTATATACTAAATCTTTCGGAACATAGTTTTCCGGAAGCTTGTTTTGTTTATTCACAACAACTTGGATGCTTTCAGGGTTCGAGACCACTTTCATGCCAGCTAATGCTCGTACGTATTGACCGCTTACATAGCCAACTTTACCTTGATACGTAATTTTCAGCCATCCGTTTGCTGCTTTAGCCATTACGTCTATCTGTGTGCCGGCTTTAAGTGTTGCGATAACCGCACCAGAAGTTGAAGCAGTTGTTCGAACATTTAAATTCGCCGTTGCCACATAGACAGAAGCCTCCGGAGCTGGAGCTGGAGCCGGTTCAGAAGAACCCGTTGATTCTTTTACGTACTGCGTGCTCACATAGCCCGTTTTGCCTTGATAGCTTACTTTTAGCCAGCCGTTCGCTGCTTGTGCTGTCGACGTTAGCTGCGTGCCTTGTTTGACCGTTACCACAATCGCGCTTGACGTTGAGGGAGCGCTTCGAATATTTAAATTTGCTGTTGTTACATAGGTTTTGGTCGTTGAACTCGCTGACTTTTTCACATACTCACTGCTTACGTAACCCGTTTTGCCTTGATAGCTTACTTTCAGCCAGCCGCTTGCTGCTTGTCCAACTACCGTTAGCTGCGTGCCTTGTTTCACCGTTGCAATAATCGCGTTGGACGTCGATGGGCCGCTTCGAATATTTAAATTCGCCGTTGTTGTATATGTTTCTGCCGCTGCGCTTGCTACAGTCGGCTCACCCGTAAAATGTAAAGAATGAAGACCTAGAGTTCCTGCCCCTACAAGTGTAAAAGCAAGACCTGTTACCGCTAATTTTTTGTAAAATCTTTGTTTGTTCACTTCTGTCATTTTTTATACCTCATTTGCAAAATATAATAGAAATATATGCTGCTAGTTTAATAGGTTAAGTGAAAACAGGATCCGATGTTTAAGCTCAACCTTAACTAAACAACATTAAGTAAAATTATTCGACGTCTAGAGGCTTATCATTACTTCGTTCCAGCTAGCACGTACTTTTAGAATACCGGATAATCGTGTCAAAAGTATATCAAAATATTTCAAACTTGTTTCCAAACTGATACATTTTCAACAAAAATAGAATAATAGAGCAGAAACAGCAAAAAAACCCTTACGTTTACTCCCAACTGCTTAGGGTAAAAACAACTAAAAACAAAGATTGAGATGGTGATAAAATGAACACGGCAACGGATTTTTCCCCAACTGCGTTTCGAGAACCTCACACATTAAAACAGCATATTTTTGATACGCTTCATTTCTACTATCCCGCTTGTATTGACAACAAAAACGGCGGGTATATCCATGAATACTACGACGACGGCACCGTCAACAACACGCATTCAAAGCATTTGGTAAGTACGGCCCGCTTTATTTATATCTTCAGTGTAGGGGCTCTTTTAGACGGACCGGATTGGTGCAAAGAAGCAGCTCAGCACGGCATTCGTCTTCTACAAAACAACCATTATGATAGAGAGCACGGCGGATATTTTTTTGAAATAGCCGATGACGGAGAAGTAAAAGATGATTCTAAACAAGCATATGGGCACGCTTTTGCTCTTTTAGCTTCTTCCGTCGCATATCAAGCCGGCATTTCAGAAGCAAAAGAAACAATTGAACAGGTATATGACGTGATGGAAAAGTACTTTTGGGAAGATGCGCACGGCTTTTACCGAGACGAATGGGACGCATCGTGGTCGGCTTCTTCTTTATATCGCGGCCAAAATGCAAATATGCACATGTGTGAAGCGATGCTTTCTGCCTTTGAAGCAACAAGAGATAAAAAATACTTGGACCGAGCGTACACGCTTGCAAAAGGCGTTACGCAGCAGCTTGCTGAACGATCCGGCGGCATGGTTTGGGAGCACTATGATACAGACTGGCAGCCGGATTGGGACTACAATAAAAACAATACAAAAGATGAATTTCGGCCGTACGGCTTTATACCAGGACATCAGTTTGAATGGAGCAAGCTGCTTTTATGGCTTGATCGGCACCGTTCGGAAAACTGGATGACAGAACGTGCAAAAGATTTGTTTGATAAGGGCTGGAACCGAGGCTGGGATGCTAAGTACGGAGGTCTTTACTTTGCGCTGTCGCCTCAAGAAGAGGTCATTGACCGGGACAAAAACTACTGGGTGATGGCTGAAGCCATTTCTGCGGCTTCACTGCTCGGGGTAAAAACCGGAGACAGCGGATATTGGAAAGCATACGATGCCCTGTTCTCCTACTGTCAGAAACACTTTATCGATCACACACATGGAGGCTGGTATCAGCTGTTAAATCAGCAAAACGAACGCTACAGCTCGAAAAAAAGCCCGGCTCCTAAAGCCGATTATCACCCTGTGGCAGCTTGCTATCAAACGCTGATAGCACTGAATTCTCTTTGAGAGAACGCTCATAAAGAAACCGTTTTCTTCCAAATGCGTTTATTTCTTTTATTTAAGGGAATTTACTTACTAACAATCAATGTTTACACATTTTAGAAAAAGCTCGACTATATATATGCAAGGAGTGAGGACGATGTATTTTTACGCGTTAGCACAAGGCACAGATTCTGGAGATCCAGTAACACTGCACCATGAGAAGCAATTTTCGAAAAAAGAATTTTTAGAAATGTTTAATGAAGCATTAGATGAGTTGGATACGCATCCATCTCCAAGCGCTGTTGGTGAATACCTTTGCCGTGCGTACGGATTTCAAGAAATTGAAATCGAGACGGGTGTTGTATGCTACTGCGCTCCTTTTAGAAAGCTAGACGACTCAGATATTATAGAAGACCGTACGTACATGGATGCCACGACCGGAACACTAAAATACAACTAATCAAAAAGAAAGGTTGGATGCGTGTGAAGACCGTACAGAACATTTATCGAACGAGTGAAGCTGTACCAGAATCGGGCGCTTACGTTTGTGCAGAAGGTGAAATTAAACTCTTTCAAAAAGATGATCTTTTTACACCTTGCCCGCACACACGTGAATCAACGACGTGGAAGCCTGTAGATGACGCCTTTTCAACCGGAGAATTGGTTCCGCAAACCGGTCGCTATACCGACGAAAACGGCAATCAAGTAAAGCTAAAAGAAAACGATCTATTTCCAAGATGCCTTCGTTCAGGTGAGCCTACGACGTGGAGGCGAGGATAACAGACAACAAAGCAGCCGCTTATTAAGCGGCTGCTTTTATTAAAGCTTATTTAAAAAATGAATTCTTTTTTCTTCCTTTTAACAGATCGCCCGTCCACCCTTTCATTCGTAAATAGAGATAAATGGCAACGGTCGAAAGGACAATTAAAATGAGTGCATAGATATAGCCAAACTTCAAATCAAGCTCCGGCATCCCTTTAAAGTTCATTCCCCAAAGAGCTCCAAAAGCCGTTAAAGGCGTACTGATTGCTGTCAGCAGCGTTAAAGCTTTCATAATCTCATTTCCTCGATGAGTAGACACAACTTCTTCTAATTTAATTAACGCATCAAATTCTTTTTGATATTGTTCAATCAGCGTTAAGCCAATTTCAATTTTTTTACACATTCGCTGATATTCGACCGTTTGGTTAATTTTTTTATGAAACGCTTCTTCTATTCCCATAGTGACTTCTCGAACAGAACTGATTAAATTTGTCCATATAAGCAGGTCATACCGCGCTTTGTGAATTTCATCTAACACGTCGATGTTATTATTATGGCGCACTTCCCACAGAAGCTCTCTGAAATGACTTTCAAACTGATCAAACCCATTTAAATGTTTTTTCATAATTTCACCTAAAAGAATAAAAAAACTTTCCGCCGTGTTAGCAGACTGCTTCATGCGTTCAATCATTCGTTCATGATTGGTGTTCTCGAGGATTTTCAAATCAATTCCTGCCGTTATAATAAACTCCTCGGTAATATAAAAATGAAACGAATCGTAATTTTTTTGATCAAACGACTCCTTATGATAAATCAGTGAACCATAAATGAGCTCACTTTCTCCTATTACATCTACTTGAATATGATTAGAATTTTTCTTTTGAAGCTGCTGACAAAACCATTCATCTCTTGGATACTGATATTCTTTGATTATATCAGCTATTCCGTCTGCTTCTTCTAAATCAAACTGATACCATTTCCACTGATCGTTCGTCACGGTATTCATACTTTCCCTCTTTCCCCTTTTATTAGAATTTTTCCCTATATACAATCATTTAAAACCTAACACACAAAATAAACATACATTTCATATCCATCTTTATAAAAAAGGTGCTATAATAAATACGTTGCGCACCTGCGCCATGCTTTATCAGTTTGAGAGGAGAATAACAGTGAAGAAAGATATCGCTTTACGTTCTTATCTGCTAGAAAGTGCACCAACTATGACGGAAGAATGGTATGAATCTTTGGACAAAAAATCTTCTGAAGGCGTATATACCTCTAATGACCCTGACGTCATTCAACGCTTAAAAGCACAAAACTATGAATTTCATTTATATATTAGCAACGTCTTTATAGAAGATGAAAAAAGCTTTTTTGAATCTTTTAACACGTGGCTAAATAAAGTTGCCAAAGACCAACAGCATCTCAGAACCCCCATTCAAAGTATTATTAAAGAATTTATGAACGTCCGCAAACAATACTGCGAGTATATTCGCCGGTTTGCAGAACTTCATGATGACATTACTCAGCAGCACCTCGATGTATGGAATGAAAAAGTAATAAGGGTATTTGATATTATTATTTTGAAATTCATCACAGAAGCGCAGGAATATGCCTCAAACCGCCTCCGCTCTCAGCAGGAAATGATTCATGAATTAAGTTCACCTGTTATTGTGATTAAAAAAGACGTTGCTCTTTTACCGTTAGTCGGCGATATTGATACGGCAAGAGCCAAAATGATCCTAGAAAGCACGTTAAAACAGTGTGCAGAAAAACAAATCGCTCATTTGTATATTGATTTGTCCGGAGTTGTGATGATCGATACAATGGTCGCGCACGAGCTGTTTCAGCTGATAAATGCGCTTGATTTAATCGGCGTTAAATCGATTTTATCGGGCATTCGTCCTGAATTAGCCACTACTGCGATGCAGCTTGGTTTAAATTTTGAGCATATACGAATTAAATCGAATCTTGCTCAGGCATTAGAAGATGATTCAAAAATTGTAATTGCTTCTAGCACTCATTAATATAGGGATACAAACAAAAAACAGCCCCGAAAGGCTGTTTTTTATTTTCTATGATGAATGTTTTCAGAACCTGATTCATCTTTCGTTTTCGTTTTATTTTTCTCTTCTTTTTGTTCAAGTCTTATATCTTCCAACGGCATAGGATCGACCGTTTCTTCTTCTTTGAAACGTTCAAATAACGTTTCGTCTTGATCTGTTACACGCTGTTCCGTTTCATCTCTTTTTTTTGGTGTATTTGAAATAGATCTTTTCTGGCGTTCTCCCATCTTTTCTCCTCCTCTACTATAGGTGAAGCAATTATGTGTTCATGAAATCTCCGCCGTTGACATGAAGCGTTTGACCCGTCATATAAGATGAATCATTTGAAGCTAGCAGCACATAGCAGCCTACGTGCTCCACAGGATGCCCAGGTCTGCCCATCGGCGTGTCTGTACCGAATTCTCCTACTTTATCACCTGAGAAAGTAGACGGGATAAGCGGTGTCCAGATCGGGCCCGGCGCTACAGCGTTAACGCGAATGCCATCTTTGACAAGCGCTTGCGCCATACTGCGCGTAAAGCCATTGATTGCACCTTTTGTCGCCGTATAATCAATCAGCTGAGGATTTCCGCGGTAAGGATTAATTGACGTTGTATTAATAATCGCACTGCCTTTTCCTAAATAATCAAGCGCTTTTTTCGTAAAATAAAAGTATGAATAAAAGTTCGTTTTGAACGTTCGTTCAAGCTGTTCACTTGTAATTTCTTTAATGCTTTCTTTTGGATGCTGCTCTCCTGCATTGTTCACAAGGATATCAAGCTTTCCAAGCTCACTTACTGTTTTTTCTACCGCTTCGTTACAGAACGATTCGTCTCCTACGTCTCCTGCAATCAGCAAGCATCTTACACCTTCTTCTTCAATGCGGGCTTTTGTTTCCTCGGCGTCGCTATGTTCGTTTAAGTAAACGATGGCTACGTCCGCTCCTTCTTTCGCATAAGCAATGGATACAGCTCGTCCAATTCCGCTGTCTCCCCCGGTAACTAGCGCTACCTTTCCTTTTAATTTTCCTGTACCAATGTAATTGTCATCCTCATAAATAGGGAGAGGATTCATCTCACTTTCGATACCCGGCTGGCGGTCTTGCGTTTGTTGGGGCTGGCCTTGTGTTTGTTGATCTTGTAAATTCATTTTAATCTCCTCCTATTTTTGATGGAACTTTTTAGTATAGTCTAGGTTTAGCCTTCTGTTTTGAAGTTCAAACATCTTTTTTTAAAAATTTATGATGTTTCTATTCTCTTTTACTATCTGAGAAAATTCATAGAAAACAAGTTTAAAGTTGGAAACAAAGGCTACAGAATGAGTAGAAGATGTATTTCAGAAATATCTTTTATCAGGAGGTTTGGTTCGTGTATGAAACACATTCAAGTAGCAGAAAACCAAGAGGAGGCAGCCTGCGTCATCCGTTCTTTTTTAAAGAAAGGATTTACAAGCAAAGATATTTATCTGCTGGCCTACGATAAAGAATGGGCTCAGAATTTAACGGAGGCAACACATACAAAAAAGTACAGAATGGCAGAGCAAGGTATGTTTGAAACGGCGGTAAATAAACTTCTTTCAAGAGAAGATGAGCTTCTTTCAAAGATGGCTTCGCTCGGCTTATCCAATCAAGAAGCAAACCGGTATAAAGAAGAAATGAAACAAGGACATATCGTGGTTATTGGCACACAGAGTCAATCCATTCCCTACTAAAATAGCGGAAACGTTTTTCATCAGCTTATAAGGGTATTTAGTAAAATAAACCATTGTCTATCAAGAAAGGAAGTTATAACGATGTTAAATTATTTGGGAATTCAGATAGGCTCTCTTTACTTTCCTACTAGTATTTTGCTTATCACGTTTCTTGTATTAATCGGCTTTTTTATTTATTTCCTCTCTAGAAGAAGAAAAAACCGTCATGAATCACGTGAGCAATCACGAGGAAAATAAAAGAGAATGCCAATTTAAAAGCCCTTCACGCAGAAGGGCTCTTTGTACTATAAAACAGGCAGATACTTTTCATAGCGAGGGTTTACATAAAAAGGAGGACGAGGTTCTAAAAGCGGCAGATCCATTATTAATACCGCTTCAATTTTGACGTATAAAGGCTATGAACAGTTAATTGACTATACGGTAACTAAAGGAACCATTGTTGGCTTTACTCGTGCGCTTTCCAATAGCGTGATTAAAGACAGCATTCGCGTAAACGCCGTAGCGCCGGGACGCATTTGGACACCGCTCATTCCAGCAAGCTTTTCAGCTGATCATGTAACGCAAGTGGACAATCCGAGGAAGCGCCAAGGGCAGCCGTTTGAACTTGCTCCAACCTACGTGTACCTCGCAAGCGACGACTCACGGTTTGTGACGGGGCAAACGCTGCATGTAAACGGCGGAGAGTGGGTTTCTTCTTAAAAATCTTAATATAAAAAGCGTGAAGCCAAGCTCCACGCTTTTTCATTATTTACGGGATTCTTTTTGCAAAGGCGATTTTTCAATGGAACGCGTAAACCGGTAAACATCAAGCTCTTGTCCTACCTCTGAAGGCAAATACCCAAACGTGGTGAAGCTGTCCACTGATTCTGGCTCAAGTGATAGAGACAATAAATTGTTTTGCGGCTGAGATGTTAAAAAGACGTAGCTTCCTTTTGGGAACGTCACCGTTTTTGGTTTCACGATTGTTTGCACGTCTACATTTGGTTTGTTTTCGTAGGCTTCATTTTCAATCCGGCTGCTAACGCTATACGCTTCTACTGAAAGAGCCGTTTCTTTCGTTAACTTGAAACCTTTTACTCCTTGTCCCTGCAATTTTGCTGCTAACTCTTCATGTCCTGGCTTTAAAAGATAAGCAGTCGGACGTTCGCGGACAAGCGTCGGCGTTGCTTTCTTTGCACTGTAGTACGTCACAGGAATTTCTTTAACAGACGCGCTTTCCACATCAACCATTTCTAACGTAGAGTTTGGTATTTTTTTATTTTCACTGTTCACAACAATTAGATCATGATCATTTGCATTTTTTCCTTTTTTGACAAGCGCCGCTTTTTCTTTTGCAATCAGCGCTTTAATTTGTTTGGCATGAGCGGCTGTTTGCGTAATCAGCTTTTCTTGCGTAGCAATTTGGGCACTCACTCGCCGCGGAAAATCTTCTCGGCCAATACCGATTCCCCTGCTTTCGACTAAAAATGAAAACGATGGATACAAACCTAATGAGTTTCGACCTATTCGCGGTTCAACTGAGCCTTCTTCTACTTCAAGCTGCCCTTGTTTATTCACTTGAGACGTATAGTATACTTCTCCAGAATATCCTTGCTTTTCAATGGCTGTAAGCGTACTGTTCACAAACAGCTCATCAGACACGTCTCGAATGCGCTGCGGAATATTTAAGTTTCGACCGGACTGCAGTAAAATGTCGTGATACTTCCACACGCCTTCTTTACCGATATTTTTAAATCCGCTGCTGTAAGGCGTATATTCATGAGCGTCAATGACGACTTCCGGTGAAAAACGGTTAAATTCAGCTCTTACGCTCTGTACTTCAGGGCTTTCAAGCTTTATGTAGTCACGGTTTCCATCTAAATTATTTGCTAGCTGACGCTTGAATGCATAAGATCCGTCTGGATTAATGCGCGGCACAATAACGATGTTCACTTTATTTAGCACATCTTTTCCAAAGTCTTCTGTCAAACGCGTCGCAACGGCGAGTACGGATTCACCGCTTGCCGGTTCATTACCATGAATTTGACTTTGAAGCCAAATCGTTGGCTTTTTAGATGTTTTTC
Source organism: Priestia sp. YIM B13552 (assembly GCF_042787775.1). NCBI lineage: Bacteria > Bacillati > Bacillota > Bacilli > Caryophanales > Bacillaceae > Priestia > Priestia sp. YIM B13552. Next base: position 316,577 of record NZ_JBHZOU010000005.1, read on the forward strand.
CATCCGCAAATTTCTTTTCCTTTGAAAAATACAGAGCTGGAATGTCACGCCCTTGCTGTGACTTTCCGATAATCTTCAGCTTTACGTACGGACTTTTATGAGCAAGCTTTTGGACATAGCTCATCATTTCTTCTTGAGTCGTAAATGCGTCTTGTCCTTTCATAAATGCCGGCGTTGCCTCATTCACCTTTATTTCCGGATAAAGCGCTTTAATTTTTTGCGGCTGGCTATAGTCTTTTCCGTAATAAGGCATCTCAGCTTGTACCGCAAGCGGCGACAGCAATAATCCAATCGACAAAAGAGCCGGCACGGCCGTTCGTTTTACAGTTTTTTTCATTCATTTACTCCTCCCCATCCCCTTGGTTAGACATTTTAAATATTTTAAATATTTAAAATGTTACATAATTAATTATACCGTTTAAGGAAATAACTTCAAGATAAGGGGGCTGAACCTTTTTGACTATTTTAATGTAGGAGACGAGTGCGGTTTTATAACAAAAAGATTAGGACATAGCAAAATGAACTCCATATAAAGACGACCAATCAAGGCAAATGATCTCAACCGCTTTTCCCGCAAGAGTCTTCGCCTTCCCCTTCAAGCAACAGCTAGAAGCAGCTACATACATGAGACCTACGTTCACCACCTTAATAAAAAAACACGAACTATTAATCAATTTCCGATAGATAGTTCGTGTTTAAATTCACCTAAAATAATTTTTTCAGTCTCTACTCTATCACAAAGTCCGCTTCTGCTTTTACCACTCCGTTTACAATAACAGAAAGCGTATGCGTACCGCTGTAATGTTTTCTTGTACTTAAATCTTTAAACGCATGCTTTTTTGTGACTGTTAGCGTTTGGCCTGCTTTTGCTTGAACATTTTTTAGCATAAACACTTTTTGACTGCGGTTTCCTTTTGCTTTTACGTAATGAATTCCATACTCTATGCGAAGGGGCATGTTTTTTTTCACGGATAGTTCAAATGAAAAGTCAATGCTATCACCGATTGTAATAGTATGCGGCTGTAAGCTAAGCTCTGTGACACTCACTCCTGGGTCATCTCCATAGCCAAAAAGAGACAGAGCTTCAGGGTCTCCTTTTTTCAGCAGTGAACGGCACGCATGTTTAACGATCCAGTCGGTTTTAACGTCTTCACCGTGCCATTTTTTCATCACATCAAGCATCCAGTCTTTTTCTATGTAAGAAATATCATTTAAATGATTGGCTACGCTTTTGCGGACATAAAGCGATTCATCTCGTTTTAACTGCTCTAAAATCGGCAGCGTTTGTTTTGGATCTTGCTTTAACTCAGGTACTGATTGTCCCCACGGAAGTCTAGGCCGGCTCCCTTCGCTTGCTAATCTGCGAATATGATGGTTTTCATCTCCCGCCCACTCAATCATTTGCTGGAGCATTCGATTTTTATCTTGAATTAAAAATGGACGCACTGCAAATTCTGATGTGGAAAACGGCGTAAAAAACGCAAGTGCTTTTATTGAAGCTTCCCAATCGTTCAATCCGTACAGTTCAACGTAATCTGGAAAAATCGTGCCTTGAAGTCCTCCTACCGTTGGAGCCACTTTATAGAGGATATGAAGCGCTTCTTTATAATCCCCCGGCAGCACTTCATGCATGGAAAGCGTAATTCTTCTCATGCGCTCTTTCAGTCCTAAGTCTTCCCAGTCTTGTTGAAAAACCAGCTCATGAAATGCTTGTTTATCAAATGAACTCATTTCACGTGAAAAAGCGTCGCTTAAGTGCGTAATCAACTCTTCATTAAATACGCTTTTACGTAACTCTTCAGCCATACTTATCCCTCTTTTCCAGGCAGTATTTTATTTTCTTTTGAATAAATCGCCCGCTCGTACATGCCTTTTTTAAAAATTTGCATAAACAGCTGCTTATTTTTAACTTCTTTAAATCCGTACTGACTGTACAAACCGTGAGCATCTTTTGTTGCCAATAAAATTTTTCGTACGTGTTGAATCGGCTGATAGCGAATCATTTCTTGTACCAGCGCTTTTCCAAGCCCGTTGCCTCGGGCGTGCGGAAGAATAAACACATCCGCCAAATAAGCAAACGTCGCAAAATCTGAAATAATTCGTCCGAATCCTACTTGTTTATCGCACTCATCATACACGCCAAAACAAACGGAATGTTCAATGGACGTTTGAACAAGGTGAAGCGGAATTCCTTTTGCCCAGTATGATTCATGATGAAGGTACGAGTAGATGACATCTATATCAAGCTTTTCTTTATTCGTATGTATGGTAAACTGATGATTTTCTTTCATGCTGCATCCTCCTTGCTCCTCTATCATAGCACAAATGTTCGCAACAGAAAAAAGCCTTTTCGGTAAAAGGCTTTTTTGCTTAGTATGATATTTTTTTAGAAACAGAAGCATTTTTTCTATAGCGTCTTGCGACTATGTAAATAAGCGGACTGCCAATAATCGTCGGCAAAAACCAATAAGAAAGTGCCGGAAGCTTGTTTAACAGCGGAACACTGTCTCCAATATTCACAAGCAGTGCGGTAACAGCTCCGATATAAGACCCCAGCATACCGCGAATATGGTGTTGAAGCCAGCTCTTCCATTTTTGCTTGCGTGCTGCATAGCCGTAAATCGCTAATCCGTATGAAAACACGGCAATATAAAATAAATAAGCAATTTCATTCCATTTCCAAATCGCTAATATGATAGCTGTGGCAGCTAGTGCTGCATAAGCACCGTGATACACTTCTCCCCATATGGTATGCTGTCCTTTTTTCTTAGCCGCTAGCATAGACACCATTCCTGAAAGCAAACAAATCATGCCGAGTCCAATATGGATACTTAGTATAACTTCAAATAAATCCAACGCGCTCTCTCCTTTTATGCACTTTTCTCTTATATCTTCGGCTAGCGCACTTATTTTTTAACAAAATATTCCTATTTCCTTTCCAACTCTTTACTTACATGATGCATATGCTCCACGTTAAAAAGCGCATACTAGCTTTAGAAAAGGAGGCGGATAGGCAGTGGAAAATGCTCGAATTAGCGGATGGCAGCTGTTTGTGTTAATTACGCTCTTTGAGATTGGCAGCGCCTTTTTAATCGGCTTAGCGATGGACGCTAAGCAAGATGCTTGGATTGCCATTTTAGTTGGTATGATCAGCAGCTACGCAATCATTTATATATATTATCGCTTGCACCGCTATTATCCGCATTTAGCGCTGACGGAGTATATTGAAAAAATCATTGGAAAAGTACCGGGACGCATACTTGCTTTTCTTTATGTCTTATATTTTGCTAACGGAGCCGCGCGGGTGCTGCGTGATTTCGGAGCAATGCTTCTCACCTTCGTCTATCCTGATACGCCGCTTTTTATGGTGAACGCGTTGCTTATGCTTGGGATTATTTATACCGTTCGTCAAGGAATTGAAGTGATGGCACGTTCAGCAGAACTGCTCTTTATTTTCATCTATGTTCTCGCCGTTGCCGGCTTTATTCTTATCTTTGTTTCCGGCCTTATTGATTTTACAAACCTGCGGCCGATTCTTGAAAAAGGCATCGCTCCGGTTCTGCGCGTTGCGTACAGCCAAACGCTCTATTTTCCTTTTGGTGAAGTGATTGTATTTGCAATGATCTTTCCATACACAAAAAATGTGAAAAAGACCGCTCTGATTGTCTTCAGCGCAGTTACGTTAAACGGTATTAACCTTATGATTACAATGATCGTGAATATAGGTGTGCTGGGCGTTACCTTAACATCGAGGTCTGCTTTTCCGCTTTTAAGCACGGTTCAAAGCATTCAATTCGCAGGTTTTTTAGAACGGCTTGATGTGTTTTTTATGGTGGCTTTAATCACGGGCGGCTTCTTTAAAATCGGTCTGTTTTTCTATGCCACTGTGCTGGGCCTTTCCCACGTGTTTAAGCTTAAAAACCCGTCACCGCTTGTATTTCCAATCGGCTTAGTCGTTTTGTTTTATTCATTGTCTCTTGCTCAAAACTATTTCGAACACGTATATGAAGGGTTAAAAATCATTCCGTTCACTTTACATCTTCCGTTTCAAATTGTCATTCCTGCTCTTTTACTCGTGATCGCATTTTTAAGAAATCGAAAAAAATACAGTCCGTCACTGTGAAAAATACTGCAGAAAGTTTGTAGTATGTCCATTTCTCTATTGGATTTAATCTCCTAAAATTATACAATATAGGTAAGAAGCAAAAAGGAGAACCAATATGATTGGACTAATTCTTTCTATTTTAATATTTAACATTCTTGCTTTTAAAACAAACAAGCGCTTCACAGCAAATCAAATTGTTCACATTTGGATGTTCACCATTGCTGCTCAGCATATCTTTGACGTCTTCATTAATTTCAAATTTCACGGCTACTGGTATTTTACACAAGAGACAGACTGGCAAGGTATTTTTGCCTATACTGTTCTCATTCCGCCTGTGAACATGCTTTTCCTTACCTACTATCCTTTTAACGGGAAGCTTACAAAAAAAGCCGCCTATATTTTACTTTGGTCGGTTGCTGTTTTACTTTATGAAGTAGTAGCCCTTCTCCCTGCCCCTTGGGGTTATTTTCACTACGGATGGTGGACGTGGTGGTATTCGCTTCTGCTAAATCCGCTGCTGTTTTGGATGGTGGTGCAGTATTACCGGTGGGTGTGTAAAATTGAAAAAAAGAGCGATCACTTAAAAATAGAATAGCCTTTGGATCAGCACATCATCATTTTCAGGACCTGCAATAAAATGAATGTCTGCTTCTCCGCTGGCTATTCTTTTTTATTTAAAAACGTCTTTGGACAAGGAAACTTGCTTTTCTTTTTCTTTTCCAACTAACGACACAAGGAATCCTGCTATTCCAGCTATACATAGAACCACCAATAGACCAGTAGTGCCTACTAACAAGCTCACCGCAGCTGACGCTAACATTCCTCCAATATAACGAAAAGTGGAATAAATGCCCGATGCAGTGCCTGATTGCTCTTTTTTGACGGATTGAATATTCATAGCCTGCATAGATGAAACACCGATTCCCGCTCCCACTCCTCCTACTAATAAAGATACAATGGTATAAGAAATGGAGGCATTCGCTAAGTGGAAATAAAGCATCGCCGCAAGCAGTGAAATAAGAAACGATAATCGTATCGGATGTTCTTTCCCTACCTTTTCTGCTAACAATCCTCCCAGCCAAGAAGAAATAGACATGGCTAATGAAAAAAAGAAAAGAAGCAAACCAATTAACCGAATATCATACTGCTTCTCTAGCAAAAGCGGAACAAACAAAATGGTACTATACATCATAAAATTACTGCATAAAATGGAAAGATTTGAAGAAAAAAAAGGACGAACCTTAAAAAGCTTAAAATCAATCAGCGGCTCTTGGACTTTGCGTTCTTGCACAATGAAAAGAACGATAGACGCTATACATATAAAAATAGTCCAAGCATTAAACAAATCACGGTGCGTCAGCATTAGCGTAAAGCTCGTCATGCTTACTCCAAGTAAAAAAGCGCCCCCTATATCCAGCATTTTTGCTTTTTGTTTTACGTTAGACGGCACGTATATAAATGAACAAATCAACGATAGAACAGCAAAAGGAACGTTAAACCAAAAAATCGACGTCCACCCAAGATACTTAATTAAAAAGGCACCTAATACAGGACCTACAGCTGCTCCCAGCCCCATTGATAAGCCAAATAACCCAAGCGTTCTTCCAAGCTTTTCTTTTGGCAAACTGTGTCTCATAATGGCTGTTGCGTTAGGCGTAGCTAGTGCGCCTCCTAATGCTTGCAGCGTTCGAAAAACGGTGAGCGAAAGTAAGTTATATGAAAACACACAGGCGGCAGATCCCACTAAAAAAATAATCATTCCAGCTACGAACATCGTTTTATTTCCATATAAATCGCCAAGCTTCCCCGCGATGGGCTGAGCAACTGCCATCACAATTAAGTAGATAGTTACCACTACTGATACATGTACGATGGAAAGATGAAGCGCTTTGGCAATAGACGGTAAGCCTACTGCAATCATAGTGGAATTAACGGGAATTAAAAAAGTTCCCGTTAAAATAGAAAAGATAATCAAAGACGGCTTACTGCTGTTCAATCGTCACCACTCCGTTAGTTCCGTCTACGGTAACGACATCTCCGTCTTTTAGTAGATCCACGGCTACTTTTGTGCCAAGAACCGCTGGAAGTTTATATTCACGAGCCACTGTTCCTGCATGAGATAAAATCCCTCCTGCATTGGTTACAATTGCGCCTGCAAGCGAAAATAACGTGGTCCAAGCCGGTGCTGTTGTTTCACACACAAGAACCTCTCCTTGTTTAAGTTTAGAAAATTGACTTGGATCTGAAATGATTTTTACTACTCCCGTATAAACGCCTCTTGAAGCGGCACTTCCTTTAAAGATTTTTTGCGTTTCATCTACTTCTGGAGGCCCCATTTTCCCGAATATACGCTCTAATAAAGGATCTTCTCCTGTTTGAGGAGGCGTGCCATAAGCAGGCGGCGTTTTTTTATGACGATTTTCTTCAAACTCCTGCTTTCTATTAACGATCAGTTCATGAGACGCCACGGGCGTTTTTAATACTTCCAGCAATTCATCGTAATAAAAATGAAAAATATCTTGAGGCTGATGAATCACTTGGTGATCAGCTAAAAGAGTTCCTACATTCAGTAAAAACAGTCTTGCTGTAGCGGGCAGCATCGCATCGATATAAAAATGATGATCTTCATCCAACCCCCACGCGTCTAGGGCCCATCCATAAAACAGCTTAAACTGCTTTTTTTCTTGGCACTCTGGCATTTTTGCAAGTACATCATGATAGCTTTCTTCTCTTTTTTTTACGACATCTTCATAATTTTTCTTGAAGTCGTAATCTTTACGCACATAGCCAGCAATAATCGATAGCGCATGTAAAGGATTCTCTACCCACGTCTCATCAATAAACTCGTGCGAATTTGCAGAACGATAGCCATACTCATCCAAAAAGTTTTGCAGATTCTTTAAAAATTCTCTGCCTTCAGCTGTGCCTAATAGATTTGCTTCTATGTCTTCTGACTTCTGGTCCGTAAAAGCTTGTTTTAACGGGCCAGAACGCTTTACCTTGTCAGTTAGTTCCCAAAGTGCTTGATCCGTTTCAAGTGACTTGTTCATTACGCCTTCCAGCAGATCATATACGTAAGCGGTATTCTCATCTCCCGTCAAGGCTCCATATAGCTCTTCTAAAATCATTCCTAAATCACTTCTTGGCATGACAATTTCAAAGTGAAGCTGCCAAGCTTTTTTATAAAAATCATGCAGTTCTTTTACTTTTTCTTCTGCTTCTTTTAAAGATAAGGGACGTTCTGCATTTCTTTTGACTTCCGTATAAAAAGGTAAAAACACCTCATTAACGTACTCATATAATCTAGGTTTAAGTCGAGGTAACAACGGCTTCACTGCTTCTTGGTGCTCCTTTAAGCGATCGTTTACGTCACCGGGAAACGGGATATTTTGCTGATACATTTTTCCATCAGCTAATTTCACTACAAATTGAGCAATAGGCAATTTTAACGTTTCAAAACCTTGCTTCGTCCCATAAGTCATTGCCGGAAGCTGAAAGGAAGCGTATAAAGGACTTAGTGCATGTGCGATATGTAGGTTGTCTTGCACCCAAAATCCTGTTTGTTTTTCTTCCTCACTTAAAAATAGGTCGTTTTGAAATGCAGATAATACGTTCATTTGATTTCCCCTTTCCTTTTCATTATGTAGTAACAGGTCTCACTTGAAGCAAATAAATATGTTCATTTTTTATGGCAAATTCAATGTCTACAGCGTACTGACAATACTGCTCTACTTGATTCGTTAAACGAAGCAGCTGTAGTGCTGTTTCATCTGATATAGAAAATTCTTTTTTTTCTTTATCCGTTGTCACAGCTTTTGTTATTCCTGTAAAATCTGACACTACCTTATACTCTTTTAATCCTAGTTCTTTCATTATATTTTTTGTCTGTTTATGAATAATAAATAAATCCGGGGTCACACCACCTGACACAATTCCCTCTCCTAAGCCGTACGCCACGTTAATGACTACTTCATCTTCACTTTCTGTAATAGGATTTACGCTAAAAATCACTCCGGATACATCGGCTTCAACCATTCCTTGTACAAGGACACCCATCTGGGGATTAGAAAGCGAAATTTCTTTATCTTCGGCGTACGCTTGAACAACGGATGAAAAATAAGAAGCCCAGCATTTTTTTATACTTGTCAAAAGTTCTTCTCTGTTTCTTACGTTTAATATCGTTTCATACTGTCCGGCAAAAGACGCATTCTCCAAATCTTCAAGTGCGGAAGAAGATCTTACGGCTACGGCTTTTACACCAGCACCTTGAATATTGGCATACGAAGAAACAGTTTCTTTTTGCAGAACTAAAGGAAACGTGCCGCTTTGAATCTTACTTTCTATGACGCTGCTATCTTCTGCTTTTATTTCTATTTGGTTAAACGTTAAAAAGGAATGTAATGCGTGAGATGTTAAAACAAATCCTGTAGGGATATGAGAAACGTGCTGAATCATTTTTGAGAGATTGTAAGCTTTTGAACCTACTGCTTGAAGTTCCGCATAACATGCTTTTTCTAAAGAGACGATGTGCAATCACTTCACCTCCTTTCATTTATGTCAAAAGACAATCAAATAAAATAGCAAAACCCATTTAAAGCCATAATGTAGTTTTATGAAACTACGTCAATTTTACCAAAAATTAACATAATTTTAAAGATCTTTACAAAAAAATCACAAACCATATTCACTAGAATATGATTTGTGATTTTTTTTATAACTAACACATATAAAAAAACGATAACCTCAAGGGCTATCGTTTTTTTTATTATTGAGATACCATTACTTTTTGGCGAACGTGCTCTAAGTGATCACGAACCGCTTCTGCTGCTTCTTCTGGCTCTCCATTTTTAATTGCTTCAAAAATACGCTCATGGTCGGCATCCGTTTGCTTACGATTTTCTTTTTGGCTTTTATTTAACGAATAAGCAAGCGCTTTTCGATACAAATGACCTAAATCTTCTACAGCATGAAGAAGGAATGAGTTATGAGCTGCTTTCACGATATCATGGTGAAAGCGATAGTCCGCTTCATGTCCAATTTCTTCACTGTTGTGAACCGTCTTTTTAAATGCTTCTAACGATTCTTTAATTTCAATCAGTTCTTCATCCGTACGGCGCAGCGCGGCTAAGCTTGCTGCCTGCGACTCGATGATAATACGCATTTCAATTAGTTCAAGAACCTGATCTGCTTCAACCATTTCAAACGTCATTGGATCAAGCATACCCACTAAGTTTACACGTTTTACGTAGCTTCCTCCGCCTTGTCGTGATTCAATTAATCCGCTGGCAGAAAGAACGCTTAGCGCTTCACGAATTGGTGCGCGGCTCACTCCAAACATTTTGGATAACTCATGTTCCGACGGCAAACGAGACTCTGGCGGGAACGTTTTCTCTTTAATCATCTTTTTTAATTGATCAAGCACTTGACTAGATACTTTTTTACGCTCAATAGGTACAAACATACTTCTATTCCTCCTCCAAGTAATTATCTCTCTCTTTTTTTTTAGTTTTCATCGGACCCAGATTAACTATGTGTATTCCGATTTATGTAAACGCTTCAATCTTTGTATTACAAGTATACATTATTTCAATTCAAATGTGTTGATAAAATTTTACTATTATTGTTATTATACCATGAAAACAAGTTATAAATGAATAACGATTCATGGTTTTTTGACATAATACCACTATCTTACATATAATCCGTATACAATCATAATCGCCGCGTCCGCTAACGCATGACTAATAATTGCCGCTTCGGCACCATATCGCTCCCTTATACACGCCCACGTTATACCTGCTAAAAAAACGCCTGCAGCCGAGATCCAATTAAAAGGAAACGCAAAAACGGGCAGAATAATAAACAGGTGATAAAGCGTATAAAAGCTTGATGTAACAATGGTTGAAGCGGATAAGGACAGATGCTTCTTCACTTTATTCTGTATATATACTCGCCAATACATTTCTTCTAAATAAGGGTTAATAAAAATCAAAATGACGGCTAAAATGATCACTTTCCATCCGCTAAATCCCCATATTTGCAAAACCGCTTGCATATCTTCTACATGAAAGATTTTACCAGAAAAAAACAGGCTGCTTCCAATTATCACAGCGGCACCTAGAACTCCACTCAGAGTTCCCACATACAGAGATTTTTTTGTAAGCGCTACCTTAAAGTTAATTTTATTATTCGCATATAAAATCATAAACATCCAGCCGTAAAAGCAAACAAATGTTACCAACACATTTTGGATAAGCCACAAACCGAAAAAAACAAAGATTGTAGGCATAAACAGCAAAAACAAAAATTTTATCACGTTTATGGCGCACCTTCTTTAAGAGCCGCTTTTCTTTTACCTAGTAAACCTTTCGTATTCAAAAGGTTTACTATCTTTTATCTTATAAAAGTCCGGGGGTATTTTCAATTATTTTTTAATTCCTGCTCCAGCTCACGAAGACTTTCAGCAAGCTTTTTCTTTTCTTCTTCAAAGTGGGCATCGTTTTTAAAGGCAGGAGCTGAAGGTTCTAGCTCTTCATTTTCTCTTAGCCAATCCGGCGTCAATTCCTTGCGAATGACGCGCTTTTTAGTAGCGTAGGAAAGCGGCTTTGCAGTCTGTTGACTCGCTAGCGTACGCTGTAACGTTACATAATGCTTATGAAAAAGATGTTGTTTGATATAGGCAAATGCCCGAATGGTATCGCCGCTGTATTTAGGCTTGTAGAGATCAAATGCTTCATGCAGTCCAGAGAGCGCCTCTTTTATAGGTATTTCGCTTTTGGCGACTTCGTACATATGCTTCAAGTCACTAGCTGAAGGATACACTCCTCGGTTTCTTCTAGCAATAAAAGCGGCTTCTAACGTTTGTACGTAAGCGTCATACGCGTCTTCTTCTCTTTTTATTTGATTTGTATTTTCTGCTGTAGTCTCTGTTAATGACGCCGTCACAGTGAGTGAATCCTCTGCTTCAATTTGACTCTCCCCTTCTGTCAAATTGACATCTTCGAGCTCTTCAAATTCATCGCTTGGCATAAGCTCTTCTAGTTTCTTATAATCAATCCGGTACCAGACCGTGTTGTTAAATTTAGAGCGGTTGTACTTTCCTTTTACAATCAGGCCTTCTTTTTCAAGCTTTGAAATGATGCGTTGAATCGTTGAAAGCGACCAAAATGGAAACTGCTGCAGCCACTGCTGATTGGTGTTGTATACCCATGTATATCCGTCCTGCACGTTTACGCTTTTTTCAAGCCAGTAGTGAAGCTGCTGAAGAAACAGCGCTCCGTTCACTCCTACTTTAACTGCCAGCGCCGGCAGTACAATTAACGGCTGATCTTTTAATAATAATTTACTCATTACGTCATCTCCTTTGTTATGTAAAATAGCTACTATATATATACAAAGAAAACGAAAAAACGGGGATGGCGGCTTTAAAATCATGTTAAAATATAGAAAAAAAAAGAGGTGAGCATATGATACGTCAAGGCAGAATTGGCGATGAAGCAGGCATCGCGAATGTACACGTAGAAAGCTGGAAATCAACTTATAAAGGACTTGTTCCGGATTCTTTTTTAGATTCTTTGAGCGCCGAAAAGCGAAAGCCCGTGTGGAAAAAGCAGCTGGAATCAAATTCTATTTTTGTTGCAGAAGAAAACGGTCAAATCGTAGGCTTTGCTTCTTATGGCAAAGAAAGAACCAGCAAGCATCCTTTCTATAAAGGAGAACTGTATGCCATGTATTTACTCGCAGAGCATCAGCGAAAAGGAATCGGAAAAGCGCTTATGCATAAAATAGCGCAAGAGTTGGCAAACCAACATATACATACGATGCTCACATGGGCTTTTGAACAAAACGGTGCCTGTCAGTTTTACGAAGCGCTTGGTGGAAAAAGAATCGATCGTGCTGAGGTTGTTATTGAGGGGACATCTCTATCTGAAGTGGCTTTTGGATGGGACACGCTTAAAAATTTGTAAGACAACTCTCTGGACAGATTTTTTTCTTCACGGTAAACTGTTTAGTTGGTATAAAAAGAAAGGATGACTTACCGTGACGAATTCTACTTATCGAAACATTATTTTGCTGGTTCTTTGTGTCACAGCGGGTATCGTCGATGTGATTGGCTACTTAAGCCTTGGCCATATCTTTACCGCAAACATGACCGGAAACATCGTGTTGCTCGGGTTAGCAATCGGAAACTCGCTTGAAACAACTGTTTTTCACTCTCTGACAGCTTTAGGAGGCTTCATTATAGGAGTTGTAGGAGCTGCAATTTTAGTTGGAAATAAAGAAAAAACGTTTTGGCCTAAAGCCGTAACGATCGCACTTGGAATAGAAGGATTACTTTTGCTTGTTTTTGCACTTTTATCTTCGTTTTCTCCTTCTTTACACTTAACTTACTTGTTTATTTTCTTATTAAGCTCAGCGATGGGACTTCAAACAACGGCTGCTCGAAAGCTTGGCGTAGCCGGCATTTCCACAACTGTATTGACAGGGACGCTTGCTAACTTTTTTGAAGACGTAACGGCACGTTTTCGCAGTTCTCGCTACCGCAAAACGTTTAACACCGATGCTATTCTTCGCGCGCTGTCTCTTGTGCTTTACTGCTTTGGCGCTGTTATCGCCGCGCTTGCAGAGCCTGCTTATAAATTTGAAATTATTTGGCTGCCAATTGTGATTTTGTTAGCCATTATCATTTTTGTCAGCACGAAGTTTCGTTCTGATTCAGAAAAAAAATAATAATGATAAAGACCCGTTTCGATAAAGAAACGGGTCTTTTATTTCCCTGCCAGTGCCGCTAAAACGCCAAAAATGATTGCTGCTACAGGCCCTACAATGAATAGTCCAATTAAAATTGATCGCATGGCTTCCCATAATGACCGCAAAGGACCTTGCTTAGACTCTGCTTTTTCCACTCTTTCCTCTAGGTGTTCGACTCTTTGCTGAAGCTTCGCTAATTCCTGCGTAACATCTATTTGTTCGCTCATCGCTCAAGCTCCTTTTTACTCTACATTACCATATACTTCCTTACTAAAACTACTATTTATTTGTGATTACTTCAATGCCGATTTCGCGGTAAGCATTTAACACGGTTTCGTTCACATGTTCTTCTGTAATGAGCCAATCTAATGAGTTTGCTGAACTGAAGGTATACGTTGACGATGTATTGAGTTTTTTAGCTGTTACAATAGCCGCTACTTCACTCGCACTTTTAATCATTTGGCTTTTAATGTGCATTTCTTCAAGCAAAGGAATGCTCATGCCGATTTTAGGATCGATTGCGTATACGCCTAAAAAACAAAGATCCGCTCGAATTTGTTTAAGCGTATCAACCACGCTTTGTCCTACCGTGACCATCGACTCTTTTCGAAACGTTCCTCCAAGAGAAACAACTTCTACAAAGTCATGTTCCGCTAGTGCAACGGTAATTAACGGACTGTTTGTAATGACGGTAACCTTCAAATTCTTTGGAAAAGCTTTGACAAGCTGAATATTTGTTGTACTTCCGTCCATCAAGAGCACCTGCCCGTCTTTAATTAACGGAAGCGCCGCTACGGCAAGTGAATGCTTAACATCCATCAATTCACGTTTTCGCTCTTTGTAATCAACCGCAGACGTGGAACGCGGAAGCGCTCCTCCGTGTACGCGCTGCAGCAGACCAAGCGCGTCCATTTCCCGCAGATCTCTTCGGATTGTATCTTCTGAAACATTCAGCGTTTGGCTAAGCGTGGTAGCCACAATTCGCCCTTCTTTTTCAAGCAAATTCATAATTTGTTTGCGTCTTTCTTGTTTTAACATTGCTTGTTCACCTGTTTTCTTTCTGCTTTTTACTTTATTATACTTGTTTCTTTTGTAAAAACAATGTAAAAACGCTTGATTATCAGTGTTTTTTCGTTTATTGTATGATAAACAAGATAAAACACGCAAAAACAAGTAATAATAGCCAAAGGGAGAGATAGTTTATGAAGATGATTTTTACAGACTTAGATGGAACTCTTTTAAATAGCAGCAGTGAAATTAGCACAATTAATGCAGAAGCAATTAAAAAAGCGCAAAAACACGGAGTTGAAGTCGTGGTTGCTACGGGGCGCGCTTATTTCGACGTGCAGGAAATTTTAAAAAAAGCTGAGCTTTCAAACCTTTGGGTGATTGCCGCAAACGGAGCGACTATTCATGATCCGAACGGACAGCTCAGACATTCTGTTCCGATTGATGCACATCACGTAAAAGAAGCGCTTCAGTGGCTGGATGCAAACGAATTTTACTATGAAGTGTTTGCTGAACATGCGATTTATACGCCAAACTCAGGCCGTGAGCTGCTGGCTATTGAAATTGACCGAGTAAAAAGCGCCAATAAAAACGTGGATGAAGAAAGACTTCATCACGCAGCGGCTAAGCAATACAGCCAAACGGGGTTTGCCTTTGTTGCATCGTATGAAGATATTTTAAATACAAACGCTGAGCTTTATAACGTACTAGCTTTTTCATTTGATGATGAAAAACGAAAAAAAGGCTGGGATCACTTTAGCAAGCAGCATGATATGACGCTTGTCTCTTCGGCTGATCATAACTTCGAACTTGAACACAAAGACGCGTCAAAAGGAAACGCATTAACATACGTGGTAAAAGAGCTTGGCGGCTCTCTTCCTGATACTATTGCTATTGGAGACAGCTTTAACGACGTATCCATGCTGCAAACGGCTGGAAAAGGAATCGCTATGGCAAATGCGCACGCGGAAATTAAAGCACTAGCTGATGACGTTACATTAACAAACGATGAAAACGGAGTAGCTTCCGTTATTGAAAAAGTGTTAGAAGCACAGCTGGAAGCACATTAAAAAAAACGCTTGGCATTTGCCAAGCGTTTTTAAATGGTCATGCGATAAATACCAACAAACCAGCTAAACAGCGCAACTAGAAACAACAGCCATGCGCTGGTTTTCTTTCTTTTTTGCCACTCGATTGCTCCTAAAACTAGCATGGTAAACCCGAGCAGTATATTTAAAAATGAAAGGAACTGGTAGCTGTGAGTGAGCATAATATAAAGAGCCAGTCCAACAGTAATAATTGAAAGAATAAGCTGTAATGCTTTTAACAAAAAATCTCTCCTTACTTGTAATTCACGTCTTCATTCACACACGTCACTAAAGGCTTTTTTTCAAGACCTAAAAGCAGGTTCTGGACGGCTAAATCTGCCATGCGATTGCGCGTTTCGTACGTAGCACTTCCGATATGCGGCGTCACCAGTACGTTTGAAAGCTGCAGCAGTTTATGATCTGCGGGAAGCGGCTCTGGGTCTGTTACGTCCAGTGCGGCATACGCAATTTCTTCATTTTTCAGCGCTTCGTACAGTGCTTCAGTATCCACTAATCCTCCGCGCGCTGCGTTCACAAAATACGCGCTGTTTTTCATGGCTTTAAATTCAGCTTCTCCGAACATGCCTTTGCTTTCATTTGAAAGCGGCACTAAGCATACGATACAGTCAGCTGTTTGAAGCAGCTCTTCAAATGAAAGGTATACGGCATCAAGTTCTTTTTCGGCTTCATGCTTGCGGCTTCGGTTGTGGTAAACGATGTTCATACCCGATGCCTTTGCTCGTCTGGCAACGGCGCTTCCGATATCGCCCATTCCAACAATACCAAGCGTTTTTCCAAATAAATCAACGCCAAATACCGTTTCCCAGTTTCCTTGTTTCACTTTTTCATAGCCTTCATGAATGCGGCGAGCTGCTGACAGCAAGAGACCAAACGTTAAGTCTGCCGTTGCTTCTACTAGCACGCCTGGCGTATTGCTAAACGGCACCCCTTTTTTGGTGCATGCTTCGACATCTACACTGTCATACCCGACGCCCGATTGAGAAATAACGCGCAGATTCGGCGCTGCTTCTAACAGCTCTTCGTCCACTGTGATGTGGCCGATATTAAAAAAGCCGTCGGCATCACGAAGCCAGTCGCGCAGCGTTTCTTGTGGAATCTTTCCTTCTCCTTCCCACATTTGAATATCGCAGTACTCCGCTAGCTTCTCATAAGCGTTTGGCCACGTTTTTCCAGACATAACAACTTTGTATTTCCCCATGTGTATCTCTCCTTTTCCTTGTTCACTCATATGTATGAATAGTAACTAGCTATCCTATCATAAGCCTACTATAAAGATGAAACTTTTTCCATTCAGTAAGCGTATTTATAGTAAGGGGGAATACGAATGTTTGAAGATGAAATGATATTTGAAGATGATCCGTCCGGAGATGACATTGTTTTTGAAGGTGATGTGCCCGATGACGTAAGCGGAGGCGCTTTTTTTCCAGACGACGCGTTATTTAACGGAATGCCTGCGTTTGTGATGCTATTTTTTGTTATTGTTATTGGTATTTTTCTATTTTCTATTTTTAAAGGGATCGGCACATGGAGTAAAAATGAGCAGTCTCCCCGTCTTTCCGTAAAAGCAAAAATTACGGGCAAACGTACAAACGTTCATCGCCATGGGGGTCACGCTCACGAACATCATCACTCTCACACGTCTACAACTTACTACGTAACCTTTCAGTTTGAAAGCACCGACCGCTCTGAATTTACTGTTTCAGGCCGCGAATACGGCATGCTAGCAGAAGGCGATGAAGGAATGCTGACGTTTCAAGGAACTCGTTTTTTGGATTTTCAAAGACATCCAAGTGAAGAACATACAGATGCCTAGGTTATGACCTCTTGCTTTTAGAGGTCTTTTTTACTGAAATGAGGCATTTATACAGCAAACGACCTATTTGTGCCCTTTTTACATTCTACAAGAACGTTATTCAATACAAAAACATACCGTGTAACACATTCATTTAAACAGGCAGGTGATTTTATGTATTCTCCTTATTCAGGCAGCGGCCTCTACTACGGACATTACGGCGAAGCCCCTCATTCGCATCCTATTCAAACAATACTGGCGCAATACTGGCATGAAACCCACTATCCAGGTCCACACAAAAAATATGTACACGTGTATTATCTTAACCCGGCTTCTCTTCATTATTATCAAACCTACTAAACTATTTTTGTAAAAAATTGGTGATTTATAAACTTTTTTATTGTAAAATTAATCCATATACTTGTTTTTTGGAAAGGAGGTTAAAAACAGTGCGTAATTCTACAGCAAAAAATAGTGTGATAGTCACCACTTTGCTTTCCGCCCTATTTTTCTGCTTCATTTTGGTTCTTGGTTCGCTTTCTCCTCTAGCAGATTCAGGTCCCAACGTTAATACGTTCGGCTCAACTGGGCTGTGGTTATCTCTTGGCATGGTTCTATTTTTATACCTATTGCCCTTAGCTTTTTATATGTTGGGAATGCATTTCTTAAAATTTGTGATGGCCGCTTTTTGCAGCATTGGCCTTTTAATCGCTGCTAGTACTCTATTACTGATGCCGGCTCTGTTTTTATTCGGATTAGAAGATTTTTCAGGAAGCTTATCTTCAATTATAGGAATAATGATTTCTTGTTTAGGCTTGCTGATCACGAATATTGTGTGGTTTGTTGCTGTGTTTAAAAGACCGTCAGCCACCGTGCAGGAAAGCGTTTAAGATGATGAAGAAGTTGAGGCATCTAAGTCCATTTTGCCTAAATACGAACAAATTGGAGAGATGAGCTGAACCGCTTGTTACACCGCTTTTGATTCCGTGCAAGACTTCGCTTTCCGCGGGCGGCAGGTGAGCCTCCTCGTAGCTTCCGCTTCTGCGGGGTTTCACCAGCTCCGCTTTCCCCTCAGGAGTCTTCGTCTTGCCCTCCAATCCTCAGCTAGAAGCAGCCATATACATAAAACCTTCCAATAAAAAATTCCAACGAGTTGGATTCTCCACCAAGAATCTCAATTCATCGTTCTAATTTTGCTTCAACTAACATACTTTTGTCGCAACCTCTTTTTATAGCTCGGTAGGCAAGTAGTGCAAATACATATCTAAGCAGTCTTCGTACTGCGACAACACGTCCATTGTTTTTTTATGAGGTTTTGTATAAATAAGTGAATAGTCTACTTCCCCCCGTGCAGAATTCGCGGGAAAAGCCACTTTTTCTTTTTTAAGCGAAAAGTCCGCCTGCACTCCTTCTTTATTTCCTCTCGCATCTAATCGAATCCATCTCTCTTCACTTTTGATGTAGACAGCATTTAAGGCATGAATACAGTAGCCTGTGTCTAACGTATCTCCAAGTATCAGCCTTTGATAACAAAAGCCTGTGGGAATCCCTTCTGCACGCAGCAAAGCGGCTAATAGATTACACTTGCTGTAACAAATTCCTTCCTTTTCTTTTACAGCCTCTGAAGCGGTTTTCGTGATGATTTTGCTTTGAATATCCCAGGAATGAGATACTTCATCTCTCACAAACTCATAGGCTTTTTTTATGTACGCTAGGGAAGAATGAGGCAAGCTGCTTTTGAGTTCACGTACCTTTTGTTGAATCAAAGGATGTGTAAAGTTCACTTCTGGAAGTTCTTGCGTGTAGTCTTCTTTTTCCAACGATTCACAAATCAATTTCATTTACTTTTTCCTCCTCTTATATTCACCATATGTTTTTTTATACATAATATTGAATTTTATTACATATTTTTATATAATGAAAGACCACTTAAACGGAAAACGATAGTAGATACAAGATTGAAAGAGGTTTTGTTTTTGGTGACGTTATTTTTGACAAATGTACTGCTCGGTCTTTCGATTGCCCTTCCCGTTGGTACGGTGACGATTGAAATGACAAAACAAGGTTTAAAAAACGGGTTTCTTCACGGATGGGTTGTTGGACTCGGAGGAATGACGGTTGATTTATTACTAATTGTGCTTCTTTACTCTGGACTGGCTTCTGTTTTATCGGCTCCTTTTATACAGCTTATCATGTGGCTTATAGGAGCGCTTTTTTTACTTTATATTGGCTATGACAGTATTAAACATGCCGACCATGACATAACGGCTCCTGGAGAACACGTAAAAAAGTCGTTTTCCTCTTCTTATGTGAACGGGATCTTTGTTGCGATTTCTCCTAGCAATCTCATTTTTTGGCTCAGCGTGTTTGGAACGGTGCTGACCAATTCGCTTCAATCCTCTCATTCTTTTCATTTCCTGCTGATTGCTGCCGGAATATTAACAGGGATTTTAATTCATGACCTAGGCTTAATGACGATTGTCTCTGGAACTAGAAAAGTACTGAATCAGTTTTATATTAAATGGGTTTCGATTGCGGCAGGATGTATCTTAATCGGTTTTTCATGCTATTTTCTTTACCGATTTATTGGGAATCTGCGCATGTACTTTTAATGTTTCTACATATTTTATGACGTGCTATATCCCCTCTTTATCTAGTATAGAGAGGGAATTTTTATCATCTATCAGGGACTATTAGACAAAAAGTTCACAAATTCGTCACATTTCTATTGATTTTTTTCTCTTTTTATACGAAAATATAAAAAAGGGAGGAAATATCATGAAAATCAAAAAAGCACTTCGCATCTTTATTGGATCAAACGTTCTTGTATTATTAACATTTGGCCTTCTTCCAGCACTATTAGTTAACCCTGATATTGACCTAATTCAATCATTTATTAATTATATAGGCAAGGATTAATTCCGCTTTAAATAGTCATAATTTTCAATCTATTATTTTCATAAAAAAAGACAGCGCTGGCTGTCTTTTTTAGTAGGTTTGTTTATTTAGTTGAAAACAGCTTTTTGACATCTACTTTTTGATCTTTAACAATCGTATATGTCGCCTGTTTTTTATCTTTAAAGCTAAACGCTTTTATGTAATCATCATCGTAAATCGTTAAACCGTACGCATCTTTTCCGTTTTCAACGATTTTTACCCAGTAAGCTCGGTCAAACTTTGGGTCGAGCTCCTTGCTTTTTTTTACTTCTATCTGTGACAAAGAGTGTACGATCTCTTTCGTATTCTTTTTATCGTCTACTACACGCTTTCCTTCGTCCGTATCTATTTCAATACGCGTAACGTTTGCTTCATCTACTTTTATGACGTCTTTTAACTGATAGGCTTTCCCGGTATATGTAAAATAAAATACGACAATAAATAAAAGTGCAGCTATAACAATCGTTCTTTTTTTCAAAAGGAACCTCCTTTTCTACATCACGCTGCATTCACGTGATACACCTTTTTATTCCTCCTGTTCCGCAGCCTTTTAGTACAATGCTGCTTCCTACAAGTAAACTATACGTTAATCCCGGAACAGGAAGTACTAACGTTACCATCAACAGTAACATGCCCGTACTTGTAAGAGCTACTCCGGCAGCTCGATTTTTCATTCCTTTCACCACCGTTGCTCTGTAAATCTCTTTTTTATAAAGTGATAGAAGTAATATTGATCTACTGTTTACTTATGTGCTTTTAGCTTACAGCCATGTTAAAACTTCTACTAGTAAGATCACTACTTCACATTACCTTCTCTTTTTAACTAACTCATCATGATTTATGAAATAAAAACAGCTCATCTACTGTTGCTCCAAGCTCTGTAGCAAGTTGAAAAGCTAGCGTTAAGCTTGGATCATACTTATTGTTTTCAATTGCATTAATCGTTTGTCTCGATACGCCGCATACTTTTGCCAGTTCGTCTTGAGACATCCGTTTGCTTTTACGCAGTTCTTTAATTCGATTTTCCACCATTCATCACTCATCTCTAAAATGTAAAAAACTTTTTACATCCATATCTTATATTATTTTTCTTGTTACTGTCAAATATGTTTGACAAGTCAATGTCTCTTACCTACCTAAAAAAGAGATTGAAACATAACGAGATTGATCCAGTCTAAAGACGAAAAAATGAGAAAAATGATTGAGTATAAATCCCTTGTTACACCGCTGTTGATTTCCGTGCAAGGTCTCGCTTTCCGCGGGCGGGCGCTGAGCCTCCTCGTCGCGTTCGCTCCTGCGGGGTCTCACCTGTGCCGCTTTTCCCGCAGGAGTCTTCGCCTTGCCCTCCAATCAACCGCTAGAAGCAACGAAATAGATTAAACACCTGTGCAACCTCTCAATAAAAAAAGCCGTACTTATTCATGTAAATACCACCTTTACTTTTACATATTTACAATAACTACACAGAAATTAATATAAAAAAGCACAAACTCCTTAAAGGAAGCTTGTGCTTTTCTATTTCATTGTTTGCTAAAGCTCCTTGCTCATATTAAACCACTGCACGCCTGCATGCTGAGACTCCGCTACTCCTTGATTCACATATCCGTTTTTTTCGTAAAACGGAATCAATTCTTCTTTACATGTTAAAGTAACCGTTAAGCGCTGTTTGTCCTGCGCTTGCTTTTCAAACTCTCTTAGCAGCATACTGGCAATTCCTTTGTGATGATGATTGGGATTTACAACGATACCTAAAATGCTTTGATGACCGCCTGCCTCAGGGTTCGAAATCGTTTTTTCAAACAAATCATCCGTAATAAACGGAGCTGAAATGACGGGACCGTTCACATATCCGATTATTTCTTCATTTTCTTGAGCGATGATAAACGTATCAGGAATAGTGTTGA
Organism: Priestia sp. YIM B13552; assembly: GCF_042787775.1. Classification (NCBI taxonomy): domain Bacteria; kingdom Bacillati; phylum Bacillota; class Bacilli; order Caryophanales; family Bacillaceae; genus Priestia; species Priestia sp. YIM B13552. The sequence goes on from NZ_JBHZOU010000005.1 coordinate 338,183, forward strand.
TCCGCGTGATAAATGCATCTTTTGAGGCAGCTTCTGCAGGTGTAAAGCCTTTGTTTTCTAACGTAATTAATTGGTTTAAATCTTTTTCCTCCACTTGTCTTATAATCATTGGAACGTTTCCTTTCATTATGTATTTTCTTTTTTCTCTAAAAGCTTCTATTACATATAACTATCTCTTTCTACTATATATAAAAATGCCCAAACAAAAAAGGATTGACCTCTGCATCATACAGAATTCAACCCTACTTCGCTTTTTAATTAACATCTTGATTATTTGATAAATGCACCAAACGGCTTGCCCACCGGAAGCACAATTCGACCATAGTGAGTATTTAATACAGCCGCTGCAGATCCATAGAATGAAAACAGAGCAATTAATAGCTCTGACACTGCTGCTAGTAAGTGCGTGTATTCATATGCCACACCAAATGTACTTAGCGATAATCCAATGAATAAGAAATCAATTAACACAAAAATAATAAATAATACTTTATGAGTGCCCATTGCTCCAACTGTCATAAAAACGCTGAAAATCAAGTAGCCGACAAAAGCAAATGCGAGCTGCTTCGGATCCGCTTCTTTTGCGAGCGCTTCCCCAAATGCTCCAAGCTGAATAAGCCATGTCATAGCTACACCTAGCCAAAATAATCCGAAGGCACCAAAAGCAGTTGCGCCGAAGGTATTATTATGTTTGAAATCTTGCATAGACGCGATTAACTGTCCTATTCCGCCTAAAAAAATCGCCCATGGCAATACCAATGAAACACCATCGGTTACCCCAAGCTTTTGAAACGATGCAACAAGTGTTACCATGGCAAGTCCGAATAGACCTAGCGCTGATGGATCCGCTGTTACAATTTTAACGTGCTGCGTGCTGTTGTTACTCATGTTGTACCTCCCTGATTTTAAAAACACCTTTAAAAAGATACAAAAATGTACGGGAAGTGTCAATGGATATTTTTGGCCTTTTAAAATCCCATAAGACCAAGCAGTGTAGCGGTTACACTGCTTGTCCTTTACTTTCTTATTATTAAACGTTTTGTAATAAATTTTTTCTGGTTTGTTTTGCAGACTCAACCATCACTTTTAAAGCTTCAACCGTCTCGCTGATTCCTCTTGTTTTAAGGCCACAGTCGGGATTAATCCAAAATAATGCAGGATCAAGCACCTTTAGAGCGCGGTCAATGTTTCGCTGAAGCTCTTCAAGCTTCGGTACACGCGGGCTGTGGATATCATATACGCCAAGTCCAATTCCTTGATTATACGTATGTTTTTCAAACGCATAAATTAATTCACCGTGACTTTTAGATGTTTCAATAGAAATCACGTCGGCATCCAGCGCTTTAATCGCATCAATAATTTCTTCGAATTCCGAATAGCACATATGCGTGTGAATTTGCGTCTCGTTTTGCACCGATACCGTCGCTAGTTTAAATGCATACACCGCAGCATTTAAGTAACTGTTCCAGTTTTCTCGTTTTAACGGCAATCCTTCACGCAGCGCCGGTTCATCTACTTGAATCATTGAAATGCCCTGACTTTCAAGTGCTTCTACTTCTTTTCTAAGAGCAAGCGCAATTTGATTTGCCACGTCGTAGCGCGGGATATCATCACGCACAAACGACCAGTTTAAAATCGTAATCGGACCCGTCAGCATTCCTTTAACCGGCTTATTGGTTAAAGACTGTGCGTAGACCGTTTCTTTGATCGTCATCGCCTGCTCGTACGATACATCTCCGTAAATAAGCGGCGGCTTCACGCAGCGAGAACCGTAAGATTGCACCCAGCCAAACTTCGTAAACTGAAAGCCTCCTAATTTCTCACCGAAGTATTCGACCATGTCCGTACGCTCAAACTCTCCGTGCACAAGGACATCTAAGCCGATGTTTTCTTGAATTTCAATCCATTTTTTTATTTCATCGTTAATGTACGCTTCATATGCTTCATCGCTTAACTCGCCTTTACGCCATTTTAGACGCTCTTTTCGCACTTCTTTTGTTTGCGGAAAGCTTCCAATCGTTGTCGTTGGAAGAAGCGGCAGTTGAAAAGCTTCTTGCTGAACGCGCTGACGTACGTCAAACGGCGCTTGTCGCTCTGCTTTATAGCTGTGCAGCTGCTTCAGCTCTTTTTGCACGTCTTGATGATTTCGAAAAGATGATCCATTTAATGCTTGAATTGCCTGTTTGTTTACGCTTATTTCTTCTTCTATTGCTTCTTTTCCTTGCTGCACTGCTTTTGCTAAAAGCGTGATTTCCTTTAGCTTTTCATCTGCAAAAGAGAGCGCATTTTTCAATACTGGATCAATCGTCTCTTCATTTTTCACCGTGACGGGAACATGTAATAAACTTGATGAAGGCTGCAGAATCAAACGGTCTTTTGATACGGCTTCTTCAATTTCACTGATCGTTAAAAGCTGTTCGTCCAAATTTTCACGCCAAATGTTTCGTCCGTCAATCACTCCTGCTGCCAGCACTTTATCACTCGGAAAACCATATTTATTAAGAGCCGTGAGATTTTCGCCTCGGTCATGCACAAAGTCTAAACCGATTCCTTCAACAGGAAGAGACACAACTTCTTTGTAGTGATCAACGCTGTCAAAATACGTTTGCAAAATGATTTTTACATTCGGTGCCGCTTCCTTCAAAGTTTGATAGACTTCTGTGTAAAGTGCCAGGTCTTCTTTTGATAGCGTTGTAGATAAAATCGGCTCATCTATCTGTACCCACTCTACTCCTTCTGCCTGAAGCTCAGCTAAAATAGTCGCATACAGAGGAACAAATTGTTCAACTACTTCTTTAAACTCATTTTTTTTATATCCTTTTGACAGCTTCACAAATGTTACTGGACCTAAAATCACGGGCTTGCCTTCAATATTCAGCTTCTGTTTTGCTTCTTTGTAAAACTGAAGCGGGCGATTTTCTATAAGAGACGGCGTACATTCCTCAAGCTCTGGTACGATGTAGTGATAATTTGTGTTAAACCATTTTGTCATCGTAGAGGCTACCGCACCTTTTGTTCCTCGGGCGATGTCAAAATACGTTTCAAGCGATACCGGTCCTCCGTCATAATCAAAGCGCTTTGGCACTAGACCAAACATAGTCGCTGTATCTAGCACGTGATCGTATAAACTGAAATCGCCGACTGGAATTAATTCAATTCCTGCGTCACGCTGTTTTTTCAGATGCCCTAGACGAAGAGCTTCAATCTCCTGAAGAAAGATATCTTTCTCTAGCTTTCCTGCCCAAAACTGCTCAAGCGCTTTTTTCCATTCTCGTTTTTCACCAATTCTTGGATAACCTAAGTTTGAACTTTTTACACTGCTCATTTTTTCCACTCCCTGTATATTTTTTATCGGTAAACTAAAAAATCTCTCTTTTCGAAATGAAAAGAGAGATGATACGCATACTTAACTAAAGTTGAGATAGCCTGTTTTTCTCAACACGTATTCCTCACTCCTCTCTATATCCCGTAGAGCTTAAGTGCATACAACAGGCAGGTCTCCTGACTTAGGTTCATCGCTTCCTATCCCTTCCCATTTCAACATGAAACAGTGGTTAATAAGTTGCTCCCCATTACAGTGGCGGGACCGCGCCGGCTTTTCACCGGTCTTCCCTTTTAAGCTGCGTACATTCGTTACACAGCACCTGATGCATTTTTATAAAATTGTTCATTCAAAACATATTCACATAAAATAAAAAGCCTCTCTATCACGAATAGAGAGGCATAGTATCTATGAAATCCTCTCTTATTTTTCAAAGCTGTACGCTTTGCAGGATGTAGCACCTTTTCAACAAGAATGTTAAATGGTTGCCGGGCTTCACAGGGCCAGTCCCTCCGCCTCTCTCAATAAGAGTTTTAATTGTTTATAATATTTTGAATGTAGAGTCATCTTAACACCTTACATTTATGTTGTCAAAAGAAATTTCAAAAAAATTAGTTTTTAGGAGGCGCTGACGCTAACTTTTGCCTTAACAATTTGTAATCATCTTTTCGATGCGTTTCGATTAAATCTTTTGCTCCCTGGTGATATCCTGACGAATAAATGTACTCTACCGCTGTTTCGATAAGCTTTCTTTTTTCTTCGGCACACTCCCGGTCCATTAAGGGGAACAGTCTACCTAAAAGGTCATTTAAATCTTCCTTGATAAAACGATCAAGCCCTTCTTGCATCTTTTCGTTTGCCATGATTGCTCCTCCATTTGCTGTGTATGTTCTAAGCCTCTATAAGCAGGCATTTCACTGTAAATTCCAAGATAAAGTTAAGTCATTAAACAGTATATCAAGTGAATGTTTTTCTTTAATTACATATGTAATACAAATATATGACAAATATAGAGAATATATCATCATTCATTATCTATTATAACGTTTGACTGAGCCTTCTGCTACAAGGTTTCGTTAAGAGTTATGCACATTTTTCCAAAAGAGGTTGAGACATAACAAAATGAATTCAATCTAAAGGCAAATGGGATACATGAGCTGAATCGCTTGTGACACCGCAGTTGATTTCCGTACAAGACTTCGCTTTCCGCGGGCGGGCGCTGAGCCTCCTCGTCGCATACGCTCCTGCGAGGTCTCACCTGTTCCGCTTTTCCCGCAGGAGTCTTCGTCTTGTCCTCCAATCACCTGCTAGAAAGACCTATACACATGAAACCTACGTTTGCCTTAACAAAAAAACAAACCACTAATCAAACATCTTGATCAATGGTCCTTTTTTCACTTCGTCTAAAATCCTTTTGTCCCAGCCTCTTTTTTTGAACCTAGCTTTCTATTTTCTTGTTTTCACAAACAATTTCTTCGAGGTCGTCCAAAATCCTTCCAAAGAAGAGGTCCTAAAATGTCGTACCTGCTTACAAAAAACTGCGTAAAATTATAATTATTTAAAATTAAAGGCGGCTCAAAATCAAGGGGAGCACCGGCGCCTCCTGACAATACAAAATCAGTGCCTCTTCCAAGCGTAAACGACCCGTTTCTGTTTTTTCTAATAAACTGCTCGTCATACGCATGCACGTGACTGACTAACACTTTTTTCACGCGGTGTTCTTGAATTAAATCAAAAAATTCTTGACTTTGAGGAGTCGTTACAGGAAACCCTTCAAGATTTGACCACCGGCCAATATTTGGCTGCGCATGCATCGCTACAACGGTGTTACGAGGAGCATCCTCCAGCTGCTGCTCTAAATAATTCAGCTCTCTATCTGTAAATCCATATATTTTATTCTTGGGACTGATGACATTATTTAATGCGATGCACCGGAAGTTGAAGACAGGAATATCAATGACCCAGTGTACTTTTCCGATAGTGGCTCTGAAGTTTTCAAGATTGCTTTCATCAAGGTACAGTTCATCATGATTCCCTACGCATACAAACATAGGAATGTTCGGGGCGATTTTTTCAACAACCTTAACAAAGTGCTCCAAATACTCTTTTTTCCCTGTATAAACGGTGTCTCCCCCATGAATAATAAACAGCGGGTTCAATTCCACCGCCTTTTTTAATACAAGCTCAAATTCACCGCTCATCGTGAAACAATCATCGTTTGGTCCGTCACCTCTGCTGTCTCCCATAAAAACAAAGTTAAATGGATCTCTCGGATTTAATTGTTTAATTCTTTGCTTTAATAACTTTTCAGAACGTTCATGAAGCGTCAAATTCATCAACTAGTTAATCCCCCTATTAATAAATAAATTTAGTTAAAAGTAAACAAGCTTACTTATTTATATGAGAATTTGTTGATGATGGTCACTACCTTCTTGTAAGCAGAACGCACATTTAAATTAGTTTCCATAGCCTATCTATCCTTTTATTTTGTTAAGCACTGATAGGACCACATAAAAGCTAGAATCCTACAAATCTAAAAAAGAACCCCTTGCTGGGATAGGGACTGACCCCTAATAGTGAGACAAATAAAAAACACCTTTAAGTTAAAAAACGGGTATATACTACCTAACAATCAC
>NZ_JBHZOU010000006.1:0-305573 GCF_042787775.1 Priestia sp. YIM B13552
ATGAAACCGAAACCTTTGTCTGCATTAAACCATTTTACTGTACCTTGTGTCATAATGTTGCCTCCTGCTGTGGAATACTCCACAAATGTATTACCAATCTTGCCCAAACATACTATTTCAAGATAAAAACTTCTAATTAGGTTTTTTCTTTTCTCAATATACCGAACAAAAATAAGTTATCTGTAGTGTAACATATAGTAGAGTTGATAGCAAATAAGGAAAACAATACCTTTAACAAATTCTATCTACTCACCTTTCCCCTATCAAAAATTTATGATATGGCATAAGTGGCATAGCTATTTGATGCTCCAACACATCAAATAAAATGAATAAGTACATACATATCTCTATTTATTATAGCTATTCATAATAAAGCTTCTTTATTTAATCTTTGTTATAAATAAAGGGTGCATGTAATCCAAAAAACCCCTGTTAGCTTTACTGAATTATAAATAGGCTATTGGGATATTCTATTTAAGGAAGAAGGAAAACAAGTTATTGATTAGAACTAATCATTACAAAGCTTCTTACATTTGGGATGAGGTGTCTACAGCAGGCATATTTCAGAAAACCTTATTGTAAATCGATGTATGTTTGATTCATAAGGGGATGGTAGTCATGAGCGTAGTAAGAATATATATAATGGGTAGACAATAACGTTCATTTATAACTATGCAAATGAGGTGTTTGTCCCAGACCAAGAACGATTTCGTTCACATTGTATATTTTTTTAGTTCAATGCTTAAATGAGGTGTTTGTTAAAGAGAATATACTTTTTCAAGTGACTGTTTCATTAGGCAATGTAATTACGTAAATGAGGTGTTCCTTAAAGATCATATGCTGCATTAAAAGCTATTTTTTTCCTTCTTCACATGACGGGATGCATAATCGTTTGCATCTCGTTTTTGTTACATAAAAAAAGAATGTTTATTCTCTTTTCATGGATTAAAGAAAGGCCTGTATCTGTTTAGATACAGGCCTTTCTTTCGAGTTCAGTTACCACAAACCTCTTTATTTAACTTTTGTTTCATCGGAAAATAATATAAGATTGCAGGAACTATTATTCCAATTAGCCAGGCAATATCTGCGCCCCCGAATGCCTTTGCTATAGGACCAATGTAGAATGATGTGTTAATAAAAGGAATCTCTGCAATAATTGATACAGCAAATGCCATGCAAGTGATTCCGTTTATTTTTCCGTATTGACCATTTACATCAAAGATATCTTTCACATTATATTGACCACGGCGTAATAAGTAGTAGTCCACAAGATTGATAGACGTCCAAGGAATCAAGAAATAACTAATGAAAAAGATAAAATTTAAGAAAAATGATAGAAAATTACTTTGGCCTAATAAACATAGGATAGTACCTGCCAATGTAACACAAAACATCATCCCTACTCTAACTTTTTGTGTTACTTTCAGCTTCCAAAAGGGTTCTATAGTTGTAATGGTTGACATGAAAGCACCATATAAATTAAAAACATTAATAGCTAGTTGACCAAAAATAATGATCAAATACATAAAGATAGCAAAACTTCCGAATAAGTGAGCTAAATTCCCACCAGAATGATCAAGGAAATTAGGAATAGTAGTTGTTAAAGTTGCTCCTAAAATCATCATCCATACAGTCCCTACAAATGTACCCAGGTAACTATACCAAAAGGTTTGTGCAGTTGATGTATTAACGGGCAGATAGCGTGAATAGTCTGCCACGTATGGTGCATATGCTAATTGCCATGTTGCTACAATGCTGATAGCGAGTAAAAATACAGGTAAATCCAAACCGCTTAATGAAAAACTTCCTGTCGGAAGTGGTAACTGAAATATAATAATTGTTGCTGCTAGATACACAACAAATGAAGACCATGATAATACTTTCTGCATTTTATGAATTAAATCATGGCCAAAAATTGCAACAATAAAACAAAGAATATTTAAGATTATTATAGCCCAGCTTTGATTAATGGGTATTAAACTGTTTAATGTTTGTGCTGCAAGCACACTACTACTTGCGAAAAAACCTAAATACACGAACATTACAAGAAATAACGGAAAAATAGCTCCGATTACTCCAAACTGTGCTCGACTTTGAATCATTTGAGGAATTCCAAGTTTAGGTCCCTGAGCAGAATGTGAAGCCATGAAAATAGCACCCAATAAGGTTCCAAGTATAATAGCTGCGAAACTCCAAAATAAATTAAGACCTAAACTAATTGGTAATGCACCTGTTACAAGAGTTGTAATGTGCATGTTTGCTCCAAACCAAATGGGGAACAAACCTTTTGCTTTTCCATGACGTTCGTCTACTGGAACAAATTCAACGCTACGTGTTTCAACTTTCAATAGATATACCACCTTGTAAGATATTTGCCGCTTGCACTCTAAGTCAAACTACATAATTCAACGTTTTAATACTTACTTATAGTAGGTGATGAATCATTCGTATAATTAACATGTATTCCCTTGAATCATTTGATATAACAGCTATATAAGACTTCGCTACGTTTAATTAAGTAACAATTTCATCTGTGCTCCTTTTATAAATTGCTGTTCATAAAAAAGGTGGTGCAATGGAGGGATAAACTTTCTTAATAAGAGGAACTGCAAGGTTTTAGTATCTAACTGCTTAGGTATCTTCTTATTTAATTTGATAATTTTTTATACGGTCTCTTAGAGCATTAGTATACATAATAACATAGATGCGTCTTCTATCAACAATTTCTTTAGGACCGTCCAATACTACTTGAGGTATTGAAATTGCTTTCCCTGCGCCAGCTTTTCCAATCTAACTTATTTATTCAAATATCAAACTCCTTTTATTTCATCAAAAACGTTCATAAAAGTGCATAAACATATGAAGACGTTCGTAATTTGCTTTAAAACGAAAACGAACGATCAAAGTGATAGATTCCTTATATAAAAGAAAAGTCCGTAAAGGTATACTTTTACGGAATGTTTCTTGTAAATGGATAGGGTGTTTAACTAATATCTAAAAAAAGTTAAAATAAAACTTGGTAAGAATGACCAGTAAGAAGGAAGACAAAGCAAAATAAGCGTTTTAATAAAAACTGATAAGATCTTTGTACATAGGAATGTGATTGTAGGAGAGTAATGATACATATAGACGGCTTGTTGTAATCATTGCAAACAAAAATGGAATTCCAAAAATTTATGGTTACTGGGCTTTTCTAAGAACGGTAATATAGGAGGCTTCATTATATGCAAGGTTTACTTTCTGTAGTTATATTAACGGTAGCAATAGTTGTAGGTATTGGTTTTTTAGTGAAGAAGAAAAAGGTAACTCTTAAAACGGTTGTTCGTATTAAGGCGAGAAGATAAATTTTTTTAAAAAAGACCTGAATTGTTATGTTTGGGTCTTTTTTCATTATGAGCATTCAGATTCTTTTCTAAAATTATTTTACCCATGTTTTCAGTACCCTTTCTGCGCTATATTTGCATTTAAGACCTTAGCTTGTGTTGAATGACGGTGAAGAATAGACAAGATGCCTAGCAAAAAATTGCATTTTAATAAGTTTCTTTGGTATGCCTATCGTTCCATCACTCGTTAGTTTTGAACCAAGGATCTTTTCGTATTTAGTCATTTACGTTGTTAGCTTAATGAGCATGTGGTGGAATCCCTTACTGTACTTTTGCTAAAGAAATTCTATTCCCTTTTTTAAAGCTAGCAACCTTAGAAAATTTTGTTTCGACCCTTCATCCATGATACAATAATGCATTATTCTCTCTATTTTCACTAAGTAAATATTAAGCTATAACAATTCTGATGAGTATAGAACAGACCCCTTCCGAACGGAGGAATTCGAGATTAAAATGATCATTAATAAATTGAAAAAGATGTCTAGAAAACAATGGGTGGTTTATTCCCTTATCGTGTTTTGTTTTGCCCTCTCCATCATTTTTGTGAATCATAATAGCTCATTCTACAAGCAGCCGATCGCTGAAGTGTTGAGCACCCATTTGCAAAGTAAAGAGAAAGTGACCGATCAGCATAACAATAAGGACCAAATCTATAAACAAAGTATCAAAGCCGAAATAAAAAACGGCAAAGACAAAGGGAAAGTTATTCATTTAGAAAATGAATACTCCTCATCTGGCGCTTATGATCAAAAGTATAAACCCGGTAATGAAATCTTCGTTACAATTGATAAGCCTTTAAAAGAAAAGCACTTAACCGGATCCATTAAGAACGCCAAGCGAGACAAGTACGTTCTGCTTGTCGGATGGCTTTTCATCTTCACGCTCCTTTTTGTCGGTAAGAAACGAGGATTCCTTGCCTTGATCAGCTTAGTGGTTAATGCTGCTCTGATGTCCTTCGCATTGGATATTTACGTGATCAGTTCATACAAAAGCTTAGTTTTCATCTGCAGTATATTGGTCATCTTGTTTACAGTTATTTCGTTGCTGCTCCTCAATGGTGTAAATGAAATGACGTACGCTTCGATCACATCCACACTGCTGGGTATCTTCCTAACGTTAGGAGTTACGTATGCCGTAGTCCATTTTACAGATGGAAACGGATTAAGATATGAAGGAATGCAATTTTTGACTCGTCCGTATGAAATTGTCTTTATGGCTGGCTTGTTGATTGGGTCATTAGGGGCGGTCATGGATGTTTCAATCACCATTTCCTCTTCCCTCTTTGAGCTTTATGAAAAGAATGAAAAGATAAGCTTAACGGCACTTCGAAAATCAGGAATGGACATTGGGAGAGACGTCATGGGCGCATTAACCAACATCTTGTTTTTTGTTTATGCGGCGGGATCCATTCCGTCCATGATTCTGTATTTAAAGAATGCTTCACCATTAGGGTTTACCCTTTCCATGAACCTTTCTTTAGAGATTGCACGTGCACTGGCAGGAGGAATTGGCATTATGCTAACCATCCCTATCGCCGTGTACACATCTATCTATTTTATTAACCAAAAGAGGAAAAGAATATGAATGCATTAGTCATCCTGTCACTGATCCTACTTGCTTTAATGATTTTAATTGGCGGATATAGAGGAATGCGCTCTTTTATATCTTTGTTTTTGAACTTTGGTGTGCTTATGTTTACCATTTTTCTTATGCTCGGCCCGCAAATGAATCCAGTCATCATCACTTTAATTTCATGTGCAATCATTAGTTGTATTAATCTCTTTTTCATTAATAACGTAGATCAAAAAACAGCAACTGCTTTTCTTTCTACAATTGTCACGATTGTTCTTTTGATTGTATTAATTGAGGTGATTGTGAACGTATCTATGATTCAAGGATACGGTGAAGAAGAGACTGAAGAGCTTGCTGTCTTCTCCCTTTTTGTAGGCATTGATTACGTTAAAATAGGAGCTTCTGTCATGATCATTAGTACAATCGGTGCGATTACAGAGGTTGCCATATCAATCACTTCATCAATGGGCGAAACAATGAAGCATCACCCTTCAATCAGCAGAAAAGACTTATTCTTGTCCGGAATGAGGATCGGAAAGGATATTCTTGGAACTGATACGAACACGCTGTTCTTTGCCTTTTTTGGAGGCTATCTCGCACTTCTCATCTGGTTTAAGGATTTACATTATTCCATCGGTGCGATTGTGAACTCCAAAATCTTTGGTGCGGAAATGATGACCATTTTCTTTGCGGGGATTGGAGTAGCTCTCATTATTCCGATTACAGCTTGGATCAATACCTATTTTTCTGTAAAAGCGAGAGAAAAAGCATTGAAAGAAAGCAAGGAGAACTAAATAGAAGAAACAAAAACCACCTTCTCTCTAAGGTGGTTTTCTGCTTATGAGACTTTATTCAATGACGGCTTTTGGCATTCTACATGGTACCCTCTTTACTTCTTACCTGTTTTAACCGTCTTCTTTTTGCCTGTAGCTACACTTGATTCAAATATTGTTGAAGCAAAAGGATTTCATTTTCCTATTTATGATAAAAAGGATCCTTACTCCTCCCATCAGTTTCTTCAACCGGATACCAGTTCTTTTTATGGAGAAGATGCATACGACAAAATGATTCATAAAGATTTAAAAAAGTTTTCAAAAGGGAAAACCATTAATTTAGAAGATGAAGAGTTTTTAAATGCGATGGAAACCATTTATCGATATCCTGGTGAGTTTACTGGAAAACAAATTAAGTTTATGGGATTTATGTACCACACCAAAGAATTAAAAGACAATCAGTACTTTTTATTTCGTTTTGGAATCATTCATTGTATAGCTGATTCAGGCGTGTTTGGTATGTTAGTTCAATTTCCGGATGATGTATCATTTAAAAATGATGATTGGGTAACGGTAACTGGTGAAGTAAGTACGATGTATTATCAACCATTTAAAAAGACAATTCCTATTGTAAAAGTAACAGAAGTAAAACGTGAAGAAAAACCAGATGATCCTTATGTATATCGTAATAATCAATAAATAAGAATAGAAAACGCAGGCTAACAAATGTTAACCTGCGTTTTTAGATTGCTGTCTAATTAAATCTTTAATAAAAATAATTAGCTCTGCTTCTTTCTTCTTAAACTAAAGATCAATGAAATAATGCCTAGCACTAATGCAATAATTGAAAGAGTCGTAGGAAGTGCAGAATTTGAATCATTGTTAGTTGCTTCGCTAGTAGCAGTTGTGCTAGTAGCTGATGTATGAGAATCTCCCTCTGCTCCGTTTCCTTTTACTACGGTTGTGATAGATGCAGGTGTATCTGCATCAGCCGGGCCTTCCCATGCTACTGTTGACCCATCTTTATATGTTTGATAAGCCTTCCAAACAATCTTCTTAGCATTATCGCCTACTTTTCCTTGCATATTGAATTCTCCAAACTCTGTAGGTGATAAACCTGCATTAGTAGCTGTCCATGTCACACTGGTAATCAAACCTGAAGAGTCTTTTTGAAGTTCATATTTCCATCCTTCCATAGGTTCGAATCGAGATATCTCTACGTCTTTTGGAATCTCAATTTTCACTTTTGTAGTTGGAATATCTTTTTCAGTTGGAACGCGCACAGTAAATTTTTCATAAGAGCCTTGTGTCGCTTCTTGAGGGTATACGACAACATGAGCACTGGCAGTACCCGCAAATGCAATCGTTGAAAGAACTAATGTAGATAAAAGAGCTGTTACTTGTTTTTTCATTTCTTTTCTTTTCCTTCTTTCTAAAATCATTATTTAACATCATAAACAACGATGTCCTTATAGATTACAATCTCATCTAGGTTTGATGTAACAAGCCGTACAGCAATTTGCCATCTTCCCGCATAAGGAATGACCAGGTTGTTTGTTTCATACATCTTATACTGCACTTGTTGTTTCTCCTGACTTTCGTCTTTATTTACTTTTAAGGGCACATCAATTGGTGCAAGCTCTCCTTTATTCTTAGGAGAAAGTGCGATGTCTATCGATTGAATAGAAGATCCATCCTGTGGTAAAGATGCTTTTACCCAGAGAGAACCCTTGCCAGGAGATAAGGTTGACGTTTTTACGAGAAACTCTATGTCTTGCTTGTTTTCTTTCCATACCAAAGGTTCATTCTGTGGAACAGGGTTTAAGTGTGTAATCGTTCCTACAATTAATACAATAATCAGCATAAAACTTATATCAGACATTAAAAACTTTGCAAGGCTTGGTGAATCGTTCTTTCGTAGATGTTCTCTAATGAGTATCCCTACACCAGCTACTAACATGACCATAAATATTTTAGCTAACAATAACAGTCCCCATGTGGTTTTAAAGAGTGCTGTTATGTCTGGAAGAAGCTTTAGTGTGTAAAGAACACCTGAAAGGATCAATAATATAAGGCTCACAAAGGCTACCCGAGAGAAAATAGGAAGAAAAGCTAGCGCTTGTTCTCTCTCCTTACGCCACATCATAAAAAGATAAACTAATCCAGCTGCCCATAAAGAGGCTGTAACCAAATGTATGAAGTCTAGCATGATTGTATAAACTGGTGTATCTGATGCTACAGCGTGACCATTTAACGTAGTAGCTACTAATAGCAAACCTGCCCATATAAAATCAAGCCACTTATTCTTTAGTAGGAAGAGAAATCCTACACACGCAAGAAGGATACATGTCATCCACGACCAACCAGTAGGAGAATGCATGACAAATGTTTTTATTTGGGAAAGGCTAGAACTTTTTAATAGCGCAGTACTTTGGACTCCTATACTAATCAGTAAAAAAATGATATATCCAGCTTGGAGGTACCTTACATTCGTTTTATACTTTTGTTTTTGTTGATCTGATTGATAAGGAACATACCATTTCCATAGGACAAAACCAACTAGCCATAATAAAGCTAGATAATAGAATGTCTGCACTATAGAAAACCCTATGGTATAAAAAGAGCTCTGCTTACCATTTTCACTTTGATTACTATTGTCATTTATAATAGCTTGATCCATTTTTTCTCCTATAGAAAAGACGTACGTTCCTTGTACAGGATGACTATCTGCAGAAATGACCGAATAGCTAACGGTGTAAATACCTTTTTTGGAAGGTGGCACATCCAAAGAGATTGTTTTGTGAGTTCGATTCATTGTTGCTTTTTTAGTGGTAATAAGTTTCCCTTTATCATTGCGTACTTGAAGATTAAAAACACCTTCTCCTAATCGTTCGTTAAACGTCAATGATACCTTGCCAGGCATTTGCTTTAGTTGACTTCCTTCTTTCGGTGACGCATCCAAAAGGACTGCGTGTGCCGATACATTAAGAGGGGCACCTAAAGCAAAAAAAGATATGAATAAGAGTAGAGCTATCTTTTTCAACATACATTTTCCACCTATATATTCTTGTTTTATAACACTCATTCTTAGTATAAGTTTAGCCTTAAACAAAGAAAATCACTCAGTAGAGTGATTTTTTTAAAATAGCAAATAAAAACATTGAACATTTTAGAACAAATGAGAGTTTTTTTAAATGGAGAAGATAAATCGGATATTTTTTTACGTTAAGTGTAAAAAGTACTGTAGAGGTAAAGCAACAGAATCGAATAGAGAATTTAAGTTGCTTATTTTTCTTACTTATAACGTATGTTTTTTCCTCTAATCCTCCACACCCAAACTATTTCATTCGATATAGGCGCCATAATAGGCGTCTTTTTTTACATAAAAAAGGCAATCTACTACGTTTTCATGAATATAGATAGAAGAAGAATGAAGAAAGGGAAGATCTGAATGATAAGAAAGTTATCTATTCCTATTTTAATTTTAGTGATACTATGGACAATTATTCTTTGCCTAGAAAAGCAAGTTATTGCGGCCTGTTTTCTATGGATCGTTTATAGCACCTTACAGTTTTTTCGAAGGACATAATTTGTATCTTCTAAATAAAGATTTTTAGGAAAGTATATGAATCATACATAAGAGGATTTCTAATAGACCTTTGAATTCCTTTAGCAATACTACAAACTTAACCTCCTTCCATAAACAAAAGACACTGGTTCTTAACCAGTGTCTTTTGTTTATAATTCTATTTTAAGCTCAATAATTTTTATAGAAACGTCATTCATACACATCATTAGACACTTTTCAGTTCCCTTGGATCCGTTACTTTGTTTTTGTATTTCTTTTCAAATTTATTGAACATGGATATATTCGCCAGCACTCCTACAGCAAACATAAGCAATGTAAGAGAAGAACCACCATAACTGACAAAAGGTAATGTTACACCTGTGATAGGAAGAAGTCCCGTTACTGCTCCTAGGTTAACAAATGCTTGAATGCCAATCATAACGGAAATACCGATAGCTAATAAGGCACCAAAAGGATCGCTGCATCTTTTAGCAATTTTTAAGCCCTGTAAAATAATAAAAAATAGCAACCCTAATACAAGCATTACTCCCCAAAAACCTAATTCTTCAGCAATAACCGCCATAATAAAGTCCGTGTGAGATTCAGGTAGGTATCCGGCTTTTTGTATCCCTTGTCCTAACCCTTGACCTGTTAGTCCCCCAGTTCCTATAGCTAGGTAGGAGTTAACCAATTGGTATCCATCTCCTTGTTGGTTTGCAAAAGGATGGAGAAAACCAGTAAAACGAGCTAAACGAACGGGAGAAAAAACGGTAGCCATCTGTCCTGTTACTAATAGAACAAGTAGCATAATGATCACACCTACTACTCCCAGTAAAGCAATTTTCAGCATGGATTTTCTGGATATACCTGAACATAACACGATTGCTGAAACTGTACCTAAAATAAGGAGAATTCCACCGTAATCGGGTTGTAAAGTAATTAAGAAACAAATAAAAAATACGATAAGGATAGGTGGAATAATAGCGCGCTTTAAATCGTTGATATACTCTTGTTTATTCGCAAAAACAGCTGATAGATATACAATGATCGTTAGTTTCGTAAATTCAAGTGGTTGTATTCTAATCGGGCCCAGTATAAGCCAACTCTGTGCATTCCCGGCGGTATGTCCAAAAATAAGGACCAAAGCAAGAAGCGTAATTACTGTTATCAATAAGATTTTCAATACTTTTTTTTCTCGATAAATTTTATAGGGAATAAAGGCTGCGACACAGAAAAAGAAGAAGCCTGCTATCAGAGCAAGTTTTTGCTTTTGGTAAAAATAATCTCCTTCTACACTGTAACGACTAACCGCCGTTACCATACTAGCACTGTAAACCATGACTAAACCGATAAGGCTTAGAACAATTAAGGCTACAATAAATTTGTAATCATAACATTTTACTATTTTCTTAAACATAAAAACTCCTCGTTCCTTGCAAGTGTAAGATTCTTATTTTTATCATAAAACAAAGATTCTTAGTAAATTATATAGAGTAAAAAGAACACTTAATAGTATAATACCAGTTCCTCGCGCTTTGTTCTTTCCTACGATATAATCATTTAAACCATGTAAGATAAAAGATACTGAAACCATAAGAACAGCTATTTTGTACCAGTAATCGCTATCAAACAGCCAAGCTATACTCATACAAATAAGCAATACAATCAACGTTGCATTCCGAATTCGGCTATCAATAAAAATTTGTGCGTATTTCATGAAAATCTCCCACTACTATGTCTTTTATTATATAGTTACGTTTTACTCTTTCCTCTCCGTATTACCTTATTAACTTATATACTTCTTAGACGTTCCTATTTTTAAGATTAATAATCCTCTTTCTTCCAACAAATTAGGACATATAGAACGGTTTGGTATATAATAAGTTGTTTTGTATGTTTTAATTATAGACATTAGGATAAAGAAAACAATAAAAAACGAATCCATTCTTCTTTATGCTATTCGTTATTATACAGCTACATTGATTTTAGTACTTTTTGTACCTGATTAAAATATGAAGAGAGACTTATTTAGTATTCTCTCACTTAAACGTGAAAAATAAGGAGAATTACTATGTCATTAACTACTACAGATCATTTCTTTCACTTCTTAATACTGGATATCATCCTTAGTTTCCTCCTCCTTTGTTTTATTATTTTTATAGATAAATATTTTGGTAAAAATAAAGATACAAGTGAAGAAAAGAGAAGAAAATATCAAAAAAATTTCCTTGCCTTACTAGCAGTGGGATTAATCGTTTATTTTATGTAACATACTAGACAATAGAGAATCATTAATTACATGGAGGAGCAGCATTATGATCCGAACAGTAGCTATCACACAAGACTTACACGTCAAAGAAGATGTCCCCCTTGATCACTTATCTGACCCTTCAATTAAGTGGTTCTGGGTAGATCTTTCCTCTCCATCTGAAGAGGAAGGAAAAGTATTAGAGACGTTTTTTCACTTTCATCCTTTAGCTATCGAAGATTGTCTTCACTTATTACAACGTCCTAAACTTGATTATTATGAGGGTTACAGCTTTTTAGTTCTTCATTATTTAAATAGCAACACGTTAGATGTTGAAGAAGTAGACTTATTTATTGGAGAAAACTATTTAGTGACCTTTCACTTTAAACCGGTAATCAGTATTGAAACAGTACGACAACGCCTTTTACAGCATCCTAGTGGATTTAATAAAGGAGTTTCCTATATTGCTTATGCGGTTCTAGACCAATTAGTGGATGATTACTTCCCAATTGTGTATGAAATTGAGGATAAATTAAATGAAATTGAAAGCAGAGATGCCAAAAAATCAATTGCTTTACTAATGAATGATGTTTTTGATATCCGAAGTGATTTATTAAAACTCAGAAAAACCATTCTTCCTATGCGTGATCTGCTATATCGAATTATTAATTCTGAACGTTTACATATACCTGCGGAGCAGAAGGCCTATTTCAATGACATCTATGACCACTTGATAAAATTAACCAGCATGGTGGAAGCTAATCGAGATATGACATCAGATATGAGAGATAATTACCTTTCACTTAACGCCAATCGGATGAACTCCATTATGATGACGTTAACCATTATCTCTTCTATTTTCATTCCCCTTACATTTGTCGTAGGGTTATATGGGATGAACTTTGATTATATGCCTGAACTTCACTGGCACTACGGATATTATATTGTTTTAGGGTTTATGGTTTTAATGACCATCGGTATGATTCTCTGGTTTAAACGAAAAGGCTGGTTCAATGTCAGTAAGTAGGAAGAGCTGGAAGGAAGCCTTTCTACTTATTTTTTAGAATAAAAAGCTGCCATCTACGATTTGCCACTGCTTTTTCATTATGCTAGTATATACTCAATGGTTATCAATTTGCTTACTTTATGCATTGAGTTATAAAGTGAAAATTGAAACAAAAAACACCTCTCTTAGAGAGGTGTTTTTTGTCTTTATTATATATATATCCTTACAATTCCCTACGTCTGTTCAAAGAGAATGACTACACAAATATATATGCTAAAAAGTATGTCTTAAAAAGAACAAATAGAAGACTACCTCAGATCGTGAGGTGAGGTAGCTTATAAGGGAAACTTAATATGAAATTTATTTCACAATAAATCATAATGAGTTTTTGCTATAGATACTACCTTTTCCATTGCAAGCATATGAATAAAAGGTGCACTTTTTATTCATCTATTTGTCACTCAGCCCGAGGCCAAACGTTGATAAATCAAGGATGTATAAAAAGCTGCATAATTCATAATAGTAATCTCTCTTAAACTCCTTGTGGCTCAAGGAGTTCTTTTTGGCGTGTGTTCCGGAAAGAGACATTATGGTAACTAGAATTGTATAGGATATACATGAATCTAGCATCCCATTTTATCCTACCATTCTAGGTTCTTTTACAAGATAAAGTGTTATCTTTTACATACATTTCATAATGCCCATTTATGTAACTAGATACTTTTAAATTAAGTAAAAGAGCCTTGAGGTTAATTGTTTCTTCCGTATCTAATCCGCACTCTTTTGCTAGCTCTTCAATTTCGCCTTTACTAACTTGTATGTTATTTTCCAAATCAGTTACTGTTTCTTTACTGTATTGGAAAGGAACTTCATCTATAACGTCTGTAATTAGTTGATCCTGTCCTTCATATTCTAATCTCCCTTTGGCTGCAGAGTGTTTTCCAATTAATACAGCCTGCTCTTTTATATCCGATAGGAGAATCATCAATCTAATTCGTTGATTCACAAGAATACGTTGTTTATCAAAAATAGAGATAATTTTGGTTTGATAATCATCCATAGTCAGGTGAAGTTGATACTTTGCTTCTCTTATTACTTCTTCGCTATTTTTAATAAGTATCATATTTTAAATCCTCTGCCCCCCGTATTATATGTACTTTCATTATAACAAACTAAAAAGGAAACATCATTCCCTATAATTAAACCAGCGATCCATCGATTGATTATGCGAATAAGTAACATTCACAACATTTACATAAAAAAAGAGAAAAACAATTTAATTCGGAGAGATAAATCGTTTTTCCCAATGAATAGATAGCCTATTTTATCTTAAGATCTTATTTCGTTCATATTTAAGTGCTTTTTTGAGAAGTACTATCTGATGATATAATTCATTTTTAATAGCTAAATCTTTACACCTATTGTAATCTGTAATTAAACCTTTCATCTCCCTATAGAATAGAGACCGTTCATAATTATCTAGCATGTCCTCCCCTCCTGATGTTATTTCTTTTATATTACCCCTTCGACATATACTGACACTTAATTTTTGGTAAACAACGTTATATAGACTCGATATGTATGAAGTATACAATTTAAAACAGAAAAACTCCTGGGGCCAATCAGGAGCTTTCTTTTAATTAATGAGTGTTATTGTTATTTGGCATCTGCGGTTGATCTTGAGCAGGTTCAAATGCATTGATTATTTGTTGCACATCTTGTTGAGCAAGCTGTGGCACTTGGTAATAATGATGTTTGTTTTGATAGAGGGAAATTTTATACGCCATCTCAATGCAATTTGGAACAGAATCAGCTACTACAACATATACAACAGAATTCGTTGTTTCAAGGGCTTAAAGTGTTGAGTGAGAAACACCTTATAAGATAATTATCCTCTATACAATAATGTATTTAAAATTGAAAAAATGTATATAATCTTTATTACTGTAACAAGGTTTATATAATTTCTAATTTATAATATTAAGGAATAAATTAACTCATTTAAGATGTATATGAAATATATGTTTTTTGAGATAAAATAGAAAATAAGCTTACTGAAGAAAGAGTAGTGGCAAGAGAGGATAAGAAATATTTGCAGATGAGTAGTACAGCTATATGTAAAATGTGTATTTATAATCCTAGATCAATTGGTCATCCTTATAATCTATAAAGCACTTACTCCTGACTCTACTTCTTACCTTGATTCTTTAGAAAGTTATATCTCTATCGCTTAAGAGAAAGTTGACGAGTTAAAATATGCTCGGGTTATCTTTTATGGCCTCTCTGAATGGTTGTTGGCTAGTAAAAATAACCTTAATTAACCTATAATCATGCAAAAAGATGTGCATGATTATAGGTATATCCAGGTTTAAAGATTCATTATAAAAGATTTGTTGTTTTTTATGTAACAACAACATGCCTACTGTGGATAGGTTCCAGGAAGGAGGAACTTTCTTTATATACAAAAATGAAAACAAAAATAGATATTAATTCATTTAAAGGTATTGATTAATCAAAGATAACTAAAGTCGAATAAGGGGCGTATCAAAATGGATATTAAGTACAACCAGAGAGAGAACATGACCGATTTTATTAAAGATAACAAACAGAATTTCCAGGATAAACTCTTATCAGAGGCGGTTAACGTAGCTTCTAAAATTAATGACATTTTAGAAACTGGAAATATTGATCTTTTAAAGAATGCTCAAAGGTTATCTCTATACGTCGTAGAACAAAAAGAAGAACAACTCATTGCTTTCGCTCAACAAGAAGGGGTAGCATGGGCAGAGCACGCCTTAACTCTTGCTTTTAAACTAGAATGGGTACAGGCCATTAGGCGAACATTATGGCATTTTCTCTATCAATACGATCAAATAAATAACCATTTTAATGGACGTGAAGAATTTTATGCATTAGAGAAACGAATTAATGATAGGATTGATCAGTTTCTTAACACGTTTCTCATTAGTTATTCCAAGTATAAAGATGAATTAATTGCTTCTCAGAGGGACTTAGTCGAACATCTATCAGTGCCTGTTATACCACTTAGTCAATCTGTAGCTGTATTACCGTTGATTGGAATGATTGATCTCAATCGTATCCAAACGATTGAGGAGAAAGTTTTGATAGCCATTTCGGATTTGAAAATTCAAACATTAATTATAGATTTGTCGGGAATTGCTAACATGGAGATGCATGTTATTGACCATTTCCAAAAAATATTAACTGGCATTTCAATGATGGGAAGTAAAGTTATTCTTACAGGTTTACGTGCTGACTTAGTGCGCACAATGATTCACTCAGGAATCTCCTTTGAGGATAAAGCAGAAGCAAAAGGGACTTTACAGCAAACTTTAAAAGAATATCTAGAGCTTAACCAAATATAGAAGATTCTCTAGGTGCGAATATTCCAGTAATTTCTGTAATTGAAAATAGTTTTTTGAAAGAGAGCATAAAGTGTGTTCTATCTGAGCACTCCTTACTAAAATAACTCTAGGGTTATTTTGTTATGGCTTATTTGATTATATGTTCGCGTATCCTTTAACTACACTTGCAGAAAAATTAAAGGTTTGTAAAATGGTAAATATCACTCGTTTTCAGTTATTTGCGTTATCAATTACTTATATCAGCTGTTTATAAAAGATGTTTTAAAGAGTAAAGGTGAAATAAAAAAGTTGCTTCTGATAAATCACATTGCGGTAACTAGAAATGTATAAAACATACAGCTTAAAAACAGAAAAACCTATCTCTTCCCAGTCAAAAGAGGTAGGTTTTTTCTGTTACACATATCTTATTAAAGGAAGAATGCCTTACGGCATCTTGAGTAGTTTGCTCATAATCCATAAAAATATTCACATTAAAGATCCTGTAAATGAATTTGTATACTGAACAGCTTGATGTAAACTAGAGAAACTTCTAACTTCCTCAGCTTTTATTCCTAAGTTTACCATGGTTTGAGCGATTTCTGGACGTATCCCACTGATGACTACTTCAATTCCTAATAACTGTAGCCCAGCTATTACTTTAAATAATTGATTTGCTACCATCGTATCAATAATAGGAACTGCTGATAAATCAATGATAAGCCATTTTAATTTATATTGACTTCCTTTCTCTAAGGCACTCTCCATTAAATATTGTGCCCGTTTGGTATCTAAATCACCTACTAAAGGAAGGATGCCTATTTCTTCTGTCATACGAACAACGGGAACTGATAATTCATCAATGGCATATTGAGCATAATTTATTTTTTCAGTGTAATCTTTTACATACGACTTACTTACGAATTGGATGGCATTATCTACAATGCTATTAAAGTGAGAAATGATTTGATAAAAAGCATCGAGGGAAAAATCATTATTCTTTGCTTCTTCTTTTATTATTTCTCCGATTACATCTCGGTAATAGCTAATTTCCTCTAAAGCTAGGTTTAAAGGAAGTCCGTGATTGACCAGTAAATTAGCCATATTGTTTCCCCACTGTTCCATGACTTCATTTGCTGCCTCTTTTTCCATCAAAAGAGAATCGGCATAAGTTGTAAGAAGATCCAAGCGAAAAGTAGTCAACTCTGTATAGATATTATGAGACGTTGCAAGATCTAGTCTTTTACTTTCAGCTAACTCTTCTTTTCGTTGTAAAATTGTTTCTTTAATTGCATGTAATTTTTCTTGTTGTATATACTGCAAAGTGTCCCTCCTTTTATCTTAAAAAGCAAATAGTCCTCTAATAGATGAGGATTAGAGGACTAAGCATATTGAAAAGTGTATTAATAATGATGAAATGGTAAGTTACTTATATTCTTTATTTAGTTGTATAGTGCCCCTAAATCATAACATATCTTTATGACAGAACTATTTCAAGTAAGTTACAACATATGTATAAAATTGACCTTTTTTTACATTATAATTGTGCTTACGTTCAGAAAAATTGCCTTTCTGAAAGAGGTATTATGTTAACTACCTTTGTATATCATATATAGGCTGAAAAAAGAAAGAACTATCTCAATGCGAGTAAGATAGTTCTTCTGGTGAATGTTCTAAATAGATATATTTGACACCTTACAGTGCCTTGAGTATTTTGCTCAATTTGATACTTATTATTCGTTTTATATTCTTAAATAAAAAAAAGAAACAGATCTAAAAAGACTGTTTCTTTTAAAATTCCAATCCATTATAATACTCTACCCTTTTGATCGAAAATGAAACATGAAATATGATTTTTTTATAAAACTTATTTTGCTTCTGATAAATAGTTTTATGTTAACTAAAATCATATACAGTTTAAAATTAGAAAAAACTCCCTCCAATAAATAGGGAGTTTTTCTACAGGTTAATGAGATTTAGATCGAAGATAATTCTCAGCACCTTGAGTAGTTTGTTTATAATAAAAAAAGGTATTCGTGATTTAGGCTACTTGTGCCTAAATTATGAATATGTTGACCAAATTATATATTTAAAATAAATTTTTAACCAATAAGAATCTTTTCTTCTGCATACCTAATTTTAGATTGTTTGTTTGAACGAATCGCAAGTACAAAGCCAATGGTAAGAGGTCCCACTCTGCCAATAAACATCATAATTGTAATCAGAATTCGGCCTATAGGACTTAAATCTCCTGTAAAGTTAGCACTTAATCCAACTGTTCCAGAAGCAGAGAACGTTTCAAACAAAAGGGTAGACATGTCTATACCTTTTTCTGTGATTGTGAGTAGAAAGAAAATAATAGAAACAAAAATAATGCCAGAAGTAGCAATAGAAAAAGCTCTATACACAAGCGATTTAGGAATTCGGCGTCGAAAAACATTAATCTCTTCTTTATTTGTCAATACTGACCATAAAGCAAACAATATTAAGACAAACGTAGTTATTTTAATTCCACCGCCTGTTGAACCTGGAGCCGCTCCAATAAACATAAGACCCATCATATACACTTTTGAAGGCAATGTGAGCGCCCCGATATCCAAGGTATTAAAACCAGCAGTACGAGGAACTACACCCTGAAAGTAAGCTGCCCACCATTTATCCCCCATGCTTAATTGACCTAAAGTATGAGAGTTATGATATTCTAGAGTAAAAATAATGAGTGTACTCACGACATTTAGTAGGATAGTTGAAACTAATACAATTTTAGTGTGAAGAGAAAACTTTCTTATGTTTCGTTTCTGAAAAATGTCTGCAATGACAAAAAATCCAGTCCCTCCTATTATGAAAAGTAACGTAATCATAATATTTACGGTTGGATCTCCTACCCATTTGCTTAAATTATCTGGTTCCAAACCAAATCCTGCATTATTAAAAGCAGAGATAGAATGGAATATGCCATAATAAATAGCCTTTCCCCAGCTCATTTCTCGGGACCAACGAATAGCTAGGATAAGCGCTCCTATACCTTCCACAGCCAATGTAATTAGCACAACACGTTGGACTAATGCAATAACGCCTTGTAGCGAAAAAGCATTTAGAGATTCCTTAAGTATTAATCTTTGTTGTAATCCTATTTTTTTACCCAGTACAATAAACATGAGTATACCAATAGTCATGAATCCCCAGCCACCAACTTGAATGAGCACAAGCAAAATGAGCTGTCCAAATAAAGTAAATGTTGTCCCCGTATCTACCACGGCTAGGCCTGTTACACATACAGCAGAAGTGGCTTCAAAAAGAGCATCAATAAAGCTTAGATGATGTCTATCGCTTGTAGCAGCAGGAATCATTAATAAGCCGGTGCCGAGCAATATTAATCCTAAAAACCCCACGAACAAGATACTTGCAGGTTCCAGATGCTTCACTTTATGTTTTTTACGCGGCTTAGAAATTATCATATTACATTTCCCTTCAAAATGTTTTGATTAAAGATTTATTATATATCATACCCATTTATTTCAAAAGATGGTCATTACTTTTATTACCTTCCTATCTTCCCAGAAAGTACGTTACATTAAGTAAATAATAAAGTATCTAATGTTAATATACTTTAAATAAGATAAAATTTATTAGAAATAAAAAGATCACATCTTCTATGTAAAGGAGTAAAATAACAAATTAATTTATAAAAATAATAGTTTTATAAGGCTCTGTTAAACTTTATTGTTGATTTTTTGAATAAAGAAAAACACTATATTGAATAAAACATAGTGTCCTTGTTTCTTATTGTTGATTATCAGCTTGGTGATTCTAACAATTCATCTATTATCTTTAATTGCCTTACCCTTTCCTTTGTTGAGGAATCTAAGGAGTTATGTGTTAAAAGATTTGTTACCTTTATTGCGTAGTCACTGCTAACCATTGCCTGTCTTCTCATATGTCCTGTTGCTATGGCTTGGGCAAATGAACGTGCAGAATATTTACTAACGTCAGATTTGGAGTCTTTAGCCAATTCATTTACAATAAATCCAACTTTTCGTAAATCAAAAGCTCTAATACTTTCTTCTATTCGTTTTTGCAAAGTTTCTATTCTCAAATTTATACATAGTTCATCTTTTAAATGGTCATTGAGAAAATCTAACCCTTTTTATTGTCCTAAATCATCCATGCTATCAGGTAAATAAAGTCACACTATAACAAACCTAACCTTTTTAATGTAGCAACCAACGAGGGGTATTTTCTATTTGTAATCCTGTTGATACACGTGTATATCCAATAAACCCCCATTATCACTCTTTCTTATTTTTGTCTTATTCGATTGTAATATAAAATAGAATAAGAAAGGTTATTGAACACAGAATACTGTACAGAGTTTTATTACAAACAAAATACTAAAAATCGACTTTTCCCACTTAGAATGTAGCGTGTTCAGAAACGGATAAAAAACCAATTATTTTTCATAAAGCTCTAACAAGCGTTTGTGTATCCAAATAGCGGCTTGTAAACCTTCTCCCATCGCTACCGTAACTTGTTCAGAATGAGCCACAATGTCTCCTGCTGCCCACACGTTTGAAACATTTGTTTCTTTTGTACGCGGATTTACGATAGTGTGCTGATTTTCTAGGAGTTCTACTCCGAGCCCATGCGCTAATTCTGTTCGAACTTTATTTCCTCCGAACGCTAAAAAACCTCTTTCTCCATAGATAAATTCATTGTCTTCGAGGATGACTCCTTTTAACCTTTCTGCTTCAGTTATGACTTTTTTTATGGCCCCTTCTTTATAGGTAATTCCTTTTTGCATCAAGGTATCTGCTAAAGGTCCAATTTCTTTTTTGTCGTGATTAATGTATGTAATGTCATTTGTCCAATATGTTAACGTAAGAGATAAACTGGCTCCTGCTTTTCCTGACCCTAGTACTAATACCCTTCTATTATTTACTTCATACCCATCGCAGTCGGGACATACATATACGGTTGTTCCCATGCACGGATATAGCTCTTGCTGAAGTTCAGGCGGAATCCGATCTACTACTCCCGTCGCAAACAGTAAAGTAGCTGCTTCGTAGTTCGCAGAGTTTGTAATGACGTTAAACCCTTCTATTTCTTTTTCACACTGAAGGACACGCTCTTCTGCAAATTGAATGCCGTAGCTTTTTGCTTGCTGCCTTCCCGTTTCTCTTAAAGTTTGACCGCTTATTCCCTCTGGCCACCCCAATATATTTTGATAATTTTTGCAAAGATTGGAACGTCCATCGTTTGAATCAATAACCAATACACAACGCTTATATCTTCCAAGCTGAATAGCAGCTTGAAGTCCTGCAATTCCTCCACCTATAATGACACAGTCATACTTGTCTGCCACAGCACATCACCCCAGCTTTTACTATTTTTAAACGAAAGCTTCAGTTTTTCATTATCTGTTCTTCTATTATTTTTATACGCTTTACTGTCTTTATTTTTTGAAGTCATTCTATATACAAAAAAACCGCCTCGGCAGCTGACCTGCTTAGAGACGGTTTTTTATAAAATGAAAAGAGACGATATTACTCATTTTTCTTTCCTGCTTCTTTTTCATTAATTTTAATAATCAGCTCTTCTTTATATACTTCACTATCTTTCCCGTAGCGTAGACGGCTATGACAGTTGGGACATAGTGCCGCAGCGTCCTTTGGCTTAGCGAGCCCGCCCTCTGACAGCTTTGAAAGATAATACATTTGCAAAAAGGAGCTTCCATCTTTTGCGATAAACGGCGCGCTTTCTCCGCAGGCTTCACAAATACCAGCTGCGCGTTTGTAAATATATTGTTTAAGAGCTGCGGTTTGCTCATAAATATTTGTCTTTTTGTCTTCCCCTAGCGCTATATGACAAAGTTGTTCAGTTGAGTAAGCTAAAACATCCAGCTTTGCTGCTTTTTCCTCCATCACAGGATTTCGTTCAAGTTCAAAAATAATGGCTTCACGAAGCTCTCCGTCTGAGTCCCACATAATTTCTAATTGATGATTAATATACGTCACTTCATCAATAAACTCGACTACTCCCGGCTCCACGTAGTGAAACAAGTAAACGGCTTTTCCTGATAAAAAATGTTCACGAAGCGCTTTATTGCCTTTAATGAGCTGCATTGATCCTCTTTGACCTTCTCCGGTATAGAAAAAAGAGGTCTTATCTCTATTCCATCCGTGTCCTGTTCCGTATTCACTTCCGCTTTCTTTTGTGAAAATAAAAATATATGGATGCGCTTTCGGCGTTGATATTTCGCTTTGTTCCTGTCCTTTATAAAGCTTATGAATTTGTTTTCTGCGATAACGATGTCCTTTTTGAAAGAAATCTCCGCGCTGTAAATCCGTAATCAATGAATTGCCTCCTACTGCGGTCCTGCTTTTATAGTACTTATAGCTCTACTATACACTAATTTTTGTTTTCTTTGCAGATCGTTTCTTCTATCTATTGGATTTATATCATACAAAAAAAGCAGCTGTATGGGCAGCTGCTTTTTTGCTATAGTCAATTTTGCACGGTATAGTCTTCTCCTAGCCATTTTGTGCTGAGTTTTTTTAATGTACCGTCTTTTTTCAGCTTTTTAATCGCCTGATCGACTTCCGACTTTAACTTTTCGTCTTTTTTGTTAAACATAAAATATACTTTTGAATTAATCACGATATCTCCAACCGTTTTTTGCTGAAATTTCAGCGCTTGATTGCTAAAGTCGATGGAAAATGGTGTTGCAAGCGTAGCATCTGCCCGGCCTGTTTTTAATTGAGTAGTAGCATCATCCGCACCTTGACCGGCATAAACTACATCGATTTTATTGCCGTGTTTTTGATTGTATTTGTCTAGATAAACTGCCGCATTGCTTGTAGCTCCTACAATCATTTTTTTACCTTCTAAATCTTTTAATGAATCAATATCATTTCGATTTTTAGGAACTGTTACATAAAGCGGAGAATAATTATATGTTTCATCATTAAATAAAAACTTTTTCTTTCGCTCAGCGTTCTGAGCCATGTTATGAGCAATCATATCAATTTTATTACTTTCTAAGCTGAGAAGCAGATTTGAAAATTCCATCGTTTTAAATTCAAATTTATAATCCTTTAGCTCTTTGTCGATTGCTCTTACTACTTCTACATCATAGCCGGTCAGTTTGCCTTTATCATCGATAAAGCAAATATTAGGAAACTGAGTGCCTGTTCCAACCACAATCGTTTGAACATCTTTTTCTTTCTTTTCTCCTGCACTTGAAGATGCGTTTGTTCCGCATCCTGCCACGCTCACAGCTACTACAATTGAAAGTAAAAACAGCCAATATTTTTTCATACGTTCCTCCCCTAAATCCCTATATTATGTAATAAAAAGAGGCTCTTGAGGAAGCAGCTGCTTCCTCAAGAGCCTCTGGTTAACCAGTGGGCTTACTTCGTGTAAGATTATTCACATCATAATACTAGTTAACCGATAAATCAAGTAGGTTTTTAGAAAAAGATTATCTTGACAGCTTGGTATCTACCGCTTAAGATACAACTAATAAAACATTGAAACTACATATCTACCAGTCAACTGGAGGCAAATGGACACGATAATGCGTGTACGTTTGCTTTTTTTATTGTCGTCCACCATTCTATCTTTTGGAGGTAAAACGTATGAAATTTGCTTTATTTAGTCTTATTCAAAACATCCCGAACCCGGTTACTGGAGAAACATTCACTGCTCAAGAAAAGTTTCAGCATGTGTTAAATCAAGCAGTGCTGGCAGAAAAGTTAGGTTTTGATGCTTACGGAGTCGGCGAAAGACACGGAGCTCCTTTTTTGTCTTCTTCTCCTCCCGTTGTTTTAAGTGCAATTGCGGCTAAAACGTTACACATCCGTCTCCTTACGACCGTTACCGTTCTAAGCATTTTAGACCCTGTACGAGTAGCTGAAGATTATGCAACGCTTGATCACCTATCGGGTGGACGCCTTGAACTGATTATCGGAAAAGGCAATGACCCGCGTCATTATCCGCTTTTTGGTATTACAGAAGAAGAACAATGGGAATCTCTTGCTGAAAGATACGCTCTTTTAAAACAGCTTTGGACAGAAGAAAATGTCACGTGGAGCGGCCGTTATCGTCCGCCTTTAACTAACGTTACAACTCAGCCTCGTCCGTTTCAAACTTCTATTCCCGTTTGGCATGGAAGTGCGTCAAGCCCGCTGTCTACAGAACTTGCAGCTAAATACGGAGAGCCGCTATTTTCATCTAATTCCTTCCACCCTCAGGCTAAATATAAAGCGCTGATTGACCATTACCGCGAACGCTTCGCTTATTATGGGCATGATCCACGCAAGGCCATCGTCGGTTCGGGGGCAAGCAGCCTCTATATTTCCGATACAACGGAAGAAGCAATTCGCCGCTATCGCCCGTACTATAACGCATTTAGCAATACAGAAGCAGCCAAACATAATCAATCGCCGTTCACGTCACTAGAAGATATCGTTCAACACGGTCCTGCTTTAGTAGGAAGCCCTGAGCAAATCATTGAAAAAATAATAGACTATCACCGCGCTTATGGAAACGAAGTGCTGAGCATCAGCATAGACGGTCTAAGCGAAGCAGAACAGCGCGAACAGCTAGAGCGCTTTGCAGATGATATTGCACCTGTTCTTCGAAAAGAAATTCCCAGCAGCGTGTGGGAAAATAAAAAAAAGAAAACTCCTTTTTAACAGGAGTTTTCTTTTTAGCTAAAAATAATTTGTCTATTAATTTATCAACTTTTAAACTAATAAACTACTCTGGTTAAGATGCCTGCGTGTCTGTATCGTAAATATTGGCCGTTACTTCGCTTCTTTGACAAAGTAAGATGAGCAGCCAAATAGCTCCGATAACTGGAACAAAGTTAATTAAATACCACCAGCCGCTTCTTCCTGTATCATGCAGCCGGCGAACAGTAACGGCAAGGGAAGGCAGAATCATTGCTGCTCCATAGAGCAATATTAAAATAGATACAAGTAGAGCAATTGAATCAATAAAAACCAAGGCGTATAGAACGAGCATAAAGATATAAGAAAATAATGTAAACATCCAATACTCCGTACGCGTTGCTCTTCCTTGAAACGTCGCGTAATTTTTTAACGCTTTTATATACCAGTACATGATAAACCCTCTCTTTATTTATTAAATTAAATTATCTAATCGTTTAAGTCCTACGCAACTTTATTAGGTACATCAAAACGATTTAGCTGCGACTCACTTCTTAGACAAAGAAGAATTAATAGACAAATAGCTCCGGCAATCGGAATAATACTAATGAGCTGCCACCACCCGCTTCTTCCTATGTCATGCAGTCGGCGTGCCGTCACAGCAAGAGATGGAATGAACACTGCAACAAGATAAACTATACGCAAAAACGGAGGCATATCTGTTATAAGTTCAATAGCTGAAAGCACACACCATATAATAAAATTAAATAAGACAAACATCCAATACTCTTTACGCGTTGCTCTTCCTTGAAACGTTGCATAATTTTTTAGTACATGTAGATACCATTTCATACAAAAACCTCCTTTTTTAAAACAAATTTTGTAAGACAAGCTTACTAGCAGTAATTACCTTAGCATACAAAAAATTAATTTCATATCCTATTTTTTGAAAAAATCCCAAATGGTAATATAGATATAGGAGAGAGATGGATAATAGTTAGTAATAAATACCCAATAAATTCAGTTAAAAAACCATTTAATTACTATAATTACTTTTAATTTATAAAATGTTTTTTTATAACAAAAATCCTGCCGTATTAATCGGCAGGCTCTATCTTTACTTACGTGCGGTAAAAGTAAGGTCCACATGAACTTTCATGGGTAATCACATAAGTCCATGTGAAATCTTTATCCACCACGTATAAATCTTCTAAATACATATTTGTATTTTCACTTAAATCAGCAGTTGTTAAATGCTTACATTTAGATAGCTGCAGCACTCGTTCATCATGCTCAAACAACAAATAACAGTCGTTCTTAACTTGGTGCTCAAACGCTTGAACCGCTTGTTCTCCTTGTAAACAAGGTAGCTTTTCATAGCTAAACGCATGCCATAGAAATTGATCCATATAAATTTTCTTTTTTTGCGATGCGCTTAAAGCATCTGCAAATTCATTTTCCCACCGCTTCCGGAAGAATTCACCTTGATTCGATAATTTTTTAACAAACATTCCTTTTTTCTTTAACGCATCTTTCATTTTCACTGTGCTTTTTCACCCTTTATTCTGTATTCATTTCTTTTTATCGCCTTCTTAGCTTATTTCTCCATTAGTACCTATGCGTTAGATTCCTTGTTTTTTGACTAAACTTATTTTATAAAACGCCGGCTTTAACGTGCACAAAAACAATACAACCGTACTTAAAAGCATGATCAGGCTTCCACCAATTACAGCTCCTTGAATCGAAAAGATGTGCGCAGCCATGCCGCATAAAAAAGTCATGATAATGATCAGGAGTGACTCAAGCAGTCCATAGATACTTCCTACTCGACCCATCATGTCAACGGGAATGCTGTTTTGATAAAAGGTTTGAAAACCAGCACTTGCAAAAGCTAACGCAAAGGATAAGCTAAAAAATCCTGTTCCCATGGTTTGAAAAGAAGACGAACAAGCATACAGCAAATAGCCAAGCGACACTCCTACACTGCCGGCGCCTATGAGAAAATTCGTTGACAGCTTCTTAGCAAACAGTGTATTCACAACTGCGCCAATCATAATGCCTGCACCTGCTATGCTCACTAAAAACCCGTACTCGCTTTCGGACAAATGAATGACTTTTGTTGCAAATGAAACTTCAAGAGAATCAATTGCCGTGGCCATGACCATCAAGAAACTGAATAATACATAAATGGTTATAATGTATCTGTTGACTCTACTGAAACGAAACACCGCTTTCCAGTCTTCTCTAATGGTGTTTACAGACAGCTTATTTTCTTTAACTTCTGTTTTTGTATCCAGGTTTGGCATAAACAAAGTAACTCCCCCTGACAATAGCAGCGCTGCAGCATTGGCATAGATAGCAAACGCAGGCGTTCCAATCATAAATAGCGCACCTGCTGCGGCTGGTCCAATAAGAAAACCGCCTGAGTCAATCAAACTGCGCAGCGAATTAAATCTTTGTCGTTTTTCACGTGGAATAAGCTTTGTGATATAAACCATCGATGCCGGCCGAAACATTGAACTTGCCATACTGATGATAAATACCAGCACATAAATGATCAGTATGGATGAGAAAAACGGAAGGCAAGCAATAATTCCAGCGCGCGTCCAATCTAAAACCATCATAAGCTTCCGTTTGTTCATGCGGTCAATTAAGCTTCCAGACCATATATTTGTACATAGCGCAGCAAGCGGCTTTATCATGTATAGCCCTGAAACCGCAAGCGGCGAATTCGTCATATCAAGCATCATTACATTTAAAGCAATTAAATAAATCCAGTCGCCGATATTGCTAGTGCCAATTCCAAACAGCAATAAACACGGGTATTTCCAAGACAACAGCTTACTTTTCATAAAAGAAAGGCCTCCGCTTCACTATTGATTTCGGTCAATAAAAAAATCCCACCCCCAAGACATGTGTCTTAGGGGCGAGATTATGAATCGCGGTGCCACCCTAGTTTGTTCATATGTCGCCATATAAACCTTATCGAGTACGGCTTTCGCTTATACTCTAGCTTTGTAACGGAAGCAGCCGTCGCACTATCACGTTAGATCCAATGCGCTGCTCAGAGGCTTGTTTCAACAGCGTTTTTCTTGCTCCTTTTCAGCTTCCGGAGCTCTCTGCTAAGAATACGCGCTGGCTACTTTTCTCTTCACGGCATTTAATTTCTAACATCTTACCATTATTATCTATTTTTTGTAAATACTTTATTTCAAAATCATTTTTTGCGGCTGAGAAAAGAATAGTCGATACCCTAGATATACGAAATAAATGATGGACGCCACCAGCACGATTCCCCACATATTGTACATATCCTTATTTCCCCATACGCCTGTTAGTGAAAACAGCGCTGGAATCGTTAACGTCACCCACGACTGGACAATCGCCACTTTCCCCACATATGCAGATACATCTTTTTTGCTCGTATTAAGCACATAAAATAAAAACCATAAAAACGACCAAAGAATCCATGTAATGGCGTTCACTACGTCATGATAATGAACAAGAGAAACGGTCACGTACACTAAAGCGATAATCGATACCCAAAGAGAGTAATAGCCTAGTCCTGTTCCCTGCATTCCTTTTAATACCGTCACCCCTACATACAAATACGTAAGGCCAAATAAAAAAATCGCCGTTCTTTCATACAAAATCCAGTTGCTTTGATCTGACGTAATAATTAAATAAAACGGAACAATAACTTGAAAAGCTCCAACAAATAAGTTAAATACGCCTACGTTTTTTTCATCTGCTTTTCCAAGCAGCATCAGTCCGTTTAAAAATAACGCTGCACCTGACAGCAACAGTCCAATTTGATCCATTTTTCAGTAAGAAAAGCCCCCAGCTTTTCTTGTCCTCCTCTGCGTCTATGTTTTTCTTTAGGATGTACGGAGTTGTGGTTTACATGTAAAAAAGAAAAAGCAATTCCTTTTAAAAAGGAAACTGCTTTTCTTTCTGTTTCTATTACACTTATAAAATAAAGCTGACAACAATTGCTGACAGTACGCTTACAAGCGTAGCTCCGTACAGTAAACGAAGACCAAAGCGCGCTACTGTATTTCCTTGCTTTTCGCTTAAGCCTTTAACAGCTCCTGACACGATTCCAATTGATGAGAAGTTAGCAAATGATACTAAGAATACAGATACAATTCCAAGCGTTTTAGCACTGAATGTTGAAGCCATATCCGATAGGCTCATCATTGCCACAAATTCATTTGTTACAAGTTTTGTTGCCATAATTCCACCCGCTGCCACAACTTCTGAAGCAGGAACACCCATGATGAATGCAAACGGTGCAAACACATAGCCAAGAAGATGCTGGAACGATAGACCAAATAACATTTCAAACACGTTATCAATCGCAGCCATCAGCGCAACGAAACCAATTAGCATCGCACCTACGATAATCGCTACTTTAAATCCATCCATAATGTATTCGCCAAGCATTTCGAAGAACGTTTGCTTATGACCTGTTTGTACCTCTAAAATATCTTCTTGATCCGTTACTGTGTAAGGGTTAATGATAGAAGAAATAATAAATCCGCCAAATAAGTTAATAACGATTGCTGTTACTACGTATTTTGGTTCAATCATTGTCATATAAGCACCGACAATTGACATTGAAACAGTCGACATAGCTGATGCACAAAGCGTATATAAACGATTTGGCGGCAGTTTGTCTAGTTGCTTTTTAACAGTAATGAATACTTCTGACTGACCTACAATCGCGGAAGCTACTGCGTTATAAGACTCTAATTTTCCCATTCCGTTAATCTTGCTGAGAACTAAGCCAATCCATTTCATAATGAACGGAAGGATTTTAAAGTGCTGTAAAATCCCAATCAAGACAGAGATAAAAACGATCGGAAGCAGCACGTTTAAGAAAAACGGCATTGATCCTTTATTCGCAATGCCTCCAAATACGAACTCTACTCCTTGGTTTGCGTATGAAAGCAGCTTTCCAAAAACGCTGGCAATCGCATTGATAATAATCAAACCAAACTTTGTGTTAAGAAGTAAAGCTGATAAAAGAACTTGAATCACAACCATAATAACGATTGGTTTATATTTGATTTCTTTACGGTTATTACTTGCAAGATACGCTAATCCAAAGACAACGAGTAACCCTAAGATGCCAATTAAATATTTCATAGTATCCTCCACTGCTTACTTATTTTTGTAAGTCTTTTGATGAAAAATAGCCCGGTAAGATTTCGTTGATGTTGGTAATCACAAAATCTCCTTTTAGGTTTGCTAAGATAATTTGTGTGTGATCATCACAGAACTCAGCTAATACTTGTCTGCATGCGCCGCAAGGAGAAATTGGGCCGTCCGTATCTCCTACAACTGCAATAGCTGAAAACTGTTTGTCCCCTTCTGAAACAGCTTTAAAGATTGCCGTTCGCTCAGCACAGTTCGTCAATCCATAGGAAGCGTTTTCAATATTGCATCCACGATAAATCTTCCCATCGGTTGTTAAAAGAGCTGCACCAACATGGAAGTGAGAATATGGTACATGTGCTTGTTTGCTTGCTGCGATTGCTTCATCTATTAATTGTTTTGGCTCCACCGTCATCATCCTTTGCTTAGTTTACAGCAGGTTAGTTAGTACTAACCTGCTGTCATTTATTAATAATCAGAGTTGCTTAATTGACCTTTTGCAATTGATACGCCAGAGCTTGCACCAATACGTGTTGCACCAGCTTCAATCATTGCTTTTGCATCTTCTAAGCCTCGAACGCCTCCAGAAGCTTTTACACCTACATCTGGTCCAACCGTTTTTCTCATAAGCGCTACGTCTTCTACCGTTGCGCCTCCTGTAGAAAAGCCCGTTGACGTTTTAACAAAATCAGCTCCAGCTTTTACAGCTAGCTCAGAAACTTTTGCTTTTTCTTCGTCTGTTAAAAGAGCTGTTTCAATAATTACTTTTACTAGCGCTTTGCCTTTTGCAGCATCTACTACTGCTTGAATGTCGCTTTGCACTAAGTCATAGTTTTTATCTTTTAACGCGCCGATGTTGATTACCATATCTACTTCATCTGCACCGTTTTCGATTGCATTTGTTGTTTCGAATGCTTTTACGGCTGAAGTAGTAGCTCCAAGAGGGAAGCCGATTACCGTACATACTTTCACTTCTGGAGCATCTTTTAATAACTCAGCTGCTTTTTTTACCCACGTTGGATTTACACAAACTGAAGCGAATGAATATTCTTTTGCTTCTTGTGCTAAAACCGTAATTTGCTCTTCTGTTGCATCTGCTTTTAATAATGTATGATCAATAATACCCGTAATGTTTTGACTCATTTTGTTCTTCCTCTCTGTCTCTTAATGAATTTCTTTATAAATTAACGTTGGAGCTTCCACTTTTTCAGCGACCGTGCTGTAAGAATCATAAACGATATCCATTACTTCCTGTACATCTTCACTGTTGCTGTGAATTGTAACAAGAGAGTCGCCTTTTTTCACTTGGTCGCCAACTTTTTTATTTAGCATAATACCAACCGCTAGGTCGATTTCAGATTCTTTTGTTGCACGTCCTGCACCTAGCTTCATTGCTGCTACGCCGATTTTTTCTGCAACGATTTCTGAAATGTAGCCATCTTCTTTTGCTGGCACTTCAATTTTGTGCGCTGCATCAGGTAATTTAGACGGATCGTCTGCAACAGAAGCGTCTCCGCCTTGTGCGCTTAAGAACGTTTTGAATGATTCTAATGCTTTTCCGTTTTTAATTACTTCTTGAAGCATTGCACGCGCTTCATCTAAGCTGCTTGCTTTTTCAGCAAGTACAACCATGTGACTTCCTAATGTTAAGCAAAGTTCTGTTAAATCTTCAGGACCTTCGCCTTTTAACGTGTCGATAGCTTCTTTTACTTCAAGCGCATTACCAACCGCAAATCCTAGAGGCTGGCTCATATCTGAGATGATTGCTTTTGTGTTTCGGCCTACCCCTTTTCCGATTTCAACCATTGCTTTTGCTAATTCTTCAGCGTCTTCAAGCTTTTTCATAAATGCGCCGTTCCCCGTTTTTACATCGAGACAAATGGCATCTGCTCCAGCTGCAATTTTCTTACTCATAATTGAGCTTGCAATTAACGGAATCGAATCAACCGTTGCTGTTACATCACGAAGTGCATAAAGTTTTTTATCCGCCGGCGTTAAGTCTCCGCTTTGACCGATAACGGCAATTTTATTTGTATTTACTAAACGAATGAATTCTTCATTTGTAATTTCAACGTGGAAGCCAGGCACTGCTTCAAGTTTATCAATCGTACCGCCAGTGTGTCCTAAGCCGCGGCCAGACATTTTGGCAACTGGTACATCAACCGCAGCTACTAAAGGTCCTAATACAAGTGTTGTTGTATCACCTACGCCGCCTGTGCTGTGTTTGTCTACTTTAATACCTTCAATTTTTGATAAGTCGATTTGATCGCCTGATTCAACCATTGCTTGCGTTAAATTTACGCGTTCTTCCTGCGTCATTCCTTGAAAGTAAATCGCCATCGCAAATGCCGATAGCTGATAATCAGGTAAATCCCCTTTTGTATAACCTTCGATAATAAAATCGATTTCAGCTTTATTTAATTCATGTCCATTACGTTTTTTTTCAATTAAGTCAACCATTCTCATGACGTTTTCCCCCTAAAAGTATCTGCATATTGTGCATCCACTAAAACGTTTTCAACAACTTACACCCTTACTATATAATAGCTTTGAACAATTGTAAACAGATATATTTACATTTGTTCAAAAATATTTATAGTCGCTGTTTTAGTGAATAAAAAAAGACTTCCGCACTCGGAAGTCTTCCCTTATTTTTCAGCTTTTATCACAAATGACAAC
Organism: Priestia sp. YIM B13552; assembly: GCF_042787775.1. NCBI lineage: Bacteria > Bacillati > Bacillota > Bacilli > Caryophanales > Bacillaceae > Priestia > Priestia sp. YIM B13552. The sequence goes on from NZ_JBHZOU010000006.1 coordinate 32,424, forward strand.
ATGATTCGATACTTATTCTTTACCTTTTTATAAGGAATTAATACGTATGGCTGATTAGGCGGCGTAAAACGTTCAATTCCTTTTTGATTAGCATCAGGAGAAAAATACATTCTTCCCCCCCGTTTAATAATATAGCCTGTGGTTCCTTTAGCAATTACCCCGTCTTTTGAGACGTCTGTTTGAAAAGGATACCGGTTTCGCTGCGCCTGCAGAGATGACGCCGAATAAGATACAATATCTTCTACTATTTCGATTCGATGAAGCTTTTGCTCTTGAAAAAACAGCGTATTCATCTCCCTTACTCTTGTTTATCTAACAAAAAGCGCGCCGTGAACTGATCAGTAACGAGTACATTTGCAAATTTCCCTTGCAGCGCTCCGTAAATGCTGTCAATTTTCTGGTCCCCGCCCGCTACTAAAATGGCGTATTCTTTCTTCTTTAGTTCTTCCAAATCAAGTCCAAGCGTCCGTTCATCCAGGCTTTCATTGCAAATTTGTCCATCTTTATCAAAAAAACGTGAACAAATGTCTCCTACCGCTCGCGAGGAAATCATCTCTACATCTTGTTCGGAAAAGTAGCCAAGCTGAAAAAGCAGCGAATCCGTTTTAATGGGTCCCGTAGTAAAGACGGCAATATTGGCTTGTTTGCCTAAATCTAAAATACGCTTAATATGACGATCCGTTTCCATTGCTTTTTTGACTACCACGTGATCGACAATTACAGGCAAAGGAAGATGCATAGGAGGCGTATTGTATGCCTTTCCAAATAAGTACATAATTTCAGAAGCATATGTGCTCGTTTCCGAATGGCTTACTCCGCCTTTTAACTGCACAACCTGCACGTCATTCACATACTTTTGTTTTAAATCGATGGCCACTTGATAAAGAGTTGTTCCCCACGTCACCCCAATAATATCTCCGTCTTTTACGATGTCATAGAGATAGTCAGCTGCTGCCACGCCTAGATGACTTTTAATAATGTGATTTTCATATTGAGGCACCGGTGTGACGATTGCTTTTTTTAGATTGAATTTTTGTTCAAGCTGAGAAGACAATTTTTCACTATTGATAGACGAATCCACAATTTTAATTTGAACAATGCCTTCTTCTTTTGCTGTCTGCAGCAATCGAGAAACCGTAGGCCTTGATACACCAAGCTTTTTTGCAATTTCACTTTGATTATAATCAAGAATATAATACATCCTTGCCGCTTCAATCACTTTATTAAATTTCTCTTGATCCATCTCCATCGACTTGTTCTCCCCTACCTCATGAATTTCTTATCCCAATTTTACCAAACTTATGTCTTTAGTTTACTTGTTTGGTGAACAAAATTTCAAGAGGGGATTTTGTAACTGAAATGAAAAGAGAAATACTCGGGGTTAAGGAGACCAGTTTTCTACGTATCCATTCATTCCAGCAAACTCATAAAGAGCTTCTAACTTACGCTCCGAATAATAGTTAAAATCATTGTGAACTGCTGTTAATTTAAGATTATCGTTACGAACAAACATCTTCTCGAGGTATACACTCTTAGCAAGTTTATTGCTCTTTTTTGTGTTGCAGCTTTGACAGCTTAACACCAAATTCCACATATTATCTGATTGGATATAACTCCATGGAATAAAATGATCTACATGAGTAGCGATGCGTTTATCAGAAAGAACTTTCCCACAATAAAAACATTCTTTTGTTTCGTATTTCCAAAGTATGTTATAGAATGCATGCAGCGATTCGCGTTTTGAAATATTCTCCACTTTTAACAAGACATCTTCTAACTTATTTTTGTCATTATGCTTTTCTAAAAATTTCGCCAAATGATAATTGGTTAAATGAGTAACAATTTGTCTATACTTTTGCAAAAAAATATACATACTGCTATTAAACTTTATGTATTCTGTTCTTTTATCAAACTCATAAATGGAACCTTCCATATCTCCGTATAACGCCCCTACTACATACCTTGCCCCCACTTTTTTAGTTCTTTCTACTAACTGCAATTGAAGATTACTTGGTAAACGATCAAATACTACTTTATTTGGGACACCATGCATTAACTGAAATTCCTTTAACTCTTTTTGAATTCCAGCTTGTCTATTGTGTGTATTTAATTGATTTAAATCATGATGAATAACCAAATTCCAATATATTTTAGCAAAGGAAAAATACACTTGATCAAACGTGAGTACTAACCGATTGTCAACGTTATATAGGTTTTCAATTAAAGCTTTCATTAATCCATATTTATACGTTGTGGTAAAGTGACCATTAGCGAAAAATTGATTAATGATCTTCCAAATTTCTTGTTCTGTTAAATAAGCTTTTTTTATTTCTCCTACTTTTAAATTAAAACTCACCTGCCATCGCTCGCTCCCTCCACTATTGCATCATCAAACTACGCTTCTCCTGTTTCCACCAAATAAACCCGATCATCAAACTTCCCGCGCTCCCTGGCCTTCTCCTCACGCACTTTCTCAAGTTGTTCTGGCGTGGCCCCGTGCACAGCTGCTAGCGCCTGCATAACTTCCAGTAAATCCGCGAGCTCTTCAATTGCCTCCTGATGCGTTGGGGCTTCTATGTATTCTTGAAGCTCTTCTTTTGCTTTTTTTATCAGCTCATGTTGATATTCCTCTCGCTGCAGCACGCGTGATTTGAAGGTTTTTCCGCTTTGTTCAATAATCGCAGGAATTTTATCTCGCACTAGCTTGTTATAAGTAGGCATTATTCTTCCCTCCATCTCTTAGCTTTCTAGTAAACTAGTATTTTTCAAATTCTGCTTGATTTCCGTTAAACACATTTAAATCAATAAACGTTTCTTTACCTTTATAGCCGCTTAACCGCCCTTTGTCCGTATACTGCCAAAACGTCCATTTCTTCTGTTCTTCAAGAGTAGGCTTTTTCACAACATCGGGAATCCAGATATCACACTCAGGATATTTGTTTTTAATATACAAGTCATACGCTTTAGGCGTCGTATAAAGAATGACGCGCTTGTCATAGTGAGATTCAAGACGTTTAATCATGCTAGAAAGCTCCTTGTATACATGTTTCTGAGACGGAAGGTTTTGTTTTTTATCTTCGTAAAATTCTACATCAATCACTGGAGGCAAATCGTTATTTTTAAGAGAGACCGCTTTGATAAAATTAGCCGCTTGTGTGGAACCTTTGCTATCGTAGCTAAAAAAGTGATAAGCTCCGATCCGCATGTTTTTCCGATTTGCTTGTTCCCAGTTTTGTTTAAATAAAGGATCTTGAAATGAACTTCCTTCCGTTGCTTTAATAAAAGCAAACTGAATATCTTGTTTACTCAGCACACTCCAATCAATCTCCCCTTAATAAGAAGATACGTCTACGCCTTTTACATCATAGCGGTTGGCACTTATCGCATTAGGAATTACCCATCCTTTACTCCATAGTAAAAATATAAAGCTTACAAGAGCGACTAATATGAGTCCTGCTGTAAAAAGTCTTTTGTTTTTTTGATTGGCTTTGTCTATTATGTTTACCCCCTTTTTTAGAAAATACTTCTAATATTCTAACATAAAAAGGATTTTCTAAAACAATAGAGCCTTCAAGTCTTTGCTAGAAAATATAAAAAACCACCTAAAAATCAGGCGGCTTTTCTTTTATGCTGCGTCTTCAGATGGCTCGTTATCTTTGGCTGCTTCTATCAGTAAGAAAATAGCCGTTAAGATATGCATAATCATGCCGACAATTGGAATCCACGCAATAGCAGAACAGACAATTCCCATGATATGCCCTGTCCGAACTTTGTTTGTTTTAATCGCAAATACTAAACCTACGATGTGCAATGCGAGCATTAGAATAAGCGGCGTGTAGGCTAGGCTTATAACCAAGGTGCCGCCTAAGAGGGGAATCCCCCAAAGAGCCTCTAATCCCCCGCTGACCCATTTCAATATACGACTTGTTTTTCCCAATGTATCCTCCCCCTTTGTCTTCAATGTATGCACAGAGGTTTTATTTCTGAACGTTAGCATATGAAAAAAATGGCAAAAATACGTGTACTAAAAATGAATCGATAGTCCCTTATAAAGATACGTTTTTATACGGGACTAGTGTAATAGTGGAAAATGAATGAGAGGAAAAGACGTGGTTTTACATGTAATAACGAGGAGCTCTTCGTAAAGAGAACGAATGAGATATAAACAAAAAAGCCGAACTCAAAATGTAAGCTCGGCTTTTTCTTATATGATAAATAGAATTATTGTAAAATGTTTCTTGTATTAGTGTTCTCGACTCTTCTCAAATTTTTCAACAGCTTCAAAATCAAGCTCGGCTGATATCCAATCGCCTTTTTCCGGGAATTCTAGATTGCGCACGACTATTTTATTCGGCACCTTTTTTTCCAAAATTTTCGCCTGGCAGTTTTTGTACATAACTACTTCTCGTTCTTTGATATCTGTCCACAACAAGTGCAGAACCCCTTTCAACTTTAAGAAGTTAATATTTCGAAACACTGTTTTACATTCTATTATATTTTTTTTGATTTGTTAATTTATTTGTCTTATTTTTTATAAAAAAATATTAAAAGACATTCCTTCTAATACAATATACCCAAAATATCTTTTAATCCTTAAACATTTATGTTATATTTTAAAAATTGTATTACAAGTTTTTTATTTTTGCAGAAAAAATCAGAACGGCTGATGCGCAAAAAACTTCGCTGGTGTTGTAGCAAGTTTTTTATTTTTGCCTTTCCGCCTACTCTCTTTTCTTTTTTACATATTTATAATGGACATATGGATTCGTCCTAATACGTAGGAAGGCTTGAAAATTCAAAAACATCTCAGCATAAAGTCATGAAGCTATTCCGCTAAAAATACAGTTGAATTTACAAATACTCTACCAAAACAGCCAGCACCCTCTATCCATATAAAAGTTGCCTTCCACTATTTAAGAAACCACAATTTACTCCCTGGGAAGCAATCCATACTGATAGAAGTGTTCAGAAACAAAATAAACTTTACTCTTGATATCTTGCTATAAAATGAATAATAACAACACAATTTGAGGTGCCAATAATGAACGTATTAACAAACGCTATAATTATCTTATTAGCTTATTTAATTGGGTCCATTCCTTTTGCTTTAGTGATTGGAAAGGGCTTTTACAAAACCGATGTTCGCAAGCACGGAAGCGGTAACTTAGGAGCCACTAATACCTTTCGCACTTTAGGAAAGAAAGCAGGTATTATAGTATTGATCGGCGATATAGCAAAAGGTTCGCTAGCTGTCTGTTTACCGCTTATGATGAATAGCCACTTGCATATGCTTGTCCCTGGATTTATCGCTATTCTTGGACATAGCTATCCTGTTTTTGCAAAGTTTAAAGGAGGAAAATCCGTAGCGACTGCGGCTGGTGTATTCCTTGCATTTTCACCATTAGCTTTCATTCTAGGGGTTCTTGCTTTTTTAATTTCTCTCAAAATTTCTAAATACGTATCCTTATCTTCACCTATTGGCGCATTGGTTGCCTTTTTAGCATCAATTTATGTAGGCGATGTAGTTTTAATGGTATTTGCAGCCATTATTTTTGTTTTCATTACATGGAAGCATATTAAAAACTTCAAACGCATTAAATTAGGTACAGAACCAAAAGTTAATTTTTAAGCGTAATAAAGTTATTTACTATTAATCTTTAAATATTTTTGCCAAAAAGGTGTTCATGATTTGAACACCTTTTTTATTATTTTAGTACGTCTCGTCCGAAGATAGACGTAAATTATAAAATTTCTATTAACAAACGCTCTTGGTTATAGAGTAAATTATACATTCCGCTACTTCTTGTATCTCATTTTGTAATTTGATATTTCCTATTTAATAACTTAGCATAATAACCTTTTTAATTTTAATAACTTTGAATAAATAAATGAAACCTTTCCTCTCCTCTAACCGTATATCTATCATGCACGTATTAGTTAAAGGAGGAAGACTTGTGCTAAAACGAATTTCACTGTTTATTTTCGTTAATATTTTAGTATTAATTACAATCACAACGATTACATCTTTATTAGGTGTTCAAAGCTATATGGGAAGCAGCGGTTACGGCGGCCTGCTGGCATTTAGCGTCATTGCTGGCTTCAGCGGGGCGATTATTTCTCTTATGATGTCACGCGTGATGGCAAAGTGGATGATGGGTGTTCAAGTTATTGATGAACGTTCTCCTCAAGGTGAATATGAACGATTTGTTTTAGAAGAAACGCATCGACTTGCATCTGTTGCAGGATTAAGAAAAATGCCTCAGGTCGGAATTTATCATTCAGCAGAAGTTAACGCTTTTGCAACTGGGCCAAGTAAAAGACGCTCGCTTGTTGCCGTTTCAAGCGGAATGCTTGAACGAATGGACCGCGATGCGATCAGCGGCGTTATCGCTCACGAAATAGCGCATATTAAAAGCGGTGATATGGTCACAACTACGCTTCTGCAAGGAGTATTAAATACATTCGTTATTTTCTTCTCTCGTTTAGTAGCCAAAGCGGTGTCAAACTTTGTGCGAGAAGAGTTTGCGATGGTTGTTTATTTCCTTACATCGATTGTGTTTGAGATTCTCTTTAGTATCCTAAGCAGCCCAATTATCTTCTGGCATTCAAGAAGACGTGAATTCAAAGCCGATGAGCTTGCAGCTAAACTCGGTGGTAAAGAAAAAATGATTTATGCGTTAGAATCGCTTCGTCATACTACTTCATTAGTAGATGACCGCCAAAAATCAATTGCCGCTTTTAAAATTAGCGGTAAAGAAAAATTCTCACGCTTATTCTCTACTCACCCGCCGCTTGAAAAACGCATTGAGCGCTTGCATTCACTATAAGCATAAAAACCAGCTTCTTTATAGAAGCTGGTTTTTTATATTATGACTGAGGAGCAAGCACACGTGTAGTTTCCCACAGCAAGACGCCATCTTGATTTTTTGTTAATTCAACATATCCTTCTTTCTCTAAATACGTAAGCTGGCCGTACACTTCTGAGAAAATAAAGTCCGGTGCTTTTTGATACATATCCGGGAAAAAAGCTGCGCTGACTTCAAGCGTTGTTTTCTTTCCTTCACCCATCGCTTGTAACACGCGCAGCGCCCATTTATGCTGCTTTTGAATACGTTCCATAATTAAAGAATGAATGTCACTAAGCGGTTTACCATGTCCGCTGTAGATCAAATCAATGTCGTAGTTCAACGTTTTTTCTAGCGACGCCAAGTAGTCCAATAGCGGCGTTGGCTTAGGATTTTGAATGGTTGGCTCTAAATACGGGTTTGACGGTACTTTTGGCAAAATATGATCTCCGCCAAACGCGACTTTTTCTTTTCGATTGTAAAACATCAGCTGACTCAAGGAATGTCCCGGCGTTTCAATCACTTCCCAATCACTGGCATACGGAAGTGTATCTCCTTCTTTCAAATACCCTGCTAGCTTCTGCCCTTTAGGTGAATATACTTGAATTGCAGCCGTTGCTTTACGAAGCCATGTATCCATTACATCATCACTGACTCCAAACTCCATAAGGAAATTATGGTATAACTCATTATGCTGCTGAACAAACTCTTCATCTTGGTAAATCCAAGGCTCCACAAGCTTATGACCGTAAACCGGTATATCACTCGGCAGCCATTCTAAAAATCCAGTGTGATCCGGATGCTGATGAGTAAGAATCACTTGTTCAATATCTGTTACTTTATATCCTTCTTTACGAAGCGCCTCTTCAAAAACATTCCACGCTTCTTCGGTTTTCATCCCTGCATCAATTAACGTTAACTTGTCTGCTTTTAATAAAAACACATTCACTGGTCCAATTGGAAATGGCGTAGGCAGCTCAATGCGTATTACTTTATGATCTAAACTCATTTTACCAAACCCCTATATCTGCATTCTTTTATATAGTCCATTTACTGCTAACTTCTACCTTTTGTAAAAGTACCCTGAGCATCAATAATTGAATGACTCTTTGTACTCTCACAAACATTCTACATAAACTCATACTATTAATAGTTTAGCAGGTTTGAAGACAAATTGATAAAGGAATGCTTTCCAGTGTACTTATTTGAAGCAAACGAATGATTCATCAAACGAAGAAAGTAAGATAGAATAAAGAGATGAAATGATGATATAAGGAGTATAGTTTATGATTAAAGCAATTTTTCTTTTTATTTTAGCAGGTCTTGCTGAAATTGGCGGAGGCTATCTGATTTGGCAGTGGCTGCGCGAAGGAGCATCAAGCTGGTTAGGACTTCTAGGCGGTATTGCTTTGGTGCTGTACGGCGTCATTGCTACGTGGCAGTCGTTCCCGGACTTTGGACGTGTATATGCAGCTTACGGCGGTATTTTTATTGTTTTAAGCCTGTTTTGGGCGTGGTGGGTTGATAAAAAAATGCCCGATACATACGATTGGATTGGCGGACTTGTGTGTCTGATTGGCGTAGCGGTTATGCTTTGGCCAAGAAGTTAAGTGATAACGCAGAAAGCGGCAGAATACATGAATTCTGCCGTCTTTTATTTTTTTAGATAAATACAGCTATATTGCCAGTTTATGTACTCACAAAAAAGACAACCCAAAGGTTGTCTTTTTTATTACTTCAACTCAGCCCATCTTTTATCTAATGATTTTAACAGCTCATCTTCAGATGTTTGGCCGCCGATGTATTCTTGTACATCCGCTCCAAATTTTTGCGTTACGCCTTCAGGGAATTTTGTCCATTCCCAAGGAAGCGTTTTTTGATCCTTAGAATATTTAAGAAGTTCTTCGCCTAAAGGTCCAATGTCTTTCGCTTCAATTGATTTAAAAGCTGGAATGTACTTAAAGTCTTCTACTAACGCTTTTTGGCCTTCTTTAGATGTGACCATCCAGTTTAAGAAGTCTTTTGCTGCTTTTTTATCTGCCGCTGGTGCTTGTTTGTGAATAACCCAGTTGCTTGGAACGTCGATTGCAAGCTTGTCAGCTACAGCTGCATCATCGCTTAACGGCATAGGTAGAATGCCTACATCCATGTTCGGCGTAATTTTATTAAGCATTGGCTGAATCCAGTTTCCTTGCTGAATCATCGCTGCTTCACCGTTCGCAAACTTCGTTACTTGCGTGTTGTAGTCCGTCGTTAACGGATTTTTATTTCCGTATTTTACCGTTAAATCAAGCAGCTTTACATACTGTTTGAACTGCTCGTTTCCTGCGATTTTCGTACTGCCGTCATTTAATCCTTTAATAAATGCATCCGGATCTTTTTGACTAGCAAATGGAATATTTAAGCCGTGGTTTCCAAGCACCCACCACTCGCCGTAGCCGATAGAAAATGGCGTAATACCGGCAGCTTTAAGCTTTTTAGCCGCTGCTTCTAATTCTGAATATGTTTTTGGAAGTTCTTTGATGCCTGCTTTTTTGAACAGTTTTTTGTTATATGTAAATCCGTAGCCTTCAAGACTGATTGGCTGTCCATATACTTTACCGTCCATCGTCATTGGTGTAAGTGTGTTTTCGTACGCGTCATCAATCCAAGGCTGATCGGATAAATCTTCTAATTTATTTTTCCACGTTTTTGCCTCTTGATATCCGCCGTTTGTGAAAAGGTCAGGTGCATTCCCCGACGCAAACTGCGCTTTTAAAGCTGCTGCACCGTCAGCTCCTCCACCAACCGTTTGGATATTGAACTTCACATTTGGATGTTCTTTTGTGTATTGATCAGTTAGAGCTTTTAGCTGATCAGCGATTTCTACTTTTCCTTGAAATACATCTACTACTACTTGATCTCCGCCGCTTTTTTTATTACCCGATGCGCTTTCGTTTGAACATGCGGTTGAAAATAAAAGCGTAGCCGATAAAACACCTGCTGCTAAAGGCCATTTTTTCATTTTAAATGCCATTTTCCGTTCCTCCCTATTTGCTGCTGGTTTTGACGCCACAGCCTCAAAACCAGCCCTGTTGCCGATACTATTATTTAATTGAACCGCTTGTAATTCCTTTAACAATGTGTTTTTGCATTGCAAAGAAGAAGATTAATAGCGGGATAATACTGATTACAAGTGCTGCTAGTGCTAAATCCCACTGCTTTGTATACTGACCAAAGAAGAAGAATGTCGCAAGCGGAATCGTTCTTAGCTCAGGATCTTGCAGAACAAGAGACGGAAGTAAGAAGTCATTCCAAATCCATAGGCTGTTTAAGATAACTACGGTTACTGTAATTGGTTTTAATAACGGAAATACAATTCTCCAGAATACGCCTAGACGTGAGCATCCGTCGATGATTGCCGCTTCTTCTAGCTCAACTGGAATTCCTTTAATAAATCCGTGGTACAAGAAAATCGTCATACCTGAACCAAAGCCTAAATACATGATCACAATACCCCAGATGCTGTTTAACAGATTTAAGTTTCCTGCTACTTTTACAAGTGGAATCATGATGGATTGAAACGGAATAACCATTGCCGCTACGAATGCCATAAAGATAATGCTGCTGATTTTTTTCTTTGTTCGAACCAGCATGTAAGCTGCCATTGAACAGAAGATGACTAGAACTGCGTTACTAATGACTGTAATGATCAGCGAGTTGCTAAGCACTTTTAAGTAATTCATTTGGTTGAATGCATTAACAAAGTTTTGAAACTGAATCGTTGTCGGCAGCGCCGATGTGTTTGATAAAATTTCTGCAAATGACTTCAGTGAGTTTGAAAGCACGTAATAAAATGGAACCAAGAACACTAGTCCAAGCAGGACTGCTAAAATTTCAACAATAAAGGTTTTGCTCGTATATTTGTTTCCCATCACGATTCAACCTCCTTCTTCTTGGTGTATGTTACTTGAATAATTGTAATTGCTGCTACGACGATGAAGAAAATTAAGGCTTTTGCTTCACCTAGACCGTATCTGTTATTAACAAATGCTTCTGTATAAATGTTAAGCGCTAACATTTCTGTTGATTTAAATGGACCACCGTTTGTTAATGATAAGTTGACATCAAATACTTTGAATGACCATGAAATCGTTAAGAATAAACAAACCGTTACTGCCGGTGCTACCATTGGAATTGTAATGTGACGAAGAATTTGCCATCTGCTTGCTCCGTCAATTTTTGCTGCTTCAATCAGCTCTTGCGGTACGTTTTGAAGTGCTGCTGTGTAAATAAGCATGATATAGCCCGCTCCTTGCCATACACTTACAATCACGATGCCCCAAAATGCTGTTTTTGCGTCTCCCAGCCAAGGAAGCTCAAAAAGCGAAATTCCCGTGATTTGTCCGATAGATGCAAATCCTTTTACAAAAATGAACTGCCATACAAATCCTAGTAAAAGTCCGCCAATTAAATTCGGCATAAAGAAAACCGTACGTAAAATGTTTCGTGTCTTTAACATTTGAGTAACAAGGATTGCTAACACGAACCCAACCACATTCGTTAAGATAATTGCAACGACCGTATATTTCGTTGTGATCCAAAACGATTGCTGAAACTGCTTATCTTCAGTGAATAAGTACTTAAAGTTATCAAGTCCCACCCAGTTAATCGTACCGTTTACTCCGTTCCAGTCTGTAAATGAGTAATAAATCCCTGTAAAAAATGGTATAAGTACAATCACACAAAATGCTAATAGTGCGGGTCCTACAAATAGTGCAAATAAACCTACATTTTTCAAATTTTTACGTCTTTTCGTATTAATGGATGGTTCTCTTTTAAGTTCTTGCTCTAAAGGAACATATTCTGTCTCCTGTAATTTACTTTGGCTATTCATCTTACTAGCACCTCCCTATGTCTTATTTTAGCGAAATCAGTTATTTATGAAACCGCTTTAATTGACGAGTAGGGTGTAAAATATTGACCTTTGTGCAACATTTTCTCCCCTGTGCACATTTTACGCATTTTTTTAAAGTATGCATGAAAGAAAAGCTAGAAGTGGACGGCGTATCTTCTTATCTTATACACTAGAAAAAAGATGTAGTTGGGAGGAACATACGCATGACAGCCAAACGAGCGTTAATTACGGGTGCCAATTCTGGAATGGGGCTGGCCACAACGATTGAACTAGCTAAAAAAGGATTCGAAGTCATTATGGTATGCCGAAATGAAGAAAGAGGAAATACGGCTTTAGAAGAAGCGAAGCGTCAAAGCGGATCGGATTCCATATCTCTTATGACCTGCGACTTAGCTTCTCTCGCTAGTATCCGGGCTTTCAGTGATGACTTTATGTCTCGCTACAGTATACTTGATGTGCTGATTAATAACGCGGGCGTCGTGACAGTTAAGCGGGAAATAACACAAGACGGATTCGAAATGATGCTTGGTGTTAATCATTTAGGTCACTTTTTATTAACTAATTTACTTTTAGAGCTGCTGAAAAAATCTAAGCAAGGACGCATTATAAACGTTGGGTCCGGTGCTCATAAATCTGGAAAAATAGACTTCAACAACCCTCACTTAACAACAGGATTCGGAATATGGCGAGGATACTCTCAGTCTAAATTAGCGAATAATTTATTTACGGTCCATTTAAGTAAAAAGCTAAAAGATACTTCTGTAACCGTAAATTGCCTACACCCCGGTGCAGTCTCTACCGCTATCGGCGTTAATCGTCAAACGGGTTTTGGAAAAAGCGTTCACGCCGTGCTTCGCCCTTTCTTTTTAACACCTCTTCAGGGTGCCGAAACAGCTATTTATTTAGCAGACAGCCCTGAAGTGACGCATATTAGCGGCGCTTACTTTTATAAAAAACGCGTTACGCCCCCTTCTTCAAGAGCAAAAAATGAACGGCTTGCAGAAGAATTCTGGAACTGGAGTGCACGCGAAGTTGGCTTATAATGTAGAATAAAAAAAGGTCAGCTTTTCAGCTGACCTTTTCGTATTAGAAAAACGTTAGTCCTATAGCAAAAATAAAGCCTGATACAATTAAGGTGGTCACGCAGTAGCCCATTATATCGCGCGCTCCGAGCCCTGCGATAGCTAGTGCAGGCAGTGCCCAAAACGGCTGCGCCATATTCATCCATGCTTCTCCGTAGGCAATGGCCATCGCAGCGACTCCCGGATCTACGCCGAGCTGTTCAGCTGCCGGCATAATAAAAGGTCCTTGTACAACCCAGTGTCCTCCTCCAGATGGAACAAAAAAGTTCACAACGCCAGAACTTAAAAACGCAAGAAACGGAAATGTCGTTTCATTTGAAATCGAGATAAATACGTTCGTTAGCTTCCCGCCTAAGCCTGATAGCTCCATCATGCCTTGAATACCTGCGTAGAATGGAAACTGAATCACAATCCCAGCGGTTCCTTTCGCAGCATTAGAAACGGCATTCATATAGGATAAAGGCGTGCGGTGAAGTAAAATACCCGTTGTAAAAAACAATAAGTTCACTGTGTTAATATCCATTTTAAAACCGTTTGTAGCAAAATAATAAATTAAATATGAATACCCAAGAAGCGCAATCGTCAGACTTAAAAATCTGCTGTTCTCCATCCGTACAGCAAATGTTGGCTTAGAAGAGGTGGTCTCAACAACTGTAGCCGGAGCCATTTCATCTTCCGCCAACAGTCTTGGATCAATTTCTACCACTTCTTTTCCCGTCGGCATCATCAGTCTTGTCATAATAGGAAGGACAATTAATAACCCGAGGGTAATAAATAAGTTGTACCCTGTAAAAATCGTGTCTGACAGCGGAATAAGTCCAGCCGTTTTTTCCATTGGGTTTCCAGGTGTAGCAGCAACAAGAGGAATCGAACCCGACAAGCCTCCGTGCCATGTTAAAAACCCTATGTAAGCACAGGCAATTAAAAACCGATAATCAGATCCCGGCACGCGCTTCGCTACTTCTTTCGCAAACAGCGCACCTACAATTAAACCAAACCCCCAGTTAATCATACAGGCCATAGCTGCGCCGAGCGTGACCAGAATTACCCCTTGTGCCGGAGTTTTGGCTAACAGCGCTATGTTCACAAGCCACTTTTTTACAAGCGGCGAGCTGGCAAGCGCATGTCCCGTGACAAGCACTAAGCTCATTTGCATCGCAAATGCCAAAAGGTTCCAAAAGCCACTTCCCCAAAACTGAACCATTTCAATCGGCCCGTGAGGAGTAAAAACAATACCTGATACAAATAAAATCAGCGTCAGGATTAGAGCAAATACAAACGGATCAGGTAAAAAACGCTGCACAAGCGCTGTGAAGAAATTAGATAACGCTTTCATTTTACTCCTCCTTTACAGGAATACTCCTGTGAATAAATGTCGACAAGCATCTTTAATTATACATAATTTGTTGAAAATTGTTAATATTTAGTTTAAATAAAAAACCCTTCTGTTTTTCAGACGGGTTTTACACACTAAATGTTTGAATAAGAGTTGGCTCTCCGTCAAGTTCGATTTTCTTTTCTTGAAAGGAAATATGTAAGCTTTTATAAATATGTTTCCAAAATGAAATAGCCCGCTTATTGCCTGCAAGCTCAATAATCATATATGTTCCTTTTCGATGAGAGAAAATGTCTTTTACCGTTTTGGAAGCGATGCCCTGCCCTCGGTATTTGTTTAAGATAAAAAAATCATTGATGCAGTAATCTGCTTCTTGCTGAAGTGCGGGCTGTTCAAGAAGTAAAAAAAAGCCCGTCAGCTTATCATCTACTTTAATAAAGTATGGCGAGAGGCCTTCTACTTTCCAAAACAGCGGCAGCTCTTCAAAGTGGAAAGCTCCATCTTCGCGAATATCTAAAGAAGGTGTATACGCAGATAAATCGTGGAGATAAAGAGAATACAAATTTTGCAAAACGCCCGCTTGGTCTTTAGGTACTTTTTCAATCGTAAGCATTCTTAGTTCATCCCCTTCTTTTCCTATCATAAGGGTTTTTTGTGAAAGTTTACAGTAAAAATGTTTGAGCAAAGTGAAGATGGATAGTCAAAAAGCTCTTTTTTCATTTTGTAGATGTATGAAACGAAATAAAAAAAACGATCATCTCCGGTACTGTACGCTCCGTCTGATAATCGTTTTTTATGTTTTGTTTGCTGATGCTGAAGTTTTTCCTTCTTTGTTTTGGTTTTCCGCGTTTCCATGTCTGCAAATACAAACAGACTGCGGTTTAATTCTGGGTTTCGCTTGCCTTCACGCGTCATTTTATCACGCATTTTTTTTGCTTTTGACTTTGCCATGTAACTTCCTCCCTATATAAATGATGTATACATATCTTACTGCTTTTTTATAAAATGTCAAGTGCAGAAGCACTGATGTATTGACAGTGCTTCTGTATAGTTAAGACTCTTTATTTTTCAGCATATCATCTAACTTTTGCTCCATACGCTGAAGCCTTTTTTCATTTGCCCCCTGCTTTTGAATCAACCTTTTTAAGCCTATAATAAATGCAATTATTACTCCTGCTATTCCTATCAGGATAAGCATCATAAGAATTTGAAAAATTATATCACCTATATTAACCATAGTTCCACCTTTAATCTATTTTTTTACATTATATCATTTTTTTGGTTGTTTTTGTTTTATTTTATAAAAAAAAGCTCTCAATGCTGAGAGCTTCATTTACTATCTTCATCGTAAACTGTCCACTTTTCCTGTTTGATTTGATTGGAAACATCAATCAGTTTATTTTTCACTCGGTCCTTTTCCGGGCCTGTTAAAGGCGTAGGTCGGTAGTCGTTTCGTGCTGTTGTGGAAGAAATACGGAATGGAATGACGTTGATGTCTTTATTCGTCGTTAGCTTTCCATCTTTAATCGTAAACTTCTGCTGAAATACAAATGTATCTTTATCACTTGGATTTTTGTTTCCGCCAAACATAAAGTTTCCTAAGCTATAGACAATAAATTTATTTTTGTACTCTTCAATTCCTTGAACAACATGAGGATGATGACCTAAAATTAAATCTGCTCCGTTATCAATTGTATATTTTGCCAATGCTTGCTGCGCTGTATCAGGAACATAGTGTCGCTCAGATCCCCAGTGGAAATGCACAATGATAATTTTAGCGCCTTTTTCTTTTAAAGACTTAATTCCGTCTTTAATCTGACTTCTTATTTCTTTGGTGTCATCCCAGCCCGGATATCCAAGCAACCCTACTTTGACTCCTTTTACCGTTGTGACGTATGTATCTTCATAGCCAAAATAGCCTATTCCGCTTTTCTTCAAGTTCTCTCTTGTATCATCATATCCTTGCTGTAAATAATCACGTGTATGATTATTAGCTAAGTTAACGGTTTCAATACTTCCTTGTTTTAAAATATTCACAAAAGAAGGATCACCTTTAAAACGAAATGTTTTACTTGCTTTTTCAGTCGCAGTTGTCAGCGTCGTTTCTAAATTAACCGTTGTTAAATCATCTTGTTCAAAAATCGACTTTACATTTTGCGTAAAATACGGAAGGCCATTTCTTGCCGCTACGTCATTAAAAGTAGAATCATAGCTGAAGCTTTCATCATTTCCTAAAGTAAAATCTCCCGCTGCGCTAATTTTAATGGTTGTATTAATGCCCTCTTTTTTTTCTTTTTTTGTCGCTTCTTCTTTAGATTTTACAGCTTCTTCTTTTTTCTGCGGTTCAGAAGATGTTTGTTCTCCTGCTCCTCCGCACGCTCCCAGTAAAAAACACAAACTTCCATAAATAACAGCTTTTTTTAAATACTTGTTCATGTAACGTTAAAACCCCTTTTTACGTTTTAATAACTGTGTTTGGACATGGTGTTTAATGTACATTTCGCCAAATACATACAATCTTCCTGTTATATCGGCAAAATAAGTGAAATTTTTATAAAAAAAGGAAATTCCTATCTTCTTTTTGGGTTAGAACAAGAGGTTTTTGTAATACAAGCGCTATGAAGAAAGCTGATGATCTTTGATAAACGTCAAGGAATTTACAAAAATATAGAGATTTTCAAACATCAGCTAAAATAAAAAACCTCCTTTGCCCATGCAAAGAAGGTTTTATCTAAACTTAACAAATCGAATCATTAGATTTAGGGTTTTTGAGTCCAAATATCGGTCGGATAAATAGTGCTAAGCCTGTGCCAAGCATTGCCATAACCATCCATACCCATCCGTGGAGACTAAATGAAGCAATGCCGCCAAAGTAAGCGCCGATGTTACAGCCAAAAGCAAGACGCGCACCATACCCCATTAAAAGGCCGCCAACAACAGCTGCACCTGCAACTCCGGGCTTAATCTTTCCTGGTTTGAATGTCCCTTGCGCCGTCGCTGAAATGAAGGCACCTAATATAATCCCAAAGTTTAACACGCTGGTAGAATCTGCTAGCACACTTTGCGTTAGCGCTTCTCCATTTGCACCTTGGAAAAATCCCCAGCTCGATACATCTATCCCAGCTGCCATCATGGCTTTTCCGCCCCATAATGCAAAAGCAGAAGTGATTCCCCAAGGGTTTCCTCTTACAGCAAGCGTCAATGCATTTAATACGGCCAGCACAATCGCTGCTGTGAATAGAGGCCAAGAGCCGCGAATAATCTTTTTCCACCCTTTTGTAGTAGGAAGCTGTTTCATCATAGGCGGATTTTTCTTTTTAGCAATTTGAATCGTAATCCAGTAAATCGCTGCGAACGCGATAAGCTGTATAATCCAAGCTCCAAAATAACCAAGACCTGTCGATTCAGCTAATGAGATAGGGGGAAGCGAAGGTTGCTTTTGCCAAAATGGCAAATGATACGCCCCAAACATAGAACCTACAATAAAAGCTAAAAGCGTTAAAATCATAGAAGAAGAGCCTCCGCCTAACGAATACAGCGTCCCTGAGGCACATCCATTTCCTAACTGCATCCCAATTCCAAACATAAACGAACCAACTATCACGCTTACTCCTACAGGTGAGACATATCCCTTTGGCGTTACCCCTGTAAAGCTAAAGCCTGTACTTAAAATAATAGCAAACAGCGTTGACGCAATTGCAAGCATAAGCATATGCGCTTGCAAGCCTTGAACATTGCCGACAGACACAAGGCGGCGAAATGCTGATGTAAAGCCAAAACGTGCGTATAGAAGCGTCATCCCTAACGCTAGGCCGATAGTAAATAAAACACCTTGCGTCCAATTAGTCGTGAGCACAATCGCAAGAAATAAAATAACTGCTGCTATAACCCCTCCTGCAAATAATGGCTTTTGCATAGGACTTAATTCTGTTACAACAGTAGTAGGCTTTGATTTATATGATGAGTGCAACGTTTGCGACACACCATCCACTCCTTTTCTGATAGAAATACTAAGAATTAATATTTATCATCTTATAGCACTTCCCTTCTCCTGTAAACTGTTTAGCAAAATGAAAGTGAATTGTTTATTTTTTGAGTATTCTTACTTTTGTTCATACAAAAAGCAGAAGCTTCTATCCTTCTGCTTTTCGCTGCTAAGCGTAAATAGAATGAATCTCTTTTACCGGAGTAGGATGAGGCTTTGCAAAATAATACCCTTGAAACAAATCATAACCCATCTCTATCAGGCATTTTAAATCTTCTTCTGTTTCTACACCTTCTGCAAGAGCCTGCGCCCCCATTCTATGGGTTATAGCTAACATCTCTTGAGCCACTTTTTTCTGTTTCTCATTCTTACTGACTCCGTTTGTGAATTCAAATGCCAATTTCACGACGTCAGGCTCCACTTCTAAAAGCCGATTCAGCGTATTATAGCCAATTCCTACGTCATCTAGCGCATATTTAAATCCGTGGGAGCGATAATAATTCAAAATGTTTTTCAAATGCTCAATATCTTGAACATCCTCGGTTTCAATCACTTCAAATACAATTTGCTCGGGCTTTATATTCAATTCTTGAATTAACGCAAATGTAGATGCCAAGCAATGCTCGGGATTATATATTGCTGTAGGAATAAAGTTAATAAAAATCAGCTGACGATCAATAATACTAGCATTTTTTACAGCTTCTAAGCGGCAGGCTCGGTCAAGAGCGAAGGTTTTATTTCTTATTTGAGCAGCTTCAAACATTTTAAAAGGCGGTATAATACTTCCGTCTTCTTCTAATCCTCTTGATAAAATTTCGTGCCCAACGATATGCACGCGTTCGTGATCAATCGATACAATCGGCTGATAATATGAGCAAATTCGCTTGTCTTCAATCAGCTCATCAATCCACAAGGCATCTTTCATTTTTTGAAAAACGGTGATTGGCTCCATACGCCGCAGGTTTTCAAACGGGCTCCGCTGCTTGGCTTCTACAGCCCGCACATGCCGAGGGTCTAGATGCTGATGAACATAATCCATAAAACTCCAAAAGATATCTTCCCTCATCCAGACCATATCTTCTCCAAGAGTCTTCCATTGGCTTTGAGAAATATCTTTAAAGTATTTTTCCAATTTCTTCACATCGCTTGATTTCTGAAAAGAAACCGTATATCCTGTCCTAATTGGCAGACACGCGTCGCACCCCATAGCTCATCTTCTCCCTCATTTATCATCAGTTTTTTGTATGTATACATGAATAGTTCTTAGGAACTATACCACTTTTAAGAAACTTACAAACCCTATTTTTCCGCTAAAATAGAATGTATTAAAAAGTTTTGGTAAAATGATAGACGTGTTTTATTTCTACATCATAAGACGCGCCTGATAAAAGGAAGTGAACCATACATGAGCAAAAACCGTTTTACGAAGTGGTTTTTATTTTCTTTAATACTCTTTGCCTTAAGTACCGGAGCAATGTATTATACGCTCTATATATCGTACTGGGCGTATTCTATTAAGCTGTTTTTAATTGTGGTGCCGCTCTCTACATTATTATCGGTTGCTTTTGGCTCGTTGGTGATCGTACATGAACGCAAAAGAAAACGTGTATTTCATCTGCAAAATGATGGAAGCAGTCCTAAAAGTACGTTTATTCAAGGCTTTTCGGAAATAGCGGTAGGAGCAGGAGGCATCTTGCTGTGCTTTTTTCTTTTTCTTTACTTTCTAATGGATTATTGAGTACATATAAAAAAGACGAGCAGGCAGCTCGTCTTTTTTATTTGGATCTTTCTAGAATATCTCTAACGCTTGCATGATCAAGCTCTTTATAAGTTCCAACACCTGGTTTTACAAAGGTCTTTTCAACAATTGAATCAAATTCAGAATCATCAATATCATAGTCACGCAAGCTGTTCGGAGCTCCTAAGTCATTCCAGAAAGTGCGAAGCGCTTTTGCTCCTTCCATTGCTGTTTCTTCATCGCTTTTTCCTGCTGGATCAATGCCAAATACGTTTACAGCCAATTGTTTTACACGAGAAGGGTCTTCTTTTAAGACGTGCTCCAGCCAGTTAGGAAACAAGATAGCAAGACCGCCTCCGTGGGGAATATCATATACGGCCGACAGAGCATGTTCAATACGATGAGTAGCCCAGTCTCCCCCGTCCGTTCCGTTTGCTAAGCTTCCGTTAAATGCCGTCGTGCTGATATACATCATTGTTTCACGATACTTATAAGAAGTCAGGTCTTTAAGAAGCTTAGGACCTTCTTTTACAGCCGTTCTTAGTAAAGATTCAATAAAGCCGTCGATCATCGGCGTGTTTTCCGTGCGATGAAAATAGTGTTCAAGCGCATGCGACATACTGTCAACAATTCCATAGACGGTTTGGTCGCGCGGCACTGAAAACGTGTACGCCGGATCTAAGATAGAAAAGACGGGAAATACGTGAGAAGACGTCCAACCTAGCTTTTCTTTTGTTTCCCAATTTGTAATAACAGAAGTTGAATTCATTTCAGATCCTGTTGCTGCAAGTGTTAAGACCGTTCCAAAAGGAAGAGCACCTGTAATCTCTTCTTTACGTGTAATTAAGTCCCATGTATTCCCTTCATACACGGCTCCCGCTGCGATAGCTTTTGTACAATCGATCACACTTCCTCCCCCGACGGCTAAGAGAAAATCAATATTTTCTTTTTTACATATGTCAACGCCTTTAGCAACCGTAGTCAAACGAGGGTTCGGTTCTACACCAGACAGCTCGTGAACAACTGCGTTAATAGACTGAAGTTCAGCTTTCACTTCGTCGTATACGCCATTTCGTTTGATGCTTCCTCCTCCGTATACTAACAGAACCTTTACTTGTTTATGATAAGAAGCAAGCTCTTGCGATAGCTTCGTAATTTGATTTTTTCCAAAGTATAATTTTGTAGGATTGTGCTGCAAAAATATATTCATGTTCTACACCTCTAGTTTCATGTCTTATAAAAAGTGTAGCACGAAAACAACTTCATCATTATTGAAGATTCTCTATATCTATTATCAATATTTTTGATAACCTTCTTGAACAAGTGAAATAAATTGTTGAATAGGTGCCGTCAGCCATTTTTTCTTTTTGAATATGAGCTGTGAATAAAGATAAAACTCTTCGTGGTCAAACGGGACTTTAATCAGTTTTCCACTTTCCATCTCTTGTTTTACCGCTATTTCCGGTACAAGAGCAATACCTAAATTATCCGCTACGCACTGTTTAATCGCTTCAAGACTGCTAAATGATATGACCGATTGCATATGAATACCGCTGCTGCGCATCATC
The DNA here is from genome assembly GCF_042787775.1 of Priestia sp. YIM B13552. NCBI lineage: Bacteria > Bacillati > Bacillota > Bacilli > Caryophanales > Bacillaceae > Priestia > Priestia sp. YIM B13552. The sequence goes on from NZ_JBHZOU010000006.1 coordinate 53,875, forward strand.
TCTTCTAAAAGCGTGCGATAAGGGCAGCCGCTCTCAGTTAAAATGATAGTCTCTCCCTCAAACTCTTCCATTAGAACGCTGTTTCTTTTACTAAAAGAATGGGAAGGCGAAGCAATCATAACCATCTTTTCTTTTCGAATAGGAATCACTTCTAAGCTTGCAGATGTTTGAAGGCGATCAAGCAAAACGGCTACGTCATACTTTCCGTCAATAATTCCTTGCGTTAAATTTGGACATAAACCCGCTTCTAGCATAATCTTTAGAGAAGGGTGCTGCTTTTTTAATTCACGAATATACGGTGTAATAAAATAGGCGGCCAGCGACTCCACGGTTCCTATTGAAACCGTTCCTCTAGCATCTTCGTTCGTAGTAAGGTGCTCTTTTGCTTCATTTAATAACTCGGTTACTTGATTCACATAATAAAGCAATTCTTCACCAGGCTGAGTCAGCTTCATTTTTTGTCCTGTTCGTTCAAATAGTTTTTGACCGTAATGATCCTCTAATTTTTTTATATGAGTGGTAACGCTTGACTGAGCATACCCTAACTCCTCGCCCGTTCGTGTATAGCTCCCCCACTTCGCTACTTCTTTGAATGTATATAAATAGTTAATATCCATATGCTGCTCCTTATGTACTGCTGTTTGGTTTCGTTGTCTATGTGCTAAAGCTGTTCTAGTAATTAGAACTTATACGTAAATAGAATCACAGTACAGTATAAGCGAACTCGTTTTGCCAAGCAATTTTATCAACCTTAAAAATTCTTTTTATATTAGGCAATTACGCCGTTTTTTGTTCATAGAATGAAAAACAAACCTATGAAAAGAAAGGGTGTATCTCATGACAGCCTACAAAGAAGTATTATATAAAGGAAAACGCTTTGTACTGATTCACGTATATGATTCAGGATACTGTGAAATCCGACCGATTGATCATGCTTTTAAAGTCGAACTTGTGCGATTAGATGAGATAGAACAATGTGGATAACAGTCATGAATGCAGCTAATGCAGCTGCTTTTTTGTTTGTATTAAAAACAAGTGGATGAGATAAAAATAGCTGAATTGGCTGGCCTTTTACATAATTTCTTCCTGTATACTTTGTAACTAAGGATATTCGCACTTATTTAGTTTCTATACTTACTCGAGGTGATTACATGAAAAAAGGCTGGCTGGAATGGATATTATTATCCGTGGCGTTAATTTGGGGAGCTAATTATACAATCGGAAAATTTGGAGTTGCTCATATGTCTTCCATTCAATTTAGCGCACTGCGTTTTATAATGGTTGCTCCTATTCTTTTACTTATCACAGGAATAATAGAGCGAGGCATTCGTATTGAAAAAAAAGACTGGGGACGCTTAATAGCGGTCAGTATAGTAGGCGTTACGCTCTACCAAACGCTGTTTATGGTATCTGTTAAGTATACGACAGCTACCAATGCTTCTTTACTTATTTCGATGTCTCCTATTTTCACAGGAATCCTAGCTATATTATATAAGCATGAAGCTTTTTCATTAAAAACACAGCTAGGCTCTGTGCTTGCTTTTTTTGGGGCTGCGTTTGTACTGCTGTTTGGTCACTCTAGTCATGCGCTGTCGCAGCTTGCATGGTTCGGAAACATCATGGGGATTGTGGCAGCCATTGCTTGGGGCTGGTACCCGATTTTAGCAAAACCTTTAGTCGTAAAATATTCTGCTTTGCGCGTGACTGCGTGGTCTGCTTTAATCGGCGCTATTCCGCTTACTGTCTACTGTCTTTTCACCTATCAAACGCTTATCTGGCCCACAGATATAGGCAGCTGGAGCTCTCTGGCATACTCTGTTCTATTTGTGACGGTGTACGGACTCGTGATGTGGTATGTAGGAATTGGAAAAATCGGCTCGACAAAAGTAATGGTTTACATGTATGTTATTCCTTTGTTCGCCGTTGTTTTTGCTGCTGTAACTATTGGAGAGACCATCAATGCTATGCAGCTGCTTGGAGGACTTATTATTTTTAGCGGTTTGTATATTGTCAAAAAAAGCCCTGCTCCTAAAACAGCTCTTAAACTTAAAAAAGCAAACTAACAAGAGTAACGGGTTCGGTTGATTTATGCTAATAACGCTCAGATTTTTTCTGGGCGTTATTCGTATATTATTTTAATGTCCTACTTGAATTAAACGCTCGTTAGTTTGATTAATGAACATTTTTTAGTTTATATTCATGAGTGATTTTATGCTGATTGTATACGCGTTTAAAACCGTTTTGTTCATAAAATAGTTTCGCTTTGTCCGTGTCTGTATAGAGAACGAGACTGTCGTAATAATTCTCTGCATAGTGAATAATTTCTTTTAAAAGTTGTTTGCCTATACCCTTTCTGCGAAACTGAGCTGAAACATAAAACCTCCTTACTCTCCCAGCGTTAGCATACTGGCTGTAAGGATTTTGATTAAGGCCGGCTACGCCAATTAATTTGTTTTTTTTACCGTAAACTCCCCACAATCTTTCGCCTGTTTTGTTAAATACGTTTTGCCCGTTTTTATACTCCGCTACTAGCTTGGTAAGAAAGAAAAAGCCTGCCTCCTGGCTTTCTATTAACAGCTCTTTTATATCATGCTCCACAAGATACGTTAGCCTAATGATTCTCATATACCTCCTCTCCGTTCAGCAGGTGTCTTGTTTATTTCGATAGAATGCTTGTTATACATTAATCCTGCCATGCCTATTAGAGCCGTTAAAAGTAGCATGAAGCTTGAAAATAGATATACAAACCTTACCCCAAACAGATCGGCTACTGTCCCTACAAATGCGATGGAAAGTATAAACACAGCCTGTACAAGAGTTGATTTTGCCGCTATTACTTTAGGAAACATCCCGTTGCTGCAGGTATTTTGATAAATGGTTTCCTGAGCTACATCTCGAAGCTGATAGGCAGGACCCATCATGATCAAAAGTACTAAAGCTAGATACGGGTTCGTTACTAGACCGTAAAAACCGGTTAAAACAGCATAACCAATTGAGCCTAAGAACATAAAAAGCAAAAGCCTTCCTTTTACCATAGAAGACATGCGGTACACAATAATTCCTCCAACTATGCTTCCAAAATAATACGCACCGTTTATATATCCCCACCACGCTTCTCCTTTTTCAAGCACTTCTTTCACAAAAGAAAGAGTAATAGCTCCAATCCAAATGGTTCCAAAAAGCGACTCGATGATGTCCATTATAACGAGGGCTCTGATGCGTTTATGTATCCATAAAAAGCGCCATCCTTCCATTAGTTTTGCCGCTCTTCGCTTTTGTGTTTGTTTATATGTGTGGGCTTCTTTTATAAACAGTAAGCAAACAAATGAGATCGATAGAAGACCTGCCGTTATAAATAGAGACTGAGTGGATCCCGTTAAGGACAAAACGAAACCACCAAGCGACCACCCTGCAAACAGAAAAGTTTGATCAATTGTTGAAAGCAAGCTATTGGCCTGCATTCTTTGACTATCATTTACTAAGCTGCGTACAACTGACGTTTTAAAAATGGAGAAAAAGCCGTTAAAAAAAGAAATGATTCCAACAATGATAAAACCCATCGTTAGTACTGTGACTGTAAATTCTTGTGTAAGCAGCACATACAATCCAACAAGCATCCCTATCTGTATCACTTGAACAAACCGCATAATGTGAATGGATTTATACATATCGGCTAGTAAAGGTACGCTAAGGCTGCTAAGGAGCCGTGCAAGTAAGCTCGTCATCGTAATCATCGACGCAAGAGCTGTTGAACCGGTGTTTTCCTTTATATAGGAAGTGACAGCCATTGTATAAAGAACAAAACCTACATTTGCGGTTACTTGACTTGCTGCTAAAAGATAAAAACGCTGAGTCAATTCTTTTCTCCTTTCTGTTAGACGTAACATGCAAAAAGATAATTCGTTTTTTGTTAATTTTTCCCTTTTAAACTATAACACTATTTGACGAAATCCAAAACTATCTATAATTTAGTAGATGGAGGTTTTTATGTTTAAATATAGTTTTCTTATTGTTCTTATCGCTTTTTTACTTATTAACTTTAACGGCCAGGAAAATCAAATTGTAGGAGGCAAAATAAAAAAGGAGCGAAGTGAGGTTTTCTTTGGCGAATACGACAGCTTTACGGGCCGCTACTCCCGGAGCATTAAACTCAAAAAAGGTGTAACCTACGCTTTTACGCTATCTAAAAATACCAAAAGCGGAGACCTGTCCCTGTACGTAGAAGATCCAAAACAGACACGATTTTTTGAAATGACTAATAACTCTCTTTATTTAACACCCGAAAAAACGAGGAGATATCGTATTAATTTTGTAGGCTCTGAGCATAAAGGCTCTTTTCAGCTTTACTTGAAAAGCAGTAATCAAAAAGAGAGCGAAAAATTTGTGTAATACCATTTTAGACAACGCTTAAACGAGGAGGAATGGTTTATGATCATTAATCAAGCTGTCCTGTACACCCACTTATTGGACACAATGAAGGATTTTTATGTAAATTCTCTCGATTTCCCATTAACCGCCGCTTCACCGCGTTCTTTTTCCATCAAGGTTGGTGAAAGTGAGCTAACCTTTAAAGAAAGTTCTCTACATACAAAGCCCTTTTACCATTTTGCTTTTAATGTTCCAGCAAACCGATTTATGGAAGCAAAGCAATGGGCTACTCAGAGAGTCTTCCTCAATACGGAAGAGAAGAAAGATGAGATTTATTTTGAAGCATTTGATGCTCATTCCTTTTATTTTGAAGACCCTGCTCATAATATTGTTGAATACATTTCAAGACATTCGGACTGCCCGTCATCCAAGGACCCCTTTTCTTCTAAGTCGCTTTTAAGCATAGGAGAAATCAACTTGACAACTCCTCATGTCCACTCTGTAGGGACACAGCTTATTAACTCCGGTATCACCGTGCGCAACAACAGGCTATTAAACGAGACCTTTAACTTTTTAGGAAGCGGCAGTGCGTTTTTTCTTGTAGGGACGCCTAAAAGACGGTGGTTTTTTTCGAACCGAGACTCTGAAGTTCATCCATTAATGGTAAAGGTTAATCATTCTCTAACGCTTGCGCTCGACGAAGAAGGAATGTTGAAGATTACGCAAGAATGATTGTTTTTTTAATAAAGCCACGTAACAAGCGAACTTGTTACGTGGCTATTTTTGTTCAAAATTCAGCACATACTCCCCCTATAGGTTGTGTATATAGTTCTCGATGTCCTTTCTGTTCATCAGCATAAAAACCTTGTAATCCTCATCTTTTTTAAGCTTTTTAAACTGGTTTCTCATCTTTTTTTTCCGTTCTCGATACGTAGTAAGAATAAACGTAAAAAATGACCAATCTACTTTTTCAGGGCATCCTTTTGCCATATCTTCACGCGTTTTTCTTGCATATACGATTCTCCGCTTTATTACTCGGTACACACAAACGATTAGCGGCAGCTCTAAATAAATAATGGTATCTGCATGCTTCACTCGCACGTCATACGAATTGCTGTAGTTCCCGTCGATAATCCAGCTGTCTTTTTTTACAATGTGCTCCTGCAATTCTCTAAAGCTATCATTGTCTCTTTCCGTCCAGCCAGGCTGCCAATACAGGCTGTCTAAATGATATACTTCTAGATCAAGCTTTTCCCCTAATTTCTTGGCAAATGTAGACTTTCCTACTCCTGGAGAAACGCCCATTACCAGTACTCTTTTCATCTCATCACCTTACCTTTTTAAGAAATAAAGCTGATTGAAGAGAAGGCAGCTGTTTATAGCTGACTCGGCGCATTCAGTGTACTCGGAGCGAGCTGCTTTATAAAACGACTTCATGTTAGGATTTTTATTTCCATGATTTTCAGGCAACCTATAAATATTCATTATAAATTCCTATATTCCTTCTTGCTTTGTAGTAAATAGGTTGCTTTTATGAATCGTTTCCTTTACCTTAAATGTGAGTATATAAAAGTAAGGTGAAAAAAATGAATGCATCTATGCTAAAGAGATTTTTACGAAACCTCGGTATTTTTGTTTATATTGTCATTGCAGCTATTAATATTTACTTAACAAGAAATGATTTGGGCGATATGCTTACCCGCCTTGTGCTGCTGACTATTTTACTTCCTTTGTTTTTTAGTTTTGTGTATGCGTTAGGAAAATCACATTTTAAAAGACAAGAAGAGCTCGCTGAACAAGAGAAGAAGAAAGAGTAAAAAAAGCCTTTTATCGAGGGGGATTCCCCTTTCTAAAAGGCTTTTTACTTTTTTTCATATAGCTGAACATTAACTACATCAGGATGAACGTGATACTGTTTGGCAACTTGATTTACCATTTGCTGAATTTCTCTTTTCTTATGAGAAGAAAGGTGTTCGCGGGGCAGAAGAACTAGAATTTGAGCTTCCGCATAGTTATTCAGCACCCTAACTTCTTGAAAGCCATGCTGCGTCAAAAAAGCTTTTAACGCTTTTTCAAAGTCTGTGCTTTCTTTTTGAACAATGATAGAAGGCTGATCGTAAGAAAATAGCGAAATCTCTTTCTCTTCAGGCTTTGTATACACCGCCCAAGCAGTTATGAGCACTGTGACAGAAATACCCATATTTAACATCCACCTTTTCATACCACGAACGCTCCTTTTAATTAAGTTTGTTCATGATATGAAAAAATTCGTTCATTCATGCGTTATCTTCCTAGCCAGCCTCCGTCTACAGCAAGTAAGTGCCCATGAATATAGGCAGATGCATCAGATGCTAAAAAGACAACCGCTCCTTTAAAATCATCTGCTTCCCCCCATCTGCCTGCGGGAATACGTTCAATAATTTGTCTGCTGCGCGTTTCATCGTTAATAAGTGCTTCATTCATATCAGTAGCAATATACCCTGGTACAATTCCATTAACATTTACGCCTTTTGCTGCCCATTCATTAGATAAAGCCTTTGTAAGCTGAGCAACTCCGCCTTTTGCTGCAGCATAGGCCGGAACGGTAATACCGCCTTGGTAAGAAAGCAAAGATGCCATATTAATGATTTTTCCGCTTCCTTGTTTAAGCATTTGGCGGCCTGCCTGCTGACATAACAGCCATACGGTTTTTAAATTAACATTCATAACAGCATCCCAATCTTCCTCTGCAAAGTCTACAGCGGGTGAACGTCTTTGAATGCCAGCGTTGTTCACTAAAATATCGAGCTTGCCAAAATAAGCAGCAACCGATGAGATCGCTTCGCTTACTTCAGAAGCATTTTCCAGATCACAATTAACAATAAAGCATTTTCTTCCGAGACGTTCAATTTCTTCTTTTACTCCAAGAAATTCCTTTGATCGCTGCAAAAGAGCGATATCCGAACCTGCTTCTGCCAAAGCAATCGCCATTGATCTTCCAATTCCTCTTGTTGCTCCCGTAATCGCTGCTACTTTACCATCTAAAGAAAATAAATCTACTGTCATTGTTCATTCTCCTCTCCATTTGGTGCAAATAAAACCTTAAGTGATTCATCAGGCCGCTGCATAAACTCAAACCCCGCTTGAATATTTTCAAGCGGCAGTTTATGAGAAATTAAAGAATCTGCTGCTATTTCACCGCTTGCCAGTAAATCAATAGCCGTCTGAAAATCTTCCCTTGTATAACATCTCGTTGTAGTTAATGAAATTTCTTTAAAGTGCATCGCTGCTAAATCTACTTCTGGAGCGTTTTTGTATACGCTCACCACCACAATCTCTCCCTGAATACGGCTTGTTTCAACCATTTGTTTTGCTGTAATTTGATTTCCGGCTACTTCAAATACAACATCTGCACCGACGTAATTCGTAAGCAAACGCACTTCTTTTACGACGTCTTTTTTCATTGCATCAATTGGTATAAAGCCCAGTTCTTTCGCTTTAGTTAAGCGATAAGAACTAATATCTGAGATCATTACTTTTTTTGCTCCTGCTCGTTTCGCAATCATCCCGATCAGCAGTCCAATAGGTCCTGCTCCTAAAATGACAGCTTGGTCTCCTACTTTCAACCGTGAGCGTCGTACTGTATGTACGGCAACCGCTACAGGTTCTGCAAGAGCTGCATGCGCGCTAGACAGTTTCTCTGGCAAGAGGTGAAGGCGGTTCACCGGAACAGCCACGTACTGCGCAAACCCTCCATCTTGATCAATGCCGATTAGTTTTAACTGTTTACAAACGTGAAACTGTCCTCTTACACAGGCTTCGCACGTTCCGCAGCTAAGCGTAGGTTCAACTGCTACGCGGTCACCTAAAGAAAATTCCGTCTCTCCCCGAATCTCTTCTATCACTCCGCTAAATTCATGTCCCATAGTCAGTGGCGCCTGTGCTCTAGGATGTTTTCCAAAATAAATCATCATATCCGTTCCGCAAATTCCAGCATGGGATACCTTTACAAGCGCTTCCCCTTCTTTTATAACCGGTTTCGTTTTTTGCTGCATAACGGCTTTCGTTTCTGAAACGTAGACACCTGCTTTCATTTCTCCATCCCCTTTGTATACTTGTCGACAACTTGAAGATAAAAAGGTCCAAAACATTTCGAATCTTTTATCCCTTTTTTATGCTTCATTCAAAAGTGAAGCTGTTATCGTATTTCTCGTGTCTTCAAAGTGACGCTTCACTTCATCTTGAATACGTTCTGTATTTTGAGACTTTAATGCTTTAATCATTTCATGATGCTGCTTTATCAGTGGGAGCACAGCTGCTTTATCATCTCGAAATCTTTTTTCAGTGGTAATTAAAAGAGCAGCTAAAATAATTTCACGGATGCTTTCCCACAATTTTAATATCCGCTTGTGGTCTGCTTCGATAATCACGAGCTCATGAAACCGCAAATCTTGATAAGCAAACTCTACATAGTCATCGTATTTAGCTGCCATGTTCATTTGATCAATACTTTGCTCAAGCTTTTTAATAAGCGAATCATGGTTGACTTCAGATAGACGTTCTAAGACAAAATGTTCTAAAAGCAGACGAACATCGTACAGCTCGTTTAAATCCCTAGCTGTTAAACCAATAACAACTGCTCCCATTCGCTGTAAATCAATGAGTCCTTCGTTTGAAAGGGTCCGCAGCGCTTCTCTTATAGGAGATCGACTCGTTCCAAACTCTGCCGAGAGCTGATTTTCCGATAGAATGGTTCCTTTCTTTAGCTCGCCGCTCATAATTTGAATTCTTAATTTGCTTACAACTTGCTCTCCCAGCGAGGCTCCGCGAAGCCATTTTTCCGGGTATATTACTCTTTTAATGTGTCATCACTTCCTTAGCCAACTTGTATACAAGTATTCAAGATTTAGTATATAGAGAAGTAATCTGATTGTAAACGTTTTCTTTATAGAATGTATATTTTTACAATTCTTTCTTACACTAAGAACTACTGATAAATAAAAGGTGGGAAGATGAATGAATCAAATTATATTATGGGGGATTCTTGTTATTCCATGGTTTTTACTGCTGCTGCTTGATAAACAGCGTGTTAAACGCTTTTTTACTGTAGGGTTATTTGCAGCATTAATGATGACAATCGCCTATCAAGTAGCGGAAAAAATGCACTGGTGGACGGTTCAAGAAAACGTATTTTTTCTTACTAGCATGGGAGCAACGATTTATTGCCTTCATATTGTGATTACGATCTTTGTCTTTTACCTTACGTATCCGGGGTTTATCTTGTACATAATTGTTAACATTATTTTGGATTTGATTCATGGTTATGTTATTGTTCCTTTTCTCGCTAAAATCGGGCTTTATAATCTGTATGAAATTAGTCATTTTGGGCTTTTCCTTGTCATGACTACCGTAGCCATTATCCTTTACTTGTTTCAACGGGTGCTTGACTTTATATTTGAGGAAAGCCCTGCATAAAAAGCCACAGCAAACGCTATGGCTTTTTAATCAATAAAAAAATGGGATAACCGTATCTCCGCGAATCGGTTCAACGGCCGCATGAAACTGAATTCGCAAACTTTTTGACGTTTCAATGTCAGAGGCATCCATGACGTGAAAATGAATGTGAGGTTCGGATGAATTCCCGGAATTTCCACACCTTCCGAGCAGTGTTCCTTTACGAACCACGTCTCCTTTTTTCACAGAAACCGATCCTTTCTTCAAATGTGCAAGCACACTGTATTCTTTTCCTTCATGCTCAATGATAACGTGATTTCCTAAAGGATTTCTTTTATTCGTGTGTCCAATTTCATTATCTTCTTGACCATCAGCTGCTGTGATAACGACTCCTTCAAGCGGCGCCACAACTTTTTTTCCATATGCATAGTAATCTTCGTTTTTCGTTCCATCATTTTTATAGCTTTGATTTCCTTTTCGCACGACTAAATCATACGCATACCTTTGGTTTTCGACTGGATGGTGATAGTTCAACACCTCATGCTTTCCTCCCCAATAGACAAACCATTCACTTTGAATCGGCATCGTATATTTGTTTGTACTCCATCGCTCTCTCTCTGAAAATGATTCTATAGGAGCAATCACAAGTGCTTGTATAATGTTATGTTCATCAAACATGACGCTGATGAATTTTGTCTGCGTAGAATTTAACCAAATAAACTGCTCAATTTGAGGAGTTAAATAGAGATTTGTTTCTAGTCTGTAGAACTGTTCTCCTTGATTAAACAATTTGCTCTGCTCCAAAAATTGCTGAAGCGAAACTTGACGTTTAAATTCTTCGCTTACACAATCATAAAGTTTCTTAAAATCCCCTTTTGCAAATAAAATTCCAAACTCTTCTCTGATGTTCACTTTTCTCTCTGTATCCATCATTGTAATCCACCCTTTTATATGTATTTCAATTTGTTTGAATTATCTATAAGTAATACGTTTTATGTTATAAAAAGGTTTCATTTTCCAGTTATTCTATCTCAAAATCTTCTTTTATTCCGTATTTACAATTTTCTTAATCCATTTTATACTTATTTTACAAATATTTGAAAGGAGGTGCAGCATGATGAAAATAACATTAAATAAGAAAATCAAGCTGCGCCGAATAAGTGTTTTTGGCGCTTAGATTTTAAGGAGATTTCACAATGAAAGTAGCATTAGTACGTCATTACAAAGTAAACAAAGGTCTTCCAGAAAACCACCGCTTATCCACTGATGAACTAGTGGCTTGGTTTCAAGAATATGATGAATCAGATATTACGTATGGAGAGACTGATTTGAATAATATCGAATGGAAACGCTGTTTTTCAAGCGATATGCCGCGAGCACACAAAACGGCAAAGCATATTTATAAACAAGAGATCACGCTTCTTCCAGAACTTAGAGAAATACCTATGCCTATTATTCCAGTAAAATTTAAACTTCCTTTTATCCTCTGGGTCTTACTGTTTCGCATGTCCGGACTCATCAACAAACAAGCTCGTAAAGATATGGCTGAGACTAAGAGAAAAGTAGCAGCAGTGCTAGATCGCGCTATTTCCGAGTCAGAAGACGATTTGCTGATTGTCAGCCACGGAGGAATTATGAAGTTTATGCGTAAAGAACTTATAAAACGCGGCTTTAAAGGGCCTCGGTTTGATATTGCTGTTAATGGAAAGCTTTATCTTTTTGAAAAGCAATAGAATGAAACTTACTAGAAAAAGTCGCAGAGACTACTCTCTGCGACTTTTTAATAACCATTTTCTTCAATTGTTAATGCTTCACGCAAAGCGATATCTTTTCGGATATTATGAGCGATTTCACGCGTGATTTCTCCTTTTTCATAAAGTTCTTGCACCGTTTCCCGCTCGGTATGAAACGCTTTATAACATAAATCTCTCGTTGCTTTTTTACGTTTCCGTGAATTATACTCCGTACTCTCTTTTCTAAGTCTTGCCATGGATCTATGGTATTCACTAATAATAGCAAGTGAAATCATTCGATTTTCTTCGTTCATATTTTCTTTAATGACCTTTATCGCTTCTTCAATCATTTGAATACGTACTTTGTTCACTTTGCTTCTTCTTCGCAAGCTTTGTTTTCTTAACGCCTGCTTATTCGGTGAAAAAATTCGGACTAGTAATAATAAAACTTTTTTAAACCTCATCCAGCTCACCAATAATTTATACCTTACGCGATTGGTTACAGCCATTTCAAGCTTGTGCGTATGTTCCAAACAAATATACGCTGTCTCACGGTCTATTTTTTCTTCTTTTAATAGCTTTTCCACCAATTTCCCCTTGGCCTGAAGAGCCAGCAATCGAATTTCTTCTTCATACTGTTTGTTTTCAGAGGCTTCTAAAGGATGAGTTTTAACGATGATGTTATTAATCGTTGTATTATACGATGAAATTAACGAAAGGGCTGCTCCACGATTTTCCTCGGTCATTTCTCTTTTTAACCGCTGAATAGCAGCTTTGTGCACTTTAATGCGCGCTTTAACCTCTTTTGTGTTGCGCTCAGGCTTCTTCGGCGCCTTTTCTGTTTTCGCAATGAGAGGTAAAAGAATACTTGCTGCAACTAAGGTTAACAATATAACGCCTGCTGCTAGAAAAATAATCAGAGAGCGTTCCGGAAAATCACTGCCGTTATCAAGCGTATATGGAATCGAAAACGCTCCGGCTAACGTAACAGCTCCTCGTACACCTGAAACCGTGATAATGCCAATAGACCGAGGCTCAGGTTTTAGATGCTTGTTATTTTTGTAATACCAGCCTACTGACCATGACACCATCACCCAAATAAATCGTAGTACAAGCAAAAAGACAGTAATAATCAAAATATAAAGAAGCACTTGTCCATTATTAAAGTTTGGATCTTGAATAATTGCTTTCGCCACTTTAGGTATTTGCAGACCAAGCAGTACAAACACCAAGCCATTTAACAAATATAAAATAACCGTCCAAGTACTTTTTGATACTACTTTTAGCTGCTGGTTAGGTGATTCCTCTCGGTCGCGCTCAATCGCATGCACAATGCCGCCTGCTACAACTGCCAAGATTCCTGATAAATGAAAATGTTCAGCAATGTAGAAGACAACAAATGGAGTTAGAATTTGTATTAACATATGAATCGTAATATCTTCCATTCCTAAACGTCGAACAAGTACACGCAGTCTGATAATTAGAAAAGCGATAAATGCTCCTACAAACAAACCGCCCAGCGCTACCCAAAGGAACTGAAATGTAGCATCTACTATTGAAAAGACGCCCGTTACGGTAGCAGCTACTGCTACTTGAAACGCTACAAGACCAGAGGCATCATTCATCAGCCCTTCGCCTTCCAGCAAATGCATAATTCGCTTAGGCAGCTTTACTCGGCTCGCCATAGCTCCTACAGCCACTACATCTGTTGGGGACAAAATAGCGGCTAGTGCAAATGCCGCCGGTAACGGAATGGAAGGAATGAGCCAATTGATTAGATATCCCCCTACTGCCACCGTTACAAAAACCAGTCCCAGCGCTAGTAATAAAATAGGTGTACGAAGCTTCCAAAGAGCAGCTCTTGACACGTTTTTCCCATCATTAAATAATAGCGGGGCAATAAATAAAATAAAAAATAACTCAGGCTCTAAATGTACATCTCCGCCAAATGGCAAGATAGCAAGCCCTGCTCCCAAAGCTATTTGAACTAATGGAACAGGAATAAATGGTACAAAATGATTAATGATATTAGATAGACCAATCAAAGCCAATAAGACTAATATCGTCAGAAAAAATTCCATAAAAACAATCGACTCCTACTTCTATTTACATCCTTTTAAAGGTATCACGTTATCTCTTTTCATTCATTTTATAGTGTTTAGTTTACGCTTTTTCTGCCAAAAAATGTTGCGGGTTATTAAAAAGTGCTCTTTCTTTTCGGTAAGTTTATTTCTGCGGACATTAAGGGAACAGTATACATGATATTCTTTATTTACCATATAAATCAGCTCATCAAACTTTTGTAAGGGAGGTGTTCCCTTATCCGTTTCAACGGGGTAAGGAGATAAATTTGGAAACAGTAAATGTCATTTTATTTATCGTATTAATCATATTAACAGCCTTTTTTGTTGCAACGGAATTTGCCGTCATTAGGGTACGGTCGACTAGAATCGACCAGTTAATTGAAGAAGGAAACCGAAACGCTTTAGCAGCAAAAAAAGTAGTATCAAATTTAGATGGTTATCTTTCAGCCACACAGCTGGGCATTACGGTTACCGCACTGGGTCTAGGCTGGATAGGTGAACCTACGGTAGGTCATTTATTAGAGCCGCTTATTGACATGCTTCCTTTTGCTGCATCACTTTCGCATGTCATATCCTTTGTTCTTGCTTTTTCGATTGTCACATTTTTAAATGTGGTAGCTGGGGAACTTGCACCCAAAACAGTGGCGATTCAAAAAGCCGAACAAGTGACGCTGTTATTTTCCCGTCCTCTTATTCTTTTTTCTAAGTTACTTTATCCGTTTATTTGGCTTTTAAACCACTCAGCAAGAGGCGTTGTCGGATTATTTGGCCTGAAGCCAGCTTCTGAAAATGAAGTAGCTCATAGTGAAGAAGAGCTTAGAATTATTTTATCTGAAAGCTATGAGAGCGGTGAAATTAATCAATCGGAATTTAAGTTCATGAATAATATTTTTGAATTTGATAATCGTACGGCTAAAGAAATCATGGTGCCTCGTACAGAAATTGTTAGCGTATCAGCAGAAGAAACGATAGAAGAATTCTTAAAAATGGCTAGAGTAGAGCAATATACTCGCTATCCAGTAGTTGTAGATGGAAACAAAGATCAAGTGGTGGGATTAGTTAATATTAAAGAAATATTAGCGGATTACATAAAAGAAGATGATATTAAACCACGTACCGTGCAAACGTATATGAAACCCATCATTCAAGTCATTGATTCCATCGCCATTTACGACTTATTGCTTAAAATTCAAAAGGACAGAATTCACATGGCCATCTTAATAGACGAGTACGGAGGAACAACAGGGCTTGTAACGGTAGAAGACATTTTAGAAGAAATTGTTGGTGAAATTCGTGATGAATTTGATGATGATGAAATACCGGACGTACACAAAATTAATGAAAATCACTACGTACTCGATGCGAAGGTGTTGATTGAAGAAGTAAATGACTTACTCGGAACAAATATTGAACAAGAAGACGTTGATACCATTGGCGGCTGGATGCTGACCGAAAAGTTTGATCTTGCTAAAGGGGACAGCATCACAAACGAAAGTTTTTCATTTAAAGTCATTGATATTGAACATCACCATATTAAACGAATCGAAATAACAAAGGAAAAAAGTACGGATAACAGCTGATTATCCGTACTTTTTTTGATGCTCTTTTTTAAATTTTAAGTACTCTTTATTCTCTCGTACCTCCTTCCATTTTTTCATAAAAATAGCCGCCGATTCTGCTTTTTGTTCATCAATTTGCCGTTCGTTACGCTCTCCGCCTTTGCTGTATTTCTTTCCGCCTTTGTAGTTCGCGTAGCGCCTGGATCGCGTGTATCCCATTTGGAGAAATTTCCGGGCCATGTCCATTCCAACAAAATCGCTTTTTTCTTTGTAGGTTAAAAAAAGCTGATAAATGGCGTCCGCCGATTCCTCAGCAATTTCAGGTGTTCGAAAACGCCAATGAGGAAGAATTTCACTTTTATATGGCTCAACAAGGAGAACTCCTTGTTCTCCTCTTCCTACTCTATACTTTTCAGGATGTTTTCTAAAATCCATATGCTCAAAGTCAAGTGAATAATCAAATGCCACGGCTCTCTCCTCCTTTTTGATCTCTACCCTTTACAAATGGACAATAAAACTTTTCTTAAAGAAGTTTTTCACATGCAGATGCGGGTAATAATAGGTGGATAAGTATGACTAACTTTTTTCTCCATGCTAAAAGAAGTCCGAACTTATTAAATCATGATACGGGAGATTTCATTATGTCAATAAAGCTACAGCAAAATCGAATCAAAGCTAATTTTTGGATTACTCCTTCTATATACGGAATCGTTGCTTTTGTTTTAGCCACTATTAGTACGTTTATAGACCGATTTTTAACAGCTCATAAACAGTGGTTAAAGTTGGTTCCTTCTGTATTTCTAACGGATAAAGAGCTTGCTCATACTATTTTGAGTTCAGTGTCAAACTCCTTATTAACGATGACGACGATTACGTTTTCTTCTGTGTTAGTGGTACTGACTACGTTTGTAGGCCAGTTTTCTCCTAGAACGATTCAAAATTTTAATACAGATGCCAAAACCCAGCGTGTGCTTGGCACTTTTATCGGTGGGTATGTGTACGTGCTTGTACTGCTTATTCAAGTTCGAAGCAATCAAGTCAGCAACACTTTCATTGTTCCTTCACTAGCCATTTTGGTAGCTTTCATTTGTCTAGGTATGTTTGTATTTTTAATTCATCATGTTATTAACTGGATTAAAGTCGGCAACTTAATTTCAAACATTGCCAAAAAAACGATGCTAACCATTGAAGAACGACAGCTAGAACAGCAAAAATCACCTCAATCAAAAAATGAAGAACAGCTTAATTTTGATAGTGAAAACACGCTGCAAATTAAAAGTAACAAACAAGGATATATTCACTATATTGAACTCAAGCATTTAACTACACTAGCATCTAAATATAATGTTATTGTGAAACTTGAAAAAGCACCCGGTGAGTATGTCGAAGAAGACACACCTCTGTTAAGCGTAATTCATCACGATCAATCATTAAAACACGAAAAATTTCTTCATTGTTTGTTTATTACAAATGATCAAGAGTCGATTCAAGATGTGAAGTTAGGGATTCAAAAGCTGAGTGAAATTGCATTAAGAGCTATTTCACCCGCTATTAATGATCCTGAAACAGCTATTAACTGCATTGAACAGCTCACGCAAGTGTTTATCAAACTTGGGCAAAGCTATTCTTCTTCTCCTTATTATTACGATGAAAAAGGATGCATTCGCGTCATGCTAGAAAAACCTTCTTTTATGGATTATTTGTACAAAGCGTTCTATCAAATTCGTCATTATGGGAAAGAAGATGTTTCCGTGATCTCTGCTGTCATTAAGGCATTAACCGTAATCGCTGAAACAAATCGCTCTGCCATCAAAAACGACGTGTGGGTTTTTTCTTCCTATATCGTAGAAGGGCTGCAAAAACAAGAGTGGCTTAAAATGGACAAAGAGTTTCTTAATCAGTTGCTCAAAAACCTTGCAAAAGCTTGTGAAAAAAAAGGCGATTCTATGTTGATAGAATAAAAACTAAAAAACGCCGCTCATCAACTGAGCGGCGTTTTCTTACGATATAAAGTGCTCTATCTCTTCTCTCTTTTTCACTATTATAAGTTTATCGTTATATGACGTACGAAGGATATGCAAAATTTCAGGTTTACTTTGCTTTTCGAAGTCTGAATTCCACTGAAACATTTTAATGAAAATAGAAAACGTCGGTGCATAATTTGCTTTTTCTATTTTAGCTTTTTGCAGAACATACCTTTTTATAATAAACCATATTCTTTTTAGATAATGGATATCGAGAAAAATAATAAGGTCAGCTCTATTAAAACTTTCATTCACCCACGTATAGTGTACGCCTTCTATAATCCATTCTTTTGAAGCTGAAATATGATGTAAACACTTTTTTCTATCCGCTTCACTTCTTCTTTTATCTCCTTCATATGTTCGTTCCCACATAATATTATCGAGTTCGTAGTGAGGAACTTTTAATTCATGGGATAATAAACGGGCAAGAGTTGTTTTTCCACTTCCAACAGATCCAACGATATGTATTTTTTTACATGAAGCGCTTTGAATACTTCATCTCCTCCTACTTCAAACCTGTTTTTTTACACTTATTGTATAATTCACGTTCTTTTTCTCTAATGCAAACCAGAACATTTTATGCTAGTATTTTATGGTACTTGACTGACAAAAGGAGTGAAATTGCAGTGCCTAAAACCCTTTTTGGAAAACTTACGCTGTTTTGGATTGGGCTATTTTTATTGATTACAGGTCTATTTTTTTATTATAAATATACAAATCAAGCGTTTACCGCTGCAGATTTATTCTTTCGCGTCTCTCCTCCATTAGCTACTGTTGGCTTCCTTTTAAGCGCAGCCGGACTATATGAAGAACGAGGAAAAAACAAGCTAATTCCTCTCCTTGTACTCAGCATTAGTTTTGTCATGCTCTGCCAAGCAGGCTATCATTTTATACATATGCATACTCCACCGCCGCGTCCCTGACTTTGTCTCATTCTCATTTATAAAAAAACTCTTCGTTTAGTATATTAAACGAAGAGCTTTACTCTCTATTCAAATAAACGCACAAGCTTTTTTGTATAGGGATGTCTGTTTTTATCAAATAGCTTTGCACGTTCAAACTGATCAATAACCTCACCTTGCTGCATAACTATCATGCGGGTACTCATAAAATTTACCGCTGCTAAATCATGCGAAATAAACAAATAAGATAGCTGAAACGTCTCCTGCAAATCTTTTAATAAATTTAAAATTTTCGCTTGTACCGTAACATCAAGACTCGCTGTTGGCTCGTCTAATAGTACCAGAGACGGACCTACGCTAATGGCACGCGCAATCGCTACACGCTGAAGCTGTCCACCGCTGAGTTCATGAGGATAATTCAACGCATATTCTGCGCTAATCCCGACTTTTTCTAACAAATAAAAAGCGATTTCTTTTTCGTTTCTGCTCACATGAGATAAAAATGAAGGAACGGTTCGCTGCTGCCGCAAAGGCTCGAGCAAAGAATCGATGATTTTTACTTTTGGATTAAAAGAAGCCGCGGGGTTTTGAAATACAACTTGCATACCTAGACGAGCTTGCTGCAGTTTTTTTCCTTTTAACCGGTGAAGAGGTTTCTCTGCAAACCATACCTCTCCCTGCTGAATCTCTGTTAACCTTAGCACACTTTTTACAAGCGTACTTTTTCCGCTGCCACTTTCTCCAACAACCCCTAAGCATTCCCCTTTATCGATATGCAGGGAAACATTATTTAGCGCTTTAACGTCTTTATACTGTTTCACCAGCTGCGTGACGCGTAATATACTTTTTTCTTTCATATCTTACTCCTATATCAACACTTTTTTCTGCGTATCTAACAATCGATCAGGCGTTTTCTGTAAAGAAGGAATGGCGTTAAACAGTTTTTTTGTATAAAAGTGATCCGGAGCGTGAAAAAGAGATTCGATACTGTTTTCTTCCACGATCTCTCCTGCTAACATAATGACTGCTCGGTCTGCATATTTCCGCACATGACGCAAATCATGGGTAATGAATAAAATGGCACAGCCTGCTTCTTCTTTCAGCTTATGCAGCAGCTGAAGAACTTCAGCTGCTGCCACACTATCTAAAGCAGTGGTTGGCTCATCTGCAATAATCAAGGCAGGCTTCATCACCAGTGCTAAAGCAATCGCTGCTCGCTGAAGCTGTCCACCGCTCAGCTGAGAAGCATAGCTTTTATACACGCGTTCATTAGGTAAATTCACAGCTTTTAAAGCCTGAAAAATAGCAACTTTCCTATCTTTTTTAGACAGTTTACTATGTGTACGAATCGTTTCATCAAACTGCTTTCCGATTGTTAAAAAAGGCGTAAAAGCGCTTCGATAATCTTGAAAGATATACGAAATATCTTTGCCAAGGATAGGCACATATCCTTCCTGCTTAAAAGTAATAGAGCCTCCTTTAAGCGTGACACCTGACGGCAACAGCCTTCCTATTGATGCAGCAGTGATACTTTTACCGCTTCCGCTTTCTCCAATGAGCGCCATCCACTGTCCTTGCTCGATTTTAAGAGAAATGCCTTTTACAATTTGTTTTGTTTTATTATGAATGACTAGATGTTTTATTTCTAAAACGATGACGATCACCTCTTTTACCGACTAACTTGATATTTCCCTCGAATATATTCACCTAAAGCTGTAAACGCCAGCACAAATAAAATAATGGCCAAGCCTGGTATCAACATTAACTGCGGAGCATTGTAAAAGTAGGCCCTGCCTTCATTTAGCATCGTTCCCCATTCCGGAGTAGGCGGCTGAGTCCCTAGTCCAATATAGGATAGTGAAGCCATCATTAAAATAATTTTCCCTATATCCAGCGTAGCAAGAACAAGAATATGTCCTCCCACATGAGGAAGAAAGTGGCGCAGGATTAAAGGTAGTGTTCCCACTCCGTTTAATTTAGCAACCAGCACATATTCTTTTGACTTTTCTTGAAGCACAATACTGCGCACTACCCTTGCATAACCAACCCACTTTACAATAACCATCGCAGCAATTAAGTTCAATAATCCAGGCCCTAACAGTCCGCTTAAGACGATGGCTGCAATATAGTCAGGAAAAGCTAAAAAAGCGTCTACAATTCTCATTAAAAAGCGGTCTATTTTTCCTCCAATATACGCTGAAACTAAGCCAACAGGTACTCCAATCAAAAGAGAAAGAGCTAAGACAAGAAAACTAGTCCCAATTGTGGTCTGAGCTCCAGCTACGATTCGTGAAAAGAGATCTCTGCCTAAGTGATCAGTTCCTAACCAGTGATCACCGGTGGATTTTTGAAGCCGGTCTTGCATATTGACTTGTGTGGGATCCATCGGTGTTAGCTGACTTCCAAACAGACAAAATAAAATAAGCGCAATACCAAAAACGCTTATCACTACAAAAGGAAGCTGCGGCTTTTTCACGTTTTATCCCCTCCCTTTACATAGAGCTGGGGATTTACATATTTGTAGCTCAAATCCACAAGTGAATTAATTAACACAACAAACAGGCCCATCCACAAAATATACCCTTGAATCACAGGATAATCACGATTCATAATCGCATCAATAACTAATTTTCCAATGCCAGGATAAGCAA
The DNA here is from genome assembly GCF_042787775.1 of Priestia sp. YIM B13552. NCBI lineage: Bacteria > Bacillati > Bacillota > Bacilli > Caryophanales > Bacillaceae > Priestia > Priestia sp. YIM B13552. Next base: position 74,629 of record NZ_JBHZOU010000006.1, read on the forward strand.
AAAGCACTTCAATAATGACCGTTCCTCCAAGCAAACTGCCTAAGCTCGTCCCTAAAATGGTAAGGATGGGCGTTAAGCTATACCGGAACGCGTGAAAAATAAAAATGCGGCTTTCACTTATTCCTCTTGCTCGAGCGGATCGTACAAAATCTTGTTTCAGTCCTTCTAGCAGACTAGCTCTAACCATTCGCATATACACAGCGGACATGGCAAAACCAAGCGTTAAAGAAGGCAGCACAAGATGAGCTGCTGTGCCTGTCCCCATTGAAGGAAGCCATTGAAGACGCACGGAGAACAGCTGTATAAACAAAAGACCGAGCCAGAAGCTGGGAATAGATGCTCCAATTAAGGACACACTTCTGCTGAGATAATCAATCCACTTATTCTGGTATAGTGCTGACAGCGTTCCGAGTGGCACAGCTATTAGCAGCATCACAACCAAAGATGCAGCCGTCAAGCGCAGCGTAGCCGGAAACTTCGCGGCTAATTCATCAATGACAGGCTCTTTTGTCATATACGAAGACCCTAAATCAAACTGAAAAAAGCGCTTCAGCCACTTTACATATTGAATATATACAGGTTCATTAAACCCTAGCTCTGTTCGCAAACTATTTATTTGTTCCTCAGAAACTGCCACGTCATCTACGCGGAGCATTTGCTTAACTGGGTCTCCTGGAGCCAGCTTCATCAAAACAAAGCTGAGAAACGATAGGATAACTAAAAAAATGAGTAATTCTATTATTCTTTTACCAATTAATTTCATATCTATTTCACATCTAAATCCTTTGTTATCACATAGTATTCACTTTTAGTTGTAACCCAATTTTCTACATTTTTTCTATAGGCTACAAAATTATTCGGATGAACAATCGAAGAGTGCAGCGTTTCCTTTTCTGCTATTTCTCCGGCTTGTCTTGCTAACTTATTGCGCTTTTTTTGATCAACGGTTTTATTGAGTTTATTAATAATGGAAGTTAATGCTGGTTCATGAAAATGACCTACATTAAATGCTCCTCCCTCCATGTAAAGAGCATTAAAGAAATATCCTGCATCTCCTCGCGGCGCGGTTACTAGACTGTATGTAACGATTCCCCAATCATTTTTTGTTGTCATATACTCGTCCATATTTTCCACTTGTTGAATGTCTATTTTCACACCAATTTTTTTTGCTTCTGACTGAAGCATTTGTGACATTAAAGGCAGTTCTGGACGATAAGGGTATGTAACAAGCTTAAAGGAAAGCTGTTTTCCATTTTTTATTGCTTTTCCATCCTTGAGTATATAACCGGCTTTTTCTAAATATTTTTGAGCCTCACTTGGTCCATAGGTTTTCGTTTTTTGATCGTTCGAAAAATCTAAACTCTTTAAAAATGGACCATTTGCAGGGGATCCTTGACCTGCAAGCGCTGTATCGACAACATCTTTTGGATTTAATAATACATCAAACGCTTTTCTCACATTTTTATCTTTAAACGCTTCTTGCCTTGAATTATAGAAAAGCATTTGATTTCTCAGGCTCGGCTGTATATCTACTACAATTGAAGAATCTTTTTTTAACGTGTTTAAGCTTTCAATAGCCGGACGGTACACAATATCGGCTTCACCTGATTGCAAAGCGGACGTTCGTGCATTTTCATCATCATTAAATGTTAACACAACTTCATCCAATTTTGGTTCCCCGCCCCAGTATTCTTTATATTTTTTTACTTTCATTTCATTATCAGGTTTAAACGAAGCTACTTTAAATGGCCCTGTTCCCACGGGTTTACTTTTTGTATCTGGAGCATCTACATCAATAATTGCTGTGTTTGGATGAACAAGTTCAGAAGGCAGCGTGGCAAGCGGCTCTGTTGTTGTAATGGTTAAGATTTGGCCACTGGCTTTCATTTCTTTAATTTTAAGTGCACTTTTCATTGCTTCGCTTTCTTTTATCGTTCTTTCTAACGAATGTTTCACGGCTTCAGCATTTAGATCCTTGCCATTTTGAAACGTAATCCCGTCTCTAATCTCAAATACCCAGGTCGTCCCATCATCTTCTGTTTTCCATTTTTTTGAAAGCCACGGTTCAATCTGTAATTGCTCATTAACTTTTACTAACGTTTCGGCAATACCGGCTCGTACAGTTGTATAATTTAACTGTGGATCGAGCGTATCACTTGGAAAATTCGATACAAAAGTAAGTGATTTCTTTTTACTCTTTTCTTCGGTACTCGCAGAGTTACTCGAACATGCCGCTAGCAGACCTATCGCAGCAAGCGTTAAGCATAGCAAACTTATCCTTTTTCTCATATAAACCCCTCCTTTATTCAAAACTATCTTTTTTTATGTACGGTTTCTAACTATAACTTCCCCCTTTTAAATCGTAACGATTATTATTATCATAAAAAGTTTAATTTGTTTACCTTACTTTGTCAACAAAGGTTTTTAAAGGATATAGGCACTCTAACACTTGTTTTCACCCGTTATGATGATTAACCCATACAAATGAGCATAAAAAAAACAAAGCCTTATCGAGGCTTTGTTTATGCAGCGTGTTTTTTTCTTTTATATTTCCACATCATATATCGATAACGAATCGTGCAGCCTATACAATATCCCATCAGTGCTACACCAGCAGCAAGAATCACCATTATACTAAATACATAGCCGACAAGCGTATAACCCATTAAAAAGGAAATGAAAGCAACTCCCATACATATCGTTGCAATCCATTGGTTAAAAAGCTGCTGATCCTGGTCTTCCATTTGATAAGAAGAAGCAGGCTTTTTGAGAAGCGTTTTCCCTGCCATAATTACGGGATTACGCTTTGTTGCAAGTGTGACTACTCCAACAAGAAAAGGCAAAAGTAAAAGCCACTTTGCCGCAAGTAAAGCGATCAAAACCGTTATAACAATAAAGAGTTGATTAAGCTGAACTAATGGTTTGGGAATGCTCATGGAACTCCTCCTTCTTAAAACCTATTATACAAATTGGTTTACTAATTTAAAAGAAAAAGCACTCCAAATGAGCGATAAGACTCATACAAAAAAGTTACATAATTTCACTAACGTACTTTAAGATCAGTATCGTAAATAAAATCAAGACAACGTATCGTAAAGAACGAATTCGACGTTGAAGAAGACGTTTTACATGCCTTTTATTACGCATATGGGTTCTTCCTTTCGTATATTGAATTGTCTCTAGACACACTTATATCATACTTTTTCGGAGAACACCAACGTCAGAAAAAATTGCCAAGAACCACAGCTTTATGCGCTTAAAAATCCTTTTCCAATTACATCTCGTACATCGTGTACAATCACAAATGCTTCATCATCAATTTTTTTAATCAGCTTTTTAAGTTTAATAAGCTCTTGTTTATTAATGACCACATACAAGATTTCTTTTGATTCTTTTGTATAGTTCCCTCGACCGTTTAGAATCGTTACTCCGCGATCAAGCTGTTCATTAATTTGATCCGCTACTTCGTTTTTGTTGCTTGAAATAACGGTAACGGCTTTTTTCGCATCGAACCCTTCAATAACGAAGTCAATTACTTTTGTTGTAATGTACAGCATGAGGATTGTAAATAATAGCTTTTCGATTCCAATAATAAAATAAGAAGCCAATACCACTAGTAAATCAACAATTAAAAGTGCATGACTGACTTTCCAGTTTAAAAATTTATTTAGAATTCGAGCAATAATGGCTGAACCTGCTGTTGTTCCACCAACTCGCAAAATCATCCCAATTCCAACGCCTAGCAGTACACCGGCAAAAACCATGCCAATGAGTTCTTCATGAAGATGAAGACCCCAGCCTTCAGTTACGTGAAGGAAAATAGATGTAGCGATAATCGTAATCATCGTATAGACGATGGTTTTTTTCTCTAAAAATTTATACCCTACGATAAGCAAGATACCGTTTAAAATAAAGTTAGTGATGCCCGTTGAAAGATGCGTTGTATAATATAAAATAATTGATATACCCGTAACGCCGCCTTCACCTAGTCCTATTGGAATGACAAACATGTTAACTGCAAGTGAAAATACAAACGAGCCTATTAATAAAAAGATGACATCTTTTACTGTTTTACCCATCGATTAAACCCTCCTCGGCATAAAAATTCACATAAAAAAGCCCCTTCTCCAAAAGAGAAGAGACGCTTATGTTTAGTTTTTATATTACGTATTCTTAAATTGCCATGTATGACTATAATATGTTCACATACGTTTGTCAAACGGAAAGTTTATGCATTATGTGTAACCAAGGCGATGAGTCATTTATCTTTTATGTATACTAGGAATGTTTTAATTTATTTAAACAAAGACGGATGCAGGAATTAGTTGACTCAATTAATTCTTTATCGCCTTTTTTTAATCGAATTTCTAACGCGCGTTGAAAATAGTGGTGTGCTCTGGAAACAATCCGCTGATCAAGTAAACATTTTCCATAATGCTGATAGATAAAGTCTTCATATATGTGAAGGTCTTCATCTGCTTTTAATTGTTCAATGAGTAGCTGAAACGTTTCATTCGCTTTATCCCACTGTTCTTGCCAGTGATATGTATGTCCAAGCCGGATCGTATTCAAAAATTCACCTATTGTATCAGCATGCCGGTCATATAGATAAATGGCCAGCAGCAGATGTCTTTCACTGCTCGTTAATTCCCCAAGTATGCGCTCATATACACCAATATGTCCATATGTTTTAGCAGCGGCACACTCATCCTCTTCTTCAAGAGCTCGTTTCTTTAAATAGATAATTCCCTGCTTCATTTGGTGTGGGTTAACCGGAACTTCTCGAAGCTGTTCATTAAATCGATAACTCATATTAAACGGAAGATCTCTGATGTTCATGCACGCTCCTTTCATGTGGCACATCAGCAAACATACTTTCATGACCGCTTGCTTATGGTCCATTGGATGTAGGATTCTTTCCATTTTGATACGTTTACGCGATTTACAGGAAAGCTCAGCAAAAGTGCTGAGCTGTTGGTTCTTATTATTTTACTTATATATCCATTTTATCACAAAAAATACTACCGTAAAGATGCTCAAGCAGTCTTCATATAAAAAAATGGTTTTTTATCAATAAAAATGGTTTTATGCTCTTGAAAGCCTATACGCTGGTATAATTTTTTGGCTTCTACGTTATTATATTCAACGTTTAACGATAAAAACATCTTACGCTTTTTGGCTTCTTGCTTGGCTACATTTAAAAGAGCCGTTCCTATCCCTTTTCCACGATAAGCTTCATCTACACATAGAGAGTCAATATAATAATCTCCATGTTCAGTTTCTATATCAATTTCCCACGCTGGATTATTAAGTTTAGCACGTACAAAACGCTTAACTGGTTCATAAAGCGTTTGTAACATACTTCCTTCGTAGCAAAGCATAAGTCCAACTACTTTCTCGTCGACTTCTGCGACTGTAATATGATGATAGCTATAGCGATTCTTCTCAGACAGAATAAACGCTTTAAGCCTTAAAAGCGCTTCTTCATTCGTTGTAGCCGCTGTGTGAGAGCGCGCAATACTGCCAAGCATGTCATAAAGTAATTCCGTTACAGCAGAAGCATCTTCTTTTCTTGCTTTCCTTATTTTCACGATTTTCAAACTCCCTTTATTCTCTTCGCTTGCGTTATTTGTAGCAAACCTTCTTACCTATCTACTTTAACACGAAAAAGAAAAGAAAGAAAAAATTAACTCCTAATCTTCCTTTCATTGTATAATTAATGTATATTTTCAAATGAATGGATGATGACTATGAAAAAACGCCGTCAGCAGAAAGATACTACAGTAAGTGGATGGGAAGTTTTAGCAGAAATTCTTTTACAAGTGCCTCAGCTGCTCATATGGCCACTGCGTCTTCTTATACGGATTGGTCGCTCTTTGTTGGATGGTATTTAGCCACTCCTATACAAATACTTACTTAACTCAAAAAAAAGAAATTCAGCAGTTACTGAATTTCTTTATTAGTTTTTTGCTTTTGTGTATCCTGCTTCTTGCGCATCTTTTTCGGTACAAAACCAAATGACGTTGTTCATGGTTTGATTGTAGTGCGCCCCAGTTGGCACGTGATAAATTTTAGAGTTTTGATTTCCTTTTATTTTACCTTCACAGCTTTTGGCGGACTGAGTATCCTTTTGTTTAGAAGAGGACTGATTTTTTACAGCATCCGTATTGTATCCTTTTTCTTGTGCATAGTTTTCAATACTCCAGATGCCTTTTTCGCTTTTTCGAGCCTGCTCCTGTATTTTCTTAAATTCATCTACGTACTTTGTATTAGGAGGAAATACTGCTACGCGGGCTAACCCTTTTGCTAGCAGCTCTTCATTATACAGTTCATTGTCTATCCATACATAAGCAAGCAAACGTCCATATTGATCACGCTCTTGCACATCAAATTCAAGGGTGATTTCCTGTCCTTCTAGCCTTTTTTTGGTGTAAGCAGATGCTTCTGGACCAAAGGGCTGTACGCCTAGTTTGGGATGCTTTGTTTCGGGGGTATCAACAAGAAGTAGTCGCACTCGATCCGTCTTTCCGTTCAGCATTTTCACTTTAAGCGTATCACCGTCCACTACTCTTTCTACCGTAGCCGCCTCACCTACTACATCTTCACGATTTGCTTTAGAAGGACTATGATCGTCTTCTTGATCTGATGAATCTTCTACTTGAACTGCTTGTTTTGTATCGGCAGAAGATGTGCTTGAATGACTTGCCTGCTCATCGCTGCATCCAGTAAGAAGCAGCATAAACGTCGCGAGCATCGCGTAAATAATTGCTTTTATTTCTTTCAAAACCCGGGTCCTCCTTTAACACGTTCCCTATCTACTATATAAAAGTAAAATGATTTTATAAATAGTGTAAATCACCTAAAAACAAAAACTCGTGAAAATACCTTTCACGAGTTTTTTCGTGCAACTGTTATAAAAATTGGTTACCTGTTTTAAAGTCATTATTTTAAATAGCATTTATTTTATTTTTATCTCTCGAACACATTTTTCATTTTTTTGTATCCAGATTTTTAATCATGAGGATATTTTACACTACAAATACATTTATCGTCTACCGCCTTATAAGAATAAGGAATAGCCGCACAAATAGAATAAGTGTGAATATTTCAATATAATAACTGGCTAACATGATTGCTATTTTTTTGTAACATAAATAAGAGCCCTCATTAACAATAGCTAATAGGGCTCTTCAAACCTTTGTTTTTACGATCGAATTTTTTGTTTGCGCATCCACTGGGTAGCGACCCACTTTTCTCCTTTTATAACAGGAGCTCCCCCGTGGAGAGTACGATCATTAAGTTCAGCATCACTATAAAAATATTCAAAGTACACGGCCATTCCTTTTGTCGGAGATACGGAAAGACCCAGCTTAGGAAAATAAGTTTCTCCTCCTTCTTCGACATCGTTTAAGTACATAACCAATGTACTAATACGGTTGTTTTTAGATGCTTTACTTGCAGAAGTGAAATAATCGTGATGTGCTTTGTATTCTTGGTCAGGTAAGTATTTTAAAACTTGAAGACCTTCAGCATATTCAATAGATGGTCCCATGATTTTAGAAAGTCGTCTTTCGATTTGATGTACAAGCTCGTTTTCGCTTTCTTCAAAAAACATGCCGCTGCTCGTTCGAATACTGTTTACTTCACGTGCAGCACCAATTTTTGATCGCTGCATTTTATCTTTGGATAGCTGTATAAGTTCGTCACATTCTTCGTTACTTAGGACATTTCCTAAAACTAGAACAAGAGGCTCTTCAAATCGAGCAACAATATCAATCTCTCTGTCTTCTAATTTAATTTTATTCCCTGTATGGTTAAAAATCGTTTGTTCTTTCGTTAGTAAAGATGTATTAGTTAGAATCATCTTTTATCGGCTCCTCGAAATAGCTATTTTCCAATTTTCCACTCCATTATATGTAAACGCTTACTAATAAGTAATTATATCATGAATACGAAGTAAATTCTGCTAGTAAAGGAAATAAATAAAAAGAAGTCCGTTATATAACGAACTTCCCTCATTTTTTCTTATAGATTTCACATGTCGTTTAAATGCTTTAACTATCTAAAAAACTCTTTTAATATAGAGTATACGTATCAAAGGCTGCCTAAAATCATTGGTACACAAGTTCTTTTTTACTTAAATCAAGCGTTTGTGCTGTAGAAGCATGAATTTCGTTAAAAAGCGCTGGATTTTCTACCAGTGACAAGCCGTAAGAAGGAATCATTTCTTTTATTTTTGATTCCCATTTCTTCATATGCTCCGGGAAACACTTTTCCAGCACTTCAAGCATGACATGAACGGCAGTCGAAGCACCTGGCGAAGCACCGAGCAATGCAGCAACGGAACCATCAGCTGAACTCACAACTTCGGTACCAAATTGAAGAGTTCCTTTACCTCCGGCTTCCGTATCTTTGATTACTTGTACACGCTGACCCGCTACGACGATATCCCAGTCTTCGCTTTTTGCGTATGGAATAAACTCGCGAAGTTCTTCCATACGCTTTTCATTAGATAACAGCACCTGCTGAATCAAGTATTTCGTTAAGCCCATCTCTTTGACGCCTGCTGCTAACATCGTTAAAATATTATTCGGTTTTACAGAATTGATTAAATCCAAATTTGAACCCGTTTTTAAGAACTTTGGTGAAAATCCGGCAAAAGGTCCAAACAGCAGTGTTTTTTTGCGGTCGATATAGCGTGTATCAAGGTGCGGAACCGACATCGGCGGAGCGCCAACCTTTGCTTTTCCGTACACTTTCCCGTGATGCTGCGCTACAACTTCGGAGTTATTGCATACCATAAATAATCCGCTTACCGGAAACCCTCCAATATGTTTGGACTCAGGAATACCCGTTTTTTGGAGTAAAGACAGACTTCCGCCTCCTCCTCCGATAAAAACAAATTTCGCCGTGTGGTATTCCTGTTTACCGCTATGAATATCATGTACTTTCACTTCCCACAAGCCGTCTGCGTTACGTGTTAGATTTTCAACGCTGTGGTTATAGTTAATTTCTACGCTTTTATTCTTTAGATGTGTAAACAACATACGAGTTAAAGCCCCAAAGTTCACGTCCGTCCCTGAGTCGATTTTGGTTGCCGCAATTGCTTCAGTCGATGTACGGCCTTTCATAACAAGCGGCATCCATTCTTTTAGCTTTTCAGGACGATCCGAATATTCCATCCCTTGAAACAACGGATTATTTGATAGCGCTTCAAAACGTTTTTTCAAAAAGGATACGTTCTTTTCTCCTTGTACGAAACTCATATGAGGGATTGGCATAATAAACTCTTGCGGATGATGAATTAAATTACTGCTTACAAGATACGACCAAAACTGTCTTGAAAGCTGAAACTGTTCATTAATCTGCACTGCTTTCGTAATATCTATAGATCCGTCAGCTTGTTCAGATGTATAGTTCAACTCGCACAGTGCAGCATGGCCAGTCCCTGCGTTATTCCATTCATTCGAGCTTTCTTCTCCTGCATCTGCGAGTTTCTCGAATACTTTGATTTCCCATTCCGGCGCTAACTCTTTTAGTAAAGATCCCAACGTTGCGCTCATCACTCCGGCCCCAATTAAGATAACGTCTGTTTTTTTATATACATTGCTCATCAAAATCTTCCTTATCTTTTATATTTTAAAAAAGCACCTTTTAGCAACACGCCTGTTCTACCTGACTCTCTACAGATTAAGTATGTCTGACAAGTTATCTGTCTTACATAATGGGCATTTTTATACATACCCTTTCATCTTGTCCTTTTTTAACATGCTCAATATCACTTCAGCGGTTTCTTCAACTGCTTTACCTGAGACATTAACAATAGGACAGCCAATGCGCTTCATAATTTTCTCAGCATAGTCCAGCTCTTCAAGGATTCGATCTACATTGGCATAATTGGCTTGAGACGCTAAACCTAAATTTTTTAATCGTTCTTTTCGGATTTCATTGAGCTTATCCGGTGTAATAACTAAACCAATACATTTATTTTTCGGAATAGTAAAAAGTTCATCAGGAGGAGTCACTTCTGGAACTAAAGGTATATTCGCTACTTTAAGACTTTTATGAGCTAAATACATAGAAAGTGGCGTCTTAGATGTTCTCGAAACACCAATCAACACTAGATCAGCTCGCTTGATGCCTCTGAAGTCTTGTCCATCATCATATTTAACAGCGAATTCAACTGCTTCTACTCTTCGGAAATAGTTATCGTCTAATTTTCTCGTTAATCTCGGTTGGAGATTAGGTTCTTTATTAAAGGTTTGGCTAAAGGCACTCATAAGTGGGGTCATTAAATCAATGGCTACAATTCCTTCTTCTTGTGCCTTTTGGTCAAGATATTGTTTTAAAGGTGGGATGACGATAGTATACGCAATGATGGCCTCGTTACACCTTGCTTCAGCAATGATATTATCAATATTTCGCTCATCTTCTACGTAAGAAGTATTTTGAATTTCAATATCTTCTCCACTAAATTGAGTTAAAACTGCTTTTACCATCAGCTCAGCCGTTTCACCTACTGAGTCGGAAACTATATAGACAATTTTTCTTTTATTCACATTAAACCTTCCTATTCTTTGATTTTAATAGTTTAATAACGCTAGCATTTTTTGTTCAACTATCATTTAGTAGCTTGCAAGATACATATTTTATTGGTAATGAGTGGACTAATATTGTGGAAACTGTGATTATAAACACTTCAAAAAAAAACGATTGAACTCAACATTTATGTCATACTAATTATAAAATAAAACTAAATATGTTATACTATTTTCATTAAATGTTATATTAGCATTAAATATACGGAGATACAATCCCTTTTCTGCGCATTTTATAAAAAGTTTAAAGAAAGAAAAAGTTTAGATTTTAAAATGTTTTATGCTTTGGCATGGTGGGACTCATCAGGGCTGAGAGGTGTTTTGCAGGGATAGTTACGAGGATAGTTATATAATTATGTTGTTTATAACATAATTTTTAAGTTATAGAAGATTTATTCTTAGCTATTCTTTTTAGCTAAGAGTGCTATAACTAAAAATAATGAACGGTTTACTTTTCATCTTATGTATACTAAAAACACCGCCTAAAAGACGATGTTTTGAAGGGCTGGTTATAATGCATTGTGGTGAAATAGATTAATTTTTATAAAACGGGATTACTTCTAGTAGATTTTTGCAATAAAAATTTAGAAAGATAATGGGATACGCCGTTTTCGTCACAGTTAAATTCCGTTACGTCATCGACAATTTCTTTAATATGATCCGGCGCATTTTTCATCGCTACGGCATAGCTGGCAAACTGAAACATTGGTAAATCATTATTGCTGTCGCCAATTGCTAGAATGTCTTGCTCGGGCAAATTAAAATGTTTTAGCATTTGCTGAATCCCCGTTGCTTTATTTACGTTTGCCACCATCACTTCAACATTGTGTTTAGATGAAGTAGAAGTTGTAAAGTCGATTTCTTTTTTAAGTTCTTCAAGCTCCTCTTTCCATTTATCGATATGCTCGTGCGTTCTTGCAAAGAAATAGAACTTTGAAAATTCGCTTCCTTCTACGGAATCTTTCCAGTCAATTTCTTCTTTAATCGCTTGTTTACGAGAAAGCCATTCGTTAATTTCCACACTGTCTGGCTTTGGCTCTCTAATTTCATTTTCCACATAGGACTGATCTTGTTTTAACGTCACGCGAGATGTGCCATACGGGAAAAGCTCGTAGTATACCTTGTTCGCTCTTGCTTTTTCAATAATAGTTTCCACCAATTGAAGCGAAAGCGAGTGCTGAAAGACTGATTCTTTTCCTACGTACCCTGCCATACCATTTGACGTGATAAATCCATCCACTTGAAAGCCTTCAGGAACTAACTCTTCTATTTCATCAAACGCTCTTCCCGTAGCAATAAAAACAAAAATTCCCTGTTTTCGTAATTCGTCAATGATTTCTTTTGTTTGAATACTTACTTTATTGGAGCGATTTAATATCGTACCGTCCATATCTAAAAAAATTGCTTTAGGTTTTAACAACATATTTATTCCCCCTATTTGTAAAAAGAGTGTACTTGGCAAGTATAAACTTTTCCATTTTCAAACTCAATGAATGTACTTTGCTTTTCTCTTTTATAAAACTACTATAATACTCTCCTTACATCTAAAGTACCTACTTATATTGTACAAGCTCTATAAAGAAAGCATTTTATCTTTGCAATAAGCCTTTATATGTACTAATAGCCAGTTAGGCTAATTTAATATAAAACAGCATTCACAAAAACGAATTTTCCTTTTAGCCTTTAGAGTATCGTTCAAAAAAGATATAATAAGATTGTTACAGATTAAATACATACAGAGGAGGTCAACATGAACGAACCATCTAATTTTTCTCCTTATCTTATTAAACAAATCAGCGATGCGATCGATGACAATATCAAAGCAAAGTGCATAGACTTTTTATATGATTCTCATTCGTTTTTTTCGAATGAAAAAGATTTTATAGAAGACTACATTTTAAATATATTGCAAGATACGTTTGTTTTAGAGAATAAATTAATAAATCCTAAGGAAATACGAAACCCAGCCTACAAAAGAAGACAATCAAATAAGAAAAACTGGCTGCAAACGTTAAAAAAAGATATTAAAGCAGAAAAGCCTAATCCTATTTTTGAAGACATTGAATTGGCCAAAAAGGTGATGGATAAAAAAGTGGATACCGAACACTTAAAAAAGCTGTTTGGCGTAGAAAAACCTGAAGATATTTTAAAGATAAAGTTAAAAGAAGTAGAGACATGGGCTAAAAGTAAAAAAACAAACATTACCGATTTTCCTTATTTAGATTCAAAAATGAATTATCAAATAGAGAAAGCATTTCACACGGACTTTACTTTTTTAATTGCTGAAATCATATTAGAAAAATACAATGGAAATTTAAGCAACTGGATTGATAAACGATTAAATTCGTGGGTAGAGGCCCCTATCTTCTCAAATGAAAGTCATTCTCTTAAAACCAATATGGAAGTTAAAACAAACTCCCAAGAAGTCGTTTTATATAATGACTATAAAGTTGATGAAGAATATTTCATTCGCACCATTATCCCTGTGAATGATAATCAAACGGTTCTTTCCAAACGAAATATGGTATTAGATCCAAAAGATTCTCAAATTATCCAGTTTGCCCTTTCACAGCGCGACGAGATGTTTTATAAAGAAAAAACGGTGACGCTTGATTTAGCGGATATCGTGAAAGAAATTTATAATTCAAAAGGTGTAAAAAACTACGAAGCGGTTGAAGCCCGCATTATGAAAATTGCCAGATATCACGTAGAAGGTGTAGCAAAGAAGAAAAATTCCAGAGATACAAAATTTGCGATCAACTTCTTCCAAAAGGCTGTTATTGAAACCGATGAAGTAACGGGCAGACGATATGCAACCATCGTATTTAGCGACGATACGCATCAAGGCTTTTTAAATCAGCAGTTTGTACAAATTTACAGTGATGTTATTAAAAAGTTTAAAGATAACTCGCTGTCTTCTTTGCTGCTGTATGCATTTCAAAAAGAGCGATTAGATTGTTATTTACAAGAGAAGTCTTACACCCATTTTTACCCGTATCAATATTTTGCTTCAAAAGTTCGTTTTCGTTCAAAGAAAATTGATGTCAATCTAAAATTAATTAATGAATCTCTAGCAGAGTTTGTTAGCAATCAAGTACTGATCCAAAGTTATCAGCAAAAACTTCAAGGATTTGAAATCTCTTTTATTCCTCTTCAAAATTATGAAATTCAAGACTATTTTGGAGGAGAACATAGAGAAACATTGGAAGGGTAAATTGTTCCCTTCTTTTTTATTTGATATTTTGCCACTTTCAGCTTATAAATACAAAATATCCCTCTACTTTTATTTCATGGTTTGGAAGTTTTGTCATTTTTAACGTACTAACCAGAAGCTTTTGCCGTTTTTTACGTACCTCTTCGCTTCTTTTGCCGTTTTTAGCGTACTAATTACTACCTTTTGCTGTTTTTGACGTACCACTGTGATTCTTTTGCCATTTTTGACGTACTACATTCATTTTATTTACTCTTAATTCCTTATTAATTGTTAATTATTCTCTTTTTTCCGTAAAACAATCCTACCTTTTGCCGTTTTTGATGTACTCCTTCACTACTTTTGCCGTTTTCTGCGTACTAAACGTTGCTTTTCCCTTTGTTATTGCCTTTTCAAACCCCATTTTTTATTTTTTTCGCAGCATATATAAAGCTTTTGCCATTTTTGACGTACTAAACAAAAACTTTTGCTGTTTTTGTCGTACTACTACGTCGTTTTTGACGTTTTTCACGTACTAAAAATAGCTTTTGCCATTTTTGACGTACTGATGAAATTCATTGTGTTATTTACAACGATCAGAGAAGTGATTTTTTTACCTTTTTTTAGGTGAATCGAGATAACTTTTGCTGTTTTTAGCGTACTACTCTTCACTTTTGCTATTTTTGGCGTACTATACTGAGCCTTTTGCCGTTTTTTACGTACTAAAACGCATAAAGTTTTTTTTGATTTTTACTGATCGTAACAAACACTGTTCTGCCGGCGCTTGCTTGCTTTTGCCGTTTTTGTCGTACTAAAAAACCTATACGCTGCACCCCTTGATATGACAGCATTCTTTGAACCTTTTGCCGTTTTTAGCGTACTACTCGTTCGTTTGCGATTCTGTTTCTTATTGATATAATTTTCACAAGGTATTCTTTGTTATTTTACCCTAATAAATTATTGTTGATATGAAATAGATTGGAGGGATTCTCATGATAAAAAAAGAATTTGCGAAAATTGGAAAACAAATTATTCGCCAATTGTCTAGCACCGTAGAAAAATATAAAGATATTGAAGATCACATGGACCTAGACGCTCATGGGAACCCTACAATCAAAACAGTGGCAGAGCATCACCGTTTATCTAAATCTCAAATTTCACAATTAATTTTTTATCACTTCCTTCACGTTGATGAAAGAGGTATTATTTGTGATGTTTCTGAAAAAGAGATTGCAGCCGCTTTGGATTGTACAGTTCGAACAGTTCGCAACAACAATATAGTATTAGCGGAAACAGAATTAATTTCTTATTCTCGCAGCGGCAAAGGAATCAATATTTGTATTGTTCCCTATCCTCAATATTTTGAAGAACACGGCTTTGGGTTTATGGAATTAGAATATACTCGCTTTGAAGAACTTATTCTAATTGAAAACGTAAATGCCCTTCGCTTAGAGCTGCGCAAAGAATTGGTTTATGACAACGATACGATTAAGCGTCAGTTTAATCCTGGAGAAAACACTTCAAAAATTAGCTTTAATGACTATAAAATTTTCACGCCGAAATATACTCACTACAAAGGTATGATGCAAAAAATAGCTGAAACACAGACGAGCGCATTTAAAACTGTTGTCCAAGGATCTACTATTTTCTTTGTTTTAAAAGACGGAGCTAAAAATGGCAAGATGTCAAAACAAGAAAAGAAAGATCAATACGATGCGGCGATTCGACGTACTATTGAAGAGACTTTTGTAAAATTATCTGGACACAGCACAGATTCTACTGGAATTGTTATGTCTTCATTCCAAAACGAAGACATCGCTGATTTGGTTCAGCTTTCTTTTGAATATGGTATCGAACGAGTGAAGTCTGCCCTTTATTCTCTGATTGAACAGGCCTTCTTCAGCCATGATGCTCAAGTCGTTGAAAATTACGGTGGAAAAATCCGTACGCTCATTCGAAAAGAGCTTTCAAAAAATCTTCAAGATCAAGTCCCTGCCGAACTTACAGCTTCATAAGGGGCTTCTTTGGCATGTCTTTTTTTTATTTTCTCTCCTTTCTCTTCTCTTTTTGATACAAATAGTGCAAACAAACACCCCTTTTTGCAGCTATCCAATTCCATTATTCTATCTATCTAAACGGAATGAGTTCAAACAAATGATATTTCTTGTGTATAACTACGGAATATGGCTAAAAAAATACCTTCATACTTATCCACAAAAGAAAGAAAACATATTCAATGACTGTTATATCATCCTCTTTGTTAATAAAAACATCCCTTTTATTTTTTTATTAACGATGATTTCCAGATTATTTACTCTTTAACACGACGATTTTTATCCACAGTAGAAATAATTCATACTTTTAATAGAAATCTTCATGCTGTGAGTTTTAAAATCCGTCTATTATAGAAGAAAAAACATAGTGAATAAAATAGTTTCCATATCTGTTGTTATAAAAAACATCTTTTAGCTAAAGAATGCTGTTCACAAAAAAGGTCTATTTTCCACACAGTTATTTATTGAAAAGTAATTCCCTCTCTAACCCTTGATATCATTGGGTTTTTACAGGATTTTTCTTTCTTTAATATCTGTATATAATGTTTGTTAATAAGATCTATACTAATCTCTGCTATAAGGTTTTATTTAATATTTGTATAAAGAAATGTTTTAAAAATATCTATACCTGAAGATTTTCACTTTTTCTAAATTAAGGAGTTTTCATTACATGTACCAAATACAAATAAATTAAAATAAACCAATAGTTCAAACGCCTCTTAATAAATTCTAGTAGTATATTTTTAAAAATAAATTATACTATTCAGTAGAGAAAATTTTATAAAGCAAGAAAGGGACTTAATCATGAAAGACATACAGTGGGTACAGCAAACTTTATTTAATACTGGTAAGTGGATTGACATTAGCGAAGTAATTATAAAGATTATCTTGATTTTTATTATTGCTCAAATCGTTATCAGGTTTGCTCGTAGTGTAATTAATAAAATCTTTGATTTCAGATTTAAAACCAAGCTGCTGAGGTACAACGAACGTAAAGAAATAACGCTGAAAAAGCTTTGTCTGAGCATTGTCATGTACGTCGTGTATTTTATTGTACTTATCACATCTTTAGAAGCAATCGGAATTAATATGAAAGCACTTTTAGCTGGTATTAGCGTAGCAGGATTTATTACAGGCTTAGGTGCACAAAATTTGATTAAAGATATTTTAAACGGTTTTTTTATTCTATTTGAAGATCAATTCTCAGTAGGAGATCACGTATCCATAAATGATACGAAAGGAACTGTTGAAGAAATTGGATTGCGCACGACAAAAATTCGCGGAGTTGACGGAGAGTTTTACTTTTTTGCTAATAGTAACATTACAAAAGTAGCGAACTATACGCTCGGTGAAATTCCCGAAGTACATAAGCCTGAACAAATAAAAACTCGTGAAGAATAGCTTCACGAGTTTTTATTTACGACAGTTGTAAAGAATTGATCGTATGATGTAAGGTGATAATCTGCTTCGATGTCGTCATTTTGAAATGCACATGTTTTGATTCCCAGTTCACGGGCAGGTTTTAAGTCGAGCTCGCGGTCTCCAATCACTAAATCGAGCTGATACTTATCGTGAAGATAGGCATAAGCGCCGCTATCAGGCTTTCGTTTGTAGCCATCATCTTTTGTAATAATCTCCGTAAAATAGTGCTCCATATTAAAAAATGCCAGAATATCAAGAGTAGACTGTCTAGATTTATGCGTAACAATTACATTTGTATCCGCAAAGCTCAGTACGTCTTCTACGTGAGGAAAAGCAGGCTTATCTTTAGGATTGATTTTCTGTTCAAGCACATGGAAGTGTTTATCAAACAAAGACTTTTCAATATCGAAGTGCTTAATTGCTACGTCAGAAGATATCTTCATTTGTTTCAAAATATCATCTTCTGAGATTGTTTGATCTGTTAGTAATTCTTTGAATGCTTTTACAATCGTTGGATAGGTATCAAAGATGGTTCCATCAAAGTCCCATAAAATATTCATTTTCACTGTCTCTCCTTTTTTAAAAACGTAACGATTATACCAAATTTTTCATTGCTTGTCAGTGAATCATTTTGTCGTTGTTGCATTTAAAGTAAAAAAACTCGTATAAAACGAGTTTTTTTACTTTATCAGCTGCTGCTGCACCCACTCCCGCAGCTGGAGCTTGAACAGCTAGAGCTGCTGCAGTTTGAACTCGAACAGCTGCTGCCGCTGTCATGATGGTGATGACCTCCATCGTTGTGGTGATGGTGGCGGTTGTCTTCCCAGGGGCTTGAACAGCTATACCCGCTGTAAGAGGCTGTATCTCCCGCATACATCGTCTTTTTATATAGCAGCAGCTCATTCATATGGCTTGAAAAGCTGGTGGCTTTGTAGAGAGAATAAAAAACAAAGCCTTGAAGAAGAAGTTCGTTTGATACATTTCCTTTTTTAGCCGCTTTTTTAAAATAAGTTGATCCGCCCGTTTTTTTTCTTTTTCGAGCAGCAGTGACTTCTTCTTTTAACGTTTGAACCAGGGCTCTCTGCTGTTTTTCCCATTTGCCGTTTCTTAAAAAATAGCGATCTAGTAATTCATCTTCTGACAATCTTTGAAAATCTTGAAGTGTATTTTTACCAAGCGGATGCTGAAAAAATTTCCCCCAAAGCAGTCGGCTGTTACCCGTTATGTCAAACAAATGAGCATACATCCAATCGAAAAATGCTCGCTTATCCGGCTGTGGAGACGGAGCTGTATCTACATTTGGCTGGTGATGCAAAAAGCGGTTGAAAAAGTGTTCTGTAAAACGCTCATAATCTACTGTAAACATAATCATTTCGTGCCACACTTCATCCACTTTTTCACTAAACATCGGTACGTCTTTGATGACTGCATTTAATAAAAAGTAGCGCTTCATCTCAAAAAACGTCCATTCTACTTCATCAGCTTTTGTATTTCGCCCTTTCATACGCTGTTTCACCTGTTGAACATAGGCTGCCGGTAAAGAATCTTCTAGTGAATGAACAATATCTTCAAAACCATTATCTTTATGTATTCCAAGCTCATCTGGAAGCTCCTCTTTATACAAGCGAAAGCTTCTAGACTTTACAGTCCCTTTAATAATCAAAGCTAAAAGAATTACCGCTCCTACTATAATTGCTGCTATCATCTTCTTCCCCCTATACCGCGTCTATATATATTCAATATTTTACCACATTCGTAAAATACAAAAAAAGAGCTCAATTAACTTGAGCTCTCGTCATCATCTGGTATCTCGTCTACCTTTTCTACTTTGACTAGACCTTTCGTGCTATATTCAAGATCAAAGTATGCTTTAACGATATCCCCTTTTTTCAAATTGCTTGGAATCGGTTCATTTAAATTTTTATCGGAAAATTTAATGCCCGTTCCTTCTTTTGTTGTTCCGCTGTATGTACCATTTTCGATTTTTTCAATAGTAATATAATACACTCGATATTTGTGCGCTTCCTCGTCACCCTTTGCTTTTTCTTTAACGGTTTCTTGTTCAGGAAGCTTACTCAGTGTTTCTTGGGCCTGTTCAGAAGTCGGCTCTGCTGATCGATTTATGAATTGCATCACAACTAAAACTAAACATATAACTACTAAAACTAATAATAATATCTTTTTTGCTGATAAAGACAATGAACTGTGCCTCCTTACACCTTTATGTATATCATGCTGCACACAAGAGATTATACACGATAAAGGATTAGAAATTGGGATAAATTCTATAAAAATAGTAAAAATATGAGAAAATACCTAGAATTTTTTACGCTTTTCTGCACTTTTTTGAGATAGAAAAGAAATTTGGTACCTTATCCTTAAATTGTAACTGATTTGCTTCATTTTCGAAAAGAGTTTTGCCCATTTTGTCGTAAAAAAGTCATAATAAGAAGGAATATCACACCATATTGTCGAACGTATGTATATACTTATAATGAACTGCCGAACTGCTTTTCTCTACCCTCATTGTTGAGGCAATATGGCAACTGAAACAGCTTGCTGTTAAATTCAGATTACACATCTATACTCAGGAGGTGGAATGCAAAATGATGTTTGCACTTATTGTTGTGGTTGGTATCGTAGCACTTGGCGTAGCTAGCTTCTACGTCATTAAGCGGCCTCAAGGCGCTGTTGATCCTGAGGATCGCAAACCGCTTGTTTCTGTAAACGGACATGTTAAATTTGCAGAAGGGATTAATCAAATTTCCATATCTAAAATTGACATGTACGATCAGCGTCTTGTTATCAATCAAGTAGCTATTATTCCATTTAACCGTATTCAACGAGCAGAATTTTCAAAGGTTGTCAAAAATGAAAAAGGCCTTCACGGAGCTCCTGTTCAACGCTATTTCGGTGAACTAACTATTCATTTCACAGACAAGAACGGGCAAGAAACCTACATTCGCTGTGAAACACCGAAAAAAAATCAATTTCACCTCATCTACCAGTACGATTTAATGAAAAGACAATTAAATAAGCGTCTTGGTCTTGAAGATCAGCAGCCTTACCTTACTCTCCAAGAACCATACGAACTATAAGAGAAAACCTCCCTTTTTCACATATTATTTCACTTCCCTGTACATACTAGAAGCGAAACTGAAAATGGGAGGTCATTCCAATGGATTTCGTCCGTTTTTTGCAATATTTTTGTTCAATCGCTGGCGCTCTATGCTTAGGGTTTACCTACTATCACATGTTCAAGCGTGACGCTCCGGTTAAAAAAGAAGAATCACAGCAAGGTGGAACTGACTAATGTTCACCTTGTTTTTTTTATGTGTGGACATGTGCTCATGGCATTTGAAGGCTGAAAGCTAAATGACTTTAATCATTTGTAAAATGACGGGTGACTTTTCTAAAGGAATATCCTCTGTGTTAATGATAAGAAGTCCTTTTTGGACGCTGTAATTGGAGGAAGGCTGTAACACACCGTTGATAAATAAATTACTGTATGAATAGCTCTCAGGATCCAATATATGCTGAGTGCCGTATTCTTTTAACGCGTCTTGATCTGTAAAAATGCGCTTGCTGCCTCCGGCTACCGCATAGTATTCAAAGATGCGAACTTTTTTCGGGAATATATACCTAAATTCCTGCTGAGGCAACACGGGAAGCTTAATAAAAGGTGTTGAACAAGAGGATGCATACTGATCGCAGCCGTAAGATTTTTTTTTCAAGAAAGACTCTCCTTCACAGATGTACTTAGTTTAGTTATAGTCTTTAAGAATTAAATTTATGCCATTAAACCTATCCCTCAGAAGGAACAACTGCATATATTGAAGGATAGAACATGAAAGGAGGTAACA
Source organism: Priestia sp. YIM B13552 (assembly GCF_042787775.1). Taxonomy (NCBI): domain Bacteria; kingdom Bacillati; phylum Bacillota; class Bacilli; order Caryophanales; family Bacillaceae; genus Priestia; species Priestia sp. YIM B13552. The sequence goes on from NZ_JBHZOU010000006.1 coordinate 95,756, forward strand.
CATTTATGCCTCTTCAAATTATGAAACTTGCTATAGCTGCTGCTACTACTGTAACAGCCAGCCCAACCGTCTCACGTTTTTTCTATGCAGCCACTGCTACAACTACGGGTGCAGCTACTTTAACAATCGATGCGGCTGACTTTTTTGGTGACACAGGTGGCGCGGCTACTGCACTCCCTGCTTTAGCTACCGATAACAGCTATTACAATGTGTATATCAACGGCGTTTTACAAATGGCTGGCCTTTCCACATATACGCCAGGAGCTACGGGTGTCGGTTCTTTAGCTATTACTGTTCCTGCAGGATCTAGCATTTTAACAGGTTCTCCTGTAGTTTTGGAAGTTGTTAACTTTGCTCCTGATTCTACAACTGATGTACAAACTTAAAAATAACTTGCTATCGTTTTATTTTAAAGCGTAATCGCGTGTAAGATATATAAATCTCAGTTTTACAGAAATTTAGTGGCCATAATAAAAGCTTCTGCGGATGTAGCGCAGAAGCTTTTATCATTGTTAATTTAGTTAATTCAAAACGCCCAGTTCCCTTTTCTAAACACGGGCTCGCTTGTACCGTCAGCTTTAATACCGTCGATGTCCATTTCAGCTGAGCCAATCATGAAGTCAACGTGGGTGATGCTGTCGTTTGCTCCGTTTTGTGATAGCTCTTCTTTAGACATCGTTTTTCCGCCTTCTAAACAGAAGGAATACGAGCTGCCGATGGCTAAATGGTTGGATGCATTTTCGTCAAACAGCGTGTTGTAGAAAATGATGTTTGACTGAGAGATTGGCGATTGATGCGGTACTAAGGCTACTTCGCCTAAGTATTTGGCACCTTCATCTGTTTCAATTAAGTGCTTTAACGTTTCTTCGCCTTCTTCTGCTTTTACATCAACAATTTTTCCGTTTTCAAATGTTAGCGTGAAGTTTTCAATTAAGTTTCCTGCGTAGCTAAGCGGTTTTGTGCTCGTTACTTGACCATTTACGCCGTCTTTTTTCGGAAGTGTGAATACTTCTTCTGTTGGCATATTGGCCATGAACGAGTTGCCGTCTTCATTCACACTGCCTGCCCCAACCCAAATATGTTTGTCAGGAAGCTCAATTGTTAAATCTGTTCCTGGCGCTTTATAGTGAAGCTTAGAAAATTTCTTTTCATTTAAAATATCTACTTTTGTATGTAATGAAGCGTTGTGCTCTTCCCATGCGGCCACTGGATCTTCTTGGTCTACGCGCACGGATTTAAAAATAGCTTCCCACAGTTTTTCTTGCTGCTGTTCTTCTGGAACGTCAGGAAATACTTTAGCTGCCCAGTCTTTTGAAGGAACAGCTACAATGGACCAGCTGATTTTATCGGATTGGATTGCTTCACGGAATTTTTTCATTGCTTTTCCGCTTACTTTTTGGAATGCAGCAATACGTTTGCCGTCTACTCCTTTTAGTAAGTCAGGACCGCTTGAAATTACAGATAAAACAGCGCCTCCGTTTTTCACAAGCTCTTCTCTTGCTTGAGCTTTCCAAGCAGGAAATTCATTAAATACAGATTCATCCGCTTTTTCGTATTTCAAACGAACTAAATGATCGTCGTGCCAGTCTACATCAACAGACTTTGCTCCGGCTTCGTACGCTTTTTTCGCAATTTCACGAACAAAATCAGCGGAAGAAATATCGGCATTAATGTTTAATACTTGCCCTTTTTGAATGTTTACACCGACTTTTACAGCCAGCTCGGCGTACTTTTCAATATTGTGCTCAAACTGTTCCATAATTTATCTCCTTTACGTATATATTCTAACGACTTTATTGTATCATGAATAAAACATCAATTAAAAATCCTAGCCTATAGTTTACATAATATAATTACGTTATTTTATAGATTATTATACAGCAAAAGTTTGTTCTCGAAGAATCAGAACAAACTTTTGTCTTTCACAGATTCCGTTTTGTAGCCGAGCCGCTCCGAAATGTTCTTGCCTATATCAACCATGCGTTCTTGAAGATACGTTAAGCGCTCATTTGTCATACGCATCGTAGCACCGGAAATGCTGACTGCAGCAACGACTTGACCAAGGTGATCAAAAATAGGCGCTGCAATGCAGGTAATTCCATATTCATTTTCTTCTAAATCCAGCGCATATCCCTTTTGTTTCACTTCTGAAAGTTCTTGAAGAAAGCTTTCTTCATCTGTAATGGTGTGATCGGTATGAGCAGGTAAGCCTTTTCTTTCAAGAATGCTCGTTACCGTATTAAGCGGTAAAAAAGCTAGAATAGCTTTACCAACGGAGGTACAATGCATTGGTGCTCTTTTCCCCACTTTTGAATGCATGCGCAGCGTCTGATTTCCTTCTAATTTTTCAATGTACACTACTTCACCTTGATCGTAGACAACAAGATGAATAACTTCATTTGTTTCACTTTCAAGTTCTTGCAAAAACGGCTTTGCTTCTGTCCGTAAATCAATCGAATCTAAAAGCTTTGAACTTACTTCTAAAAACTTATACCCAAGCTTGTACCGCCCGCTTTCTTGATCTTGTTCAATATAGCCATACTGAGCAAGAGTAGTTAGAATACGGTATACGGAGCTTTTGTTGATGTCCATTTGCTTTGCAATTTCTGTGACTCCTACCCCTTCTCTTTCCATGCTGACAATTGTGACAATATCCAATGCCCGGCTTACAGACTTAACCATATTTTCTCTCTCCATTTTTCCTCTCTCCTCTATGTGTCATTTTACTGCCGGGCATTTTTTTATCACTTTTATACGTTTACACGTTCTTTCTCTGCAACAAATGGATTTTGGAGAGTTCCAATTTCTCGGATGGTGCATTCAATAACATCGTTTGCGCTTACCAGCTCCGCGCCGACCGGACTTCCTGTTAAAACCACATCTCCCGGCTTAAGGGTCATAACAGTAGATAGGTAAGCAATCATTTGCTCAACGGAAATAATCATTAAATCTGTCGAGCTGTTTTGTTTTTCAACGCCATTTAAAAACGCTTTTACGTGAATTGACTTAACATCAAGCTCTGTTTCGATTACGGGTCCAAGAGGCGTAAATGAATCAAAGGATTTTCCAATGGTCCAGTGCCCGTCTTCATGAAAATAATCCGGAGCCGTTACATCGTTTCCAATTGTATACCCAAATATATAGTCCAGTACGTCTTCTTTTGCGATGTTCTTTGCTTCTTTTCCAATAACAACCGCAAGCTCAGATTCAAACTTAACGTGCTTAATAGCAGTTGGAATAACAATGTCTTCGTTTGGACCAATCACAGAAGATGTGGGCTTAAAAAAGAAGACAGGAATAGAAGGCATTTCCTTTGGAAGCTCCGACTTTGCAGCTGTATAATTTGCGCCTATTCCAATAATTTGATTCGGCTCTAAAGGAGCCAAAAGCTTTACTTCATTTACTGAAAAAGTCTGTCCTGTATAGTTCCATTTCTCAAATATATTTCCTTCAATAACGCTGATCGTATCTTTTTTTAGTACACCTGTATGACGGCTATCTTGTACAGCGAACCTTACAAATTTCATGACATAGCTCCTTTTCCCATTTGCTTTGTTTTAATAAGGATCGTAGGTAGTCAGGTTCTTAAGATGTAAGTACAGCCTGCCATCTCTATGCTGACAGGCCGTTTTTTTTACTGTTTTATAGCTGCTTTTGCCTTTGCTTCGATACGGCGGCGGTGTAAAATGGGCTCCGTATAGCCGTTTGGCTGATCATAGCCTTGAAATACTAAATCGCAGGCTGCCTGAAAAGCAATGGATGCGCTGTAGTTCGATGACATTGGCTGATACAGAGGATCATTTTCATTTTGTTGATCCACTACTTTTGCCATTCGCTTTAGCGTTTCCGTTACTTGTTCCTTTGTACAAATTCCATGATGAAGCCAGTTAGCCACGTGCTGACTGGAAATACGAAGCGTTGCCCGGTCTTCCATTAGCCCTACATTATTAATATCCGGTACTTTTGAGCACCCTACTCCTTGGTCGACCCACCTTACTACATAACCAAGTATTCCTTGAGCGTTGTTGTCGAGCTCCTGCTGAATTTCATCTTTGCTCCAATTTGGTTTTTCTGCCACAGGAATTTGCAAAATGTCATCTTGTAAATCAGTAGACTGAGTAAGCAATTCGTTTTGAACATCTCTTACATCAATTTGATGATAGTGAAGAGCATGAAGGGTTGCTGCGGTTGGTGAAGGCACCCATGCCGTATTCGCTCCTGCTTTTAAATGCCCCACTTTTTGTTTAAGCATTTCCGCCATCATATCCGGCATTGCCCACATTCCTTTTCCGATTTGAGCGCGGCCTTGGAATCCGCTTGCTAATCCTACATTTACATTAGACTGCTCGTAGCCTTGAAGCCATTTAGACGCTTTCATATCGTTTTTACGGATAACAGCGCCCGCTTCCATTGAGGTATGAATTTCGTCACCTGTTCGATCCAAGAATCCAGTATTAATAAAAGCCACTCGGTCTTTTACTTCTTTGATACACGCTTTTAAATTAAGCGTCGTGCGGCGCTCTTCGTCCATTACGCCAATTTTAATCGTATGACGCTCAAGCCCTAGCATATCTTCAATTGAATTAAATAATGTATTGGCAAAAGCCACTTCTTTGGAGCCGTGCATTTTCGGTTTAACGATATAGATAGAGCTCTTTTTAGAATTTTGATACGTACCGTTTTTAAGCAAGGTGTGTTTGGCAATTAAACTAGTAATCACGCTGTCTAAAATACCTTCATAGATTTCGTTGCCGTTTCGATCTAAAACAGCGCTGTTTGTCATTAAATGCCCAACGTTTCGAACAAACATAAGCGAACGGCCAGACAGTGAAATCTTTTTCTTGTCCGGAGAAATATAGGTACGGTCTGGATTTAAACGCCTTGTCATGTTTTGACTTCCTTTTTTAAAAGTAGACGTCAAATCACCTTTCATTAATCCCAGCCAGTTGCGGTAAACATCTACTTTATCTTCTGCGTCTACTGCCGCTACTGAATCTTCACAGTCCATAATCGTCGTAAGAGCCGCTTCCATTAAAATATCTTTTACACCCGCATCGTCTGTTTTACCAATCGAATCCGTACGATCAATTTGAACTTCAAAATGCAGGCCGTTGTTTTTGAATAAAAGAGCATCAGGGCTTTCTTCTTCTCCTTGATACCCTACAAATTTCTCTTCTTCCTGTAATTCGGTTAAACTGCCATCGTTTAATTGAGCGACAAGCTTTTCATTTTCAAGGCTGTACTGAACCACTTCCGCATGAGAAGACTGAACGAGCGGAACAACTTCATCAAGAAAATTCTTCGCAAACGCAATAACTTTTTCTCCTCGAATTGGATTATAAGAACTCGTGCGCGAAGCTCCATTTTCTTCACTGATTGCATCAGTGCCGTAAAGAGCATCATAGAGACTTCCCCAACGTGCGTTAGCAGCGTTAATAGCATATCGGGCATTATTTACTGGTACAACAAGCTGCGGTCCTGCCTGATAGGCAATTTCGCTGTCTACTCCTTCTGTACCAATAAGGAAATCTTCTGTCTTGTCTTCTAAATAGCCAATTCTCGTTAAAAACGATTTGTATTCGCTAAAGTCACCGTCAGGATTTTCTTGATGCCACGCATTAATTTGAGCTTGCAGCTGATCACGCTTTTCTAACAAACGTTTATTTACGGGTGTTAACTCGGTTACTAACGCTTCAAAATCAGACCAAAAATTTTCTGTACTTAGGCCGCTGCCCGGAAGAGCTTCCTCATTGATAAATTGGTAGAGAACTGGAGCTACTTTCAGATTTCCAACTTGTTTGTAGTTTGTCACCGTCTGTTTCCTCCTCTTACTCTTTTACATTTTTAAATTTGGACGCGCTTTCATTTCTTTTCGACAAAATGATTAAGACGAACATATGCGGCACTGTTTCTTATTACGAAACAGCGTTTTATTTTTGTTAAAAAAATCATATCATCGAGCGAATATATTTTCAAGAATTTTCTAAAAATATTCTGTTTTTTTCATTTCTTTTTTGACTTCAGCGCAGCGGCTCGGACTTGGAAACAGCTTTCCTGCATTTAATAGATTTTTAGGATTAAATACTTCACGTATATTCGTTTGTGCTTGAATTTCATCTTCATTGAAAACAAATCGCATTTCTTCTTTTTTTTCAATGCCCACGCCATGTTCGCCGGTAATCGTTCCTCCTACTTCTGCACATACTTGCAAACATGCGCTTCCGGCGTCTAGTGCTTTTTCCGTTTCCCCGGGCTTTCTAGCATCAAATAATACAAGCGGATGCAAGTTTCCGTCTCCGGCGTGAAAAATATTGGCAATGCGAAGGCCAGATTCTTCGCTAATTTTGTTAATTAGCTTCAGCACTTGAGGCAGTTTACTTCTTGGAATAACGCCGTCTTGCACGAGATAGTCAGGGGATATGGCTCCCATCGCTCCAAATCCTGTTTTACGATTTGCCCACCACCTCGCGCGCTCTTCTTCACTTTCAGCTACTTTCACTTCCCGTACGTTTTGTTTTTTACATACGTCTAAAATACGAAGGATTTGCTCTTCGATACCGGCTGAAATGCCGTCTACTTCAATTAATAAAAGAGCTTCAATATCTCTAGGGTGTCCGACTGGAAACGCAGCAGCTTCCACTCCTTCAATGGCGGTTTTATCCATCATTTCAAGCGCAGCAGGCACAATGCCGGCTGATATAATGTCTGATACCGCTTGGCTGCCGTCTTCTACGCGGTCGAAATACGCAAGAACCGTTTGTTTTGCTTCGGGGTTTTTCAAAATGCGTACTGTAATTTTTGTAACGATTCCTAACGTCCCTTCTGATCCTGTTAAAAGCCCTAATAAATCATATCCCGGTTCATCTGGAATACCTTGCTTGCCAAGCTCAATCACATCTCCATTTGGAAGCACCACCTCTAGCCCTAAAATATGGTTGGTGGTTACTCCATATTTAAGACAGTGTGCACCTCCTGCGTTTTCCGCTACATTGCCACCAATGGTGCAGCAATATTGACTCGAAGGATCTGGTGCATAGTAATATCCTTTTTCAGAGATTGAATTGGTTAATTTAAGATTAATAAATCCCGGCTCTACAACGGCACGCCTGTTTTCATAGTCGACGCTAAGAAGGCGCTTCATTTTCACTAAACTAATAATCACTTCGTTATTAAGAGGAATCGCTCCCCCGCTCAGTCCTGTGCCTGCTCCTCTTGCAAGAAAAGGCAAATCATGTTCATTGCAGTATTTAACAATGCTAGAAACTTCTTTCGTATTTTGAGGAAATAACACCGCTTTAGGCAAATGTCTATGAATGGTAAAGCCATCGCAGTCGTACGCAAGCAAATCTTCTTTATGATGCAAAATAGAATGAGCATCTACTAGTTGAGAAAGATTTTTTACGTGAAGATCTTTTATTCTATTTTTCTTCAACACGATGTGCTTCCTCCTCTTCTTTTTGATAGGCCCACTCCAAAAGCTGTACCGTGTGAACAATTTGCTGACTTCGTCCATATTTTTTCACTCCTACTGCCATCTGCAGCATACATCCCGGGTTTCCCATTGAAATCATTTCTACGTCATGAGGCACATGTTCCATTTTACTTTGAAGCACAGCCCCCGCCATATCAGGATTTGTTAAATTATAAATTCCTGCACTTCCACAGCATCGGTCCGCATTAGCCATATGAACCATTTCCACTCCCGGAATAGAAAGCAAAATATCTCTTGGTTCTTCTCTAACTCCTTGACCATGAGCTAAATGGCAAGCGTCGTGATACGTAATGCGCTTATGCAGCGTTGTCTGCGGAGGGCGATATCCCGTATCGTGAAGGTATTTTGAAATATCCTGGACTTTTTCAGCAAAGACTTCGGCTTTTTCAAGCCACTCTTGATCTTCTTCTCTAAATAGTTCGGGATACTCTTTTAACATGCAGCCGCATCCTGCAGCGTTTACAATAACAGTGTCCGCATGTTGAAACGCCTCTATATTTTTTTTGGCAAGCTGTCTTCCCATGTCTCGGTCTCCTGCATGAACGTGCAAAGCACCACAGCACGTTTGAGATGGAGGAATAACGACGTCGTTTCCATTTCTTCGTAATACATTAAGAGTCGCTTCATTAATATCACTGAACATGACGTCCATGATGCAGCCGGTTAAAAAAGCAACTTCTGCTTTTCTTTCGGCTTTTGCTTTTAGAACGCGTTTCTTTTTATATTTTTTTCGAACAGAACGGGTAATTTTAGGCATTACATGTTCCATTTCCGCTAGATGTGTCGGCATCATATTTAACATGCCTGTTGTGCGCATCATTTTTTGCATTCCGCTTTTTTGATACAGCTTCAATAAGCTTCCTGCGGCTTCTAAGCGATGAGAGTGAGGAAAAAGTTCTTTTAGAAAAAACTTGCTGATCATGCCTTTCCATCCCGTCAAAGGCATTGCCTGACGAATTTGGCCGCGAGCTTCTTCAATGAGTCCCCCAACGTCTACATTTGCAGGGCAAGCAGTTGTACAGGCCCGGCAATCCAAACAGGCAAACACAGGGTCTGTAAACTGCTCATTCACGCTTATTTTTCCTTCTGCTACCGATTTGATAAGGTGCACGCGTCCTCTTGGTGAATGCTGTTCTTGCCCCGTTATTTCATAAGTAGGACAAGACTCCAAGCACATTCCACAGTGTACACAATCCGCCCATTTTTTTTCGTCTGGCGCGTCTTTCCACAAATAATTGCTAACGCTTTGACATGGAGCATCTTTGATATCCGCTTTCGCTGAATTCACTTAGATTCCTCCTATAAATCGTTTATAGTTAAGCACGTTTTTAGCGTCCATCTTTGCTTTAATTCCTGCCAGTAACGGAAAATGAGAAGGTTCTTCTCCCCATACATTTACTTTTTGGCGCAGTATAAAAGGCAAATGGTTAACGACCACATATCCTCCGTACGTTTTAGCAGTTTCAGTAAATGAAGTAATAACGGAAAGAATGGCATCTTCTGAGCCTTTTATGTAGACTGAACAAAGACCATGGCCAACTCCTCCATGTGCTTTTATCAGCATTGGACGGGACGTTTTTAATGCAGTACTTTTGTTTATTACATCGAGTACATTCATATTTGGTACGCCAATTTTTAGCGCGGCTTCCGTTTCCTCTTCGGAAGAACAGCATGCACCATTTGGACTCATGTTACTAAAAAACCTCCAAAATACTTCGGATTCTTTTTCATGCAGCACTTTTAAAATCGTATCAGACGGCTGAATACTTTTGATGTAATTCTCTTGATAATGAACGGAACTTTCCACATCTTCAAAGCTGATTACAAGTGTAAACAGATGCTGCCCTATTACATCTTCAGCTAGAGAAGGATTTAATAACTCCAAAGCAACAGGCTCTATCATGGAATCTAAGACTTTGCTAACAAACGCATGAATTTCTTCGATATTGCCTGTTGAAAAAGAAATAAAAACAATGCTTTGATACTTGGGCAGCGGACGCAGCTTTAACGTTATTTCGGATATAACGCCGAGCGTTCCCATTGAACCAATAAACAGCTTATTCATATCATAGCCAGCCACGTTCTTGACGACTTTTCCCCCTGAACGAAGAATGGTTCCATCTGAATATACGACTCTCATACCGATTACTGCATCTCGAGCCGATCCATAAGATAAGCGCTTTGGACCACTTTCATTCGCTGCAATAACTCCGCCGATTGTAGCGTAGTCTCCTAGAGATGGATCAAGTGAAACTTGCTGATTGTGCGTTTTTAAATACGTTTGCAGCTCTCCAAACGGTGTACCAGCTTTTACAGTAACCGTCATATCACCTACTGTATGTTCAACAATTCCGCTGTATTCAGTCAGCGAAAGCAAAAGGTCTGCTGTATCTATAAGTCCCCCAAACCCTTTTTTTGTACCGTTCCCTTCAATGACGACTTTTTTTCCATGTTCCGTCGCATACTTTAAAACGGCTGCTATTTCTTGTTCTGAAGTTGGCTTAATATGCAGGGACCCGTTATTTCCAAGGAAGTGATTCATATGCTGTTCTTCAAGTGTGGAAGGATGAGATAAAATGGATTTTAAATGACCTGGAAGCTTCAACGTACTCAATAAATTGACTCCTCTCGTTTTGTAATAGCAAACAACGTTTCACTAATAACATAAAGAAGTGCCATATATAATACGACTAAAAGTAGTAGATTAATAAGAAGGATAATTAGTAGAATAGATGAAAAGATATATTTTAAGCGCTTACAATCATTAAATCACCTATTCTTGGGATTTTCAACCAGTATTTTCTTCTTATCACCAAAAAAATGTCCGTTCTTTTGAAAAAAAGTTTCTTTTAGTACTTGCCTATCCTAAAAGGATTAGAATATAATGTAAGCGAATTCATTTTTACATAAGTCATCAGATGACCTTATCATCGTAGTTTTAATGGTTTCGTTTTACTAAATTTATAGTTCACTAATTTGAAAATGAGGTGTTAGTTATGACATGGACACAGCAGTTCACTCCTGTAGGAAACAGCGTCATTTGGTCTTCATTAATCGCTTTGATTCCTATTCTTTACTTCTTTTGGGCTCTGGCTATTAAACGAATGAAAGGTTATATGGCTGGAGTTACAACTTTACTGGTCGCACTTGCCGTTGCAATATTTGCTTATAAAATGCCGGCTAGCATGGCTATTATGTCAGCCAGCCAAGGAGCCGTATACGGTATACTGCCGATTGGATGGATTATCATTACGTCCGTTTTTCTTTACAAACTAACCGTAAAAACCGGTCAGTTTGATATTATTCGTACCTCTGTCGTATCTATTACAGAAGATCGCAGACTTCAAGCTTTGTTGGTTGCTTTTTCGTTTGGGGCTTTTCTTGAAGGGGCTGCTGGTTTCGGCGCACCTGTTGCTATTTCAGCAGCTTTGCTGGTAGGTTTAGGATTTAATCCGCTGTATGCCGCTGGCTTATGTTTATTAGCAAATACAGCACCCGTTGCTTTTGGTGCAATCGGTATTCCTATCACGGCTATGGAAGGTCCTACTGGAGTAGCGGCAATGGAAATCTCTAAAATGGTAGGCCGCCAGCTTCCTTTTATTTCTGTATTTATTCCCCTGTATTTGGTTTTTGTAATGGCAGGATTTAAGAAAACAGTAGAAGTACTCCCTGCTATTTTAGTATCCGGCATCTCTTTTGCCCTTACCCAGTTTGTCAGCTCTAACTTTTTAGGACCGGAACTTCCCGATATTTTATCGGCACTCGTTTCACTTTTTGCGCTCGCTATTTTCTTAAAATTCTGGAAACCGAAAACAACGTTTCGCTTTCAATCTGAAAAAGCAGCACATGAAGTAGCTTCCGCTTCCGCTGAGCCAAGAGAAACTCAAGATCAACCGGCATTCACGGGGGCTCAAATTGCAAAGGCGTGGTCACCTTTTTTAATTTTAACGATCTTTATTTCTATATGGGGAATTCCCCAAATTAAAACCGCTTTGACAGGACATTATGAAGGAGTTAACGCTTTTTTGGGCGCTATCAATTCCATCGGACATTATTTAACGTTTATGCCAGAAGTACCTTGGTTAAATAATTTAATTTTAAATGGAAATGGAGAACCGATTGCGGCAGTGTATAAGTTAGAATTACTAGGCGCTGCTGGTACAGCTATCCTGTTGTCTGCTGTTGTCACAAAATTTATCGTCAACATCTCTTGGAAAGACTGGTTCATTACGTTTAACGAGACGTGCAAAGAATTAGCGTTGCCGCTGCTTACCATTATGTCCGTTGTGGCATTTGCTTACGTGACAAATGCGTCTGGAATGAGTACAACCTTAGGACTGCTGTTAGCTAAAACAGGCGCGTTATTTCCCTTTTTCTCTCCTGTACTCGGCTGGCTCGGTGTTTTTATTACAGGATCAGATACTTCAGCCAACTTATTGTTTGGTAACTTGCAAAAAATCACGGCTACGTCTATTGGAATGGATCCGCTTCTTGCGCTTGCAGCAAACTCTTCTGGTGGAGTAACCGGTAAAATGATTTCACCGCAGTCCATCGCCGTTGCCTGTGCTGCGGTTGGGTTGGCTGGAAAAGAGTCCGATTTGCTTCGTTTCACGGTGAAGCACAGCTTATTTTTACTGCTGATTGTCTGCGTATTAACATTTTTACAATCTAATGTATTATCGTGGATGATTCCTTAATCAAAAAAAAGCTTCCGTATCTAGAGGTACCCCTCTGAACGGAAGCTTTTTTTCTTTTAGTTAAGATTGATTAATGGCATATACAACAAATAAAACTATGTCTAGCAAAATCATTACAATACCGACAAGCAGCCAGATGTTTCCTTGAGTCTTTTTCTCACCTTCTTGCATTTCAAACGCCCTAATAGCAAATACAATTCCAAGGGTAAACACAAGAAAAAACAGCTGACGGTAATCGAAGAACGACAGTAAAGCAAAAATTAAAGTGAAAAACACCATAATCATTTCTAAAATCCGATAAGGCTGCTTTTGACATGCTAATAATAGTTTCATTTCTTGACCTACTTTCATCCCGGTTTTAATAGCGTTATTTTACTATTAATTTTAAATGAGATGTTAGTGTTTCGAGCACTGTTCACTGTTTTGTAACAAAAAAGCGTACGTTAGTTAAACGCACGCTTCTTTTTTATTCATTTACATTTGGATTCATTGGATTATCCATCCCTGTTTTATCTTGAATTTTTTTATAGATAAAATACGTGTAGACGGCAATTAAAATGGAGAATGCCCACGTAACGGCCTGACGGAATACAATCATGTTCCCGTACCCTTCTACTCCGTACTTTTGAATCAATACGTATTTTACAATTGCTAAAAATACATAGCGACCTGCGAACAGTACTGTAAGCCAGTTCATCATTTTGAATAAATCGGGCTGGTGGAAGAGTTTTAGAGAGTCTTCTCTCTTATAGCCCATTAAGTAAGCCGTATCTACAAAAAAGTACAAACCAATTGGCTTTTTTATCATAATGGTAAACAGAACAACTACAGCCAGTCCAATCATAAAATATACTTGATTGTTTAACATCGTTGCTGCGTTTCCTGAAATTAAATCAATAATGGTACGTGCCAGCAGCGTAATGACAATAAACAATCCTGTTACGTTAAACTGGCGATCTTTAATAAATGTATAAATGGTATACACAAACGCTGGTGCTGTTGAAAGCAAAATGGCATAGTAATCACCAATAATGTCTTTTCCTTGGTTCCATATTAGGTAAGGAATAGCGATATAAAAAAGTAAATCAAACCATACTCGTTTTGTATTGTTCATATATAACTCCTTTAAAAACGTTGTTCCTGCTATTATATGGGATACTACGCAAGAAAAAAAGGCTTTTACCTGGAATGTTATGAAATTTTAATCATTTGATGTTTAGATCCAGAGCGACAGGGAAAACGATTTCTAGAAAGACTTCAAGAATCATAAACATCCAAACACTTGAGCAGCGATATATGTGCCACAAGTGAAAAATGCTGAAAGGATTGATTCATTATCGCACTTCACCTAACGTACACGTCAGAAATGGAAAAGGCCATGCAGCTTTCTCACGGCGTGGGGTATGCTGAATATAGCCGTAAACTAGACAAACGTCTACAGGTGGAAAAAGAACGAGAAAAAGATTATCAGGCTAGCAAAGATATACTGCGCGATATTAACCAGCATCGATAATAAAAAGCCGCTTGCTACCAATAGTAGCAAGCGGCTTTTTATTTACAAATCAACCAAATTTATACATAATGAGGAAGTGCGTGTATCAAAGAAAGGAACTTGCTTATTATGATGGAAAAATTACTTATTATTTGTGTATTTGTAGGAATTATTCACATGATTGAAACACTAGCCTACTCTGTGAGACTTGCGGGCTTGAAAACTCGGAAGCTAGTCGTGGCTCTATCTCTTTTTAATATTATTGTCATTGTGTCAAGAACAGCTAATATGGTGCAAGCTCCGCTGACCGGCAAATTAGGAGATGCGGTTCAGTCTAAAGAAGATTTGCCCGTTCTGCTTCATCAGCTTCAAACTATCTTGCTCGCGGCTTCTATTGGGACAATCGCAGGTGCTCTGTTAATTCCTAGCTTTGTATCAATCTTCTCCCGAATGATTTCACACTTAGAAGTAGCGGGATCTGTACCCAAAATGATGAAAAACATTACTTCCATACATACGCTTGAGAAAGCAAAAAAACACGTGAAGCGTCCTAGGTGGATTATGCTGTCTCAGCTGCGAATAGGCGGAGTGCCCAAGCGGTTGCTTCTTTTAAATTTAATGGCTACGACCATTTATACAGTAGGTGTTCTTTCCACTCTTTATGCTTCTACGCTCGAGCCTACTCTTTCTAAATCAATTCTGATGTCTTCTGGTCTTATTAACGGACTAGCCATGATTACCCTTGCTGTGTTTGTAGATCCGCAAGTAGCCATTTTAACTGAAAAGGTAATGAAAGGTGAATCCACTAAGCAATCTATGAACAAAATGGTTGGTACACTCGTCATCTCTCGTTTGTGCGGGACCGTCTGTGCCCAGATTCTCTTAGTCCCCGCTGCTCTTTATATTGCATGGGTGTGCAAATTAATCCCTTAGAAAAAAGACTTCGTTAAAGAAGTCTTTTTATACATATTCCACTTTTTTGTATCTATGAACAGCAGCGATTAAAAGAAAAAAGCTGCTCATTAACGTAACAACTACGGTATAGGTGACACTTTGTTGCCAGTGCAATTGTTCAAGCAGGCGAGCGGCGTATTGTGACAGCGCTGCAGGACTCCACTTTAATTGATTCGTAAACAAAGTACTCAAAAATGAAAGTAACGCAATGATCAAAATGCTTACTCCAGCAATCCCTCCGCTTTGTAAAAGGAATGTTCCAGCTGCCACTAAAACGGACAAGATAAAAATCAGCCACAGGCTGTATAAAAGAAAGCTAACTATCATATGAGTCCAATCCACATGTGAAAATAAAAGATTTGTATAATACCATGCTGCTATATAGCTTATGAACGTTGAGCCAATGACGAGTACGATTTGCGCAGCCCATTTACTCATAATGTATTGAATGACGCTCACCGGTCTCATCATAACAAGTACAGCAGCATGATTTTGTCGTTCATTTGCAATCATATTCATGCTTGCTAGTACAATCAGTAAGGTTCCTATTGTGCTATATTGTGAAAGGACACCTTGCATTACTTCTTGACCGGTGGGCGTAGGAAGTTGAATAATTGCTCCTTTTGGTAAATTCCCTGCCATATTAATGATTTGTGGCATGTAATAATTCGTTAAAGGCTGTGTGATGCCTAGTAAAATTAGAGAGATTGGCAGCCAAATTCCTTTGCCATTCGCAAATAATTCATGCAGTTCCTTTTTAAATAAGACTCCAAATGTGTTCATTTGTTCATCACCTCTAGATACACATCTTCGAGAGAATGCTGTTTTCGTTCAAATAAAACAAGGTTTGCTTGCTGATCAACAAGCAGTTGAAGCAGCTGCTGCTGCTGAGATGTATCTTTTACACTTACAGTGGCTTTATAAGGAGAATGAAACAGCACCTGTTCACTTGGCAGACTGCTAAGTGATGCAGGGAGCCTTTCTTCTGTTTCAATCGTAAAAGCAGGAGACGTAAACTCTTGGCGCAGCGAACTCTTTGTTCCATTCCATTTCATACGTCCGTTTTTAATCATGATTATGTTATCGCATATTTGTTCTGCATCATGCAAAATGTGAGTTGAAAAAAGGATAGTCGTATCTTTTTTTAATGTTTTGATAATCATTAGGACATCTTTTCTGCCTTCAGGATCCAAAGCCGAAACCGGTTCATCTAGAATGAGCAGTTCAGGTTTATGTAACAAGGCTTGCGCCAATCCCAAACGTTGTTTCATTCCTCCAGAAAACCCAGCAATTTTCTGCTTTTCCTTTCCTTTTAAACCTACAGTTTCAAGTACTTCATCTATTCGTTGAGAAAGCACATTTTTTGAAATGTTAGATAAAAGGCCTAAAAAAGTTAAATACTGCTGAGGCGTCATCCAATTAAAAAACGTCGGATGCTGTGGCAGAAAGCCAATAAATGATCGTACGTCTTGGTGTTGTTTATCTTCAAAAGAAATTTTCCCTTTATTAGGTGCAGTAAGACCTGCAATCATATGCAAAGTAGTCGTCTTACCTGCACCATTAGGGCCTAACAACGCTGCACATTTTCCTTTGTCGAGATTAAATGAAAGGTTATTCACAACGGTTATATTACGATATGCTTTTGTCAGTCTTTCTACTTGCATAAACATCTTCGTTCCACCTCACTGTTTTTTACGTCCTAAAACAAAATATAAAACGGGGCCAACTGTACTTACACATAAAATGATGAGTCCCCACAACCATTTTGGTCCGTTTGTCTCTTCTTGCTTTATGCAGCTTATTAACGCTGGGATCATTAAAAGCAATTGTAAGAATAGAATTGGAGCAATTAACAACCAGTTAATGTCCTTCATTTACATCCCCCTTTTTCTTCGTGCTGGAAGCCAAATAATAAAAAACCAATAAAACAGCGTTGGCATTGGAATTTGAATCAGTCCCCATATTCCCCAAAACCATGGATGAGCGCCGCGTTTTTTTGCATTGATAAAAAGTAGAAAGCTTTGGAGAAGGAGAAATGGTGAAATAAACAGCACAAGAATCCATTTTTCATTCATTATAAAAACATCTCCTTTTTTCGTTTATAGTGAAAAACGATAAAAGAAATAGGAGCAACAATGATCCCAATTACTTCAATGGCGATAAATAAGGCAGGTATTTGTAAAATAGCAGTTGCCATTATCGTTAAAATAACAAGTGCTGTTAATGTAAATAAGCATAACTCTTTCCGGAAAGCTTTTTTCTGCTTTTGTTTTTGAATGAGAAGCTGTTCTTGAATTGCATGAAGAGAAATACGTTCATGACTTGCTAAACTCTCTAGCTGCTCCCAATCTTTTTTTAAAGAATGTAAGGACTGATTGTCATTTTCTTCTCTCATTCTTTCCACTCCTTTCTCAGTATGTTTACTCCTTTATTTACTCTTGATTTGACCGTTCCTGCTCGCATATTCAGCATATGGGCAATCTCATCGTATGTATATCCGTAATAATGTCGAAGCAAGACAGGAATTCGAAAGCGCGAATCGAGTTCATTAAAATCGTAAAACATCTCGCTCCATTCCACTCCTTTGTATTTAGCCTTCCACTGAAGCTGGTGCGATAAAGACTGCTTTATTCGCTGGAGACTGCTTTTTTCACGTTTTTGCTTACGCAAATAATCCATGTACAGTCTTGAAGCAATGGATATCATCCAAGTCGAAAACTTTGCTTCATTTTTGTATGAAGAAAGATTCACGTAACATTTCATCATTGCTTCCTGACACAATTCACTGCATAAGTCCTCATCTAATGTCAGCTTTAAAAGGTATTTATATAAAAATGAATGATAGCGCTGAAATAATAATGAAAAGGCATCATCATCACCTTGTAATGCTTTTTGGACAAGGATGAAATCATCTTGTTCCAAAGCGGTCACCCCTCCTTTTTGTTTCATCACCTATATGACGCTTGAGCGATTGAAATCGTTCATTTTTTATATAAAAAAAACGCCCCGCAGGACGTTTTTATTTAGTACGAAGCATTTTTAATCCTTCTTCATCTTCTTCTAATGAATAGACTTCATCGTTTTTAGCGAATAAAACACCATGGAAGATTTGAAGATCATCATCACAGGCTTCACAAAATTCCTTTTCGCCTTCGTTCCAAAAGCTAAAGAGCGCTAGTTCATCACTTCGCACGCTTGCGTATTTTTGATGAAATTCATAAATCATCATCGCGTAGTAGCGAAGCGCTTCTTCTTTTTTTTCAAATTCAATGGTCTCAATAATATCTTTTTCCCAGCCTTCTAAAAACAGCCAAGGTTCACAATCACTTTTTATTTTATGAACTCTCCATTTATCTGTCATGATAGAACATCTCCTTACTTACAGCTTACTTCTAAAATTTCTCTTTTCCTTATTATTCAGCAAAAATAACTTTGAATCAAGTAAAACGGAAAAAAACGCCTATTTTCAGGAAATAGACGCTAACAAGGTGGCTTAATCTGAACTTCTTTTTTATATTAATAATAGCTCCTTAAACTATAAGGAACTAAACTGCCCGTATAATACTGGGTAATGGGAGGGAAAACGCCTGCTGAAGGCGTGATTTTCCCCCACCAAGATGGTTTTTTGCCCCACCAGTTGTCCATCGCTCCATCAGGTGAAACGACAAATCCAATTGGACGTGCAAACGAAGGCATAAAATACGGATAGAACGAATACTGAAAAGGCGTATAGAAAGAAGAGTAAAACATCTCTTTCCTTATCCGTTTCCGAAGCCGTTTTGATCAGAACCATCGGGATCGAGCGTATTTGTATTAGAAAGTCCTGAATTTGTATTTACACAAATTCCTGTATTTGAAGACCCTGAACCTTGTGCAGTTTTACTGTTACTTTTTGGAGAAACATAGTACGTATCGCCAAACGTAACGACTCCTCCTGTAACGTTTGGAATCACTACATGATTAATAACAATCGGCATTATCCTCACCCTTTTTATTTTCATCGTGATGTAATATATGAACGATTTATCAAAAGGGTTATACATTAATGGATATAAATAAAAAATCCCCCTGCAGAGTGGGGTATTTTTACGCTTTTACCTCTTTTTTAGAATGACTTAATTCATCTCGCAGAATATCAAAATCTCGTTCTGCTACTTCTTCAATTTTAGTATACAATTCATTCTCTGTTAGAAGTCCTTTTTCTTCCAGTATTTCGACAAGAGCCTTAAACTTTATTCTAGATAAAAGCATTTCGTTTACCGTGCTCTCTGTTGGCCGTTCATTTTTCACTTGTTCTTTTTCTTTAACAGGTTCTTGCTGCAGCTTCACCCTGAAAACAATATTTGTATGATCGGTAATTTCAGGTGACTGATAAAATGTGCTGTGCGAAATGTTTTTTAGTGTTAGCGTTTCTTTTGTCTCCATATTTGTTACTTCAAAGTACGGATCCTCAAAAAATGCATCATATTTATCATAAGCTGCTTTGCCTACAACCGAAAAAGAAAAGTTTAGCCTTTTCAACTCTTCACCTGTATTCGCATCAGTAATCATTTTTTCTTCAAACATATCAACGTGAAAATTTACGTTATTAATCATTAGTTGTGTCAATTCAATCGCCTCCTTCTTTATTAATACGACACGGAGTGACAAGTTCCCTGTTTTTTTATATAAAAAAACATCTCCCAAAAATGGAGATGTTTTTCAAAGAGCTAGAAAAATGCTTTTTTCAGCTCTACAATTCTTCTTCTGCTTTGTCATATTTGCGTTCGTGCGCCGTATCTTCTTCGTTATCACGAATGGTTTTTTGAAGCACAAAAGCAGACATCGTTAAGTATAAAGTTCCAACGGCATAATAACCTTTTACCGGTAGTGATGCATCTAAGGTATAAATTCCTATAAACATAGCTAATAGTGCTGTAATAAAAGCTGTCCATGCTAAAAATGTAAAAGCTGCTGTATTACGCTTTTTCATCGTATGACCTCCTCTTTTCCTTTTTCTGTTAAGCGTCGCTTTCATTTTACATTGTAAAATAATTGTTGTCATGGGTATTTATAGTCAGTTACCCTTTTAATCAGAACAAGAAACGGAAGAATTTAGGTCTTACATCCTATTTTTATCATGAAGCTTTTTTTCGAAATGATGAGATATATGGAATTCTCTTTAAAAGTATGTTCATTCGTTTTCATTAAGAAAAGCTCCAGATAATTATTGCAATAAAAAAATCATCGCCGAGACGATGATTTTTTTGTTTAGCCTTCAAAGTATTCTTTATAAAAGCCGCCGACTTGGCCAGTGTTATCAACAACAAAATAAAATTCTTCTGTTTCGTTTTTTACATCATATGTTTTTCCTGCTGTTAAAACATTTTCAACCACGAATTTTTTTGCATCTGTATGTATGCATTTTACTTGTTTAATTGTTGGACGATCGTTCCATTCTAAATGAATCATGTATGTACACTCCTTTGTTTTCATTCAAGATTCATTTTATCTTACTTGAAGTAAAAAAGAAACGGAGCGAATTTAAAAATTAAAAAATTCGCTCATGCACTTTTTTTTTGGCAACTGTTGCTTGTACAAACTGTGCCGTTTGTGCAACAATTGTGTCTTTATCAAAATCCATCGACGCAACATGGTAAGAGTTTCGAAGCATGTGCTGTCTTTTTTCTGCTGATTGAATATGGTTTAAGATATAAGCTGAATTCTCAGGCGGTACTACGTTATCAACTGTTGATGTTAGTACTAAAGCCGGGCACGTTACATAAGATAAGCGTTCTTTTGTTTCGTCCATTAAAGAAAGCAGTTCACGCATAGAGCGCACTGGTACTTTATCGTACGTAATTTCATGTACGTTTGGATCTTTAATATCAGGATGATCTTCTTTTAAATAACGAGGCGTATGACGAGAGCGATAAGGCTCCATTGAAGGAATGGAAGTCATAGCCGGATTGATGGCAATAACTCCGTCAAGATCTAGTCCTTGGCTTGCTGTATGAAAGGTAAGAGTGCCTCCCATGGACTGACCTAAGATAAATACATGACGGCATTCTTGCTTCAAACGCTGATACCCATTTAAAAAGTCTTGCTTCCATTCCTGGTACGTTGTTTGTTCAATATCATAGTAGTGAGTACCATGTCCCGTTAGTCGCAAACCGTACACAGTAAAACCTTTTTCAGCTAATTCTTTTCCGATATATTCCATACTTTGAGGAGTCCCCATAAATCCATGAGAAACAAGTATACCAATGTCGTTGCCTTTATAATAAAAAGATTCTGCGCCTTGAATTACGTCATAACGTTCCATTTTCTTCACCCTTTACCACAAATTTTCTGACTAAATGAACTATCTTTATAATACACCTATAATTCCTATAAGTCAACTGGGTTATTTATTTTTTTACGATTCAAAAAGAAAGAAGCAAGAATTATCTCTTGCTTCTTTCTTTTTGAATATGTGGAAATACTAGCTCAGCAAACGTATATGCTTCTTCTAGATGCGGGTAGCCTGATAAAATAAACGTATCAATTCCTAGCTCTTTGTACTCTTTTAACCGATCCGCTACAATTTCAGGACTTCCCACAAGAGCAGTTCCGGCTCCTTCTCGTGCTAAGCCAATTCCCGCCCATAGATTCGGAGCGATTTCTAGTGCACCTCGATCTTTTGTGCCGCTGTGCAAATTTGACTGTGTTTTTTGGGCAGTGGAGTCAAATGACGCAAACTTATCTTGAAACGCTTTGATCGTATCATCATTAACATGTTTAATTAATTTATCTGCAGATTCCCACGCTTCGTCTTCTGATTCTCTTACAATAACGTGCAGGCGAATACCAAAGCGAATGTCCCTGCCTTCGCTTGCAGCTTTTTCTTTCATCTCATCAATTTTTGTTTTAATCACTGCGGGCGGCTCTCCCCATAACAAATATACATCTGCATGCTTTGCTCCTACTTCTTTTCCTGCTGGAGAAGACCCGCCAAAGTACAGCGGAGGATACGGTTTTTGGACAGGAGGCGATGGAATGTACGCGCCTGTTACATCAACATGTTCTCCTTTATAGTCCACTTTTTTTCCTTCCATTACATCTCGCCAAATCGTTAAAAATTCATCTGTTAACTCATAGCGTTTATCGTGGCTTAAATAGTTACCGTACGTTGCTTGCTCTACGGGATCTCCTCCCGTCACAATATTTAACATAAGTCGGCCGTTTGACATTTGATCGAATGTAGAAGCCATCCGTGCTGAAAGTGTTGGAGACATTACACCCGGGCGAAGTGCAATTAAAAACTTCAGTCGATTCGTAACGGAAGCAAGTGCCGACGCAATCACCCATGAATCTTCACAATTTGAACCAGTAGGCAACAAAGCGCCGTCATATCCTAGATAATCCAGTCCATGTGCGATTTGCTTTAAGTAGTGAATGTCGCTTATTCTGCTTCCTTCGGTTGTGCCTAGATAATGTCCGTCGCCTGCTGTAGGGAAAAACCATAAGATGTTCATTTCTATTTCCTCCTAAATATTCTCGTATTCTATATAAAGCGTTTTCATATTATTTGTTCAATTCTTGTCGGCTAATTACAGAGATGCATTTTTATATTAGCGTATGTAATACGACTCTTTTTATTTATTAAATTAGTAAAATCATAATACCTCTTTAACCTATATGTCAAGTATGAATTGAGATAAAAAAAACAAGAATTAAAAGTAATCCTTGTTTGCTTTATTTCCTCATACGTGAAGCCATCGCGTTAGCAAGGGTTGATTTTGTTGATATATTTTCAAAAGATAAACCTAAATGAGAAGCGGTAATCGCGATTTCAGGACGCACCCCAGAAATAGTTGATTCTACACCTATTAATTTTAATGCATCAATCAGCTGGAAAATCTGATGAGCAACCATCGTATCAACAATAACCACTCCTGAAATATCAATATAAAGGTGATTCACTTGCTGTTCAGCGCAGCGAGTTAACGTATTTTCTAAAATTCGGCGCGCTCTTGCTGTGTCGATATCCCCAACAAGCGGAAGAATTGCAATATGATCGCTTAATGGGATAACTGGCGAGCTCAGCTC
This sequence comes from Priestia sp. YIM B13552, assembly GCF_042787775.1. Classification (NCBI taxonomy): domain Bacteria; kingdom Bacillati; phylum Bacillota; class Bacilli; order Caryophanales; family Bacillaceae; genus Priestia; species Priestia sp. YIM B13552. Next base: position 118,461 of record NZ_JBHZOU010000006.1, read on the forward strand.
ATTGATCAGCTCTTTGTGTGCTTCAAGCAACCGCTTTGAATGCTGATGGTGCTCTTCTACAAATTTATAAACGGTAATATCAAACACGCGTACAATCAATTCGTTCCAGTCGTCTAGTTCTTCTTGCGTAATATCTTGCTCGTACTCTTCTACAAATTGATTTAAATACGTTAAATACTGTTTTCTAACTCGGAAAAATTCTCGAATAATATAATGAATAGGCGTTCTTACATGTTCTCCGTCTTCCGCAATCTTTAAAATCCACGTTTCAAATGAATCAAAAAATTCTTTTTCACTTTTTATAAATACATCGGCTATGTATAAATGAAATTCATTATTTTGACCTTTTAATACTGAAATGACTTCTGGATGAGTAGATGCATAAACCGATTCTGGGTCATTGTCTTCAATGCTTTCATACCATTCTTCCGTCAGTTGATCTGCATGTTTTAAAAAAAACATTCGAAGTGCTTCATTTTTATTCAAAACGATTCCCCTTTCCATACCAGCTATTACTATCATTATAATTCAACTTTTTCACCCTTACTAGTTTTATAAAAAGAGAAAAAAGAAAATTTTTTTTTTAAATACGTGCAATTTATGATTTTATGCTACATTGAAAATAGCTATAAAAACACAAAGGAGTTTTCAAATGATACGAACGTTAGCTCTTACGAACGATGACAAACTTGTGAAACATATACAATTAGATCAGATTCACGATCCCTCTATTCAGTACTATTGGATTGACTTTAACTGCCCTTCTGAAGAGGAAGCGCTGCTGCTTCAATCATCTTTTCACTTTCATCCATTAGCGATTGAAGATTGCTTTCATTTTCTGCAGCGTCCAAAACTCGATTATTATGAAGGATACAGTTTTTTTGTCCTTCATTCGTTAAATCGTCAAACGTTAGAAGCTGAAGAAGTTGACCTTTTTATCGGCGAAAATTATATCGTTACTTTTCATTTTCACCCGTCAGCTGCAATTGATAAAGTATGGGAAAAGTTGCTTCATACACCTTCGATTCAAGAAAAAGGGATAAGCTATCTTGCGTATTCTGTGATGGATAAAGTGGTAGATGAATATTTCCCCACTGTATATCAGATTGAAGATGAGCTGAATGATATAGAAAACATAGATGCAAAAAAATCCATCTCTGTTTTAATGGAAGATGTCTTCAAACTTCGAAGTGATTTGCTAAAAATCAGAAGAACCATTTTGCCTATGCGCGACTTATTGTACCGTGTTATAAATTCTGAACGCCTAGATGTTCATCCTGAACAAAAAAGGTATTTTAAAGATGTCTATGACCACTTATTAAAATTAGCCGATATGATTGAATCAAATCGGGAAATGACGTCTGATATGCGCGATAATTATCTTTCTCTTAATTCAAACCGGATGAATTCAATCATGATGACACTGACTGTTATTTCATCTATCTTTATTCCCCTTACCTTTATCGTTGGCGTATACGGAATGAATTTTAAAAATATGCCTGAGCTAAAGTGGCACTATGGCTATTTCTTTGTGCTTGGCTTCATGGGACTGATAACACTTGGATTAATTCTATGGTTCAAGCGAAAAGGCTGGTTTAATACTGATGAAGAGTAGAAAGATTGAGACATAACGAAATCAATCAAATGTAAAGACGAACAAATTGGATAAGTGAGCTAGTGCAGTCAATTTCCGCGCAAGACTTCGCTTTCCGTGGGGTGCTGGTGAGCCTCCTCTTCGCTTACGCTCCTGGGGGTCTCACCTGTTCCGCTTTTCCCGCAGGAGTCTTCGCTTTGCCTCTAATTAACAGTTATTACATACGGTAAATCTACGTTCACCATCACAATGAAAAAATCCGAACGAGTTGAATTCTCTATTAAGAATCTCGATTGACTGTTCGAATCTTCCTTCAGCGAAAATACGTCTGTCCCAGCTTCTTTTCTATAGGAAGATAACTAGTTATTTCCCGAAAATATCCACAAAATAACGTGCTTACGTTTCCTTTTTTGAAAAAGTTTCATAAGATAGTGAAAATAATGCTCAAAAAGGAGGCTGAAGTAGTGGATATTAAAGGCAAACACTTGCTAATGGATGCGTTCGAATGCGATGAAGTGATATTAAACGACCCCTCACTCTTAAGGAGAATTCTTGTTAAAGCTGCACTAGATGCAGAGATGGAAGTTTTGCACTGTTATTTTCACCAGTTTACGCCCCAAGGCATTACAGGCATTCTCGTATTAGCTACCTCTCACTTGTCTATTCATACGTGGCCGGAGGAAAATTACGCTTCATTAGATTTTTATACGTGCGGAGACAAAGAAATAATTGAAATTGGTTATGCGTTGCTGAAGCAATTAGCTTCAAAAAAAGCTGTTGTGTATTCGATTTCTCGCGGAATTCAACACGCCGAAACTTCAACAAAAAATTGTCAGCATGCTGAAAGCACTCGTCTTCTCAATCGTGGAGATGACTCAGATCACGTTAGTCTACAGCAGATTTTATCAGGCCAGCATGACATTTTGTTTCATCAAAAAAATCGTATTCAAGATATTCAGCTGATCAAAGCATCTGATATTCGAATGTATTTGGATGAACAGCTGCAATTTAGTTCATTGGATGAACATGCGTACCATGAAGCTCTTGTACACCCTATCTTTGCAGCTTCCTTAAATCCTCGCCGTATTCTTATTCTGGGAGGAGGAGATGGTTTAGCTTTACGAGAAGTTCTTAAATATAAAGAAGTTAAAGAAATAGAACTTGTAGAAATAGATGCTGACGTTGTAAATGCTGCCATGAATGTAGAAGAATTAAAGAAGTTAAATCAACGCTCATTTCAAGATTCTCGTGTCACCGTTCATATTCAAGATGCTGTTGACTACCTCTCTTTGAATTCAGCGTGTTATGATATTATCATTATCGATTTTCCTGATCCTACTAACAAAAAAATAAGTGCTCTTTATACAAAAGAATTTTACGCACTTCTCCAACGTTCACTATCGCACAGCGGCTTGGTCGTGTGTCAGTCAAATTCTCCCAGAGACACACCTATCGTTTTTTGGAGCATTAATAAGACGATGAAAGCTTCTCAGTTTTATACGTTGAGCTACCACACCATTATTCCTTCTTTTGGAGATTGGGGTTTTCACATCGGTTCGAAAACACCTTTGTCTGCCCCTATACTCTCTACTGATGTTTCATCTACTACGCTGCCATCAGACTTTACTAAGCTAATGCGTTTTTCTCCCCATTCTCTTTCTAAGAAACAGTTTGCAGTTGTGAACACTGCCGAGCATTTGGTTCTGCATAAAATATTTAAAAAAGAAGGCTTATATTTGTAAAAAAGAAAGCTTTGCTTATACATTCCTTTTGTTTTGACATACTAAAACAGTCTCGTTACCACTGTGCAACAGAAAGGATTGTTATGAGAAAAATTTCGGTTTTTGTTATCTTAGTGCTAACTGTTATTTTCCCTTCCCCCGCTTTTAGCCAAGTGAAAGTGCCTGTCTTGATTTACCATTCTATTGATGCCTACACAGGCCACGGGGAAAAAGAACTGTATGTGACGCCTGAAAATTTTGAGAAACAACTTCTTTATCTTAAAAAGCAAGGATATACGCCGCTAACATTTGAAAAGTGGCAGGAAGTAAAGCGTGTGAAAAAACCTATATTTATTACATTTGACGATGGTTATAAAAATAATCTTACTATCTTGCCTATTTTTCAAAGAGCAGCCAGCCCTCAATTTCATCCAGCGGCTACAATTTTTGTGATTTCAGATTTTATCGGCCGTCCCAACCGTTTGTCGCCAGCGGATTTAAAAAAATTTGTTGATTCAGGATTTTTTTCTATTCAGTCTCATACCGCTACTCATCCGGATTTAACTAAGACGAAAAATTTATCCTATGAGCTAGCTGATTCAAAACGAAAAATTGAAGCCATTACGAGCCAGCCCGTTATTGCTCTTGCTTACCCCTATGGCAAGGTTAATAGCCGCGTAGTGGAAGAAACAAAAAAGAATTATACATTTGGTCTTTCAACAATTCCAAAATTTTTCACTGAGAGCGGACAAAAGGATGAAAACTATCTTATTCCCCGTCTGTACGTCACCTATTCTACAACGATTGAAGATTTTGCTAAGCTATTAAAAGAAAGCTAAAAACCCTTTCCTTAAAAGGAAAGGGTTTTTAGAATTTTGTTATTTCTAGTCCTCGCTCTTGCTGCCATTCAGCATAAAAAACTTCGCTGTATTTTTTAATTTTCTTGATTGCAAGCTGTTTTTTTAACCATTTTTCATCTACGTTTGCTTCTTTCAAATTACCAGGCACTACTTTTCCATCCATGATTAACGCAATAGGTAAATTGGTTTGAGAATAAGGGATGTTTAAATCATTTTTCGTCGGAGGGCCGAATTCGTGTTTAGGAGCGACGCTCACCTCTCCATTTGTTTCTAAAATGACATATTCTGCTTCATACAGTGAAAAATACCCTTGCTGTCTCATTAGATGCTGAAGCTGATTTAAGTCCAAGTTGTTTTTCTTAAGCTCTTTATAAAGGATTTTCCCTTTATAAATAATCATTGAAGGCTTTCCTTCAAGAATTCCTCTAAACCCTGTAAAGGTTTGAGATAGCTTCGTCACTGCATAGATCAGAAGCCCCCAAATCAAAACGCTGTAAAGAATTTCAGTTAACTCTACTCCTTTTTCAAGAGCCGCATCCCCCACAATATTTCCCAGGACAAGCGTGGTAATAAAGTCAAACGGAGTGATTTGAGCAAACTGCGTCTTACCTAAAAGCTTCAGCATAATAAATAGCGCTAAAAATCCACATATCAGTTCAATCGCAATATCTTTATACATTGATACCCTTCCTCTATAGCAAGCATGTTATAGTATCAGTTTGTATCATATGTGAGAGTGATAAACCTGACTTTTCATTTTTCTTTCCTTTGTTCTCCAGTTATAGAACTTTTGATTAAGCTTTTTTCTTACTTGCATAGGTTTCTAACGTTGCATATTGATTAAAGATGGATGCGGCTGCTTTTTTCCCTACATATCTAAGGTGCCATGGTTCGTATTTATAGCCGGTAACCTGCTCTTCACCTTCAGGATATCGAATAATGAATCCGTATTGATAGGCATTTTTTGAAAGCCAATGAGCCTCTGGTGTATCAGCGAAGCAGTCTGCTGCAGCACACATTCCACTTCCTCCCGTGACATCGATTGCTAGTCCCGTTTCGTGTTCACTTGTTCCAGGATAGGCGCTATATGTGCGTGCTTGTTCTTCACCGTCTCGCTTTGCATAAAATGCAAAAAGCTCTTTTTGACGCTCGTGAGATCGATAACCGGATACACCAAGTAAGCTGATTCCCTCTTTTTCAGCATCTCGGAAAAGTTCTTCAAGCACTTGTGCCGCAGGTTTTCTAAGCATTCGTTTTTCTATTTTTTCGTTAAAGATAAACGGAACGTCGGCATAGACTAAATCAGAAGGCTGATAGGATTCAGGAAGCTGATGTATTTTATTAACTAAAGCCGTAACCGATTCTGGATTGGCTATTACCACTGTTTCGTCTACATTAGATTTCGTTAAAGATGAAGAAGCTGATGAGCTTTCTAGTTTTTGAGGCTGTCCATTTTTTGTGAATTCTCTGGCAGGCTTTGATGAAGAATTGCTTGTGCCGCACCCTGCTATCATCAGCGTAAAAGCTAAAGAACAAATAAATAAAAAGTATTTCATGATGTCTTACTCCTTTCAAACGGCTTTTGATGTACTACAAAAGCCTATAAAGAAAGGATAAAATATAAATGTTTCTGTCTGTTATTCAGTTGTTTCAAACTTGTAAACACTCTAAAAAAAATGAAGGTGTAAAAAAATAGAAATAGACTGCCTAAGCAGTCTATTTCAAAAAGATAATATACGTATGAACTTGATTTTGCGTAAAGCTCGATGCAACTAGTTTATGTCCTGATTGACTCCAAGCAAGCTGATCAGCGGCATAGTCCAAATTTACGTTTAAGTGTGTAACATCTCCTGTTAATCCATCTGCTATGAATATCCCTTTATCTCCCTCTTTTTCAGAAATAAAGTTATAGGCTAATTTCGAACCGTCGGGAGACCAGCTTACGCCAAAAATTTGAGTGGACAAAGCAAGCTGAAAGGCCTCTGATCCTTTTAAATCTGTGATAGACAGTGTTCTCGTTTGGGCATCTTTTTGCTGCACGAGCGCTAATTGTTTTCCGTTTGGAGACGGGATAATAGAAACCACATTATCTCGGATTTTTTCAGGATCCGTCTGTTCGTTATGAAGAAAAAAAAGCTGGTTGTTTACACCAATATAATAAATGCCACCTATTCCTTTAACTGCATCTAAGATTCGATCGTCTCTGTGCAACAGAGGTTTTGCTTCTCCTTTTACATTTGCTTTAGAAAGCTTTCCTTCCATTGTAATAAACATTACTTCTGAGTTATTAAGCCACTCTCCGCTTGATGGATAGAGAAGAACATTCTTTATTTTAACCGTTTTTTTTGTTTGAAGGTTCATTATATAACCAAATGTATCTTCGCCTTTTGCTACTTTATAAAAAAGATATTCACCATTCGGAGAAAGCTTCGCCGCATGTTGAATTTCATTGCTTGGATGCAACACAAAAGTAGACTTGTTTTTTAGATTATAAGTAGCTAAATTCTGTGCATATACCTCTTTGGGACCGAAATCGTGCGAACGAAATTGTTTATTTTCTTTACTAACAATCATTGTGTTTTCATTTAAAAATTGAAACGCCCTTACGCCGTTAATATCCTGAACGTCTTTCACTTCTACTTTTCCATCTTTATCTACTTGGTCCAATACAGTAATTTTCTTGTCGGGTTTTTCAACGGTTTCTCTATGGCTTTCTTCTTGTCCGCATGATGTTAAAATAAGAAAAGTGCTTGCTATACATATCATTAATCTATACCGTTTCAATAACGGTTCACTCCTTTTAGCTAACTCATTTCTCTTTTTTTAAAGGAAACGAAACTTTGAAAATCGTCCATTTAGAGTCAGAATGATGCAGCTTGATAACACCTTTTTGTTTTTCAGTTAAATCTTTGGCTAATGCTAAGCCAAGACCTGTACCTCCGGATAAACGCGACCGATCTTTATTTACGGTGAAAAATGGTTGAAATAATTTCTCTTCTGCTTCGGGTGGAATTCCTATTCCGGTGTTAGCTACATCCACAATAATAGAATTTTCTAAAGTGTAAGACGCTACTTCCACTCTTCCGCCTGGTTCATTATATTTAATAGCATTGTCAATTAAATTGATAAAAATGTGTATTAAGCTTTCACGATCAGCCCAAACAACTGCTTCTTTGATATTTGTATGAAGAGTCAAATCAAATTTAGCTGCTTTTCCTTTCATACGACCGCATATGTCTTCTAGAAGCCGCTTCAATTCAACTTGCTCTGGCCGCTGCTCGAAATCATATTTCTCAAGTGCTGACAGCTTTAAGATTTTATCTACCATTTCATGAAGGCGATTCGTTTCTTTACGAATATTCTGCACGCCGTCTTCCATAAGCTGAGGATCATCTCGATACATATCAAGTAAGTCAACATAAGCTTTGATCGATGTTAAAGGCGTCTTAAATTCGTGGCTGATGTTACCGATAAACTGCTTTTGCTGCTGTTCAAGAGACTGCAGTTTCGAAATAGCAAACTCAAGCTTTCTTTTTTCTTCATTCATTTGATCGATATTTTTTTCAATCGACGTACTCATAAAAAACAAGCCTTGACTAAGCTCTCCAAGTTCATCGCGTCGTTTGAACGGCACATCAGTTAAATAATGGCCTTTTCGAATCTGCTGTGAAGTTTTTTGAAGCGTAGCGATGAGCGAAGCAATGCGGTAAAAATAAGCGTAGCCAATTAAAAAAGCTGCTGCTGCTGCAATCGTTCCTCCCATACGAAATAAGTGCCTAATGTCAGCTATAAACTGCTGATTATTTTTTAGGGAATGGTCAAAACGAATGGCTCCAATAAATTGATTATCGATTGACACAGGTGCGAAGTAAATAAGGGAAGAACCTGAAATTTGATAGGCTATTTTTCCTTTCAAAGCATAGCTAAGCGTATCAGAAACATCCACATCTTTTTGGCCGATGGGAATAGAGCTTCCTGCTTCCTGTCCTTTTTGATTATATAGGACTGTTTGCATTCCGCTTTGTGATGCAATGGAAGATGCAAGGCGCTGTCCTTTTTGCTGAAGAAAAGAATCTGTATTCAGAGACGGGTCACCGGTTACATAACTTTGATGAATCGTCTGCTCGGCTGCTTTGCTTTTTTGAATAAGTTCACTTTCTAGCTGATCACGCTGATTTGTCTCAATTCCTTTTAACACAAGTACGCTCAGTACGGTTACTGTTAAAATAATTAAAAAAGCCAGAACGAGCCCCATCTTAGCTTTTAGGCTGATTTTCATTCATTGATCCCTGCTGTCGCTTTATATCCAACCCCGTATACCGTTTGAAGCAAATAAGGTTCTGCTTCTCCTACTTTTTTTCGAAGGCGCTGCATGTGAATGTCTACTGTACGTGTACCGCCTGCATAATCCATTCCCCAGACAAGATCTAGTAAATCTTCTCGTGTGTACACTCTCTCTAAATTGGCAAGTAATAAAGCAATAAGATCAAACTCCTTTGGTGTAAGCTTAACTAACTCATTGGCAACATGTAACGTGCGCTGAATTAAGTTCACCTTCACTTTTCCCACCGTGATTTCCCCCACAGCTTCAGGAACTTCATTTTTTTCTATTCGCCGAACAAGTGCTTTAGCTCTAGCTACAAGTTCTCTTACGTCAAACGGCTTGGTCATATAATCATCTGCGCCTAACTCTAAGCCTAGAACTTTATCGACAATATCGTTTTTAACCGTTAACAAGATAATACCCATTCCTCTTCGATTCTCAAGTTTTCGGCATACTTCATAGCCGGTTAATTTTGGCATCATCACATCTAATATCATCACGTCAGGTCGAAAGCTTTTTACTTTTTCAAGTGCTTCTTCACCGTCAGATGCTGTGTCTACAATATATCCTTCGCGCTTGAAAGCATAGGATACCGCTGTAGCAATACTTTTTTCATCATCAACTACTAAAATCTTTTTATTCAATGTATCACGTACTTTCATTTGATATTTCTATTCGTCTATCTTATCAAACAGCTTTCCCAAAAACATCTCCAAGTTGTTTCGAAATTGTAAACAAAAATAAAAACACCATATAAGATGGCGTTTTTTAGATCGAATCTTCATTTGTAAAAGGAAGGATTTTATTCGTATTCAAATATTGATGAAGCAGATCTATACGCTGCTCGCTGCTAATAAAACCAATGTATCCATCCGGTCTAATAACGTATAGAGCATCTTTTTGAAGCCCTGCTTTCTTCAAGTAAGGGTTCCAAGAAAACTCGTGCAAGGAGAAATCCTTTTCTTGCATGCTCTTTTTTAGCTTCTCTTCTGCTGTGCCATAGACATGTATTTGCCAGTTTAAAGACTGTAAAGATTCAAAATTCCCTTCTACATAAGGTAATCTATCACCACTTTGCACATTTGTCCCTTGCCCGCTGCTTAGGTCACTATTTCGATACTTAATGCGGATTTGAGATAAAATCGTAAATGCTTTGTGACGGGGATAAGGGAAACGAAATAAAAAGGATAGTACAGGCGGAAAGATATGCTTTCTAAAAAATTGACTCGTTTTATCTCTTGCCACCATTCGCTTAAAAGCGCGATCAGTTGTATTTACAAGCAGCTCTGCAAAAGGCAACCTTTCTTCTTCGTATGTATCTAATATGGAAAGTGCCGCTTTGCGTTGAAGGACAGCTGCTAATTTCCATGAAAGGTTGATTGCATCTCCAATTCCTGTGTTCATTCCTTGTCCGCCTGCAGGACTATGAATATGGGCTGCGTCTCCACTTAGAAAAATACGCCCCTGTCGGAAACGACTTGCTACTCTGTGATGGATATGATATGTCGAGAACCAATTTATACCCTCAACCTGAGTACCAAATGTTCGTTGAATAAAAGCGTGAATGTTTTCAGCTTTTACATCGTTTTGACCCCCAAAAGCTGAAGGAATAATGCCGATCATTCGATACGTTCCTTTACTTCTAACAGGCATACAAATCAAAAATTCTTCATTGCTAAATGAAATACTGATTTTTTGATCCTTCATCACTTCACCAGAGCCGTAAACATCCATCACATAAAAATGCTGTTTATATTTTTCTCCTTTAAACTCTATATTCATTTGCTTGCGAACTGTACTGTGCGCTCCGTCACATCCACAAATATACTTAAAATAAGCGGTTTCCTCTTGCTGGGCTTTTAATAAAGTTTTTACCCCTTCTCCGTGTTCAGCTAGAGATAGTAACTCCGTCTTCCATTCTACTTCAATTCCAAGATTTTTTAATTTTTCAAGCAGAAAGCGCTCGTGGTCGTCCTGTGGAAATGTAAGAACAAAAGGAAAAGGACTTAATCCTTCTCCTAAAGACCCTAGATGAACTTTTGCTTTTATTTTATTCTTTACTCGGACGTATACATCTTTCATCTTAATCCCGCGGTCTATGACTTCATCTGCAAAACCGAACTGCTGATAAAATTCAAGCGTTCGCGGTAAAATAGCCATTGCCCGGGAGGCTTGCCCAGGCCCGTCGCTTTTATCAATAATTCGAAAAGGAATGTTATGTCTGGCTAAATTGTAGGCCATAACGAGGCCAGTAGGGCCGGCACCAACGATTAGGATTTGTGGATTCATCATCATCTCTCCTTTTCATTCAGTTACAGTATTTTTTATATGGAGCGAGACTTCTCTTTTTTCACAGAAGATGCAGGTAAAGCAGAAGCAAACAGAGCACACAAACTTATTAAAGAGATAAGAGCTAGAGCAGATACAGAACGATTCCATGTCAGATGTTCTCCAAAGAAAAATAATTCTCTTACGCCATCTACCATAAATCTCATTGGCAGCCATGGATAAATCCACTCTCTATAAAAATCAGGCATAATTTCTGGGGCCATTGAAAGCAAAGGTGCGCCAAAAAATAGAATAATAACGAAAATTGGAAGTCCCTTTAGTCCTAGCCATGAAAGTACGGCTGATATTAAGGTGAAAAAGCTGAAGTAAGCAATAGCTAAGAATAGTGCCGTATCCAAAAATGAAGGAACGCTTATTCCAACTACTTCAGCCAGCCACACTAGCCCGAAACCAGCAGCTAAAGCAAGTATAGCCCCGATGATGACGAACCCTACTTGGTTAACGAGTTTCTCTTTACGAGAAGAAAACGTGACTTTTTGAATGCTGAGGAAGACCATTGCAGCACCGGCTATACTTGCCATCCACAGCGGCTGAAATAATGAAACGGGGGCATTTCCGTTGACACTATGAGTCCCTGTTTCGTTTACGTTTATCACTGTCTTTTGAATCGGTGCAGCGAGTGCTAATGCTTGGCTTGCACTTAGTTGCGTTCCGTTTTGTTCAAATCTTTTCACTAGCTGCAAGCGCATATTTTCATTCATCTTATCGACTGTCCCGTTTAGCACCTGACTTGCTAGTGTTGAAGCAGCTGTATTCATTCCTTGATTCACTAATAATCTAATAGCAGGTGCATCAGGCTTAGCCGTCTGAAGAGTCGCCTGTTTTTTTGTGAAATCTTTTGGAATGATAAGCGCCCCGTAGTATCGTTGATTATTTAACCCTTTTTCAACTTCTTTAGTATTTGAGACAAAGATCCATTTAACCGAAGACTGTTCGGTACTTGCCCCTTTCGTATTTTGTTCGATTTGATTCCCTATATTTACATTACCCTTTGCTGGAACTGTCATTCCTTCGTCAGCATTTACGAATGCGATTGGCAAATTCTTAGGTGCTGAGCTTGCCGAAGGAATTAAGGTTAGAATAAAGATAAAAATAACAGCTACTACTATAATTGGTGAAAAATATATAAGCTTTTGATTCCCTAATTTCATATAGATCTCTCCTTTTTGTTTTAAGGATATACACGTTAACGAAAAGATAATGTACATAGTGTTGATTAGTGATCACTATGTAAATTATAATGAATTTACCTGTATTCTCAATATGCAATAATAGCGGGAATGTCGATTACTTAACACAAAGCATATAACTGTTCATTATTAAAGAAAAAAGTAGGTGTTTTAAAAGCTGTGGGGAATTCAAAAACAGATCGCAGAATTATTCGAACGAAAAGATTTATCCGAGATGCTTTGACAGAATTAATGGAAGAGAAAGGGTTTGAAGGCGTAACGGTCAGGGATTTGACGAAAAAAGCGGATATTAATCGCGGAACTTTTTATTTACACTACCAAGATAAATACGACTTGCTTGAAAAAAGCGAAAATGAAGTCATTCAAGAGATAAAAGAATTTATCAAAAAGGCAAATCCCAATGAGATTGTGTCTGCTAATTTAAAAGAACAGCCTTTGCCGTTTATTATTACACTTTTTGAATATATTCAAGAAAATGCACGTTTTATGCAGGTTATGCTTGGTCCAAAAGGCAACCCTGGCTTTCATCTTAAAATTAAAGAAGTTATGAAAACCAATATGCTGGAAAAATTAGAGCTCATTGATAATAAAACGCCTCCGCTTGTTCCACTTGAACATTTAATGTCTTACGTAACGTCAGCACATCTTGGAGTTATTCAGCACTGGTTAGAACAAGGTATGAAGCAATCACCGCGAGAAATGGCCCTGACACTCTCTAGCATGACGTTTTTGGGTCCTGCTTATGTCGCAGGCATTAAGCGAACATAAAAGAACCTGCTATTCTCCGAGAGAATAGCAGGTTCTTTTTATCAACCTTCTAGTAATAAAGATTCTGGATCTTCTAATAGTTCTTTAACAGTAGCTAGGAAGCTTACGGCTTCTTTGCCGTCAACGATACGGTGATCGTAAGAAAGTGCAATGTACATCATCGGACGATTTTCGATACGCTCTTCATCAATTGCTACCGGACGAAGCTGAACTTTATGCATTCCTAAAATACCAACTTGAGGCCCGTTTAAAATTGGTGTAGACATTAATGAACCGAATACGCCGCCGTTTGTAATTGTGAACGTTCCACCTTGTAAATCTTTTAATGCTAATTTGTTGTCGCGCGCTTTTTTCGCTAAATCAACGATAGATCCTTCGATACCAGCGAATGTTTTGCGGTCAGCATCACGTACAACTGGAACAACAAGACCGTCTGGAGCTGACACAGCAATACCGATATCATAGAATTTTTTAATTAATAACTCGTTTCCTTGAATTTCAGCATTTAATAATGGATACTTTTTAAGTGCTGCTACTACTGCTTTTGTAAAGAACGACATAAAGCCAAGTCTTACGTCGTGCTGTTCAAAGAATTTGTCTTTGCGTCGTTTGCGAAGAGCCATAACAGCAGTCATGTCTACTTCGTTAAACGTTGTTAGCATAGCCGCTGTTTGCTGAACTTCAACAAGACGTTTGGCAATTGTTTGACGACGACGTGACATACGTTCGCGTTCAACAGGTTTATCGCTATTTTCACTTGCCGCTGGAGACGGAGATACCGGGTTAGCTGGCTTACTTGCTTGTGCCTGCTGCTTTTGCTCATTTGATTTTTGGTCTGCATACGAATCAATATCATGTTTGCGCACACGGCCAAGAGGATCAGTAGTTGGCACTTGATCTAGCTTAATTCCGCGTTCTCTTGCTGCTTTGCGAGCTGCAGGAGAAGCAATTAGCCATTGTTTTTGATTTCCTTGCTGAGGCGCTTCAGCTGCTGGCGCTACTTCTTCAACAGTTTTTTGCTGAGCTGGAGCCGCTTCTTGCTTTGGTGCTTCCTCTGCTGGTTTTTCTTCAGCTTTTGGTGCTGCTGGTGCTGAAGCTCCTTCTTTCGCTTCAAGACGTGCAATTGTTTCACCAACTTGCACTGTATCACCTTCGCCAGCAAGAAGTTCCGTTAGTACACCAGAGTCTTCAGCTGTAATTTCAACGTTAACTTTATCTGTTTCAAGTTCAACGATATAATCGCCTTTTTCAACGAAATCTCCTACTTGTTTTAGCCACTGTGCAACTGTTCCTTCAGAAATTGATTCTGCTAATTCCGGTACTTTAATCTCTCCCATGGTTCATTCCCCTTCCTTATCGTGTAACAACGTCGTTAGCAATTTCATTTTTAGTTAATGCATCTTGTAAAATACGTTCTTGTTCTTGTCTGTGAACTGTTGGATCTCCTTCAGCTGGACTTGAGCGTCTTGTGCGGCCGATGTAGTCAACCGTAGCTCCTTCTGGTGCTACTTCACGCAGTCGATCTTCTACATAGTTCCATGCGCCCATGTTTTCCGGCTCTTCTTGTAACCAGACAATCTCTTTTAAATTTTTATAGCGAGCAAAGATTTCAGCAATTACGCGTCTTGGGAACGGATAAATTTGTTCTAGACGAAGGACGTGTAGCCAATCTTTATCATCTTCTGCTTTGTTTAAGCGTTCCGTTAATTCACTGCTGATTTTTCCGCTGCACAGAACGATTCGTTCAACTGCATCTTCTTTTTTACCTAATCCAGGCTGTTCTACTACTAAGCGGAAAGAGCCTTTTGTAAACTCTTCAAGGTTTGACACACTAAAAGCATTACGAAGCAAACTTTTTGGTGTCATAACTACTAGCGGTCTTACTTCTTCGCGCTGTAAAATGGCAGCTTGTCGTCGAAGTAAGTGGAAGTATTGTGCAGCGCTTGTTACGTTTGCGATTGTCCAGTTGTTTTCACCAGCTAGCTGTAAATAACGTTCTAGACGAGCGCTTGAGTGTTCTGGTCCTTGACCTTCATGGCCGTGTGGCAGCAATAAGACCATTCCAGATTTTTGTCCCCACTTAGCACGGCCTGCGGCAATAAACTGGTCAATAATAACTTGACCTGCATTGGCAAAATCACCGAACTGTGCTTCCCAAAGAACAAGCGTTTCAGGAGCAAATACATTATAGCCGTATTCAAATCCAAGAACGGATCCTTCTGATAATGGACTGTTACGAATATCAAAGGAAGCGCTTACGTTCTTCATTGCGTGTAGTGGTGAGTAAACATCCCCTGTCTTATGATCATGAAGAACAAGATGTCTATGTGCAAACGTACCACGTTCAGAATCCTGGCCTGTAATACGAATTGGCGTGCCGTCTCTTAAAATCGTAGCGAATGCAAATGCCTCACCCAATGACCAATCTACGCTTTCATTTTCTTCAAACGCTTTGGCACGTTTAGATAAGATGCGATCAAGTTTTGGAAATACGTTAAATCCTTCAGGGTATTTCACTAGCTCTTGATTCACTTCAAACAGCTCTTCTTTTGTAACAGATGTATCAATATCTGAAATTCCTTTGAAGACTGCTTGTGGCATTTCCATAATTCTATGTTGCTTTTCAGCTTTTGGCGGTACTTTCTCATAAGCTGCTTTTAACTTCGCTTGTAACTCTTCATTAATTTGATCTGCTTGGCCGCTTTGAATCACGTTTTGTTCTTCAAGCTGCTTTGCATACATAGCACGAACTGTTGGACGTTTTGTCACAATTTCATACATCTTCGGCTGCGTTACAGACGGTTCATCCATTTCATTGTGGCCAAATCGACGGTATCCAATTAAATCAATCAAGAAATCTTTGTTAAAACGTCTGCGATACTCATAAGCAAAGTAAGCAGCAGCTAGACAGGCTTCCGGATCATCCGCATTTACGTGAACAATTGGAATTTCAAATCCTTTTGCTAAATCACTTGCATATTTCGTTGAACGAGAATCGACGCTTTCTGTTGTAAATCCAATCATGTTGTTAGCAATAATGTGGATTGTTCCACCTGTTTGATAACCAGTCAATTGATTTAAGTTCAGCGTTTCTTGTACTATACCTTCACCAGGGAACGCAGCATCTCCGTGAATTAAAATCGCGAACGATTTTTTTACATCTTGTGTTGGGTATCCATTCACATCACGCTCATCTTGAGCTGCTCTTGTAAACCCTTCCACAACCGGATTAACAAACTCCAAGTGACTAGGGTTGCTAGCCAATGTCAAACGAGCTCGAACTGTGTTCTCTGCTTTAATTTGTTTGTCGGCACCCAGGTGATATTTTACGTCTCCCGTCCAGCCGTAGTTGATACCGATTGAACCTTCTGAAGGAACTAATTCCTTGTTAGGTGCATGCTGGAATTCTGCAAAAATCATTTCATAAGGCTTGCCTAATACGTGTGCTAATACATTTAAGCGTCCACGGTGAGCCATACCGATATTAACCGTTTTTGGGCTTGTTTCCACTGAGCGTGCAATCAGTTCATCTACAAGTGGAATTAACATATCTACGCCTTCAATAGAAAAGCGTTTTTGTCCGACAAATGTACGGTGTAAAAATTGTTCAAAGCCTTCTACTTCTGTTAAACGCTTTAATACAGAAGTTCTTTTCTCATTTGAAAGAGGTTGGAAAATAGCACCTGACTCGACCATATCAGTCAGCCACTTATTCTCTTCCATGTTATGTACGTGATGGAATTCAAACGCAATGGTTTTTGTGTAGACATCTGTTAAATAGTTAATTGCATCTAAACCATTTTTGACGTGTGATGGCGCATTCGTACATAAAATATCAACCGGAATTGATTTTAAATCTTCTTGCGTTAAATTGTAATCTTCCAAGTGAAGCAAGACAGGATCTTTCTTCTCGCTTTCAAGAGGCTTAATTGATGCGTATAGATGACCATAAGCACGGATATTTTCCGCTAGCTTAATAGCCGATGCAATTTTAGATGTGTTAGCTGAAGGTGCAGCCTGTGCGTATTCAGCTTGCTGAACCTGCTCACTTTCGTTTAATGGAGGAGCACCCCAATAATCAAATAATTCTTTTAACTCTGGATCTACTAGATCTGACTGCTCTTCATATAACTCATACTGTTCTAATACATAGCCATAGTTCGGACCCAAAAATCCTTGCCAAGGCTCCCCTCTATTCGACGTTTCGTTACCCATGATAAAACCCCCAACGAGTTATAATAATTGTCGTACTCAACAATCTTTCCATTTTGAATGTCGATTACCTTATCGTCTGACATCTTTACAACGAGTGATAAATCTCACTGCGTGTGTATCTGATATCTGCTTATATTTTACCACTCTTTTACTCGTCAATCAAAATGAAATCGCTATATTTCTTTAATTTTTTTTACTTTTTTAATAGTCTTACTACTTTTTGAAAGCGTTTTATAAGTAAAGCTGATTAAAGGTCGAATCAAGTGTTAATTAATTGTTATTGACCTAGCTTTTGGCAAAATTAAATTGCTTGAAATATATTTTATGACTATTAAAAAAAAGAAGCAGCGTTTTGCTTCTTTTTTAAAACTCATCTACGATTTTTTCAACGTCTTCAAAATAACCATCATCTACTTCTGTAAGCTTGCTGCTTTTCGCCGCTTCGAGTAAATGAGTGAACCAAGTTAGTTCTACTTTCAAATGCATAATCGTGCGCATAATGATCGACAGATTTGCAATGGAATGATCCACCTTTTTAACTTGGTACAAATTTTGCATTTTTTCTAAATAAGCTGCCGTTTCCTCAATCTTTTTTTCTAGAGCAGAAGCCACTTTTTCTTGATCGACGTAAGAAGTAAATGAAAGCGCAGCATAAACTGGTCTATGCATATGCTCTTTTTTTAACAGCTGTTCAAAATAAAGGCGCTCGAATTCTTCTTTTCCTGCATCCGTGATAGAATAAACGGTCTTTTCAGGTCTGTTCGTCTCTCGAATCACATCGACTACTTTCACCAACTTATCTTTTTCGAGCGTATCAAAAGCGTAATATAAAGAACCGCTTGCAAGTTTAATATAGTGCTTCATTTGTCTTTCATTAATGGTTTGCTGAATTTCATAAGGGTGCTTATTTCCTTCCATTAATAAGCCCAGTATGACTAATTTAACACTCATAACATCTTTCACCTCTTGACATGCATCTTATTTAGTAAAAAAAGCACGAACATCTTCGCGCTTTTTCTATTTTTGAGCTGCAGGTTCCTTTGCTTCTACCCGCTTTTTAGGGGGAACTTCCACTCGTTCATTTCCCATTAAAAAGACAGTAATGATAGCTACTGCAATTGGAATAAGAGCAAGCATAAATGCATACGTGATCGATGTAGACATAGCATCAACAATCTTATCTAATATTTGAGGCGGAATGCTGTTTCGGGCACTTGATTGAAAAACTGCACTCGGATCTCCTATTTGAGAAAATGCTCCTTGTGATCCATTCCCCATACCTTGAAAATTGCTCTGCAGCTCATTTGTAAATGTATTGCTTTGAATCGTTCCAAAAATCGTAACTCCCAGCGTCATTCCTAAAGAACGCGCAAATGAGTTCGTTGAGTTGGCAGAACCTCTAAACTGTGGATCCAGCTTATGCGTTGACGAAGTTGGTAAAAGAGAAAAGCTAAATCCTACGCCAAACCCAGTCAAAATCATGAATACCGTCAGCATCCAACGAGGTGTATCAGGTTCCATTGTTCCTAATAAAAACATTCCCACTGCAAATGAAAAAACGGACATAATCATTAAGTTTCGAAAGCTTGTTTTTGTTAGAAAAATCCCGCCGATAGCACTTCCTGCTACCGAGCCTAACATCATCGGAGTTAAAATTAAACCTGCATTTGTAGCAGAACCTCCATAGACAGCTTGAACGAAAATAGGAATAAATACCGTTAAAATAATAAATGTTGCTCCGTATAAGAAAGCGAGAATTTGTGATGTTGCAAATAAACGGCGCTTGAACATCCAAAATGAAATAATCGGCTCTTGCGCGCGTTTTTCCACAAAAAAGAAGAGTGATAGCGCCACAGCAAAGATAGCAAAAAGAGATAAAATTTGCGGAGAAGACCAATCGTACTCTTTCCCTCCAAGTTCAAGAGCAAACATTAAACTAACTACTGAAATTACAAGAGTGGCTGCACCAGCCCAGTCAATTTTTTGTTTTTTATGACTTTTTGATTCTTTATAAAAGCGCACAATAAAAAATAACGATAAAAGTCCAATCGGCACGTTTACATAAAATACCCAGTGCCAGCTGATGTATTCCGTAATGTATGCACCAAGAAGCGGACCAAAAACGCTTGCTGAGCCAAAAACGGCACCTAATAATCCTGTCATTTTCCCGCGTTTCTCGGGAGGGAAAATATCAAATACAATGGTAAAAGCAATCGGAAGAAGCGCTCCTCCTCCAATTCCTTGAATCGCCCGGTAAATACTTAGCTGCACAATGCTTTGCGCTAGGCCACACAATGCAGAGCCAAGTAAAAATACCGTCAATCCAAAAATAAAAAACCGTTTACGGCCGTACATATCGGATAGTTTACCAAATATCGGCATACCCGCCATCACGGCAACCATATAGGCAGACGTCACCCAAACAAACTTATCTAACCCGCCTAGATCAGAAATGATTTTTCCCATAGCAGTCGCTACGATGGTATTATCCATGGCTGACATAAAAATACCGAGCAGCAATCCTGCTACGATAAAACGAATATTTTTTTCTGATGAAACCATTTCAGTTCCTCCTTTCGCGTCATCTTTTTGATGAACAAAAATGATAGCTACTTAAATTATTATATTCAAATTTGAGTATTTTACAATCTTAAATGTGCTTTTTGTAGAAATAAACATAAGAAAAGCGTAATGGGTCCATTACGCTTTTACTGTGAGCTGAGGCTCTAATTCAATCTCAACATTTCCTTGAATGGCTCTTGAAATCATACAGGATGTTTCTGCTTTTTTTATAAGTCGATTGATTTTTTCTTCTTGAGCCGCAAATTCAGATGTGATGATAACATGAGGTTTATGAATAATTTTTTCGTATGTGAATACACCATTCGTCACGTCCACAATAGCTTCTGATTCCATCGTTAAACCCTCCTGACGAATTCCACTTCTTTCGAACATCGCTGCAAGCGTGATGATGTAGCAAGTGGCTGCTGCCCCTAGCAGCATTTCATCTGGATTTGTTCCCACCCCTGGCCCGTCCATTTCTGGTGGAATAGAAATGTTTGTTTTTAATTGTCCTGATTCAATTGTACCTACTTCATTTCGGCCTCCTGGCCAATTTGCTTGCAAATGAAAGTGATGTTTTGCCATAGTTTATCCTTCTTTCTTCTATATAATGATGTGTACCTAGCGTACCCTTTTTATGTATAAAATAAAAATGTTCTGCTTGTCACAGCAAAAAGACTGCTAAACGGCGCAGTCTTTGTTTTTTCTTAACTTAAAGGTACTTTCTTTTCGCTTTCAACGAAAGCTTTGATTAATGATGGCAGCCAGTCCTGCAGGTTTGTAAATGAATATCCCCAAAAGCTAGCCTTTTCATTGCTCATCGTCCAAGAATGATCTACTCCGTAAGGAGAACTATTTTCATCTGTTAAACGAGAGGTTGTTTTTGCGGTTTTATTCGCTGCTTGTTCAATATATGAAAATAAATTTTTGAGTGAAATAGTACCATTTGAACAAGCGTTAATCGGTCCTTTTAGCTTCTGTTCTGCACACCAGACTAAAAATTCACCGGCTTCTTCCTGTGAAATGAAGTTCATTTCTGCTTCAATAGCCGGTACACCAATTTCTTCTTCATGCATAATTTTTTCTACGTGAAAACGTAAGCGATCCGTATAATCATCTTTTCCCATTACAATTGGAAAACGGACAGCCGTTACCGAAAACGGTGCTTTTTGAAAAAATACCGCTTCAGCTTGGCGTTTTCCTTCTTGGTAGGAAATATTTTCACGACGTGTATATGAAATAGGATACTTGTATGGATCAAAATCTTCTTCATAACACGTTTTTTCTAAAGAACCGTATACTGAAAGAGTCGAGGTGAGTACATAGTGACTCGTACTATGACGAAAAGCTTCAACAGCCACAGCTGCGCCGTGTGAAGAATAGCATATTTGATCGAAGATAACATCCCATTTTCTTCCTCGTGTTGTTTCGATTACAGAATCTTTTTCTACACGATCAAGAAGAATCCGTTCAACTCGGTTCCCGAAATCATCTGGTGTTTTACCCCGCGTTGCTAACGTAACCTTAACTCCTTTAGAGAGCAATGTCTGGACTAAATTTTTTCCAAAAAAACGAGTTCCACCTAACACAAGTGCTGTTTTCATCCTTTTCTCCACCTTTCGTATTTGATATGGATAACCATACCATTATTATCCAACTTTTTTGTTCATAAAGCTATGAATCTTTCCGCTTATTTTTTTATATTCCCACCTATTTTTTCGCCACTGTCGTGTTAAGATGTACATATCTAACAAAAAGGAGCGCCAGTGATGAAGCCTTTTCCACTTCCCCTTAACGAACGCCTTGTTGTTCTTGATATTATTCGGGGCATTGCTTTGCTAGGCATTTTCTTAGTAAATATCCCTGCTTTTGCTTCGCCGATATTTATTTTTCAGCTGTACGATATTCCTTATGAATATAAAGGAATCGATGCTTATATT
This sequence comes from Priestia sp. YIM B13552, assembly GCF_042787775.1. NCBI lineage: Bacteria > Bacillati > Bacillota > Bacilli > Caryophanales > Bacillaceae > Priestia > Priestia sp. YIM B13552. The sequence goes on from NZ_JBHZOU010000006.1 coordinate 139,984, forward strand.
GATTTATTCCTGCTGCTGTTTGTTCAAGGAAAGTTTTTTACGATTTTTTCTTTTTTATTTGGACTTGGATGCGGAATCTTTTTGCATAGAGCTGAAGAAAAGCATTACTTTGCCGCTGCTTTATGGTCCAGAAGAATGGCTTCTTTGTTATTAATCGGGCTTTTTCATCTTGTCTTTTTCTGGTATGGAGACATTTTGCATGTGTATGCTATTGGCGGTTTTTTAATGTTGTTTTTTTATAATCGAAAAACCAAAACAATTTTGCTGTGGGCGATAGGCTTGCTATGCTTTTTTTATCTTTTGGCTTGCATCCAGTTTTTCACTCCAGCCCACGTCCTGCAGGAGGCTCAGCGGGAGTATAAAGTTTTACATGAACATGCCTTAGTCCAATATTTATCCACCTACAGACAAGCAGACTATTTATCTTGGATGTTTTATCGTTTGAAGGTTGAAGTGGTACCTATGCTATTAAATCTACCGTTTTCTATCTTTCCCGTATTTTCTATGTTTTTATTTGGCTTATATACCGCTAAAAAAGGATTAGTACATAATATCGAACAAAACCGTTCTTTTGTTAAGAAAATTCAGTCAATAACAGGCGCAGCGGGTTTTACTTTAACTATGATTCTTGCTATCTTAAAACTAGAAATTTTAAAATATGGACTCTATCAGCAGGCGGCCATTCACCTTTTTACAAGTTTGAGCGGCATTTTTCTATGTTTTTTTTATCTTACCACCTTACTGTTATTCCTGCAATTTTCTCCTTACGCTTCGATGCTGGGTCTTTTTAAGTATAGTGGAACAATGGCATTAACAACTTACCTTAGCCAAACTTTAATTTGCCTGTGGATGGTTCGATCCTTTGGTTTATACGGAACTCTTACCTTAACAGAAAGCACGATTATTTGTCTCATTATATATACACTCCAGCTTTTTTGTAACAAGTGGTGGCTTTATTATTTCTATTACGGTCCGTGTGAATGGTTATGGCGGAGCTTTACATATCGATCTTTCCCGCCTCTCAGACGGAATAGAAAAGCTTCAGCTTAACAGCAAATCGGCCTTCAAGTTTGAAAGCCGATTTGTCTCCTTTACTGCAAAGGCGGTATGGTTATTCGTTTAATTCCATTTGTCTCAAACTCTCGTATATACTCCATTTCTCGATGAAAAATTTGCATAAAAACTTCATTTTTTATTTCTTTAATGGGTCCTATTTGTTCTATCACATCTCGTTTAGCCATGCGATAGGCTAGCGCTTCCCAAAACACTTCGTTATCGTATTCTCCAATAATATCTTGAAGAGAATCTTCATGTTCTTCTGTAAACATAACCTCATTATTTAGCGTGTGAAAAGGTCCTTTTTCAAGGAAAGGCTCTGCATGAGAAAACATTTGTTTTTCTACATCCGTATATTCTTGTGCATGCTCATCTTCCACTCCAGAACATGCTGTGACCATCCAGTTACCTAAATAAATTAAATCAAGCAGTTGGAAAAAATGCGTTTCAGATAGTTGAAGTTCAATATCGTTTTTTACAGGAGCTTTTGACATAAGCGCGGATCTCTCCTTTAATTTTGAGGGTAGTTGCTACTAAATAAAATAGCTAAAAGGGTTAGTATGCAGGCTAGCAGGAAAACTGAAGAAATGGCTTCACCTCTTTTCTGTAGTGTAAAAATAGAGGTACTGACATCCAAAGAAGTGAATACGAAGGGTGTAAACTTATCATAATCGAAATAAAGACAAGATACAAGACTTTTTTACTAAATTTTCTGACTATTTTCGTCATAAATACGTATTTTTGTTTTGTTTATACTAGAAAGGTCCGAACATTGCGTGCGGAGCTGCCCAAAATAAAAAAGCGCTGAATCAGGCGCTTTAACGGTGTAAAAAAATAGATAAACCAATAAAAAAAGCAGCTAAAATAAAATCAAAAATCCATTGCCACTTCTCACGTTTTAACAATACGTGCTCTACCCCTGATAACAGCGAACTTATACTAACCATAACAAAAATAAAGCTTAATTGGTTAAACGAAAATTTAGTGACAAAATTTGATACAAGTATGACTGCTACGGTGATGAACAGTGCCATTTGACTTATAAGTACCCATTTAATTCTCTGTTTATATCCGTCTTTTAAAGCTTGTAATAAATCGTTGCTGATCACTCTCGCTAAACCCCTTTTGTATTCCTATCGTCAAAAGTAAGAACGCAGCAAAAAACGCTTCTCTGCATCTTAACTACTTAGCAAAACTAGCTATTAAATTGAAACATAAATATCGACTTGACTGTATTCAGGATCAATACAGCGTTCATCATATAATTCAAAATCTATTTTATAGGCACGATGATTTTTTTTAGCCCACTCGCGAATATAAGCCCAAGCCTCTACGACTACCTGTCTAGCTGGCCCAACAGCTGTTGTAAACACCATGTATTCACCTTCTGGGATGATGAACTCTCTCATATCATCTTTCAGTTCGCCGCCGGGTAAAACTTCATATCCGAGAGCAAATGTAAAATCCATTTTTTGATTGTATTCAAATTCTGTATAAAGAGCAAATGTATTGCCATTTACTTTATTGGCGATTTTATTAGCTAACTGTTGTTTATAAAAAGTCTGCCAGTGCTCAGGAATAAGACCTGTGCCCGTTTCTTCCACAGGTTCATCTGTTCGAATAGGCACTCCTACAACAGTAAATTCATTTACCTTGACTACTTTTTGACTTACAACTAAGTCAGTCAACATATTGAGCCCCCTTAATTCTTCTTTTTCTGTAGTTACAATGAGGGAAATACTTCTTAATATGCATTTTATTTGTATTCAAAGAAAACGTCAACCTTTTATGCAAATCCCTTAACGAAGGGGCTGAAGATCATTCTTCTAAGCTATAAAAAAACGATTCTATTTTCCTTGTACACATCATACGTATAAGATACCCCTAATTTACAATAGAGTGAGGTAAAAAAATGAAGATCATTGAACTTGCCGAATTCATTAAAACAAGTAAAAAAACAACTAAACTTGCTCTTTCCTCTTCTACAGTACAGTATACATTAGAAACAGATGATTTGAAAATTGAATTAAAAACAGGCGGCACGAATAAGCGAATCGTGTTTTTTCGCATCTTCTTAAAAGGAACATACAAGGATTGGATTTGTTATCACCGGAACGAACATCATATTTACGAATTGTATCAAAATATTTCTTTATCCCCTCAACTGCAAAAGCAGCTTTTGTACGCTATTGCATCATAAAAAGAGCCGGCTTAGTTAGCCAGCTCTTTTTATTTATGCTGTAGCTTTGTAAATGAATGTTTGTGCGGCTTCACATGTAATTTTCCCTTTGTCCATTGAATCCCTCTATATAAATAGTACGAGCACCAAAAAACTACTGGAACGATAAGTACGTAGGCAACGACACTATTTGTAAAGAAAGAAGAATCTATAGAACGAAGCAATCGATAGGTCTCATTTAATATACATATATGCACTACATAAATGCCAACTGAATTTTTCCCAACCTTTGAAAAGAATGAGTTTTTGCCAAGACTTGGACTGCTCAATACGAATAAAAACAATGATGCCGATAAAAAAATTGTGGAAATAAAATAGTCTCCGGGCTTGCTGTGCTGGATATTAACCAACCAGTAGCGCTCGACGATCTCTAACGCTGAAAACACAAAAAAGCTGGCTAAATAAATCATTGGCCTTACGTTTAATACTGACAGAATTTGCTTGCCATAAAGGGCAAACATAGCTCCTAATACTGTATAGAACAAACCAAAGAACAGGGCATCTCTCGTTTGAAAAGAAAGTGGAAAAAATAAAGAATAAGACTGCCCAAATAACCCAGTTACATATAATACGGTGCTGATAAACATTAATAAGCCAATCTTTTTCCATCGTTGAAATAAGAAAACGATGACAACAGCCCAAATTAATGCAATCAAGTACCAAAGCTGAAATCCGCTTGTGTCACTTCCATAATAAAAAATATCTTTGAATGTGATGGATGATGTTAAATAATCAGCTACTGCACCTTTTCGTTCTGCTAATGTTCCGTGGTTTTGAAATAAGCGCAGAACTACACCAAACAATAAATAAAAGATGAACCAACATGCATAAAGCTTGGAAATATTCCACGTGTATTTTTTTAAGTATGCAGAAGGCTTTGGATGCTTTTGAATTTTATTCATAAACAAATAACCTGATACAATAAAGAAAAAAGGAACCGCGAATCGTGCAAATGTGTCAACAATGACATCTAGCACATTTTCCTGGTTCCCTAAAAAGAAATCGTCATGTGATGGATTAACATGAATACAAACCACAAACACTGTAGCAAAAAACTTAATAAAATCAATTGAATAATTACGTTCCATCTTGTTGTCAGCTCCTTAAAATAAACTCGAGCTCTATTTTAGCATAATTATCCAAACAGAAAAGAGATTTTGGTAAAATTAACCTTATAGTCATGGAAAAAATTTCTTAACTTCCAATATTCTAGTCTTGTTTACTTGTATGATGTCTTTCAATATTCCAAATAAATAATTCTAAAGAACTACAAAATAAAAAAACAGATTACGCGTAACCTGTTTTTTAAATTAACATTTTCCATGCAAACTTATTATCTTGTTTAATATCGACTTCTTTTTCATGCAAAGCCTGCACATGCTGTTTAATTTGTTTGAGAAACAGCATTACTTCCCCGCTTGATACGGCAGCTGAGTTGAGAGATAACGAATGTTTTTTAGCAATTTTTAATTCCTCGGTTTCCACTGAAATACTCACGTGGCGAAATAAGTGCCAAGGGTAGTAAACTGTTTTAAAAGATTTTGAGAAATAAATTCCTTTAGAACAAACGGTAATCCCCTCGGTTTTTTGAAGAGGATATGTATTTAAATGAGCTACAATTTTTTCTTTAGCAGGTAAATAGAGCCTGTTTCGCATCTCTTTTTCAACTTCTTCACATAGCTGTCCTTCTACCGACAACACATCTTTTGGATCAGGGGTTTGATGAATTTGAAAAGATGAACAAATAGAAGTTAATTCTTTTGAGGATACACACGGATATATATAGTCTTGACACATATATTCATGGGAATGAGTGCGAATAAATTTCTTGATTTTTTTTAATAGAGATACTAGCTTTCTAGCTGAGTAATCGTTTTGATTGACTTGAAATTTCTCCACGTCATTAAAACAAATCATTTCTTCTTTTCGAATGGTAATGGATTGAATGTTAGCGAACTCTTCCCATAATATTTTTCCTTTTTTCATCCCTCTGCTTTTCCAGTAAATCCCCTTATTTGTAAAGCAAATTCCCCTTTTATCTAGGCCTGCTATAAAAGAGCTGTGTAAATACGCGATAATTTTTTCTTGAGGCTGAAACTGAAAGTATTTGCTAGCCATTTTTTTGTAGAAACTAGGTATTTGCAGTACATAAAATTGACTTTCTCTATAGATTAAGCATAAGTCAGTCAAATAATTAGTTTTCAGCGTCGCCACGCTCTCACTTCCTTTTTGAGTGTAAATAACCGTACCCATTTTTTTCTATTACTTTATAAACGTTTTTTAATGAAAAAAGTTTCAACTTTTTTTGTTTTTTATAAAAAAGCTTTAAATTGAATCATTTCTTTCATCTAGGGAGTTGCCTAATTATTCACTTATTCAATAATCTTATTTTAAACGTTCCCTACTTAATTAAGAAACTAAACCAGATAATAGCAATGCTTACCTGCTTTATCCAAATCATCCGTTGTGAACAAAAACAAACCGCAGCGTTAAAACGCGATGCGGTTTGTTTTTTAAGCTAAATAAGCTTCTTTTATTTTTTCATTATGAATTAATTCCGTCCCTTTCCCTTGCAGAATAATTTCGCCCGTTTGAATCACATAGCCTCGGTGCGCGATTTGCAGCGCTTGATAAGCGTTTTGTTCAACGAGTAAAATGGTCATTCCGCTTTTATTTAATTCCATAATGATTTCAAATATTTGTTCTACAATGATAGGAGCAAGCCCCATAGAAGGTTCATCTAGCATAAGCATAGAAGGGTTCATCATAAGTGCCCGCCCGATAGCTAGCATTTGCTGTTCACCGCCACTCATCGTTCCTCCTTTTTGAGTCAATCTTTCTTTTAATCTTGGAAAATAGGTGAGTACTCTAGTCATGTTTTCTTCTATTACTTTTTTATTAGAAAGTGAAAATGCTCCGATAGTTAAATTTTCTTTTACCGTCATCTTAGGAAAGATCTTTCTTCCCTCTGGTACATGAGCTATTCCTAAACGGGCCGTTTGGTGAGGAGGGAATTTCGTGATGTGGGTGCCTTTATACATGATACTACCTGCTTTGACAGGAGCTTGACCGCTAATGGACTTTAATGTGGTAGATTTTCCGGCTCCATTGCTTCCGATAAGAGTCACAATTTCTCCTTCTTCTACATCAATCGTTATTCCTTTAAGTGCTTGAATTCCTCCATAAAAGGTATCAATTTCAGTTAACTTTAATAGAGTCATGTGCTTTTCTCCTTTCTTTCTATCTCCTCTGCCGCTCCTTTTCCTAAATAGGCTTCGATCACTTTCGGGTGTGTACGAATATGTTCAGCGTTTCCTTCTGCAATTTTTATTCCATGATCTAATACAATAATATGATCAGAAATTTCCATGACGAGCTTCATGTCATGCTCAATTAATAAAATGGTTATTTCCCGGTCTTTTCGTATCGTGTGAATAAGATCCGTCAGCTCTTTTGTTTCACGCGGATTCATACCAGCAGCCGGTTCGTCTAATAATAACAGTGAGGGTCTAGTAGCTAACGCTCTGGCAATTTCGAGTCGGCGCTGCGCTCCATATGATAAGTTAGTGGCTACTTCGTTATATAAAGCTTCTAGCCCAACGTATTCTAACAGCTTATACGCTTCTTTTTTAGCTGCTTTTTCCGCTCTTTTTGCTCGAGGTAAATTCAACAGCGTTTCAAAAGTGGTTGCTTTCAAATGGTTGTGCATCCCAACTAACACATTTTCTAACACCGTTATATTACTAAATAACCTGATGTTTTGAAATGTCCGAGAAATCCCTTGTTTTGATACGCTGTGAGGTTTTAGCCCTGTTATAGATTGACCATTTAACATAATATCACCTGAGGTTGGCTGATAAACACCTGTCACCATATTAAAAAATGTAGTCTTCCCAGCGCCGTTTGGTCCTATTACAGCCGTTATTGAATTTTTTTGAATATCCATTGTTACGTCTTGATTGGCAACTAAACCGCCAAAGGTCTTGGTTACATTTTTCACTTCTAAAATAGACAATTTCTTTCACCTCTATAGATTGACGTTTTTCTCAGCCGTTGAAATCACGGACTGTATTTCTTCTTTTTCAGCTTCTTCTTTCAGCTCTTTCAAATCGAACGTAGGCTGTTTAGCAGGAAGCAACCCCTGAGACCTGTATAGAGCAAATAGAATAAGAAGTCCGCCAAAAATAAATCGCTGCATTTTAGCTGGCGAAAGTGCATCCGGTATAGAGATAACCCCGTTTAAACTCAGTTGATTAAACCAATCGGTGAGCTCCGTTAATACTTGAAGATTAAGAATGGTTACAACCGCCGCTCCAAGTATGACGCCTGGAACGCTCCCCATTCCTCCTAAAATAACCATAACTAAAATCGTGATAGATTCTAACAGCGTAAAGCTGGTTGGATCAACAAAGGTTTGCTTAGCGGCAAAGACCACTCCCATCATGCCTGAAAAAGAGGCACCGATAGCAAACGCAAGCAGCTTTGTTCTGACAAGGTGAATTCCCATCGCCTGAGCTGCAATTTCATTTTCACGAACCGCTTTCCACGATCGTCCTACTTTAGAATATTCAAATCGCCGTACAATAAAAATAACTGCAGCTAAGATGACTAATACTACATAATAGAACTGACTTGGATATACTAAGTTAATCCCAAAAATAGAAGGCGGCGTCACGGAGGACAGCCCCATTGCCCCGTTTGTAATATTGATTGGTTTATCCAAATTGTTAAATACAATTCGAATAATTTCCCCAAATCCAAGCGTAACGATAGCAAGGTAGTCTCCTTTTACGCGCAGCACAGGTATACCAAGCAGAACTCCAAATAAAGCGGCTATTAGGCATCCCGCAATAATAAAAAACCAAAAGCTTTCTCCTGATAATGGATACGTACCAAAAGGCATAAAATTAGCAGCTTGATTGGTCGCGAAAATTCCATACGTGTAAGCCCCAACTGCAAAGAAAGCAACAAATCCCAAATCCAATAATCCGGCTAATCCCACTACGATGTTCAACCCAAGTGCCATAGCAATATAGATGCCTACTAGTGTAGATACTTCCATATAGGATTCATAAGCAGGGCCTTGGCTAGCTGAAAAAGGAAGCAGCACAATTAAAATGACCCCTGCTATTAGCCATTTTAATTTAGTAGAAAGAGACATAAAATACAGAAGTAATAATGAAAATAAAAGAAGTAAAAATGCGACAACGGACTTCTGGGCTAGCATTAAACTACCGCTTGTTGCAATTACATATATAAAAAATAGAATAATTTGCGCCTTTTTGTTTCCTTCAAGCCTACTCATTAATTTTTTCATCTTCATCACCTACACTTTTTCTGTAACGGCTTTTCCAAATAAGCCTTCTGGTTTAAAAATTAACACCAAAATCAAAATGGCAAATGCAAATACATCTTTATACTCTGCTCCTAAAATATTGCCGGTGATTGTTGATAAATTCGCAGCTGCAAACATTTCAAGGATGCCAAGCATTAGCCCTCCAAACATTGCGCCTCGTATATTGCCTATTCCCCCTAAAACAGCTGCTGTAAAAGCCTTTAATCCTAATATGAACCCAATGTAAGGATCGATTGTTCCGTAATGAAGCGCAAATAACACACCGGTTGCGCCTCCTAGAGCCGAACCAATAAAGAAAGTAAGAGAAATAACTTTGTTTACATTAATGGACATGAGTGAAGCTGTATCGGGATCTTGGGCTACAGCCCTCATTGCCATTCCCCATTTGGTCCGATTGACAAAAATTTCAAGTCCGATCATTAAGCAAAGAGCAACAATTAACACTACGATAAACGTTACTTTAAATGTAGCATCATCAAATGATGATGAAAGAGAAGAGGCGCTAACCGATACTTTGCCTGAAAATAAAGCTGGGGTATTAACAATATAGTTACCATTCTTAAGTTCCGTAATGAAGCGCACAAAGTCCTGTAATAGAAATGACATTCCGATAGCTGTAATAAGTGTGATCAGTTTAGAAGACTTGCGCAGAGGGCGGTAAGCCACTCTTTCAATTCCCATACCAAGAAACCCAGTTGCAACACTCGTAATAAGAAGAACTAAAATTAACGTCACAACAGCCGGAAAAGCTGCAATCCAACCTACGCCTGTTAACCCTATTAAAATAGCGGTTCCGATAAAGGCACCTGACATAAAAATTTCGCCGTGTGCAAAATTGATGAGTTCTAAAATGCCATATACCATCGTATAACCTAGGGCAATAATTGCATATACAGCTCCTAATGTTAGTCCGTCAATTAACACTTGCGGCAGCGTTTGTATAATATGAGCAAACATATAACCTCGTCCCTTTCGTCCTATAAAATCGATTTTAAGAAAAGAAAGGTACGGAACATCCATACCTTTCTTTTCTAAGGTTTACTGTGAGATTTCTCCTTCTAATTTAGCTGGGTATGAAGGAGCGTCAAACTTATAGATAAAGATTTTAGCGTATTTATTGTCTCCTTTCTCATCAAATCCTACCTGCGTAAGTTCTCCTTTATATTCTGTAATACCGCGTACGGCGTCACGTACTGCTTCATGAGAAGGAAGCTTTTTATCATTGTCTTCAATTGCTTTTTGAATACCTTGAAGCATAACTTTCATGGAATCATACCCGTATACAGAATATGACTCTACTTTTTTATTGAATTTCTTCTCATAATCTTTAGCGAATTGCGTCTTGGAAGCATCGCCTGCTACTGACGTAAGATACGTATCTTTTACAGCATCTCCGGCAATATCAACTAAAGTTGATGAGTCTAAGCCATCCCCTCCCATAAACTTAGCGGTAATTCCTTTGTCACGAGCTTGTTTAATTAAAAGTCCGCCTTCTGCATAAAGACCACCAAAATAAACGAGATCCGGCTTTTCTTTAGAGACTTGATTTAACACACCGTTAAAATCTTTTTCTCCAACCGTAATTCCTTCAAATCCAACAATTTTTGCTCCTTCTTTTTCAGCTGCTGTTTTAAAAGCGCCTGCAAGCCCCTGTCCGTAAGCTGTTTTATCTTGAATGACAAAAATATTTTTTGCTTTCAACTCTTTAACAGCATATTCAGCTCCTGCAGGCCCTTGGAAGTCATCGCGCGCTACAATGCGGTTAACCGTTTTTAACTTTCGGTCTGTTACGTCCGTTGCTGTACTTGCAGGAGAAATCATTGGAATTGAATATTTCTCATACGTTTCAGATGAAGGAATGGTAACCCCTGAGTTTAAATGTCCTATCACTCCATAGACGGCTTTATCGGATCCGATTAACTGAGCGTTCGCTACGCCTTTTTTCGGGTCGCCTTGGTCGTCATAAGGTACAAGCTGAAGTTTATATCCTAATTTTTTAAACGTGTCTTTTTCTTCATCAAGAGCTAACTGAGCTCCCAGTTTGATTGCTTCACCTAATGTCGCACTACCTCCTGACAAAGGGCTTTGCGTAGCAATTTTAATAACATTGCTGCCTTTATCTTCTCCCGATGTACTGTTGCTCTCACAGCCAGCTACAAACCCTACCGATAAGACCATTGTTGCTAAAATAGATAACATTTTTTTACTTAGCATGTAGTAATCGTTATAAAACGCTTAATAGCGGCTAGTCTTTTATAACGATTTTCCCTCCCTTTGTTCGCGTCTAGAACGCTTTTTATCTTTGCAACAAATGTCATTTCTGAAAACGGTGAAACAGCTTGCTGTTTATGTACATCTTTTTTCACATCCTTTCATAATAGATTCGCTCTCATATATAAAGAGAAACTAAAAATAGTAAAAATATAGTTATTTTTTACTATTATAAAAGGATAAACAGCAGTATTTCACCAAACTTGTCAGTAATAATGACACATATTTTTATAATTTTCTTAATTTTATAAAAATAATTTTAATTATATTCACTTATTTTTTGCGATATACTTTTTGGCTATATATATAACAAAAAAGCATGTCACCGTAAGGAAACATGCCGTGTAACTATTCAATCTAAAAAAAGGTGCAGAGTATGCACCTTTTATATGACCCTTTGTTTTCTCTTTCTCCCTAAGTTTAACTATTATTTCGTAATGCCTGTGATCCCTCTTCCCCCGTTCGGATCTTAATCGCATTTTTTAATTCATAGATAAATATTTTCCCATCTCCAGGCTGACCTGTATTTAGTACTTTTCTTGCTTTATCAACAACGTCAGCTACCGGAACTTCGCACACTACAATTTCTACTTTAATTCGTGCGTGCATATTGTCTTGTTTTTTAACGCCTCTATAAAGCTCCGTAATGCCTTTTTGCAACCCGCACCCCAGTGCATCCGTAACTGTAATACCGCTAACGCCGATTTTCGCCAGTTCTTGCTTAAGCTCTTCAAACTTTGAAGGGCGTGTAATAATTTCAATTTTTGTTAAAACATCACTCACTGTGCCCACCCCTTTTACATATTCGATTCGTGATACGCTCTTTCACCGTGCAGCGTAATATCAAGCCCAAGCGTTTCTTCTTCTTGTGTCGCACGCAGAGATACGATTAATCCAACCACTTTAACGATAATGAAGGTAGCAATACCGACAAATAGGTATGTTGCTACGATAGCAACCAGCTGTTTCCAAAGTAGACTTGGATCTCCGTAGAATAAACCATTCGCACCAGCGTCATTTACAGAAGTTGTGGCAAATAAACCTGTTGCAATACCTCCCCACGTCCCCCCAATACCGTGAAGACCAAATGCATCTAACGCATCGTCGTAACCGATTTTCTTTTTAAGTGAGAAGATACCCCAGAAACAAACTGCACCGCCGATAAAACCTATTACAATAGAGGCAAACGGTGTAACGAATCCACAAGCTGGTGTAATAGCTACAAGTCCAGCAATCGCTCCCGAAACGGCTCCAAGCAGCGTAGGTTTTTTATTGATAATCCACTCTACTACAAGCCAGCCGATAATTCCTGTTGCTGCCGCTGTATTCGTGTTAATAAAAGCCGTCATTGCAACGCTGTTAATAGTTAAAGAACTTCCAACGTTAAAACCAAACCACCCGAACCAAATCAGCATTCCGCCTAAAAGAGTTAACGGTAAATTGTGAGGTGCTGCGGCATCGGCATTTTTTCGTTTTCCAACAACAAGAGCTAGAATTAATCCTGCTACACCTGACGAAATGTGAACGACGTTTCCTCCGGCAAAGTCAATAGCTCCTAGTTCACGAAGCCATCCGCCAACTCCCCAAACCCAGTGTGCAACTGGTGCATATACAAATAATGACCATAGGATAGCAAATAAGATAAATGCTGAAAACTTCATGCGCTCTGCAAAAGCCCCAGAGATAATAGCTACTGTTAGTACAGCAAATGTCAGCTGAAACATCATAAACATATTATGCGGGATCGTAGCACTGTAGTCCCCGTTTGGAGTGAATCCGACTCCTTTTAATCCTACCCAGTCCAAGTTACCAATAAAAGCATTGCCACCGGTCGAAAAAGCTAACGAATAGCCTGCTACTATCCAAAGAACGGATATAACAGCTAAGGAACCTACGCTATACATCGCGGTACTTAACATGTTTTTACTTCGAACCATGCCCCCGTAAAACAATGCAATAGCTGGTGTCATAATCCAAACCAATAATGCTGAAAAAAACATAAATACTGAATCGCCCATTTGCATGATGATTTCCCCCTTAAGTACGAATAAATAACCCCTAAATTTAATGTTAGATTATATAACATCTATTGTTATGTTTACTATCATATTTGATTTATATGTATTTAGCAACTACTTTTTGCAAATTTATTCAGAAAACTTTTGTTTTTTTATCCTGTTTTCTTTTTCTTATGTATTCTCCTATGTACACATAAGCTGAACTATTTTTTGTTCGTGTTAGAGTTTCTGACATAAAAAATCCTCTTCTTGGAGTAGAAGAGGATTTTTCTTTACAAATACATATATACACCAGGCCCTAGAGGAATACCGAATACTGCAAAAATAAGCAACATAACAATCCAAATCCCTAAAAAAGCTAGAGTATAAGGAAGCATAAGTGAAATAATTGTGCCAAGTCCTGCCTTGGGCTCGTATTCTTTCATAAAGGCTAAAATAACAATCATGTATGGATTTAAAGGAGTGATTACATTCGTGGAAGAATCTGCTATTCGGTATGCTGCTTGAATAAATCCAGGGTTGTATCCTAACAGCATGAACAATGGAATAAAAATAGGTGCTTCTAGTGCCCATTGAGCGGAGCCACTAAAAATAAGAAGGCTTAGAACAACAGTTAAAAATACAAAACCAACCACAACTGGAAGTCCAGTTAGATTTAGTGCTTTTAATGCATCCGCTCCTTCTACTGCAATCCACGTTCCAATATTAGTCCAATTAAAGTAAGCGATAAATTGAGCAGCCGCAAAAATAAGGACAATATAACTAGCCATATCTTTCATCGAATCAGTCATATAAGCAGGTACATCTCTAGAACTTTTGATTTTCCCTACTGTTATTCCGTAAACAGAGCCAACTACCACAAAAAACAGCAGCGTGATTGGAATGATACCATCTAAAAAAGGAGAGGGAACAATTCCACCGTCTTCATTTCGTAGAGGAGAGTTGGGCCAAAATAAGAAAACAGCTAGTACAGCGACATAAATACATGTAGCAACGATACTATTTTTTAATCCTCTTGCTTCTGCCTCACTAATTTCACCAAAATCATTGCGTTTTTTTCCTTTATAATTGCCCAGCCTAGGTTCTACAATCTTTTCGGTAACGATCGCCCCTATAACGGTCAAAACAAATACAGAAGCCGCCATGAAGTACCAGTTCGCTGCAGGACTGACAGCAGCGCTTGGGTCAATTGTTTTAGCAGCTTCAGTAGAAATGCCTGATAACAATCCGTCGGTTCCGGATATAATAAGATTCGCTGTAAAGCCTGATCCCACCCCAGCAAACCCTGCTGCTAATCCAGCAAGCGGGTGTCTTCCTACTGTATAAAATATCATTGCGGCAAGCGGAGGCACGATGACAAAAGCAGCATCTGCGGCTAAGTTGGCCATAATTCCTGTAAAAATGATGGCGTATGTAATAAGAGCTTTTGGAGCATTTAAAATCGTTTTCTTTATGGCCACTTCAAGCAGACCTACTTTTTCTGCAAGTCCGACTCCAAGCATCATAGCAAGTACAAGTCCTAGGGGCTTAAATTCAGTGAAATTGGTCAGCATCGATGTTAAGATATACTGAATGCCTTCATGCGACAACAAACTTTTAATTGGAAGAGTCTTATTAGTACCAGGATGGACCACCGTTACTCCCATACTATTAATAGCAACAGACGCTAATACGATAATAACCGCTAAGCATACAAACAAAATAAAAGGATCAGGTAGTTTGTTTCCGAATGCTTCTACTCTTCCTAATAGTTTGTTTAGAAAGGTTGTTGGATGTGATTTTTGCTCTGTTTGCAAATTAGGTTGTGCCATACTTTCTCTCCTTTTTCTTTTAGATTCTTTTTGGTTTTTTTTCTTTTAATTACCAAAAAGACTATTAGTACATAATAATCTGAATATTTATATTATTCAAGTATTATTTTTAAGGAATTTTTATTTATCTATTAAAACTAATAGCATTTAGATAAATAGAAAGCCAGAAGATATCTTTTTAATCGACCATCAAAAATAACAAAAAGCTCTCCGTGTGAAGAGAGCTTTTTGTTATTTCGCTATACTAGATGGAGCAGACTCTTTTCCTGACTCGTTAACAGCTGTTACATAATAACGAGACTGAGATGCGTCGGAGTCGGCAAAGCTTTTTCGCTCAAATTCCGAAACGCTGCCAATATGGACAAATGTTCCGCCTGGATTCTTTTTGTAAATTCGGTAACCGATAATATTGCCTTCTCGTACCGCGTACCACGTAAGCAAATTACCGCTCATTTTTACATGTGTAGGAGGTTTTGGTGCAGTTGCTTCACGCTCCAATTCTTTTGCTTGGTCAGCTTTTAGTTCTGTATAGACAACTAACCTCTCTTGATGGGTTCCTTCCGCACGGTCAAACGTGCCTGTACACGTAATTAAATTTAAATTACGTTTGTTGCTGTACCCAAAAATTTCGTTTAAAGGTGCCTTATCTCGCGGATAGCTTTTTGTACGTTTAACAACAAAGGTAAGCGTGGTCCCCTGTGCATCTCTTATGGTAATTTCATCGTCTTTTTTTAAGTTTTTGAGATTGTAAAAGACGGCAGGACCAGTTTTACTGTCTACGTGTCCTGCTAATACAGCATTTCCTTTTACGCCAGGTTTTGCTCCTGGTTCAAACCAAGCAACTCCATTTTCTGTAGATGGCGCTGCCATTTCACCGCTGTCTAATAACCCTACTTGTTCAATTGAAGTCTCCACATGAATAGCTGGAATGGACACTTTTGCAGGAAGGATTCCTTTGAATTCTTTGTTTAACTGTTTGGCTTCTGTTTTATGCTTTTTTAATACAGCAAATTCTTCTTCAAGCGTTACCCGGCTTTTTAAATCCTTTGATTGTGTTTCTTTTTCTTTTTGCTTAGCTGCATTCTGTTGCT
The DNA here is from genome assembly GCF_042787775.1 of Priestia sp. YIM B13552. NCBI lineage: Bacteria > Bacillati > Bacillota > Bacilli > Caryophanales > Bacillaceae > Priestia > Priestia sp. YIM B13552. The sequence continues at coordinate 155,826 of NZ_JBHZOU010000006.1, forward strand.
TCATTTCTTTTGCTTCTACCATTTGTTCTTTAAAATATAGTCCGCCGCTAACAAGCAGGACTAAACTTAATATACAGTAGGCGAGAACAATCGCTTTTTTCACATCGTCACCTCGTTTCACAGCTGTTTATAAAAAAGAAGAGAGAACAACCTCTCTTCTTTTTTTAGGACTCTTGACTTGTAATTCATAAGGAAAAGGAGAAAAAATATTATTTGCTTACTGGTTTCTTGCGTAAAATAACTCCAGCTGTTAATACAGCTAACGAACCTAGTGCAATATAGATCGCTGTTAGTGGGTTCATCGTTGATTCAGACGCCCCGCCCATACCTGTTTTCGGCATATCTGTTGGCATAGCTGTCTCAGCAAATTTATCGGGATTTTGTTTTACAATCGCTTCACCTAAAGCTTGACCGACACCAAACATTAATTTATACCCTTCACGGTACGTATCATAACTTCCAGCGTAGTCGCCGGATGCATATTGCTCAAATGTTTTAATAACCGTATCTTCATGTGCTTTTATAGCTGCCTGTGCGTCTGCAGTTGGAAGGTTTCCATCTGTTGCTGTTCCTAAGAATGTACCAAATTCTTGCGCGAATTTACGGAGCTTGTCTTTAGCAGCTTTTTCTCCTGCTTCATCGCCTTTTACTTGTGCACTTACTAGTTCAGCTTGGGCATTGATGTGATCTCCTTGCCAAATTTTTTCGAATTGCGCAGCCCCTTCATCGCCATATACTGAACCGATTGCAGCTTTAAAATCTGCTGTGTTAGCATTTTCTAACCAGCTAACATAGTCGTAATCTTTTGAACCGTTAAACCCTTTTTCCATTCCCATTGTTGCTAAAGCAAAATGTTCTGCTGCTAAGCTGTTTAATGAAGAACGTAAATCTGCTGCTGGTGTATCTACTTTGGTATTGTCGAATTTATCGGGCATTTGCGTTACGATTGCATTTGATAACGCTTTACTAATTGCGAACATTTGCTGATATCCTTCGCGGTATGTTTTAGCGGCCGCTTCATAGTCACCTTCTACATAATCTTCAAACGTTTCTTTTACTTGATCTTCGTGCACGCGAAGCGCTTCTTTTGCTGCATCTTCAGGTAGTTTACCTTCCGTAGCAGTGCTTAAGAACTTAGCAAATTCATTCACGAATTGATCTACTTCTTTATCTACTTCCGCCATGGCTTCTTTGTCGTTTTCTTTTGTTGCTTTTACAAAATCATCTGTGTAATTGTTGTGTTCTCTGAAAATTCGTTCAAATTCAGCTGCTCCTTTATCACCATAGATAGAAGCAATAGCTGGCTCCATGTCGACGGCATTTTGATCCAATGCTTTGAACGCAGCGTCAGCATCTTTAGAACCGTCATAGGCTGTTGTCATAGCAGCAACGGCAAGCGTAAAGTGTTCAGATAATAGGTAGTCTAAGTTCGCTCGTAGATCTGAAGCTTTTGTTACTGCCGTTGGTTTTGCTTCCTCTGCATTTGCAATAGTCGGCATCAATAGTGAAGCTCCTAGTACAGGGATCATTAATTTTTTACTTAATTTCATCATTTTCCACTCTCCTCATTTTTAGTTGATGTACGCCACTTTTTTCATTCTTACTACATCTTAAACCATTAAATAGATTGAACATTTTGAATATTCTATATATTAACCTTTCATGTTCCCTCACATTTAATGATCCTTTTTAGGAAGTATTCTCTTTCTATTTACTAAACGATTGCTGAGTGATGTTGGATCACTCTTTTTTAAAATTTTTTTAAATGTCATCTTCGTGAAGAATTCCTTCCCTCTCTACTTATCTAACGAACGCCTTCTTCAGTTAGATCACTTTTTTTAAAAAAGTTTTTAACCGCCTTTTCTTAAGAAGTACTTCCTTTTCTACTTACCTAACGAACACCTTATTCATTTGGATCACTTTTTGAATAAATATTTTAAATTTAACAGAAAAAGAAATTGAGACATAACAAGATAAATTCAATTTAAAGACGAACAAATGGGATAAATGAGTTAGTATGAATCACTTTTAACACCGCTGTTGATTTCCTTTCAAGACTTCGCTTTCTGCAGGCAGCCGCTAAGCCTTCTCGTCGTTTGCGCCCTGCAGGGTCTTTCTCGCAGGAGTCTTCGCCATCAACGGCTAGAAACCACTATATATATGAAACCTGCGCAATAAAAAAATCCAAACGAGTTGGATTCTCCATTAAGAATCTCAATTCATCGTTCGGATCTTCTTTTAACTAAACTACTTTTGTCTGAGCCTTTTTTTATCTTTACTTATTTAAAAAATTCCACATCACATCGTTTACTTCTTGAGGCTTTTCATGCTGAGGGGCATGAGATGCTTCAGCTAATCGGTGAACAGATATGTTTGGCACATATTCTTCAATACCATCTAAGTTTTCAGGCATAAAAGTAGGATCTTGATTTCCCCAAATCATTTGTACCGGGATGTTTAACACTTTTTCTTCTAACGGAAACAAAGATTTTCTTTGAAGGTCTTCTTCTGTAAAAATCTTTAAATTGCGGTAATAACTTAGCATAGACAGCACAGAGCCATTTTCCCAAGAGTTCATGTATGCTTGAACATCATCAGCTGTTAGGTATCCTTTTTTTACACCTGGGTCGATCACAAGCTTACGCAAACCTGAGAAGTTGTCTCGTTCCATATAGTCCTGTGCTTCTTGTTTTTGAAACCATTTCATATACTCACTTGCTTTTTGCTGATTTTTATTTGTTCTAAGCTCACGCATAAATGTATAAGGGTGCGGACCGTTAAAAGCAATTAATTTTTGTACATATTCCGGGTAGCGATAAGCGAATGTCCAGCCGATTCCTGCTCCCCAATCGTGTACAACTAGCGTGCAGGAGCTATATCCTAAACCTTCAATCACTTGGCGGATATCTTCTACTAATACATCAATTTCGTATGATTCTAGTCCGCTTGGCTTTTCAGATAGATTATATCCTCTTAAATCCAAAGCAACTGTGTGGAAATTATTAGAAAATTCATCTATCTGGTGTCGCCAAATATGCGAAAAGTCAGGAAACCCATGAAGAAATAGCATAAGATCTCCTTGTCCCTTGCTTATGTAGTGCAAATTAACCCCATTTACGTTTATATACTGTTTACTCATTGTTCATTTCCTCCTTTATAAGTAGCTGTAGAGCAGTATAACGCTGTAAAAAATGAACGTCAATTCATTTGCTTTGTTTACTTCTTTTAAGTTCCTTTTATGAATATAGTTAATTATTTAGCGTGCATCTTTTTTAAAGGAGTGGTTAACGATGGCTTATATCTATTCCAAGGGCTGGTTTGTTCAACAGTTAAAAGCGGCCAATATCTCTAAAATCGATGGAAGAAAGCTAGAAAGTTACAAAACCTATATTCTTCGTAATTTATATGCTGAGCTTATAGAACAAAGTAAAATCAACGGCTAAAAGGGGTTGAGACATAACGAAATGAATTCCATCTAAAGATTTACACAAATGAAATCTACGTTTGTCCTAACAAAAAAAACGAACCACTAATCAAAAGTCTTGATCAATGGTTCGTTTTTCATTTCGTCTAAAATATTTTTGTCCCAGCCTCTTCTTTTACAGCGATTGCTCAATAAAAGATAATACGCGCTTTACATATTCTTTTTTGTATACGTGATAATTTTGAACGTGTTCTGCTTTCTTAGTTTTCCAGAAGTGAAAAGCATCTGGATGCGTTTTAGCCATTTTTTCACTTTCAGTGTAAGGAATTTTTGTATCTCCTGTGCTGTGTATAAATAAAATTGGTCGAGGGTAAATATGCTCGACTGCTTTAATAGGACTAGCTTCAGCAGGATTTACATCTGCAATAACAGGAAGAATAGCAATTGTTAGCGATGTAAACGGAAAGTTTGGTAAATGAGACCATACAGATAGATTTTCTTTTAAATAAGAGCTTAAATCACTAAAAGGACTATCGGCTACCACTGCTTTTACGTCGTCATCTTGAGAGGCTGCTAATAAAGAAGTGGCTGCTCCCATTGAAATGCCGTAGAGCACAATTGGCTCTTTTGTTGTTTCTTTCATTTTCTGAATAACGCCTAATAAATCGAGCTGTTCTTTTACACCAATCGTCGTTTGATTTCCTTCTGAGTCTCCTGAATCTCTAAAGTCAAACATGACTACTCGATATCCCGCTTTTACAAATTCTTTACTCAGCGGCAAAAAGCCAGCTCCTTGTGCTTCACGGTTATTTCCGTATCCATGTGACATAATAATGGTCGCTCTTGGCTGTTCCGTTGGTTCAATCATCCATCCTTTTAAATGGGTTATCCCGTCTTTGCTCAAAAATACTTGATTGCTATAGTGCATGCCGTAATCGCTAGGATTTTTCACAGCAGGATTTTTATCTAGTTTTGTCAGGCTTATGCCTACATAAAGAGAAATTGCCGTACAAAGTACAAAACAAAGAATAACAAAGGATATCAGGCTGATCCATATTGTTTTTTTCTTTTTTCCTGTAGTTGTCTGTCGATTTAGAACTGGAGTCAAGCTCGTTCCTCCTTTTTATCTAAGATCATCTTTCCTATTCTTATTGCTGCTTCCCTTTCTCCATTTTAAAGCTAGCCCATCTATTTTATGAATAAAATTCTTTTTATTTTCTACATATTTTTCTGGTTCAAAGCGATAGCGATGCGCTAGTTCTATTTTCAACGTTTCGTATTCTTTTGCTGCATCAGGGTGAGTACGCAGATAATCTCGAAACCATATATGCCGATTAATTTCTGGGTGGCCTTTTTCATAAATATGAACATGATGCGTTCTTTCATTCCCGCCTTTTTGGAAGTATCGTCTTCCTTTTAAGCCGTTTTCACCTTTCGCTTCGTAACCAAGCTGTTCCATTCTCTGATTATACGTATCTACTTTTTTTATATCTTTCACTTCAATAAGTAAATCAATAATCGGTTTTGCGCTTAAGCCGGGAACAGCAGTGCTTCCGATATGATGAACATCTAAAACTTGAGCTGACATTATAGTTGTTAAGGTGGCAGCTTCTTTTGAAAATTCCTTTTCCCACGCGATATTATAGGGTGTCAGCTGAATTTCTCTCATGGACTTCATCTTCAATTCCTCCTCTTGCAACGAAAAAACTGCTTATTATAGAATAGCCTATAATAAGCAGTTTTTCATCATTTAACATGTTATTAAGTTTTATCTAGTAAACGCCTGCTTCGCTAAATTAACAATTGTCATATCATCCATTGGAGGGTTGTGAAGGCCAGCACGCACGTCTCTATAATAGCGCTGCAGCGGATTACTGCGCTGCAAGCTACGTGCTCCTACTATGCGCATGGCTTTGTCGACAACCGTACAGGCACTATTGGTCACTACGTGTTTGACAGCTGCTAACTCTCCCGCTAATGCTGCTCGGTCGCTGGTTTCATCCCATTTACTTGCCACGCTGTACATAAAGTGACGCGCCTGCATAAGTTCAAGTTCCATCTCTCCTACTAAACGCTGCACATTTGGCAACTCGCTAATCGTTCCTTCAATACTATTAGGCGAATATTCTGTAGCAAATGCGACAGCATAATCTCTTGCTGCGATGGCTGTACCCATGTAGCAAGCTGGTATATGAAGCAGCCAGCCGCTTGGCTCATTCTTTTTAAAACCACCGAGGCGTTCAACAAGAAAGTCGTGTTTAATATCGACGTTTTCTAGCACAAGGTCGTGACTTCCTGTTCCGCGCATTGCAATCATATCCCATGTTTCTTCTATTGAAAGTCCGCTTGTTTCACGAGGAATTAAAAATAAGCCGATCTCTTCTTCACCTTCAATGCTTGCTTTTACCAAAAAGTAATTTAACACTGGAGACATCGTCGTGAATGTTTTTCGGCCATTGATTCGCCAGCCTTCTTTTGTTTTTACGGCTATCGTTTCCGGTTTTCCTCCTCGAGTAGGACTTCCTGTCTTCGGTTCAGTAGCAGCGGTGTTAATAAGTGCACCTTTTTCTATTTCTTTAAAAATAAAATCGAGCATTTGCTGATTCCAAGGCTGTTTTTCACGCAAGTCCATTGTAATCCCCATATGCCATCCAATACTAAGAGCCGTAGAAGCATCTCCTTGAGCAATTAATTCTTGAAATAATAAAAAATCATAAAGGCGTAATTCATGTCCGCCATATTTGCTTTCGAGAGAAAGACGTGTATAGCCCGCTTCTTTTAACTCTTGAATATTTTCAAAGGGAAACGTACCTTCTTCATCTATTTTAAAAGCTCGTTTCTTAAATTTTTCGACTAGAGGCAGCAATTTTTCATACGTAGACTCTTGATTTTTATTTACAAATGAAACACTCATTTGCTTCATCTCCTTTTTATATGACAGAGTGTCCCTATCGGATTAATATATAGTTCTTATCATAGCATACCTCACCTTTTCTGTGCATGTTTGGTGTGTTTATCTTTCTTGTTGAATCTATTCTTTTTCCAATTTAATGGTCTGTTTTACCTACACATTCCATACATTTAATGGAATAAAAAGAAAGGAATGGTGTGAATGAATCAATGTCCAAAATGCGGGGCCAGTGCAAGCACAGACCAATTATTTTGCAATAACTGCGGCTTTTCTTTCACCGTGTCGCCAGCTGCAGCCAAGCATAAAAAGAGCTGGTATATTGGCGGGGGTATTGCGCTTATACTTCTTTTAACTTTTGTATTTTATTTCTTTTTCTCTGGCTCAGAAGAAAAGACGGCTGACCGCTTTATTGAGGCATTAGAATCGAAAGATACAGCTGTGTTAAGAGAGTTATTAGACTCTTCGCAGTCTACTATAGTTATTAATGACACATCTATTCAAGCTCTGTTAGACGCAACTTCCGATGGTTCTATTTTACGAGACGTCGAAAATGATTTAAAAAATAAATCGAGTATCTACTTTACAATAAAAGAACAGAAACATTCACTACTTTCCAAAAAACAGTACGTGGTTGTGCCGTCATCATATTATATCTCCCTCACCATGCCAGAGGATGCAACGGTTACAGTAAATGATACAAAACAATCGATATCCAAGAATCAAACGCAAAAAATAGGGCCTTTTATGATTGGAAATTACCCGCTTACGGCTTCTTATGAAAGCTCTTATGGAAAACTTACAGACCAAACCACTGTAAATTTTCACCGACAAAAAGAAGAGAATATATCTGTGGTATTTAAAGGGGCTTACGTTACAATCTCATCGAATAGAGATGACGCTATTTTATTCGTAAATGGAAAAAGCACGGGACTGCAGGTGAATAGCTCATCACAAATAGGGCCTGTTGCCACGGATGGAAGCGTCACTGTTCATGCAGAAGTGCAAAAAGACGGCACAACGTTCAAAAGCAGTCCCTACACTATTCAAAGTGAAGAAAATATTATGTTAAATATACAAACGCCGCCCGTCGAAAAGGAAAAAACCGTCATAAAAGAACGAGAAGTGATCGTGCCTGGGCCGCGCTCTTATGCTACTTCAAGCTCTTATATTCTTCCTGGTTCGGATTCTTACAAATTAAGCTATAGTGATATTAGCAGTTTGAGCTCGAGTGAACTAAGGCTAGCTCGAAATGAAATCTATGCGCGGCATGGGTATGTATTTAAATCGAAAGATCTTCAAGCCTATTTTTATGAAAAGTCATGGTATACGCCTGATTCATCATTTAGAGATTCCTACTTATCAAGCGTTGAAAAACACAACGTTGATTTTATTAAATCATATGAGTAAGGTGGCCTCCCCTTTTGCACAGGGGAGTTTTTTAATTGAAGCGAGTGCTTACTCCAACGTTTTTTTACATACCATAATCCCTATACACGTTAATAAATTTCTTATAGCCTTCTTTATTCTTTTCACTGTAAAATATAAAGTAGATGTACATAAACTTAATACACACATAAGGAGAGATGGAGAATGAATGGAATTGGACGACTTCCACAAAAGCTTAATGGCCATTTGATTTTAGAAAATATTCAAGAAACCATGATCATTGCAGATAAAGACTATCGTGTGCAGTGGATGAATGCAAGAGCAATTGAAACACTCCAGCCAGTACTCCCAATCTACCAGTTATCTCATATCGAAGAGTTAATTGGAAAGCATATGGACTTCTTTCATTCCAATTCTGAAGAAGCGGAAAAATTACTCACCTCTCTTCATACAACTTACAGAACGCGTATAACGATTGGCAGTCAATACGTAGCAGAAGCTGTGATTCACCCTATTGATACAAAAGACGGCGAGCGTTATGGATACTTGCTTATGCTATTAGACTTTACAGATCAAGCCGAAGCAGAGCTTGAAAAAGAACGGTTAATTGAGGATTTGTCCACGCCTTTATTAAAGATATGGGACGAGGTTTTAGCTGTGCCCATTACCGGTAAGATGGATATAGAACGTGGAAAGAAGCTAACTGAAACGGTATTGGAGGCAGTTGTAAAAGAACAGGCGCGCTATTTGCTTATTGATTTATCTTCCCTTCATTCGTTAGATGAAGAACACGGTTATTATATTAACACGCTTCACGATGCTTTGCGTTTGATTGGTACCACTTGCCTTATTGTTGGTCTTTCTTCAAAAATGGCTCTCTCGCTTGTAGATTCTCAGTTTAATTGGCGAACATTTTCCACTGTCCAACAAAGCATCTCTTACATTTTAGAAAAAAAGAATTATCGTATTGCACCCATTTCATAAGCCCATCATATCATTAAGTAATCCTCTCTCAATCGCTTTTTCCTTCAATCGGAAAAGGCGATTTTAGTTATGAGGAATTGTGAACGTTTAGGCACTTATCATCATAGGATACATTAATCAACCATAGAAAAGGGTGAGAGCGTATGCCAAGTGTTATTAACATTTATAATTTAAAGATCAACAGTATCTCAAGCAACGGTTCTGTCAACATTGGCGAAGCACTCCATAACAGTCACACGGCTCATTCAAAATCCACTGGTACGAACTCTTCTTATGGCGATGTCTCACCTGCTTCCTCGAAAATGCGAAACATTTATATCGATCCTGATACAAATGACCAAACAGATATTGCAAACGTTGATCATGTCAATGGTTATCAGCAGTGATATAGGGCAATGCTTGTCAACAGCATGACGACAAACGGTGAATACATTCTCTCTGAACGCAATAGACCGTTGGAGTAGAATGAATAAAAACAGTAAGGAGTCTCTTTATGCCTCTTCAAATTAACGTTTTTAATATCGTAACAAACGGTGTCACGCAAAACGCAAATATTGATTTTGGTTCCACCATTCAAAACAGTCACACGGCGAACTCAAAGTTTAACGGCGCAAATTTCTCTTTAGGTAACTTCTCTCCTACTTGCTCTCAAATGAATACGGGCGTGTTAGATCCTGATGTAAGCGATCAAGATCAAATTGCGAACCCTTCAGCTCCAATTGGAAATCAAATTTAGCTTTAACAATTTTGTTATTTTACTTGGCACATTACAAGGAGGTGTGTAAATATGTTTCCATTTGGAAAGTCTCCTTTTAAAGGAATGATGGAAAATATCCCAAAAGGAATGGCATCTAAAGACATGAATAAGTATATTCAGCAAATGATTTCTTCTACGATGTCCCATTCTTTTCCGGATTTTATGCAAGGAAATGAATTCTTTAAGCAAGCCCAAGACATGATGAAAGAACAGCAGGATATGGGAACTGAAGGTCATGGACAAAAGCCAAGAAGATTTGATTCAAACGTCATCAATACATTAGATGAATGCATTGTGCAGCTAAAAATCCCTAACCGCGATATTGTATCAAGCATTAAAGTCTATCATACGCCATATGTGTGTACGATCGAAGGAGTAGATGGAGAAGAATCCTTCAAAGAAGAAATTCAGCTTCCTTGTTCGGTTCGTAAAAAAGGCACACGCGCCATCTATCGTTCCGGAGTGTTGGAAATCCGGATGCCTAAACATGTTAATATTCCTATGTCTCAAATAGACGTCCACGATTTAGATTAAAGTGGACGTTTTTTTCTATTTTCATGCATACATATAAAATAGAAAGCTGCAAAAGGCCTTGTTTTATTTTTTTTTAAGAAGGTGACAAATATGAATCACGGAAAATTTAAAAAGTGGGCAGAAACGTTACAAGAAGAAAACCATACGAAATTTTGGGAAAAGATTTTTGACGATGATCATGAAGAAAAGAATGATACGGAAGCAGATGCTTCTCCTCAAATTGTAAATGAGTATCGAGATTATCCTTTAATTGATGTATATGAATGGGCAAATCAGCTGTTAGTTGTAATTGAAATACCTGGTGCTAAACGAACAGATGTCGAATTGACCATGCACGAAAATACTTTACACATATCCGGTTCATCTCTTTTAACCGTGAAAGATGCAAATGTTCTTCACAAAGAAAGACGTGAAGGAACGTTTCAACGATCAATCATCCTTCCGCCTGGTGTAGGGGAAGCGCCGTGTCACGCATCATTTAAAGATGGTCTTTTGCATGTGAAATTTGATTTGTAATTTATTGTGCAGAACTATACGTAGCATGAAAGGCAGGGAATTTCATGTTTTCTAAGTGGTTTAAACAATCGCCTAAAATTGAAACAGTCCGTAAAATAAATCCGTCTTCCCTTCCAACTCAAAAAAAAGCAAGTCCCATAGACCAACGTTCTAATCAAAAGCGAAAAGAATTACCCGAAAAGATGAAAGCTAAAAAACAGTCCAGTCTAAAAAAACCCCCTCAACAGCCAAAGAAGTTGCCTAGCCATATGGAGCCTAAGACCTCTGATGAAGCTGAATTCACAAAACCTGCTCTTTCGTCAGATTCAGCGCTGAACCTGCAGGGAATTATTGATCAAGTGACGCGTTTAACCGACGCGATCGCTAAAATAGAAGAGCTGCATCAGCAATTAAATGAATCAGCTCACCTTATTCAATCACTGTCTCAACTGCACGAGCAAACAGCTCATTTACTCTCGGCTATGCAGTCAGCTCCTAATTTCGAAGCTATTCAAAATCAGCTCTCTGCGTTAAAGGAAGAATCGTCCAATACAGCCTTATATGAGATGGTGAAAACTCTTGACAAAAAGATTGATGAAGTAACTCAGCCAAAGCAGTCCATTGTTGTTGAAAAAATCATGGTCGAAAAAGTATTGTTAGACAAAATTGACCTTAGTAATAATTTTGGGCAGCTAGGTATTAAAGATCTGACCGGTCACCTAAACATCGGTACCACTTACAGCGCTGACTCTGATCAAGTGGATGAAGAAGTCAAAGACTTGTTTTCTGTTAAGCTAAAAGAAAAAAAGATTGATGAACATACAACTGAGACAACGATGAGTTCAGGAGGTGAAACAGAAAAGCCTGATCACTCCGAGGAATAAAAAATGACCGCTACTGCTTATTTAAAGCAATTGTCGGTCATTTTTGTTTCCATAAATAGTTGTAATTCTTTCTGGAGGCGGCCCATCAAGAACTCTGAAATTTCTTCTTGATTTTCTTCTTTATGATGAGATGATGCTACAACAATACGTCCTGTTTTTCCTAAGAAAGCCCGGTACTCAATTACCTTCATCGCAGCATGAAGTAAGTTCCCGTCCGAAAGCGGCGCATTTGTTAGCAGAACAATATTTACTTCGTTTTCTTTTTGTCCATGTGTCAGCACAGCCAGCCACGAGTAACCTTTATCGTCTTTTAAGCGAACTTCATGACTAGATAAAGACGCAGATTTCCACGCCGCGTTAGCGCTGCTTTGCTGTTGAACAATTTCTTGACACCAGTCTAGACCTGTTTCATTGGAACCCAGTGAAAGAGTTCTCAAAGGACGAATAAAGGATAAACATAGCTTGCCCGGTTCCTTTTGCAACTGATACAACTCATCGAAGTCCGTCTCTGGATATTGATACGGCGGCACAAAAGCAATTTGTTGCTTATTCACAGCGGGATGGTGAAATACGTGCAAATCAACGCCATATACTCTTTTTAACGTAGCTGCATCCTGAAAAATGGCATCCATCCCGGTTTCTTCTACTCTTCCATCTTTCAGTAACACGGCATTATCTGCAAACAGCGAGGCGATGTTGAGATCATGCAAGATGGCCAGGACCGTTAAGCTCATTTCCTGCTGTAAAGTTTTTAACAGCTGAAGCAGTTCCATTGTATGTTTTACATCTAAGTGATTCGTTGGTTCATCAAGAAGTAAGTAGTCAGGTTCTTGCGCTAGTGCTTTAGCCAGTAAAACCCGCTGTTTTTCTCCACCGCTTAACGATTGAAAAGTATGATTTCTATAGTGCCAGACGTTTGTTAATTCCATCACACTTTCCACCACTTCTTCATCCTGTGCTGATACAGTGCTAAACAATCCTTTTGCCTGATAAGGGTAACGTCCAAGTGAAACAATTTCTTGAACCGTAAATTCTAGCCCAATTTGATTTTCTTGCGTCATGACTGCAACTTTTTGCGCCAGTTGTTTTGGTGAATAAGCCTTCACTGACTTTCCTTCCACCTTCACTTCTCCTGATTGAATGGTTAATACATTCATAATTAAGCGAATAAGCGTTGTTTTCCCGCTTCCATTTGGTCCTAGTAAAGCGACAAAAGAACCTTTGTCTACGGTGAACGTGATGTCACGAACGGTCGGCTGCTGCTTATCGTATCCTCCTGTCACATTATATAGTTCAATCATGATATTCCTCTCTTCCGCATACGTTCTTTTACAAGGAGCAGGGTAAAAATCGGCGAACCAATTAAGGCGGTTACGACTCCAATAGGCAGTTCACGAGGTTCTAATATCGTTCGTGCCAATAAATCTGCTAAAACCAAATAACTTCCTCCAATTAAAATAGAAAGCGGCAGTACATGCTTATGATTAGCTCCCGTTACGAGACGCACTACGTGGGGGATAACTAAGCCAACAAATCCAATTGCCCCAGATACTGATACCGCAGCTCCTGTTAATACGGATGCACCTATTAAAATCATTCTTTTTTTCTTCTTTACGTCTATTCCCATAAACTGAGCGGATTGATCGCCAAATGCTAAGCCGTTCAGCTCTTTTACATGTAACAACAGCATAATTGTACCGATCAAAAAGAACGGCCCTAAAATTTGAATATGAGACCATCCTCTCATTGATACGCTTCCCATTAGCCAATATAAAACCTGCCTTACATCTTCTTCGGGAGAAAGAGCCACAATTAATGAAATAAGTGCGCTCATAAAGGATGATAAAATAATCCCCGCTAAGATGATGGTTTCATTGGCCAAATTGCCGCTTGCGAGTTTCGTAATACCAAAAACTAAAAGAAGAGTAATAAAACCAGATACAATGCCGACTACAGGCAGCGTGAAGATAGACAAACCAAAAATACTCCAATGAAAATAAATTGCCATGACAGAGCCAAGGGTTGCACCTGAGGAAACCCCGATCGTATAAGGATCAGCAAGCGAGTTTCTTAATAGCCCTTGAAAGGCAGCCCCTGCTATTGAAAGCGAAGCTCCTACTAAAAATGCCACCAGTACTCTTGGAAAACGAATTTGCCAAATGATTAAATCCATGTTTTCCGGACCGTGATATAAGGATAGCCCGGTAAGGTGACCAAGAATAATTTTGATTGTATCTCCTACGGTTAACGAAACTGTACCAATAAATACGGCCATAATTACCGAAGTACATACAATAAATAAACTGACTATGTATAAAATAGATGCTTTGTTTAAAAAAATACGTTTAAAAATCAATACGTTCAGCTCCTCTAGGAAACGAGGCGTGATGTTTTACATTACATTAACCATTCATTTTCCTGTCCATAAACCATGCTTCCACCATGCATTAAGTTGGAAACAATCATCTTTTCTTTGTTACGAGTGCTAGACTGTTGAACTTAGGCAACGTAGAATAGCGTACTAAAGTTCTCGGTAAAAAAACAAGCGAAAGCCTCTACAAGCTATACTTTTTGTGTTTGCTCCGGGCTTTTATAGTTGTCTATTAACTCATATAGCTTTTCCATATCTACGGCTTCTCTCACATATGCTGCTGCTTTTGAAAAAGACTCCTCTTTTTGCAGGCGACTGTTGAATGTGTCCGTAATAGGCGGCAATTTTTTATGTTTGCGAATTTGATTAAGCAAAGCTCTGCGCAAAGAATCGTTATGAAACACATCATGAACATACGTGCCAATAACGTTGTCTTTAACCGTTCCTTCTTTTTCATGCTCTACCACTGCAAAAGCTTTCGTGGTGCTCTTAGAAACTGTCTTTCCCATATGAATTTCGTAGCCTTCAATCAAAACTCTTTCATTTTCTAACTGGACATACCCAGAAACTCTTTCTGTTTTTTTGCTGGTTGTCATAACGGTTTCCACTGGAAGCAAGCCCAGCCCTTTAATGGATTCAATCCGAGATTCTACTGCATCAGGGTCTGTAATTGTCTCCCCTAGCATTTGATATCCTCCGCAGATGCCAATGACGTGAACGTTCGTTGTGTTCAAGACTTGATTAATGGCTAGAGCCAGGCCGCTTTCTTGTAAAAACTGAGCATCTTCAATCGTATTTTTGCTTCCTGGCAAAACAATTAAATCAGGCGTACCTAATTGCGACGGCTTGGTTACAAGCCTCACGTGACAGTCTTCTTCTAAGCTTAAAGGATCGATGTCTGTAAAATTTGAGATGCGCGGGTACGAGATGACCGCAATATCAATTTCTTTTAACGGATTCACAAGCGTTGAGTAATTTCTAAGTGATAACGAATCTTCCGCATCAATTTCCACGTTGTTCATATAAGGAATAACTCCTAGCACCGGAACACCCGTGTATTCTTCAAACCACTTCAACCCTGGTTTTAAAAGTTCTAAATCTCCTCGGAATTTATTAATTAACACCCCGATAACTCTAGACTTGTGTTCATCTGGAAGCAATTGAAGAGTACCCACTAGGCTCGCGAAAACTCCTCCTTTATCAATATCTCCTACTAACACAACGGGCGCTTCTGCTATTTTTGCAACACGCATATTTACGAGTTCCCGATCGTTCAAATTGACTTCGGCAGGACTTCCAGCGCCTTCAATCACAATTCGATCATAATGATTGGCAAGCTCTTTATAAGCTTCCGTGATAACGTTCAAACCTTCATTAAAAAATTCTTGCCGATACTGAAAAGCAAACATATTACGTAGCGGTTTTCCGTGAACAACAATTTGAGATTCATGATCACGAGTTGGTTTAATTAAAATAGGATTCATATTGGTTGTTGCTTCTACTCCAGCCGCTTCTGCTTGAATTCCTTGCGCTCTGCCAATTTCTTTTCCATCCATTGTAATGTATGAATTAAGCGCCATATTTTGCGATTTAAACGGTGCAGTTTGATAGCCGTCTTCTTTAAAAATACGGCAAAATGCTGTAGCAATCATGCTTTTTCCAGCGTCTGAGTGCGTTCCTTGAATCATAAGCGGTTTTCCTTTTTTCACTTTTTCCACTCCCTACCACATAAAAAAACCTTAACTGTAAAAGTCAAGGTTTGGTCATGCGCTCATTAACACATTGTCTTGACTTATTTCTCCCACCGAAAAATAAGGGGTTTTTAAAAGCAGGTCTCCTGGCTTATGCTTCATTTTACTTCTGCACCCTTCCTAGTTTGACTAGTGGGTCTTTGCAGGTTCATCCACATTTACAGTAGCGGGGGCTGCACCGGATTTACACCGATTTCCCTATTATCCTCCTTAGAGGCACTTTTAAAATCATTTATTCTTTATTGTAACGAATTTTATAACCATTCACAATAACGATTTTCTTCTATTATTATATATTACTGTGTTTATACTTATTTGGGTCTCGTATGCTATAATAACGATTATTTTCCAAACATCTTATGGAATAGCTAGGAAGGTGCTCACAGTTGAAGAAAAAAATCATTTATGTCTTTATCAGCGTGTTTGTTCTTTATATAGCAATCATATCTTTTTGTATGTATCAAACTGCTCACAAGTCTGTTCCACAAAACGCGGATTATGTGCTCGTTTTAGGTTCTAAAGTAGATGGTGATCAAATGTCTCCTAGTTTAAAAGAACGAGTAAAGACGGCTTTATCTTATTTACAAGCAAATCAACAGACAAAAGTTATCGTAACGGGCGGAAAAGGATCTGATGAAGAAATTTCTGAAGCAGAAGCAGCCTATCGTTTTCTGCGAAAAGAAGGAATTAAAAAGAATCGAATTATAAAAGAAGATCAGTCAACTTCTACTTTTGAGAATTTCACTTTTACTAAACAGAAAGTTGATATTCAACACAAAAAAGTCGTGCTTGTTAGCAGTGATTTTCATTTATTTCGCGCCTCTATTATTGCCAAACGTCAAGGCTTTGACGTTTATCCTTTAGGTGCAAAAACACCAAATTCAATTAAACTTCAAGCCTACTTTCGTGAGTATGCTGCTATTTTAAAAACATGGCTGTTTGATAAATAAATAGAGTAAGTACTCTACAAATAAAAAACACGGCATGAATTCATGCCGTGTTTTTTATTAATCATCTGTATCGATAACTGCTTTTGGTAAACCTGTGTATTTCGCCCAGTAGAAAATACCGAGTGAAACAAGAGCAATTAAAATTAAGTCAAGCGGGTTGCTTAGCACACCTTGTCCTCCACCAAATGAACCTAGATAAGAGATAACAAGCATAATAATATAATAAGCAACTAGCCACCAAGCAGATTTAAGCTGCTGTGCAAATTTTACAACGTCAGTTGGTACGTATTTCTTAAACGCTACGTAGATAACAACCATTAGAAGCTGTGATCCTAGCAGCCAAGAAATTGTCGTCCACCCTGACCAATATACGATGTATGAACAGAAAATAAATGAAACAGGAGCAATAACGCTCATGCCTTTTAATTTAAAAGGTTTTTTAAGGTCTTTTGCATTTACTCTGAATGCAGCAGCTGAAATTGGCGCAATCGCATAAGACAGAATAAGTGCCACTGAACATACGTTTACTAGCGCTTCCCAAGAAGGAAATGGCAGTGTCCAGAATACGGACATTCCAAATGATAGCCATAGTGACGCACGTGGAATTCCTGTTTTCTTATCTACTTTTGAGAAACGTTTAAATAATGTTCCATTACGAGACCAAGCATAAACTAAACGAGAAGTTGTATTCATGAAGATGTTCCCGTTACCGCCTGGTGATAAAATAGCATCAAAAATAACAAGCGTTACTAACCAGCCAAGGCCTAAAATAAGTGCAATATCTTTAAATGGTAAAGAGAATTGCTCTTGAATTGTTCCCCATCCTCCTGATAGCATATCAGCCGGGATGTTACCAATGAACAATACTTGCAGTGCTGTGTAAATAATCGCTGAAAGTACAATACAGATAATGAGCGCGATTGGAATATTACGCTGCGGGTTTTTAACTTCACTGGCTACAGAAACAATAGGGTGAAGTCCTAGGTAAGCAAACATAACGCCACCTGTTGAAATGGCTGCTTGAATACCATTAAAACCAAACGGAGTAAAATCGCCAGTTGTAAAGTTAGCTGATTTAAAGTGATAAGCTAACACGACGATAATTGTAAGAGGAACCGCATATTTAAACACAGATATAATAACATTTGACTTAGCAAATGCTTTTACACTTACGTAGTTAATGATAAAAAATAGCGTTAATAACGCGAACTGAAATAACCAGCCGACTGTAGTAGGCGATTCAGAACCATGTTTAGTTAGACCAGGAAGCCAAAACGCAACATACTGACGTACAGCCGTTACCTCGATGGCAATCAAACTTGTGTAAGCAATAATGGTAATGAATGAAATTAAGTAACCCACTAAATGACCATGTGAGTAAACCGGATAACGGATAATTCCACCGGTACGCGGCAGCGCTGCTCCAAGTTCAGCATACACTAAACCGATAAGTAAAATGATGACTCCGCCAATCAGCCACGAAAAACTTCCGGCTGGACCAGCCTTTGACGCTACGTTACTAACCGCAAATAACCAGGCGGAACCAAAAATAGCCCCCATCCCAATTAACGTTAGGTCAAGTAACGATATTGATTTTTTAAACTTTCCTTGATTTCCTTGATCAGACATAATATCCTCCTTTAAAATTTCCACTCCACACATCTACGCCCTTGCGTCCGATATGGGATTCTTTACATCATCCTCCTCTTACTAAGACCTCACAAGTGGATATGTTAACAAATATTCTCTAAAAAACCAAGTTAAAAACTTTATTTTTTTGTAAAACATCGTTGAATTGCTTATGTATAGCGCATAAATTCCACAGAAGATTTGAGGACTACTCCTCCTATTTAACCGCATTTTTCTTAGGTTAAACATAAAAGAATATTCAAACTATTTACCGAAAAAAAGAGGCTGAGACATAACGAAATCAACCGCTAGAAGCAGCTACATACGCAACACCTAGGCTTGCCATACCAATAAAAAAATCCGAACGATTCATCGTTCGGATTTTGCTTCAACTAAAATAATTTTTTCCGTACCTCTTTTTTTGCTTATTTAAATACTTTTACACGTTCACTTAGCGGTTGAAATTCTTTTTCACCCGCAGGTGCCACGGGATTACCAAATGGCATTTGGGCAATTAATTTCCATGAGCTTGGAATATTCCAAGCTGCTTTTACTTCATCGTCAATCAATGGATTGTAATGCTGTAATGTTGCTCCTAGGCCTTCGAGCTCAAGCGCTGTCCAAATCACATGCTGAAGCATGCCTGATGATTGGTTAGACCAAACCGGGAAATTTTCGCTGTAAGATGCAAACTGCTTCTGCAGTCCTTCCACTACTTCTTGATCTTCAAAGAAAAGAACTGTTCCATAGCCGCTTCCGAATAAGTTCATTTTTTGATCCGTATCTGAAAAATTTTCAGCAGGAACAATTTTACGAAGCGTTTCTCTCGTAATATCCCATACTTTATCATGCTGTTCGCCAAATAAAACGACTACGCGTGCGCTTTGGGAATTAAATGCTGAAGGAGTATGTTTCACCGCAAAGTTAATAATTTCTTCAATTTTTTCTTCTGATATTTTTACATTTTTATCAATTGCATAAATAGAACGTCGGTTTTTAAGTGCTTCATAAAAATCTTTTCCAACCTGTTGTTGATCACTTGATTTATCAAATAATTTATCTAAAAAACCCATTTTCCACACTCCTAATTGTTTGTTTTTTTAAGCTTAAATTGCATGTTTATACCCTTCCCCCTGATAAAAGGAGATAAACAAGATATAATGAATTCTTATATCTCTAATTCGAGATATTAAACTAAAAAAATATTAATTGAAATTTAATTACTTTATGTAACTTACTTTACAATGATTATTTTGTTCTGTCAAGAAAAAAATATTATCTTTTTCTTTTCTTGATTATATGAAAAAAGACTGCTAAATACGGCAGTCTTTTTTCGTAGATACTTAATGTTCATAAATCATCTTTCGCGTCATTCCCCCGTCTACTACGAGGTTAGCTCCTGTTACAAAATCATTTTCGGCGTTTGTTAAGTACATACAAGCTCTTGAGATATCGGCTGGCGTTCCCACCCGATTAGACGGATGCTGCGTATGATCGATTTCACGAAGGCCATCGTAGTCAGATGTCTCAATCCATCCTGGAGAAATAGCATTTACCGTGATGTTGTCATCACTAAGTGAAATGGAAAGTGCATGAGTTAAAGCAACGATTCCTCCTTTTGTAGCAGCATAGGCTTCTGTATGAGGTTCAGACATTGTAGCTCTCGTAGAAGCTAAGTTTACAATGGAGCCTCCGCTTTCGTTTTTTCTCATCACCTTAGCTGCTTCGCGAGAGCATAGAAACACGCTGCGCAGGTTCGTATTGATAATATCATCCCATTCATCAATGGTTAGCTCATACGGTGATTTCCAGCGGGAAACGCCTGCATTATTAATCAAAATATGTATCGTTTCATACGTACTGACCGTTTTTTCAACGAGATTTAAAATGTCGTCTTCTTTTCGGACGTCTGTTTTCACAAAAATGGCTTCTCCGCCTTGTCTTTGAATAGCTTCTGCGTGACGCTCTCCTTCGGTTTCGTCCACATCTGCCAGTACCACTTTTGCTCCTTGTTTCGCGTATGCGCGGGATACATCTTTACCTATTCCGTTCGCAGCTCCGGTAACAACAACAACTAAATCTTTAAACGACATATCATCTCCTCCTTATACGCTTTATTCACTTTTTTCTTCGTCTTTAAACAAGTGATCCGTGACGAAAAGAGCAAATGTTTCAGCCGTTAGCTTGCATCCAGAAGCTTTTGGATGACCTCCTCCTCCAAGGTGTCCAACAATTTCTGCTAAGTTGATTTCGTCTTTTACTGCACGGAAGCCAATCTTTTGGCGTCCCATGTCCACCATAACGGAAAAGTCGATATCTTCGTTTTCTAGACACAGTGCATTTCCTAGCTCAGACTGATATGTATCTGCAAATACAATTCCTGCATTGTACGCTGTGTTATCAATTTCAACACTTTCTTTTATGATTTGTTTTTGTTTGTCATAAATGTATTTTTCAATCTTTTTTTCTTCTGCTTCTAGTAAAATTTCGTGTTTGTCCGTAAATGTAAATTCTTGATTTTCAGTATGATACGATTCACGAAGTGTTTCTAGAATGGTTTCTTTAAATTCTTCATGCGGGATTAGATAATATAGGTGATTAAGGCGCTTTGCTTTCAAATTATTTTCATGGAACCAGTCCCACGTATCAAATAAGCGTACAAGTTCTACGTATTCATCAAGCAGCGCCGTTTTTTGAAGCATGTTGTTGCGCACTAAGTAGTGGTAGAAAAGAGATGTAGCTGCCGTCTTTTTACCGTTTTCGTCTTCTGCAATAACATGAACCCAATCGTATTTCTCAGCTAGTGGAAGAGCAGAGATATGATGGTCAATAAGAGTGATTTTCTGGCCTTTTTTTACCAGTTCATTTAATTTTTCCGCTACTTCCTCATTTACGCTAATATCCGTTATGTATAAAGCTGTGTCTCCATCATTTTCTTCTTCAATAAAATGTGTCACAGTGTCATTGATGCGGCCAATGCTTACCGTGCTGTAATCAAAGTTATCATCGCCAAACGCTAACCGACCCAATAGTGCTGGACTTACCCCGTCTAAATCGTTATGTGAAATTAATTTTATTTTTGTCATTAATCAAAACTCCTTTATTTTCAGTCGCCTTAGTATATGTACCGGCTTGTATATTATAGCAATTTCAGCATAAAAATGCTGTTATTTACTTTTAAGAGAAGGAATATACTCGCAATAAACAAAACTGAAGTAAACGTTCAGACTTAGACTTATCTGTATCAAAAGAGAGTGAGGCATAACTACATCGATTCAATCAACGGCTAGAAGCAACTACACACATGAAACCTAAGCTCACCAATACCAATGAAAAAATCCGAACGAATGTGATTCTTTATCAAGAATCTGGATTCGTTCGGATTTTCTTTTAAATAACCTACTTTTGTTCTAGCCTCTTTCCATTTACTCTAAATTGCTATGCTGCTTAAACGCCTGTTCATGATCCGTGTGATTCAAATTCCCGTATTCTAAACAAATGGTATCAAATACAACGTGCGCACATTGATCAAATAACGAGCCAAGTGGCTGAATGGAAGCTGCTTCATTTTCGCTTCGATATTTGGTTGCAGCGGGAATGTGCAGTAGCTCATCAGTATGAGCAGTTAACGGTGATTCTGTACTAGCTGAAATGCCGATAACTGAACATCCTACTTCTTTAGCTTTCTTAGCTACACTCACCACTTGCTGTGTTTTTCCTGAACCAGATACGGCCACCAACACGTCACCTGCTGCAATCGAAGGAGTAATGGTCTCCCCTACAACATATACTGTCGCACCTAAATGCATCAGTCTCATCGCAAATGATTTGCCCATTAGCCCAGAGCGGCCTTCGCCTATAACAAAAATTCGTTTCGCTTGGTAAAGTGAAAACGCTACTTCTTCTATTTGCGGTTCTTTTATGTGATTCATTACGGCCGTAATTTCGTCTAAAATCGTTTGTGTTTTTGTCATTATACGTTCCCCCTGCTCATAAATAAGTCTTGAAATTCAGCAGATGCCTTTGCCACATCCGCACTTTTTGTAATCGCTGATCCAATAATCGCGACGTCCGCTTTCATTTGAAGTAATGATGCTCCTGAGGCTGGATTAATTCCTCCTGCTACTGCTATTTGGGCATCTGAATGAAAATACTGCCGCAAATTTATTCGACTCAGCGATTTCCCTTCTTTTTCTTGCTCGTCTTTGCTGATATGATGGCAAAAAATAGCGTTTCTATAAGTACCTACTTGTTTTTGCGAGCTGCTTGACGTGTTTAATAAATCCACCATCATTTTTTTATTCCATTTTTCGCTGACATTTGCGCAAGTCTCTATCGTAGGTAAAGGTGATACGCCCATGACTGTTGCTATATCTGCTCCTGCTTGATAGCACATTGTAAATTCATACTCCGCGTTATCAATCGTTTTGATATCTGCTACAATCGTCTTGTGCGGAAATGCCTGTTTGATTTTATAAATACTTTCAATTCCATACTCTTTTATAAGAGATGTACCTACTTCAATCCAATCAACAGAGGGTTCTGCCAGCTTGGTAAGGATGATAGCTTCTTCAATTGTGACGCGATCTAATGCTAATTGTATCTTCATATTTTTCTCCTCACTTTCTACTAAACCGATTTAGTAATAACGTAAAAAAAACCAATATTTTGATGAGCTAAAAAGAGCACGCCATAGGCGCTCTTTTTAGCTTAATGCGACAAAGTTGTTTCTCGAATAATTAATTCACACTCATACTGGTACTCTTCATAAGCTATCTTTTCTTTCAAAATTTGTTTAATAAGTAAATCTGCTGCTTTTGTTCCCATATCAAAAGCGGGCTGCGAAATCGTCGTAACGGCAGGCGTTGCTACATCTGCGTAAGGAATATTATCATAAACAATTAAAGATAAATCATTTGGGATATTAAATCCGTGTTGTTTAATAAATTTCTGCACTTCAATGAATACTAAATCGTTTCCAGCAAGCAGCGCTGTCGGCGGATTATCGGCTGCAAATAGCTTCTCAAGCGCTTTTTGCATGTCCGCTTTTTTGCAGTTGATAATCATGGATTCATTTACAGGCATATTGGCTGATGTTAACGCTTCTTTGTACCCTTCTACACGTTCAATCCGGGGTGTAATAGTTAATGGTTCTGTAATAATCGCTATATGCTTATGTCCAAGCTCGAGGAGATGCAAAATAGCCTGTTTTGTGGCTTCTTGGTTGTTTGCCACTACGGATGGAATTTTTCCTTTTACATCATGAATTTTACGGTCCATAATAACAACCGGATATTCTTCTTTGATCATCTGCTCATAAAGAGAAGTATTGGCTCCCGTTGGAAATAAAATAAGCCCATCTACTTGCTTTGCTTTTAACATGTTAATATATTTCTTTTCTTTATCAGGGTCATCATCTGCGTTACAGATGATGGCATGTATATCTTGTGAATGGCAATAGTCTTCAATTGCACGAATGACTTCAGTAGAAAATCTGTGCATAATATTTGCGACAATAATCCCAATCATTGACGTTCGCTTTTGTTTTAAGCTCCTTGCTAGATAGTTGGGCTGATAGCCGAGTGTATCAATCGCTTCTTTAATTTTCTTTCGTGTTTCTTCGCCCATATATTCATACCGTTTGTTAATGTATTGTGATACGGTGCTTTTGGAGACATTTGCTGCTTTTGCAACGTCCAGCATAGTAACTTTTTGCATCATAATCCGTCCTTTTCATTCAATCCCTAAAATTATGCTACTCCTAGTGTAAACGAAAAAAACGAAAAAGGAAAAGCCTTCTTGCTAGCAGAAGGCTTTATTTATTAAGCGTACGCAAGCCTAGCTTCTTGAATTTCATTAGTAAAACGCTTCGCTTCCTTTGTTACTTGAAGTAAGTATTCAGGAGTTGGAAGCTGCTTTCCATCCACTAATGTGCTTCCTGCCCCAATAGCAGCTGCTCCAGCTTTAATATAAGCGCCCGCATTTTCAGCCGTAACGCCGCCCGTTGGCATTAATGGAATATGAGGAAGCGGTCCTGCTATATTTTTAAAATAAGCGGGGCCTACTACGCTTGCCGGGAAGACTTTAATCATATCTGCACCGCATTCATAGGCTGTTAGTATTTCAGTTGGTGTAAAAGCTCCCGGCACGCTAATGACTCCGTACCTTTTAGCCGTTTTAATTGTTCGTTCATTAACCGTAGGAGAAAAAATAAATGACGCTCCCGCCATAATGGCAATTCGTGCTGTTTCTTCGTCTAGAACAGTTCCTGCTCCAATAAACATCGAGTCGTCAAATTCATTTTTCAACTCTTTAATAACCTCTACGGCAGCAGGGTTTTCCATTGTAATTTCTAGGTTTGTTACTCCGCCTTCTTTTAATGCGTAGGCAAGTGGAATAATTCGCTCAGCACTTGCTCCTCGAATGACCGCTACAATACCGCTACTTGTAATTTTCTCAATATGCATCTCAATTCTCCTTTTTTATCGTTACATTAAGCCGTTGTTTCGACTGGCTTTACACTTTGAACTTCTCTTGGCTTTTTCGTTGCCACAATGGTTAAAACTGCCGCAAGGAATAATGATCCAGCCATAAAGATATATGAAGCGCCAAATCCTCCTGTTGATCCATTTAAAAATCCTACAATATAAGAACCGGCAAATGAACCAAGTGCGCCCATGCTATTAATTAAAGCCATTGCTCCTCCGGCAACATTACGCGGTAAAATTTCAGGAATAATCGCAAAGAACGGTCCGTACGGAGCGTACATCGTTCCTCCGGCGATAACGAGTAAAGCAAAGGAAAGCCAGAAGTTGCTTGTGCCAACTAAATAAGATCCGTAAAAAGCAAGCGCTCCTACTAATAAGAACGGCCATACAAATGCGCTTCGTTTTAAAAACTTATCTGATAGATATGAAACCGTTAACATTAATACAACTGCTAATACGTAAGGAACGGACGCTAACCAACCTGTTTTCACTATACTCATGTTAGGCGCTGCTTTAATAATAGACGGCAGCCACATAACAAATCCGTAGACGCCAATACTCCATAAAGCATATTGAATGCTTAATAAAATGACAGTACGATTTTTGAAAGCTTCTTTATAGCCTTTAACAGGTTTGATTCCTTCTTGTTCTTTTTGCAGCGCATCGTGTAAATCTGCTTTTTCTTTTTTCGACAGCCAGCCTGCATCTTTTGGCTCGTCGTTTACTAGTTTCCACCATAAAAATGCCCAAATAACAGCTGGAAAACCTTCTAAAATAAACATCCATCTCCAGCCAAACGATTCTAGCAAATACCCAGAAACAATAGACATCCAAAGAACAGTTGCCGGATTTCCTAAAATTAAAAACGTGTTGGCTCTAGAACGTTCTGCTTTTGTAAACCAGTGGCTTAAAAATACCAGCATAGCAGGCATAACGGCACTTTCAACTACTCCTAAAGCAAACCGAATAACAAACAAAAATCCGACGTGGCTTACCATACCCGTAGCTGTAGCAAGTGCTCCCCATAAAATCAGAGACCAAAAAATCAGCTTTTTGGCGCTTTTATTTTCAGCATAGTGAGCGCCTGGAATTTGGAAAAAGAAATAACCTAAGAAAAAGAGCGACCCTAATAAAGACGAAATACCTGGCGTAATATGAAGATCTTCTGCCAGTCCTGCCGCTGCTCCAAACCCATAGTTTGCACGGTCTAAATATGCAAGGCTATATGTAATAAATACGATAGGAATTAACCGAAGCCATCTTTTTTTTGCTAGCTGCTGTTTCATTATCACTTCACTCCTTGTTTTTGGAATTCCATATATCTTTGCAACTGCTGTTCAGTTGGATATCCGTCGTTATCTCCAGGACTTTGTACAGCTAATGACCCAATAGCATTTGCTCTCCTTACAGATTGAGTAAGAGAATTATTTTGAAGAAGTCCGCTTAACAGTCCTACTGCAAAACCGTCTCCTGCTCCCACTGTATCCACTATTTGTTTCACTTTTATTCCTTCAACAATCCCTTGCTCTTTAGCCGTCTTAAAAAAGGCTCCTTGTTCACCTAGTTTAATAACGACAAGCTCTACGCCTGCATCTAAATAGTAAGAAGCAATGTCTTCTGGATTTTCGTAGCCGGTTAAGATTTTTCCTTCTTCAATACCCGGCAGAACGTAGTTTGCTTGTTTAGCAGCTTCATTGATTGTAACAACCATTTCTTCTTGCGATTTCCAAAGAGTGGGTCGCAGGTTTGGGTCAAAGGAAACCGTTCTTACAGCTGCTTTCATCGATGTAAGTGCATGTAGAGCAAAATCGCGCATACTTGCTGATACAGCAAGCGGTATGCCTGTCATATGCATATGTTTTGCCGCTAAAAAATAGTTTTGATTAAAATCGCTGGAGTGTAAGTGACTGGCTGCTGAATTTTTTCGGAAGTAACAAACTTCCGGATCTCCCACTTCCACTTTTGATTTAATTTGAAAGCCTGTTGCATGCTCGCTATCTACTAGTACACAATCGGTGTTGACTGACTCCTCTTGCAGCCGTTTCATAATAAACGTACCGAAAGGATCGTTGCCGACTTTGCTCACCCAGCCTGCGCGCAGACCGAGACGAGCGAGACCAATTGCTACATTTGTTTCTGCTCCGGCCAGTTCTTTCGTATAATGCTTAATCTCATGCAGCGGTCCCGGTTGTTCAGCCATGAACATCGCCATTGCTTCTCCGAAGGTAATAACGTCTAATGAATTCATTGAACTTCCTCCTGTTCTGCTGCTTGCACCAATGAAATGAAGCCGGGGATTTGTTCCGGTTCATCGATTGGAAACTCTAAAGCTTTAAAAATCGAATGAGAAAACCCTTTCAAAATATCTTTCCACATTTCATTTGAATCGTTTGATATAGTGGTTGTCACTAGCTTTCCGCTGTTTTTTATTACGTGTTTAATATGAATATAGCCCACAAATGACCTTAGCATTTTGATTGCTTCCTGGGGTTGTTCATGTACATAAAGCCAATTACCAATATCAAACGTCATGGAAACAGGAACTTCGTAAGCGTTATCAAAAAATGCGTGCAGAGATGCTAGGTTGCCTCCGTGACTGGTTTGATCGTTTTCTACAAATAGACGTAAAGCTGGAAATGCTTCTAATAGCTTCTGTAAATCTGCCATAGGCGATTGGAGCTGATAAAAACCAAGAGAAACTTTTACCCACTGAGCGCCAAGTGATACGGCTTCTTCAAGAATAACTTTTAATTCTTGTGTGTTTAACTCTCCATTTTCTTTCCACAGTTCAATTGGAGCCGAATATACTGTAAAAAGCGGATATTTTTTTAATTCTTCGGCAATAAGCTCAATCTCTTGATCTACTTTTTTCATTAACTCTCTTCGAATTTCCACTCCATGTACTTGCTGCGCATGTATTTTTCCAATCATGGTGTGCTGAAAACCTGTTGTTTCGAATGCATTTAACGGGATAATGATACTATTCATAAACCGACCTACCTTTCTTATTATACTAACTAACCACTTACTAAACCGGTTTAGTAAATCGATTTATCTAAATTATAAGACTATTGAAAGCGCTTTTCAAGCTTTTTTTATAATTTATAAAAAAAAGAAACAACACAGCTTTATGCCGTGTTGTTTCTTAGTGATCATCTGTGCTTTTTACTAGATTGCGATCTTGCTGGTAAATATCATAAATCAAAAAGCTAAAGCCATAGTACAAGACCATGATGACAACTGACTTCGTCATGATAAATAAAGCGCCTAGCCCGATACCAACTAACAGCGTCTGGACACTTAAACGGTCACGCTGGAAAGCTAGCTGTGATAGGAAATAACCAATACCAATTAAGACGGCCAATACCCATGTGTTTTCAATGGCTAATATATAGTGACTATATAAATAAAAGCTAGGAAAATAGACGGTGCTTTCTACGAAGCTGGAAATACCGCTGTATGCTAGCCACCACTTTTGCTCTCTTTCCGTTTTAGGAACGGTTGCCTCAATTGACGTGGGCATTTCCTGTTCCACAAAAACCGTTTCTCCATGATCTTTCATCCATTGAAGCATAATGGAAAGAATAATAAAGCCTGCAAAGATTAAAAGCAGCAAATATTCAATCCACGCTGGATACGGATCCGTGCGATGAATCGTATCGAGATATACTCCCTGTAGTCCTAACATAGAAATTGGAACCCTATGATATACCATCACCGCAATATAAAATAGTAAAATTAGCACATAAAAAAAGAACTGTTCTTTGTAGTAGCGAATTTTTTTGCCTTCTGAAGCAATTCGCTTAACAGTCACGCTTTCCAAGTACGGACGGATAATGCTTATGATAATAATAAGACACGTAAATACAATCATATAGTTATGTAATCACCTTTTCAACTTCGTTATGTAACATGTTTTTTCATTTTTTCCATCCGTAAGAACAGCAGGGTAACAGCCTCTGCACTTTCTTATAGTACCAAAAAACTAAACTTTTTGACAATCCTGATTTATCAATTAGGAAGATGAAATAAGCATAGCTACATTGATGCCGCTAATCGTGACCATAGGAGACCCTCCTCCAGGGTGAGTCGTTCCTCCTACAAAATATAAGTTTTTAACATCTTTTGAGACGTTGCTTGGCCGAAGAAAACTATCCATTTTCCGGTTTGAACTCACGCCGTACAAAGCACCTTTAAATGCACCAAACGTTTGTTCAATTTCATATGGAGTAACAATTCGTTCATGTACAAGTGAAGGCTCGATATCTAAACCAAACTGAGAAAGCTTGCGATAGACAACTTCTCTGTAAGCTTTCATTTCTTCTTGATTCTCTTCTTTCACAGCAGGAGCATTCACTAAAATAAATAAATTATCACCCGGAGCTACCGTGTTATCGGTATATGAAGAATTACAAATATAGATGGTGGGATCGGTTGGAAGCATTTTTTTCTGAAATAGCTCATAGAATTCCTGTTTATAATCCTGAGAAAAATACACTTGATGATGAATCAGCTGAGAAAAGCGCTTCTTAACAGCTGCCATGATCACATAAGCTGATATGGAAGGCTCAAATTCAGCTGCTTTTTTGTTTTTAAAATGAGGTCTATCCTGTTCTTTTACAAGTGCCGGATAGGCTTTTAGCAAGTCGCCGTTCACAATAACGATATCCGCGTCTATCTTTTCTTCTCCATTTATTTCCACTCCGACAACCCGTTTATTTTTTACGATTATTTCAGTAACGCTGCAGTTTGTATACAGCTTTCCTCCAGCTTTTTGGAACACATGTCCCAGCCCTTTTGCAATTCTAGGATTTCCTCCTTTTACATAGTACACCCCATCATTCATTTCTAAATGTCCAATCAGTGAAAACGTAGCGGGTGATGTATAAGGTGAAGATCCGATATAGGTTGCATATCGATTAAATGCATTTCGAATGTTTTCGTTTCGAAAAAAACGGTGATGAAACGTATCTACTGTTTCAAACGGCCTTACTTGCAGCAATGCTTTTAATAAAGAAGGGTTTGTGTAATCTTTCCACGATGAAAATGTTCGGTAAAAAAATTGGCTTTTTGCAATGTCGTATATTCTTTTTACTTCTTTTAAATAGGCAGGGTATTGCTCCGCAGCAAAGGGATCGAGAAGTTCAAGCTGCTGAATCATTTTTCTTTCATCTATAGACATGGAAAATTTGGAGCCGTCGGTGAAGAAATTATTCGTATGATGCGTTAGTTTGACAAGAGGCATATAGTCTTCTGGACGTTCACCCGCTTGCTCAAATAACCACTGAAAAACTTCGGGCATGGTAATGGTATTAGGCCCAAAATCAAAAGAATATTCTCCTAGCTGCACAGGCATCATTTTTCCGCCTACATGCTCGTTTTTTTCCACAATTGTGACATCGAACCCCTTTGTTTGAAGAAGAACTCCTGCAGCTAATCCGCCTAACCCTGCCCCAACTATTAGTACTTTTTTCATTGATAATGCCTTCCTTTCCATTCATATCCCTGCTTTTTTCGTTCACGCTTCATGGAATGATTCATCAGCAGCATCAGCACAATTGCCGACGCGGGCATCGTGCAAAATAAAAGCCCTTTTTGCTGAGCCGACCGGTCAATTAAAAACCGCTGAAAAAGCATCATGCAAAAAGGCAGAATCCAAAGCATGTTGCCTGTGAATATTCCTGCTATAAAAAAAGGAAGCGGCAGCACATAGTAACAGGCAAAAAAAACGCTTAGTACCCAAACTGCTTTAGCGGAGCGGCCCAGACCTACAAAGATGTTTTTAGCAAAACCGTTCCATACTTCTTCTGTTGTTTCATACATATAACAGCTAACATGAGAGGTAATATTAGCTAAAATGACGCGGTGTTCCTTTTGCTTAAAAAGCTGGGCTAGGTGGACATCTTCTACTAATGAAGATTTGACGGCTTCATGTCCCCCTACGGCCTCGTAAGCTTCTTTTTTTATAAACATAAAAGCACCGTGAGCCGCTGAAGCTTTGCTCATCTTGTTACGATTAGCTACGACAACCGGTAAATAACTAAAAACAACCACATGCTGAAGCGGAACAACCAATGCTTCTAACCACGTTTTTACGGGAAAACGTGGGAAACCTGTTAAAAGAGCGGCTTTGGTCGCTTGTGCTGTGGCTAAAGTATGTTCTAGTGTACGTTCTTTTAGTTCTACATCTGCATCTACAAACAATAAATAGTCTCCATTTGCAGCTTGGGAAAGCTGGTGACAGGCATGAACTTTTCCGACCCAACCCTCTCTCAGCTCTTTTCCTTCTATGATGGTAAACCTCGGATCCCCGTGAATTTCTTTCAACAGCTGTGTTCGTGTTTGATCTGTGGACTGATCGTCTAGTATGACACATTCTAGATTGCTGTACGTTAATCCTTTAATAGAGGAAATGATTCGCTTTACATTTCGTTCTTCATTTCGCATTGGAATCAAAATAGAAATGAGAGGCTGAGGTGTTTTGGAATCCGGCTCGTATCTTTTTAATTTAGGCATTGCTTGAATATTTACAATGGTTAGAAGCAGCATAAAAATAAATAAAAGCATATAGTAAATCATTCTTTCACCTTCGCTTTCCACCACGTTAACCATTCACTAAGCGTCTTTTTTCCTTTTAATAAAACCGTAAATTCCTCATCGTTTTCTTGAATTATTTTCTGTTTTTGATGATCAAGCTGAGCAGTGACTGCACCGCCTAGTGTGTTGGTTATCTCTTCTCTTGCCTTAGCTGAGTCGTAAAAAACAGCTTGTCCTACCCAGATAAAAAGCTCCGGTCGCTGATCATGGCGAAACGTATAATAATATGTAATGGGAATAACTTCAACGTCAGAATGCTTTTTTAGAAGAAAAGCAGGTCCTTCAGAAAAAGTTAACGGTCTTTTTTCAAGATGCTCTTCTTTTCCTTGGGGAAAAATAAGCACCGCTTTTTTCTCTTCTAACAGCTTACTGGCAAACCTTAACGATTCCACCGTATGCTTGGGAGACGCTGCATTTACCGAAAAAGCTCCGATTCGTTGAAAAAAAGGAAAATCCTTCATTCCTTGTTCGGACATCATAGCGTATAGATCTGTTTTTAATACCGCGTTATTTAAATAAAATGTCACTAAACCGTCCCACCAGCTGGAATGATTAGCAATTAATAAAATTTTTTTATCTTTTGGGAGCTCTTCTATATGTAAATGAATACGATAAAATTGCTTTTTAAGCTGATATGTGACAAACAGTTGAAAAAATCGCTCAAATATTGAGTTTTTCTTCGGGTAAATCATAAGCGAGTCTCCTTTTTATACACAATATAAAGGATAAGAAAAGGAATCATCGTCAGCCATACGACAAGCCATAGGCCATTTGCTAGCGCTACAATCACAAACATCATGACAACTGAACTATACAAAAATACCATTCTTTTTTCCCACACCGGATTTTCCTCTTTAGGAGACTTAGCTAAAAAGAAATATACGAACAGCTGAATGAAGAAAGACAATAAAAACCAGCCGGAGAAATTTGATAAAGGAATATTATAATAAAAGCTGTCCCCTTCCCACACCCAATATTGTTTAACAACATAGGCAACAGGATCAATAGCCAAATCCATAATAACAGCAAACAGCGAACTAATGACTGCATAGACAATTCCATGGACAATAAAAGGCAACTCCATACGTTTCATAATTCCTAGAGCTAGTATTCTGCTTGTAATCACAACCATAAACCAAGCCGAACCAATGGTCAGAGGAACACCTAAAATTTTGGCGCCAAAATCTTTTTCATAATCGTAGGA
This sequence comes from Priestia sp. YIM B13552, assembly GCF_042787775.1. Classification (NCBI taxonomy): domain Bacteria; kingdom Bacillati; phylum Bacillota; class Bacilli; order Caryophanales; family Bacillaceae; genus Priestia; species Priestia sp. YIM B13552. The sequence continues at coordinate 188,191 of NZ_JBHZOU010000006.1, forward strand.
TCCAAATAAAAATCCATACTTCACACCTAGACTTTCGATATAAATAGATGCGCCTGTCACAAATATCGCAACGAGCAGTGCCCGCCTTACTCCATAAGCTTTAGCTAGATAAATAAGAGCAAGAAGACTGCTCACGTGTAAAAAGACCGCGTTTGCCCATTCTAACCATGAAGGCAGCAAATCGAAGGAAAGCAAGACGACTCCGCATACGTACCAGATAAGAAAAAAACGATAAATACCATTTGTGATCATCCTCTATCCACCTTCTCTCCAGCTTCTTTTTGTCAAAGTGCTATTATATAAGCTTGTACCCATTCTCTCCATTTTCAATGTGCTCTTTTTTATGAGTAGTCCGCGCTCTCTTAAAATTATGTAAAAACAGCCACTGTTAGTACGTTCCCTAAATAAGAGACTTTATTACTTATTTATAAACAAAAATAAAATAAACGTCCATTAAAATCTACGGATGTATAGATTGTAATGACGTTTATTTTTTCTTATGTATATACACTTCTAATAGCTTTTTGACAATGAGTCCGACAACAAGTCCAGGTATAACAGACAGCATAGGAAGCCAAATTGGTCCTATAAAAACACCGTTGATGGTTGTTACTGAGGAATACATAATGCCTACTGTAACAAAATAAGCACAGGAGACAAAAGGAATAAATGTAAATCTCGATGCGCCGTTTTCTGCTTCTTTAACAGCATCCCAAATTGCAAAGAAATACAAACATGGATAAAACATTAACCACTGCATGTTCATTACCTCTAGGGACTGCCTTGTTTCTCCTAAAAAGCTTAAGCGAATGCCTTCATTAAAATTTGCGCCCATATTAATGAGAAATTCAAGTACAATAAACAAAATTCCTTTTATATGTTTTTTGTTTAGTAATTGTCCAAAGCCCGGCAACGCAATGCTCCATAAAAGAGCTTCTAGTCTAGTCACGTTCTGTCCTAACATTTTGACGTATAAAAGAACTCCACAGCATGATATCAGTAGAAATTTTGTCCATAGTTATCAACCTCACAATAATTTACTCATAGTTTTTGTAAATGTAAAATTTTTATACTACATCTCCTTTAATATTTGTAACTTATTGTAAATTGATAAATAGTTTAGCTATTCGACCAGACATTTTCGTTTAGAATTTTCTGTTTATTAAAACAAAATCGTACGATATACTAGTTTTATACGTACGAAAGGATGAGAAAGCTGACATGGAAACAAGTTTTTTTTCAATTTTAATACTAGGGTTTCTTTTAGGAATCAAGCATGCTCTAGAACCAGATCATATTATCGCTGTATCAACCATTGCTTCAAAAAGTAAAAAGCTATGGCGCTCTTCGCTTGCAGGCGTATACTGGGGGATTGGTCATACGCTTACGCTGTTTATTTTTGGCATGATTTTAATGGTGTTAAAAAGCAGTATTTCTGAACGCATGAGCATGTCACTTGAATTTTTAGTAGGCATTATGCTCGTTTACCTCGGTTTTACATCGTTTCTGTCTTACAAAAAACAAGTACATACGCATCACGAAAAAACGTCTTACTTAAAGTCATTAGGCATTGGTTTTGTTCATGGACTGGCCGGAAGCGCAGCGATGGTTGTATTAACGATGAGCACCGTTACTCACGTATGGCAAGGTGCTCTGTACATTATCATTTTTGGAATCGGCACTTGTCTTGGTATGCTGTTATTTACAACGGTTATTGGGATTCCATTTGTTACAACTAAAAAACAAGTGACGTTAAACCGCTGCTTGATGCAGGTAACAGGCGCTGTCAGCATTATATTTGGCCTTTATTATATGTATAATTTAGGTGTAAGCGACGGATTATTTAGTCTGTGGTTCTAACAAAGAATGAGACATAACGAAAACAATTCAATCTAAAGATGAAGAAGTAGGATAAATGATCTGGACTGCCTGTTCCACAGCTGTTGATTTCTGTGCAAGACGTCGCTTTGCCCTTTAATCAACGGCTAGAAGGAGCTACATACAGAAAACCTACGTTCAGCCTACCAATAAAAAAATCCGAACGAATTTGATTCTCCATTAAGAATCCAGCTCGTTCGGATCTTCTTTCAACTAACATATTTTTGTCCCAGCCTCTTTAATACTTACGTAAAAGTGATACTTCAGCTTTTAGTAAATGGTGTCGGAACAATCCGTATACTTTAGCGATTATGACTTCAACTTCTTGTGTACTAGCAGCTAATATTCGAATAGCACATCCGGGGATCGGAAGTGCGGAAGCTCCTACTTTACAGCCTGCCTCTTCGCACAGCTGATGTACTTTCGCTATAAATGCGTCGTCGGCGTTTGGATGTACAATGATAATCGATCCAAAATGAGTATATCCTTCCATTTTCATCATGCCGCGCAAATGGCTTTCTGGCTTCAAGTATAAGTGATCGTATACCTTCAGCTGCTCGTTTACATACAGTTTAAGCTTGGAACGCATAGAGGTATATTGAAACAGCTGCCCATCCGGCGACCACCCCGGGGTGATGCTGTCACACATAAACAAAGCAGCGTTTTGTGCCATATGAACCGTTATTTCTTGGACAAATGCAGCATTTTCATACAAAATAAGCGGGTCGGGTATATACTCCATAATGGCTTGCTCTTCAAGGGTTATACACGTTTCTTGTAAAACAGCTTCGTTCGGTGTTTTGTACACCTTTGTCGCAGATTGAGTAGTAGCCGTCAGCTGCGCATTTTTCTCTACCGTTATCATCGTTTTATACTTGTCTCCGCTCACGTATCCTCCGCCTACGTGAAGCATATAAACAAAAGGTGATTCAGGAGTCAGGTAAATAGGTCTGGCAACTTTGAAAGCACCGTAATGGTACGTATCTTTAATAACGGTTCGCTCACTGTTTTTTTCTGCTCGAAGCTCTAAATAACCCGTGTAGCTCATGATTCAAGGCCGATTAAAAAGGCCTCTTTTTTAATCCATTCTATCACTTGGTCGAGCCCTTTATCTTCTTTTAAATTGGTGAAAACAAAAGGCTTGTGCCCTCTTGCTTGGATTGTATCTTTTTCCATTACTTCTAAACTGGCTCCTACATACGGGGCTAAATCTGTTTTGTTGATAATGAATAAATCAGATTTAATCATTCCTTGCCCGCCTTTACGCGGGATTTTTTCCCCTTGTGCTACGTCGATGATATAAATCGAAAAATCAACGAGCTCTGGGCTAAACGTTGCGGCTAAATTATCTCCTCCGCTTTCTACAAAAATAAGTTCAACATCGGGGTGACGTTCCACTAACTCATCGATCGCAGCAAAGTTCATAGATGCATCTTCTCGAATGGCCGTATGAGGACATCCTCCTGTTTCTACTCCTACGATACGATTTTTCGGTAAAATACTGTTTTTTACTAGAAATTGCGCGTCTTCTTTTGTATAAATATCGTTTGTAACGACCGCCATGCTTAGCTGTCCTTCTAGTGCACGCGTTACTCGTTCTACTAACATTGTTTTTCCTGCACCAACAGGTCCACCAATTCCAATTTTAATTGCATTCATTTTTTACGCCTTCATCGTTAGAAGGCCTTCCCTCCTTTTTTATGACATGAACAATCGGACATGCAATTGTTCATGCTGCATTTGAGCGATTTCTAACCCCGGTGTCACGGCACCAAATTCCTCTTGATCCGCTTGTAAAATATGCTGAAGTGCTTTCTGCAGCAGCGGCTGAAAAAGAACGAGCGTTTTTTGTCCATCCGTTTGACCGATCGGTATGCCGCGAACAGCATTTTGAATTAACGAAGAAATGCTAGCGTACAAGTGACTTAAAATTGCCTCTTCTTTTGTGATATTTAACTGCAGGCTGGCTAACGCAAATACAACAGCAGGATGTCCATACGCCTTCTTTTCTTTTACCTCACTCATATACTTTTCTAAATAAGAGCCTTGAAATAACTCTAAGCAAAGTTTTAACATGCGCTGGCCCACGCGTCTTGTCCCTTCTCTTGTTTCTTTTGACAAAGCAAGAGCGTATAATTCATGATCCACTCTCATAATTTCGTTAAACTGGTCATGAGCCGCATACTCATAAGCCAGTCTGCATGCTAAGCCGTCCGTATACGTCAGCTGAACATCAAGGTATGTACGAAGCGCTTCTTGAAAGGTTTCTGTGTTGTAAATTTGATCTCGCTGAATATACGTTTCAAAGCCAAACGAATGTGAAAATGCACCGGATGGAAAATTTGAATCACATAGTTGAATCAGCGAAAGCAATGAATTAGTCATGACTGTGTCCGATATGCTTAAAAGCTTGTTTTACTTTTCTTTTTTCGCGCTTATAGGGAATATCAAGCTGTTGAAGCAATTCTTCGACTAAATAATCGTACTGTACGAGCATGTCTCCACCTTCAAACTGTGCCGGCAAATGTCGGTTGCCAAGCTGATGAGCAATTTCTCCCATTTGCTGAATATCAATCGGCTGAATGGTTAAAATATCGTCTGCCAGCACCTGCACAACAATCATATTGCTTTCATCCATAAACAGCACATCGCCATCAGTGAGCTCACGGTTTTCTTTTAGACGAATTCCTAGTTCCTTACCGTGATCTGTTACAACGCGCTGAACGCGTTTTACTAAGTGATCACTTTCGATATATACCTTTTCTATATGTGGAGCCCGTTTTTCTAATGTTGCCATATTTCCGATAATTTTTTCGATTACCATTTCTTTCACCTCAAAATAAAAAGTATCGCTGCGCCATAGGCACAACTTCTGCTGCTTCACATGTAATCATTTGTCCATCTACTTTTACTTCGTACGTTTGGGGATCAACTTCAATTTTAGGCATTTCCCCGTTTAACTTCATATCTGTTTTTTTTAATTGACGAATATTTTTAACCGGTTTAAGCAGCTTTTGTAACCCCAGTTTCTCGCCCACTTTGTTCTCGTACGCTGCTTTTGACACAAATGTAAAAGACGTTTTAGCTCTTGCTTTTCCATAAGAAGCAAACATCGGACGGTATAAAACCGGCTGCGGGGTTGGAATTGAAGCGTTAGGATCTCCCATTAAGCTGTGTGCAATCAAACCACCTTTTACAATCAAGTCAGGCTTTATTCCAAAAAACGCTGGCTCCCATAGGACTAAGTCAGCCATTTTCCCTGTTTCTACCGATCCTATGTATTCGGAAATTCCATGAGCGATAGCTGGATTAATCGTATATTTAGCTACATAGCGTTTGACGCGTGCGTTATCGCCAGCTTCGCTGTCACCATCAAGTTTCCCTCGCTGCTTTTTCATTTTGTCAGCTGTTTGCCACGTTCTTGTAATCACTTCTCCTACACGTCCCATTGCTTGAGAATCTGAAGAGATCATACTGAATACACCTAAATCGTGTAAAATATCTTCAGCTGCAATCGTTTCTTTGCGAATACGGGAATCAGCAAAAGCGATGTCTTCTGGTACAGAGGGATCAAGATGATGACATACCATGAGCATATCTAAATGCTCTTCAAGCGTGTTGACCGTATAGGGTCTTGTTGGATTAGTTGATGATGGAAGCACGTTTGGAAAGCTTGCCATTTCCATAATATCAGGCGCATGTCCGCCTCCAGCTCCTTCAGTATGGTAGGTATGAATGACTCGATCACCAATCGCTGCAATCGTATCTTCGACAAATCCGCCTTCATTTAAAGTATCTGTATGAATCGCAATTTGAACATCGTACTCGTCTGCTACCTGTAAGCTTGTATCAATGGCAGATGCCGTGGTTCCCCAGTCTTCATGAAGCTTAAGTCCAATCGCTCCTGCTTCAATTTGCTCAATTAAAGGCTCTTTAGCACTTGCATTCCCTTTTCCTAAAAAGCCAATATTCATTGGAAATGCTTCAGCAGCTTCGAGCATTCGTTCAATATGCCACGCTCCGGGTGTACAAGTGGTAGCTTTTGTTCCTGTGGCCGGTCCCGTTCCTCCTCCAATCATTGTTGTAACTCCAGAGGCAAGAGCAGTTTCAATTTGCTGCGGACAAATGAAATGAATATGTGCATCAATACCGCCGGCGGTTACAATTTTCCCTTCTGCTGCAACCACTTCTGTACTCGCCCCAATGATGATGTCTACTTCATCCATCAGCAGGGGATTACCTGCTTTTCCGATGGTTTGAATGAGTCCATCTTTTATTCCAATATCTGCTTTATATATGCCTGTATAATCAACGATAATTGCATTTGTCAACACTAAGTCCGCTGCTTCGCTTCGTGTTGCAAGAGGATGCTGCCCCATTCCGTCACGAATGACTTTTCCTCCGCCGAACTTTACTTCATCTCCGTACGTTGTGAAATCTTTTTCAATTTCAATGAATAGCTCTGTGTCTGCTAAACGAACAGCATCTCCAACGGTTGGTCCAAACATATCTGCATACTGACGCCGGGACATTTGAAAACTCATCTTATACATCTTCCTTTCTATCAGAAAGCGATCTGTTTGTTTTATTGTTAAGACCGTAGACTTCTCTTGTTCCGGAGAAAGCAACGAGATCGACTTCTTTTGCATCACCTGGTTCAAAACGAACGGCTGTACCGGCCGGAATATTTAAATGATAGCCAAGCGAAGCTTCGCGGGGGAATTCGAGTGCAGCATTCACTTCAAAAAAATGAAAGTGAGACCCTACTTGAACAGGTCGATCGCCTCTATTGATTACAGTCACGCTAATCGATTTCTTACCGTTATTACATGTGATTGGATCTTTTTTCAAAAAATATTCCCCTGGAATCATATCTTTCCCTCCTCTTAACGAATTGGATCGTGCACAGTGACGAGCTTGGTTCCGTCTGGAAAGGTAGCTTCTACTTGAATATCATGAATCATTTCCGGAATACCTTCCATTACATCTTCTCGTTTTAAAATCTTGGTCCCTTCTTGCATTAGCTGTGCTACCGTCTTGCCATCACGAGCTCCTTCCATAATTTCATATGTAATGATCGCTACTGCTTCGGGATAGTTAAGTTTTAATCCTCTTGTCTGACGGCGTCTTGCTAAGTCTGCAGCTACGACAATCATTAATTTTTCTTGTTCTCTCGACGTAAGTTTCAATGAAAGCTTCCTTTCTGCTAATCTATTTTCTTGTTAACATCAAATGTGATATTTTCTAACACAAATGCATAACTAATTATAGTAAATTTTCTGACAAAAAACAAAGGATTTATCTCTTCTGATAAAAAAAGATGAGCATATTTGCTCACCTTTTACTCTTTTGAAATCGCTTGTGTTTTCCATTTCTGCAGGTGTTTCCAGCCCAAACCTTCAGCTAGCTGACGTTTTGCATAGTCTACTCCTTTTTCAATAGAAGATTCATACCCAAATAAATAATAGCGCAAGCCAGCGTTTAATACTACTTGATTATAGACGTAAGTCAGTTCGGAAGAAGATTCACCCTCCAGAATGCGCGTCACATATTCCGCTTGTTTTTCAACACTTATTTTCTTTTCAAAGTGCTCTTCTTCCACAAACAGTTCGTATTCTTTTGGATTGACAATAAACGACTCCATCTCTCCTTCTGAGATCGTAAAAACAAAGCTGCTTCTATGTACAGGTACATCTTCAGATCCTTCTATCCCTTGCACCACGTATACATGTTTGAAAGGCAGAGAAGCAAAAATAGGCACAATCTTATTAATGGCCGTTCGATGAAAAGCCCCCATCATTAAAGAAGAAGCATTTGATAAGTTTAGTAGTTTTTCAACCGTATTAATAAGTGTTCGCACACCAATTTCATGACGAATTTTTTTGATGCGGCTAAGAGGATAAGAGATTGTTTCGGCATTTGCAAAGCCAATTTTTAACGTTTCAAACACATGACCGATGTTTTCCATCGTTTGAGCTCGAGGGATCTGTAATGAATGAAGTACGTCTTCAATCGTTGTTCCAAACTTTGGAGGAAGTGCTTCTGTACAGTGTAAAAAAGCTGGCACACCTCTTTCAGCTAATAAAATCGATACAGGAATGGTCGCAAAAAATGAATTCCTCCCTGCATAAGGGCTTGCAAAATCAATTGATTTATCTTTTAACGGCTGAGACAGCGGTATTTCTTTTGTTTTTTCACGAAAAGCATGAACGAATCCCAATAGTTCATCTGCATTTTCAGTTTTAATACGTTCTGCAATAAAAAAAGCAGCGATCTGAGCATCCGTAGCTTCTCCAGAAGCGATTAAGCGAGCTGCTTCTTTTGCTTGTTCATACGTTAAGTCAGTTGATCCTCTTTTTCCGCGCGCTATTTCTTTGATAAATTGCTGCATATCGTACACTTCCTTTTTAACTGAATATTTGTACATTGTATCACATATTTTCTTTGTTCCTTAGATTATCTTCTATCAAGTACGCAAACTGCTAAAAAATATGAAATTAAAGGAAAAGTACTAGTTCTTTTATAACCTAATATAGTATAATCTATCTGCTATACTATTATTTGGATATTTGGGGGACTTTACAAATGAAAAAAGAGAAACTACTTGTACCATTTATAGCAGCATCCGTTTTAGTAGGAGCATCGGTGACGACGCCTGTTTTTAGTCACTCTGCTTATGCTGCTTCTTCTGTCAGCGTTTATCAAAAAGACGTTAATTCGCTGGCAGATTATTACGCACCATTTTATAAAACCGTAGAAAAAAAGCTAAAAGAAATTGAAGGAATAAAAGATGACGAAAAAGCGTTAGCTGCATATGATCAGCTTGCAGATCAAATTGACCAGTTTCTAACAAAGACTGATAAAAATTACGCGATGAATCATCTTAATTCGGAAGCTGATCAGCTTCAAGGGTATTTATACGACAGCTTAATTGCTCTTTATAATTACATTGTGGATCTTGAAGACTATGCGTATGGAGATGTAAGTGACGCGGAATTTAATAAGATCTCTGCAAATTTTGAAAAAGAAATCAACGCATACAATACGCAATTTCAACAAAAAGCGAAGAGCTATAAAACGAAGCGAAAAGTAACGTTTAACGCAAATATGAGTTATTTGCTTGATGAAGATATTCAACCTTCACCAACAGCTCCATCTACACCGGCTGATAGCAATGGCACCTACACGGTGAAAAAAGGAGACACGCTGACAGCAGTTGCTAAAAAGTACGGCATGACGGTAGCAGAATTAAAAAAATTAAACAATTTAAAAACAGATGCGCTAAAAGTTGGACAAGTGCTGAAAGTGAAAAGTGCAAGCGCACCTTCGCCGGCTCCAGCACCTCAAACTTCTGTTAGTGCAAAACAGCAGCAAATTGTATCGTATGCCAAAACGCTAATTGGAAAGCCATATAAATATGGAGGCACGACACCAAAAGGTTTTGATGTATCAGGGTACACACAGTATGTATATAAAAACGCGGGTTCAAATATTTCTATCCCCCGTACAGTAGCAGATCAGTATAAAAGCGGCACGGACGTAAAGCAAAACAGCCTGCAGGCTGGAGATTTAGTTTTCTTTAAAAACGGCAAATCCGTTTCAGTCGTAGGAATTTACCTAGACAAACAAGAATTCATTTATGTCAGCAGCAAAGGCGTTAAAACGCAATCACTTTCAACAGCGTACTGGAAAAACAGCTATGCGGGCGCAAAGCGTATTATAAAGTAAAAAGAGGTGCCATAAGGCACCTCTTTTGTTTTACTAGCTATGTATTTCTATACTAGACTAGCAATTTTATAAAGAACTTCTTAGTTCATAACCGTGATTTTAACAGATTTTCTTCCGAACTGTTGAGCATCACCTTCAGAAGGAACGAATACATCAATTCGATTACCTTTAATTGCTCCACCTGTATCGGCAGCTACAGCTTCACCATAGCCTTCTACATAAACTTTCGAACCTAATGGAATAACGCTAGGATCAACAGCGATTACTTTTTGATTTGGATTTGCTTTTAAATCCACTCCTGTAGCAGTTGTACCGCTACATCCAGCACAATTAGCCGTATAGGCAGTTGCTTCAACTGTCATTGATTTGCCGCTGGCTTGTTGTGACGATTCAGCAGGTTGTTGTTCTTTTTGAGCCTGTTCAGCTTGAGCCTGCTGCTGCTCTTTTTGAGCCTGTTCAGCTTGAGCCTGCTGCTGCTCTTTTTGAGCTTGTTCAGCTTGAGCTTGCTGCTGTTCTTCTTGAGTTTGTTCAGCCGGCGCTTGAGCTTGCTGAGCTTCTGGAGCAGCTTGGGCTACTGAAGGGCTTGATTGCTGAGCTTGGCCGTTTGGAGACTGAATTTTTAATTGTTCGCCAGGATAAATTAAATCTGACTTCAGTCCGTTCCATTCTTTAATTTGATCTACCGTCACGCCGTATTGCTGACTGATGGACCATAATGTGTTTCCTTGCTGAACTTTGTGCGTCATTTCTTTTATAGTAGCTACGTTTAATTCTTGATTTGGATAAATAATATTAGATGTTAAGTTATTTGCATCTTTTAGCTCGTCTACGCTCACGCTGTGCTTTTGAGCGACTTTCCATAACGTATCACCTTTTTCTACGTGATACGTTCCGCTTGTAGAAGCAGAAGCTGCACCTACAAATCCCGCTGAAAGGATTGCTGTTGTTCCTAGAGTAAATATAAATTTTTTCATTACGAATACCTCCTTATTTACTCAATGATTGAATGATATCATCCTCACATTTCACAGCCGTTACAGAGCCATGCTACTTTTATTACAAAACTTAACAAAACAGAACATTCAATCGTAATATTTCTGATAATTTGGCTATATGATGAAACGTTTCTACTTTTTACTGCTTTTTATTGTTGTTTTTACTAAAATAGTTAAATTTCTCTATCGTTACTGGCTATGCCTCTTCTTTTTTATTGACCATTTAACGGGTATATTAAGTTTTTTTCATATCAAAAAAAGAGGTTGGGACATAACGAAATGAATCCAGTCAACTGCTAGAAGGAACTACATAAATGAAACCTATGTTCACCATAACAAAAAAAGCGAACCGCTCATCAAAAATTTTGATGAGCGGTTCGCTTTTCAATTCGGCTAAACTACTTTTGTCTCAGCTTTTTTATTTCTTGTTAAATCCTTGCTTTTCAACGAATTCTTTCATATACATACGCTTAGGATTGGAAAGCATTTCAGCCATTTGACCAGTCCATGTGTCTTGGCGTTTGCCATTTGTTCTTTCATTGTAATAAGCAGAAATTTCTTCGTTATACGCTGTTAATTCTTTTTTCGTCTGCTCATCGTTCGGCTCATATGTTTCTTCATGATACACATGTTTAAATGGTAAGCGCGGCTTTTTATCCGTAATACCCGCTGGATGTCCAACCGTTAGACCAAATAACGGGATTACATGATGAGGCAGTTTTAACACTTTGCTTACTTCTTCTAATTCGTTACGCAAACCGCCAATGTAACAAGCTCCAAGTCCCATTGATTCAGCAGCAAGCGTTGCATTTTGCGCAGCAAGGGCAACGTCAATAATAGCTACCATAAACTGCTCTGTGCTTTCGAGCGCTGTCGATAAATCTTTTTTCTCCATTTGCGCAATGACATCATGACGGTGAAAGTCAGCGCAAAATACAAAGAAGTGGCCATTTGTTTCTACGTAAGGCTGATTTCCTGCTAATTGAGCAAGCTTTCGCTTCGTTTCTTTATCTTTTACTCCAATAATGGAATACGCTTGAATATAGCTTGATGTGGAAGCTGCCTGTGCGCTTTCTACAATCGTCTGAATTTGCTCTTCGGACAATGGTTTGTCTTCATATTTGCGAATAGAACGATGATTTAAAATCGTTTCAATAACTGAATTCATATTATAATCTCCTTTTACTTCATTTAACCTTCTACAGATGTTATCTCTACAGTTAGTTTATCGAATGTAAAAAGAAATAACCAATGTTCTGCTTAAAATTGATTTTGACTTGTCTCATATCGATACAGCTTAAAATGATCTGCAAGCACGCGATCTACTTTTACTTCTAAGCTGTCTACATATTCGTCCATTCGTTTTATCAAGCGGTTTCGTTTCACATCATTTTCTAAAATGTTCTTAAGCTGCTGCTCAAAGGCTTCAGCATCATTAAGCGGTATCAGCAGCTCTTTTTCTTTGAGATATTCAATGTTAATTTGTTCTTGACCGGGAAGAGATGAGTGAATAAAAATAGGTAGTCTCTTGTGAAGGGCTTCGCTAATTGTCACTCCCCCCGCTTTTGTGACAATGGCATCTGCTCCCTCATATAAATCATTCATTTTCTCTCTCGATTTTACATACGAGACCGCTTTAATTCTCGGGTGGTTTAATTTTATTAGTTCTTGATACAACTTTTTGTTTTTTCCGCACAGCACATAATACATATACGTACAGTTTTGCGGAAGCTGCTGAAGCATTTTGCGTACATTTCCAAGGCCGGAATTCCCTCCGGCAATCAGTATATGTTTCTGTGGCATGAGATGGTCAATCCGTCTTTTTAAAAACGCTTTATGAACCGGAATTCCCGTTACATAAATAGAAGACTCTTTTACACCGTGAACGTTTTGTAAAAACGCTTTTGTATCCTGATCAGGTACGCAGTGAAGCTCAATTCCATTTTTACCCCATACGTCGCTTACTAAGAAGTCGGTGTATACGTTTATAATAGGAAGATCAATGATTCCTTTTTCTTTTAACCCGCTTAATACACAGGAAGGAAAGCTGTGGGTACAAACAATGACATCCGGCTGCTCTGCATCAATTAACTTCTTCATATGGTATTCGATAATCGGCCACTTTTTCACAACAAAGTCATCCATCGTATGGTCGTTTTTTTTGTATACATGACCGTAATAAAATTTTTCAAACTGCTTTGGAAAAACAGAAATCCATTTCATGTATATTGATGAAATCATTTGTTCAAGCGGTTTGCTCCAATAGCTTAAACAATCAATTTTTTGACAAATAACGTGCGAAAAACGCTCCATGATGGCATCCATAACGGCGTCTGCTACTTGGTGATGACCAGATGGCATCTGAAAAAGCGGTAAGAATAAAACCTTCCTCATTGACCATCCCTCCTCTCAAGACGTTTTCGGTTTCTTGTTCTTTTTATAAGTAAATAAATGACAAAAAAAGCTACAGCGCCCATGATAATATACGAAATATGAATTCGATCTCCTACGTAGTAACCCAAAATCAGAAAAGAAAGGACCCATACTAGACTTCCTACTACCGATAACAATAAATAAAGCAAAAACGGATAGCGACTTATTCCCGCCATATATGGGCTAATCTGACGCAAGCCTGGAATATATAAACCAAATAAAATGGTCCATATCCCATATTTATGGTAGCTGCCGCTTGCCGCTTCAATTTTTTCTTTGGTTAACCCTACGTATTTTCCGTACTTATCGAAAAATGGGGTTCCCGCATACCTTCCTAGCCCGTAAGCAGTAAGCATTCCAGTTATAACACCTAAAAAAGCAAAAAGAGATGATTCGTATAAGTTCAGCTGATGTTTGGCAATAAACATGCCTAATAATATTAAAAATGATTCTTCAGGCGCTGGAATTCCAACAATCCCACAAAAAAGTACAAGTAAAATAACAATATAACCATAGGAATGTATATACTGAGAAATAATTGTTAAGTCCACTGCTCGCTCCTCTATTTACGATTGATTCATCAATTGCTGCATGGTTATACTTTCATACCCTTGCTGTTTTAAGTAAGGTAAAAATTCTTCTAACGCCGCAATCGTCATTTCAGGTGCTTTTTCATCTGCTCCCGGGGTATCTCCATTATCGTGTAAAACAAAAATGGCTCCATCTTCTACTTTACGCATTAGTTTTTGAACTAATGCCGTTTTCGTTGTTTTTAGTGTCCAATCCTGAAAGATTCCTGTCCAGATCACAAGGTGATATGGCTTGGCCATTGATAAACTGCTCATATTTAAATGTCCCCACGGCGGACGATAAAAAAGCGGCTTTTGATTTGTTACTTTCTCTATAACCTGTGCACATTGATGAATTTGTCTTTTTAATTGCCAAGGTGTTTGCGTCCATGCACTCACATGACGATGATGATGTATAGCTACTTCATGTCCTTCATCGATCATTCTGTTTAAAATAGACGGGTGTTTTTCCCCTAGTTCTCCCACAATAAAAAAAGTAGCTTTCATTTCATGCAGTTTGAACAAGTCCAAAATTTTTGGCGTATAAACAGGATGAGGTCCATCATCAAATGTTATAGCTATTTTATGCTTTTTTACCCCTTTTATTATGACTGATGAATGATAGCGACGGTAAAGGGTTTGCGAAATAATGGTATATACACATATAACCATTAGAACGAAAAGTAAAACAATAAAAAAACGAGTCATATGCTTTTAACCATCCTTTTGAATTTAAATCCTGCATTTATTATAACGGTTTACTCAGACTTTGGTTTCATTTTTTTGTGATAGAAGCCAGGAATTTTAAAATAATTTGATACTTTACCTAAAAATAGCTATTCTTCAAGGATATACCGGAAATAAAATGATATCATAAAATTTCCCTTCATTCAGTAAAAAAAGTACTTTTTACCATTTATATCTATCTTTTGTACGATAGCTTTCATTATTTTTTAAAAATAAAAAAACTTCCCGCACGAATGCGGAAAGTTTTTAAATTAAAATTTTGCTCGATACCATTTTTCAGCTGCTTCAATTTCTGTTCGTGTTAACTGATGGCCAAATGATTCCCAATGCACCTGTACGTCCGCTCCAGCTTTTTCTAAAAGCGCAGAAAGTTCTTCCGTTTCTGATGCTGGGCAAATAGGATCGTTTGTGCCTGCGCCAATAAAGATAGAAGCGTCTGTCTTAGGCACTTCAATTCCTCTTCTTGGAACCATCGGATGAAGAAGAGCCGCCCCTTTTAAAGAATTTTCATAATGAAATAGCAAACTTCCTGCAATATTGGCACCATTTGAGTAGCCTACAGCTACGATGTTGTGTCGGTCGAATGAGTATGTTTCAGCCGCTTCATCTAAAAATTGATGAAGTTCTTTTGTGCGTTCAATTAAATCTTCTATATCAAATATTCCTTCTTGTAAACGTCTAAAGAAACGAGGCATTCCGTTTTCTAGTACATTTCCTCTTACAGATAATACGGAGCAAGAGGAATCAATCATATCTGCAACAGGGAGCAGATCTTGTTCTGTACCTCCTGTACCATGCAACAGCAATAAAGTCGGTTTCGTCTCGTCCGTTCCTTTTTTAAAAATATGTTTCACGTATATCCACTCCTTTTGAATATCTCGAATTAAAGATAATTTTATTATAAGAACTTTCGAAGCATTTGTAAAGGAACTACTGTCAAAGAAATACCTGTATGTTTTGCTGGCAGTATCACATAATACTGAATAACTTCATATGGCCATTGCTCATATGCAGCTAGGTATTTAATTCGTTTGACTTACAGCGAGGAAAGAAATATTCCACTTTTAGCTAAGTGCTCCCGTCAAAAGGTGGATAATGATTAAAACTCGCCCGTCCTCCTTCGTATAAAAAGTGCCCTAGTCTGATAAATTAGTTAATTTTTTCTTTATTTCGTTACTTTCAACAGATATCAGCATTTATACCCGAACGTACTAAATCTTATTTCTTATACGTGTTATAACAACTTTTTTCTATGAGAAACAGAACGTAAAATACCAGCTTGTTTTTTCATAAAGGGGAACAAAGCCCCGAATGGTGCTTTATACGACTTTATTTGACAAACACAAATTTATGGGTAAACTAAGTTCAGATGATTGTATTTCACTTTGTTTCAGTTTAATAAAAAAACGAAGCATCTGCGAGTAAGCAAAAAATAACTGCGTAAAGAGCTATTCATGTCAATCATCTTATACCCTAAAAACTTACCTGCACTTGAATAATAGCCTTTATTAAACTTAGCGCGTCAGCTTGTGAACGTTAATACTTTATCACCCATCTCTCTGTTAAAAGATTGAATGGGTCAACAAACTTCAGCATTCTTTACATAACGACCTTGTAAAGACGAAGAATGTAGCTATGTGTGAACATGGAATTATTACTTAGTGGAGTGAACCAACATGAGGAAATTTATTTTAGCCTTTTTAGTCGTTGTTTTAATTGTAATGCTGGGAGTTACCTATGTATTAAAGCAATTTCAGCAAACGGCTGATTTATCTTACTCGAAACTGCAGTCGGTTCAAAGTACGGTAGTCTATGACAAAAATGACCGTAAGATTGACGAATTGTATAAAACCGTTCCCCGTCAAAATGTTTCGAGCAATGAAATTCCCGATTATGTAAAAATGGCGTTTGTTGCAACGGAAGACCGTCGCTTTTACAAGCATTTTGGGATTGATTTACAAGGTATTGGCCGCGCCCTTTTTAAGAACATTGTAACAATGAGTAAAGCTGAAGGCGCAAGTACCATTACACAGCAGTTAGCAAGAAATCTTTACTTATCTAGTGATAAGACCATTAAACGTAAAGTAGATGAAATGTTTCTATCACTAGGCTTAGAAAGACAATTTACAAAAGATCAAATTTTGGAATTATATTTAAATCAAATTTATTTCGGAAGCGGTGTATATGGTATTGGTGCAGCTTCTCAGCTTTATTTTAATAAGCCTGTATCAGATTTAACCGTAGGCGAAGCTGCGCTTTTAGCGGGACTGCCAAAAGCGCCGAGTACGTATTCACCAAGCAATAGTACAGAAAAAGCGACAGCCCGACGAAACGTTGTATTGAAACTGATGCATGACCAAAACGTTATTAGCGATACTCAGTATCAGCAAGCGTTAAATGAACGTGTAGTCGAGCCTAGTGTTCCTGTTAAAAAACCGAACTCTAATCAAGCATTTATTGATTATGTAATTAAAGAAGCTGCTCAACAGTATGGCGTATCTGCTGATGACCTTTATAAGGGTGGTTATGCCATTTATACAGATTTAGATCCTAATTTACAGGAATCGATTAATAACTCTGTAGCAAATCATACGTTCCGAGATGATGCCATCAACAGCAAAGTAGAGGTTGGAATTTCAGCTGTCAACCCTAAAACAGGTGGGATTTCAGCGATGTATGGAGGACGCAGCTATGAGCGAAACGGCTTAAACCGTGCTACAAGCGGCTATCAGCTTGGTTCAGCTATTAAGCCTTTAGCCGTATATGGTCCAGCCTTAGAAACTGGAGATTATACACCAACTTCACTCCTAAGTGACGAACGACAAGACTTTGGCGGTGGATATAGCCCTAAAAACGCAGAAGGTGAATATCAAAAGCATGTGACAATGCGTGAAGCACTTACTCGTTCACTCAACGTTCCAGCTGTTTGGCTTTTAAAACAAATTGGTATTGATACAAGTGCAAAATTTATGGAAAAAGCTGGACTTCCTCTTGAAGATGACGATAAGTCAAAATTAGGGCTTGCTCTTGGAGGAACGACGACAACGTTCTCTCCCCTTCAGTTAGCACAAGGATATACAACTTTTGCTAACAAAGGCGTTATGACTAAGCCGTACGCAATTCGAAAAATTGAGATGCGCGACGGTGAAGTGAAAAAGCCAGACATTCAGACAGAGAGAGTAATGAGTGAAGAAAATGCGGATACAATGACATCCATGCTGCAAGATGTGATTGAAAAAAGCTATGGAACAGGTGTTAACGCTCGTTCTTCACGAGATGCTGCAGGTAAAACTGGTACAACCAACGATGTCAAAGATGCTTGGTTTGTCGGGTATACCGATGATGCAGTCGTTTCTATCCACGCTGGCTTTGATAATGCTAATTCTACGCAAACAACGAAATACTTATCAGGCGGCGGCGGACAAGACCCTGCTACACTGTTTAGCTCAATTATGAATAACTGGTAACAAAAAAACCTCCAACTTCACCGTTGGAGGTTTTTTAAGATAAATGCGTTTTATGCTTAAGTGAAAAAAAGGAAACGTTGATGACTTTGCAAATCGTTACATAATGCAGAACGGTCAAGACAACCACGCCACAGTTCATTCCGATAATAATTCCCTGCATGCCAATATTTGTTTGTGATCCTAAGAAAAACATCAGGGAAAAAGATACAATATGAGACCAAATCGTATGATAAAAAGCATCTTTTACATAGCCAAGTCCAATTAAATAAGCTTGAAGCGGAACAGCAAAGAAGTGAAAAAGAAAATACGGCCATAAAGCCTTTAGATAGTACACGGCCTCTGTAGAATGAAAAAACAAGTTAGTAAGCGGCTCAGCAAAGAAATACATTGCCACTATAGACGGAATCCCATATAAAAATGTCATTTGCATACTTTGAGTCAAAAGTCTTTGAAGCTGTTCTTCCTGATTTTTCGCATGAGCTTCAGATACAGCAGGTATTAGTGCTACTAAAAGAGAATGAGCAAAGAAAGCTGGAAAAAAGCCGATCGACATCGCTACACCTGTTAGCATACCAAAATGCTGCGTGGCCCCGGTTAAAGTCATGCCCGACAAAACGAGCGCGTGTTTGATTAAAAACGGCTGAACAGCATTACATACCGCATTAAATAAACGCAGTCCCGTGGTCGGAAGTGAGACGCCTAACAGCTTTTTCCGAATCTCACTTGGGGAAAGCAAAGGTCTGTGCCCTCTTGATAAAACACTTAACTGAGTAACATACGTGATAAAAAAATAAAGTAAAATAACAGCTTCGGTTCCAATTAGCGTACAAATCGCAATAAACAGCGACATTTTAACATCTGTGAAAGCAAACATTTGAAAAACAACAAATAAAATCGTTAGCTGAAAGGCTTTGCGGATAAAATTAGACACGGCGATAGTCGTCATATTATTTTTACCCGTAAAATATCCACGAAGCACGGCTGAAAATGAAACAACCGGAATGAAACATAGTACAACCCATTTTAAGTAAGGATGATAGTGACTGAAAAATGGAAAGGCTGCTAATACGGCCAGTGTAATAAAAAAGATTCCCAAGCTCACAGCAGTCGCAAAAATGGTGGCATGCTTCATCATATGCTGATGTTCTTTGCGGTGATGTTCGGCCAAAAATTTAGAAATAGAAATAGGCAGTTCTAAGTTGGCTACGGTGGCAATAAGAAAAATGATAGGAAGAACAGTCATGTACATGCCCATGCCTTCCCTTCCTAATTCTCTAGCAAGTACCATATTTACAAGAAATTCAATTAACTCTCCTGCAAAGGCAGCACCTGCTAGAATAAACGTTCCCTTCAAAAAAGTGTTCATCTCGTTATCTCCTCTATCTCCCGTCCTTTTTCATCACTACCTCTTCTCTCTATGTATATGACAAGCCCAATCCGAATTATTTATCTAATTGTATTTTTTTGGTGTACAAGTTCTTGTATAATGTTCAACCTATGTGAAAAAAAACCGTTATATACCTTTTTCACATAGGAAATTCATTCATTTCTTATACTTTGGCTCTTGAGACTTACATAGAAAAACAGAAGACCGAATGAATCTGCTGATTGCTAATGGGAATAGAGCATGTTGTTTTAATGTAACAAATTCACATATTAGTTAAGCGTCTTTATTCACTATTTTCTGTGGATGCACTTCTTTTTTTGACACCGAAGCGTTTTTGCCTAGTACAACCGAAAAGACAACAATTATTGCTATAGCAAGAGTAAAAAGTGTAATTGTTTCACCTAGAAATAGAGCTGCAAACAGAATCATTAAAAATGGCTGTAAATATTGAACCTGGCTAACTCTGGCTATTCCACCCATAGCCATCCCGCTGTACCAAGCAACGTATGCTAAAAATTGACTCACTACTGAGAGATAAATCAAACTAACCCACGCTTGTAAAGGCGCATGGAGCATTTCAGCTGTAATGCTTAGTCCTACTGGAATCATAAAAAATGGTGCACCGATGATAATGGCCCAAGCAATTACTTGCCAGCTGCCTAATTCTCTTGCTAACACCCCTCCTTCTGCATAGCTCAGTCCAAGTATCAGCACCGCTGCTAGTAAAGCTGCATCGGCAAACTGCAGTTGACCGAATCCGAGGTGAAGAGCATACACGATAACAGCTGCCGAACCGATTATACTTGAGACCCAGAATTTTAAAGAAGGACGTTCACCCCCTCTAAACATCGCAAAACCGGCTGTGGCTAATGGTAAAAGAGCCAGTTCAACCGCTCCGTGAGAAACAGGCAATGATTTCATTGCCCAAGAAGTGAGCAAAGGAAACCCTAAAACTGCGCCTAAAGCGACGATCACCAGACTTTTAAATTGGCGAAGAGAAGGAAATTTTTCTTTTCGTACAATCAATATCACAGCTACTAAAACAGCAGCTACAGCTGTTCTTCCTAAACCAGCGACTGTCGTTCCGAAATACTTGACTGCAATGCTTGTAGAAGGAAGGGTTAAGCTAAAACAGATAACGCCTACTAATCCCAACAATACGCCCATTTTCTCTCTAATTTCTTTTTGCATCTTACCCTACCCCTGTCTTTTTATTTTTCAGAACTGTACCATTTTTCTAAAAAAAGTTCTGATATAATTAAAAGGATAGCGCAGGACAACTAGTAAAATAAATCATTCTTTTACCTATCTGTAAGGGTACAAATTAAAGGAGTAGGACCTATGAGTTTAAAATATCTGAAAATCATGGAAGAAATTAAGCTTGGCCTAGCAAATGGATCGTTTATTGCAGGTGGTAAACTCCCTTCTGTTCGCCGACTCTCCCAACATTTTTCGTGCAGCAAGAATACCGTTATCAAAGCGTACAGCGAACTAGAAAAAGAGCATTTAATTTATTCTGTTCCTAAAAGCGGCTACTACGTTGTGGCAGAATTTCAACATAAGACGAATGAAAATGAAGTGATTGATTTCTTGTCTGCTGGTCCGGATAAAAACGTTATGCCTTATCTTGAATTTCAGCATTGTATAAACCAAGCGATTGAACACTACAAAGAAGAGCTTTTTACATACTCTGATCAACAAGGCTCTTACTCATTGCGGGTACAGTTAGTGAAACACTTGCAGAACTTACAGGTGTTCACTCAAGCTGAAAGGTTAGTTGTTGTATCCGGGTCTCAGCAAGCTCTTCACTTACTAGTTTCTATGCCCTTTCCAAATGGAAAAAATAATATCCTAATTGAACAGCCCACTTATTTCGGTTTTATCGAGTCTCTTACGCTGCACCAAGCTACTACTTTTGGGATTGAGCTATCAATGGAAGGGATTGATCTTGATCGTTTGGAGTACATTTTTCGAAATAATGATATAAAATTTTTCTACATTATTCCAAGATTTCACAATCCTCTTGGGCATTGTTATACAAATTTTGAGAAGAAAAAAATCGTGGAGCTAGCCGAAAAATACGATGTATATATAGTGGAAGATGACTTTTTGGGCGACCTTGATCCCGATGCAAAATCAGATCCTTTATTTTCTTTTAATCCTTGTGGACGAGTTATTTACATTAAAAGCTTTTCGAAAATCTTTCTTCCTGGGTTACGTATTGCTGCTGTCGTGCTTCCTTCGTTAATGAATAGCAACTTTTTACGATATAAATTCAGTTCAGATTTTAATAGTTCAGCGCTTTCCCAAGGTGCTCTTGAAATTTATTTAAAAAGCGGCATGTTTACAAGTCATCTTAAAAAGATAAAAGAGGTATACCATACCAAAATGCAAACTCTTGTAGAAGCATGTGATTCACTCCTACCCGCTTATACACATTTTTCTAAACCAACTTCAGGATTCTATTTATCCATTAGTTTGCCTGAGCATGTGACAGCAAAACAGATCGTTCACATGCTAAACGAGCAGCACATATATGTTGATGATGCCTCTAGATTTTTTTTACCAGAATACAAACGAGACACTCTTCTCCGATTAAGCATCTCACAAGTAGATACGAATACGATCAAACGAGGAATTGAACAGCTAGCTCAGTGCATTACTTTAATTGATGATAGAAAACATCATCCTATTCCAAATAACCTTTTCCCCTTGTAGAATGAGAATTCAATGGACATACTAAACGAAAAGAAGCCAAGGAATTAGCATCCTTGACTTTTTTTATTTAACCGTAACGGTTATAAGAGGCATGTTATGCGTCCCTTTTGCAGAAACATGTGATTGCACGGTATATGTGCCAGGCTCAGAGAAAGATGTTTGTATTTCATATACACCTTCTCCTATTTGTTTAGGCTTTAACATCTTCCCTTTCCCTTCGCCATCTTTTTTCTCTATTTCAAATTCAATCATTTCAACATCATCATTTTTTACTTTTTCGTCTCCATATGTAACTTCGGCTTTGTAGATACCGCTTTCATTTTTCTGTAACGCCTTTGGGCCTTGAAGATTTACGTCCAACGGTTTTGGCTGCACAGCATTTGTGCTTTGAGCAGGTTCCTGACCACAGGCCGTTAAAAGTAAACAAAGACTGATTATAGATATACTTATTCTTTTTTTCATGTATTCATCTCCTTTTTAAACCTTTTGTTTAACTATAACGCGTATTGCAAAGAAAAAAATGAATTTTTCTAAAAAAGAAGGGTTTTTAAAGATTTTTTAAGAAAAAAAGTTCATACTGATACTAACTAGTTTTTTCCAAGGAGGAAGAAAATGAATTCAGCTAAATCTCCAGCTAAAAAATCATGGTTACAGACATTAATTAAAAATAAAAGCGAGCGTAAAAAAGTAATCTTTATCTTTACTATCTCTTTTTTACTAGTCGTAGCAGGGTTTATTTACATCCCTATTTATAAACATTCCCTTCCACTCGATTCTAAAATATATGAAGGAAATTTTAAAGAGCTTGGTTCAATTGCACGAATTGGTTTCTTTGCAGCTTTAGCCATTTATCCTATTTTTTTATTACTAAAATGGAAACCGTTATCGCACATAAAAAAAGGAAATTTTGAGTTAAAGCCGCTTATCCAATTTTTAGCCAAGTATGTTCGTCAGTGGCACGTTCCAATTGCTCTTATATCAACGGCTTTGATTATTTTACATGGTTATATGGCTTTAATAAAAGGATTTCAAGCAAATTTCACGTACTTTTCAGGAATTATTACGATGGCTGTTCTAGCTTGTTTACTCGTGATGGGCGTGAAGCGCTATAAGCGTACAGATAAAAAGTGGCATCTTAAATTTGCTATCTCTTTTTTGGTTTTGTTTATGATTCACGCTACCTTTTCATAACTTGCCATTGTTTAAAGTTTTTTTATATAGGGTACAGTTCACAATGAATACATGATATGTATCACTATACGTTTTTACATCATTTAGGAGGTATAAACATGGCAAGAGTGTTAGCTGTATTATCAAGCGGATACGAAGAGAAAGATTATCACACAGGTTGGTGGGCAGAAGAATTATTTGCTCCGCTGCAAAAGCTTGAGGACGCAGGGCACACCGTTGATTTAGCCTCACCTTTTGGAGGTAAGCCGGAAGTAGACGTTCGAAGTATTTCAGAAGACTTTGATCCAGACGGAACGTATAAGAAATTATATGAATCAGGAAGAGCGGATCAGACAATGAAACTTGAAGAAGTAGATGCTGAGAACTATGACGTTATTTTAGTAGTAGGCGGCCATGGCGCTATGTTTGACTTAGCAAAAAATGTGGACTTGCATGCACTTATGAACAAAGTGTACGACAACGGAGGTATTTTAGCAGCTGAGTGTCACGGACCTTCTGTTTTTGCTTTCTTGAAAGGATCCGATGATGAACTGTTAATTAAAGGACTAGACGTAACCGGTTATCCTGATGAAATTGAACCGGAAGAAGTACTTCCCTTTTTACCATACAGTTTAGAACAAGAACTTCGTGAAGTGGCTAATTACATCCCTGAGATGGATAAAAAAGCATATGCCGTTTGGGCAAATGATCAAATTGTCACAAGCCGAGATCCTTTTTCTTCTGAGTTAATGGGTGATGAATTAGTTAAAAAGCTAAATAAATAAACAAAAAAAGACTGCTTGAAAGCAGTCTTTTTTTGTTTGTTCTATAGGGATGTTTGAAACTGCTGCTCTACCAAACGCCGGTAAAAAGCATGAGAGGCTAACAGCTCTTTATGCGTTCCGCTTCCTGTAACCTTCCCTTCTTCTATTACAACAATTTGGTCTGCATTAATGACCGTAGATAGACGATGGGCAATGACGAGTGATGTGCGCTCTTTCATTACCGTTTCCAATGACTCTTGCACAAGCTTTTCTGATTCGGAGTCCAAGCTAGCTGTCGCTTCGTCCAGTAGTAAAAACTGGGGATTGCGTAACAGCGCTCGGGCAATTGCAATACGCTGTCGCTGTCCTCCTGAGAGATTAATACCTCTTTCTCCAATCATTGTTTCATATTGATCTTCAAAGGACTGAATGAAATGATGAGCATTCGCTAACTTCGCTGCTTCTTCTATTTCTTCATCCGCCACATGCCGCTCTAATCCGTAAATGAGATTTTCTCGAATTGTTCCTGCTAAAATCGGAGAATCCTGCTGAACATAGCTAAACAGGTGACGCCACGAACGTAAGTTGACGTTTTGACTGTCTGTTCCATCCAAGAATATGCGCCCCGATGAAGGCTCATAAAAGCGTTCGATAAGTGAAAAAACAGTAGATTTTCCAGCTCCGCTAGGTCCAACAAAAGCGGTAACTTCTCCTTTTTTAGCAGAAAATGAAACTTCCTGCAATACTGGTTTATCTTCATATTGAAAAGCAACTTTATCGAACCTTAAACTCCCTACCTGTTCAAGCACTTCTCCATTTTCATAGTTCTCTTCTTTCTCAGCTAATATATCAAAGATTCTTTCTGAAGCTCCTTTAGTTTGCTGAAAGCTCGTAACAAATCGGGTAAGTGAACCAACCGGAACCATAATTTGAAAAAGGTAAAGAACAAAAGCCACCAGCTCTCCTGCAGTGATAAATCCCTCACTCACTCGGTATGCACCAAACCCGACGATGGCAATCATAACAGCGGTCATCACCGTGCTAATAATCGGGGTAATGATCGCTTCAATTTTAGCTCTCTTTACACCGAAGAGGTAGAGTGACTGAAACGATTGTAAGCCGGAATCAACTTCTTTTTTCTCTGAACCGGATACTTTAATCAAGCGGATTTCACTCAGCATTTGAGCTAAAAAAGCCGTAAGCTTGGACATTTTATCCTGCTGCTCACGTGAAATTTTATGTATTTTTCTCGCTAGGGGCATAACCAGTACAAACATAACGGGAATAACCGCTAATAAAATGAGCGTCATGGGTACATCAAGCGTAAATAAAATAACAATGGCAACGATAATAGATAAAATGTTTTTAACAAAGTCAATCATTTCTGTTGACAATAAATTCATCACAATGGTTGTATCATTTGTAATGCGGCTTACCATTTCACCGGAACGGTTTTGGTCGTAAAATGAAACCGGAAGCTTTATGAGCTTGTTCCACACTTTATGTCTGAGTTCTTTTACAACACCTTGCCCTACTTGAGCAAGGAGATAAAGAGATAATGCGCTTGTTACCATTTGAGCAGCAAATAAACCAAGGAGTCCTGCTACAAGCTGCGGTGAGACGCCTACCGCAATTTTCTCCATCACTTCTTTAATCACAAGAGGAATAGAAAGCGACGCTCCGGTATTAATTAAGGCCAGTATGAACGAAATGAGTAGCTTTCCTGTCGGAGGGTTCGTTAGCAACCATAATTTTTTAAATGAAAAATGAATTCCTTTTTGCGTATTCATCTTAGTTCCTTTCTAATTCTTTTAATAGGTGGTATACACACTTTAGGCAGACACCACACAATTTACCTTCAAAGTTCTATCTTATTTTACACCATTTCCTTTCTAAACCTGAACATCTAAGCTTTTACCTATTTTTTAAACTCGTCTATACGAAAATGACAAGCTGGTCATATACTATGGTACACTGAATTCTTTTACTAGATGAGAGGTTGAATAAGAATGTCTGTTTATATTAAATCTATTTCTATTGGCACAATTTCTGGCGGGATCGTTATTTTTGGAAACGCAGGAAATATATCGCCTCCAAGCGGATCTGGTTCTGGTTCTGGTTCTAGTTCTAGTTCTAGTTCCCAAATGCCGATGCCTCCTTCTCCGGGAAAAGGCCCGAGAGATAACACCACTTTTAATGGCTAATAAAAAAACAGTGAGGTAATTCTCACTGTTTTTAGACTTGAATACTTGTCATCATCGCAATATAAAAAGCAAAAACAAACAAACCCGCACTTAATACGCTAAGCCATACTGTCTTTTTGTAAAAACAAATAAATAAATACACAAAAAACAGCAGTGCGACAAATAAGAACAGAATTCCTACAACCGTTACGTGAAAAGTTAGAGGAAGCGTCACTTGCTTTCCATAGATAAACGGAAGAATCGATGAATCCATTGCCATATGACTTATATTAGTTGGCGGCGATTGCGTCACCATCATAGCTGTAAATAAAAAAATGATAAGCAAAATAATGCTTTCTGCTCGAATCCACATCACGGGCTTATATTCTGGATGTTTTATCGTTTTTTTCATAAGAAAGCCATTGATGACGGCAAATGCAAGCAGCGGAATAATCGTAATATGCTTTAGTAAAAGAGACTGCCCGTAATCTGTAGCCCATGAATTTACATAGTTGGACAGGCCCATGATAATGACCATCGAAATGAACCCACTTAATGAAAGAAGCACAAAACAAGCGATTGCAAAAGGAGTAAACCAGCTTAAGAAACTTTTCCAATTGGAGGTTTCTTTTGAAAAAGCGGCAACAATCAGAACCACCCCTCCCCACAGTCCAACTGCTAAAATATGAAGAGAATGAGAAAGCATGCCGCTAAGCGCAGAAGCGGATGCTGCGTGACTTGCGTAGGCGATTCCTCCCACTAAGGCTACAGTCAGTAATGTATACATATGAGGGTGGCTCTCTATTGACACAGCAACCATACATAAAATAGCAATCAGCACAACAAAGATCCAGGCGTGTCCCGTTCTTGTTTCCAATAATACAAGACGAACTGTTTCACTTAACCCTCTTATTTTTGAAAAAGATAAAATAATCTCAAGCGAATTTCCAACCGAAAAAATAGCGACAGCCGCTGCACTTGCAAGTAGCCATCGCTTTGATAATAAAATTGTTGGCTTTTTTGTAAGAGGTACATATTGCAGTACGGCAAATCCTAATAGTAAGGAAAGACCTACGTATGTGAACCACTCAAAAACAGGCAACAAAATACTCATCTTTTTAAGCCTTTTTCTTCCTGAAGATTAAGAGTAATGCTCCAACCACCACTACAATAGCAATAATCATGATAACAAAAAACGATGAAGAATCATTGTTCTCTGTTTTTTCATCACTTGCTACTGCACTTTTTTGGTGCTGTTTGGATTGCGTGGCGTCTTGCTTTTTTTCACTATCTTTTCCGGCTGCTTGAGTATTCTCTTCTTTCGCTTCATCTTTCACATCTACCTTAAAAGCAATCGAATCTTTCATTACATGACCATCTTCCCCTACAATTTCCCAGTCCACTGTGTAAGATCCGTTTTCAAGAGGCTGATCGACAGAAGCTATTAAATCATGACCCTCTACTTTTTGCGATGCAAGTGAAATTTTTTGTCCATCTTTTGTAACGGTTACAGTACTGATTTTCTCGATGTGTGTTTCAAAGGTTAATTTAATTTCTTTTAGAGGAGCTGTAACAGTTGCACCATTTTCCGGCACGGTTGTTTGCACATGTGTATGAGCGAAACTAACTGTCGGAACAGCTAAAAAGCATGCTAAAAGTAAACCTATTATTTTTTTCATATTTATGACTCCCTATCTCTTTTTTCTTTTTTCATCATATCCAAAAATGTTTTTATGTAGACGTTTCCGAACACGATCTATTTTCCTAGTAAGTGTACTCCTTTTTTACTCAGTCTCACAATAACTATTACCAATTCGTTATAAAATGTTCACAAATCCTAAGGCATATGCCGCTGTAATTTTTTGAATATTCTTTTAGACTATCCTTGAATATAGTAAAATAGTTAAATAAGATGGCTGACTTTTTTCTAGCTTAAAATCCCATACAGAAAGGATAGAAACAATGAAAAAGTATACATGCCCTTGCTGTGGTTATCAATCGTTAGACAGTGATGGTGACTATGATATTTGTGAGATATGTTTTTGGGAAGACGATCCGTACCAAAAGCTGAATGCCAACGAATTAGGAGCCAACTCTATTTCTTTAATAGAAGCTCAGGAAAATTTTATAGTTTATGGAGCGTGTAATAAAGAAAGCTTACAGCACGTGAGAAAGCCTTCTGTTCAAGATGTAAAAGATTTTAACTGGAAACCTATTATAAGTCACGAATAGCAAAACTAGTTTATAAAAAAAGAATGCTTGCGAAAGCATTCTTTTTTGAATTCAGTAAGAAGTGGAAACGAATGTAGAAAGCAAATTTGTAAACTTATAAAAAGTTTGAGTTTTAGACGAAACTCTTCCTTTTGAAGTGAATGAATCAAACATAGCACTTCGCAGCGGTTGGCTAATCTCTAATTGAATACTTTTCCCGGTACGATTTTTATTTGCAATATTTCCAGGGTTAATGCCTGCAATCTCATCGTGTCCTTTTGTAATCAGTTCCGCCGGAAATCCATTTTGATTTAATAATTGCGTTAATTTTTTTGCGCGCTCCCGATCAGTCCCGCCCACAAAAATATGTTTTTCGTTTCCAGAATACCCGTGAAGAGATAAAACATTCTCATACTTGCTTACCATCTTACGCGCTGTGGGCTCATCAAAATGAGTGCTTGTGAGGTGCAGGTCTCGTGATCCTTTCGACTTTAACGATTCGAATAGGTAAAGAGCATTTTGTTTGCTAAGCTCTTTGGCAATTTCGCTTGTTCCACCTTCAATTCCTCCACCGTGTGGAGCAAAGATAAGGACAGGGCTTTTCGTTTCTTTAGTCGTCACTTTATAGCTAGCTGAAGACTCGTGCTGTGAGAGCTGCTTGAAATTTTGATATTTATCAGTTGACGCACTAGATGTATCTTGAAAAGGTGAAATAAATAAAACGAATAGACAGATACATAAGGTAGAGAAACTTACTAAACGATAGCTTTTCAATTTGTACTCCTGCTTTCTTTTGTGTAATAAGACCTAAAACATTAGAATCCTAAAAAATCCAAAAATAATATTTATAGTAGTCTTATTTACTTATCGTTATAAATTATAATTTATTTAATAGTTCTTAATACCTATTTATATTATTTAAAAAAACTTCAGCGCATATTCACTGAAGTTTTTTTACTTTTTTTGTTTTTATTTATTTAAAGCAAGCGCCAAACTAATTTTATCCAGCCAAAGAAGGCGATCCATAAAGGTATGCTCAAAGATGTTCCCCACGCTAAACCAATTAAGAAGTTTCCTCTTTCAATCATACAAACCACTCCTTATGAACATTGTAGGTGAACAAGTACAATTCTATACCTTCACTATAACAGAAAGCGCTTTCATTTAATAGTGACTTACACGTTTTTAGTGCTATATTCATACAGAAAACCGGATTTCAAGTAGATAAAGGGCGATATATAAGAAAATGAATAATTACGAGATGTGAAAGTATAATAATCTACTTAAAAAAAAGAAACCTTCTTTGAAGGCTTCTTTTCTAGGTGTTTTTTATTGTTCGCCGCTGCGCTGCAAGCGATTCTCAATAAATAGGCGCTCAACAAATTTATTTAACTGGGCTTGATACAAACGGCGCTCATCTAGCGTTTTTGCGTCTTGTATTTGCTGTTTAAAGCGTTTGATTTGCTGTCTTTGTTCAACCGTTACATGATGAGAAAGAAGCATAGGTCCCCCTCCATTTCACTAACGTTTGAATTAAGTAAACCAAGGTTTACCAAAACAAACAACAAACCTGTTAGCTTCTCTTACATAAATTTTTTACTCAGCCTCTTTAGCCCCAACTAATGCCAGACCTGGACCATACGGCGTTGTATGAACATCTAACATTAATTCATTTGTATAAGGCACAATAGAAGCTTCCATTGCTACTTGTACTCCGTCGACTTCATACATTTCATCATTTTCAAAAGGCTCTTCAAAAGCTAACCCAATATTAGGGATTTCACAGCTAATTCCTTTGAAATACAAGCGAATTCCTGTTATCTCCTGCTCTTCAAGTATATTGTTAATTAATTCTTTTGCTTCTGGTGTAATATGCATAGCTAACCCTTCTTCCTTTCAATACTCTTGCTCTATCCTATCATATCTTTAGAGTTTTTAAAGAGAATAACTGCAATTTAAAAGTACTTTGATTATTATTTAATAATCATTATAAATAAGTATTGATTTTAATTTGATATTTGATATAATATAGACATAAGATAACAACAACTCATTAGGAGGCTATTAACTATGAATTTAGAAAACGTATTGAACCAACAAATTGCCGATTTTAACGTATTGTATACGAAGCTGCATCGCTTTCACTGGTATGTAAAAGGTCCTCAATTTTTTACGCTTCATGAAAAATTTGAAGAATTCTATAATGAGACGGCGGACTATATAGATGAATATGCAGAACGATTACTAGCCATTGGAGGAAGTCCAATTGCTACAATGAAGCAATTTTTACAAGCAGCTACTCTTTCTGAAGATGGAAACGAGCAAACGAGTGAAGAAATGGTAGAAACTTTAATTAATGATTATATGCTACTTGTTAAAAACTTAAAAAACGCAGTTGAAAAAGCTGAAGCAGCACACGATCACGTAACAGCTGACTTATTCATTGGAACAATCGGTAACATTGAAAAACATATTTGGATGCTAAAAGCTGCTTTACCTGTAAAAACATCCGTAAACGCATAAAAAGAGCCTAACCGGCTCTTTTTTACGTTTGTTGATTTACTTTTTTTTGTCTTTGCAGCCACATAAAAAAAGACATATCATCGTGAATGTCATCTTCTAGCACAGCCTTATAGACATGATCACTCGTATAATAGCGATTATATCCGCTTTGCTGTTTGAAAAATAAAATGCATTCCCGCTTCTTTTCAGTGAGAAGTGATTTTAATAACTCTTGTTTCTCAACTTTGTCCTTCACGATATTTTCTGGAAGCACGGAAATATCAAGTTTCCACTCTTCTCCCTTCTGAATCATATACACACTCCACTGATACTTATCTTTTTCATTAGCAAATATCATCTTATAAGGGTTAAAACGCTTTGTAAGCTGATACCCCATGTGAAAAACAGATTCTTCATTCATTTCATCATTTCCTACGTAAAAATTAATGATGCGATTTGTCATGACATTTAATTCAAAACTCTCCCCTGAGAGAGGACAACCATATTCTCTTAACAGATCCAATAAATGATTGGATACCACCAGTTGATTTGCTTCGTGTTTTAATTCACTTGAGTATGACAGCAGCTCATTCATGTTTTTTGATTCCCCTATCTATAGATCGTGAATTGTTATTGATATTCGCTTTTTTTTTATAAAACCCTTTCACTTTTATCCTTTAATTAAATAACTAGTTGTAAATTAAGTTATGTAGAGCAACATTTTATGAATAAATCAAGTTTGAGTATAAAACCTGAAGAAGTTTAAAGACTATAGTCGATACCGATTTTAAGGAGGACTTAGTATGAATAATCACGAACTTCCTACAAACATGCAAACTGGAGCTATCCCCCCTCAATTGAACCATGGAGGGCATGAACTATTTGACGTTCATGAAACACTTGCCGGTTCGATTAATGTAATGGATCAGTTTATGATGTTTAGGCAATATGTAAAAGAACAAGAGCTGCTTGATATCATTGATCGGCAATATCAGTTTATTTTAAACGAATATAATTTAATCGTAGAAGCTTTTTCTACGGGTCAAAAGCCGGCCGGTTCTACACATGTGTATAACATGAAGCAGTCTAATACCTTTATTTATGGTTTAAAGCCTTCGCAGCCTAAAAAGCCGAATCAGTCCGTGGAGGAAATTAATGAAAAAGGCATATCAGGTCATATGCTAGGTCTAATCAAGTCTCAAGCATCTCTTTTAACCATGACCGCTTTAGAAATAACAAATCCTGTTGTTCGCCGAATATTCGGAGACAGTGTTCCTAATTGGATTGAAATGGCTTATGAAATTTCTCTTTATCAAAATAAACACCATTATTATCAAGTGCCGCAGCTTGCAAAAGAAGATATGCAGCAAATGATCACAAGTTTTACAAAAGCCACTGCCTCTCCTCAGATGCCTAATAACCATAACGTGCATTAATTAAAAAGAGGCTGGGGCAAACGTATTTTAATTAAAGGAAGATCCGAACGATTCATCGTTCGGGTCTTTTCATTAGTATGGTGAATATAGGTTATGTTTAGAGTAGCTTCTAGCTGTTGATTGGAGGGAAAGCGTAGCCTTGCACGGAAATCACCAGCAGTGTAACCACACGACCCGTACTAGATCATTTACTCAGTTTATTCGTCTTTAGATTGTATTGATTTTGTTATATCTCAATCTCGTTTTTTGTGTATATTTCAGAAAATGACAAAAAACTATGCATTTTGAATTATTTTCTGAATATTTGTAGTATTTTGATTAATTATGTATTATAATAAATTTAACCAATAGAAAGGAGTGAGAGATGCATCATATATACTCGGATTACAGTTAAAGGAGGTGTCATAACACGCTCGCAATACGTTTGCTAAAAGTCAGTTGAACTGTAGAACCGATATGTGATAGACCATGATGGTAAAGTTAAGATTAATTCCCCTAAATGAACATGTAACATAATAAACTGCTTCTTATTCTTTTTAAAGATAGAAGCAGTTTTTTTATGTGCGTTTTTCTTTTCCGGATTTAATACATGTTTTCTCCACTTTGGCTAACACTTAAGATATACATTTACGTACAAGGTGGTGACTTTAATGATCGCCGTAAAATTACTATTAGTCGCAGTTTTAATTGCATTAACTGCTTTTTTTGTAGCGACAGAATTCGCTATTGTAAAAGTAAGAAGTTCAAAAATTAATCAGCTTCTAGAAGAAGGAAATAAAAAAGCCGTCTCTGCCAAACATGTTATTACGCATCTAGATGAATATCTATCCGCTTGTCAGCTTGGTATCACCATCACGGCTCTCGGGCTTGGTTGGCTTGGTGAACCGACGCTAGATCGGTTGCTTCACCCTCTTTTTACTACCTTCCATACGAATGAGCCGCTTGCTGGCATTTTATCTTTTGTCATTGCATTTGTTGTTATTACTTTTTTACATGTTGTCTTGGGAGAATTAGCTCCTAAAACGTTTGCTATTCAAATGGCTGAACAAATTACGCTGAACTTTGCAAAACCGATTATCGTGTTTTACAAACTTATGTATCCGTTCATTAAAATATTAAACGGCTCAGCTCGTATGTTGACCAAGGTTTTTGGTATAACGATGATTTCAGAAAATGAAGCTGCTCATAGTGAAGAAGAGCTGCGCATTTTGTTATCTGAGAGCTTCGAAGGCGGCGAAATTAATCAATCCGAATATCGATATATGAGTAAAATTTTTGATTTTGATGATCGTTTAGCTAAAGAAGTAATGGTCCCTCGTACGGAAATTGTGAGTGCTTCCAAAGACGACGTCGTAGAGGTTTTTTTGCAAATCGCAAATGTCGAAAAATATACGCGCTATCCAATTGTTGAAGATGGGGATAAAGATAAAGTAATCGGTCTTGTTAATATCAAAGAAATTTATAATGATATTGTATTTAACGAAAAAGACGGCACTAATATGTTAGAATCATACGTCAAGCCTATTTTTAAAGTAATTGAAACTGTACCTATTCATGACTTGCTTGTAAAGATGCAAAAAGAACGTATCCAAATGGCTATTCTTTTTGATGAGTATGGCGGAACCGCTGGGCTTGTTACAGTAGAAGATATTATTGAAGAAATTGTAGGAGAAATTCGAGATGAGTTTGATACGGACGAAATTCCTTATGTACAAAAAATTAAAGACGATCATTATATTCTTGATGGAAAAATGCTCATTAGCCAAGTAAATGATTTACTCGGTACGGATATTAGCGATGAAGAAGTAGATACCATTGCCGGGTGGGTGTTAACCGAAAAGTTTGATGTGACCAAAAATGATATCATTCAGCATGAGCAATTTTACTTTAAAGTTCTGATTATAGAGGATTTTCACATTAAGTATATAGAAGTAAAAAAAAGAAAGAAGAAAGAAAAAAAGGATGATCATCATTAATCATCCTTTTTATTTATTCAAAATCCCTTTTACCAATCGTCTCCTCCATCAAAAAAATCTCCATCCAACAGATCCTCCCCGGCTTCTTCAATATCTTCTCCAATTTCGCCAAGCGCCGAGTCTTCAAACATATCATCCATCAAATTCTCAATGAGCAGTCCGCCTAACATACCGGCTGCAAAGCCTCCCATTGCTCCTCCCAAACCGCTCATACGTGGGTGGTGTGAATGCTGATCATAGTGAGAAGGCTTATAATACTCATAGTCTCGAGGATTTTCCATCATCTCTTCCATCGCTTCTTCCAGCAAGCGAGCGATAGTGGATGGCTGGCTTAGTTCATCATTTGTAAAAAAGAGTTCGTTTTTTATTTCCCTCTCTCGGCCGAAAGAAGGCAAATCCAGCTCCAATAACACGCGAATACCTTCTCGTTCAATGGCTACCTCAAACTCAACTTCATTTACATACCCCTTTAAGAAGTCTGTAGGAAAAAATGCAAATTCTTGTTTGTATCCGTTAAACTTTCCTGAATGATGTTTTTCTCTAAACCCAAGTGCTTCAAAGCCCTCTACTAACTGATATAAGCTTTTTGGAGCTTTAATGCGCACAGGGTCCCGGTCTGTTGAGTCTATTCCCCCTTCAATATCTAAGTGTGTCTTAAAAAAATAGCTGACGTTGCTCGCAGAGATTGGAAGATCCAAAGGTAAATGATATGTAAATGGAATTTCTTTTTTCTCGCCTTCATTAATTGTAAATGAAGAAGCTGCGCGTAGGCTTTCCACACGATGTGTATGCATTTGACCGCTTTTCATTTGAACTTCAAGCCAAAATTCGACATCAATTAAATTAATATGTTGCTGAACGTTTCCACCTTGGATGATAATAGCTCCTTCAATTACATGACCGAGCGTATAGGCCGTTTCATTTAGGCGTAAATCTACTTTGGCAGCTCCAACTCCAATTTTAGCAAACATTTTTTTAAACATTTTTTTTCCTCCTCCAAAATGCTCTTACTATATATACGAAGTATACCGTTTATAAGTTTCAACTTACAAAAAAAGAACTCAATTTCTTGAGTTCTTTCTGCTAAATCAACGCTTCATTTTAATTCAATTATTTATTAAATTAAAACACCCAGCCCCAACAGCAGCGACGTCTTTTACAACCGCCGTGGTTACCGCCATGACAACCGCCGTGACCTCCACCGTGGTTACCGTCGTGACCTCCGCCATGACAACCGCCGTGACCTCCACCGTGGTTACCGCCGTGACCTCCGCCATGGTTGCCACCATGATCTCCACCATGGTTACCGTCGTGACCTCCGCCATGGTTGCCACCATGATGGCATTTTTTATGTCCAGAACGATGATCATCATCATGTTTAGGACAATGATCGTTATGCTTATAATCGTTATGACAGCATTTTCCTTCATGGCTACTTCTTGGATCATAGCCAGAAGTTTTGTAATAATACTGATTAGAACACCAGCAACACTTCTTTTTATTGTTGTAACTCACATAAACCATCCTTATCTATAAATAAGATTTATATAGGCAATTTTATACCTATATATAAATAGATTATGTAAACTAGTACAAGGAAGTGCATTGCTGTGGGCCATGACCTAAGCCTGTTTTTAGGAGTATGTACGGGGGCGATAAGACAAGAAAAAAAGCCATCTAGAGATGACTTTTTTTATATTTGATTTTTCACTTTACTTGCGCTTTCTGCATAAAACTCTAGAATTTCTCTTCTTCTCACAATTCCAATAAATACACCTTGATCATCCGTTACAGGAACAAAATTTTGGTCAATTGCCTTTGAAAGGATGTTTTGAACTTCATCATATATAGCAACTGGGTTATAATCTTGATAGCGGTCAATCTCTGTTAATTTAATATTTTCCGTATCTTGAAAGCGATAGTCTCCTAGGCTTTTTAACTTCCAAAGAAGATCCCCTTCAGTAAGAACGCCCACATATTTACCATCATCGTCAACTAGTGGAACTGTAGAATAGCGATGATACTCCATTTTTTCAAGAGCCTGTCTTAATGTGGATTGAATATTTAGTGTTACAACATCACTTTTTGGTACTAAGAAAAATGCAATATTCATTTTTTAATCTCCTTTTCCTTACCCGCTCATCTTACAATTTCTATTTATTTTTTCAGTTTTCGGCTTATTTTAATGTTTTAATCATACAAAATGCAGCTCGCAGTTATCTTACATTTACAACTATAAGCTGTCAATCCTAAGCTATGTAATTTTGACTTCTTATTTTCTTTATTACAGTACCCGTTTTCTAAATAATCAAATCCTAATTTTTAGAAAAACACGTCTAGTTAAAATAATGGTTCCTGCAGCTGCTTCTTTATACTAATAAGGGCCGGAAGAGCTACTTTCAGCTCTTCTTCTCTGCGATAAGAACGCAACTGAACCTCATTATATGCTCTGTTTATACTTGTTGACTCATGAAAAAGTCCCACATGATTCGACTAGCGTTGGGGCCTTTAGGGTCTGTATAGCTGCCCGCTGAGTTCCCTCCTGACCATGCATGACCCATTCCATTGATAATATATTTATCAATAGCCAATTCTCCCTTGCTGCTTTCGTAGCGATATGTTGTATAATCCCGTCCAAAGAGAATTTTTTCTTCTCTCGTTTTAACCGGGCTATCTTGAATCCATCCATCTATTCTTCCGTTATAAGCAAGATTATTCGTTGTAATCCACTGGTGAACCACTTGATCTGCATTGGCTACATTTACCGTAGAATCAGCGTTACCATGAAATACAATGAGCGGCAGTGGCTTTGCACGTTTTCCCATTTGCTGATAAGCAATTCTCCCTTGTTTAACGGGGGAAGGACCTTTACTGGCCATGACAGAATACGCATTAAATACGTTAAGAGCCGCCTGATATTCGATACCTGCTGACACACCTATTCCAGCAAACAGTTCTGGATACGTTACCCCCATAACGATGCTCATTGCTCCTCCTGCTGACAGACCGGCAATAAACACTTTATTTTTCTGAATGAAGTGCATGTTTTGGACTTTTTTTACAATTCCTGCAATAATAGCTGGCTCGCCAAACCCTCTAATTTGATGAAGAGGTTCAAACCAGTTCCAGCATTTATTCATATTTGAGTTAGAAGACTGCTGTGGGTATACGACAATAAATTCCTTTTCATCGGCGAGCTCGTTCATTTGCGTGCCTATTGCAAAATCATCTGCATTTTGTGTACATCCATGCAGCATAACCATTAGTGGATAAGATTTTAAAATATGATAAGATTTAGGTAAATAGACCTTAAATTTTTTTCCTTTATGAGTATATGTTTTAAATGATTCAGATGACGCTTCTTGTTGTTCACTTGAAGACACAAGCGTTGACGTATTTATAACATTAGGTAGTGAACCCAACATGGTACCCCTCCTCTTTTTGTCAACGTTTTCATTTTTCTTCCCAATTACGTCCTGTATTACAATACTACATATTATTTCGTTTTTTTGCACGTTCTACATACTCTGAGAGTACAACTTATTTTGGTTTTAAGCCGTTTTTTATCTTCTTGAAATTTGGGATTTTTTTGCTATATATATACTTTATTACTATATATGAAAATTGTCACTATAATCATGAAAAAAGGACAAACATGCCGTTTGCCCTTTTATTTGGACCCTGATGTTTAAATACCTTTTGCCGAATTAAGCCTCTATACTTTTATTATATGATGCTCCCTATCATTTATATGAATTTATTGCTCTTCATGTTTAAATCTGTAACCTTTACTATTTCATACTCTGCTTTTTATTCACCACTTCTATCCTAGCAAACGGCAAGGTGCAGGTGCGGAAGCCACGTTGAAAAAGAAGAATCTTGAAGAGCAAATATTTTCGTTTAACCTCTGCTTCGTTCGCAACAATCGTACAAAGGCTGATTGCAATCACTCTTTTCCCCTCCTTTTGCTTAAATAGGCACAGCAAAGAGATGCTATTAGAGTAGATTCCTTTATTTTGCATACATTTTTTAGAAAACTATGGTAAAAATAAGATTTATCATATGGAGGTGAATAAATTGGCAAATATCCCAAAGGATACTGAGCCCTACTGGCGAGATCATTTAAAGTTTCCAACATACCCATCTCTTTCAGAAAATCGAAAAGTTGATGTTGTAGTAGTAGGAGGCGGTATTAGCGGTATTACAACAGCTTATTTATTACAAAAAGAAGGGCTGAACGTGGCGTTAATTGAAGCTGATAATATTTTAAATGGTACAACCGGTCACACAACAGCAAAGATTACAGCTCAGCATGACGTTATCTATGATGAGCTGCTTTCACACATTGGCGAAGAAAAAACGCTGCTGTATTATAAAGCAAACGAACAAGCTCTGCAGTTTATGACAAACTTAATTCAAACGGAAAACATTGACTGTGATTTTTCGGTACAAGATGCTTACTTATACGGAGAAACGCTGGAGTTTGATCATCGAGTTCGTAAAGAATTTCGAGCCTATCAGCGATTACATATTCCATGTGAATTTGCAACAGAGCTTCCTTTTAATTTTGATATTAGGGCAGCGGCTATTATGAAAGATCAAGCTCAGTTTCATCCGTTAAAATATCTGCTTCATTTAGTCAAAAAATTCACAGAAAGCGGCGGATTGATTTTTGAAAACACCGTAGCAACGGACGTAGAAGAAAGCACGTCGCCCACCGTTGTCACAAGAGACGGCCATCGAATTTCTTGCAAATATGTAGTGGCGTGTTCACACTTTCCATTTTATGATGGAGCGGGCTTTTACTATACGCGCATGTATGCCAAACGTTCGTATGTGTTAGCAGCA
Organism: Priestia sp. YIM B13552; assembly: GCF_042787775.1. Taxonomy (NCBI): domain Bacteria; kingdom Bacillati; phylum Bacillota; class Bacilli; order Caryophanales; family Bacillaceae; genus Priestia; species Priestia sp. YIM B13552. The sequence continues at coordinate 227,203 of NZ_JBHZOU010000006.1, forward strand.
AAAGTTGAACAAGCTTACCCTGGAGGCATGTATTTAAGCGCTGATCAGCCTACTCATTCGCTGCGTTCAACAAAAGTTGACGGAGAAGAACTCATCTTAATTGGTGGAGAAGGCCACAAAGCTGGACAAGGAATTAATACTATGTTCCACTATGAGTCCCTTCAGAGGTTCGCTGAAGAAAATTTTACTGTTCAACATTTTCGTTATAAATGGTCTGCACAAGATTTATTTACGCTTGATAAAATTCCATATATCGGTCCCATTAAAGAAAGCAAGCCAAATATCTTTATTGCTACCGGATTTAAAAAATGGGGAATGACTCATAGCACCATTGCAGCACATATTATTCGAGATGCAATAACCGGAAAAGACAACCCATATGCAGAGTTGTATAATCCATCTCGTTTTTACGCGGACCCTAGCCTTAAGCATTTCTTTCGTCAAAATCTTGATGTGGCTGAACACTTTATTACCGGTAAGTTTTCAATGCCTGAAAAAGGACTGGATCAGCTCCAAAATGATGAAGGATCGGTCGTATATGTAAACAGCAAACGTACAGGGGCTTATAAAGATCCTCAAGGGAAGCTTCACTGCGTCGATACTACATGCACGCATTTAGGATGTGAAGTGAATTGGAACGCTGGTGACCGCACGTGGGACTGCCCTTGTCACGGTTCTCGTTTCTCTTACGACGGATCTGTGGTAGAAGGCCCTGCTAAAAAGCCGCTTACACCAGTGGATGTCAATTCAAGCGATAAAAAAAGCACGCCGTAGGGCATGCTTTTTTTATCATTATCAATGGATTCACATTTGAGTTTACTCTTTACATCCTTCTTTTCTAAAGTATCGATTATACACCAAAACCATTGCATAAATGACTAAAAAAGAAAATGTAAAGATAATTAACCTTCCAGATTCAGGGACATGATCAAGATAGTCTGTTTCAAAAAACATAACAAACATCAAAAATGGCAATAAAAATAAAAACCAAATAAAATCTCGATCCATAAACATTTTTATAAAAAATAAAATGGCCCCGATGTAGACAATCATCAAAAACATAATCATTCACCAAATTCTATTTAATACTAGAGGTGTTGTAATGATTATATCGGATTTCTCCGGCGAAATATAGAGTCATTGGTTTTAATTTTATAAATTCCTTACAACTTTCAAACTGTTATTTTAACATAATAAGGGAATTTACTGCTGTAAAGACTCTAAGTGAGCAAAGAACTGCGGGTAAGAGACGGATACCGCGTCGCGATTTTCAATAATTGTTTCCCCTTCTGCAATACAAGAGGCAACAGCGAGCATCATACCGATACGGTGATCTCCGTGGCTGTTTACATTTGCTCCGTGAAGTTTTGCACCTCCGTGAATAATCATTCCATCTTCCGTTGCTTCAATGTTAGCGCCCATTTTGGTTAACTCATTCACTACCGTATCAATACGGTTTGTTTCTTTGACTTTTAACTCTGCAGCATCTTTAATAACTGTAATCCCTTCTGCTTGCGTGGCAGCTAGTGCAATAATTGGGATTTCGTCAATTAAGCGTGGAATTAAGTCTCCGCCTACTTCTGTGCCTTTTAAGTGAGAAGCTTCTACAACTAAATCTGCATAGGGTTCTGCGGTTTCTTTTGTTTCTTTGACTGTCTCGATCGAAGCGCCCATATTTGAAAGCACATCTAAAATACCCGTTCGAGTCGGATTCATCCCCACTTTTTGAATTTCAATGCGGCTGTTTGCAATAATAGCCCCCGCTACTAAAAAGAATGCAGCTGACGAAATATCACCAGGCACTTCTACATGCGTTCCTCTTAACGTTTGACCGCCTTCAATTGAAACGGTTAAGCCTTCTTCTTCGACTTTAACACCAAATGCCTCTAGCATACGTTCTGTATGATCACGCGATTTCGCCGGTTCCGTTACAGAAGTTGTTCCTTCCGCCTGCAGTCCAGCAAGTAAAATAGCTGATTTTACTTGTGCGCTCGCAACGGGAGATGTATAGTGTATACCTTTTGCTTTCCCACCTCGTATAACAAGCGGTGTAAAATTAGCTTCTTTTCGGCCGTCTAAATGAATATTCATATCACGAAGCGGACCCGTCACACGCTTCATAGGGCGTTTGGCAATGGATTCGTCTCCAATCAATGTTGAATGAAAGGGTGTATTTGCTAAAATCCCCATCATGAGGCGAATCGTGGTGCCCGAATTTCCAACATCTAAAATATCAGATGGCTCTTTCAACGCTTGTATACCTTTTCCTTTTACCACGACGCTTTGTTCATCAATCATTTGAATATCTACACCTAGTTTTTGAAAGCAGGAAATGGTGCTAAGGCAATCGTCTCCTGGCAAAAATCCGTTAATCGTTGTTGTTCCTTCTGCAATCGAACCAAACATGACGGAACGGTGAGAAATGGATTTATCTCCTGGAATTTGAATCGTTCCTCGTAAAGCTTTTACTGTCACAATACGTCTCTCCTTTTATGCGTGAAGCGAATCACGAAATTCTTTCGCATCTGAAAAGTAATCAAATAATTCGTGACCGTCACCTTTTTCTACTAATAGTTTTACTTGTTCCATTTCTTTCATCCAGTCATCAAGCAATGTTAAAAGCATAGAACGGTTTTGTTTTAGTATATCTCTCCACATATGAGGGTTGCTTGAAGCAATTCTCGTAATATCTCGAAAACCGCCTGCTGCCATTTCCGTGACAAGATGATTCTGTGCTGAATATCCTTTTACTTGTCTTACAAGACTGGTCGCAATCACATGAGGTAAATGACTGACAACTCCAGTGATTTGGTCATGAGTAGCTGCATCAAGCGGTACAAATTGTGCACCTGTAGGCTCTAGCAAATGCATAAGCGCATCTATTTTTTCTTTTTGCTCATTTTCAAACGGCGTTAAAATATAGCGCGCCGAACAAAATAAATCCGCTCGTGCATTGACTGCACCGCTCGTATGAGAACCAGCCATCGGATGTCCGCCAATAAATGAAATACGTTTTTTATTCAGCGCTTCGGCTGATTTCATAATTTCACCTTTGGTACTTCCGACATCCGTTACGATAACCGTTTCTTTAAGCTTCCAAGTAGAAAGGTCGTGTATCCATGCTGTCGTGTACTCTACTGGAGTAGCAAGCACGATATAATCTGCTTGGGCTGCTTCTGTTTTTATATCTTCAGCTACATAATCAACGATACCTAGCTGGTTGGCTACTTGCACTTCATTTGTATTGATATCAGCTCCAACGACTGTGACGTGACGATGCTTCTTCATAGCTAGCGCTAATGATCCTCCAATAAGACCAACGCCAATAAGTAATACACGTGTTTTCACCTTTCATTCTCCTCTATTCATTAAAATTGCTTTGCGTATTCTTCATGTTTTTTTACGTTTTCTTGAATTAACTGAATTCGATCTGCTCCAAATTGATCGATAATAGCAGATGCTAGTTCCCAAGCAATCACTGATTCCGCTACAACCGCTGCCGCTGGTACTGCACAGCTGTCTGAGCGTTCAATACTTGCAGCAAATGGCTCTTTTGTATCAATATCTACACTTTGCAGCGGCTTGTATAAGGTAGGAATAGGTTTCATGACACCTCGCACAACAATCGGCATCCCTGTTGTCATGCCTCCTTCTAAACCTCCAGCATTGTTCGTTTTACGCGTATAGCCGTTTTGTTCATCCCATAGAATTTCATCATGGACTTCACTTCCCGGTCTGCGAGCTGCTTCAAAGCCTACGCCGATTTCAACGCCTTTAAACGCGTTAATGCTCATAATAGCAGCAGCTAGCTTTGAGTCTAACTTACGATCATAGTGCACGTAACTTCCCACTGCAGTAGGCATTCCTTCTACTACTACTTCCACTACGCCACCAATGCTGTCTCCATTTTCTTTTGCATCATCGATTGCTTTCATCATTTTCTGTCCCGCTTCTTCATCTAAGCAGCGAACAGGCGACGCTTCTGTTTTTTCCTGAAGTTCTGTCAGTGACTCATATGCCGTTTTTTCAGCTTTCACACCGCCGATTTCAAGTACGTGACATGCAATATTTACGCCTACAGCTTTTAGTACTTGTTTGGCAACTGCGCCTGTGGCTACTCGTACCGTCGTTTCACGAGCAGATGAACGTTCCAATACGTTTCGCATATCTCTGTGACCGTATTTAATCGCTCCATTTAAATCCGCATGACCTGGACGAGGTTTTGTAATTTGTCGCTTCACTTCTTCATCATGATCAACTGGATCAGCACCCATAATATTTCTCCAGTGAGTAAAATCTTTGTTTTCAACGACTAAAGCAATGGGTGAACCAAGCGTCTCACCGTGGCGAACCCCACCTTTAATCTGAACTTGATCTTTTTCAATCTGCATGCGGCGTCCGCGCCCATGTCCCTTTTGTCTTCTTGCTAAATCTTCATTAATATGTTCGGCTGTTAATTCAAGCCCTGCCGGTACTCCTTCAATAATCGCTGTTAATTGAGGTCCGTGCGATTCTCCTGCTGTTAAATATCTCATATTATCGATTCCTTTCTGTTATAAAAAATAAAAAACTCGCCCCTACGTCATAGGGACGAGTTTTTCTCGCGATACCACCCTAGTTGCAAACATTGCTTGCCACCTCGAATTGTTAACGATCCGCTGACCGCTCTATAAAAGAGTACTCAAAGAGTGTAATTCGCTCACATTTGTGTACTGACTTCCACCAACCGTCAGCTCTCTGAGACAGGGAAATGTTTGCTACTAGTTTCTTATCACTGTATCACTATGAAATTAAGATAATTTTACTGCTGCACCTTTTAATTCTTCCATGAATTTGTGGAATTCAGGAATGTTCATTTGCTGTGCTGAATCTGATAGTGCTACTGCTGGGTCTGGATGAACTTCTGCCATTACAGCATCTGCGCCGATAGCAATCGCTGCTTTTGCACATGGTAATAGTAAGTCTTTGCGTCCTGTTGAATGCGTTACGTCTACTACAACTGGTAAATGCGTTTCTTTTTTCAAGATTGGAACAGCTGAGATATCTAATGTGTTGCGTGTTGCACGCTCGTATGTGCGGATACCGCGTTCACAAAGAATAATGTTTCCATTTCCACGAGACATAATGTATTCAGCAGCGTTAATGAATTCTTCAATTGTTGCTGCCAATCCACGTTTTAAAAGAATTGGTTTGTCTACAGAACCTGCTGCTTTTAATAGCTCAAAGTTTTGCATGTTACGTGCACCAATTTGAATCACATCTACGTAGTCTAGAGCCGTTTCAATATCTTGAGGAGAAACAATTTCACTAATAATTGATAGGCCTAGCTCATCTCCTACTTGACGTAAGATTTTTAATCCTTCCACTCCAAGTCCTTGGAAATCGTAAGGTGATGTACGTGGTTTGAACGCTCCGCCGCGCATTAATGTAATGCCTTGTTCTTTAAGCGCTAAGCCCACTTCTTTTACTTGTTCGTAGCTTTCTACTGCACATGGTCCCATTACAAATTCTAAGTTTCCAGGTCCTACTTTAGTACCGTTGATGTCAACAATTGTATCTTCGGATTTCTTTTTACGAGATACAAGAAGTGCTTTGCGGTGGTCGTCTTCTTGAAGCTCTAAGCTAGCTTTGAAAATTTCTTTGAAAATATGCTGAATTGTTGAAGCTTCGAATGGACCATTATGTTTAGCTAAGATTTGATCTAACGATTTACGTTCACGAACTGGATCAAAGCGATTCACACCTTGTGTACCTTTTACTTTTCCAATTTCTTGTGCGATTTCACCGCGTTTGTTTAATAATTCTAAAATTTCTAAATTTATTTCGTCGATTTGTCCTCGTAATTGTTCTAATGATTTTGTCATTTTAAAAATCCTCCTTTGATTTTATAACCTCGAACGGACTTTCTCGTTTAGTTTGTATTGAAAAATCCGTTTTACACCTACACAGCCGCTTATGCGGATATACAAAAAGTCCCTACTGATTGTATCAGTAGGGACGAATTGATCGCGGTACCACCCTAATTGCAAGCATTGCTTGCCTCTTCATTAAGATAACGGCTATTGCCGCTTTTGACTATCGCCAAAAGAAAGCTCCAAGAATGTAATTCGCAATCTCTTTTGTACTGATTCGCACCAACCATCAGCTCTCTGAATACAGGGAAGATTTTGCTACTATGCTCTTTTCATCGCTTGTAATGGATATAAAATTATAACGGACCGAAATACAAAAAGTCCCTACTCACCCTTAAGATTTTTCTTAAGAGTCAGTAGGGACGAAAATTCGCGGTACCACCCTAGTTGCAAGCATTTTGCTTGCCTCTTCATTAAAATAACGGCTAGGCCGTCTTTTCCTGCTCGGAAAAGATGCTCAAGGAATGTACTTCGAAAAAATTTGTGTTCTGACTCGCAGCAACCGTCAGCTCTCTGTTACAGGGAAATTTTTTCTACTAGTGCTCCTATCAACGCTCAGTATTGACTATGTATGTGTACTTGGATAATCAGTTCCGATCGTTTGAAACTGTTTGTCGCTTCCAAGTTGTGTATAATGTTGTGTGATGTTGATTTGTATTATGAATGGTTTTTTTATCTTCGTCAACACTTTTTATTAATTTTTTTTATTTTTTTAAAACCACAGCTCTTTCAAACCCTTCTCTATCAAGAGTTTTGCTACTCTAATTTTTTTCAAACTTGTATTCCATTTCAGATTCACATTCAATAAATCCATGTTTTTGATACAAGCTTTTTCCAGCGGAAGAAGCATTTAACCATATTCGATTTACGCCACTTTTTTGGCAGTACTGCATCAAATGCTTTAAAATAGCTGAAGAATAGCCGTGCTTTCGGTGATCAAAAGCTGTATACATGTTCATAACATATGCTTCTTTTCCTTGGAGGTTACTCGGTGAAGGCGGACGTATAAAAAAGACGATGCTTCCTGCTGATACAATTTCTCCATCCGCTTTTAAAATGGCCGTATAGCTATTTGGATTATTTATATTTGCAGTAAAATATTCTTCTGTAGCTTTTTGAAACAGCTCCTCGTTCCCGTTTAATTCTCCCAGTTCTTTCATGAGCAACATTCGCAGTTTAACCAAATCCTGAACGTTTTCTAGCGCTGCTTTTTCAACCATAACTTCCCCTCTTTTCGTCTCTTTTACACAAAAAAACTCTCATTATTTGAGAGCTTCATTTAAGCAAGAAAAACAGCTCCGTATACGAGTGCTCCGACAATAACGAACGCTGGATGCACGCGCAATTTTTCTAATAAAAGAAAGCTTGCTGCTACTAAAAATAAAGTTTGCCATATACCTGAATCACCATATGAATTCATAAAAAATTCATACGCCATCAAGCCCAGTAAAATGGCGATAACGGGACGAATGTAGTTCGTCATTTTCTTAACATTTGGCGAATCTTTATACTTAAATAATATTCGAAGTAAAATAACTAAAAGTAAAACCGATGGAGCAATCGTTGCAAAAAGAGCAATCACAGAACCTAAAATCCCTGCCTGCTGATATCCGATAAACCCCGCCATTTTTGTTGCAATCGGACCAGGAAGCGCATTTCCAATTGCCAGCATTTCACTAAACTCTTTGACCGTAAGCCAATGATAGTGATCCACGACTTCTTTTTGAATAAGCGGAATCGACGCTGGTCCGCCTCCATAGCCTAAAATATTTGAAACAAAAAACGCCATAAATAGCTGAATATAAATCATACCGATTCCCTCTCTTGCTTGTGTTCAGCACTTTCGCCTTTTTTTCCTTTTCGTTTTAGCGGAATCCAAGCTGCTGCCATAAGAACAATAATAATGACCGCTGGATGGATATGGGCAAATTCCATTAATCCTAAGCTAATAATCAGTAAGATAATAGCTGGCGTCCACCCTAAACCAGACGTTGATTTTTTAAAAAAGTCCCACGTCATAACCGCGAGCATAACTCCCACTACAGGAACAACTGCTTTGGTCATGCCCATAACCCACGGCTGATCTTTAAATTGCGTTAAAGTTGTTAACAGCAATACCATTAAAAAAACGGTTGGAATAACGGCTGCAAATAAAGCTGTCCCGAGACCCAAAATACCGCCGACTCGATAGCCGATGTATCCAGCCAGTTTTGTAGCAATAGGCCCAGGAAGCGTATTGGCGATTGCTAATAAATCGCCAAATTCATCGTCATCCATCCACTTGTACGTATCGACCACTTCTTTTTTCACGAGTGGAATAGCTGAAGGCCCGCCTCCGTAGCCGAGCATACCTGAGCGAAAAAACGCTATAAAAATATCCAATTGTCGCATTTCTCGCGCTCCTTTCTCTGTGATCTAATAAGCAACAACCGCTCCGTCTGTTCGCGCTTCTGTGCCGCCGTATAATACACCGGTTTGTTCATCTCTTAAAATAATCTGCCCTCTTCCAAACGTATGTCTGCTCGTAGCCACATGAATATCATGCCCTTTGCGTTCTAATGCTTCTACAATATGTGAAGGCATTTCTTTTTCCACAAGAACTTTTTTATGTTCAATCCACTGCCATCTTGGTGCATCTAAAGCTGCCTGAGGATTTAGATGGAAATCGATCATATTCATGACGACTTGCACATGTCCTTGAGGCTGCATAAATTTGCCCATTACACCGAATGAACCTACAGCGCTTTTATTCTTTGTTAAAAATCCAGGAATAATGGTATGGTAGGTCCGTTTTCCAGGCTCTAATCGGTTATGGTGCTGTGGGTCTAACGAAAAATTATGCCCGCGGTTTTGCAGGCATATGCCCGTATTAGGTACGACAAGTCCTGAGCCAAAATCCATGTAATTACTTTGAATGAATGATACCATGTTTCCTTCTCCATCAGCTGTCGCTAAATAGATCGTGCCGCTATGAGACGGCTGTCCGGCTTCGGGAATAAGCGCTTTTTCACCAATCAGCCCTCTGCGCTTGTTTGCATAAGAATCATTCAACAAATCTTCAACTGCTACTGTCATTTTATCAGCATCTGTAATGAATTTTTGTCCATCTGCAAACGCTAGCTTCATGGCTTCAATTTGCTTGTGGTATGTATCGACAGAATCTTTGGCATCGAAAGAAAAGCCTTTTAGCGTATTTAAAGCTAAAAGTGCAATAAGGCCTTGGCCGTTAGGCGGAATTTCCCACACATCATATCCTCGGTAAGAAGTTGAAATCGGCTTCACCCACTCTGCTTTAAAAGCTGCTAAATCTTCTTTTGCTAAAAATCCGCCGTGTTTTTTCGAAAAAGCTGCTATTTTATCAGCTAAATCCCCTCTATAAAAAGATTCTCCATTCATTTCGGCAATTTCAAGCAGCGTAGCAGCATGGTCTGGCGATCGCCACATTTCCCCTACTTTAGGAGCTGATCCATTGTTGGTAAATGTCTCAAACCAGTGCTTATATTCGTCACCTTTTAACGCGTGTGTAAATCGTTCAAACGCTCGTTCCCAATTGTACCCTAAAATCGGGGAGATTGGGAACCCTTCTTGTGCATATGAAATAGCAGGCTGCAGCACTTCTTTTAACGATAGCCGCCCAAAGCGTTTTGACAGCTCCGCCCACGCACTCGGGGCACCTGGGACCGTAACAGGAACAAAACCGCGAGCGGGCATCTCTTTTATCCCCATGGCACGCAGAGCCTCAATAGAGATAGAAGCAGGAGCAGGACCGCTTGCGTTGAGTCCGTATAGCTCTTCATTGATCCACACAAGAGCAAATGCGTCTCCACCAATTCCATTTGAAGTAGGCTCTACAACCGTTAAACAAGCCGCGGAGGCAATAGCAGCATCTACCGCATTGCCTCCTTTTTTCAACATTTCAAGACCCGCTTGAGCGGCAAGAGGCTGACTGGTTGCTACCATTCCATTTTTTCCAAACGTACACGTACGCTGCGATGCATAGGGGTGTGTAAAAAAGTATTCGCTCATAGAAAATCTCCTCTTTTCTTTATATGATGAATAAAACGAATCTTTACAGACTAGACAACGCTACCTCTTCCTCGTAAACTTCTAATGCTGCTTGCAAAGCAGAACCTGCATTCACGGTTGCACGGTTTCGAATAAGCACTGCTTCAAGACCAGCCAATGTAAATAGAACGTTGTCTTTTCGACAGCTGTATCCCATTGTACCGATACGCCATATTTTTCCGTGCATCGGCCCAAAAGAACTTGCAATTTCAATCCCAAATTGTTCAAGGAGTGTAGAACGAACTGCCTCTCCGTCAATACCTCGGGGAATTAAAACACAAGTAACGGTTGGAACTTTTGAATCCTCATCTCCGAATAAAGATAATCCCATTGCTTTAATACCGGCTACAAGTGCTTTTTCATGGAGGCGATGCCTTGCAAATCTTTCCTCTAATCCTTCTTCTAAAATAACGCGCAGCCCTTCTCTTAAAGCATAGAGCATGGACGTTGCTTCCGTGTGATGATTTAATCTGCGCTCACTCCAATAGTCTTGAAGCTGACTCAAATCAAAATAGTTGCTGATAATATTCGGACGCAGACGAACAGTTTGAGCATCTGCTTTTGTGGCAATTCCTTTTTCAACTTTTTTGCGTTCCATGATAATTTTTTCAATACGATCATTGTACGTAATAGGTGCCATGCCGGACGGAACAGATAAACACTTTTGTGTGCCTGCAATCAATGCGTCAATGTTCCACTCATCTACTTTTACATCCGTACCCCCAATAGTGGCTACTGCGTCGACGATAAATAAAACATCTTGGTTGCGGCATGCAGCACCAATTTCTTTAAGAGGCTGCATTCTTCCTGTAGACGTTTCACCATGAACCATTGCAACAATTTTCGGATTTACTTTTTTTATTTCACGGATAACTGTTTCAGGGTCAAATACTTCTCCCCATTCGCATTCAATATTGTGTACATCAGCTCCGTAGCGCTCGGCAATTTCCGTTAATAAATAGCCGAAGCGGCCGAAAATCGGAACGAACACTTTATCGCCAGGCTCAATTACACTTGCAAGAACTGCTTCAATCCCAGCTCTAGACGTTCCATCAACGGGAAAAGCCCATTTGTTTTTGGTTTGAAATAGTTCACGAAGCATTTCCATCGTTTCGTTCATAATGTGCGTAAATGCGGGGTCAAACTGACCTAAAATAGGTGTTCCTAATGCTCTTAATACGCGGGGATCTGCTTCTACGGGTCCGGGGGTCATAATCGTACGCGGCGGTGTATGAAGCTGTTTTGTTATAGTCATGTCAAATTCCTCCTAGTAGGCAAGTTTATATAATAGTTCTATTAAGACCTTTACTCCTTTTTCTAACTGTTCTCCTTTGGTGAATTCCTTTGGGGAATGGCTGATTCCATCTTGGCTCGGTACGAATAACAAACATGTTGGAACTCTTCGTCCGAATACCTGCGAGTCGTGTCCTGCACCGCTTACTAATTCTCGGGAGGAGATATTCTTTTCCGAGGAAATAATTTTGGAAAGTTCAGATAATTTTTCGCTCATGGCGACAGGTTTTTCATCCATCCAGCAGTCGATATTCACTTCTAAATCCCCTGCTGTTCGCTTTATAATTTCCTTCATTTCTCGTTCTGTCTCTTGTAAAGCCTCATATTCATGATGTCTTATATCGACCGTGAATTCTACATATCCTGGTATTACATTCGGTGCATTTGGAGAAAGTGTAATTTTGCCAACCGTTACGTATAAAGCGTTATGATATTTTTCGCTCAATTCAATAAATGCTTTAGCAAGTTTGCAGCTCACATAAAATGCATCTTTTCTGATGTTCATCGGGGTTGTGCCTGCATGGTTACTTTCACCTTCAACAGATACTGTAAATCGTTTCTGTCCGACGATACTAGAAACAATTCCGATATCGCAATGAGACATTTCAAGCTGCTTTCCTTGTTCGATATGCAGTTCAATAAAAGAAGCGATGTCCGTGCGGTACGGCTCGCTGTGGAGGCCTTTTCCGAAATTGAGCTGTTTCATTGCGTCATCCAGCTTAACCCCTTCTTTATTTATAACATGTTTTGCATCACTTTTGCTGTGTAATCCATTCATATTACCTGATCCCCAATACGTAAGAGGAAATCTACTGCCTTCTTCTTCACAAAGTGATACGACCTCTAAGGTTTTTGTAGGGGATCCGTAATGCGCATATAGGTACTGCAGAGCAATGATACCTGCCACAACACCAAACGCCCCGTCATACTTTCCTCCGTTTATTACGGTGTCGATATGGGATCCTGTTAAAATAACTTGTTGTTCTGAACCCGTTCCTTGCAACCGTCCAAATAAATTTCCTACATCATCGTAATACGTTTTGAGGTGAAGTCCCTTCATTTTTTCTTCCAATGCCTTTTGAGCTGCATTCCACTGTTCCGTATATAAAAGCCTCGTGACCCCTTTTTTTTCATCTAACCCAAACTGTGACAGCCAGCTAACGTTTTCTTCGATTTGCTGACAAAGCTTAGATTTTCCCGTCATATCTGCAACCATTGCTATCCCTCCTGCTATCTTCATTTTAAGAAAATGACTGATTGTTTTCATTAACACTTCCTACAATGATTTAGTGTTTTTTTGGCTATTATCACTAAATATATAAAGTCTTATATACGTCACTTTTTCTAACATTATATGTTATTTATTTTATCTTACAGGATTGAATACACTTCTTCATTAACAATTTATACATTTTTTTCTGAAAATTTTATTTATTTTAACTAAACTTTCTTATAAAATAAAAGATAGATAAAGATACGCGCAGGGAAATGTGAGAATTTTTAACAAAGGGAGTAATAAATAATGGAACTACAAACTCTTTTACGCATTCCAATTTATGAGAAAGCATCTGTAGTAGCTGGGCAAAAAGGAGTCACCCGCAAAGTACATAACGTCAATATGATGGACGCACCCGATATTTTATCTTTTTTAAAAGAAGGAGAATTTTTAATTACAACGGGTTATCACTTCAAAGAACATGAAGAAAGCTTAGCAAAACTTGTAGAAGGAATGGCTAAAAAGAAATGTGCAGGATTGGCCATCAAAACGAAGCGCTTTTTCGAACACGTGCCTGCTTCTATTTGTCAGCTAGCTGATGAACTTCACTTTCCGATCATTGATTTCCAAACGGACGAAACGTTAGGCGCGGTTATTAACGAATCTCTCAGCTTTATTTTAGATAAAAAAACAGCCGAGCTTCAGCAAGCGATGGTCACACATCAGCTATTTTCCTCATACATCTTACAAGGAAAAGGCATTGAGAAAATTATGCAATCCATTCAAACGTTATGCAATGCTCATGTTGCCCTTTTTGATACCCATGGCCATGAACTCTTTTATACAAACAAACGCGAACCTTTTTCACTCCCGATGGAAGAAGCGGTAGCGGGCGCTAAGCAGCTGTTTTTACGAACGTCAAAATATACAACCTTTTCCTTTTTACACACCAAAAAAACCGTTACGCTTTTTCCGATTGCGACACATACAAGAAAGTACAGTTATTTACTTATTGAACATCAAGTTTCTTTATCCGATTCAGCGCTCCTAACGATTGAACAAGCGACAAACGTTTTATCCTTCGAAATGATGAGGCAGCAGGCTTTGTATGAAGCTGAACGGCGACGAAAAAACGATTTTTTCAATCAGCTTGTTAACAATTATTATAAAACGCTTGAAGATGCTTCCTTTCAAGCGCAGATGATGGGCTTATCAGCAGCAAACAGCTATATTTGCGCCGTCGGGAAAATCCACTCTACATTCACGCCTTACAGCGATGATGATATGATCTATGAGCTCCTTCACTATGAGTTATCAGCAGGTCATCCAGAGGCCATTTTGTTTTTCTATGACAATCTTTATATTCTTTTGTTTACACCTCATTCTCAACCTATGATTATAGAATGCTTGCATCGCTTGCAGGAAGCTGTTTACCGTCACTACGATAAGCGAATGTCATTTGGAGTTGGAAACCAAAGCCAATCCCTACTTACAATCGCTGACTCATATAAAGAAGCTGTTGAAGCTCTTGAAACCATCCATTTTAAAGATCAGTCGAAGCTTATTCAATTTTATCAGCCAAAACAGTTTAAAGAACTGCTGAGGTTGCTTCCAGCAAACGATTTACAGGATTACTATTCTCAAACATTAGAAGGTTTGCTGCAGTACGATAAGAAAGATCGCTCCATCTTACTTGACACGCTGGAAACATATCTAAATTCCAATTGCCAAATCTCAGAGACCGCTAAGCAGTTATTCGTTCACCGGAACACGGTGATCTATCGAATTGAAAAATGCGAAGAATTATTAAAAAGACCTATTCACACGTCAGAGGAAACTCTTAGGCTGCGCGTGGCTTTTCAAATTTTTTCTCTTGTGCATGCTAATTAAGTATAAATACAATAAAAAATGCCTGAGTGGATACTCAGGCGTTTTTTATTGTATTTCATATTATTTATTTCGCTTTTAATTTAGACTGTACTGATTGTAATTTCCCCGCCATCGTATGATTTTCTTTATCACGGCGATCATCAATTCGTAAATTTGTACATACGCGCTGAATGCCATTTTCAAAAGGTACTTCATGCATCTCTTGAACAATTTTTAGCAGCGTGCTTAATTCCCCTTCAATCAATGTATTCATAGGGGTTAATTGGTATGTAATTTCATTTTCATGCTTGGCCAACACTTTTTGAATATCAGCTACGTACTGACTCACGCTTGGCGTTTCCGTACCTACCGGAATAATGGTTACATCTACAATAGCCATGTTATACACTCCTTTTATTTGTTCCCTAGTTATCATACCAAATCGCGCAAAAATTTCCTACTTTTACGTTTATGGTGCATAGAAAAAAGGAATAGTTCTACAACTACTCCTTTTTGTTACACTCTTATAGGTAACGCTTTGCTCCTAAGTAACGTTTTGACCAGTAAGAGTTGCTTAGTGATGTGATTGTCACGCCTGTTGAAGAACCTGCATGCATGAATTGACCGTTTCCGATATAAATTCCAGCATGACTAGCTCCTGGTTGGTACGTTTCAAAGAAAACGATATCGCCAGGCTGAGGTGAGCTTACACGCGTACCAGTTTGATAGATGCTAGCAACTGTACGAGGAAGACTTACACCTACTGCATTGCGATATACATAGTTAAGGTAACCACTGCAATCAAAGCCTCCAGGCGCAGCTCCACCCCAAACATAAGGTGTTCCCATAAAACGTTTACCATATGAAATAACTTTTGAAGCTGAGCTTGAGCTTGTGCTGCTTCCTGTTGATGTTGAAGGTTTTGAGCTGCTAGAGCTGCTTGAATTTAATTTATTCAGCGTATCTGGACCCGCTTCTCCGTCTACTAATAAACCATTTGCACGTTGAAATGATTTTACTGCACTTGTTGTAATTGAGCCAAAGTAGCCTGTTACACCAGCTGAGAAGTAACCTTTATTTTTTAGTTTTTGCTGAAGGCTGCTTACTGCTGAACCTTTCATACCTTGACGTAAAATAGTTGAGCTGCTAGAGCTAGAACCACCAGTTGAAGCGCTAGAACCGCCATTTTTTAATTTACTCAACGTAGCTGGACCCGCAATTCCGTCCACAGACAGTCCGTTTGCACGTTGAAATGCCATTACTGCATTTTTTGTAATTGAACCGAAGTATTGAGTCGTAGTTCCTTTAAAATAGCCTTTATTCTTTAGCTGCTGCTGTAAAGATTGTACGTTTGGTCCAGTTGAACCAACGCGCAGCAATGAACTTGAGCTAATTGATGAACTTGATGAGCTTCCGCTTCCTAGCAGTTTATTAAATGTAGATGGACCTGCAATACCATCTGCAGACAAGCCATTTGCACGCTGAAACGACTTTACTGCGCTAGTCGTGATTGAACCGTAATAGTTTGTTGTTGTACCGTATGTAAAATAACCTTTGTTTTTTAATTTTTGCTGTAATTCTTTCACATCTGAATTACTTGTTCCTGGGTGCAGCGTAGCATCTCCTAAAGCAGCTTCACTAATTGTAGGTACTACTGTTAAAGATCCACATAACGCTAACGAATATATCAACTTTTTCATAAAAAAAGGTTCCTCCAATGCCATAATCTACTAATCTATAAGACGTTTACATTGTAACAACACATTATTACAAAATAACATCACTAATATTACATTTATGTTACAGGAAACGACAGTAGCGCAGGTGTATGGTGTATATTGTCGTAGTTTATTGTCGTTTAACACTTAATAAGTTCGACAAAAAAGCTAATATATTCCAATATTATTCCTTTTCCTACACTAATAATAGGTAAAAAATCACCCGTAACATTATCTTTATATTTCAAAAAAAACAATTTATTTTTTTTTGAAATGTGAAACTTTTTTTAAATTTATTCGTTTAGCGGATTTGTTCCCCTCTTTAGTAAAACAGCTTTTCTTCTAAAAATTTATATTATTTCCATATTAATGAATAAAAAAGCGAGGGCTGAAAAAAATAGTCTTGTTATGTTTGAAACAAGGAGGATTATTTTATGAGCCATAAAGGCATTCATGGTACAAATGTTAGCGGATCAGGTGACTCGGAAGACAAACGCTATGCAGCCGGAGAAAACGAGCAGACGCTTACAACGCGTCAAGGTCACCCCATTCGTGATAACCAAAATTCTCGAACGGTAGGCAACAGAGGACCTGCTACTCTTGAAAATTACCAGCTGATTGAAAAACTTTCGCATTTTGATCGTGAACGTATACCAGAACGTGTTGTTCATGCCCGAGGAACCGGAGCTCACGGATATTTTGAAACGTACGGAAAACTTGGGGATGAGCCCGTTGAAAAATACACCCGCGCAAAAGTTTTTTCAGGAGCAGGCAAACAGACGCCCGTTTTTGTCAGATTTTCTACCGTAACTCATGGAAAGGACTCTCCAGAAACAATGCGAGACCCAAGGGGATTTGCTGTAAAGTTCTACACAGAAGACGGAAACTGGGACTTAGTAGGAAATAACCTTAAAATATTTTTTATCCGCGATGCTATTAAATTCCCTGATTTGATTCATGCTTTTAAGCCCGATCCTGTGACAAACCGTCAAGATACCGAGCGTATTTTTGATTTTATTTCTCACACCCCTGAGGCTATGCATATGATTACTTTTTTATTTTCACCTTGGGGAATACCTGCTAACTATCGGCAAATGCAAGGTTCCGGTGTTAATACATATAAGTGGGTAAACAAAGATGGCGATGCGTTTCTTGTGAAATACCATTGGGAACCAAAACAAGGAATTAAAAATTTGACCCAAAAGCAAGCAGAAGAAATTCAAGCTAAAAATATCAGTCACGCCACTCAAGACTTGTATGAAGCGATTGAGAGCGGTAACTACCCCGAGTGGGAACTTTGTATACAAATCATGGAAGATGGAGAGCATCCTGAACTGGATTTTGATCCGCTTGATGACACGAAAATTTGGCCGGAAGACCAATTTCCATTTCTACCAGTAGGTAAAATGGTTCTAGATAAAAATCCAAGCAACGTATTTGCTGAAACGGAGCAAGTCGCATTTGGTACGGGTGTACTTGTAGACGGGCTGGATTTTTCTGATGATAAAATGTTGCAAGGAAGAACGTTTTCCTATTCCGACACGCAGCGTCACCGGGTGGGAACAAACTACTTGCAGCTGCCTATTAACGCGCCGAAAAAACATGTAGCAACAAATCAACGCGACGGTCAAATGGCCTATCATGTAGATGCTGCTCCAGGTCAGAACCCGCACGTGAATTACGAACCTTCTTCTCTTGGAGGTCTTCAAGAAGCGCATGACCATCCAAAACCTCATCAGCCTTATGTTGAAGGAAATGTAAAAAAAGAAAAAATTGATCGCACAAATGACTTTAAGCAAGCTGGTGAACGCTATCGTTTACTAGAGGACTGGGAACGTGATGAGCTTATTCAAAATTTAGTAGACGGCTTAAAATGTTGTCATCATACCGTTCAAACAAAGATGATTGAGCTTTTAACTCAATGTGATTTTGACTATGGCAATCGAGTAGCAAATGGCATTGGTCTTCTAATGCATGATGATGGTTCCCTAGAAATTGAAATGGGAGCAGAAATGACTCCTACATACGGCAAATTGCCAAAAGAAGGCGGTTCACCGTTAGGGAGCAACAAAGCTGCTGATGCGGTAGAAGAAGCTAATGAAAAAGGACACGATGCTCATCCTTATTAACAAAAAACATCCTGCAGCGACAGCAGGATGTTTTTTGGGTTAAACGCTTATGACCAAGTAACGGCAAACACGTGGTAGTCATTTTTTAACTGTGGCGCATCAATGGGTGTCCCGTGCTGATATCCTTGTTTCACTCTTTTAGGATGTAAGGGTTGAACCCATTCTTTCACTTGCTGTTTTGTACCATTTGCTAAAATATATACACAATCAGAAAATGCCCCGTCATTGTTTGGACTATCAACTTTTAGTACTTCCACTAACACATCTTGGACACACGTTTTTCTCTGAATACACATAAGCGTATGGTAGATAATATCAGTGGACACATCGTTATTTAAACGAAAGCCCACCTTTTTTTGTTCAAAAAAAGACGAGAATGAGACGATTGGTAATGTCTTTTTTTGTTCATACGCTTGAGATAAAATCTTGACAAGAACTTCTCCACTCAAGATGATCCCTCTTTCTAAAAAACGCTTCATCACAACATATGTGAGCATTTATTATGCTCATAGGATAATATATTATCATAGTTTAATTCTGTGGTGTTAGTCTTTTTTGGGGTTTTTACACTGGGAATTATACCCGCCTATTTCTTGCGTTTCCCTGACGTTCTCGCTACTAGCAACACAATTATTAATAAAATAAATACCCCTGCCCCTGCAAACATATCATATAAGAAATCAAGCATCATACTCCTCCTCTTCCTTCAAAAAAACGCTGTTAAAACCAAGCGTTTTAACAGCGTTTTTTCGTTAGATAAAGCCTAGCATATTAATAAATACAATGATAATTAAAACAGGTGCAATGTATCGAATAGCAAGAAGCCATAAAGAGAACCAGCGCTTCACATTCGTTGAACCGTGCTTAAATTCTTCAATTAGTACATCTTTTTTCATTTTCCAAGGAACAAAGATGGCAATTAAAAGAGCACCTAGTGGCATAAGGATATTACTTACAAGAAAATCGAAAGAGTCAAAGATGCTTTTTCCAAAGATCGATACGTCACTTAATAAACCATACGATAGTGCTGAAGGTATTCCTACCACGAAGATTAGCAAGCCCGAAATCCAAGATAGCTTTATACGCTTATGCTGCTCTCCTTTGGCTAAAGAAGCAACAATAATTTCTAACATCGAAAACGCAGATGTCAAAGTGGCAAATAAAAACAGCGCCAAAAAGAAAGTTTGAAACACAATTCCGAACGGAAGCTGTTCAAAAATAGAAGGCAATACAATGAATAAAAGACCTGGTCCTTCCGTCGGTTTTACACCCATTGAGAAGACCGCAGGGAAAATTGCCAGTCCTGCTAGTAAAGAAATCAAAATATTTAACGCCGAAATTGAAATAGCCGATTTTGGCAAGTTTTGCTGCTTAGATAGATACGAACTGTACGTAACCATAACTGAAACGCCTACGCTAAGGGAAAAGAATGCTTGTCCCATCGCAAACAAAATGGTTTGGGATGTAAGCTTTGAAAAATCCGGATACAAAAAGAAAGATACGCCTTCCATTGCCCCGTCTAATGTTAAAGAACGAATAATGATAATAATAAATAAAATAAAGAGAGCAGGCATTAAAATTTTGTTTGCTTTTTCAATACCATTTTGAATGCCTCTTGCTACTACAACAATTGTTAAAAGAAGAAAAACAAGTTGAGAGATAACAGCACTTGTTGGATTAGCAATGGTCGAGTTAAATAAACTCCCGTAGTCACTTACTCCATTCAGCTGACCCGTGACGCTTGCAAAAATATATTGCAAAATCCAGCCTCCTACTACACTATAGAAGGATAATAAAATAAAGCATGTGATCACACCTAAATACCCGATTCCTTTCCATAGGGAACCGGGAGCAACTGCATCATATGCACGAATTGCTTCTTTTTGTGTATGTCTACCTAGTACAAATTCAGCGAGTAAAAGCGGCAAACCAATAATTGCTGTAAACAGGATAAACAGTAAAAAGAAGGCCCCTCCTCCGCTTGTTCCGGCTACATAAGGCAGTTTCCAAATGGCTCCGATTCCAATTGCGGAACCGGCAGATGCCAAGATAAAGCCGAGTTTTGATGTCCATTGTTCGTTTTGACTCATTTTTTCTCACCATTTTTCTTTATTTATTCTGATTTGTCATACTATATCATACAACCCTTCTGTCGAAAAGGGTTTTTGTTGTTTTAACCCTCATCATGTGTTATGAATAGTATGTAGGTTTCATGAATTATTTTCGTAACTAAAAAAAGTTTGACAGTTAGAGGTACAAAAAATGACAAATCAGCAAGTAATACAGCAACAATTTTTAGATAAGTTCCTTGACTTTATCTTAGTAAAATGTCCAAACTGCGAACTATGTGCGCGAGTTGTAAAACTGGATAAAAAATTGAGCGGGTCAACGCACTCATGCACGTGTCCTCACTGCGGTTATCTAGACGTAACCAACGCTGATAGCCAAGGGCCGTTAGAACTTTCTGAAGCAGTAGATCCTTTTTTTCAGCTTCCGCTTTACTTAGAAACGATATGCCCTGAACGTCGGCTTTGGGCTTATAACTTAGATCACCTTCAGTATATTGAATCTTATATTGAAGTTAAAACATGCGGGGCTTGTTTCGACGAGCTGTCGGTTGAACATTCATTGCCAGATTGGGTAATTCATAAGCAAGAAGAAGCATTAAGTGAAATTCAACGTTTAAAAGATACCGTTTTTTGCACATTCAAATGAAGATAGAAAAGAAACGTTGCCAAAGAGGCAACGTTTCTTTTCTTACGAAGAACTTTCTTCGGTAAGTTTTCTTCGATAGTCTCCGGCCTTATCGAACTCTTTTGCGGTGCCGACGAAAAAGTAGGTTACCGTATGATTTTTGTTACCTTGAGTCGTTCCATGAATCATTTTACCCTGCTTCAATTGCTTTCGCTCTCCATTTTTATTTACATAGAAATATTTATTTCTTGCCCAGCCGCCGCCGCTTAAAAGCGTTTTGGTTTTCCCGACTCCCTGGTCATTTACTTTAAATACAGTGTAGTCTCCTTCTGTCTTGCTGGGATTTCCGTTATCTTTATCATATTCGACCATAACCCATCCTTTGTACCCTTCTGGTATAAGGAAAATGCTCGGTTGAGACGTTTCATCTGGGCGTCCACATCCAGCTGCGATTATAATCATTAAGCACAAAATGAGCCACCTTTTCACTTTTCCCAACTCCTTTCTTAATAAAAGACGTGCCTCTATACTGCTTTTAGTTTTTGTTGAAGGTAAGATTATATTCTTTTTGCATCCCTCAATTTTTTCCAGTTCACCCAGTCAAATATGATATATTTACGTATTGTTTGTCACACACTATTAGCAGGCGTTTACAATTTACATGGGAGGATAACAAAAATGAGCTATGTTTTTTTATTTATTTTGCTCTTTGTCATTCCGCTTTACACACAGCAAAAAATTGTTCGTGCCGACCGTGAAAATACACGTACATTATTACTAAGTGAACACGAGCAATCTGGACATAAAAAAAGCGATTCCCCGTAAAACAGGAATCGCCTTCTTTTAATATGTTAAGCTTCCGGCCACAATAAGGCCGACGGCAACCGACGCTGCAAAAAGAGTTACTCCAACCGCTATATTTCCTTCTTCTACTTTTTTGGCTAGGCTCGTTTTGGGCGTCATGATAAATTCAATAATCCAATATGCTACTACTTGAGTAATGATACCTACTACTCCCCAAAGAGTTGCATCTACCAAATTTAAGCTGTTGCTCCATACAGTAAAAATGACAATAGCAAGCCCGATTCCTTTTCCCCATAACTTCAAAGCGACCGCCACATTGCCTTTTTTTATGAGTTCACGGTCATTAAATTTTGTTGTTAATTCAAATACCATAACTCCGATAAATAATAGCCCTAACCCTACCGCTACGTGAGATAAAAAACTTCCTATACTAGCCCAATCAATCCATTGTGTCATTTTTATTCCCCTTTTCATTTTAATCCAATCGGCAAATAATAAGATTCGTTATCGGTAATTTGATTTCCAGCTCGTATTCCTACTGCGCTTGCTTTTCCATTTAATAAAAAGCACCCGTACATGATATGAGCCTCTATTGTTTGCGTTTGAGTCTTCATCGTTGCAGTTGGCAAAGGAATAAACTGTTGATACACAGCCGTGTATTCTTGATATGTTTTCTGCTGATCTTCGTCTATTTTGATTCCGTCTTCATTATAAATTTCAACGGTATCTCCCTCACGACCAAAGGATGGTTTCTTCACAAATGCTTGTTTTCTTTCAATAAATGGATCTTCTTCTAAATACGTTGGTAAAAAGTATGTTTCAATGATGTGATGCTCTTCTTTAGTGAAGAAAGGATGATGTTGTTCATGCAAAGCCCAAATGAGTGCTTGCACGGCTTTGGACTGCAGCAAAAATGCAGAAGGCGGATTGATTATGGCTACTTGTTTTTGCTGTGCCAATGTTAAAAGCATGTGTCCGACTTTTTCATTCGTACTCGGATCTTCATCTTCAATTAAATGTTCAAGCGGATACGTTTGGCGATAGAGTACGTCTATTTTTTGTCCATATTGATCATACACGCCCGCTTCTATATGTTCACCTTCTTCCACTGTAGAGGAAGGAACAATCCGAAGCTGCGATAATGGAACGTATGTAGCATCTACATCGGCTAGCTTCATTAAATAAAGAGTCGTTAACTTATCTTCTTCATGCGTATCGTGCGAAGAAAAAACGACGTTTGGATAGTTCGTTCTATCGAGCTCGTTGTAAGCTTCAAAAATGGCGTGTTTTAATGCTAAAGCAAGCTTTTTTTCTTCAAGCTTATTAGGGTTTTGTACTTGAAAATGCCGACAGACTAACTCATTTACATGAAATAATTCTTTAATGAACGTAGGCGTATCCGCATTTAGTTCTAAAAGCTTAATTTGATCAGTCGTAACAGCAAAATCAAGGCGCGAAATCACACTTTCTGTTTCCATCGTTTTCAGTCGTAGGTACGGGAGGCTGTCTTTTGGAAATCCTAAAGAAAAAAGCGTCTGATCATCTAACGAACGAAGTAAAGGTGCAGTTTTAAAAAATAATTCTCCAATTCGATTTGCAGCTTCTTTAATAGAATCAATGATATGAGAAGACTCTGTATGTACGTCATAAAGAGCATACTCTGTTCCGTATAAATCGTGCCAAAAATCTTCAATTTCTTTATAAAACATTTCTCGTTTTTCTTTATGCATTACCCGCCAAAACCGCCTTTAGAGCCGCTCCCAATTCCAGATTTATACGAGCTGCTTGATTTAAATGATTTATAGGCCGATGATGAGGTCAACTGTTTTTTAGAGCCGTAGTAGCGGCCTCCGTGATAATATGAGCCGCTGTGCGAAGAAGAAGAATCTGAACAGTAGTACGTTTGGGTATCTTCATCCCACTTCCACTTGTCACACGATTTATCTTTCGGTTTAGCTGGTCTTGCCTGATCAGTTGAACCACAGGCAACGAGCGATGTCATTAAAGCTGTGGTCAAAACCCCGGCCATCATTTTTTTTGTTTTTGACATTACGCCTTACCCCCTTCATACGTTACGCCTGTTTTTGTTACATATAAACTGTACACGCTGCGATCTTCATCAATTTCCGCAGAGTCTCTTTCCCATTCCCATCCATTGTAGTATGTATAAACTGTTCCGATATAGCTTAATACGTCCAAATGCGTATAAAATGAAGAGACGAATAAAATCGGATGTCCTCGAAGAGAATTCAGTTCGCGTACTTCTAACGTAATCTCTTTGTTATCGTCTTCTGCTTGCTCTTTCGGCCCATGTTCATGTTCTTTTACATAAATAATATGTATATCATCTTCGACTGCAGATGAAGTTTGTTTATACGTTACTCCTTCTTTAACAAAAAATTCGCATTCTCTTCGTGCTAAAATTTGTTCAAGTTCAATAGATTGATAGTGATAAATAGATACAAACGTATCATCAGGCTTTAGCAGTCGGTATTCTAACTTTCCCATTGTGCAACTCCTTTTGTGACTTTTTTGTGAACGTTCTTTAATAAATACGCACAGATTTTCAAAAAGTTTCAATTTTTCTCACATTAAAAGGCTTAGCTTTAAATAAGCTAAACCTTTATTTTTTTATCACATCTGTCACAACTTCATAACCGCCTGTGTATGGGTCGAATACATATTCAAGCATGCCGTTTCCACGATTGACTTTAAATAGATAACGGTATTTTTTAGGGCTGTCTTTTGCTGGATATACGTATTTTCCTTTTTGGAACTGACTTAGCAAGAGCTGTTCTCTTTGCGCAAGCATTTTTTTTGCTTCATTATAACCATACAGCGGGAGATTTTTGGCATAGAGAACCGGTACGAATACAAGCACAACGACTGAAATCGTAATAAGCCCTTGTTTAAACCAACGCATAAATCTCTTTGGATTTCGCGAAAGTAACATTGTGATGACAATTACTACTAACAAAGGAACAATATATACTTGAACATACGGAATGTTTGCAAATACAGGTCGATTAATCAATAAGACAATTACTTCGATAGCTGCTACTAATACTAAAATAAAATAGACCACTTACTCTTCACACCTCGACGATTCAATGAATTTTATATGTGTTAGAAAGTATTCCCACTCATGAATGAACTCGTCTATTGTATCATAAGACGCAAAAAAAATATCTACGCTTCTCTATTTTACGGAATTCAGATAATAAAAGAGATTGAGACATAATGAAATCACCCCAATCTAAAGACGAACAAATGGGATAATGCGCTAGTATGGCCCCTTTGTTACACCGCTGTTGATTTCCGTACAAGGCTTCGCTTTCCGAGGGCGACCGCTCCTGCCGGGTCTCACCTGTTCCGCTTTTTACGCATAAGTCCTCGCCTTGCCCTCCAGCCAACAGCTAGAGGACACTACATACATGAAACTGCCTTCCCTCTAACCATAAAAAAATCTGAACACATTTGATTCTCTATCCAGAATCAAACACGTTCAGATCTTTCTTTAACTGAGCTACTTTTATTCCATCCTTTTTATTATGAAACTTCTACGTTTCGATTTTGATTATATTTTTTTCCTTGTAACAGTGAGTAAATGATCGCTGCTGCCCACACGATAAGTATGAATGCATATACAGCTATCTGAGTAGAGCTGCTGGGTACCCAAGTGTTTAAGAGTGTTCGAGCATTTGTTAAAATGATAAACCCACCAACAAGTGAACCAAGCAAGTGAGCCGGGATAATACGAACAAACCATGCAGCAATCGGAGCCGCGATAATTCCGCCAATCATAAGGGCGCCTACCCAGAACCAATTTACCTGCTCCCAGCCAAGAGAGATTAAAAAGCCAAGTGTAGCCGAGACGGCAATAGCAAATTCACTTGTATCCACGGTTCCAACGACTTTCCGTGCTGTTGTGCCTTTTTTAGCTAGCAATACAGGCGTTGCTATCGGCCCCCAGCCGCCTCCTCCTGTAGCATCAGCAAATCCAGCAATTAATCCCAGCGGAATGGACTGCTTCGTCGATAAAGGTTTGGTGCTCTTTTCTTCGTTTGTTTTAAACGTAAATAAAAAACGAAATAACACATAAACTCCTAGAAGTAATAAGAATGTTGAAACGTAAGGCCTTACCGCATCTCCAGGTAAATTACTTAGAAAGCAGGCTCCTACAAAAGCTCCGATGGAACCCGGGATAATTAGTTTTAACACCATCGATTTATCTACATTTCCAAATTTAATATGCGAAACACCAGAAGCTGCTGTTGTTACAACTTCTGCTAAGTGAACAGATGCGGAAGCCACAGCTGGTGCAATTCCAAACGTTAAAAGCAGCGTAGTTGATGTCACCCCGTATGCCATTCCAAGTGATCCATCAATTAACTGAGCTAAAAAGCCAATAAGTGCAAACGTAATTAACTTTTTCATGTTGTCCCTCCACTTTCATCTTCTGTTAGAAAGCACAAAAAGGCCTCCAACAGTTGTTTGCTAGAAGCCTTCGGTATGTCCGATCAGCTGTCCGTTTTATGAATAAGTTGTTTATATTGTAATCCTAACTATTCCTAGAAGTCAACTGTGTTTTTAGTTTTTCTTTTAGTCTATGTATGCTGCTTGGTTATAGTATCAGTAAAATAAAATTCTTATTGTTAAGTCAACAACATAAAAACGACCGCTCACTTAATAAGGGCGGTCGTTTTTATGCATATCTTGCCAGTGAGCCAGCACTTCAGGTGGCAAACTCACATCTTTATCTAATGACGTCACATCCATAGAAGCGGGCTCATCGCTATTTATCACTTTTTCTACCCAATCTGGCTGTACAACTAATGCTTGTTCAATCGTAATTAAAGCCAGCCCTTTCTCAAAAGCTTCTGCTACTTCTGTTGCCGTAAGTCCTCCTGTACCCACAAGAGGGATCCGGTGATTAACGTGCTTAATAATCGAAGAAACCAGTGAACGATTTTCTTCACTACTTAAGGTAGGTTCATGCAAAGCACTGATATGTAAATAGTCAATTTCTGTATAAACAAGACGATCAATCCACTCAAATGTATCTTCCACTTTATTTCCTAAATAGCCTTTTTCTTTGGGTGCTAATGTATATCCCACAATAAATGGTTTGCCCGCATGAGCTGCTCGACGCGTCACTTCACGAATAACTTCAAGTGCAAAAGTGAAGCGGTTTTCTGCGCTTCCTCCATAAGAATCGCTTCGTTCATTTGCTTGCCTTGACATAAACTGCTGCAGTAAGCATTCATTTCCTCCGTCAATTTCTACTCCATCAAACCCGGCTTCCATAGCTCTGGTGGTAGCTTCGCCAAACGCTTGAACAATATAAGTTATATCGCGCTCGGTCATTTGAACAGGCTTTTTGCCTTTACGTTTATGAGGCTTTTCACTTGGGCTAATGGCTTGCCATTTATTTTTCATTTCTACGCACTTTCTTCCCCCGTGTGATAGTTGAAGAATCGCTTTAGCTCCTCTTCTATGAATCATTTGGGTTAGTTGATGAAGCTTTCGTATAACCTGATCACGATGAATGCCGATTTGACCATGTGCTACTTGGCCATTTTCTGTGATAAACGCGGGGCCGATAATTACCGTACTGACGCCCCCTACTCGTTTTTCGTAAAAAGACATATCAAGATCGGATATTTCTCCGTTTTCCCGTGAAGCGTATGTGAGGATAGGTCCCATTGCTAATCGGTTTTTCATCTCAAGAGCATCAACAAATTTAAAATGCTTAAATAATTTTTCATAGGCTGTCTTCAATTAATTCACACCTTTTTTCCTTAGCTTGCCCATCTAGAAGCCGAGTAGACATAGGCACAAAAAAAGAAATACCTTCGCCGGCATTTCTTTTTACGTTGTTTTTCTTATTTTTTTAATGGGGTAAAATACAAATTCGCTTTTTCCGACAATCCGTTTTTCATCAATGAGACCTAGACCGTTGCGGCTATCCATACTGTACAAACGGTTATCACCCATTACAAATACTTCGTTTTTAGGTATTTGAACAGGTTCAAAATCTCCTGTAAGCTCCATATCCATGTTATTGGCAATTTGACGATTCGTTTTTAAATAAGGTTCACTTACTTTTTTATCATCAATATAAAGCTGATCTTTTTTCATTTCGATTTTTTCACCTGGCAGACCGATTACTCTTTTTACATAATGCTTATTCTTAGCCTCATCTTTAATAATCACAATATCTCCGCGGCGAATATCATGGAGCGAATACGACAGTTTATTCACAAACAAACGCTCTCCGTTATGCAGCGTTGGGTTCATTGAAGCGCCTTCTACGATATACGGAGAAAATAAAAATGCGCGAATCATAAATACTAGAGCGATAGCGAAGATAATAGTTTTGAATATGCTGCGTAATTGATCGCTTTTTGTTTTTTCCGTAGTCAATATACTTTGTCTCCTTTGTACAGCTCACTTTTCTTATGTAAAAAAGCAAGAAACCTCTTACTTTAACACTTATTCTAACTTAATCATAGAAAGAACTGAAATCAAATGTTTTATGTTATGTAAAAAAAGAACCTCTAACAAATGTTAGAGGCTTACATTACGCAAGTTTCGTCTTTACATCTCTTATTATAACATTAATTATATAAAAAAAGACTACCTTTTATGTAAAAATTATGTTTTTTACGCAAACTTAACTAAATCTTCACATTTAAAGACGTTTCTCCATGTATAAAAAGTTGAGAGATACAATACTCTATAATCTCTCTTCGCCGCACGAGTCCAATAAAAATATTTTGGTCATCTACAACTGGTACAAAATTTTGTTCAGACGCACGTGACAAAATACTTTCCATTTCATCATTAATGGTGATAGGTTCATAATCACGATGCCTTGGGACCTCTTCAATTCGCAGGTGTTCTAGCTCATGAAGTTCTATATGTTCTAGGCTTTTTAGCTTCCATAGCAAGTCTCCTTCTGCCAAAGTCCCTACATATTCTCCTTTTTGGTTAATGAGCGGTACAGAAGAGTAGCGATGATATTCCATTTTCTCCAATGCTTGACGAACAGTTGACCGTGTCGACAGGGTAACGACTTCTTTTTTCGGGAGTAAAAAAAACGCAATATTCACTCATATTCTCCTTTTAGTATACATCCATTTTATTGTTATTGCTTTGCTGAATCTGAAACAATATGAATGTCGATGTTATAAGTCTGTCTCATAATCGTATTCACAATAGACCCTTTTCGAATCTCTTCCCACCTTGTCCTGGCTGATTGCCCTAGTAAGATTTGAGTAACGCGATACTGCTTGGCTACGTTCACAATCACTGCAGCTGGTTTTTGGTTTTTAGCTTCTTCAACAATTAGCGATGCGTGAAAGCGATCAGCAAATTCCCGCCACTCTTTAATTTGTGCTTTTTGCCTTTCAGTTTGCTCGCCTGTAAAAACATGAAGCAGCAGCAAATCTGCTTTCAATCGGTTTGCCATTCTCCAGCCTCTTCGAATCAATTTTTCAGCTGTTCCACTATATTGAATGCATACTAAAATGCGTTCGCAAATACCTGTTACGCCAATTTCATGGGCATGAATGAGCTTACCGTCCACTTCATCCGCTACTTCTCGGAGCGTTAATTCACGAAGGGCATGGAGATTTGCGAGCTTAAAAAAAGACTGCAGGCTTTGTTCAATTTTATGAACTTCGTATATTTTGCCTTCACGAAGACGCTTTTGCAGCTGTTCCGGCGTAACATCGACAAGCTGAATTTCATCTGCTTGCTGAATAAATAAATCTGGCACTGTTTCACGAACTTTTACCTGGGTAATGGCATATACGAGATCATGTACGCTTTCCATATGCTGAATATTCATTGCTGACATGACTGAAATGCCTTGGTTGAGCAGGTAAGAAACATCTTCAAAACGTTTTTTATGACGGCTTGTCGGAACATTTGTATGAGCAAGTTCATCGATAATTACAACTTTTGGGCGCCTTCTTACAATCGCCAGCAAATCAAGCTCTTTCAATTCTTTTCCTTTATAAAAAACGGTTTCTCTTTCGATTACTTCTAGATTTCCGATCATCTCTTTAGTCTCGTGCCTGCCGTGTGCTTCTATATATCCAACTACGACATCTATGCCTTCTTTGACTAAATCGTGCGCATCTTGAAGCATTTTATACGTCTTTCCTACTCCCGGCGCGGCACCGATGTAAAGTTTAAGCTTTCCTCGCTTCTGATCATGAAGTTCACGCAATAGTTCTTCCGGAGTTTTTCTTCGAAAGTATGGATGAGCTTCTTTTTCTTTCATTGTTTGTACTCCTTTATCACACTCGCTTCAATACATGAAGCGAGTGCATGTAATTAGCGCTTTCGTTGAACAGCTAAATTTAGCTCTACTACATTTACTCGTTTTTCACCAAAAGCTCCTTGCTGAGTGTGTTCTTTGATCAGCTCTTTTAGCATGTTGGTTTTAATGTGCGCCGCTTTTGCCACTCGTTCTGCTTGTGCATATGCAGCTTGTGGCGTAATGTCAGGATCGAGTCCAGAAGCCGAATTTGTGACGGCATCAACTGGAATTCCTTCTTTTGGCACCTCGTTTTCTTTTTTCCACGCCGCTACGGATTTCTCGATACGATTCGTAAGATCTTTATTTGAAGGTGCTAAATTCAACGACCCAGATCCTACCCCGTTATAATCGATACTAGAGACTCTGCCATGGAAAAATTCATTGCTTGTAAACTGCTGTCCAATGAGCTTAGAACCGATAACTTGGTGGTTGTTTGAATAGATTAAGCTGCCGTTTGCTTTACTTGGAATAGCTGTTTGAGCAATACCTGTCATCACAACAGGATAAATAAGACCACAAAGAATTATCATCATAATTGTTAAGCGAACAATAATGCTTCCCGTTCGTTCTGTTTGTATCATCGTTTCTTCTCCTCTACATTACAAATGAAAGTAGTAAGTCAATTGCTTTAATCCCAATGAATGGAACCAACACCCCGCCTAACCCGTAAATGAACAAATTTTTTCGCAATAGGGCGTTAGAACTCATCGGCTTATACGCAATTCCCTTCATGGCTAAGGGAATTAACAGCGGGATAATGACCGCATTAAAAATAAGCGCTGACAATACGGCAGATAGAGGTGAATTCAGCTTCATTACGTTAAGAGCCTCCATTTGCGGAATCGCCAAGGTAAACATCGCTGGAATAATGGCAAAATATTTCGCAATATCGTTTGCGATACTGAATGTAGTTAAGGCACCCCTTGTCATTAATAGCTGTTTTCCAATCGAAACGACTTCAATGATTTTTGTGGGATCGGAATCCAAGTCCACCATATTTGCTGCTTCTTTAGCAGCTGAGGTTCCGCTGTTCATTGCTAAGCCAACATCAGCTTGAGCAAGTGCAGGGGCATCGTTTGTCCCGTCACCTGTCATGGCAACTAACTTTCCCTGCTGCTGTTCGTATTTAATCACTTGAATCTTGTCTTCTGGCTTGCATTCCGCAATAAATTCATCTACTCCCGCTTCTTTTGCAATGGTTGCTGCGGTTAGCGGATTATCTCCTGTACACATGACTGTTTTAATACCCATTTTACGAAGTTCCTCAAAACGTTCTTTCATTCCTGGTTTTACCGTGTCTTTTAAATAAATCAAGCCGTAAATTTTATCATCAGCGGCGACGGCAAGCGGCGTGCCACCAGCTCCTGCAATTTCGTTTGCTTTTTGCTGCAAATCAGAGGGAACCATCCCGCCATTTGACTCTACCCATGCCGTGACGGCGTCCACTGCCCCTTTTCGTACAGATACATTCTGTAAGTCAATGCCGCTCATTCGCGTTTCAGCTTTGAATTCAACAAACGTCCCTTCGGTTTTTTTAAGATCTTCTACTCCCATGCGGTTTTGAATAAAATCAACAACTGAGCGTCCTTCTGGTGTTTCGTCATAAAGAGAAGAAACAAACGCCCATTTGTAAAGTTCACGTTCGTCTGTGCCTTCTACAGTCGTTAATTGATGAGCCATTCGGTTTCCAAACGTAATGGTGCCGGTTTTATCTAAAATGATTGTGTTAATGTCACCAGCTGCTTCTACTGCTTTTCCTGACATAGCGATCACGTTAAACTGCGTAACTCGGTCCATCCCAGCAATTCCAATGGCCGATAATAATCCTCCAATTGTCGTAGGAATGAGGCAAACGAGCAGTGAAATTAAAATAGCCGTGTCCAGTTGAAAATGTAAGTAGTTTGTAAATACAGGAAGCGTCACAACAACTAGTAAGAAAATAATCGTCAAACTTGTTAAAACCGTATTTAGCGCAATTTCATTTGGCGTTTTTTGACGCTCTGCTCCTTCAACAAGCGAAATCATTTTATCTAAAAATGATTCACCTTGCTCACACGTAATTTTAACTGTAATTTCATCGCTGACAACTCTTGTACCTCCAGTTACAGAGTTAAAGTCCCCGCCTGCTTCTTTCAAAACAGGTGCCGATTCACCGGTAATGGCCGATTCATCAACAGATGCCAGTCCTTTAATGATTTCTCCATCTCCAGGAATCATTTCGCCTTGTGAAACGACGACGATATCTCCTTTTTTTAGTTGCGATGCCGAAACTTGTATCATTTGCCCGTTTTGAAGTTTATTAGCTGTAATATCACCTTTCGATTGCTTTAATGAGTTTGCCTGTGCTTTTCCTCGACCTTCTGCTAATGCCTCTGCAAAATTAGCAAAAACAATTGTGAAAAATAACACGAGAGATACGGCAATATTAAAGCCTGCGCTTACTGTACTTTCTCCGAAAAGATCTGGAACAACAGCTAAAAAAAGCGTAATAACAAACCCGATTTCTACTACGAACATGATAGGGTTTTTTATCATCGTTCTTGGACTTAGCTTGATAAAAGCCTGCTTTACTGATTGAATAAAAATCGATGAAGTTTGTTTATCTACAGCACCTTGAATGTGACTGTTACGATCCAATTCAAGATTATTCGTAAAATTCCGTTTATTCATTATAATCCTCCGCTTTCTTGATTACAGTGTCAAATACTCAGCAACCGGCCCAAGTACAAGCACTGGGAAAAACGTAAGTGCCCCTACAATAACGGTAGTTCCAATTAAAATGCCGCTAAATAAAGACGTATCCGTTTTAAATGTCCCAGGTGTTTCAGGAACAAGCTGCTTAGATGCTAGTGAGCTCGATACCGCCAGCATCGTAATTAGTCCGAAGTAGCGTCCAATATACATAACAATTCCCGTAGAAATGTTCCAAAACGGAGTTGCGTCACCGAGTCCTTCAAAACCAGAGCCATTGTTTGCTGCTGATGATGTAAATTCATACAGTGCCTGGCTTAACCCGTGAAAGCCTGGGTTTGATATACCTTCTATTCCTAAATGAGTAGTTAGCGCTACGGCTGTTCCTCCTAAAATTAGCAGCGGCTGCAGAATAAGCGTCACGGCGATGAGCTTCATTTCTTTTCCTTCAATTTTTTTACCTACGTATTCTGGTGTTCTTCCAACCATTAAACCTGATAAAAATACGGCGATGATGACGTACATCATGACATTCATAAATCCTGCTCCGACACCGCCAAATACGGTATTTAACATCATATTTCCAAGCGTTAACAACCCGGTAAGAGGTGTAAGGGTATCGTGCATGGTGTTGACCGCACCTGTTTCACTTGCTGTCGTCACGATGGCGTAAAGAGTCGACATACCGACACCAAAACGAACTTCTTTGCCTTCCATATAACCGCTCGCTTCATTTAGATGAAAAGCATCAAGTCTTGGATTGCCGCCCCACTCTGTTACAAACGCTGTGCTTAAAATAACGATAAACAGCATACTCATCGCTACAAACAAGATGCGGCCTTGCTTACGCTGTCCGATCATTTTTCCGTACGTAAAAGGAAGTGCTGTTGGCAATAAAAGCATAAGGACAATTTGTAATACATTGCTCAACGCGTTAGGATTTTCAAATGGATGGGCTGAATTAACACCAAAAAATCCCCCTCCGTTGTTGCCTAGCTCTTTAATTGAAAGAAAAGAAGCAACTGGTCCCCTTGCTATTTGCTGTGTTGCCCCTTCTAATGTATGGGCAGTCACCGTTCCGCTTAACGTTTGAGGGACACCTGAAATCATAAATAAAATGCCGGTTATAAAAGCGATAGGAAGTAAAACACGCGTAATTGATTTCACAAAATCAACAAAAAAGTTTCCTATTTCCTTCCCTGCCAACCCACGAATAAACGCGATTGCTACTGCAAGTGCCGTTGCTGGTGCAGCAAACATCATAAATACAACGGCTGCCATCTGCGAGAAATAGGACAAACCTGATTCACCGCTGTAATGCTGCAA
This sequence comes from Priestia sp. YIM B13552, assembly GCF_042787775.1. Taxonomy (NCBI): domain Bacteria; kingdom Bacillati; phylum Bacillota; class Bacilli; order Caryophanales; family Bacillaceae; genus Priestia; species Priestia sp. YIM B13552. Next base: position 261,252 of record NZ_JBHZOU010000006.1, read on the forward strand.
GTTCGTATTTGTCATAAAACTAATGGCCGTGTTAAAAGCAAGGGCCGGATCCATTCCTTTGATGTGGCTTGGGTTAAGCGGCAGTACCCCTTGAAACCGGAAGATAAGATACACCACAAAAATCATAAACGTATTCGCCAAAACGAGAGCAATTGCATATTGCTTCCACGTCTGATTATGCCCTTTAATTCCTGCCGCTTTAAACATCACCGATTCTATCTTTCCTACCAAGCTAGTGTTTTTATCGTTTGAAAACACATTCGCTATATAAATACCTACGGGCTTTGCAATAAGCGCTACAAAAACAAGCAGTAGCGCAACTGATAGTAGAAAAATCCCCACGTTTTATTCCTCCGCTTATTAAAATTGTTCTGGATTTAACAGTACATATACTAAATAAATTAAAACGAGAACTGAAATACCTAGCAAAATGAACGACACGTTCACTTCTCCTCTCTTTCGTCTACTACACGAGACGACCAGCAAATAATTCCGTACATAGCAGCTGTTAATATGACAAGCGTTCCCAGCATGATTATATCCAAGTTGCTCCCTCCTAACTGTTTCTTACCACCAATGATTAAGCGTAGTGACTGTTACCGTGCGTAAAGCATCACGCCCAAGTGAGCTAGCAGCGAAAGGTTATCTTTGATTATTCCTAACGTATTGTTGATCTCGTTTTAAAAGCCCTACTATATCCTCTTTACGGTGCAGACATAAGCTGCTCTCCTATTTTTCCATAAAAAAACCGCAGAAGAGAGTCCTCTTCCGCGGTTTAATGCACGACAAATAAGCCGTGATCGACACGAATTTTTTCACTCCCAAAACGCTTACGGAGTTAGCTGTCGGATTCGGGTTATGGAAGTAACCCTACTCAGTTAAGAGATTCACCCCTAGTACATACGTACAAAATATTGGGTCCCCCGCTCATAATTGATTAAGCGTATATTTGTTATTTAATTTTTAGACTTAATTATGGTTTTTACTGCTGCGTTTAATACTTTGATTAGCTAACATAGACAAATAGCGGTTTGCTAGATCAAAAGATTGCTGATCACATATTGCACGATATTCAATCATTTGAATCATTTGCTTAGATAAATGCATGTTAACGCTCCTTTCGCCTATATTTTGAAAGGAACGCGCTATCCGCTTTTATAGAAAACGGCCACGATTACACCATCCTCTCTCTTAACGCTTACGAAGTTAGCTGACGGGTTCGGGTCAAGAAAGTAACCCTACTCAATTATGAGATTCACCCCTAGTAATTGGGTCCTCCGCTCTTTCCCTCTCTTTCAGGAAAGACTCAGCGTTTCACTGTGGAACGTTTCATGAGAGTAATCTTACTCCTGTTAAAATTTACTGTCAACAACATTTTTTGAAATTTTAAAAGCTTTATTTTTTGCTATTTATTCATTATTTTAAAATAATAGATTCAAAGAAAAAAGCGTTCTTATCTCCTCGATAAGAACGCTTTTTTTAGCTCATTTTCTCAATTTCATTTACAAGAATTGAAATGGCATCCGTTTTTGTTGCTTCACGCATTGTACGCTTCATCGTACTTGCCTGCTGCTGAAGCTCATTTACTTCACGCAAAAACACTTCTTTTGTTAACTGTTCTTCTTCCACAACCATACAGTAGCCTTTTTTCTTAAAGGACTGTGCATTTAAAATTTGATCTCCTCGGCTTTGTGCTTTTGACAAAGGAATAATCATCATCGGTTTATGAAGGGCTAAAAACTCAAAGATAGCATTTGATCCGCCGCGTGTAATCACATAATCAGTCGCCGCTAGAACATCTGGAAGCTGTTCATTTACATATTCTAACTGACGGTAGCCCGACTCTTTTTCAAGGCTTGTATCAACATTGCCTTTTCCGCACAGGTGTACAATTTGAAATTTCTTTTGCAGTTCAGGCAAGGACTCTCGAACAATCTCATTGATGCGACGTGCTCCTAAACTTCCGCCCATAATGGTTAAAATTGGGCGCTTATCATAAAAGCGAAGCCAGCTTTCCCCGTTCGCTGCGCTTCCGCTAAATAATTCTTTTCGAATAGGTGAACCAACAACCTGCACTTTTTCTTTTGGAAAATAGTTTGCCGCTTCATCAAAAGAAGTGAAAATTTTAGTGGCAAATTTCTGCGCAATTTTATTTGCCAGTCCCGGTGTTAAATCACTTTCATGAATGAACACGGGAATGTTTAGCGATTTAGCAGCCATTACAACAGGGACTGTGACAAAACCGCCTTTTGAAAACACAAGAGAAGGCTTTAACTTTTTCAGCACGCGACGTGCATCGCCAACTCCTTTTGCTACTCGAAATACATCTTTTACATTTTCCATATCTACGTATCGACGCAGCTTCCCGCTTGAAATCGCATGATATGGAACGTTTAATTTTGTAATTAATTCTTTCTCAATACCATTGTGAGAACCGACATAATGGATATCCCATTTTTCACTGTCTAATTCTTTCATAATGGCAATGTTTGGTGTTACGTGTCCAGCTGTTCCGCCTCCGGTAAAAACGATAACTTGCTTACTCATTTTTTCTTCCTCTCTTTACTTCACTTAATGGATCTGTTTTGACATCAATTTTTATCTGATCTTTTTAGCATGCAATCTGACATGTAAAACGATGGTTTTATTATAGCATTTTTCTTTTTACATATGTATGATAAGGCGTATAAAAGCATGCTATACTTTTCATAGGGAGTGATGATAATGAACAAATCTGCACCTATAGTAAAAGGTGATACGGTGGATTCCGAAACGCGCTGCATGCACTACCGTACGGATAAAGATATTATTGCAATAAAATTTTATTGCTGTAATACATATTATCCATGCTATCAATGTCATAACGGACATGCTGATCATGATATTAAAAGGTGGCCAAAAGCTATGTTTAATGAAAAAGCTATTCTTTGCGGAGTATGTAAACATGAGCTATCCATTCATGAATATTTAACTTGTAACTCGACTTGCCCTCACTGTCGTTCTCCTTTTAATCCCGGATGCAGCCTGCATGGACACATTTATTTTGAACAAAAAAGCTGAACAAAACATTGTTCAGCTTTTAAAATAACTGCTCATCTATATTTATAATGGAAGGAAGCAGACCTGGGAACAATTCCTCAAGTTCTTCTAAACGCAAGGAATAATAGTGCTGCGTACCTTCTATACGTAGTTTGATAATTCCAGCTTCGCGAAGTACTTTAATATGATGTGATAGCGTTGATTTTGATACATTTAATTTTTGATAATACGAACAGGTCTGCTCCTTTCTTGTCGCTAAACACTGTACAATTCGCAGCCGGTTAGGATCACTCAACGCATGTAAAATAGGCGTTAATTTAATTTCAGATTTCGGTGGTTGATAAGGTTTTCTCATGCTTAAAATATAACACAGCTTCTTTTGTGTATCAATGTTCGATAACTTCCGAACTAAATTCCTTGCACTGTTATTTAATCGGTGTTATAGTTTCATTGTTCGATGATATTCGAACTTATCTTCATTTTAATCATAAATTGAATGAAAGATTAAAAACAAAACAAATAATATAAAGCACCATCATTATTAAAGGAGGAATCACCCATGATTCATTTACAAGCTTCAATGAAAGTTAACCCAGCAAAAAGAGAAGAATTTTTAGAAAACGTACAAGAACTAATTAAGCATTCTTTACAAGAAGAAGGAAACAGCAACTATCAACTATTTGAAGATGCTTTTACACCTAACACATTTATGATGATTGAAGAGTGGAAAAGCGAAGAAGCAATTCAAGCACACAATAAATCAGCTCACTTCCAAAGTTTTGTAGCATTTGCTCAAACTGGCGTACTTGTAGCACCTTTAGATGTAAAAACATTACAAGGTTAATCATAACTTTTTTGAAAGGATGACGCATCATGAATGAAGCAATTCGTACAATTCAAGATCATCGTTCTATCCGTCAGTATACAGACGAAGCAGTAAGTGATGAGCATTTAGATACGATTATTCAATCTGCTCAGTCAGCCGCTTCTTCTATTAATGGACAGCAAGTGACTATTATTAGCGTCCAAGATAAAGAAAAGAAGAAAAAACTTTCGGAGCTTGCCGGCAACCAAGCGTGGATCGACCAAGCTCCTCTATTTTTAATCTTTTGTGCAGATTTTAACCGTGCTAAGATTGCAGCTGAACTTAACGATGCCCCTCTTGGCGTAACCGATGGGCTTGAATCAATCTTAGTCGGAGCAACTGATGCTGGAATTTCTTTAGAAGCCGCAACAGTTGCAGCAGAATCACTCGGTTTAGGTACAGTCCCAATCGGAGGAATTCGCAGAAAGCCGCTAGAAGTCATTGAACTGCTCGATTTACCGGAATACGTATTCCCAGTAAGCGGTCTTGTGGTTGGACATCCGGCAGATCATTCTGCGAAAAAAACTCGATTGCCACAAGCTGCTGTGCACCATCGTGAAAGCTATAATCACGACTTAAAGCCATTGATTCAAGACTATGATGCTGAAATGGCAGAGTATATGAAAAAGAGAACAAACGGTGCTGATGACCGCAACTGGTCACAAACTGTATCAGCTATTTATAAAACCATTTATTACCCAGAAGTTCGAGCTATGCTTGAAAAACAAGGATTTAAATTCGAATAACCAAAAGCTGCGATGAACATCGCAGCTTTTTTATCTACTTTAACAGCATGCTGAATAGACTAAAAGTAATACTCAATAAATGAGGTGTTGATATGGAGTTTATTTTAATTTGTAATTTTCTTTTAAGCGCAACCGCAGCGTTTTTATTGGTGCCGGCTTTTACAAAAAAGCACACTCTTCACGTGACTTTACTTTCTCTCCTTTTCCTCCTTTCAATTATTCCGACTTTTCTTCTCGCTAATCCACATATCGGCGTTTTACCTTGGGCTATTCGAGACGCTCTTCTATTGTTCGCTGCTTTCCTTTTCTTTTGTTTAACCTTCACTTTAAACAAATGGAAAACGCTTTTGTTTTTTCTTCTATTTTTACTGTCGATTGCTCCTCTTTCTTACGTCGTATATGATGACTTCACGCATACGTATATAGATGCCAATATTGGGCTTGGCCTAGGCTTTTTACTGACATGGCTCTTAACAGCTCTGTACAATATTTTGGCTATTCTTCGATTTTTTCGTCAGAAATCTCAGTAAACACATCAAAAATTAACAAACAAACGAATAGTTGATTTTATTTAGTATACGCTAACAACTGCACAGTCCTTCTCTTTACATAAAGCTGTGTATACTAAAAAAGGAGTGATACTTGATGAAACGACTATTCGTAATGGCAGCAGTGATTGCCTTCTTGGCGCTTAGCCGCATGTTAGTATTTGCCGCTGAAACACCTCCTGCTGCAAATGAGCGAACAGCTCAAAATGCAGAAGTTCGCATCGTTCATGCTTCACCGGATGCTCCGGCTGTAGACATTTTTGTGGATGACAAAGCTTTAGTAGAAGGAGCAAAGTTTAAAGATGTCGCCAACTCTTTGCCTTTGGCAGCCGGTTCTCATAAAGTAGAAGTATACGAAGCGAAGACAAAAGGAACAAAAGATTCCATCATCGAAGCTACCCTTGTTGTAGACGGTGGAAAATCGTATACAGTGGCCGCTGTAAATAAAGCAGAAAACCTTGAACTGCAGGCTTTCACGAATAATAAGCAAGGAATGGATGGAAAAGCAAGCTTACGTGTTGCTCATTTATCTCCTGATGCTCCTGCGGTAAACGTAGGTCCTAAAGGTGCTGCTCCTTTATTTAAAGATCTGTCTTTTAAAAGCATTTCAGGTTATCAAGTAGTAAATCCGGGTTCGTATGATCTATCTGTTTCCACGGCAGATGGAAAAGAAATACTAAGTCTTCCTGGAACAAATCTTCAAAGTGGTAAAAACTATACGGTTCTCGCAGTAAATACTGCTGACAAGCTTGAGACCATTGTTTTACAAGATAATTAATTAAAAAAACGTCATTTCAATTGAAATGACGTTTTTTATAGACTGCGCTGAATGAATTCCTCTTTTTTGTACTCATAGGTAGAAATATCGTTCCACAGTCGTTTTGAAAGCTCGTATTTCATACCTTCATATTTTTTTCTAGCACGTTCGTTCGAGCGTAACTGCTCCCTGAAATTAATTCGTTCGTTCCAGTAAGGTGATTCACTGACCGTTACGTATACATGACTTCTTCTCGCATCATGTGGAATGAGCTTACGTGCATTTTTAGCTGTCATAATTGGAGGGTAGTGTGCAGCTGGAACGCCTTCTTTTAATAAGACAAACATCTCTTTTTCTGCTACATATACGTGAGATTTATTTTTTAATATAGCGCGCACTTCATTTATATCTTCTTCGCGTTTGACTCCGATTAAAATATCAACGATTGGTGAACCAGCCAATCCTGGAACGGACGTGCTTCCAATATGTTCGATGTCTACTGAAAAATCTCTTAGTGTATTAAGCAACGCTTCTTTTTCCATTTGATACAAAAGCGACCACTTTGTTTCATACTGAACAATCTTTCGCATATCAGTTTCCACCCTTTCACTTTTTTATACTGTACCATGTTTTAAAGTAAAAAGAAAGAATTTTCTAACTATTTACTTTTGGTTTGCGCTACGAGCTTTATACCCCTCCAGACAGGCTTTGTATTATTTTATATATTTTTGTTATTTTTATTCTAAATGTTTCATAATTGTGGATGTTTCCTCCTCCAAAAGATAGATACGCTTTTATTTTCTATCTCTCCTCTATCATATTCACACTCAGCTGTTTTATACTATTTTACGTTCTTACTAGTAGAAGACACATCCTCAAAATGTAGATGAACAAAGGATTAAAGGTCTTTAATATCGCTAAATTCCACCTTTAATATAATTATATTTTACATTAATGTAAAATTTTATCGGCAAAGATGGCAGATAGTTCAAATTCATTATACAATTGAATTTCGACATATAGTATGATGGATAATATCGGTATTATGAGATAATAGTAGATTTAACTCAAAATTTTGGACTATTTGCCGATATATGATTTGTATACCAATAACCTTATGTTGAAATTTGTAATTTGCAAGGAGGAAAAAATGAATAAAAAACATGTCATGTACACAGCCGTTTCTTCTGTTCTTTTAAGCTCTTCATTGCTTTTGCATTCAATTGATGCAGATGCAGCTGAATCGGCTAAAGTAACTGCTACATCGTTAAATGTACGTGCAACGCCTAGTACAAGCGGTGCTATCGTTGGAAAAATAACGAAGGGAAACACCGTTGATATAGTAGATGAAAGCAAAGGATGGGCTAAAATTACCTATAACGGTAAAGAAGCTTGGATTTCATCTCAATACATAAATAAAACGCAAACAAACAGTACGTCTACCGCAAATTCGACATCGAAGTCAGCGGTCGTTAATGCGAGCTCATTAAACGTTCGCTCTTCTGCAAGCACAAGCGCATCCATCGTGACAAACTTACCGAGCAATTCAAAAGTAACGGTGGTAAAAGAAAGCGGATCGTGGTCGCAGATTAAAACGGCAAGCGGTCAAACGGGCTGGGTGGCAAGTCAGTACTTAAAAGCAGACTCTGGTTCTTCTGCGCCAGCTAAAGATTCTAGCTCTACAACATCGAAGTCAGCGGTCGTTAATGCGAGCTCATTAAACGTTCGCTCTTCTGCAAGCACAAGCGCGTCCATCGTGACGAACTTACCGCGCAATTCGAAAGTAACCGTGGTAAAAGAAAGCGGGTCTTGGTCCCAGATTAAAACGGCAAGCGGTCAAACGGGCTGGGTAGCAAGTCAGTACCTACAAGTAGGCTCTGGCTCCTCTGCGCCGACTAATGACTCTGGTTCTACGTCAACCAAGCCAGCGGTCGTTAACGCCAGTTCATTAAACGTTCGTTCTTCTGCAAGCACAAGTGCGTCCATCGTGACGAACTTACCGCGCAATGCAAAAGTAACCGTGTTAAAAGAAAGCGGATCCTGGTCCCAGATTAAAACAGCAAGCGGCAAAACAGGCTGGGTGGCAAGTCAATACTTACAAACAGGTTCTGGACAGTCTTCACAAACAGCCCAGTCGATTCAAATTACAAAAGCTTCAAATTTACGCAGTCAGCCGAGCTTAAATGCGGGAATCATTCGCGTAGCAAAAGCAGGTGAAAGATTCAAAAAAGTAAACGAAACGAATGACTGGGTGCAAATTCAGTACTCTGCCAGTCAAACAGCATGGGTATCAAAAGGGTTAACAGCTGCGGCTGATTCTACAACTTCAGCTAGTTTGCCTTCCTCATCTGCTGCTTTAAAAGATAAAATTATTGTAGTAGACGCTGGGCACGGCGGATATGATCCTGGCACTTCAGGCAAGTCATCGATTGAGAAAAATTTAGCGTTAACAACAGCAAAACTTGTGGCAAGCCGCTTAGCTAATGCTGGAGCAAATGTATTTATGACGCGTTCAAACGATACTTTTATTTCACTAAGCGGACGAGTGAACGTTAGTGAAGCAAAGCATGCAGATGCATTTATCAGCATTCACTATAACGCGTCTACTTCATCGTCTGCAAACGGCATCGCATCATTTTATTACAGTGAATCCAAAGATAAAGAATTAGCAAAATACATTCAAGAAAGCATGGCTGAAAACGCGCCTTCTATGAAGGATATGGGGGTTCGTTTTGGAGATTATTATGTTACTCGAGAAAACAACCAGCGGGCTGTACTTCTTGAATTAGGCTTTTTATCAAATGCTCACGATGAGCAAATTGTTTCTTCTAACGCGTATCAGCAGCAAATATCTACAGGTATTTACCAGGGAATTGCTCGATATTTTGCAGCTAATAAATAATAAAAGCCCTCATTATGAGGGCTTTTATACTACCAGCTTGCTTTTTTAACACCTGGAATTTGTCCTTTGTAGGCTAATTCCCTAAACGCGATGCGTGACATTTCAAATTTTCTAAGGTAGCCTCTCGGACGACCGGTAACGCGGCAGCGATTATTTAAGCGCGTTGGCGAAGAATCTCTAGGCAATTTTTTTAACGCTTCGTAATCTCCTTTTTCCTTCAGCTCTTGGCGCAATTGCGCATACTTCGCTACCATCTCTTGACGCTTTTGTTCTTTTACAACTTTTGATTTTTTAGCCAAACTCTTTGTCATCCTTTCGTTTTATTACTTTTTTATTTGAAATACGTAATCATTACGATTTAATTATTTTGAGCAAGTTACTTTTTTAATTTAATCATATTCTCTTCATTCTTTCAACTTGTTTGCTTCCACACTTACATGTAGCCTAACTCTAGGCTGCTGCATAAACATAAATAAAATTGTATGTCAAATGTAATTAATTCCTTCATCTCCTATATCATACAAAGAGCCCTATATATTCCATATTGTAGGAGGATTTGTATTTACAGATAATATTTCAATAATATTACAGTTCATTTACATATTAATAACTTCGACAAATTTAGCGGTTATCTAGTATATAATCATCTTAGAAATTCCAAAAATAATATTTTGCGTACTCAATAAAATATAAAAGTAAAGGTGATTAAAAAATGAAATCGACTGGTATTGTAAGAAAAGTAGATGATTTAGGTCGTATCGTAATTCCTAAAGAGTTAAGACGTGTTCTTGAAATAGATGTAAAAGATCCTGTTGAAATTTTTGTCGAAACAGATCGAATTATTTTAAAGAAATATGAGCCGAACGGTGCTTGTGCGATTACTGGCGAAGTATCTTCTGACAACGTAACAATTGCAGATGGCAAATTAACTTTAAGCCGCGAAGGTATGGAGTTATTGCTTGAAGAGTTAAAACAACGTAATTTCTAATATTAAGAAAAACAGCTGCTCATATGCAGCTGTTTTTCTTATTGATAAAGTTTTTTCTTCGCTTTCTGATTTTCAAATGCTATACTCAGAAGCGAATACATAATAAAGGAGCCTTTCATCATGACAGTTGAACAAATGAGTCATCACTTTTTAGCACATCGAAACGTAACTAATGAATTAATCAACAAAATTGAAGCAGGTCACTACGAATACAAGCCTGCCCCGACATCTATGTCCGCTTTTGACTTATCTACGCATATTTTAACATCCTTTTATGCATTTGCATCAGTGGTAAAATCCGGTGATTTATCTCCACTTGGTCAAAAAGCTGATTTTAGCGGTAAGTCATTATCGGACCTTGCAGCTGAATATACGAAAAAAACAGTAGACGTATTACGCTCACTTAGCGAAGATGATTTAAACAAGACCATTGACGCAACTGCAGCGTTTGGAAGAAAGCTTCCTGGAAGACAACTTTTACAAATGGCCATTGACCATGAAATTCATCATAAAGGAAATTTATACGTCTACGTACGTGAGATGGGTCATACAGATCTTCCTCTATTTGTTCAGTTCGGTTAATGGTTATAAAATAGTTCATGCTTATCAGCGCCCAAACTAGAAGTTTGGTGCGCTTTTTCTTTGGAGTTTTCGGCATAATAAGTAAGATATATGGTATAATTCTATCAATAACTTCATATCTACTATTCAAAGCTTGTTTCTTCTTATAAAACGATAGTCATCATCTTTTACAAAGGAGGAATCACTTCATGAGTCAAACTGTTAATCAACAAAAAATTGCTCAAGTGTATCATCTTCCGTTTGTTTCTTCATTTGGAGGAAGTGCTATGAACCTTCTTTCTCCTCAAGCTGGCGAACATATTTTAGATATTGGCTGTGGCACTGGCGAATTTATTTCGCAGCTCAATAAGCTTCATGTCCGTGCAACAGGCATCGATTGCTCTGAAAATATGATTGAACAAGCTCGTCATCAGTATCCAACTCTATCCTTTGAACAGGTAAATGCCCTTAACCTTCCTTATTACGAACAATTTGACGCAGTTTTTTCCAATGCAACTTTACACGACATCCGTCCTCCTCACCTTGTCATTAAAAACATTTACAATGCTTTAAAACCAAATGGCCGATTTGTAGCAGAATTTTGGGGAAAAGGAAACATGGACGAAATTTTCACAGAAATCATTCGTCAATTTAAAACGTTTGATATCCCTTATAACGATGTAGATTTCCCATGGTACTTTCCTTCTGTAGCTGAATATTCTTCTCTTTTGGAATCACAGAATTTTCAAGTCACCACGGCTATTCACTACAGCCGCCCCTTCTTGTTAAAAGGGGAAAACGGCTTGCGTAATTGGTTAGAAACAAATGCAGCCCCTCTTTTTGCTCACGTGACGACAGAAACTAAAAATGTCCTCATTACGCGCTTAGAAAATCGAATGCAAGATAAACTATTTCAAAACGGATCTTGGCTGGCAGAAGCTAAACATATACGTGTACATGCTGTAAAACGAGATTAAAAAATGGACGTGATTCTATTCACGTCCATTTTCGTTAAAGTGCAGCCAATATCCTTTTCCTCGAATCACTTCGATTTCTAAATATGTTCCTATTTTTTTGCGAACCCGGTAAATCAGCGCATTCAGCTCTTCTGCTGCTACTAGAATTTCTCCATTTGACTCTACTCGTTCAGGCCAAACGCTTTTTTTTAATGCTTCTTTTGAAACAAATTGATTGTTGTATTCTAGAAGATAAGCTAAGCACGCGTATTCTTTATCTGACAGAATATACGTTTCCTCTTTTACTTTTACTTTCTGCAAAATTGGATCTAATGTGTAAAATGGCTTATTTATTTGTTTTAGCAAAGGTCCTAAATCGAGGGTTGCATCCATATCATCATTTCTAAATACTAAAGCTGCCTCTTCATTTGCTAAGGTAATGACATCCTGCTCTTTCAATAAACGAGGGGTTCCAGGCTGTAACTCTTCTCCATTTACTTTTGTCCCGTGTTTACTAAACAAGTCTGTAATGAAAAAAGCATTGCTTTCGTACGTTACTTCAAAATGCTTGCGTGAAATGTAAGCACTTTGAAAGGCCAGATAAGGCTCCCATTCTTCACTGCTTCGTCCGATAATACAGGATTTATCTTTTGGAATAGGCACGGAAGCTCCTTCATAAAAAGGAGCACCGTTCCGAATAATCAACATACCGTTCATTGTTTGCTCACACTCTTTTTTAAAATTTTCTGACTCTTATCATGTAATTATAACACTCACATTTATTGAGATTTCTTCCAACTTTGGATAACATCATAGTATAGTCAGTTATATGATAAAGGTTGTTGCCATGTAAGTAAACCTTTAGAGCAGTCCTTTTCTAACTGGAAAAATACGTATTCTTTGCCCTGCTGTAACGGGGATACAATTTTTTTGTGAAATAATTTGATTTTTAGTAACTTTGACATATGTTCTCTCTTTTTAAAGCGGAGTAAAATAGGAAAATACGTGAAATATTTACATAATGGAGGAAGACCAATGGGACGTTTGCCAAAAGATAGAGAAATTCAAGCGATTAAACGACGCGTTGCACTGGTATTGTTAATTATTGGATCATTTATTTTAACAGGTGCTAGCTTTAGCATTTATTGGTTTATGATGTTAAAAATATAAGATTTTTTTATAAAATAAAGAAAAAAGACATGGTTTTGTTCCCATGTCTTTTTTAGGTTTATTCTTTCTCAGACACTCCCGCAGATTGAAACGTGGCCATATTGGCAATCATCAGTGAAGCCGAGTGCAGCAGCGGAAATGTAACAGCAGCTCCACTTCCCTCACCTAACCGAAGATTGAGGTTGAGGAGCGGTTTCTTGTCAAGAAGCTTCATTGCACATGCATGGCCTTGTTCAACAGATTCGTGACTAGCAAACATATAGTCTCTTGCTTGTGTATTGATTTCTGTCGCTAGAAGGGCTGCAACTGTACAAATAAAACCATCTACTAAAATAGGAATACGGTGAGCAGCTGCCGCCAGCATAGCGCCTGTCATCCCGGCAATTTCAAGACCCCCTATTTTACTGATAATATCAATCGGATCCTGAGGGTTGATGTGCCTGTTTTGCAGCGCTTCTTCAATCACGTTCACTTTGTGGCGCAGTTGTTCATCAGAAATCCCTGTGCCCATTCCTGCAAGCTTAGAGACTTTTTCTCCTGTCAATACAGCTAAAATAGCCGTGCTTGACGTAGTATTTCCGATGCCCATTTCTCCTACAATCAAACATTTGATTCCTTGGGCAATAAGCTCTTCAGCTTCTTCATATCCGACTTGAACAGCCAGTTCTGCCTCACTGCGCGTCATCGCGTCTTCTTTATAAAAACTTGCTGTACCTAGCTTCACTTTGCGTTGTACAAGGTTCTTATGGGAAAGGTCAGAAGCAATGCCGATGTCAATCAGTTTGAACTGGGCATCTATTTGCTGACTAAACACGTTAATAGCTGCTCCTCCCTGTAAAAAATTCAGCGCCATTTGTGCCGTTACGTCTTGTGGATAAGCTGAAACTCCTTCTTTTACAATTCCATGATCACCTGCAAAAACGAGGACTCCTGGCGGCGTGACCGTCGGAAAAACTTCCCCGGTCATGGCCGCTAATTCCACTGCTATTTCTTCGAGTCTGCCAAGGCTTCCTATCGGTTTGGTTAATGTATCAATATAGCGTGCCGCTTTTTCGCCAGCGCTTGTTTGAAGCGCTGGAATATATACGTTTATCATATGTACAGCTCCTTTATTTCAGCAAATGTCTACCGTTTAATTTAACAGGATTTTGTTTATTCTGGCTAGTCTTTTTTAAAGTAGATAATTGGATAGAGTTCCCAAGACTTAGTTATACTAGTAAGAGTTGCGTATAGGCAGTATTTTGAAAGGAAAGATTTTATGACAACGAAACAGCACAAAAAGGAAAAGGCAGGTCGGCTCATTTATCGCTACATTATGATGTTAATTGGGGCTTCCTTGGCTGCCGTTTCTATCGAATTATTTCTAGTCCCAAATTCCGTAATTGATGGCGGTATTATCGGTATTTCTCTAATTTTAGTGTACTTAACGAAATTGCCGTTCAGTCTTCTTATCATCATCTTTAATCTCCCTTTTTTATATAGTGGATACAAACAAATTGGTCGTAACTTTTGCTTTTCATCTATGTTTGCAGTCGTTGCTTTATCCATTGTAGAATCTCAATTGCACCATGTTCCAGCGGTAACATCTGAACCGCTTCTTGCTACTGTATTTGGCGGGCTGCTGTTGGGAGCAGGTGTAGGAACGGTCATTCGTCACGGCGGAGCATTAGACGGAACTGAGATTTTAGGTATTTTATTAACAAAAAAAATCCCGTTTTCTGTGGGCGAATTTGTGATGTTTTTAAATATCTTCATTTTTGCTTGGGCAGGGTTTGTGCTAGGTTGGGAACAGGCCATGTACTCAATTCTTACGTACTATATTGCTTCTAAAACAATCGATGCGATTATTCAAGGGCTTGATGAAACAAAAGCAGCTTTTATAGTTTCAAATCACTATGAAGAGCTATCAGACGCTATTACGCATCGTTTAGGCCGCGGCGTGACGAAACTGTATGGTAAAGGCGGATTTGAAGGTACAGAAAAAGAAGTCATATACGTAGTGGTGACGCGTTTAGAAATTACCAAGCTTAAAACCATTATTTCCGAAATAGATCCACATGCCTTTACAACCATTATGGATACCCAAGAAGCGCATGGCGGCAAATTCAAATCAGCCATCCACTAACTATACATAAGCGTGGATTTCTCTGAGCATGCTAATAGCTGACTACCCGTAAAGGAGCTCACCACAATGAAAGAACAAATGTCCAACTTATTTCACCAATTAAAACAGTCGGTTTCTGATGTATCTGATAAGTTATATGACAAAGTACATACGCTGCAATCATCACCAGGAGTGAGTGTGTTTGAACTGTACGAATGGATTAAAGAAAACCCCAGCACACGTGTACAAAAGCAAACGCTGCTCGGGATTTCGTACTCTTTCTATACACTCCACATAGACGGCGTTTTTTTCTATATGGAAACGAAATATGATTATTTACTTTACATGACTATTTATAGTCCAACACGTCATTATTTCACTTATCATTCTTACAGAGATTCTTTATCAACCGTGACTCCCTTGGCGTTTCCTATTACTAAATAATAAAAAGCTCCTCAATCGAGGAGCTTTCTTTATATGATTATCTTCCTTTTCGGACTTTAAAGATAAACAGCGCAAGTAAAAAACCGCTCGTCGCAGTTACTATTTTCCACGCGTTTAAGATTGGATTTTTTTTCAAGGTCCTGCTCCTTCCTTGCGGCTATACTAAAAATAGGATGGCCGCCTTTCAAACAGCTAGTCCAACTTCCCCCTACTATTGATACGATCATCTAACATATAGCCCACCGACATTTTCATCAATTTCACTTTTCATACTATAACATATTTTTGCCATTTAGTAGAAGTCTTAAAAGTAAAAGCTGCACTTCTCTTAAAAAAAAAGGTATTGAACCCCTGCATTTTCTTTACCGTTCATTTTTTGATAAAGGTTTTGAGCCACTTTATTTTCACTGCTGCACTCAGCGGTCATCCCTGCAAACTCATACTTTTGAGAATAGGCCAGGCAGATCTTAAACAAACGTTCACCAATTTTATTTCCTCTGTTTAAAGGAGATACGTACAAGTCTTTTAAGATGGCTGTTTCTTTAAAATAATTGGTGCTCCACGATACGTACACCGTCGCAAAACCTACTAGTTTCCCTTCCAATTCAGCAACAAACTGGATACCATAGGAAGGATTATTCAATAAGCGCTTAATATGTAAAGTTAAAGCTTTCCGGGAAGGGGCAGGCTGCTCACAGAATTTTACTATATATTCTTGCATTAACGTAGCCAGTCGCTCTCGATCAGTTTCAACCGCCTGTCGAATGACAACCATTTAATCACTCCTTTTAGCTGAACGCTCTTAACATAATTCGATAGCCATACTTTATTTCCTTTCGTTTTCGTGAAAAGCTCCCTACTTTTACACAAGGGGTATTTAAGGCAAACAACCTTATACGGCTTATGGTTGAGGAGAAAAAATACGATGTTTTAAAAAAGGTTGCAAATAGCAACCTTTTTTAGTTAGCAAGCGCATAATTTCGTAAGAATAAACCTACACAGCCGCTGATTACAATCAGTCCTCCTGCTGTTAGAAACGCCGCCGTTACATTTAGCGAAGCAACAGCTCCAAGCAGCAGCACCGAAAGCCCAAACGTCACATATGAAACGCTAAGCGTAGCGGAAAGTACCTTAGAAAGCTTTTCTAAAGGAACGGCCGTTTGTGTAAGCGTGTAAGAACACGTAGCGCTTATTTGAAGGGCAATGCCAATAGCAAAACTAAGTAAAAGTGAAAGAAAAGGAGCAGGCATCACTCCGAACAATAATGTAAAGAAACCTGATAAAAGACTGCCTAGTGTTACGATATGATAAAGACTTTTCTCTTGTTCAACTGAAATCTTCAACAAAACGAAACCTCCAAGAACCGTTCCAACAAAAAAACTGCTGTTGATATATCCCCACCAAGCTTCATTTTTATTTAATATCTCTTTCACAAACACGTAGACAATTGCTGATGCCCAAACGCCGGCAGCCATTCCTTCTAAAACCTCCATGACTAATAAAACCCGCAGGCGCGGATAATGCCAAATTAGCTTCCATCCCTCTTTTAACCCTTGTTTTTGCTTCGTTTTAGAAGAATGAGCGTTAATACGAATAGCCTGCATAAATACGATTGACAAACTGAATAACGAAAATGACAGCCATAAAAGGCCAGTAGCATCCCAGCTAATGATCAGAAAGCTTCCAAGCGGATAGGCTGCAATTTGAATCATTTGATCGGTGACATTAAACATACTGTTCCATTTCAACAGCTTCTCTTTATCTACTAAATGAGGAAGCATAGAGCTTTGAACCGGAGCTGCCCACCCATCGAAAAAAGCGATAAGCGACACGCAGCACAGCATGCTGATAAGCGACATATGCCACAGGAAAAACATAGACAAAACACTGGTTTTTAACAGCTGAGACACAACAAGAATACGCTTAGCCCTGTAGCGATCTATAAGAAAAGGCACAGTAAAACTGCTCAAAAACTTAGCAGTCGTAATGGTAAATGGAATGCATGAAAGCAGCACAGGAGAACTATTTTGAGCATAAAGAATGCTGATTAACGCAACAATATATAATACATCTGCTAAATTGGCTTGACTTTGACCAAACCATAAAAAAAGTACGGAACGATTTTTCACGACAATCCCTCTTTCTTTTTAGTATGACTGAAAAGAAAGAGAATCCTACACGTAATCAACCCCTTTTATATAGCGGCTTGCTTTTACCGACTTATTACAATCGTATGCTTTTTGCAGAACGAACCTTTTTTATATAGTAAAAAATACAAACAGTTAAACAGTATCGTAAAAAATCAAGAAATTGTCGTGAAAACGAAGTTAGATTAACTATAGAATATCAGAGTTATAGAATCAATACTTTTTACATAATTTTCTTTTTCTTCTTCTTCACTTCTAAATAACCTAAGCTTGCCATATACATAGAGGGACGAGTACTCCTATTAAAATTTAACGTATAGGGTGAGGAATATTTTTTCGAGAGTGGTTTCGATTTGCTGTGGAAGCTTATTAATTGGACTAGGGCTAAACGGATTTATTGCTCCGTATCACTTACTAGACGGTGGACTTATAGGATTTGGGCTTATCGTATATTATGTGTTTGGAACTCCTATCGGACTGTCCATTTTCTTTTTGAACGTACCTGTCTATTTATATGCTTTTTTTCGTCATCGTCAAAACTTTTTTTATGGAAGTATAGGTTTATTTGTTTCTTTTTTTATGACAGAATGGCTCTCTATTCTCGAAGGTACGCTGGAGCTTCCTTTGCTCTTTAGCTCATTGCTTGGAGGCGCACTCGTAGGAATGGGAATAGGGCTGATGCTTCGCTACGGCATCAGTTCGGATGGGCTTGATTTAATTGCCATTATTGTATCGAAAAAATGGAAAATCAATATAGGAATAACCATTTTTATCTTAGACAGTACGATTATGATAGTGGGCTTACATATTATCGGATTTACTGCTTTTTGCTACTCCATGCTTGTTATTACGATGAGCAGCATAATGATTATGCTCTTTACTTCTCCGCGATGGCTGTCTTCATAAAAAAAACGCTGGAACTTCCAGCGTTTTTTTATCTGTTTCCGACTATCATATTGATGTGATTGTGGAGAACCGTAATCGTTGAAGGTGTCGTCGTTTCTTTTTCTCCATCACAATCTACCGTTTTTTCAGGAGTAGTTTCAATATGAACTTCTTTTGCACGAAAATGCATAAGGTTGCTTTCAGGGTTAAGCTGTTCCTCATCAGGGCTTGTTTGTAACCATGCCATAACCGGCTCGATTCCCATTTCTTTAATAACGAATACATCTAATAATCCGTCTTGAAATGAGCTGTTTCCTAGCATAGCGCGAGTTCCTCCTAAAAAAGGACCGTTTCCAATTAACACCATAACAGCTTCTCCTTCATAGGAAGCTTTTTCGCTCGTCATTTTTAATTGAAAAGGCTCTGCTTGATTTAAAGTTCTGCCTACGCTCATGTAGTAAGAGAGCTTACCAAATTTCTCTTTATTTTCTTCCAAAATATTTTCAGATACATCAGCTACGAGGCCGATTCCCCAAAAGTTTAAAAAATAATCTTCGCCATGTTTTCCAACATCCACTGCCTCGGTCTGCTTTTCTATAATTTGCTCCACCGCTTTTAAAGGATTTTGATTCATTCCAATTGCACGCGAAAAGTCGTTGCACGTTCCACCAGGTAAAATAGCAAATACAGGACGTTGCTGCAGCGGAGCAAGAGCATTAATGAGTTCATAAATTGTCCCGTCTCCTCCTGCTCCAATAATGACATCCGCTTTGCCTTCCAATTTTCTTACCAGATCGGCACCATCTCCAGGTTGCTCTGTTTTATATAAAGTAACCGTCTCAAATGCAGTGTTTAACCGATCACATATAAAGTCAATTTCATTTACTAATTTTTTGTTTCCTGCGTTTGGATTCAAAATCACTGCTGCCTTCATCTTTCTCTCTCCTCTATTCATATCTTCCGTTTCACTTTTTTTCCCTTTATTTTTAAAAAACAAACCTTTTCAAATATGAACGTTTTATGAAACCATTCCAATAGTACTTTTTTTACTTTCAAAACCTGCTATAATAATTTTCGGACTTGTATTAACAAAAGATGGTTATTGAGAGGAGCTTTCTATACGTGTCAATAAAATGCATGACGCAGCTATTTGCAAGTTGTTTTGTTTTTTTACTTTCCTCAGTCGCTACTTGGTATAACGGCTCTTCGATGCTTGAAGGACCTTTATCAGCTAGTTTGACCGGAGGGCTAACAAAGTCCTCGGCGGTTCATCACTATTCTCACATCGATTATTTGTTATATACAATTAAATTCCACCCTCAGTTTCCAATTATGATGATGGTGAGCGGAATTTATTTGATTGTATTACTATCTATTATTGGCTTCAAAAAGCGGTATGGATTGATTAGCTCCTGCTGTTTATGTATCACAGCTCTCTTATGCTACAGCAGCTATAAACTTTCACATACCCCTACCGAAGGTGAGCACGCCATGATTACCTCTAGCTTAGCTGCAGCAAGTTTATGCTTAGCAGTCGGATTATTCTATTTATTAAAGCGATTTTATTCTCAAAAAGAATATATTTAACCATATGAAAAAAACGTCGGATCTACCGACGTTTTTTATGTGAAAGCGAGTTTATTTATTGATTTTGTTCAACTGGCGTATAACCTATATACGCAGACTGAGGTCGGTAGATACGATTATTTTCTGACTGTTCTACGACATGAGCTGTCCAGCCAACTACACGGCTTGCTGTGAAGGTTGGGGTGAATAGTTCAGACGGAAGCTCAACCGCTTTCATAACCGCTGCAGCGAAATATTCTACATTGGTATAAATGCCTCGACCCGGCTTGTATTCATTGAGTAATTCAATGGTTTTATCTTCAATTTTAACAATTAAATCAAATAGCCCGTTGTCTCCTGAGATTTGTTTCGATACTTCTTTTAATGCTTCTGCTCTTGGGTCATGTGTACGATAAACGCGATGACCAAATCCCATGATTTTCTCTTTATTATCTAATTTTTTACGAACCCAAGGCTCAATATTCTCTTCACTTCCAATTTCATCAAACATGGTAATAACGCCAGAAGGAGCTCCTCCGTGAAGCGGACCTTTCATCGCGCCAATTGCTCCGCAAATAGCTGAAACCATGTCAGATTCGGTAGATGAAATAACGCGTGATGAGAAGGTTGAGGCGTTCATCCCATGCTCAATTGTCAAAACAAAATAGGCGTTCAGTGCAGTAACCAAACTTTGATCTGGAATTTCTCCGTTAATCATATATAAATAGTTTGCTACATGATCCAAATGCTCGTTAGGTTCTACTACTTCTAAATCATTCATTTTACGATACCAATAGGCAATAATGGTAGGTGTTACCGCTGTAATCGCAAGCGCCTGCTCTTTTGTCGGAGGCCAGCTGTATGAAGGGTCTCCTAATGCTGAGATACATGTGCGAAGCGCGCTCATCACTTCTGTATCTTTTGGCAAACAGTCCATTAACGCAACAATATTAGCCGGAAGCGTACGATGAGTCACCATTTTTTGTTTGAATGCTTTTAACTCATCATGATTTGGCAGCGTGCCGTTCCAAATTAAATAAGAAACTTCTTCAAAAGAATAATTGATCGCCAAATCTTTTGCCCAATATCCGCGATAAATCAGCTGACCTTTCTCTCCATCAACGTGCCCTACTTTTGTTTCAGCTGCAACGATTCCTTCTAGTCCTTTAACGTATGTCATCTCAACCACTCCCCCAATTATTTTTAACAAACCGGCCCTTTTTTCTATGTACGGCTCGTTTGCAGAATGAATAGACTCACCTTAGTGGTTCACTATACCATTTTATTCCTCTTTCTTAATTGTCAGAACAGTATACAAAATGAACATTTCAACACGTGTTATTTCTGCGCTCGCGGCTTTGTTTTACAGGAGAAAAAAATATTTTTCTAGGATTTTCTTCGAGGGTGCTTTTTTGTTAACGCTTACAAATATGTGGGTTTCTAACGTATTTAGAGGAATTTGATGTACTATTTTTAGATGAATCTCTATTCACTTCCTTATGTAAGAGTTTACATTTATTTGAATCATAAGTAAAATAGATAAATAGAATAAATAGTATGAAAACTAAGAATACTAGTGAGGAGAATTTATGGATATTCGAGAACTGCAACATTTCATGGAAGTAGTTAATCAAAAAAGTTTCACGAAAGCAGCAGCTGCAATTCATTTGTCTCAGCCAGCATTAAGTAAAATTGTAAAAAAACTAGAGGAAGAACTCGGCGTAGATCTTTTTGATCGCTCTACTCGAAAGCTGACGTTAACCGATGCAGGACAGATTGTGTATGGGCAAAGCCAAAAGCTGGTATCCACTCTTCACGAGCTGCATGCTCTGTTAGATGATTTACGAAATCTTCCTACAGGAGATATTAAAGTAGGAATTCCTCCTTTAGTAGGAACTGTTGTTTTCCCGATGATTGCAAAAAACTTTACATCAAAACATCCTCAGGTAAAATTAGAGCTTGTGGAGCTTGGCGCAAAGCGAATTGTCGAACTTGTAGAAAACGAACAAGTAGACCTTGGCATTATCGTGCTGCCTATTCAAAACCCTCTTTTTCACGTCTATCCGTTTATTGAAGAAGAGTTTAATTTATACATTCATCATGAGCATCCGCTGGCATCTAAATCAATCGTTGCTTTGAGCGAGCTTAGAGAAGAGCCGTTTGTCCTGTTCAGCAAAGATTTTTCTCTTCATGATCGCATTATTCATGAGTGCATTCAAGCGGGTTTTCATCCAAAAATAGCGTACGAAAGTTCGCAATGGGATTTGATTATTGAACTAGTCGCTTCTGAATTAGGTATTGCAATTTTACCAAAGTCCGTGTTTCCAAAGATCAATAACCCTTTTATTAAAAGTATTCCAATTGCCGAACCTACCCCAATGTGGGAGCTCGGCATCATTTTGAAAAAAGATCGCTATATGTCATATGCTACACGGGAACTTTTATCCTTCCTAGTAGACCAAGATATCATTTTGCCGTCTCATACAATGTCAGCAAACTCTTAACAAAAAAGCCTCTTCTTTCATTAGGAAGAGGCTTTTAGTCATCTTTTATATCTTTCTTCAATCTTTTTTGTCTTGCGATCAACTAAAAACAAGTCAGCAAATGGCGACTTGTTTTACAGCTGTTTTTTGAATAGCACACCTTTTTTAAAATGTACTCCCAAAGCTTCACGATTGGCCATAAACACTCCTATTAAAATAAGAAGGCCTCCGCCAATAATAGAAGGCGTGATAGCTTCATTTAAGACTACATAGCCGATTAACACTGCGATTAAAGGAGATACATACAACCAAGTAGATGGAAAAACCGGATTTGTTTGGGCGATTAGCCAATAATATAAGCCGTGTCCAGCAATTGAACCAACAAAAATTAAATATACAATAGACCATACTGCGTTCCAAGGCATAATAGTTGAAACATGGATCTGCTCTGTACACAAAGATAGCACCAGTAGAAATATTCCCCCGTAAAACATTTGAATACCGTTAATTAAAAACGACACAGGACTTCAACGTCTTAACGCCATTCTTTCAGCTGAAATATAAAAAGATTCTTTAATAGATGTTTAATTATAAGAAGAGAAGTGTATACAGAAAGAGGAGAAGAATAACTTTCTTCTCCTCCACTCTTTTAACTCACATTTTTATTCACAGCAATAATTTCACTCAGGTTATTCATATAAATAATTTGATCACCAAACGTTCTATTTTTCAAAGCAGCCGTATGGTGCGGCTTCATGCCAATAATATAGCATGTGATACCCATGAGATAGAAGGACTGCATAAAGCCTGCAAAAGCTTGAATTCCTTCGGTCGTTAATATATCTAGTCCTCCAAAGTCAAATAGAAGCGTGGTGTAATTTCCTTCATGCGCAAAGTTTTGCAAAATGGACGTATTTTCAGCTACAAGATCTGTATCTAAGTCTCCAAAAAGAGGTATAAGTCCTACTTTAGAGGATAACTTAATAAAAGAAGCGGACAATTGCTTGATTTTCTGTAATGATTTTTCAAGACATTCTTTTTGTTCAAGCAGTTCAAAATCTGTATCTGCTAATCGTTTCCGATGGTCTTGAACAAGACTCGTTAACTCTTGTATACGTTCATCTTGGCGAATACAAACTAAATGACCTATATCGCTATCCCATTGAATTAAGCATTCAAACAGTGAATAAGGAGAATCATTGGTTTGCATCACGAGCTCTACTTTCTGAATAGCCTGGCCTCGGCTTTGGACAAGCGTTTGCTCATCATGGGGTTCGTCTACAGACAATTCTCGAGAATCTTTTTGGCGCAAGCTTAAAAACTTTCTTGCCTTTTCTTGACTAAATACGTCTACAAGATCTAAAAAATTAGCTGAAGGCTTAAATGAATGACCTGATTGTTGCGACCATTCCAAAATATTAAATTCAGTATCCACTAAAAAGTAAGGAATTGGAACATATTCAAGCATCGACATTAACTTCCACTCCTTTGTGATAACTGATTAACCAGTTATTTAGTTGGTGAAGATCCGGAATTAGGCGTGTATGCTCAGAACAGTAAGAACGGAAATCAATTTGAGAAACTAAGCGCCCTCCTACCATTACCGTTGGTCTTGGTTCTAATTTGTCCAAAGTTTTGGTGTATTCAGCAAGCCTCTCAATATGATAAGGGATGCTGACAGATAATCCTACCATGTGCGGCTTCCATTCTATAGCCATTTTCTCAGCGTATTCCAGAGGGAGATTGGCCCCTAAAAAGCGAGTATTCCAACCATGTTCCTCAAACAATAAAGCCACCATCTTTAAACCAATGAAGTGCTGTTCTTGTTCCAAGCATAGAAGCAGTGCCCTTGGAGCGGTGTCTGAAGCGTGTCCCTGAATTTTTTTATAAAAGCGATAGCGAGTTAGCACATAATCACATGTCGTAGTTGCAACATGCTCATCAGCTACAGAAATGATATTTTCTTCCCACATATCTCCAGTTACTCGCATTGCGGTTGTAATTAAATTTTCATAAATATCTAGGCTGTTCTTTCCCTGTTGGATTTCTTCCAGCACAATTTCCCAAGCGCTGTCTTGATCACCAGCTAATAAATAGCCTACAAATTTTTGTACTTGAGATTTCATTGTTTCACCTCAGTAAACGTAAAGCTTTTAAGAAACTTGAATAAAAGCTTCTCGTCTCTCTTTTTCAGGATCGCCTAAAATGTATACCACTTTTAGACTAACACATGTTGCCAATAGCAACAACATAAAAATAGAATAATAACTTTTTATTTTACTACACTCAGTAGAATATGACTAGTATTTCTCTAAATATTCTCCTTTCCCTTTTATTTATGAAAAACACCTCGGCATTTTATACCGAGGTGTTTTTCCAGTCGTCATCATTTCAGCTAAAAGAATGTAAGTTTGTATCTTTCTCTTTTATGCATCTTTCTTTTTTCCACTTTCAATAGACTTTTAAACATATGTATTTATGACTCTTCTGCTCCGACCATAATACTGATAAGATAGAGCGCTGTCATAACTGAGCCGATTGTATTGCATATCAAATGAATATATTGGCTGGTCGCCATAAACAAGTATAAGCTTAGCGACAGCAGCACCGTTCCGAACAAAAAAGACCATTTAAATAATGACAGTGGCCGGTTAAACTTTAGACGCAAACAAAAAATAAGAATAAAGCCTACTAGCGCCATCACAAAGAAACTAACATTAAATAAATTGATGGTTATCACGTTTGTTCACACTCCCTTTGCCCCTGAAACTATTATAACATATTTTTCCTTATCTTCATTCTTTCTCTAGGAGCACACGCGTCGAAAATTGTTTTTTTAATGTGTTTATGTCACAATATTTTTATAAAAATTCCAAGGAATGAGGGAATGCATTGACTACACCCGAAGCTCAAGATTCAAAATGGTCCATTTTAAATAAAGCCCTTCATAGCTCACAATCTGGCATTATCGTGACAGACCCTTCTTTGCCTGATAACCCAATTATTTACCTCAATCAAGGGTTTTCCCTTATGACCGGCTATAAGGAAGAAGAAGTATTAGGAGAAAATTGCCGTTTTCTACAAGGGCCTCTAACAAACCCGCACCACATTGATGAAATTCGCAGCGCTATCAGCCGCAATCAGTCAGTCTCTGTTACGCTTGTTAATTATCGAAAAGACGGCTCTTTCTTTCATAATCAGCTAACGATTGACCCGACATATATAGAAGAAGAAGATAAATACTACTTTATCGGGGTTCAAAAAGACGTAACAATAGAGATTACAGCCCAGGAACAGCTACAGCAAGCTTTGGAAGAAGTTGAAAGGCTATCCACTCCTATCGTGCCAATAGAGAAAGGAATCTCTGTTCTTCCATTAATCGGAACGTTAAACGAACGGCGTATAGAAATGCTATTTAATAGCTTCACCTCACGTAACACAAGGAGCAAAGATCGTTATTTAATCCTAGACGTCTCAGGGTTAGCGCGATTTAATGATTCATTCGGCCGTGATATTCTTAATATTTACAATTGGCTGAAGCTCATGGGAACTCAGCTTGTTTTAACAGGAATTTCTCCTGACATGGCCATACATATGAGCACTATGGAAGATGATATGTCCTTTATTTTAGTCTATCAAAGCATTAAAGATGCCTTACCCAAGCTAAAGCTATAAGCGCAAGAAGTGGTTCTTTATGAAAAATAGGTAAAATGCATGAATATGCTAGTTAAAAAATGTTTATTTTTTAATAAATTGGGTTTGAGAGTATACAGTTAGGGAAAACAAGGCGTATAGGAAAATAAATGCGCTTCATAATGGATTTATTTATAAGCATCCTCACTCTAGATCAGGGGATGCTTTTATGCCTTTATTTATAAATCAATTAGACTATACATATATAAGGAGAGTCTTCATGCATAAAAATCAGGACTTATATCATTTTTTCAAAGAACATTCTCTTCAATTAACCGAAGACTGGTACAATCAGCTCGACGATGAAAATGAGTTCTCTGTCTATTCGAGTAAAAATCCAGCAATTGTGAAAGAACTGAAGCAGCAAAATCAAGATTATTTTCAGCATTTATTTGACGTATTTATAAAGGATGAGGAGTATTTTTTTTCGGATTTTCAGCAGTGGTCGATAGAACTAGCTCGTGATCCAAAACATTTAAGTACGCCTCTTCACTTTATTATTCGAGAATATTTTAATTCACAAAAAATTGCCGTTAATTATTTAAAGAAGTTCATCTCTTTGCATTCGAATGAGGTAAGCGTAGATAAGATATTTATGTGGTATGACATTATTGTTAAAGCTTTTGATCTATCTATTTATATCTTCATTCAAGAATATCATAAAAATACGCAAGAACAGCTGAACGCTCAGAAAGAGTTAATTAATGAATTAAGTTCTCCTGTCATCATGCTTCAAAACAAAGTTGCACTTCTGCCTCTTGTAGGTGATATTGGAACGGTCAAAAGTCAGTTTATTTTAGAAAATACGCTTCAGCAATGCTCGGAAAAAGGCGTTGAACATTTATGTATTGACCTGCTCGGTGTAGCTACGATTGATACGATGATGGCACAAGAGATTTTTAATTTGGTAAAAGCTCTCCGTTTAATTGGTGTGCAAACAATTTTATCTGGAATTCGACCGGAAATTTCTCAAACTGCCATTCGCTTAGGACTTTCATTTGAACATGTTAAAACTACTTCTTCTCTTGCACAAGCTCTTAATTCTATTGGTTAAGCATATGGCTCTCTATTACAGCATAGAGAGCCATATCTATGGTGTTTCAAATTTCACTGGGGTATAGTAGACACGCCCGATTAACTTTTTCCCGTTGTTATCTTTCCAGTCTGCTACGAGTATATACCGATCACTGTCACTGTGAGAGGCAGAATCTACTGTAATAGCAGATGTTTTTTTTATGTCCTTTTTTTCTACGATGTTTTCATAAATAGACTGATTACGAATTTGTTTGTAATAAAGCGCATTAGGTTTTTTACCATCTATTTTAATGGACACTTGCCCACCTTGAGAGACGGGAATACTATCTTTCATAACAATTTGTCTAAAATTTTTTCGTTCGCCAAAATCAGCTTCACATTCGGTCCAGCAAAAGAATAAAGGCTTGATGATGGCTTCTTTGCCTTCAGCTATTATTTTTATAGCGGGTGGATAAGAATCTTCAAGCGTTTCAGCTGTAGGAACCTGACATGCGGCTAATAAAAACAAACTAAATAGGATAATCACCACTTTCTTCATACTATGTCCTCCCTTTTTTGTAAACGTGGTGCACGTAAGTGAGTGGGTGCATAGTATACTCTTTCGCCTGCAACCAAAAGATTCCTTTTATAATCAACAAAAAAACAGCTGCCTATTTGTTTAGACAGCTGTTTTGTTCTATTTACTTAGCATGCTTATTTCTTTTTTCATATCTTTTTCTACATATTCCATTAAATCAGATACGTAGGTTTGAAGCGGTTTTGTTGCGTCTTTGTGATCATTCATCGTTAATTCATAGATGCTATCGATATTATCAATCATCAGTTCCATATCATCGATGACACCCGTATGCTTATACATCGTTTTCATCGTAGGATCAAGAGAAGCTAGTTCATTATATTCATAGTTTATAGTATTTGAAATATCATCGAGTTCATTGATAAATTGCTTTTTGGTTTTTTTTTCGGCCATCAGCTGATTATACTCTTTAAAAGCAGTTTGAAGGTTTTTCTGAGAGGCAGTCAATACTTTCAGCTGTTCTCGTCCTAAATAATAATCATAAATACTAGTAACAGTAAAATATCCCCCAAATGTGAGCGCGATTCCGACAACCAAACCTATCCAAAACGTGCTCGTTTTAAAAAAATGTTTCATAATGACTCCTTTTATCTGTGTTCTATGTACAACACTAGCTCATGCTGCTGCTTTTTCCTAGGATACACCAAAAACGAAGTGGAAGCTACACTTTTTTTAAAAATTTGTCGAAATTTGTCTCTTTTCTCACAAACCTCAGCACATTATGTTCCATCTCTATTTCTCCATCTGTATACATCAAATTCGTTAACCGCTGTAAAACCAATTTTTTCATAGGCTGGCTTTCCTGCACTTGTCGCATGCAAAATACACGTATCCGCCTGTTTTTTTGCTTCAGTAAGAACTTCCTTCAAATATGCGGTGGCCAGGCCTTTTCTCCTCATATGTCTAGCTGTAGTGATGCAATACAAACCCGCTGTACCGTCATAAAAAAAGAGAGACCCGGCTACAGCTGGCCGGTTGTGATAAAGGCCCAGATATAACTGATATTGGTCACCGTGCTGCATAAGTTCCCTAAACCTTTCAAGAAAGTCAGCTTGATATTCTTTTGGTTTTTGATAGCCGTCTATGTATACCGTTATCCATTCTTTCAGTTCAGCTTCTGTGCGCACTCGCTTACATTGAAACCCTTCTACTCCTGTATGTATGTATTCTTTTTCTTGAATGTGCTGAATCATTCCGATCCATTTTTCAGAAGGAACAAATCCGTTTTTATGGAGAACTGGCCCAAGGTTATCATATGAAGATGGACCAACAATCCATAGAGGTTCCTCCCCTTGCCGAGGGCATATTCGCAACGCAGGCTCAATATGGCGGGTTCCTGCATATATGCCCCGATTGTAAGGAGATGCAGAAATCCATTTAATTTCTGATGTATCCACCTTCACAGATTTCTTCGTATGCTGAAAATACATCCAATGCTGAATCAAGTGCTGTTCTACTACCTCGCTTTGATTTTTCATTTTCACTTCATGTCTCCTTTCTTTTCTAAACTATGTTCCGTTTTCTATTATATACTAGTTAGTCTATTTTCTATGACTCTATCGCAGTTCTTAAATCCTTTTACAAGTTTTTTTTATTTTTTTTGCTATTCTATGAATAGTTTTCTTTTAAGTGGGGTATTAACCTATATAAGCAATACATCATTAAAAAGGAGGATGATATTTATGTCATTTTTATGGGCACTTATTGTAGGTGGTATTATTGGGTGGCTTGCCGGATTAATTACGGGAAGAGACGTTCCGGGAGGTATTATTGGTAACATTATTGCCGGTTTTATCGGTTCTTGGTTAGGTTCAGCTATCTTTGGAAGCTTCGGACCAGTTGTAGGTGGATTTGCTATTATTCCTGCTATTATCGGATCAATCATCTTAGTGTTAATCGTAAGTTTCATTATGAGAAAAATGCGTGGCAGTCATAAACATGCCTAATAAATTATTATATTAGAAAAAGAACCTCTGTTGAAAAAGAGGTTCTTTTTTTTATATGAAAAATTCTTAAAATTTACTATTTTTAATTTCATAATATTGAAAAATAAACCTATTAATGTTAATTTAACCATAATCACTATAGAAAAAAGAGGAATTAACATGCTGCTTTCAACCCACTCAAAAGACAAATCCATGTACCAAATACTAATAGAAGAAATCGAACAGACACGAACGTTAATGATTCAAACGGCTGTCCGTGAAGGAATGACAAGTCCTAACACACTTCAAGTTAGTCAATCATTAGATGCTTTATTAAATAAGCTTCAAATTTTCTTCTACCAATAAAAGCCCATGATATGGTTACATACTCATGGGCTTTTGTGTTGTATTAGTCCGCTTGATTAACGTATTCCACTGCTTGGTGAAGGCTACTGAAAGTCGTAATGTCAGCCAAATCTAACCCTAAGTTCACCATCGTCTGAGCAATTTCAGCACGAATCCCGCTTAAAACCACTTGAATTCCTAATAATCTTAAAGCACCGATTACTTTAAAAATTTGGTCCGCTACCATCGTATCAATAATTGGAACCGCGTATAAATCAATAATCAACCAATTTAGCTTGTAGTCGCTGCCGTGTTGAAGCGCATTTTCCATTAGAATTTGAGCGCGGTTTGTATCTAAATCGCCAACAAGAGGAATCACACCAATTTCTTTCGTAATGCGTACCACAGGAATTGAAAGTTCATCAATTGCATAGCGAGCCGATTGGATTTTGTTTGCAAAGTCGGTCATATATGATTTACTAACCCAGTGTACGGCCTTATCTACTACTACGTTGAAACGAGAAATAACTTGATAGAAGGCATCAAACGTAAACGTTTCGGCTTTTGCCTCTTCTTTAATAATTTCCCCGATAAGATTTCGGTAATAGCTGATTTCTTCTAATGCTACATCCAAAGGAAGCTGAAGGACAACGAGTAAATTGGCTACTTCTCTTCCCCACTCCTCAAGCACTTCAAAGTTTTTTGTATCATTTGTTGAGACAGAATCAGCATATATTTGAATTAAATGAACGCGCCACGGTTCTAACTGTTGTTGAATATTTTTTTCTTCATATTGTTTTTGTTTCGAGAATTCTTCTTTTTTTTCTAGAATTAAATTCGTAATGTGTTTAAGCTTTTTATCTAATAATAATGACTCCATATTGTTCTCCCGTTAAGAATTTGTTTATTTAAAATGATATCACAAATACCGTTAAAAAAAGTAAAACTAGGGGAAAAAGCTTTAAAAAGTGAACCGGATGTCCCTTTTTACGAATAGAATGAGCTAAATTGAATTTAAACCGTACATAAGCTGAACTTCTCTCCTTCGTTTTATCGTTACTTTCACAGTGAATTCTCATACATAACTCTTCAATTTAATGTTGGGCTATCTTAGCATATATGATAAATAAATGAAAAAATGTAAAAGGGTTTGCAGCAAGCATGTCGCATGACAGGGTGTGTTTTAGGAAAGAATGAAAAGGAATTCCCTATAAAAAGGAGGTTAGGTATATGTCATTTATTTGGACGCTTATTGTTGGAGGACTTATCGGCTGGCTTGCTGGTGTGTTAACGGGACGAGATGTTCCAGGTGGAATTATCGGAAACATCATCGCTGGGTTCATTGGAGCATGGTTAGGCTCTCTAATTTTTGGAGATTTCGGTCCAGAGATCGGCGGATTCGCAATTGTTCCTGCTATTATTGGTGCTGTTATTTTAGTCTTAATTGTGAGTTTTGTTTTACGCAAAATGCGCGGAAATAACAATCATCGACATGCCTGAATAAAAAAGAGAAATCAGCGTTTTGATTTCTCTTTTTTCCTTACTTCTTGTAGTAAAATATTTTAACAATGGACCTACCTGTAAGTGTAATTCTTTGTTGCTACATTTAAAAATTGCTGCTTGTCACCTCTCACATTTAATACTTCTATACCCTCATATCAAGCGCGTTAGTAATGAGCAGCTTTGGACCTTCGAGATCATCAAGCATATCGGTGAAGATAGCTTCAATATGAACAAGTGCAGTTTTAGCTTTCATTGAACATTGTTGTATAGCTGCTTTCTATTTCGGTTCTACTAATTCAATAAATGATCTTGCTTGTTTGCCCTTTAACTGTGCGTAGTGTGTATCTGTAGCTAATTCAACGGTTTCGTTTTCTAAGTTGACCCACATTCGATAAGATTGTACCTTTATATCCTTTTTTGTTTCCACCGGTTCAAAGTGGAGAATGTAGTTAGGTTTTCGAATCATTTCAGCTTTTTCTTCTCTCCATGATACATCTTTTAACCACTGCTCCACTTTCTGCACTTGATTTTGGTCT
Source organism: Priestia sp. YIM B13552 (assembly GCF_042787775.1). Taxonomy (NCBI): domain Bacteria; kingdom Bacillati; phylum Bacillota; class Bacilli; order Caryophanales; family Bacillaceae; genus Priestia; species Priestia sp. YIM B13552. Next base: position 293,027 of record NZ_JBHZOU010000006.1, read on the forward strand.
TTCATTTTAACCGCATGGCCATATTGATTATCGGCTATGTATTTTTCGATTACGAGCTTTTGATCAACAGTACCGCTTGAAGCACTGCTTTGCTGACATCCTGTTATCACCCAACAAATAGCAATGAGAACAACTAATCCAGACCATACTTTTTTCATTTACATCTACCTTTCTTTGTGTAATTGAAATGAGATGTTCTTGTTGAATGATGCTACCAGCTGCTCGTTTTTAAATCTCTTTTTGCATTCTCCTTTCTTCATCTAAATCCCTGCTTCATTTGCTCAAAAAAACTGAATCCCCGAAAGGATCCAGTTTTTCGTTACGATTCGACATCTTCTATGACATGAACAGCGCGAATAGAGGCGTTTATTTTTGCCTGCTGAACGTACTCTTTTGCTTCTTGTATCGTCATTGCTTCTACCTCTTGATAAAAAACTACGTTTTCCCATTCATATTCTACTGAATAACGATTTGCTTTTTCCACAGAATTCCCTCCTTATTGATGAACTAAAATTTGATCAATCATGCCATATTCTTTTGCTTCATCCGCTGTAAAAAATGTATCTCGATCAGTATCTTTTTTAATTGTTGAAAGCGACTGCCCTGTTCGTTCAGACAGCAGTGCATTTAAGTGGTCTTTTAACCGCAAAATACGCTTTGCTCGAATCTCAATTTCAGCTGCTTGTCCTTTTGCCCCTCCTAGCGGCTGATGAATCATCACTTCGCTATTAGGAAGAGCAAAACGTTTCCCTTTTTGACCGCCCGCTAGTAAAAATGAACCCATAGATGCTGCTAGCCCTATACACAATGTGCTTACATCTGCACGTATAAGCTGCATCGTATCAAAAATAGCCATGCCAGCTGTAATAGATCCTCCCGGTGAATTAATATAAATGCTGATATCTTTTTCTGGGTTTTCTGCATCTAAAAATAAAAGCTGAGCGATAATGCTAGTAGCCACTTCATCCGTAACTTCACCTGTGAGCATAATCACTCGGTCGAGCAACAGCCTTGAATAAATATCATAGGCACGCTCTCCCTTGCTTGTTTGTTCCACTACATATGGAGTTAAGTTCATGTGACCGCCTCCTTCCCCTGAATTAGTACGAGCAAATTTTTTCACTTTTGTACTGATTTCATGATTTAAAAATGAATCTCCTATCAAATCTTCATCCGTAAATTTAATTATTAGAGAATGTCTTTCTTGCTGCATATGCAAGCTTTCATCCCGGTAAGTCACAGCAACTGCAATCTCTTCCTGTGGATATAAAACGGCCTCTTCCGTGTAGAGCTCTATTAATAGAGGTTCATCTTCGATATGTTTTACTTCGATTTGCCCCTGTTCGTTTTCCAGGTATCCATTTAAGTTTGTCGTTTTAAACAGACCTTCGGGCAGCTGAATATCAATCGTGATGTTTTTTACTTTTACTTGCGAACGTTCAAATGCAATACAAAGGTGGTTCATTCCTTCTTCTTTTTCCATCACTGATTTTGCTAAGGCCAATTTAATCATGCGATGAATGATCCTTTAAAATCTGAGTAACAGACTCAATCACTTTTTGCCGTACGTCCGCTGATAAATTTCGGTTCATAGCGACAAATACATCTTCATTCACTTGATGCATTTCTTGATTTTGAATTTGTTTACTTCGGTAAAGAGGAAGCTGCGCACCGATATTTTTTACTTCTTCATCACTCATTGAACGCAGCGTTTCTTGAATGGAAGCTAATGACCCCCCTGCTTTTGATAATGTTAAAACAGCTCGAAAGTAGTGAATGTGCTGATCTGTATACACGCGTTTATTCCCTACTAGAACTAGCGGAGGAACGATTTCTATTTGCGTGTAATATCGTACCGTACGCAGGTTCAAGTCCGCACCTTCATTATTTAATAACTCCGTAATTTGCTTGCCTGTATATGTATTCAAACAATTCCCCCTTGTTAGTTACAGTTAACTGTTACACTGTCATTATACTGTAATCATTTTGTTTTTACAATTAAAACCATGGTAAAAATTTGTAAAATATAAGAGAATTAAAAAAGGTAATGTAAAAAATAGCTGCTTATATCTCAAGCTATTTCTTCCAATAATTACTACGCTATACTTTATAAAAAGGAGAGAACGCATAGTGGGGAATCAACGTATAGATTGTTTGGGATGTCGATTAGCAAATAACCAAGAGAAATCACATGTGATATTTGAAGATTTGTTTGTGACATGTCTGTTAGACCACAAGCCATTTAACGAAGGCCACCTCTTAATTCTTCCTAAAACACATATAGTGGAAATCGACGAATTTGATACTGAACACATGCTGTCCGTGATGAATGCAGCGAAACTAATGACAAAAGCAGTGAAGACACTCTTTGTTCCAGACGGAGTTACTCTCTCTCAAAACGGGGGAATGTTTAACGAGTTAACTCATTTTCACATGCACATCGTTCCACGCTACCAAGAGGAGTGTTTCGGAGATTTTTATACGCAAATTCCCCAGTTTGCTGAAAAAGATGACGCTTTGGCTGCAACAGCTCAGAAAATGCGCCGAGTCATTCAGCAAATGTCTTTATAAAAAAACGGCTTCCTTAGGGAAGCCGTTCTTTTTACTGACGATCAAACAATGAACTTCCTGCAATACCAGGGTTCGTCATTTCAAATGGATTTAAAATGAGATCTAATTCCTCTTCTGTTAACACATCGTATTGAAGGCAAAGCTCACGAATTGGTTTTCCTGTTAAAATCGCTTCACGCGCAATACGTGATACGACTTCATAGCCTAAGTGAGGGTTAACAGCTGTAATAATTCCTACGCTTTTTTCTACATATTCTTTCATGCGCGTTTCGTTTGCTTCAATTCCTGCTAAACAGTGGTCTGTAAAGCTTCTGAAACCGTTATTCATAATGCTGATTGATTGAAGCAAGTTAAATACAAGCACAGGTTCCATGACATTAAGCTCCATCTGACCTGCTTCTGAAGCAAGAGAGATCGTTTGGTCATTTCCCATTACTTGAAACGCAATTTGATTGATTAATTCAGCCATAACCGGGTTTACTTTTCCTGGCATGATTGAAGAACCAGGCTGACGAGCAGGAAGGCTGATTTCTCCTAGACCTGCACGAGGTCCAGATGCCATTAAACGCAGGTCATTTGCGATTTTAGACATATTCGTCATACAGATTTTAAGCGCTGCAGACACTTCTGTATAAGCATCTGTATTTTGAGTAGCGTCCACTAAATGCTCTGCATGCACAAGAGGCAGACCGCTGATATCGGCTAAGTGCTTGACTACATTTTCAATATAGCGAGGATCTGCGTTTAAGCCTGTTCCAACAGCTGTCGCTCCCATATTTACTTCATGCAAATGGTCACGCGTTGCGCTGATACGCTTAATGTCGCGCGCCAACACGCGGCTGTATGCTTCAAACTCTTGACCAAGACGAACGGGTACAGCATCTTGAAGGTGCGTACGGCCCATTTTAATTACATGATCAAATTCTTGTGCTTTTCGTTTAAACACATCGTGCATATCATTCATTGTAACAAGAAGTTTATTTAATAAGTTCAGCGTTGAAATATGAATAGCCGTTGGAAATACATCATTTGTTGACTGAGACATATTCACATGGCTGTTCGGACTTAATTTACCGTATTCGCCTTTATTGTCTCCCATAATTTCAAGGGCACGGTTTGCAATAACTTCATTAGCATTCATATTCATTGACGTTCCTGCTCCACCTTGGATAGGGTCCACAATAAAGTATTCATGCCACTGACCTGCTAAGATTTCATCAGCTGCTTGCACAATCGCATTTCCAATACCCTCATACAAGCGCTTTGTATCCATATTTGCAAGCGCTGCCGCTTTTTTTACAATAGCAAGCGCTTTAATCATTTCTTCATGTACTTTATAACCCGTAATCGGGAAATTTTCTACGGCACGTGCGGTTTGTACACCGTAGTATACGTCTGCTGGGATTTGTTTTTCTCCTAGAAAATCAGCTTCTGTACGATATCCTGCTGTTTCTTGTTTCATAGCTGTACCTGCTTTCTTTTTTAATTAATATCTTCTGCAATCGACGTTTCCATCATCTTTTTAACTTGGTGAGGGTCTTTGGTTTGTCCGAGCACCCACATTAATTTGGGAACAATGGCTTCTGTGTTCATGTTTTTTGAGCGAACGACGCTATCATGATTAATCATTCGGCCTACTTCATAAATGCCCATGTCTTCTCCTTCTTCAAGACATTGAGTCGTAATGACAACGGATACACCGTGGTGTGTTAACTCAACAAGCTTGGCTAAAATGTTGCGAACTTGAAATGGAATACCTCCACTTCCATAGCTTTCAACAACAACGCCTTGATATACATCCTTTAATCCATCGAAAAATTCGGGTTTAATGCCGGGAAACAGTTTAACAACCGCTACATCCGTACAAAGAGATGTATTAACCGTCAGCTCTTCTTTACTAGAGCGAACGGGTTTTGTATATTCCACCGCATTATCATGGATAGACGCCACGTATGGATAATTAATGCTTTCAAATGCATCATAGCTTTTGGTACGAAGCTTGATTGCTCTTGTGCCTTGAATCACACGACCGTCAAAGACTACATAGACTCCGCCTGTTTCTTCACAAGCAAAGCGAATCGCATCTGCAATATTGCGCTTCGCGTCCGTTTTACTAAATGAAATAGGAATTTGAGATCCTGTAATCGCAATTGGTTTTTTAGAATGCTGAAGCATGTAAGAAAGAGCTGCCGATGTGTAGGCCATTGTATCAGTTCCATGGGTGATAACAAAACCATCGTATTCATTATAATGCTCTTCAATCGCTTTTGCCATCTCTATCCAACATTCTGGCTGCATATTTGTACTATCAAGATTCATAAGAGATTTGCTGTCAATTTGACAGTGTTCATTTAAATCAGGTATGTAGCTTAGTAATTGATCTGGCTCCATTCCAGGAACAAGTCCATTTTCACCTTCAAGTGAAGCGACCGTTCCACCAGTTGATAACAATAATAGTTTTTTCAAAACCGACATCCCCTTTGCTTAATTGTTGTAAAAAAACCTGACAATCTATCAAATAAATTATATTCATTTCGCGTACTTCACCTGTAATTATAGTAACCAAAAATCAATAAATCAAGAGAAAAATTATTCGTTTCGCGTACACTTTTTTCTGCAGCAATGATATAATGAATAAAAATGTAAATTAGCTCACGGTTTGATTACAAAGATCTGCGCGCGAGCTGAATGCCTCGGTTTTTTTACATACTATACCTACAAAGGAGCGTCATGAATGTTAAGCAGATTAGCTCAACTCAGGAAAGAAAAAAAATGGTCTCTTCAATATACAGCTGACCAGCTTGAAATTGCTAAAAGCACTTACGCAGGATACGAATCTGGCTATCGTCGTCCTTCTCTTGAAGCACTCGTTACAATCGCAGAACTATTTGATACATCAACAGACTACTTGCTAGGTAAGGAAAAGGAACCTCATTCTCTTTCAGATGCATCAATCGAATTAACATCGCCTCAACCTCATACGATTACAGTCGACGGTGCGGAACTATCTCAAGAAGAAATTCAGCAGCTGACGGCTTTTATTCGTGCTAAAAGACAAATTGAAAAAGAAACTGCACCTTCTTCAATTTAAAGAAGATTAGAAGCAGGGTGCTTCTAATCTTCTAGCTGCATTTCTAAATACCCTACTACTTCTTTTGTTATTTCCTCTTCTGTTTCTTCCAGCAGCTCGCCGGTTATCTTGCTGCCTGGGAGCTTCCTCGAAGAACGGATGCCCCAAAACGTGCGTACACAGTGCCAGATAGGAATAAAAAGACCGTCTAAAAACTCACCTTTTTCCAAAATACCCACTTGAATGGTGGCATGGTAACCAGGCTGAAAAGGATTTGCCCCTTCACGGATCACTTCTACAGAAAGCTCCATCCCTTTTTTTTCAAAAGCTTCTTTATATTGTGCATATATTGATTTGAGAAGTTCTTGCATAGATCTTTCAACTGTATGTATATGTTGTTCTAACTGCGGCGTAAATTGTTTTGCGGTGTATTCCATCTATCTCCCTCTTCTTTCGGTTCCCTACCCCTTATTTTAGCGACTTTCATTTTATTGTATCATAAGAAAAGCGTTCGTCTGTCTAGAAGAAAACCCCGCTTTTTTGTAGAAAAGCGGGGTTTATACATACCTTTACTAGCAATACCTTACATTGCTTTATCTTGTTTAGAAGATGATTTTAATTTTTTATTTTTAGTTGGATCTGGCTCATTCGAAGACATGATAATGTTTCCTTCGCCGTTGCACACTTTGCACTTTATAAATCCAAATTTCTTACCGGCTCCTTGGCATTGTGGACAAACATATCGAATTGGCATAAACTGTACCTTCCTTCTTTCTAATTTATACCTGCGCATTGAAAGCGCCTATGGCTAGTTTATAGTTTTATTATAAGTTGTACAATCCACCCTATCAAGACGTGCCAAATTGCACATCTTTAATGGCAAGAAATTCTTCCTTTCTAAAATTCACCTGAAAAATGAGTCGATAGACAGGAGAATTTCTTTTCTTGTCAAAAGGCAATACGTCAGAGGAAGTTTCTTATTGGATATAATTAGCGGATGTTTGCGCTAAAAATTTTGCGCATTTTCGCGAAGCTATAGGTTAAACAACCGTTTTATCTCGAATTTCTTTTGAAATGGTTACGTCTTTCCAAAGCTGTTCGTATTTATAACCCGTTAAACTTTCACAAACCGCTTTCGCTTCAGGAGTAACGTCTTTCGCTCGGCCTCCCTTTTTTCTTCTTTGAATTTCAGTTAATAAGATTTTGTGATTTTCGGGACTTATTTTAAACCATATGGTTGCGATAATTCCAGCGAGAATCAAAATAGCAGGTACAATCATGAACAAGCTTTTGCAAGCCCGCTAGCGTAGACGCTGACTGCTCGGCGTTTGGTACATAGCCAATATTTTTTAAGGCAACACCAACAAGAAAAATCGCAAGCGCCTGAGAAGATTTTCGAATAAACGACATCAGCCCTGCATACACGCCTTCTCTTCTTTTTGTCGTAATCATTTCATCTACATCTGATACGAACGGCAGTACATTCCATGGAATCATAATCGCTCCTGAATGACCGCTTCCTAAGAAAAATGCTGCTAGATAAATAAGAACTAAAGAGCTATCTGTTGTTAGGAAACTGAATAAAATAATGCCCGTTCCCCATATGATCATGCTGAAGTTATAGGTTAATTTATTTCCTAACTTAATGGCTATGTACGTAACAAGAGGAATAAATAGCACCTGTGTAATTTGGACAAAGCTTAGGGTGTCTGCATAAATAGCTTCGCGCAGCATGTAATAGGCAATAAAATAAAAGAAAAGAGCATTAAATACATCCATTGCAATGTAAGATGCTAAGTACATGGCAAGATACACGTTAAACGACTTGTTTTTAAATGCACTTCCAAAACTGATAAAAAGCTGCTTAAATTCTAACCAAAATCCGTTTTGCTTTTTTCGTTTCACTACTTCTCCGCTATCCCATGTTCCTTTATAGACAAAAATCCATGGAAGAGCAAAAAGAAGACCAAAGATAATGCCCATGATTAAATACCCTTGTCCACCTGGAAACGCATCAATGATTCGTTTTGGGAAGAAAGCGCCTAAAAATGAAGCGCCTTGTGAAAAGACCATGCGTATTCCCGTCATTTTCGAACGAATGCTATAATCTGTTGTCATCTCTGCTGCTAGCGTATTGTAAGGAACCATGACCATACCAAACGCCGTGTTAAATAAAAGATAGGCTAAGATAAAATAGGTGTATTTGAACATATGCGAGCCTTCAATAGGAATCCACAGCATACTGAACGTGATGGCAACTGGAATGATTCCAAAAAGAAAAAAGACTCTTCTTCGTCCTTTTTTCGTCTGAAGATGATCAGATATGTACCCGATGGTTGGATCTAACAAAGCATCCCACACTTTTCCAAGAGCTACAATCGTTCCTGCTTCTACAGGAGAAAGCCCGACTACATCCGTTAAAAAAACCATAAATAATGTGCCGATGATAAAAAAGGATCCTCCGCCAAACAAATCCCCAAATCCATACGCTACCATATTACGAAAGCGCACTTGTTTTGTTTTCCCTTGCATATGCAGCCCTCCCCCTGAGTAAATAGACTAGCTTCTTTTGTTATTCACTTTTTTCTATTTTACTAAACTATCCCTTGAAAAATAAGGAATATGTCACCTTTTCTACTCAAAAGAATAAGATACTTCTTGGTCATATAACATAGAAAGATGACTGGGTAAACCGTTCTTCTTTATCCTCTATTATAAGTTGACTTTTCTTGCACAGCTGTTATAATTCAACCCATCGCTTGTTATTCGACTATAAAATGCAAACTTGAACATTTGACATCTGAGCTGTTACGAATAAAATAATAAGTATGAAACCTATTGATATCTTTAAAGCATTATCTAATGAAACTCGATTAAATATATTGGAGTGGTTAAAAGAACCTGAAAAGCATTTTAAAGACAAACAAGCACATTTGCCTAAGGAGGTCAGCAGCAGAGGCGGTGTTTGCGTGGGAGATATTCAGGAAAAAGCTCAGCTGTCTCAATCCACAGTGTCCAGTTATCTTTCCATGATGCAAAAAGCAGGTTTGTTAGAGTCAATTCGGCACGGTCAATGGACATACTATCGCCGAAATGAAGAAACGCTTCAAGAGCTTTCTTCATTCTTACGAAAAAAACTTTAACGAGTTTTTTTCACTTATTATATCTATTTTTCTAGATATACAAATATAAAGAAATATTGGAGTGATAAATGTGAAGTTGTTGGTTTATTTGGTTGCGGTTCTAGGCGGCGCTGCTTTAAGTATGGAAGGCGCTATTGCCGGAGAACTTGGAAAAACAGTGGGGAAACTTGAAAGCAGTTATTATATTTTTATCATGGGAACGCTCATTTTAGGTCTGACCACTTTATTTGCTGGAAAAGGAGATTTACCTTACGTCTTAAAAGCACCTAAGTGGAATTTAACCGGCGGTTTATTAGGTACGGTTTATTTAACAATTCTAGTGATTAGTATCCCCTTTATCGGAATTGGCGTTTCAATGGTTGCTGTTATTGTGGGCCAAATGATTACAAGCATGATCATTGAGCATTTTGGTTGGCTTGGCAGCAGCAAAATTAAAATTAACAAAGAACGCGTAATGGCTATTGTATGTATGGGAATTGCGCTTGTACTTATTTTCTAGGAGGATTTTACGATGAGTTTATTGATGGTGATACTTACCTTAATAGGAGGATTAACGCTAAGCGCTCAGTCTTCTATTAACGGCACACTAAGTAAAAAAACAGGTACGTTTGAAACAGCTTTTTTAACTTTTGCGACAGGTGCCATGATTTTAACAATTGTCGTTGTATTCTTTGGTCAAGGAAACATTCTCTCGGTTTTCGATGTCCCTAAATGGCAGCTTACCTGCGCTTTATTCGGAGCATCTTATTTATTTCTAACGGTTTTAGCTGTACCTAAAATTGGTGTAACAGCAGCTAATATCTCAACTGTTATCGGTCAGTTATTTGCAAGTATGATTATCGACCATTTCGGCTGGTTTGGAAGCAAGGAAGTACCCTTTGATCTATCCCGCTGGATTGGTGTAGCATTTATGTTATTAGCTCTTTATTTTATTTTCAAAGGCAATAAGAAAACAGCAGCATAAAATGTTCATGAAAATAGCCAAGTGTCCCTATGTAAAGGCGCACTTGGCTATTTTTGTACGTAAACCGCATTTGAATTTTCAATCAATTATTTAGAACATATTTTATTTAAACTAAATTGATTTTAAATAAGGTAAATTCCACAAAAAAATTGTGCATACCTTCCTGCCTTTGTTCAAAAGATAAAGAGGCAGATCTAGAAAATCGGCTACATAAACGAACAGGTAAGGTGGGTTTTTTCGTGGGAAAATTTTTATTTTTAGCAGCATTTGTCTTTTTTTGTTTTACGCTTTCCATTTCCGCAGAAGAAAATATACCAGAAGAAAATATAGAATCACACGTAAGTCAGCCTGTAGTAAAAGATTTTATTTATCAATCTCTTGAACCTTGGGTACATCAAGATATTACTTCTCATTATGAGAAGGTTTACGGTAAACAGCATAAAAAAGTAAAAGTTCGCCCGATTAAAAAAGATGATATCGGGATACAAATGGGTGAAATACAGCCCGGTAAAGGCGGTAAGTTCACTCATATTGTGCGGGTAAAAATCTTAAACTTAAAAGTAAAGCCTGAAGGAGAAGATGAATTTTTTGCAACGGATACGCTTATTTATAAAGTGAATATTAACGAACTTTCTGCTGAAAATGATGTAGAAAACGTTGTAAAACTGCTTGAGTATAAACATCAAGAAAGATAAAGGTCCAACTCTCCCCCCTTTTGAAGGTATGTATTCCTCTATTCAAAAGGGGCTTTATTATGAAGCGTGTTTTTTCTTCACATTTTTAGGGAATACAACTACCACTTATCCCCTATTTTTTTCATATTGCTAGTGCATAAGGTATGAACTTGATAACTTTTTGTCGGTTTTTATCTATTTCTGTAGGGTTTCCTGTAGGATGAAAAAGAAAGTAAAGCGCTTTAATTACCGTGACAGAAAGGTTGAGGATAGCTGTCCTGCATAACTGGAAATCAATAGGCATTAAGAACTGCATGTAACGACAAAAGTTGACAACCAAAGATTTCAGAATAATAATAATAAAGCAACAATGTTTAAATGAAAGACTTATTTTACATGAAAGGTGTTAGTCAGATGAACAATTTACATCGAAGAATGGGAACATTCGCGTTAACCATGACGGGACTTGGATCAATTATTGGGTCCGGCTGGTTATTCGGAGCTTGGCGAGCAGCTCAAATTGCAGGGCCGGCTGCTATTTTATCATGGGTCATTGGAATGGTCGTTATTTTATTTATTGCACTTTCTTACAGTGAATTAGGATCCATGTTTCCCGAAGCCGGCGGGATGGTCAAGTATACGCAGTACTCACACGGTTCGTTTATTGGTTTTATCGCTGCTTGGGCAAACTGGATTGCGATTGTATCCGTTATTCCAGTGGAAGCAGTAGCTTCTGTACAGTATATGAGTTCGTGGCCTTGGAAGTGGGCACAGTGGACAAGCCACCTCGTAGAAAAAGGAACGTTAACTGGCGAAGGATTAGCTATCGCTACTGTGCTATTGATTATTTACTTTTTACTGAATTATTGGACAGTTGGACTATTTTCCAAGGCCAACTCGTTGATCACTATTTTTAAAATTGTTATACCGGGACTTACAATTGGAGCACTTTTATTTGTAGGCTTTCACGGCGAGAACTTCACTTCTGGCAGCAGCATCGCACCAAACGGCTGGGCTAGTGTGCTAACAGCTGTTGCTACATCTGGAATTGTATTCGCTTTTAACGGTTTTCAAAGCCCCATTAATATGGCTGGAGAAGCAAAGAATCCTGGAAGAGCTATTCCGATTGCGGTTGTAGGCTCAATTTTAGTGGCTACAGTCATTTATTTGCTTCTTCAAATTGCTTTTATCGGTGCGGTAAATCCTTCTGATATTGCGCAGGGATGGAGTCATTTAAATTTCAACTCTCCATTTGCAGATTTAGCTATTGCCCTTAACATTAACTGGCTTGTCATTGTACTGTATGCAGATGCGTTTGTTTCACCATCTGGAACGGGTATTACGTATACAGCTACTACTGCTCGAATGATTTATGGTATGGAACAAAATAAATATTTACCAAGTGTTCTAGGACGCCTTCATCCTATTTATGGTGTTCCGCGTCAAGCCATGTTTTTTAACTTAGCTGTTGCTCTTGTCTTTTTGTTTTTATTTCGGGGCTGGGGCGTGCTGGCTGAAATTATTTCAGTCGCTACGCTTATTTCTTACATTACAGGTCCTGTTACGGTTATGACGCTAAGACGAACTGGAAGCGATTTATATCGTCCCCTTCGTTTAAAAGGATTAAGCATTATTGCGCCGCTAGGTTTTATTTTCGCCTCTTTAACACTATATTGGGCGCGCTGGCCGCTGACGGGACAAGTTTTGTTTATTATTTTAATCGGCCTTCCTATTTATTTTTATTATCAAGCAAAGGCTAAATGGAAAGGTTTTCGACAAAACTTCAAAGGCGGCGTATGGATGGTTGTATACTTACTTTGTATGATGACTATTTCATGGCTTGGAAGCGAAAAGTTTGGAGGCCTTAATGTTATTAAATATGGATGGGATATGGGAATTATTGTTGTTGTTTCCCTTCTCTTCTACACATGGGCTTTAAAAAGCGGCTTCAAAACAGAGTATTTAGAGAATGGAAGAAAAGTAAATGACGGCTTAAAAGCAGCAGCGGCTGAAACAGCCGCTTCCAAAGAGTCATAACAAAAGCACCTGGGACTGCACCCTGTTTGTGAGACAGGACTCAAAGCACCTTTTAAACAGCCAGCTGCCGGTATTGTACTGGTGACTG
>NZ_JBHZOU010000007.1:0-160890 GCF_042787775.1 Priestia sp. YIM B13552
CAGGTTGATAGGTCAGAGGTGGAAGCGTGGCGACATGTGTAGCTGACTGATACTAATCGATCGAGGACTTAACCAAACTTTAAAAGCGTAAGCTTTACTCAGCAAACTGTTATCTAGTTTTGAGAGAACAATCTCTTGTCTGGTGGCGATAGCGAAGAGGTCACACCCGTTCCCATACCGAACACGGAAGTTAAGCTCTTTAGCGCCAATGGTAGTTGGGACTTTGTCCCTGTGAGAGTAGGACGTTGCCAGGCCAATAAAAAGACTAGTCATTCAATGACTAGTCTTTTTTTGTTTCTAAAAATTACAGCGTGAATTTAACTTTTAAATTATGTTACACTATAGTGGATTCATTTAATTTTTTATTATAAAAGTTCTTTTTGACGTTGTAAGAAACTTCTTTCAAACTGGAGGCTGCATTTTGGGTAAGAAATCAAAAAAAGTACTATACGAATTACAGGAAAATGAAACAATCGCAAGTTGTTTAGATCGGATGAAAAAAGATGGGTATATGCCCGTTCGACGCATGGAAAAGCCTATCTTTGAAGAAAAAGAAATAAATGGTAAAAAAGAGTATGTTCCGGTAAAGCAACAGATTGTTTTCGAAGGGAAAAGTCTCTAAATACGAACATTTTAATGATAAAAATAGTAAACATTCGATTTTTGGGTTGACTTTTTTCTGGTTTGGCTGTTATTATTAAGTTGTCAATTGAGATATCCGAAACCTCATATAATAGTGGGAATATGGCCCACGAGTTTCTACCCGATGACCGTAAATCATTGGACTATGAGGAGAGTACAATTACTAAATAGGTAAACATGATTCCTTTTCAAAAGGAATGTTGATACATGAAACCTAGGGTAGTTGTGGCTTTCCTTTAGTGAGCCATAACGTACCCTAGGTTTTTTTATAACGTGAAAAAGGAGCTTTTATTCATGAATGTAAAAGTTGCTGTTGTAATGGGCAGTCAGTCAGACTGGAGCACTATGAAATATGCGTGTGACATTTTAGATGAATTAAATATTGAATATGAAAAGAAAGTTGTATCAGCACATCGAACGCCGGATTATATGTTTGAGTACGCTGAAACTGCTAAAGAACGAGGGATTAAAGTTATTATTGCTGGCGCTGGTGGCGCTGCTCACTTACCTGGTATGATTGCTGCAAAAACAATTTTACCTGTAATAGGTGTACCGGTTAAATCAAGTAACTTAAACGGTTTAGATTCACTTTTATCGATTGTTCAAATGCCGGGCGGCGTACCGGTAGCTACAGTAGCTATTGGAAAAGCTGGTTCTACGAACGCAGGCCTGCTAGCAGCACAAATCTTAGCAACACAGGATCCAACGTTAAGTGATCAACTTGAAAATCGTAGAGAGTCTATTAAATCATCCGTGTTAGAAAGTAGTGATCAACTTGTCTAATTTACTTATACCTCCTGGTAAAACAATTGGAATCGTAGGCGGTGGACAGCTAGGAAGAATGATTGCACTATCTGCTAAAGAAATGGGTTATTACATTGCAGTGCTTGAACCAACAGAAGATTCTCCTTGCGGTCAAGTAGCAGATATTAAAGTCATTGGCAACTATGATGATAGAAAAGCGGTTGAACAGCTTGCTGAAGTGTCAGATGTCATCACCTATGAATTTGAAAACGTTGATGTTGAGATGATGAAATGGCTAGAAACAAAATGCTACGTGCCACAAGGCAGTCATTTACTAGCCGTTACACAAAATCGTCGTTTAGAAAAAGAAATGATTACAAAGCTTAATCTAGACGTTCCTGATTACGCAATCGTTACGACTGAAGAAGAACTTTTAAAAGCTGTCGAAACAATTGGTTATCCATGTGTCGTAAAAACTTGCCGAGGCGGATATGACGGTAAAGGGCAAGTTCTAGTGAAAAATGAGAATAATATTCGTGAAGCAGCTGAGCTATTATCACAGTCGGAATGCATTGTAGAACAGTGGATGAACTTAGATAAAGAAGTATCAGTTATTGTACACCGCAATGCAAAAGGCGAAACGGTATGTTTACCAGTAGCTGAGAACATTCATAAGCATCATATTTTGCACCAAACGATTGTTCCGGCACGTATTACAGCAGATCAAGAAGCGAAAGCTCTTCAATATGCGCAAGAAATAGCAAAAGGATTAGATTTAGTTGGTACATTAGCAGTTGAGATGTTCCTAACTGAAGAAGGTCAGCTTTATATAAATGAAATGGCACCTAGACCTCATAATTCAGGTCATTATTCAATCAATGCTTGTGATCTTTCTCAATTTCAGCAGCATGTAAGAGCCATTTGTAACTGGACCCTAGCACAGCCGACTTTATTAAAACCTGCTGTTATGGTTAACCTATTAGGGGAACATATTGAGAACACAATGGCAAAAATCGAATGTTTAGATGATATGCACTTGCATTTGTACGGAAAAAAAGTTGCAAAAGAGAAGAGAAAAATGGGACATATCACGGTATTAGCTGATAAGATAGATGAGGCGATAGAAAAAGCCGAATCTCTAGGAATTTGGGAAAGAACGGAGGAAGTAACAACATGATTGAACGTTATACAAGACCAGAAATGGCAGCTATTTGGACAGAAGAAAATAAATTTAAAGCTTGGTTAGAAGTTGAAATTCTAGCTTGCGAAGCATGGTCAGAATTAGGACATATTCCGAAAGAAGATGTGAAGTTAATTCGTCAAAATGCATCTTTTGATATTAACCGCATCAATGAAATTGAATTAGAAACGCGTCATGACGTAGTAGCTTTCACTCGTGCAGTATCTGAAACGCTTGGTGAAGAGCGCAAGTGGGTACACTACGGTTTGACTTCAACTGACGTAGTTGATACAGCTCTATCTTATTTATTAAAGCAAGCTAATGAAATCTTGCTAAGTGACGTAGAGCGCTTTGTAGAAGTACTAAAGGAAAAAGCTCAAGAACATAAGTATACGGTTATGATGGGACGTACGCACGGTGTACACGCTGAGCCAACGACATTTGGTTTGAAAATGGGATTATGGTACGAAGAAATGAAGCGTAACCTAGAGCGTTTAAAACGTGCTGCAGCTGAAGTGGAATTCGGTAAAATGTCAGGAGCAGTTGGAACGTTCGCTAACATCGATCCTTTCGTTGAAAAATACGTATGTGAGAAGTTAGGAATTTCACCAGCACCAATCTCTACGCAAACATTACAGCGTGACCGTCATGCACACTATATGTCAGTACTAGCGTTAATTGCGACATCTATTGAGAAATTTGCAGTAGAAGTTCGCGGTCTTCAAAAGAGTGAAACACGTGAGGTTGAAGAGTACTTTGCAAAAGGTCAAAAAGGATCATCTGCAATGCCTCATAAACGTAATCCAATCGGTTCTGAGAACGTAACGGGACTTGCTCGCTTAATTCGTGGCTATATGGTTACAGCTTATGATAATGTACCGCTTTGGCATGAGCGTGACATCTCTCATTCATCAGCAGAGCGTGTCATCTTACCTGATGCAACGATTGCTTTAAATTACATGTTAAATCGTTTTGCAAACATTGTTAAAAACTTAACAGTATTCCCTGACAATATGAAGCGCAACATGGATCGTACACTAGGATTAATTTACTCACAGCGTGTACTGTTAACACTAATCAATAAAGGCATGGTACGCGAAGAAGCATACGACTTAGTACAGCCAAAAGCAATGGAAGCATGGGAAACGCAAGTTCCTTTCCGTTCTTTAATTGAAGGCGAAGAGCGCATTACTCGCCACTTATCACCAGAAGAGATTGAAGATTGCTTCGATCATAAGCACCATTTAAAAAATGTAGATATGATCTTTGAACGTTTAGGTCTTTAATAAAAAAGGCAAGGCACGTCCTTGCCTTTATCTAAGAAAGTGTATCTGAATATTCTGTATGTAGAGGTGACAGCATGGAAAAGCAAGAGTTACTTTATGAAGGAAAAGCGAAAAAAATTTACGCTACTGATGAGCAAGATGTATTGTGGGTTGCTTATAAAAATGAAGCTACAGCATTCAACGGTCAGAAAAAAGCGGAGATTAGCGGAAAAGCACAGTTGAACAATCAAATTAGTAGTTTACTATTTTCAATGTTACATGAGCAAGGGATTACAACTCACTTTGTGAAGCAGCTTTCAGATCATGAACAAGCGGTTAAGAAAGTAGAAATTGTCCCGCTTGAAGTTGTTGTACGAAATGCTACAGCAGGAAGCCTTGCGAAGCGAATTGGCGTAGAAGAAGGTATTCGTTTTGAACAGCCAATCGTTGAACTTTATTACAAAGACGATGCGCTTGGTGATCCATTAATTCTTGCAGAACATGCGATTTTCCTTAAGGCTGCAACTCAAGAAGAGATTGATAGTTTAAAGGCACAAGCACTTCAAATCAACGAAATATTATCGAAATTTTTCAAAGATAAAGATATTTTCTTAGTAGATTTTAAATTAGAATTCGGCCGTACTTCTCAAGGCGACATTATTTTAGCGGATGAAATTTCACCTGACACTTGCCGCTTCTGGGATGTTCATACGAACGAAAAATTAGATAAAGATGTATTCCGCAGAGATTTAGGCGGTTTAACAGAAGCGTACGAAAAAATCTTACAGCGAATCGGAGGATAACCCAACCATGTATAAAGTAAAAGTATTTGTCACATTAAGAGAAAGTGTATTAGACCCTCAAGGAGTAGCCGTTAAAAATTCATTGCACCGTATGTCTTATGAAGAAGTAGAAGAAGTACGCATCGGTAAATTTTTAGAGCTAACAATCGACAGCACAGATTCATTAGATGAACGCGTAAAAGAAATGTGTGAAAAGCTTTTAGTTAATACAGTAATTGAAGATTACCGTTACGAGGTTGAGGAGGTTGTCGTACAGTGAAATTTGCTGTAATTGTTTTTCCAGGATCAAACTGTGACGTCGATATGTATCATGCTATCAAAGATGAGCTTGGTGAAGAAGTAGATTACGTTTGGCACGATACAGAATCATTAGATCAATATGATGGTATCTTGCTTCCAGGTGGTTTCTCATATGGAGATTACCTTCGTTCAGGTGCTATCGCTCGTTTCTCAAATGTAATGGACGCTGTAAAAAAAGCAGCAAGCCAAGGAAAGCCAGTACTAGGTGTATGTAATGGATTCCAAATTTTATTAGAAGCAGGATTACTGCCAGGTGCTATGCGCCGTAATGAAAACTTAAAATTCATCTGTAAAACAGTGAATTTGAAAGTAGCTAATAACGAAACAATGTTTACAAATGCTTATGGCAAAGATGAAGTAATTGCTATTCCAGTGGCACACGGTGAAGGCAACTACTATTGTGATGAACACACGTTACAAAAATTGATTGAAAACAACCAGATTCTTTTCCAATACGCAGGTGATAATCCAAACGGAAGTCTTCAAGATATTGCAGGGATTACGAACGAAACAGGCAACGTATTAGGAATGATGCCTCACCCAGAAAGAGCGGTAAGCGATCTTTTAGGAAGCGCGGACGGACTTAAATTATTTCAATCAATCGTAAAGCAGTGGAGGGAACAAAATGTCGTTACTTCTTGAACCAAATGTAGAGCAAATTAAAGAACAAAAGTTATATCGAGACATGGGATTAACAGACGAAGAGTTTGCGAATGTAGAGCAGCTGCTTGGTCGTACTCCTAATTATACAGAAACAGGCTTATTCTCTGTTATGTGGTCAGAGCACTGCAGTTATAAAAACTCTAAGCCTGTACTGAAAAAATTCCCTATCACGGGTGAAAAAGTATTACAAGGTCCTGGTGAAGGAGCTGGTATCGTTGATATTGGTGACAACCAAGCCGTTGTATTTAAAATCGAAAGTCATAACCATCCATCAGCGATTGAACCTTATCAAGGAGCAGCAACTGGTGTAGGTGGTATCATTCGTGACGTCTTTTCAATGGGAGCAAGACCGATTGCACTTTTAAACTCTTTGCGTTTTGGTGAATTAACATCTCCAAAGGTTCGTCATTTGTTTGAGGAAGTAGTAGCGGGAATCGCAGGTTATGGTAACTGTGTAGGAATCCCAACAGTAGGCGGAGAAATTCAGTTTGAAGCTTCATATGAAGGAAATCCGCTTGTTAACGCTATGTGTGTGGGTTTAATTAATCACGAAGACATTCAAAAAGGTCAAGCTAAAGGCGTTGGCAACACGGTTATGTACGTAGGAGCAAAAACAGGCCGCGACGGCATCCACGGCGCAACATTTGCTTCTGAAGAACTATCTGATCAGTCAGATGAAAAACGTCCTGCTGTACAAGTAGGAGATCCATTTATGGAAAAACTTCTTCTTGAAGCTTGCTTAGAACTTATCAAGTGTGACGCTTTAGTCGGTATTCAAGATATGGGTGCTGCGGGCTTAACAAGTTCTTCAGCAGAGATGGCAAGTAAAGCGGGTTCTGGTATTGAAATGAACCTTGATCTTGTACCTCAGCGTGAAACAGGTATGACACCATATGAAATGATGCTTTCAGAATCTCAAGAGCGCATGCTTATCGTTGTTGAAAAAGGCCGTGAAAATGAAATCGTAGAAATCGTAGAAAAATATGGATTAGAAGCTGTTTCAGTTGGTCACGTAACCGACGATAAGCGCCTTCGTTTAACTCACAACGGAGAAGTAGTAGCAGATGTTCCTGTAGATGCATTAGCAGAAGATGCACCGGTATACCACAAGCCATCTCAAGAACCAGCATACTATCGTGAGTTCCAAGAGCAGTCAGCATATGCTCCTACTGTTGAAAATCACAGTGATATGTTAGTAACACTTTTAAAACAGCCTACTATTGCAAACAAAGAGTGGGTTTACAACCAATATGACTATCAAGTACGTACAAACACAGTTGTATCTCCTGGATCTGATGCGGCGGTTGTTCGTGTACGTGATACAAATAAAGCATTAGCGATGACAACAGACTGCAACTCTCGCTATTTATACCTAGACCCAGAAGTAGGCGGCCGTATTGCAGTAGCAGAAGCTGCTCGTAACCTTGTATGTTCAGGTGCCCAGCCTCTTGCAATTACAGACTGCTTAAACTTCGGTAACCCTGAAAAACCAGAAATCTTCTGGCAAATTGAAAAAGCAACAGACGGTATGAGTGACGCTTGCCGTGAGCTATCGACTCCGGTTATCGGCGGTAACGTATCTCTTTACAATGAAACAAAAGGTGAAGCAATTTACCCAACTCCTGTTATCGGAATGGTTGGTTTGATCGACGATCTCAACCATATTACAACTCAATATGCGAAGCAAAAAGATGACTTAATCTATGTGATTGGTAAAGCTGAAGCAGAATTCGCAGGTACTGAGCTTCAAAAAGTACTAGAAAACGGTACGGTATTTGGGCATTCACCTAAATTAGATTTAGCAGTTGAAAAAACACGTCAAGATCAGCTTCTTCAAGCAATTCGTGAAGGCGCAGTTCAATCTGCTCACGATATTGCAGAAGGAGGATTCGCGGTAGCACTAGCTGAAAAAGTGATGAACGGCAGCGGATTAGGTGTGGACGTAACGGTAGACGGCGAAGCAACAGCAGAGCTATTCAGTGAAACACAATCGCGTTTTATCGTAACGGTTTCTCCAGAGAATAAAGAAAAATTCGAAATGCTTGTACAAGATGTAACATTAGTAGGACGCGTAACAGAAGACGCAACATTAACTGTTAAACATCAAGAAAATGTTCTTGTTCAATTATCAGTTGAAGAATTAACTACTGCTTGGAAAGGAGCGCTTCCATGCTTGCTGAAATCAAAGGCTTAAACGAAGAATGTGGCGTATTCGGTGTATGGGGACATGAAAATGCAAGCCAGATTGCTTATTACGGTTTGCATAGCTTGCAGCACCGCGGACAAGAAGGCGCTGGTATTGCTGTAACAGACGGAGAAAAAGTGACAGTAATGAAAGGTGTCGGTCTTGTTAACGAAGTATTTGGCCACGGAGAGTTAGAGCAACTAAACGGTAAAGCAGCAATTGGACACGTTCGTTATGCAACAGCTGGAGGCGGAGGGTTTGAAAATGTTCAACCCCTTCACTTCCGCTCTCATAGCGGAAGCCTTGCGTTAGCTCATAATGGAAACTTGGTTAATGCAAATGCATTAAAGCATCAGCTGGAAAACCAAGGGAGTATTTTTCAATCAACATCGGATACAGAAGTACTTGCTCATTTAATTAAACGAAGCGGCTATGAAGATATGAAAGATAAAGTAAAAAATGCTTTATCAATGGTTAAAGGCGCATACGCATTCGTTATCTTAACAGAAGATACGATGATGGTTGCACTTGACCCTCACGGATTGCGTCCGTTATCAATTGGACGATTAGGTGATGCTTATGTAGTAGCTTCTGAAACATGTGCGTTCGATATCGTTGGAGCAGTTCATGAGCGTGATGTAGAGCCGGGTGAATTACTTATTATTAACGATGAAGGTATTCAATCAGAACGTTTCACATTAAATGTAAACCGTGCAATTTGCAGTATGGAATATATTTATTTCTCAAGACCAGATAGCAATATTGATGGAATCAATGTTCACTCTGCTCGTAAAAACCTTGGGAAACAACTTGCAGTTGAGTCACCGATTGAGGCAGACGTTGTAACAGGCGTTCCCGATTCAAGTATTTCAGCAGCGATCGGTTTTGCAGAACAGTCAGGAATTCCATACGAATTAGGTTTAATTAAGAATCGATACGTAGGCCGTACATTCATTCAGCCTTCACAAGAATTGCGTGAACAAGGTGTAAAAATGAAGCTGTCTCCTGTACGTAAAATTGTAGAGGGTAAACGTGTTGTCATGGTAGATGATTCTATCGTTCGCGGCACAACAAGCCGTCGCATTGTTCGTATGCTTCGAGAAGCAGGAGCAACTGAAGTACATGTACGCATCAGTTCACCCCCTATCAAAAATCCATGTTTTTATGGAATTGACACGTCGTCATCCTCTGAGCTAATTGCTGCTACACGCTCTGTTGAAGAAATTCGTGAATTGATTGAAGCTGATTCACTTGTTTTCTTAAGCAACGAAGGGTTAGTAGATGCAATCGGCAGACAGTATGAAGGCAACGGCGGACAGTGTATGGCATGTTTCACTGGAAAGTATCCAACTGAAATTTATCCAGATACTGTACACCCTCATGAAAAGGTAACTTGTTAGTTTTAACGTAAAAAAGGAGTGACAACATGTCATATTCATATAAACAAGCTGGAGTTGACTTAGAAGCAGGATATGAAGCTGTTTCACGTATTAAAAAGCACGTAGAACGCACTGCTCGTGCAGGTATTATGGGAACAGTCGGCGGCTTTGGCGGAATGTTCGATTTATCTACATTGAATTTAAAAGAGCCTGTTCTTGTTTCTGGTACAGATGGAGTAGGAACAAAATTGAAACTTGCTTTTCAAATGGATAAGCATGACACAATCGGTGTGGATGCAGTGGCCATGTGTGTAAACGACGTTTTAGCACAAGGAGCAGAGCCACTTTACTTCTTAGATTATATTGCTTGCGGGAAAGCAGTTCCTGAAAAAATTGAATCGATTGTAAAAGGAATTGCAGACGGCTGTGAACAATCTAACTGTGCGTTAATTGGCGGAGAAACAGCTGAAATGCCAGGTTTATACGAAGAAGATGAATATGATCTTGCAGGGTTTACAGTAGGAGCAGTAGAAAAGTCAGAAATTATTACTGGAGATGAGATTAAAGCTGGACAGCTGTTGATCGGTATTTCATCTAGCGGTATTCACAGCAACGGCTACTCTCTTGTACGTAAAATCGTTGATGATCAAGGATTAAATCTTCAAGAAACTTACGCTGGTTTTAACGAAAAGCTTGGAGTTGAGTTATTAACGCCAACAAAAATATACGTGAAGCCGGTCCTAAAAGCATTACATGCAGCTAAGATTGCAGGTATGGCTCATATTACTGGAGGCGGGTTTGTTGAAAATATACCTCGTATGCTTCCTGAAGGTTTAGGTGTAGAAATCGATTACGGTTCTTGGCCAATTCCATACGTGTTTGATTTCCTTGAAGAGCAAGGCAAGCTAGACCGTAAAGAAATGTTCGAAGTATTCAACATGGGAATCGGATTTGTTTTAGCTGTTGAACCTGAAGATATGAATAAAGTCATTGAAGCAATTGAAAACGAAGGCGAAAAAGCATTTGTTATCGGACGTGTAAAAGAAGGAACAGGTGTTGAATTTGCTGGAGGGACGTTTGCATGATAAATATTGCAGTGTTTGCTTCTGGAAACGGCAGTAACTTTCAATCCATCTACGAAGCAACTCAGTCAGGTCGATTAAAAGCAAATATTGCGCTTGTTGTTTGCAATAAACCCGATGCATACGTAATTGAACGAGCAAAAGCATGTGGAATACCATGCTTTGTTTGTTCGCCTAAAAACTATGAAAATAAAGAAGCGTATGAAGCAGCAATTCTTGCAGAGCTTACATCAGCTAAAGTAGAATTTCTTGTTTTAGCAGGATATATGCGATTAGTTGGTTCGACGTTGCTTAAGCCATACAAAAATCGTATTGTTAATATT
Source organism: Priestia sp. YIM B13552 (assembly GCF_042787775.1). Classification (NCBI taxonomy): domain Bacteria; kingdom Bacillati; phylum Bacillota; class Bacilli; order Caryophanales; family Bacillaceae; genus Priestia; species Priestia sp. YIM B13552. Next base: position 10,567 of record NZ_JBHZOU010000007.1, read on the forward strand.
CATCCGTCGCTTTTACCTGCATTTCCTGGGATTGATGCTATTGGTCAAGCTTTTGATGCAGGAGTAAAAGTGATTGGAATTACCGTGCATTTTGTAGATGAAGGAATGGATACAGGACCAATTATTGATCAGCAGGCTATTCGCATTGAAAAAGGCGATACAAGAGAAACCGTTGAGGCCCGCATTCATGAAATTGAACATCAATTTTATCCCGCGGTACTAAATGAATTATTTGAACAAGCCGCAGTTAAATAAATAGGATGTAACCTTGTCAAAAAAGTTTTAATCCTTTACTATGGTAGAGTAGTAGTGAAAGAAAGATTTTAAATGAGAGATCGGATCAGGAGGAGTTTACAAAATGACAGCAAAACGCGCACTTATTAGCGTATCTGATAAAGAAGGTATTGTTTCATTTGCACAAGAATTAAAGGACTTAGGAGTAGAAATTATTTCAACTGGCGGTACAAAACGTACGCTAGAAGAAAACGGCATTGACGTTATCGGAATTTCTGAAGTAACTGATTTTCCAGAAATTTTAGACGGTCGTTTAAAAACATTGCATCCTAACGTTCACGGTGCTTTATTAGCGTTACGCGATAATGAAGAGCATCAAGCACAAATGAAAGAGCATAATATCTCGCCAATCGACTTTGTAGTTGTAAACTTATATCCATTTAAAAAGACAATTGAAAAAGAGGATGTAACGCTTGCTGAAGCGATTGAGAATATTGACATCGGTGGACCTACAATGCTTCGTTCAGCTGCGAAAAACTATCGTTCTGTCTCAGTTGTAGTAGATCCAAGCGATTACGCAACCGTAGTAGAAGAGTTAAAAGCTGATGGCAATGTTTCATTTGAAACTAATCAACGATTAGCAGCAAAAGTATTCCGTCACACGGCAGCTTATGATGCATTAATCGCTGAATACTTAACAAACATTACAGGTGAAACAACTCCTGAGAAATTAACAGTAACGTATGAGCGTGTTCAAGGCTTACGATACGGAGAAAATCCGCACCAACAAGCTTCTTTCTATAAAAAGCCGTTAACACAAAAAGGTTCTATTGCAACAGCTACGCAGCTCCATGGAAAAGAGTTATCATACAATAATATCAACGATGCAAATGCAGCTCTTCAAATCGTAAAAGAATTCAAAGAGCCGGCTATCGTAGCGATCAAACATATGAATCCTTGCGGTGTAGGTGTGGGTGAAACAATTGCTCAAGCTTATCAAAAAGCATACGAAGCAGATCCTACATCTATCTTTGGCGGTATCGTAGCAGCTAACCGTCCTATCGACCGTGAAACGGCTATTCAGTTAAAAGAAATTTTCTTAGAAATCATCATTGCTCCTGCGTTCGATCAAGAAGCATTAGATGTATTAACAGCTAAGAAAAACCTTCGTTTACTAACGATCGAACTTGATGAAAAGGCAGAAAAAGAAGCTTTCTTAACATCTGTAAAAGGCGGCGTGCTTGTTCAGGATGAAGATGTATTCGGATTTGATGATGCAACGATTACTGTTCCAACGAAACGTGAGCCAACAGAAAAAGAGTGGGCAGATTTAAAATTAGCATGGAAAGTTGTTAAAAATGTTAAGTCTAATGCTATTGTACTTGCAAAAGATGACATGACAATTGGCGTAGGAGCGGGTCAAATGAATCGCGTAGGCGCTGCAAAAATTGCGATTGAACAAGCTGGTGAAAAAGCACAAGGTTCAGCTTTAGGTTCAGATGCGTTCTTCCCAATGGGGGATACAGTAGAAGCAGCAGCTAAAGCAGGAATCACAGCTATTATTCAGCCAGGCGGATCAATTCGTGATGAAGAGTCAATTGCAAAAGCAGATGAATACGGCATTGCAATGGTATTTACAGGCGTAAGACATTTTAAACATTAATGAGGTGAAGAACGTGAATGTTTTAGTTATTGGAAAAGGCGGAAGAGAGCATACAATTGCATGGAAAGCTTCAAAAAGTCCACTTGTTAACGAAGTGTTTGTAGCACCAGGAAATCCGGGCATGAGAGATGTGGCAACGATTGTACCAATCGATGAAAGCAGCCAAGAAGAACTTGTGCTATTTGCAAAAGAAAACAAGATTGGATTAACAATTGTTGGACCAGAAAATCCGCTAATTGAAGGCATTGTTGATCGATTTGAACAAGAAGGTCTTCCAGTCTTTGGACCGCGCAAACAAGCAGCGATGATTGAAGGAAGCAAAAGCTTTGCAAAAGAGCTCATGAAAAAGTATGATATTCCAACCGCAGCGTATGAAACATTTACGTCTTACGAGGAAGCAAAAGCATATGTGGAAAAGCAAGGCGCTCCAATTGTTATTAAAGCAGACGGCTTAGCGGCTGGTAAAGGTGTAACTGTTGCTTTAACAGTGGAAGAAGCTGTAGATACATTACGTGATTTTCTAGTTGACCAAAAATTTAAAGAAGCAAGTGCAAAAGTAGTTGTAGAAGAATTTTTGGATGGTGAAGAATTTTCATTAATGGCATTTGTACGCGGTACAAATGTATATCCAATGGTAATTGCACAAGATCATAAGCGTGCTTTTGACGGCGATCAAGGTCCAAACACAGGAGGCATGGGGGCTTACTCTCCTGTTCCACAAATCAGTGATGCAGAAGTACAAGAGGCTGTAGAAAACATCTTACTTCCAATGGCTAAAGGATTAGCTGAAGAAGGATGTGAGTATACAGGAATTCTATATGCTGGTCTGATTCAAACACAAAAAGGACCAAAAGTTATCGAATTTAATGCGCGTTTTGGAGATCCTGAAACACAGGTCGTACTGCCGCGTATGAAAAGCGATTTAGTCGACGTGCTTCTTCGCATTTTGAAAGAAGAAAAAGTAGAAATTGAATGGGATGATGAAGCGGCTATCGGAATCGTATTAGCAGCAGCAGGCTACCCAGAAGATTATCAAAAGGGTGCGCCAATTAACGGTTTGGATGCGGTTAGTGAAGACGCGCTTGTTTTCCACGCTGGTACAGCTTTAGAAAACGACACATACGTTTCAAACGGCGGCCGTGTTCTATTAGTAGGTGCTAAAGGAGCAACTCTTCAAGAAGCGCAGCAAGAAGTATACAAGCAAATGGCTCATATCGATGTAGAAAAAGGCTTTTTCTATCGCAAAGACATCGGTCATCGTGCATTAACAAAAGCAGCTTTAAAATAAAAAAGGAGAGCCCAGGCTCTCCTTTTTACCTTATGAAGGATTATACGTTTCTTCATTTCCATTTGGATGGTGTTCATGTTCATCATGTTTTTGACATGAATCATATGCGTACGTAAGGGGGCAAAAACGCGTGATGCCTTCTGCAACTTTTAAAGCTCCCATTAACCCTAAGAAGATGTATGAATCTTTGTACGGTCTGCGAGATAAACGAGATGTTGTCCAAGAAAGAAGGGTAAAGCCCAGTGTAAGTCGAATTAATGCGTTAACAATACCGATATTTGGTTTCATGTTTTATCACCTTTATTCATAAAATTAATAACAGTTTCTGAATGCGTTTACATCACGGATGTGTTACGATAAAAATACATAGTAAATTAGGGGGAATTTAGCATGCCGGAACAAAGATACCGCTGGAAAAGCAAACATATTAGACAGCAGCTCTTAGTATTAAACGGTCAAAAAGCACCAACTATTGTCTTAAAAGATGCAACATATTTGAACGCTCGAATGAAGCAGTGGAAAAAAGCACATATTTGGGTTTACCAAGATCGTATTGTATACGTTGGCTCAGAGATGCCTAAGCACACAGACGCTTCTACAGAGATTATAGACTGCAGTGATAAATATGTGGTTCCTGGGTATATTGAGCCGCATGTTCACCCGTTTCAGTTATATAATCCCCAGACTTTTTCCAAATATGCAGCCAAGCATGGAACAACGACTTTATTTAATGATAATTTAATTCTCGCTTTACAGCTTGAACAAAAAACGGCATTTTCATTGATTGAAGAAATGAAAACGTTACCACAATCGCTGTACTGGTGGTGCAGATTTGATTCCCAGACGGAAATTGATGAAGAGGCTGACATCTTCTCACACACGAACATTACTTCTTGGCTACAAAATGAAGCTGTCTTACAAGGAGGCGAACTGACAAGTTGGCCGAAGCTTTTAGACGGAGATGATTTAATGCTTCACTGGGTTCAAGAGACAAAAAGGATGAGAAAGCACATTGAAGGACATTTCCCGGGGGCATCAGCATTTACCTTGGCAAAAATGAAATTGCTCGGAGCAGACAGCGATCATGAGTCTATGACGGGGGAAGATGTTGTTGCTCGGTTAACACAAGGTTATGACGTTGCTTTACGCCACTCTTCAATTCGGCCGGATTTGCCAAAATTGCTTCAGGAGTTAAAAGAGCTGCAGGTAGATTATTTTGACCATATTACGATGAATACAGACGGTTCTCCGCCTTCTTTTTACCAAAATGGCGTGTCAGATATGTTAATTACATTAGCTATTTCAGAAGGGGTTCCCCTGTTAGATGCTTATAATATGGTGTCTGTAAATATTGCTCGCTATTATAACATGGAACATTTGCACGGGCATGTAGCAACAGGCTGTGTGGCTAATATTAATATTTTAGAAGATCCTATGCGGCCTACTCCAGTCTCTGTGCTAGCAAAAGGAAAGTGGATGAAAAAAGAAGGCAAAGAACAAGCATTAGCCTCAGCAGAATTTCCTTGGGAAAAGTTTGGTTTTTCCCCGTTAAAGTTGGACTTTGATTTAACGATGGACGATTTTCAATTTTCAATGCCAGTAGGCGTAAAAATGAAAAATGCTGTTATTATGGAGCCGTATTCAATTCACTTGAATGTGAGCGGAGATGTATTAGCCTCTGATCATGATGAAAGTTTTTTAGTGCTGGTGGACCGAGAAGGCAAGTGGCGGATCAATACCCTGTTAAAAGGATTTGCGACAAATGTATCGGGACTGGCGAGTTCATTTTCAAATACAGGTGATTTTATTTTAATTGGAAAATCGAAAAAAGATATGATGTGTGCATTTAAACGTATGAAAGAAATTGGAGGGGGTATTGTCATTACCGAAGATGAGAAAGTAGTATACGAACTGGATCTTCCGTTAAAAGGAGTCATGTCGAATCTGCCGATGGAGGAATTAAGTAAACGAGAGGTAGAACTCAAGAAAGTGCTGTGTGAGCGAGGATACAAACACGATGATCCTGTCTATTCACTGCTGTTCTTTTCGTCTACACATTTGCCTTATATTCGTATCACGCCAGTAGGAATTTATGATGTTATGAATAAAAAAGTACTTTTTCCGTCTATAATGCGTTAAAATATAAAAGTATCAAAGGAATTTGAAATTTGTATGAAATTGGCTGTCTTCATACAGAATGAATGTATGTGCAAACAAATATAGAAACTGTATTTTATAGATAGAAACAACCAGTAAAGAAAGCCAATGATAAAGGAGTTCGATACGATGCAAATCAACAAACTACGAGGAAAAGAATTAGATCAGCTATTTCAAGCGATTTTATCATTAGAAAACATTGAAGAATGCTATCAATTTTTTGATGACCTATGTACAGTTAATGAAATTCAATCATTAGCACAGCGCTTAGAAGTGGCAAGAATGCTGAGAGAAGGCAACACGTACCATAAAATTGAGACGGAAACTGGAGCAAGCACAGCGACTATTTCCCGTGTTAAACGCTGCTTGAATTATGGAAGCGATGCGTATCAAATGGTGTTAGAACGCCTTCAAGAAGATTCAAATCAAAAGTAAAGCGTATGGCTGAAGCAGCCATACGCTTATTTTTTAATTAAAACTGAGTTGCTTCTTCAATGATATTTTTAAGGTCGCTAATTGCTACACGTTTTTGTTCCATTGTGTCGCGGTTACGGATTGTTACTTGATTGTCTTCTAATGAATCGAAGTCGAATGTAATACAGAACGGCGTACCGATTTCATCATGGCGACGGTAACGTTTACCGATTGAACCAGCATCATCATAGTCAATCATAAAGTATTTTGCTAAATCTTCAAAGACAGCGCGAGCTTCATTAGAAAGCTTTTTAGAAAGTGGTAATACAGCAGCTTTAAATGGTGCTAAAGCAGGGTGAAGCTGCATAACTGTACGAGAAGATCCATCTTCTAACGTTTCTTCTTCATATGCATCAATCATATAAGCTAATGTTACACGGTCAGCACCTAAAGAAGGCTCGATGCAGTAAGGTACATAGCGTTCGTTTGTTTCTTGATCAACATATTGGAAGTCTTCTCCAGAGTGTTCCATGTGCTGTTTTAAGTCATAGTCTGTACGAGAAGCTACGCCCCATAGTTCGCCCCAGCCGAATGGGAACTTGTATTCAAAGTCTGTTGTTGCATTACTGTAGTGAGAAAGTTCATCATCATCATGGTCGCGAAGACGAACGTTTTCTTCTTTCATACCAAGAGAAAGAAGCCATTTGTTACATGTTTCTTTCCAGTAGTTAAACCACTCTAATTCAGTGCCTGGTTTACAGAAGAATTCAAGTTCCATTTGTTCAAATTCACGCGTACGGAATGTGAAGTTACCAGGTGTAATTTCGTTACGGAAGCTTTTACCCACTTGGCCGATACCGAACGGAAGCTTTTTACGCATTGAGCGCTGAACGTTTTTAAAGTTTACGAAAATACCTTGAGCTGTTTCAGGACGAAGGTAAATTTCATTTGTTGATGTTTCAGTAACACCTTGGTGCGTTTTGAACATTAAGTTAAATTGACGAATTTCAGTGAAGTTAGCTGAACCACACTCAGGACATGTAATTTCATGTTCTTTAATTAAGTCAGCCATTGCATCGAATGAAAGGCCGTCTACGATCATTTCAATGCCTTTTTCTTGAAGTTTTTCTTCAATTAATTTATCGGCACGATGACGGGCTTTACAATCCTTACAGTCGATCATTGGGTCATTAAAGTTTCCTAAGTGACCAGAAGCTTCCCATGTTTTTGGATTCATTAAAATCGCAGCGTCTAAACCAACGTTGTATGGAGATTCTTGAATGAATTTTTTCCACCATGCTTTTTTAATATTGTTTTTTAATTCTACGCCAAGCGGGCCGTAATCCCATGTATTTGCAAGACCGCCGTAAATTTCAGATCCTTGAAATACAAAGCCGCGGTGTTTAGCGTGAGATACGATTTGATCCATTGTTTTTGACATTCTAATTCCTCCTGTAAATGGTAGTGATTCAAGCGAAACAAAAAGAGCGGGTACAAAAAAACTCTCGTCCCTGGGCATATCAACAATATGCCCAGGGACGAGAGTTTTTCCCGCGGTTCCACCCTGGTTGATACAAAATGTATCCACCTTCGTCTGTATATACTCCAGATTGCCTTTTCCTTAAACCATTCTCTAGGCTCCCACCGTCCCTAGTTCGCTTTGTGAAGAGGATTTAAGTACTATTGATCCTTCAGCGTATATCATATGAATTTTAGTAGCTATATATTAGCATATCCTATGCAGAGAAACAATAACCTTGTGCAAAATGGGCTTTTTTTGTGATGTTTTCTTCCGGATTTGAGGGTGAAACCATATCTTTTGTACATATTTTTTGAAAACAAAAAACGTGATGAAAAGTTCGGTTTTCCTTTCATTTCACCCTCTTAGTTTTGTTATAATGAACAAATGGACGAGCGCGAACTTTTAAGTGTAAAGAAATGGAGGAACATATATGTATGATATTAAAGAGTGGAGACATGTCTTTAAATTAGATCCTAATAAAGAGATTTCAGATGCAGATTTGGAGAAAATTTGCGAATCCGGCACGGATGCGGTTCTTGTCGGAGGATCTGATGGAGTGACTCTAGACAATGTACTGCAGCTGTTAATGCGTATTCGCCGCTACACGGTGCCGTGTGCGCTTGAAGTATCAACAATTGACTCTGTAACACCTGGGTTTGATTCTTATTTTATTCCGACCGTTTTAAACAGCAAGGATCCAAAGTGGATTGTTGATTTACATCACGCGGCGATGAAGGAATACGGAGAGATCATGGACTGGGATGAAATTTTTGTAGAAGGATACTGCGTACTTAACCCCGAAGCAAAAGTAGCTGCGCTAACGGAAGCGAAAACAGATTTGGATGCAGAAGACGTTGTAGCGTATGCTCGTATGGCTGAACGCATGTTTCATTTGCCCGTTTTCTATCTAGAATACAGCGGAACGTATGGAGATCCTGAATTAGTGGCAGAAGTGAAAAATTCGCTAAATGAGACGAAGTTATTTTACGGCGGAGGTATTGAGACAAAAGAGCAAGCGAGTGAGATGGGAGAGCTAGCCGATACGGTTATTGTAGGAAATGTTATTTATACAAATTTATCGGAAGCGTTAAAAACTGTAAAAGCAGTAAAAAAGAATATTGCACAGTGAAAAATAAATAAAGTAGAATAGAGAATATATGTTCGATATAGGCGGTGAAAACGTGAATTTTTTAAGTGAAAAATTATTAACAGGATTAAACCCTCAGCAACAAGAGGCAGTTAAAACAACAGACGGACCACTATTACTTATGGCCGGTGCAGGAAGTGGAAAAACACGTGTATTAACGCATCGAATTGCGTTTTTAATGGCAGAAAAAGAAGTTGCACCTTGGAATATTTTAGCCATTACTTTTACAAACAAAGCAGCTCGTGAAATGAGAGAGCGTGTTTCAAATATCGTTGGCGGAGTGGCAGAAGATATCTGGATTTCAACGTTCCACTCGATGTGCGTGCGTATTTTACGAAGAGATATTGATCGTATTGGCTTTAATCGTAACTTTACGATTTTAGATTCAACGGATCAGCTGTCCGTTATTAAAAATATTTTAAAAGATCAAAACATCGATCCGAAAAAATTCGATCCGCGCTCGTTATTAGGAAGCATTAGTTCAGCTAAAAATGAACTGAAAGTAGCGGAAGAATTTGATAAAACAGCAGCGGGACCGTATGAAGAAGTTGTAAGCAAAGTCTACAAAGAGTATGAAAAGCGTTTAAAGAAAAACCAAGCGCTTGATTTTGATGATTTGATTATGACAACGATTCAGCTATTTAAACGAGTTCCTGAAGTGTTAACTTACTATCAGCGCAAGTTTCAATATATTCATGTGGACGAGTATCAAGATACAAACCATGCACAGTATATGCTGGTTCGCTTGCTAGCTGCAAGATTTGAAAATGTATGCGTAGTAGGGGATTCAGATCAGTCTATTTACCGCTGGCGCGGGGCTGATATTACAAATATCTTGTCATTTGAAAAAGATTACCCAAAAGCGAAAACCATTTTGCTTGAACAAAATTATCGTTCAACTAAAACGATTTTGGCTGCGGCAAACGGCGTCATTGCAAACAATATGAATCGTAAAGTGAAAAACTTATGGACGGAAAACGATGAAGGCCAGAAGATTTACCATTACCAAGCAATGAGTGAGCATGATGAGGCACAGTTTGTAGCACGTAAAATTAAAGAAGCAGTAGACAGCGGAAAGCGTAAATACAGTGATTTTGCCATTTTGTATCGTACAAATGCACAGTCTCGTGTGATGGAGGAAGTGCTGTTAAAATCCAATATTAATTATACAATTGTCGGCGGCATTAAGTTCTACGACCGCAAAGAGATTAAAGATTTACTTGCGTACTTGCGCTTAATTGCCAACCAAGATGATGACATTAGCTTAGCTCGTATTGTGAACGTTCCAAAGCGCGGAGTTGGAGCTACTTCAGTCGATAAAGTGGCCAATTACGGAAACGTTCATGACATTTCGATTTTCAAAGCACTGGATGAAGTAGAATTAATGGGGTTAACAGGCAAAGCAACAAAAGCCCTTCGTGATTTCCAATCGATGATTTCGAACTTAGCTCAAATGCAAGACTATATGTCTGTTACAGAGCTTGTGGAACAAGTATTAGAAAGAACAGGATACCGTGAAGCGCTTAAAGTGGAAAAAACAATTGAAGCACAAAGCCGCTTAGAGAATATTGATGAGTTTTTATCTGTCACAAAAACGTTTGAAGAAGCAAGTGAAGATAAAAGCTTAGTAGCATTTTTAACCGATTTAGCACTTGTTGCTGATATCGATAAGCTTGACGACGAGGAAGAAGAAGAGAACGAACAAGTGATTCTGATGACGCTTCACTCGGCAAAAGGTCTAGAGTTCCCGGTTGTTTTTCTAATGGGTATGGAAGAAGGCGTATTCCCTCATAGCCGATCATTATTCGAAGATAATGAAATGGAAGAGGAACGACGCTTAGCCTATGTAGGCATTACGCGTGCTGAACAAGAATTATATTTATTAAATGCTCAAATGCGCACACTATTTGGTAAAACAAACGTTAATCCAAAATCGCGCTTCATTGGAGAAATCCCAAGCGAGCTTGTGGAATCTTTAAATGAAGCAATGCGCAAACCTGCTGCTGGTCGTTCAGGGGCTTCAGCTTCGCCGTTTGCAGCGCGCCGACAAGCGGCCGTGGCAAAAACGAAGCTTGTGTCAACAGGCAGTGAATCAATTGGATGGAGCGTTGGAGACAAGGCCGAGCATAAAAAATGGGGAATTGGTACAGTTGTAAGTGTAAAAGGAGAAGGAGATTCAAAAGAATTAGACATTGCTTTTCCTAGTCCTACAGGTGTAAAAAGACTGCTTGCTAAATTTGCCCCGGTTACGAAAGTGTAATCGTGAAAAGGAGCTAGAATATGGAGTTTGAGACAGCTAAATCACGCGTTCAAGAATTACGCGACTTATTAAATCAATATGGCTATGAATATTATGTGTTAGATCAACCATCTGTTCCAGATGCAGAATACGATAAATTAATGAATGAGTTAATTGAGATAGAAGAATCATTTCCAGAATTAAAAACAGCTGACTCACCTACTCAGCGCATCGGCGGCCAAGTGCTCGATGCGTTTGAGAAGGTTCAGCATCAAACGTCTATGCTAAGTTTGGGAAATGCATTTAATGAAGAAGACCTTCGGGATTTTGATCGCCGAGTGCGCCAAGCCGTTGGAGATGAGTTTTCTTATGTATGCGAACTTAAAATTGACGGCCTTGCTGTATCTCTTCGCTATGAAGATGGATACTTAGTGCTGGGAGCTACGCGCGGAGACGGTACAACTGGTGAAAATATTACTGAAAACTTAAAAACAATTCGCTCTATTCCACTGCGAATTAAAGAACCGTTATCAATGGAAGTTCGCGGAGAAGCATTTATGCCGAGAAAATCATTCGAAGCACTTAATGAAGCAAAAATGGAAAGGGATGAAGTTCCGTTTGCTAACCCGCGTAACGCAGCTGCAGGCTCACTGCGTCAGTTAGATCCTAAAATTGCGGCAAAACGTAATTTAGATATCTTTGTATATGCCATGACTGATACGGGAGAATTAGAAATCGACTCTCACAGCGAAAGTTTGAATTTACTTGATGAGCTTGGGTTTAAAACAAATAAAGAAAGACAGACGTGTGAAACCATTGATGATGTGATTGCTTACATCGAAAGCTGGCAAACGCAACGTCCAGAACTATCTTATGATATTGATGGCATTGTTGTAAAAGTAGATTCATTTGATCAGCAGGCTGAGCTTGGAACAACGGCCAAAAGTCCACGCTGGGCTATTGCTTATAAGTTTCCTGCTGAAGAAGTCGTAACCAAGCTTGTAAATATTGAGCTGACGGTAGGCCGTACAGGTGTCATTACGCCAACAGCTATTTTGGAGCCTGTTCAAGTAGCAGGTACGACGGTACAGCGTGCGTCTCTTCACAATGAAGATTTGATTCGCGAAAAAGACATTCGCATCGGAGATTATGTCGTAGTGAAAAAAGCAGGAGATATTATTCCTGAGGTAGTGAATGTGATTGAAGAGAAGCGAACGGGAGAAGAGCAAGAGTTTACGATGCCTACTCACTGTCCGGAATGTGAAAGTGAACTGGTGCGTTTAGAAGGAGAAGTTGCGCTTCGCTGCATTAATCCAAGCTGTCCTGCTCAAATTCGTGAAGGACTTATTCATTTCGTGTCCCGCAATGCGATGAACATTGATGGACTTGGTGAAAAAGTTATATCGCAATTATTTCGCGAACAGTTAATTAAAGACGTAGCGGATATTTATACGCTGACAAAACAGCAGTTAATCGAGCTTGAGCGCATGGGTGAGAAATCTGCTGATAATTTGATTGCAGCCATCGAAACATCGAAAGAAAATTCGCTTGAGCGTTTGCTTTTTGGTTTGGGTATTCGCCATGTCGGAGCAAAAGCTGCAAAGACGTTGGCTCAGCACTTTGAAACCATAGACAAGTTAACAAAAGCAACGTATGATGAATTAGTGGCAATTAATGAAATTGGTGCCAAAATGGCTGATGCTATTGTCGCTTATTTTACACAAGAAGAGGTTCAAGAACTTATACATGAATTAAAAGAGTATGGAGTAAACCTTACATACAAAGGACCCAAGCTTGTAAGTGTAGAAAATGTAGATTCTGTTTTTGCTGGTAAAACCGTTGTATTAACAGGTAAGCTTGAACAGCTATCTCGCAATGAGGCAAAAGCACAAATTGAAGCACTTGGCGGTAAAGTCACAGGAAGCGTAAGTAAAAAGACAGACCTTGTTGTGGCAGGGGAAGAGGCTGGTTCCAAACTGATAAAAGCTAACGAGCTTGAAATTGAAGTATGGGATGAGGCAAGGCTACTTACGGAATTAAATAAATAAGAGGTGTGTGTAGTTGAAAAAGATATTGTTACTTTCTCTTGCGGTCATGCTTGTAACTTCAGCGTGTGCACCGAATCTTTCGGACGATAAAGAGACTGTTCAACAAACCAACAACAAGAAAGAAAAAGCAGTTATTCCGAAGTATAGTATTTCAGATGATTATTACCGAACAATTCTTCCATTTAAAGCGGGAGTGGCAAGAGGCTTAGTAGCAGCAAACTTAAACAACCGCTTGGATGCGCAAGAATTTGAAACAGGCTTAATGCGCTTATCGACAGATAGCTATTCTCCGAAAAAATATGTGTATCAAGAAGGCCAGTATCTTGATAAAGATACTATTCGCTCATGGTTAAGCCGTAAGCTGAGTGATAAACAGTTTAAAGATCTTCAAAGCAAAACAAAAGATGATACGGCGAAAAAGAAGCTTAAAAACAATGGATTAAACCCAATTGATACAGAAAAAGGCGATTTGAAAACTCGTAATGAAACAAGTCCAATGTACTTAGCAAACATTACTGAGCAAGACTACCTTATTCAAGACGGAGACGACAAGGTAAAACTTGGAGGCGTCACAATTGGCCTGGCGATGAATTCCGTTCATTATTATACAGAAGAAAATGGCTATGCCCGTGAAGTGAAGCTTACAAATAAAGAGATTGAAGCCCAAGGAAAGCAAATGGCAGATGAGATTGTTAAGCGTATGCGCAACATCAAAGGCTTAGAAAATGTGCCAGTTCGAGTAGCATTATTCAAACAAAGTGCTAAGTCCTCTTTAACACCGGGTAACTTTATAGCTGTCGGAAATGCAGGTTCAAATGATACGGCCGTTGGCAGCTGGGATAATTTAGACGAGCAATATTATTTATTCCCATCATCAGATGCAACAAAAGATCACCGAGATGATGCGATGAAATTTGATGAGTTTAAAGCGCAAATCGAAGACTACTTCCCGAACTTTACAAGCGTAGTAGGGAAAGGGTATTACAAAGATGGACAGCTTCAAAAAATGACGATTGATATTCCCGTACAATTTTACGGAAAAGGTGAAATTGTAGGATTTACTCAGTACGTTGCTGGTTTAATGCTTGACCATTTCCCTTCATATATGGAAACGAGTATCTCTATTAACTCAGTAAGCGGACCGGAAGCTCTCATTGTTAGAAAAGCAGATGAAGACAAGCCGTTCGTTCATATTTACGAAGAGTAAGCAAAAACAGACACTGCTTGAGCAGTGTCTGTTTTTAATTCTATGAAATTGCCTCCTATGAAGAAATGGCGTGAGAATTTTGTTTCGTAAACTTAGCAAGATAATAAGCAGCAAATGCAAATGCATCTTGTTCGGTTGTCCGCTCTTCATACGGGCGCTTTTTATCTAGCTCAAATTCTTTCTGATAATAAGGGATGTGATCTTGAATATAGTGGCGCAGCTCGTGAAAGATCGTTTCAATGAGCGGAAGATAGTCATCAAATTTAAAAATAAATATAATGCCTACTTCTCGCCAGTAAACGCCTGATGCAAACTGCAGGTACTCTGTTTCTTCTTCTCCAAGGGCAGAGACAATTTTATTGGCTTCGCACGAATCACAAAAAATGATAGGAATATGAAAGGCTTTATTTAAACAAGCAAAAACATCTTTTTGCAAGGTGGACAAATCCCACTTGAATTCTTCATCTAATACAAACCATCTTCCGCTTTGCTGATACACAGGGCGCTGGTGGATGACTGACTGTATAAGTATTTTATTCAATTTTTATAGCACCTCTTTTACGGTAAAGTAGTTATTCGTTTTCTTTACTTTCCCAAAGACTAGTGAAATTAAAACATAGTGGTGTGTTCATCTAAAGCATGTTTCTCTTTCTATCTATCTTTTCTAAAAAGAAGGTTATTTTATACCTATGCAAGAGAGAAATATTTTATGACGAAGGAAAAGTATGGAATGTTGTTTGAATGAAATAGATTTGGTATAAAATAGAAGTGATAAATGTAAGCCCTGTCTTGTCTGGCGGGGTTTTTAATATTTTAGGAACTAGTCTCAGAAATGTTGCCTGTTGCTAGTGAAGTTTGGTATTATCAGTATATTGTAGTGGGACGAATATTCGGAGGTGAAGGAACATGTCAAGAATTTCTGTTGATCAAGTAAAGCACGTTGCAAACTTAGCGAGACTTGCGGTGACGGATGACGAAGCAGAACTATTTACAAAACAATTAGATGCTATTATTACATATGCAGAACAATTAGATGAGTTAGATACTACAAATGTAAAACCAACTTCTCACGTATTGGATATGAAAAACGTAATGCGTGAAGATAAGCCAGCTAAAGGTTTACCAATTGAAGACGTAGTAAAAAATGCGCCAGACCACAAGGATGGCTACATTCGAGTACCAACTATTTTAGAATAAGGAAGGAGGCTTTACGATGTCTTTATTC
This sequence comes from Priestia sp. YIM B13552, assembly GCF_042787775.1. NCBI lineage: Bacteria > Bacillati > Bacillota > Bacilli > Caryophanales > Bacillaceae > Priestia > Priestia sp. YIM B13552. The sequence continues at coordinate 25,711 of NZ_JBHZOU010000007.1, forward strand.
GATCGTAAACTTTCAGAACTACATAGCCTTTTACACAAGAAAGAAGTACGTGTACAAGATTTAGTAGACGAATCATACAAACGTATTAATGAAGTAGATGATAAAGTAGGTGCGTTCTTAGCGCTTAATGAAGACAATGCTCGTGCTTATGCAAAAGAGCTTGATGAAGCATTACAAACAAAAGATGAATTTGGCCTATTATTTGGTATGCCAATCGGTGTAAAAGATAATATTGTCACAAAAGATTTACGTACAACTTGCTCTAGTAAAATTCTAGCAAACTTTGATCCGATTTATGATGCAACAGTTGTTCAAAAATTACAGGCAGCTGAAGCGGTAACAATCGGTAAATTAAATATGGATGAATTCGCAATGGGTTCTTCAACTGAAAACTCAGGTCTTCAGTTAACGCGCAACCCATGGAATTTAGATTACGTACCAGGTGGATCTAGCGGTGGTTCAGCTGCAGCTGTGGCAGCAGGCGAAGTTCCGTTTTCTTTAGGTTCTGATACAGGTGGTTCAATTCGTCAGCCAGCTGCTTATTGCGGTGTTGTCGGATTAAAACCAACGTATGGTCGCGTATCTCGTTACGGATTAGTGGCATTTGCATCTTCTTTAGATCAAATCGGACCAATCACAAATTCTGTTGAAGATAATGCATACTTACTTCAAGCAATTTCAGGCGTAGACCCAATGGATTCTACTTCTGCTAATGTTGATGTACCGGATTATGTATCTGCTTTAACAGGTGACGTAAAAGGTCTTAAAATTGCTGTTCCAAAAGAATACTTAGGCGAAGGTGTAGGCGAAGAAGCTCGCCAGTCTGTTTTAGATGCACTAAAAGTGTTAGAAGGACTAGGCGCAACTTGGGAAGAAGTATCGCTTCCACACTCTAAATACGCATTAGCTACGTATTATCTATTATCTTCTTCTGAAGCGTCTGCTAACTTATCTCGTTTTGACGGCGTTCGCTACGGATATCGTACAGATAATGCTGAGAACTTAATCGAAATGTACAAGCAGTCTCGAAGCGAAGGCTTTGGAAACGAAGTAAAACGCCGTATCATGCTTGGAACATTTGCGTTAAGCTCTGGTTATTATGATGCTTACTACAAAAAAGCACAGCAAGTACGTACGTTAATCAAGCAAGACTTTGAGTCTGTATTTGAAAACTATGACGTTATCATTGGACCAACTACACCAACTCCATCATTTAAAATTGGTGAGAAAACAGACGATCCATTAACAATGTATGCAAACGATATTTTAACAATCCCAGTAAACCTTGCTGGAGTACCTGGTATTTCTGTGCCTTGCGGCTTATCAAATGGATTGCCATTAGGGTTACAAATTATCGGTAAGCATTTCGACGAAAGCACAATCTATCGTGTTGCTCATGCATTCGAACAAGCAACTGAGCATCATAAAGCGAAACCAGCACTGTAAGGGGTGAGATAAAGATGAACTTTGAAACGATTATTGGTCTTGAAGTACACGTTGAGCTTAAGACAAAATCTAAAATTTTCTCAGCAAGTCCAAACGCATTTGGTGCGGCTCCAAATGCTAACACAAGTGTAATTGACTTAGGTTATCCTGGCGTATTACCCGTGTTAAACAAAGAAGCAGTTGATTTTGCAATGAAAGCAGCACTTGCGCTAAACTGTGAAATCGCAACAGATACAAAGTTTGATCGTAAAAACTATTTCTATCCGGATAACCCAAAAGCTTATCAAATCTCTCAATTTGATAAACCAATTGGCGAGAACGGCTGGATTGAAGTAGAAGTTAAAGGTGAAACGAAGCGTATTCGTATCAACCGACTTCATTTAGAAGAAGATGCTGGTAAGTTAACGCATACAGGCGATGGCTATTCACTAGTAGACTTCAATCGTCAAGGTACACCTCTAATTGAGATTGTATCAGAAGCAGATATGCGTTCTCCTGAAGAAGCATATGCTTATTTAGAAAAATTAAAATCAATTATTCAATATACAGGCGTATCTGATTGTAAAATGGAAGAAGGTTCACTTCGCTGTGATGCCAATATTTCTTTACGTCCAGTTGGACAAGAAGAATTCGGTACAAAAGCTGAGTTAAAGAACTTAAACTCATTTAACTATGTGCGCCGCGGTCTTGAACACGAAGAAATTCGTCAAGAAAAAGTGTTATTGTCTGGTGGCTTAATCGAGCAAGAAACACGCCGTTTTGACGAGTCTACGGGCGAAACAATTCTAATGCGTGTAAAAGAAGGGTCTGACGATTACCGCTACTTCCCAGAGCCTGACTTATTAGAATTACACATCGACGAAGAGTGGAAAGAACGCGTTCGTGCTTCGATTCCTGAACTTCCAGATGCTCGTAAAAAGCGCTATGTAGAAGAGCTTGGCTTACCTGCTTATGATGCAATGGTATTAACGCTAACAAAAGAAATGTCTGATTTCTTTGAAGCAACACTTGCTGCAGGCGGAGACGCGAAGCTATCTTCTAACTGGTTAATGGGTGAAGTTTCTGCTTACTTAAACTCAAATCAAAAAGAACTTTCAGATGTAGCTTTAACACCTGAAGGCCTAGCTGGTATGATTCAATTAATTCAAGAAGGTACGATTTCGTCTAAAATTGCGAAAAAAGTATTCAAAGAATTAATTGAAAATGGCGGAGATGCAAAGAAAATTGTAAAAGAAAAAGGTCTTGTACAAATTTCTGATGATGCAACTTTACGCAAATTCGTAACAGATGCATTAGATGCAAACCCTCAATCTATTGAAGATTTCAAAAACGGTAAGGATCGTGCCATTGGCTTCTTAGTTGGTCAAATTATGAAAGCTTCAAAAGGCCAAGCGAACCCACCGATGGTTAATAAAATTCTTTTAGAAGAAATTAATAAACGCTAAATTTGATAACTAAATGTGAGGTGGGTTTCCATCTCACATTTATTATGAGTAAGGGCGATCGCGCTGAAGGTATGAATAAAAACCGAAACGTGAATATTGTATATCAAGGTTAATTTCTTTATAATATGTTTGTTCATGCCCCCTCTTGTTGATGATGTAATGTGAGGGGGCATTCTTTCACTGATAAAAGTAGGCAAAGATTTGTGACAAATTATCATTATTAGGATGATGAATATGAAAAGAGCGAGAATTATTTATAACCCGACATCGGGCCGTGAAATTTTTAAGAAAAACTTACCGGAAGTTTTGCAAAAGCTAGAGCAAGCAGGCTATGAAACATCTTGTCATGCTACAACTTGCGCTGGTGATGCAACAGAAGCTGCTAAAGTAGCAGTAGAACGTCGCTTTGACGTTGTAATCGCAGCTGGTGGAGACGGTACCATCAATGAAGTCGTAAACGGTATCGCTGGACAAGACTATCGTCCGCAGCTAGGTATTATTCCTGTTGGAACAACCAATGACTTTGCTCGTGCCATTAATGTGCCGCGTACGATTGAAGGCGCTATTGATGTCATTGTAGAGGGCATAACAAAGCCAATTGATTTAGGCTGTGTAACAAACGACGGAGAAACGCATTACTTTGTAAATATCGCCGGAGGCGGCCGTTTAACTGAACTAACATATGAAGTGCCAAGCAAGTTAAAAACAATGCTTGGACAGCTAGCTTACTATTTAAAAGGCATGGAAATGCTTCCTTCTATTAAACCAACATCTGTTGAAATTGAGTATGACGGAAAATTCTTTGGCGGCGAGATTATGTTCTTCCTCGTTTCCTTAACGAACTCAGTCGGCGGTTTTGAAAAGCTGGCACCAGATTCTTCTTTAGATGACGGCATGTTTGATTTAATTATTTTAAAGAAAGCAAATTTAGCTGAATTTATTCGAATTGCGACACTTGCGCTGCGAGGAGAACATATCAATGATCCTCATATTATTTATACAAAAGCAAACCGTGTTAAAATTCATACAAATGATAAAATGCAGCTAAATCTAGATGGCGAGTACGGAGGGTTATTGCCTGGGGAATTTGTAAACTTATATCGCCATGTAGAAATCTTTGTTCCAAAAGCAACAGCTGAATTGATGGAAAAAAATGAGATCGCCTAATTGCGATCTTTTTTCATGCTTTTCTTTGTTTGGCTTTCGCTCTTATGGTACAATCAGTTCAGCATTTTCAAATGACTAAAAGGATGTAACGATAAATGGAAAAATTAAAACCACCTGTAGAAAAAAATGAATATATAGATGTTGCGTTTGAAGATTTAACGCATGACGGAGCGGGTGTAGCGAAAGTGAACGGATTTCCTATTTTTGTTCAAAATGCGCTGCCCGGCGAAAGCGGCCAAGTAAAAGTCATTAAAGTAAAAAAAGGCTATGCGTTTGGCAAGCTTATCAAGCACCATACCATTAGTGAGCAGCGTGTTGAAGCACCCTGTCCGGTCTACAAGCAGTGCGGAGGCTGTCAGTTGCAGCATGTAAGCTATGAAGGACAGCTGCAATTTAAACAAAAGCAAGTAAAAGACGTCATGGCGCGAATTGGCCATTTGCCTGACGTTCCGGTACATTCGACGCTAGGAATGAACGATCCTTGGCGCTATCGAAACAAAGCTCAAGTTCCCGTAGCAGAACGAGAAGGCGGTTTGGTCGCTGGATTTTATCAGCAGCGAAGCCACGACATCATTAACATGGATGCCTGTTTGATTCAGCAGCAGGCAAATGATGATGTTGTTCAAGCTGTCAAATCAATCTGTGAAAAGCATGGCGTTTCTGCTTATCAAGAACAAAAACATAAAGGCTCACTTCGTCATATCATGGCGCGCTACGGACTTGTAACGGGTGAAATTATGGTTGTCATTGTAACTCGTACAGCTGAGCTGCCAAACAAAAAGCGTATTATAGAAGACATTATCGAAGCCGTGCCGAACGTGAAATCAATTGTTCAAAACGTAAACAGCAAGCGCACAAACGTCATTTTAGGGAACCAAACGAACGTACTTTGGGGAGAAGAATATATTTACGACTATATCGGCGACGTTAAATTTGCCATTTCAGCAAAATCATTTTACCAAGTAAACCCTGAGCAAACGAAAGTGCTTTATGACAAAGCGCTTGAGTATGCAAATTTAACAGGAGAAGAAACGGTAATTGACGCCTACTGTGGAATCGGAACAATCTCGTTATTTCTCGCTCAAAAAGCGAAAAAAGTATATGGCGTTGAAATCGTGCCTGAAGCGATTGAAGATGCAAAGCGCAACGCTGAGCTAAACGGTATTCACAACGCTGAATTTGAAGTAGGCGAAGCAGAAGTCGTCATTCCAAACTGGTACAAACAAGGCATAAAAGCGGACGTCATCGTCGTAGATCCGCCGCGAAAAGGATGCGATGAAGCTCTATTGAATACCATCATTGACATGAAGCCGAAAAAAGTTGTCTATGTTTCATGCGGACCAGCAACTCTCGCACGTGACCTAGCTATTTTAGAAAAAGGCGGATATGAGACGGTTGAAGTTCAGCCTGTTGATATGTTTCCGCATACGACACATGTGGAGAATGTGGCGGTGCTTACATTAAAATAAGAGGATAAATACGTAGATCGCTATCAATGAAATGATAGCGATTTTTTATTTTTCTTATAAATAAAAGGTGAAAGTAAATAAATTTATAGTTCTTTTGTCGTAAAATGTCTAAAAGTAAATAGTTATATTTTCTTAAAATGCTGATATTATAGGTCTGTAGTATTATTTTTAGAATATCGATAAGGGGGACCTATATGAAAAAGTCTTTAAGTGCTTTATTGGGAGTAAGTTTATTAGTGTCTGGATTAACGCTAGGCGCGGAGTCAAGTTATGCAGAATCAGGTACTAATTCTAATGTGAAAAAGGCTACGCAACAGTTGAATCCTACTATCCAAATTCCTGCTAGTAAAGTGAAGAAAAAAGAAAAGAATTTATTTAGCGGTAGCTCTAAAAAGGAAACTAGAAGAGGAAAGATAACTGAAGCGGATGCAAAAAGAGGATACATAAAAGACGAAATTATTGTTAAGTTTAAAACGAATAAGTCTATTAGTAGTCTAGGAGATAAAACAAAGGTAAAAGGGTTAAAGTTAAATAAAACGTTAGATAAGAAACTGGGAATTCAAACGTTAAAGTTTGATACGAATGTATCAACTATGAAAGAAATCTTAAAGAGCTTAAATGCTTCCAACGCTGTGGAATATGCTGAACCTAACTATATTTATAAACCAGCAGCTGTTTCAGAGCCATATTATCAATATATGTGGGGATTAAAAAATACAGGTCAGTATATAGATGGAGTGGCAGGGAAAAAAGGTATTGATATAAACGCTGAAAGCGCTTGGGTGAAAACAAAAGGAAGCGCTAGCACTACGGTAGCTTTAATTGATACCGGTGTAGATATTTATCACCCGGATTTAAAGGATAATATTTGGAAAAACACTGGAGAAATTCCTGGTGACGGAGTAGATAATGATCATAATGGTTATGTAGACGATGTGAACGGCTGGAATTTTTATGATGGAAACGAAGATGTTTATTATGACGAAACCGAAGATGATCATGGTACTCATGTAGCTGGAACAATCGCAGCTAAGGAAAATTCAGTGGGTGTAATGGGTGTAGCACCTAACGTCAAAGTCATGCCTTTAAAATTTATTGGTCCTGATGGCGGTAGCACAGATGATGCCATTGCTGCAATTAATTATGCAAAATCAAAAGGTATTAAAATATCTAATAATTCGTGGGGAGGCGGACAGTACTCTCAGGCTTTATATGATGTTATTAAAAACTCAAACTCTACGTTCATAGCGGCGGCTGGAAACGATGGTGACAACATTGATTATTATGCCGCTTATCCAGCTGCTTTTGACTTACCTAATATCGTTTCTGTAGCAGCGGTAGATAACCAAGGTAATCTAGGCTATTTTTCGAATTATGGAAGTGAAAATGTAGATATAGCTGCACCGGGTGTTTCTATTTTGAGCACGCTTCCTGAGAATAGTTATGGCTATTTCAGTGGAACATCTATGGCTGCTCCGCATGTAACGGGTGTAGCATCATTGGTTTTAGCAGCAAATCCATCTTTCAGTTCTGCACAACTAAAAGATACATTGATGAAAAGTACCACAAAACTGTCATCTTTAACAGGAAAAGTTGCAAGCGGCGGTCTAGTTAACGCTGGATTAGCGGTATCAGCTGATATAGATGGAGAAATACCAGGAGTGTCTTTAAATGGAAATAGCATAAGCTCTACCTTGAACGCCTCCACGGATAAAGATGATGTATATTCAGTAAAGTTAACAAAAGGCGAAAAGTTTACAGTTTCGTTATCAGGAGCTGCGGGGACAGATTTCGATTTGTATTTGTATAATCAAAATGCAAAAACTGTAAACTCTAGCGATGGTATCGTAGCTTACTCAGAAAAGTTGAATACTTCAAGTGAAACTTTAACTTTTGTAGCATCGGCTGACGGAGTTTATTATTTAGATGTATACGCTTATAAAGGAAGCGGAAGCTATAAAGTAGATGTGAAGTACGGAGCAACTGCCGGGGTATACGAAGATACTAGTACAAATTTGGCTTATACAGGAAACTGGAGTAAAGTGTCAAACAGCAGTTCATCAGGAGGATCATACAAAGCTGTAAATGAAGCAAATGCTGGCATGCAGTTTGTATTTAATGGAACTGAGGTATCTTTAAATACGCTTAAGGATAATACCCAAGGGCAAGCAAAAGTAACACTAGACGGCACCGCTTATTGGGTTGATTTGTACGCTGATAAGCCACAGTATAAAGCTACAGTGTTTAACAAAAAAGGATTAAAAGCAGGAAAACATACTCTCAAAGTTGAATGGTCTGGAAAAGTTCACCCTGGAGCTAAAAAGACTGTAACAAAAATTACGCTAGATTCTATTACAGTTAAATAATAATCTAAATATGTTTGTTGAGTAAGGGCAGCTTTCATTTGAGGATGCTGCCTCTTTTTAAGTGAAAAAGAGGAGAAATATTTCATGGAAAAGCAATACTTTAATTTAATGTCATTCTTTAACGGTTATGTACGGAGCTATCGAAGAATGAATTTATCAAGTCTACATAACCGATCCATGTTCACAAAACGAGAAATTGATTATTTTGCTCATGTAGGGGAGCTGTTAGGTTTTGATGCCTTTATTGAAGACTCTAAGTTTGATTGCTTGAAAGGTCGTTCTAGACCAATGGATTTATCTTGGTGGAAATGGGATGCTCGATTTGATGACGAATACTTTTTATATCTGGCCTTACATTTAGAACGAGAAAATGTTTGTGAAAAAGATGTCGATACCATTCAAAAGTTATTTTCACAAACGAAAGAAGAATATATTCCTCATAATGTAATAGGAATTCAGTTCGTAGAGTCTTTTGAAAGGATACAATATCTAAATGAATTGATTCTTCGAAAAAATGCCATTCAAAAGTCTAATGCTTTAATGATTTATCGATATTATGACGCTGAGATTAATTCAGAAAGAATTTATGCGTGCAGCTTTACTCCAAAAGGTATGAGTGAAGTAAGAAGAGCTATATGTGCTCAGGATCAGACTGGGTATTGGTTTATGGTATTTGAAGAAGAATATCAACAAGCTGATTTTGATAACGAGAAAATTAGTATAGAAAGATAAATGGGAAATTCGCTACATGAAAAATCAACCTATTTGAATTTAAAGCGAAAGAGGACACCGCTAAGGTTTTTTCTTTCGCTTTTTTACATTTGTCCACCCCAACAACACAGCAAATTTCTGAATATACTTTTTTTAAGGTTTTCAATATTTTAGGAATTATAATAAAGAAGCAATAAATGAAAACATTATATTTGTGGTAAGAGGTGAAGGGACATCATGTATAGAGCAATTGCTATTATAGCAGGTTCTGTGTTAATTGGATTTGCATACAATTGGTTTTTAATCCCCCATAAAGTGCTAAGCAGCGGTATTAGCGGTATTGCTATGATTATAGGAATTTTAACGCCTGCAAGCACGGGAACAATGAATTTTTTGTTGAATTTACCCCTTTTAATTATTGGTTTTATGAAGTTAGGAAAGCGGTTTGTTTTACATACGCTGCTGTCCGTTGTGGCTTTATCAATTGCTTTATACGTGATTCCCTTGAGAGCTGTGAGTACAGATCCTATTCTGTCAGCTGTTTTTGGAGGAGTTTTGACTGGAATTGGCGTAGGATTTGTTTTTCGTCAGTCAGCTTCGACAGGTGGATTTGATATTATTGCGATGCTTCTTACGCATAAAAAAGAATTTCCGCTTGGCGCTATATTATCAGCGATGAATGCCGTGGTTGTATTTGTTTCAGGTTTTTTTGTGAATTGGGACGCGGCTTTATATACGATGCTTTCGATTTTCGTCACAGGAAAAGTAGTGGATGCGATTCATACTCGCCACATTAAGCTCACGTTAACAATTATTACAAGAAAAGGCGAAGAAATGAAGCAGCAGCTTCTTACGAATTTGGTGCGCGGCGTGACGTTAATGAACGGTGAAGGAGCTTATTCAAGAGAAGACCGTAAAATATTAATGACGGTGATTTCACGCTATGAGCTTGCAAACCTCAAGCAGTTAATTCAATCGGTGGATCCTGAAGCTTTCGTAAATATTACGGAAACGGTAGAAGTAATGGGGCTGTTTCGACGGGATGCCTATTAATATATTTGTTATTTCAGCTCCCATTTATGATAAATAGCCATTTTTATAGTATAAAAGTTATAAAAAAAGCCTTAAGAGTAGTTCTTGAGGCTTTTTTTGCGTAAAATATGAGTAAGAAAATATCGTGTATGAAAAGTATAAAAAAGGGAATTTGATAGAGTACATAAAATATTGACATCAAAAAGGAGAGACTATATGACGGTAGAATATCAGTTAACGAAAAAGAAATATTATGAAACGTTTATGCAAGAAAATGAAAATCAGCCGCCTGTAAAGGTCCTTGGACAAGCTTATTACGAAGAGCAGCAAAAAGAGTGGTACGACTTATCGCTCGTTCGCTTAGCCCAGGGAGAAGTGTACTTCCATAATCAAGATTTTGAGTCTGCGATTTTTAAGTGGGAGAATGTAAATGGCGAGTTTAAGCTGTGGGCGAAGAAAAATACGGCCGACGCGCATTATGAATTGGGGTTGTCTACGCTAGCTGAAGAGCTTTACCTATCCATCGAAACGGATTCAAAAGTATTAAAAGCTGAAATAGCGCTAAAGCTATTTTCGCTTTATACGGACCATAACAATATTGAACGAGCTTATGAAGTCATTAACGAGCTGGTTGCTTCTCAGCCGGATTATCCAAACGTCACGGCGATTGCACGCAGATTTTATGAAGAGCAAGAAGACTTTAACAGTGCAGTGGAGCTTGCGGTAGATGAGTGTATTCGGACAGAATCGTTAAATTGGTTTGCGGTATTAAAGACTTACGTAGATAAAGGATATACAGCAAACTTTATCCCTAACTATTTTTATCAAGTGATGATTGCATTTTATAAAGTGGATCAAGTGTATTTCAAACAGCTTGTCTCAGCTTTATGGAAACAATATAAGAGTCAGCCTCCTTATCTTGCTTGGATTAAAACCATCAATGATATTTTCTTGAATATTGAAGTGGGCCTCTATGATTATTGGCAAGAGATTTCAACTCTTTATCAAGAGACGTACACCGACTTGATGGAAAGTGATCATTCTGTAAAGGAATTGCATGAAGTCATTCCGAACGTATTAACAAACTGGCTTAAAATTACCAACAAGTCACGTGCGTTATTTCCGTCTGCGGCCGTGCTTTCATGGAATGAAAAGTTTCCGTCAACTATTGATACCATTACAATCGAAAATGCAGGCAGATTAATTTTTGAGGCGCGTAACGACATTGATGGTCTTGAATATCACTACAAGCTTTGCCATGGCATTATTAAATGGGCTAATGAAAATGGTTTAGAAGTGGGGCACATCTTTAAATGGTGGGTAGACTTTTTATTAGATGCTCATACGACACACTTATTAATCACAGGAACAAATGCTGCAACGTCTTCATTTGTGGGATCGATTACAGAAGAAAAGGTACCGCAAAATCACGAAACAACCTTTGTGTTCATTCATGATGAAGAAGAATCTATTCAGCAAATCGCTGATCAAGAAATCATTCCTATGGAAACGATTGACGGAGCGGAGCAATCTTCTCACCAGGCGCTTGTAGAAGTGAAAAAACCTTTTGCGTTCCTTGATAAGCATAATTGTTCATGCATTGTTACGCCAAGCTTTACAGAACAAGAGGCGCGTGAGCAGGATGCATTTAAATATGCTCCTTTAGCAGATGGTTTACTGTTTGTGCTTGATGCAAAAGAATCGCTGCTTGATGAAGAAAGAGAATTATTGCTGGAGATCAAAGAGCATGCGCCAAATACGCCCGTTCATTTTGTGATCAACAATATGGACAGTCTTTATAATCAAGCAACGATTGAGCGAATTACAAAAGAATTTGAGGCAAGCATTGGAGCAGATTTCCCGCAGGCGCATGTATTAGCCTATACGCCTCACTACGTATCGAGTCAGCACCACGGAGACTTGGCTCAGTTTATTAAAGCTAATTTCTATTACGATCCAAACAACGTTGGAGTAGAAGAGCGTGCGCGCAGACTGCTGTTCTTTATTCAAAGCATGCTAAAGGGCTTAGTGGAGAAGAGAAATCAAACAGAAAATCATTTGATTGAAAGCATTAAATGGAACGAAGATATGCTTGTGCGATTAAATGGCTTCTTGCATCGAGTAGATGACTTAGAACAAGAAAAAGCGAGTAGTATTGTTTCGGCTTATCACGGCATCAAAGAGGATATTAGCAAAAAGTTAAAAAATAAAATTCCTCGTTTACTCAAAAAGTCTTCAGAATTAGTGAAGGAAGACAGTGATTTTAGCACGGTTCATATTGAGCTGAATAAACAAATGAATATGCGCGTGGAAGAGCACTTGCAGCAAGATGTCCTACCTAAGTTCCGTATTTCTTTAAAGGACTGGATTGCTACATCAAATGAAGAGCTGATTGCGAGTCAAGTAGATATTGAAGAAGTAGCAGAGTCATTAAATAAGATGTACAATGAGCAAAAATTAACGTTAGCCTGCGATTTTAAAGTGCTGGATGACTGGCGCCGCGACGTTAATCGTATGGCTAATCGGGTTCAGCTGGATGAAGAAAATATTTTACTTCGCGTTAATCCAACGCAGCTCTTGTTAAAAGGAGCAGGAAAGCTGTTTTCTTCCATTCTTCAAAATCAAACGCTGCTTTATAATCAATATAAAAAGTACATTGAAAGTCAAGACTATCAAGATATCACAGAATCTATGCTGGCGAAGTTTTTTATGCAATTTAATTTATTTGAGAAAAATTTAGAAGTTGATATTGAACTATTCTTTGAAAAGCCAAAAGAGGTTTTAAAAGAAACGATTGAAGAAACACAGGCGCATATTAATGAAAATCAAGACGTTTTAAGTCATATGAAAGCCAATCCTGAAGCTTACTATGATCCGTTAACATTATTCCAGCTTCGCTTGCGTCAGTATGAGTTAATGGTTAAAGCTACAGAAGAAGTACACTATAACGTATAAAAGGTGGAGCAGGATGTATTTAACGATAAAAGAAGCAGCAGAGTATCTATCTTTTCCTGAAGAATATGTACAGAAGTTGATTCAAGAAGGAAAAGTACGGGCTATATTTGATGGTGAAAACTACTTATTAAATAAAGAGCAGTTTAACACCCATTTAGAGCAAATGGAAAAGTACAAAAAACAAATTGAAGAATACTTAAATGAGCCAATCCCTGAAGATATGGACGTAAAAGATGAAGATTGAAGGCAGAAGCAGAAAACAGATGTTTTCTGCTTTTTCTTTTGGAGTGAAAGTATTAAAAAAGGTAAGATATGAAAGAAATGTCGAAAAAAGTTGGAATTTCGTTAAAGATGTAGTCTTTTTAGATGCTTTTTTTATATAATGAAAGTATGCTAAACAAAAAGGAGAAGGTCTATGCAACGATCAAGACAGTTAAGGCTGATTTTATTGCTTGCCCTGATTGTTGTCGCTTCGTTTTTAATTATTATTGTTTCGAAAACACAAGGGATTATAAGTCAGCAAACGACAAAAAAAGTAGAAAATACAAGCGTTGCAATTCTCACCTCTGATGTACTGACAGATCAAAGCTGGGGCAGTCTAGCTTATAAAGGAAAAATCAACATCGAGCAGCAGTACCCTGTTTCGGCTCAAGTTATTAGCGAAGTAAATACGAACCAAAAAATGAAGGAAGCTGCTGAAAAAGTTATTCAAAATGGAACAAAAGTCGTAATTGGACATGGAAGAGAATTTTCTACCGTTTTTACAGAACTCGCTCCTAAGTATCCTCATGTTCATTTCGTCACCATTCACGGTACTTCAACTTATAAAAACCAAACGGCATATACATTTGATCAAACCAAAATAGAGTATCTGGCAGGTACGGCAGCTGCCATGAAGACACAAACGAAAAAAATTGGATTAATTGATACATTTGCCAAAGAAAAGAATCTAGGATTTGAACAAGGAATCAAAGCGTATAATCCATCGATTGCTTTTTATTATCGAGTTGTAAACAGCCGAGACGATGGAGCAAAAGCAGTAAAGCTGCTCCGTGAGTTAAAAGGTGAAGGCGTCGATATCGTCTATGCTAAAGGAAATTCGTATAATCAAGAAGTTATTCAAGAAGCGAAAGTACAAGGAATGTACGTAATAGGATATTTAGATGATCAGGCGTACATGGGTAGGTCTGTTATTTTAACAAGTGTGATCAATGATGTTCCTCAAGCTTACAACGTGATTATGAAAGACTATTTCAGTAAAAAGGGTCTTCCAATTGGAGAAGTCAAACTTGACGCCAGAGACGGTGTTTATAAGCTTGCGCCTTTTGGACCGATGTACAGTAAACGGGAAAAACAAATTTTATATTCGAAAGTTAGAATGTCTACACAGCCGAAGTAACTATGAAAAAGAAAGAGATGATTATGAATCAATTATTTCGCAACATGTCATTCCGTAGCCAAATATTAACGATTCTTCTTTTGATTACATTCATGTTAAGCGGGTTCTCTTTAGTTTTAGTGCATGCCGTTGATAAAATGAATCATGTAAGCAACGAAATTAAAGATGAAGATGTTCCTCAAATGGTGTGGCTTTCTTATTGGGAAGAGCAGCTGAACATAAAAGAATACATTGTGAAAAATAATCTAAAGAACCCCACTGTCTCTTTGATAGAAGAATATCAATCATATGATACACGAGTTATCGAAAATAATGAAAGATATAAGCAGCCTGTGCCAAAATCGTTGATTCCACTGAAAGAAAAAATTGAGCTGCTGGATTTTAAGATCTCTAATAACGTGCAAGGACTGCTGAAGTATGGAGATATAGAGGGAGCGAAAGAGTATCTTAAGGGAAATTATTTGCCGGATTTGCATCAGATAAAAAAAGATATTAATAGTTCAAAAGAGGAGACGGTTGATTCACTTGATACACTATCAGATACACTGTCTGTCATTATTAAGGATTCATTAATTTTATTATTAATTTTAACAGTAAGTGCTATTGTGGCTTCTCTCTATGCTTCATATCGCATGAGTGCGAGTCTTACGAAACCAATTGAACAAATGATTGAAAAAGTGAATGACATTGCAGACGGAGAATACGGTCTTGTTCTTCAAGACACAAAGCAAATTGAGCTGAAGCAGCTTTCGGCTTCTATCAATCAAATGTCGGTTAGTTTAGAAGATTCATTTTGGAAAATCATTAAAGATAAAGCGTATCGCCAGCAGATCTTAAATTCACTGCCTGTTGGAATTATTACAATGGAAGATGAGACAAATAGTATATTTGCCAATACCTCAGCAAAGCAGTTTTTAGATCTCGATGAAAAGGATATTTGCGGGTACATGGAGGAATGTCCTGAATATAATACTGAGTTTTGGAGAATGTTGAATTCGGGAGAAATTCACGAAAATAAAAAAGTATTATTTGGAACAAAAAAGACGTGCTATTGCTTTTTAGCCTCTCAAACGCAGCTGTTTAACGAGAAGAACGAGAGCATTGGAAGGATTTTTTATTTCATTGATATATCGGATACCGAAGAATTAGAAAAGCGAATGCATCAGTCTGAGAAACTTGCCCTGGTTGGAGAAGTGGCAGCCGGAGCTGCTCATGAGATTCGTAATCCTCTTGCCGTGATTCATGGATTTATATCTCTTATGAATCAGTCTCTTTCTGATGAGGAGAAAAAGCGTTTTTACCTGCCTCTACTTATGAAAGAGCTAGAGAGGATTAATTACATCATTGAAGAAATGCTGTTGTTATCAAAACCAGGGACTCCGGTGATGAAAAAAGTCAGCATGCAGGAGATTATTAATGAGCTATTGCCTTTGATTACTCACTCAAGCAAATTTACAGAAAAAGATAAGCTTATCTTCGATGTGAAACTGCAGCCGCATATACTAAAGGTAGATGAAAAACAAATCAAACAAGTTCTTCATAATTTAATTCGAAACAGTATGGAAGCCATGGATGGAGAAGGAGTCATTACAATCTACTCGCAGGTTCATGAAGATAGCTACTGTCTATACATTGAAGATACTGGAAAAGGCATTCCTTTGCATATGCAGCAGTCGCTGTACCAGCCTTTTTCCACTTCAAAAGATAGCGGAACAGGTCTTGGTCTGCCCATTGCTCAGCGTATTCTAGAAAGCCACGGAGGACAGATTAAATTATTATCTACTTCTTCCCGCGGCACCGTTTTTGTTATTAAATTTCCTCTACATTAAAAAAACAGCCTCAAAAGGGCTGTTTTTTTAATGTGCTGTTAAAATAAGAGGACCGTTTTTCGTAATCGCAAGCGTATGTTCAAATTGAGCGGATAATTTACCGTCTGTTGTACGAGCCGTCCAACCGTTTTTATCCATTTTAGAATGCCATGTACCAGCGTTTACCATTGGCTCAATTGTAATCACCATGCCTTCTTTTAAACGTGTACCTTTGCCAGCTTTTCCGTAGTGAAGAATGGTAGGTGCTTCGTGCATAGTATTTCCAATTCCGTGTCCTGTGAAGTCGCGTACCACAGAGAATTTTTCGCCTTCTACATAGCTTTGAATAGCGTGGCCGATGTCACCTGTGCGATTTCCTGGCTGTGCTTGCTCGATTCCTTTCAAAAGCGCTTCGTATGTAACATCTACTAGACGCTGTGCTTCGTCTGAAATGTCTCCAACGGTATGAGTCCATGCTGAATCTGCTAAGCCTCCGTTTAAATTTACAACCATATCAATGGTTACGATATCACCGTCTTTTAACGGTTTAGTTGTTGGAAAACCGTGGCAAATTTCATCATTTAAAGAAGCGCACGTTGCATATTGATATCCTTTGTATCCTTTTTGTTCCGGTGTTGCTCCGTGCTTTGCTAAGTACTCTTCAACAAATTTATCAATTTGCATTGTTGTTATGCCTGGTTTGATCATTTTAGCGATTTCTTTATGACAAGAAGCTAATAATTTACCTGCTTCGTGCATTAAATTAATTTCGCGTTCACTTTTTAATGTGATCATTGTTGTTCACTCCTTTTTTGATGTAACTTTACGAAAAAAGTTGAGCAGCGGTTATAGCCATGAAAGTCGACTATTCATCAGTTCATTTTTCTTTATTTGAAAATCCAAGAAATACAGAAGCCGTCTGCTATGGGGCGATATAAAATCATCCTTAATCATAACGCCCAATGGTAGGAAAATGCAAGATGCAGGCTTAAAAAGGAAGGGTTTGACGATAGGCATGTAGGGAAAACTGATAAATGAACGTTGAATTGGAGCATTCTCTATAACAAATGCGGTATGATATAGTAAAATAAATGAAACAAAACAATTCTTTAGGAGGGGTATAGGAAAATGAGTGAACATGGAAAATTTATTGGATTTGCAGGTACATATACAAAAGCAGGCAGTGAAGGTGTCTATACATTTACGTTAGATACAAAGGCTAAAAAGATTGTAGAAGTAAAAGCCGTGGCTAAAATTGAAAATCCTACATACTTAAATGCAAGCAAAGACAACGAACATCTTTATACAGTTATTAAAGAAGGAGAAAAAGGCGGAGTAGCTGCTTTTAAGATTGATCCAAACACGGGGCAACTAAAGTTTGTAAACAAACAGCTGCTAGACGGCGCACCTCCTTGCTATGTTTCAGTGAATGAAGATAATACGCTTGTTTTATCTGCTAACTTTCATAAAGGGAGCGTTGAGACGTATTCTGTTAATGAAGAAACAGGGGAAATTGAATATGTAGCATCCGTAGTGGAACATCCTCATTCAGACCTCAAAAAAGGACAAAAAGGAAAACCACACGTACACTATGCCGATTTTACTCCTGGAGAAAAGCACGTGGCTGTTGTGGACTTAGGTATCGATGAAATCGTGACATATGAAGTGGAAGAGAATAAATTGAAGGAAGTCAACAGTCTTTCTACATCTGTTGGTTCGGGCCCTAGACATTTAACGTTCCATCCAAATGGCCGCTATGCCTATGCAATGACAGAATTCAGCTCTGAAGTTTTATTTTTAACTTATGACGAAAGCAAAGGAAGCTTTACTCAACAACAAGCTACTTTAGCGATCCCGGCTGATTTTACAGAAAATAATCAAGGGAGTGCGATCCATATTTCTTCAGATGGCCGCTTTGTCTATGCAGGAAACCGCGGACATAACTCGATTGCAACATTCAAAGTAGATCAGGATTCTGGACAGTTAACATTCGTAGAATGGACAGGTACTGAAGGCGACTGGCCGCGCGATTTTGTTTTGGATCCAACGGAACAATTTATTGTAGCGTCTAATCAAGAAACAGGAAACTTGGTGCTGTTTGAAAGAGACCAAGAAAGTGGAAAGCTAACGCTTCTTCAATCTAACGTTACGGTTCCAGAAGCTGTATGCGTAAAGTTCCTCCACTATAAGTAATCGATGTAGAAAACCAGACCTGATCAAAGAACAATCAGGTCTGGCTTTCAAATCTAAGCGGATGTCACTTCCCTTGCGGGGTTAGTGCCATCCGCATAGGTGAATCTTTGAGGGAATAGTCAGGTAGTGTGCGTTCCTTAGCATCATTTATAATCTATCTATATATGGAAGAAAAGCCCTTTTGGAGGGCTTTTTTTTCTGGGATTATAGTAGAATGAAGAGAGAACGCATGAAAGGCTGAGGTGATAAGTGTGGAAAATATATGTGAGTATCCAATTGTACAAGCTCCCATGGCAGGAGGAGTTTCGACGCCTAAACTAGCTGCAGCAGTATCTAATAGCGGAGGGCTAGGGTTTTTAGCTGCGGGATATAAAAGTGCGCGTGAATTGGAGCAGGAAATTATAGAGATGCACTCACTTACGAAAAAACCTTTTGGAGTGAATCTGTTTGTTCCGACAAATGAAAAAGTAGCAGTTGATGCACTTGATTGTTATCAAAAAGAACTGTCAAAAGCAGCTGGATATTTGGAGTGTCAAGTTGGTATACCAAAGAATGATGATGATGAATGGAGTGCCAAGCTCGACATCATTCAAAAACATCGAGTACCTGCTGTGAGCTTTACATTTGGGTGCCCGGATCGAGAGATTGTAGCAAGTTTAAAAGGAATTGGAAGCCTTGTTTTCATTACGATTACAACACCTCAAGAAGCCGAAGTGGCTTTGAAAGCAGGAGCGGATGCGCTATGTTTGCAAGGCATTGAAGCCGGCGGCCATAGATCTACTTTTTTAGAGAGTTCGGTGGATTACCCGCTTATGAAGTTGCTGAAAGAAGTTCGCTCAATCACCAAAAAGCCATTGATTGCTGCGGGAGGGTTGATGACGGGGTCTGACATTAAACGTGTGTTACAAGAAGGAGCTTCTGCTGCTCAGTTAGGTACGGCTTTTATTTGTTGTTCAGAAAGCGGAGCGAGTGCTCTTCATAAAGAATGCATTCTTCAAAAGCGTTTTAATGAAACAGGTGTCACCCGAGCTTTTACAGGGAAACGCGCTAGAGGATTTGTGAATGCCTTTTTTATTTCCTATGATAAATCAGCACCATCCGCCTACCCTCATATTCATTACATGACAAAGCCTATTCGCTCAAAAGCTACACAAATGAAGAATCCAGAGTATGCATCTTTGTGGGCAGGAACTGGATTTACGCTGGCAAAAGAACTCCCTGCACATCTTATTGTGGAAGAGCTTGTACAAGAACTAAATGAATGATGAGAATTAAGGCGTTGCTTGCTTTAAGCGCAAGCAGCTTTACATAAAGAAGGTGAACTTATAGTGCAAAACAAATTTACGATTGGACAAATGGCCAGACTGCATGATATTCCGGTTAAAACACTTCGCTATTATGATGAAATTGGCCTGTTCGAGCCTTACGAAGTTGATCCGCAAACCGGTTATCGATATTATACGTTAGAACAATTTAAGAAATTAGATATCATTGTCTATTTAAAGCTGATGGGAGTTCCGTTAAAAGAAATTAAAAGAAAGATGGAACACAGCAGCTTGGATGAATTTATTGAAACTTTAGCGGAATATCAGCAGGTAACAAAAGAAAAAATTCGTCACCTTCAAAGAGTGAATGCGCAGTTAACAACTCGAATGAAGGAATTAGAACAGACGAGACATATTAACCAAATAGGAGCCCCGTTCATCAAACACCTTTCTTCTCGTGAGGTTGTTCAAGTAAAAGCGGAGGTAGGCACGTTAGACGGGACTGAAAGTGTTCTGCGTGATTTAAAAAAGAAAATCAGCCATATTACCCCGATTATGATTGGGAAAGTAGGATTTATGTTATCGGTAGAAAACACGAAAAAACAACAATTTACAGATTACGATGGCATTTTTTTATTGGTCGAAAGCGATGTTTCTTTTAAGCATGAACTCGTTACGTTAATACCTGAAGGCGATTACGCATCTATTTATATGAGAGAAAAGAGAGATACCACAGGAGTCTATTACGATGCGTTACTGAACTTTATTAAAGCCGAAGGATACAAAGCAGAAGGTCCTTTCTTAATTCGGCGGATTGTAGATTCCTTTATTTCTCATCATGAAGAAGAGCGGCTGACGGAAATTCAAATTCGAATTACGTCTTGACTATCCAGTAGCTGGAGGGTTTAAGATGAGACTATTGTAAAACTGCTGAAGGGAGAGACAACAATAGATGAATCAGCAAAGTATTTCCCAAGGAATGTCTTTAAGCCGAGGAAATCGCATTTTATTTATTTTAATTTTGGGTTCACTAAGCGCATTTGGACCATTATCAATTGATATGTATTTGCCAGCGCTGCCGACGCTTGCGAAAGAATTGCATACTTCCGCTTCTTTAGCGCAGGTCAGCCTGACAGCTTGCTTATTGGGCTTAGCATTTGGGCAAGTGGTCATGGGGCCATTCAGTGATATTCGCGGAAGAAAAAAGCCGCTTGTAGCAGCATTAATCACCTATGCAGTTGCATCTGTTTTATGCGTGTTTGCACCGTCTATTTGGATTTTTATCGTTTTGCGATTCATTCAAGGTATGGCAGGAGCAGCAGGAATGGTTATTTCAAGAGCGAGCGTGCGAGACTTGTTTTCAGGTTCGGATTTAACAAAGTTTTTCTCCATGCTCATGCTTGTAAATGGATTAGCTCCTATTTTAGCTCCGGTTGCTGGTGGACAGCTGCTGACGGTTATGTCGTGGCGAGGAGTATTTGGTGTGCTAGCAGTGATTGGTGCACTAATGTTTTTTGCCGTTTTATTTGGTTTAAAAGAAACGCTTCCGCTCGAACGCCGTAAAGAAGGTGGATTAACAGAAGTACTGCGTACGTTTGGCGTATTGCTAAAAGATGGTGTCTTTGTGGGATATGCGCTGGCGCAAGGTTTTATTATGAGTGCCATGTTTGCTTATATTTCAGGTTCTACATTTGTCCTTCAAGACATTTATGGCCTGTCTCCGCAGATGTTCAGCTTTGTTTTTGCGATTAACGGTTTTGGACTCATTATAGCTACTCAAGTGACAGGACGTTTAGCGGGTAAAATAAAAGAAGCTACTCTTCTTATGTATGGATTGCTTCAAGCAGCCGTCGGAAGCGTGCTTTTAGTGGCCGTGATTGCTACTCACATGTCCGTTATTTTGGTCTGCATCTTGCTTTTCTTTGTAGTATCGAGCGTAGGAATTGTGAACACAACCGTTTTTTCACTCGCTATGGAAAATCAAGCTTCGAACGCGGGAAGTGCTTCAGCGCTTCTAGGGTTGCTTCCGTTCTTGCTCGGAGCAGCCGTAGCTCCTCTTGTTGGTCTTGGAGGAGGGCAAAATGCTCTGCCGATGGGCATTGTGATTATGGTCTGTGATTTATTAGCATTAGGTGTGTACATGACGTTAGTGAGAAGGAAAACTGCATCATAAAAAAGCTACTTGGCTTTCAATAGCCAAGTAGCTTTTTTTGTTATTGAGCTTTGTGCTCATGATTTTCAAACGGCATTGTAACGCCAAGCTTTTGAATTTCTTTTTTTGCATTTTCCAAAATGGTTTCAGCTTTCGCTTTTGTTTCAGCATCTACCCCGCTTAGAAAATCTTTCTTTTTAGCAGGAAAATTCACGCCCAGTTCTTTTAATTTGGCTTCCGCTTGTTCTTTAGTCAGGGTGCCGTCGCGAAGCTGATCCATAATAGCTTTCGCTTTTTTCTTTGTAGCCGCATCTAAATTGTTAAAAGGACCGCTTTTATGTTCAGGAAAATTCACGCCCAGTTCTTTTAATTTGGCTTCCGCTTGTTCCTTAGTCAGGGTGCCGTCGCGCAGCTGATCCATAATAGCTTTCGCTTTTTTCTTTGTAGCCGCATCTAAATTGTTAAAAGGACCGCCTTTATGTTCAGGCAAGTTCACGCCCAGTTCTTTTAATTTGGCTTCCGCTTGTTCCTTAGTCAGGGTGCCGTCGCGCAGCTGATTCATGATAGCTTTCGCTTTTTCTTTAGTAGCTGCATCTAGATTGCTGAAAGGGCCTTCTTTGTGCTGAGGCAAGCTTACGCCGAGCTTCTGTAATTTTTCCTGTGCTTTTTTCATAATATCATCAACTTTTTGTTGTGTTGCATCATCCGTATTTGTTGTACTGCCATTTGTTCGCTCTACAACTGTTGAAGAGCTTGTTTCATCTTTGCTTGCTGCAAATGCCGTGGAATTTGCAGCGGCCATAACTCCTAGTGTTAAACCGCTTGCCATGATATAACCGAATAGTTTCTTTTTCATGCTGTTGTCACTCCTTAAAAGTTATAGGGGTGTGGTACAGAGCTGTCCACAATTGTTAATGTAACCACCAATAGTGAAAAAATGGTGAAAATAGATAAAAAACGAAAAAATATAGACGTTTGTTGAACAATACAGCTCTTTTATTGGATAACAAAATGAAATTCGATATGATTTTATCTAAACAGCAGCAAAAAAGAATGGAGACTTTATATAGATGAACGTTCTTAAAAAATTGGCAATAGCTTTGATAGTTGTAATAGCGGTAAGCCTGGTATTTTTGTTTCGCGATGAGTTAAAGCCTGGTCCAAGGCTAGAAGATTTTTCAGGAGCAACTGAGTTGCATCCTGTCGTAGAAGAAAAGAAAAATAAACTTGTTCAACAAGCAAGTGAACAAGGAATCTCGATTGTCATTACGGAAGGTTTCCGTTCAAAAGAAGAACAAGATAAGCTTTATGCAAAAGGCAGGACGGAAGAAGGCAACATTGTTACCTATTCAAAGGGAGGCCAGTCTTATCATAATTACGGATTAGCTATTGATTTTGCTATTCAGTTAAAAGAGGGACAAGTTATTTGGGACATGAAATATGACGGTAATAACAACAATCAGTCTGATTGGATGGAAGTTGTAGACATTGCAAAAAATTTAGGATTCGAATGGGGAGGAGATTGGCAAGGTTTTAAAGACTATCCGCATTTTCAAATGAGTCCGGAAAATATAAAAGACCACACACGTTAACAAAACGTGTGTTTTTTTAGAAGGATAATATAATTTTACTATATCTATGTCAGAACCTCTAACACGAATAGAAGCTTGTAATTTCTTTTTTTATTAATTTACTGTTAAGAGAATTATATATACTAATATAATAAAAATATAGACGGATAATTAGAAAAAGGGGTGATTAGAGAGAACTGCCCCCTAAAAATGAAAGACAATTCGTATAAAGATATGCGTTAACTAATATAATCTATTGATTAAGCTTATACAAGTACCTTCAGCCTAGCGAACGTATCCTTACATATCGGCAAATGCCAACAAAGCCTTTTATTTTTCTAGCATATTTTATTTGAAGATAGTTCATTTAGATTACAAAAAAGAGATAATTTGTCAACTATTGACTTTGCTTTAAGGGTAAGAATATAATTTTTAACATATTTTAAATATTTTAAAAATTTAAATATTTAAATATTTATTGTTGTTCGCAGATTAGGAGGGGGAAAATGATTGTTTTTGACGGAGTGAATAAATATTACGGTGACTTTCACGTATTAAAAGATATCAATTTAACGATTAAAAAAGGGGAAGTTGTCGTCGTAATTGGACCGTCGGGTTCGGGGAAAAGCACGATGCTGCGATGCATAAATTATTTAGAAACAATATCTAACGGACAGTTAACGGTAAATAATATATTGGTCGCGGATAAAAAAACAAATATTAATAAACTGCGCCGCAATATAGGTATGGTGTTTCAGCATTTTTATTTATATCCGCACAAAACGGTTTTAGAAAATATCACGTTAGCACCTATGAAAGTATTGGGACAGTCGTCAGAAGAAGCTAAGAAAACAGCTCTATACTATTTAGATAAAGTCGGAATCGGTGAAAAAGCTAACGCCTACCCGTCCCAGCTTTCAGGCGGCCAGCAGCAGCGTGTAGCTATTGCGAGGGGACTCGCGATGAAGCCAGAAATTATGCTTTTTGATGAGCCTACTTCTGCTCTTGATCCAGAAATGATTGGAGAAGTGCTGGATGTCATGAAAACATTGGCTAAAGAAGGAATGACCATGGTAGTTGTAACTCATGAAATGGGGTTTGCAAAAGAAGTAGCGGACCGCATTGTATTTATGGATCAAGGAAAAATCTTGGAAGAGGCAACTCCGGCTGAGTTTTACGAAAACCCGCAAGAAGAAAGGGCACGTTTATTTCTTAGCCGTATTTTAAATCATTAATTGTTTAATAGGGGGAGTAATATGAAAAAATCAAAAACGTTTTTAAAGGCAGCTGTGCTTTCATTAGCAGCGGTTATGATGTTAGCAGCTTGTGGAGGGAAAAGTGAAGAAACGAGTGGATCGTCAGCTAAAAAAGATGCGCTCACTGAAATCAAAGACCGAGGGAAGATCGTCATTGGAGTTAAAAATGATACGCGGTTGTTCGGATTAAAAAATCCGAAGACGGGTGAAGTGGAAGGTTTTGATGTTGATATTTCTAAGCAGCTGGCTAAAGAGATTTTAGGCGATGAAAACAAGGTAGAATTTAAAGAAGTTACGTCTAAAACAAGGGTTCCTCTTCTTCAAAAAGGAGATATTGATGCTGTTGTTGCGACAATGACTATTACAGATGAACGTAAAAAAGAAGTAGACTTTACGGATGTATATTTCCAAGCTGGACAGTCTCTGCTTGTGAAAAAAGGCAGTAAAATTAAAAGCGTTGATGATTTGAAGAAAGGTACTAAAGTGTTGGCTGTTAAAGGATCAACTTCAGCTATTAATATTCGCGAAAAAGCACCAGAGACAACGGTATTAGAGTTTGAAAACTATGCAGAAGCATTTACAGCTTTAAAATCTAAGCAAGGGGATGCTTTAACAACTGATGATGCGATTCTTTATGGAATGGCTGATGAAGATCCTTCTTATGAATTGGTAGGAAAGCCGTTCACAGAAGAGCCTTATGGCATTGCTGTGAAAAAAGGAAACAAAGAGCTGGTAGATGCATTAAACGATGCGCTTAAAAAGATAAAAGACTCTGGAAAATATGATGAAATTCACGACAAGTGGATCAAACAATAAGCGTACAGTTTTCTTTTCTCAGGATGAGCAGCATTATGCTCATCCTGCTTGTTTAGTTGAAAGGAGGAAGAAAATTGTTGGATTTTTCAATTCTGACGAACAATATGGATCTTTATTTAGAAGGTTTTAAGTACACCATTATCGCCAGTCTGATTGCTTTAGTGGCCAGTTTTGCACTCGGTACGATCATTGCGGTAATGCGAATAGCCCCTCTCAAAATAGTAAATGTAATTGGTACGGTCTATGTAGAGTTCATTCGAAATATTCCCCTTGTGGTTATCGTCTTTTTTATTTTTATTGTAGCGGGAATCAGCGGTACAGCGGCCGGAGTGCTGGGACTAACTATTTATACGGCAGCTTTTATCGCCGAAGCCATACGAGCGGGAATTATGGCAGTTCCAAAAGGGCAGCTTGAAGCGGCACGTTCATCCGGCCTTACGTACGGTCAGGCGATGCGATTCATTATATTGCCTCAAGCGATTAAAATCGTCATTCCTCCTCTTGGGAATCAATTTATTAATTTAGTGAAAAACTCATCCGTGTTAGGGATTGTTGCTGGTTTTGATTTAATGTATCAGGCAGATCTTGTTTCTTCTCAAACTTACGTAGTGTTTGATGTGTATATTTTTGTGGCTCTGTTCTATTTAGTTCTAACCATTCCGTTAAGCTTAGGAGTTGGTTATCTTGAGAAACGTCTTGGTAAAACAAGCTGAAAGGAGTGAAAGTGATGGATTTTATGGGTGCTTATTCTCTTGATCACCTTTCTTTCTTAATGGAAGGATTTTGGGTCACTTTAAAAGTAGCATTCATTTCGATTGTATTAAGTTTTCTTATTGGAAGTATAGTAGGTATTTTAAGGTATGCCCGCATTCCAGTTCTGTCTCATGTACTTGCTTTTATCGTAGAAATTATCCGGAATTTGCCGCTGCTTTTAATCATCTTTTTTACATACTTTGCTTTACCTGAAATCGGAATTGATATGGAAATTACGTCAGCAGCGATTGTGGCCCTCACTGTATTTGAATCTGCTATGATTTCAGAGATTATCCGAAGCGGATTAAAATCAATTGAAAAAGGACAAATCGAAGCGGCGCGATCATCAGGTTTAAACTATTATCAAACGCTTCGTTTCGTTGTGCTGCCCCAAGCTTTGCGGAGAATGGTGCCTCCTTTAGTTAGTCAATTTATTTCCTTATTAAAAGATACGTCGCTTGCAGTAGTGATCGCACTTCCTGATTTGCTGCATAACGCTCAAATCATTTACGGACAGAAACAAAGCTACGTAGTCCCAATGTTTTTGATCATCGCGATGATGTATTTTATTGTAAACTATGCTTTATCTATCATTGCAAGAAGACTAGAAGTCAAAAGGGTGTAGATACTCTTTTGACTTTATTTTTGGAAAATAAATAACATTGACAATGTATTGATTCAACGCATAAAATGACTAAAGTAACAGTGGTAAAATCAGATCATTTTCATTCATCATAGAGAAGAAAAACAGTGTTGGTTCACCCCCTACTGAATATCCGGTAGGGGTTTTTGCGCAAGAAGTGATTTGGTTAAACTAACACGTAAAATGAACAGAAGGGACGGGCATCATGGAAAAACAAGATCAAAATTTAAAAAAAGGTCTGTTGCCTCGTCATGTGCAGCTCATTGCGCTTGCCGGTATGATTGGGACAGGCATTTTTAAAGGCAGTGCTGATACGCTAGGTATTGCAGGACCAAGTGTTGTACTGGCGTATTTGTTTGGCGGTCTTATCTTATTTATTGTAATGACAGCATTGGCAGAGATGGCAATTGTCTATCCGAATATGAACGTACAAAATTTAGTGCATAAGGCATTCGGTACGCAAACCTCTTTTATTGTAGGGTGGCTGTACTGGGTGAACTGGATTGTCGTGACAGTTGTTGAACTGCTTGCGGGAGGAAGCTTTTTGAAGTTTTGGTTCCCTTCTGTACCTCTTTGGCTCTTAAGCTTTCTCTGTGCAGTGCTGATTGTAGGGATGAATTTATTTCAAGTGAAGTATTACGGAGAAATTGAGTTTTGGTTTGCCGGTATTAAAGTAATTGCTCTTACTGCTTTTATCATTTTGGGAGCTTTCATTTTATTCGGTGTGATTCCAAGTGATGTGCAAAACCCCTGGGCAAATTATACGGCTCATGGAGGCTTTTTTCCTCACGGCATGAGCGGTGTGCTGAGTGCCTTTTTAATTGTGATGTTCTCTTACGGCGGAGCTGAATTAATTGGTGTGGCCGTAACGGAAACAAAAGATGTGAAAAACGTGTTACCGAAAGTGATCAAAGGCACAGTATGGCGAGTGATTGGCTTTTACATTTTGCCTATTTTAATTATTTGCGGCCTTATGCCCTGGAATTCTGTATCAGGACAAGACAGTCCATTTGTCCAAGTGTTTAGTATCACAGGACTGCCGGGTGCGGCTCATATTATGAACTTCGTTTTATTAACGGCCGTTTTATCAGCAGCGAATTCAGGGATGTATGCAACTTCGCGTACGCTCTATGCTATGGCTCAAAGCGGAGAAGCATCAAAGCGCTTCTTAAAAGTTTCAAAAAACGGTATTCCGATTAATGGTTTAATGATTACGGCTGTTTGTATTTTAATGGGTGTGTTTTTAGCTTATAAAACACCGGATAATGTAATTAGTTATTTAATGACCATTCCGGGCTTCACGATTATTCTTATTTGGGTAAGCATTTGTTTAGCTCAATTAAAGCTGCGTAAAGGGTATAAAGAAAAGCCGTTTTTCGCATTAAAGTGGTTTCCTTATACAACGCTTTTTGCAACAGCAGCACTGCTTGTTATTTTTGTATCATTTATGTTTAATAAAAACAATGTGATTGGATCCAGCGTATGTGCGGTTATTCTCGTCGTACTCCTCATTTTTTCATTTATTAATAAAAGTCGAAAAGAAAAAAAGTTTGAAGTATAGCAAAAAGGCAATATACTAGAAAGACGAGGGTAAAAGCTTGTCTTTCTTTTTTTGCGGAAATTTCTGTATCACGTTACATATTTCTAGATGAAATGTTTAGTTAAATAAATAAAGGATGAGGACTACAATGGAATCAAATAATGTATTTACAACAAACCCAAAGAAGAAATCAAAGCACTTAGCCGTGATTTCTTTGGCGATTATGGGAGTGGGCTTCGTTGCCACAATGCCTTTTGGTGATTCAATTTGGGGTCGGTTGCTTCAAGGTGGGTTCGAAGCTGGGTTAGTCGGCGGATTAGCGGATTGGTTTGCCGTTACGGCTCTTTTTCGTCACCCTTTAGGCATTCCTATTCCACACACTGCGCTGCTTCCTAAAAACAGACAGCGTATTACAAGAGGGCTAGTCTCAACGCTTGAAAACGACTGGCTGTCAAAAGAAAGTATTCAAGAAAAAGTAAAAAGAATTGCATTTACAAAGCGTTTGCTTCCGATTGTTCGAAAAGGTGTTCATTCGGAAACAATTCAACAAAAAGGAACAGCACTGCTTGTTGATGCGATTAATCGTGTGGATACAGAGAAAGTCGTTCCTATTATTGAAAAAGAGCTCAAGTCATCACTTTCAGCAATAGAGTTAAAGCCTATTGTGCATTCGATTGTTGGAGAAGTGGTAAAAAATCAGTATGATGAAAAAGCCCTTGATGTTCTTTTAAATAAAGGGGAGAGCTGGATTAAAAAAGAAGAAACGCAGTATCAGCTCGGAAGTATTGCTAAAAATGCGCTTGATAATATTGAGCTTGATGGTATTTTACAATTTGCTCTCAAATCATTTCAAAGCATGATTAATGAAGAGAAGCTAGGGTCTATTTTGCAAAATTTATTGCTTTCTATTACAGGGCGTCTTCGTAAAGAAGATGATGAATACCGCCTTGCTTTGGTAAATGGAATTAGAAAAGAGCTGCAAGGCTTGGAGCAGAATGAAGAACTTCTTGAAAAATTAGAAGCATGGAAACAAAAAACGATTCATGAATTAAATGTAACGAATAAATTAACAGAAATCGTCGATAAAATGAAAGTGAAAGTGACAGCATTCATTGAAAGCCCTGAATTTATGAAAAGCTACGCCGTTCCTTACGTAGAGAGCTGGCTGAATGCTCTTGAAGAGGATGCACAGCGTCAAGAAGCAATTGATACGGCTATTCAAAAGCAAATCATGAGCTTTGTAGAAGAGAATCATTCAAAAATTGGACAGCTTGTTCAAGAAAACTTAGATAAATTAGATGATGAAACGCTTGTGGATATGATGGAAAACAATGTCGGAAAAGATTTGCAGTGGATTCGAGTGAACGGAGCCCTATGTGGATTCTTGATTGGTATTGTATTAACGGTTATTAAATTAGCGGTATAAAAAAAGAAGCACGCTCCTTTTGGAGTGTGCTTTTTCTATTAATCATCTATTTCTACACTGATCACGCCGCCGTTTTTGGCATCTACTGAAACAGTTGCTTCACGTTTATCGGCTGTGTCAATTTCAATTTCATATACTAAACGGTTGTTTTCTTGGTCTAGATCCGTTTCATTGACCGTTCCTTTAGCACTCTTTAAAGCTGTTTTTATCGCTTGATCTAATGAAATAGCAGGGGAAACGTTTTGAAGTTTCTCTTCTTTCTCATCTTCATCGTCTTTTTGTTCTTCATCAAATTCAATGATTTTACCGCTGCTGCTGTCAATGTCTACATCGTATTCTTTATTACCTTTTGTGATGTCTACTTCATATTGTTTAACGCCATCATCTATGGCTAATTGGATATTTGTAATGTCGCCGCCGTCTGTTTTTTGAAGGGCAATGTCTTTTGCCTTTGCTTCTTCAATCGTTGTGGTTTGCTTCTTATCATTGCTTTTGGACTGGTCTGTCATTGCATATGCGCTTGCACCTAATCCACCGACTAGTACTGCACTGGCTAAAACGGTTGTAATAACTTTCATATGTTATGGCCTCCTCGATTTGTTGTTAAGATTATTTTAGCCAATGAACTTTAAAGGAAAAGAAGAAGAAGTTTAAAATTTTCTTAGAAATAAATAAAAATGGATAAAAAAAGCACAGCTTTCCGCTGTACTCTTAATCATCGTCATTTTCATAGGTGATGGAATCTACATGTCCAGAGTAAGCATTGATCATCACTTTAGCTTCTCTTGTTTTAGACTGATCAATTTCGACTTCGTAGAAGGTTTGGCCTTCTTCCTCTTCTATTTCAACTGAGGAAAACGTTCCTTTTACTTTTTGTAAAGCAATGTCTCTTGCTTGTTCCATTGAAATGAGAGGCTCGTCGGATGTAGGAGAAACTGGTGGCTGCTCGCTCTTTTTTTGCTCTTCTTCTATATTATTTTTAGTTTGAGTAGACGTTTGTTTCTTTACTTTTTGTTTGATTAATGACTGGACTTCTCCATTTTCTCCATTTACTGTGATGTGGTATGGAATATCATTTTTAAGCAAAGTGATTCGATAAATCGGTTCATCATCTTTTTGAGAAAAGCTTGCATTTTCAATAGTGCCGCCATATTTTTGCTGAATCATACTGCTGACGTCCGATTCCGATAAAATTGTATCAGGCCGATTCACTGCTTTTGCTATTCCGTAAAAGCAAGCTGAACCAACAGCAAGAAAAATAAGTATAAAAAGCACCGTTTTCTTCATACATTCACCCCCAGTATCTTAAAAAGTAGTATAGCAGGCAATTCTTAAAAATCTCTAAGAAAAGGCGAGAAATCAAAGAGGAAAGCAAACTGTTACTGATGTCCCTTTTCCTTCTTGGCTGTTAATCTCAATACGCCCGCTATGAGCTTCTACAATCTTTCGAGCAATGGATAATCCAAGTCCCGAACCACCGGTTTCTCGATTTCTTGCTTTATCTACGCGAAAAAAGCGTTCATACACGTTTGATAAGTCTTCTTTTGGAATACCAATTCCTTGATCTGTGACCGTAATCATAAAGTTTTCGCTTCTTGTTATGGTTACCTCTACCGCTTTTTCACTATATTTAATGGCATTATCTAAGAGGATGTACAGCAGCTGCTTTAAGCGTTTTTCATCCGCTGTTACGACGGGATGATTCGTTTTTATATTTAAATAAATGGTTCGTTCAAAGGCTTGTTCTAGATGTTTGATTGTTTGTCTGCAGATGGCCGCCGCATCTACGTGTTCCATGTGAAGCTCTCGTTGCGACTCATCTTTCGCAAGCACCAGCATTTGAGACGTAAGCTGTTTCATGCGTAAAGACTCAGAGTGAATGGCTTCGATGGCTTCTTCTAAAATATCAGGCCGCTTCATTCCCCATCGTTTTAGCATATTGGCATAGCTTTCTACAACGGTCAGGGGCGTTTTTAATTCATGAGAAGCATCGGATACGAACTGCTCTTGCTTTTTATAGTTTTCCTCTAATAAATCCATCATATTATTGAAGGTGTTGGCCATTTGATCTAACTCATCTTTAGAAGAAGAAGAGAGGTCAATTTTTTTAAATGTGCGAGACACTTGAATTTCTTCCATGGTTTGAATAAGAGACTTGATAGGCCGCAAAATAATTTTACTTAAAATCCGTCCAGCAAATATGGTTGGAATTAATATAACAAGAGAGGCAATGAGCAAGATAAATTTTAATGTCTGCAGAGATTGTTCCACATCTGTCAGTTGTTCCGTGACTTCCAAAGAAACAACTTCACCGTTCGTCCAAATGACAGGGGTGTGTGAAATCGCGTATAGATGGCCGTCATCTTCTTTGATGCTTGTTTGTTCATTTGAATAATAGGAATAAGGTAAGTCCTGAAGCTCTTTCGTTTGATCCGTAACGGATACAACTAAAGGACTGCCGAATTTGGGTAAAATACGAATCATTCCGTTAGGAGGCAAATAGGCACGAAGCAAGTTGGCTTGTTTAACCGTCGCACTCGTTTGCTTTAGCCCATTTGTTACATTGCTTGTTTCTGCTTGCAAACGTTCAATTGCGTTGTCTTCCATGGTCTTCTTGAAAATGAAGTAAATCGAACTGTTTGCAATTACTAGCAGAATAAAAAGCAGCGCAGTTGATGTAAGAATAATCTTTGTTTGTAGTTTCATAAGCTACTCCTTCAGCATGTAGCCAACGCCGCGCACTGTTTGAATGTAAGGAGTTGAAAATGAAGCATCAATCTTTTTACGTAAATAACGAATGTATACGTATACAATATTTGTGTCTCCGTAATAATCAAATCCCCAAACGTTTGTAAGAAGCTGTTCAAAGCTCAACACTTGATTTTTGTTTTGAAGCATATAGACAAGCAAATCATATTCTTTAGGAGTCAGCTCAATAGCTTCATTTTCACGCGTGACTTCTCGCGTTTTTTCGTTAACGACTAAATTGCCTAGTTGCAGAGTGGCCGTTTCTTGTTCAGCAGGCGATGTTGATGCAGGATGGCGAAGCCATACGCGAATGCGTGCAAAAAGCTCTTCAATTTGAAAAGGCTTTGTAATATAGTCGTTTGCTCCTAAATCCAGTCCGCTTACCTTATCAGGAAGGGCGTCTCGAGCTGTTAATAAGATAACGGGCGTTTGATCATCATTTGCTCGAATGCGACGAAGTACTTCGAGTCCGCTCAGTTCAGGAAGCATCACATCTAAAAGCAGCAAATCCCAATCGTGTTCTTGAAACTCTGCCAATCCTTCTGTTCCCGTGTAAGCCATGCCCGTTTCGTACCCTTCATGTTCAAGCTCGAGCTGAATTAAACGAGCAATTTTGCGCTCATCTTCTACAATTAAAATTCTGCCTTTACTCAACAAAAATTCCCCCTTGTGTCTATGTATAGTTGCGTACATTATAGCACGGAGAGATTGGAGGTGTATAAAAACAGCCGGAGGTTAGTCCGGCTGCTGATCTGCTGAAAGAGGAAGGTGCAAGATAATGGCAGTGCCTTCGTGAAGAGTAGATCTTACTTTGATATGGCCTTTATGAAGTTCACAAATAGCTTTTGCGATGCTCATGCCAAGTCCAGCACCCTCTGTTTTTTCGGTTGTATTTGTGCCGCGGTAATAGCGGTCAAATAAATTTTTCTGCGTTTCTTCATCCATTCCAATTCCATCATCTTGAATCGTAATCAAGACGCGGTCACTTTTTATCGCGGTCGAAATTGTAATGGTAGTGTTCTTAGGGTTATGTTTAATAGCATTAAAAATTAAATTATCAAGCATTCGTTCAAACCAGCGCGGGTCAGCTTGAATAAAAGGTTGAAGATGAGCGGGCACATAAGAGAAGTGAACATTTTCAATGGTTCTATCGTTAACGAATTTTAAAACAATATGCTGAAGTAGTTGATGAACGTCCACTTTTTTGGTTTCTAAAACAACCACGTTATTTTTAAGCTTAAAGGCCAGTGAAAAATCCTCTACAAGCTCCACCATGTATTCACTTTTATCACGGAGTGTTTGGCCAATTTCTTTTAACTCTTCTTCGTTCCAATTGTAATGGCCGCTTTCAAGCATATGCCCATATCCTTGAATCGTCGAAAGAGGTGTGCGCAAATCATGTGATATTCCCGTCATCCATTCTTCGCGAGTAGTTTCTAGCTGCTTTCGTTCTTTTTCAGCTAAGCTAAGCTGCTCCGCCATCTCATAAAAAGCTGTGATTACTTCTGAATACAAACGATATTGTAAGCGTACCTTTCCATTCTTCCGAAAGACGCGCTTCCGCTCTTTTTCTGTTAGCACTTCTGAATAGTTTCCGCTTCCCATGCGCCCGAGCCAGCTGGTGAAGAGAAGTAAGGGACCGCCGTAGCGAAAAGCGTTCCAGATGGAGAAAGCGATGGTGGCTATAAGAACGGAAACAGCCACGATGATGGAGATCATCCAAGCTTTTCGAATAATAGATTCATCGGTTATACTGTGGTAATTATTAGGAGTGTAAAAAACCCATGAAATTTTCTTCTTTGGATCATGGAATACAGTAGCTGTTGAATCATATTTATCTTGTTCAATTTTTCGGGAAATAATTTCTAAAGGATCGTAACGTGTTTTTTCTTTAGACATTCTAATTGAAGCTAAGATATCACCTTTCTCATTTAAAATTTGAAGCGAAGCATCTTTTTCTTTTAACGCCTTTTTGATAAGAGGGATATCGCTTTTGGGAGGCACACTTTGTTTATTGTATTCAACATACAAAGCATATAGCTGGTCTTTTAAATCACTTTTATAGCCCAAAATATAATAAGTAGGTGTAGTCAAAAAGGTATCAAGTTCTGTTACTACATTATAGCCTTTAAATTTTTTAGTTTTATCCATTTCTAATAACTCTGAAAGACCGTAGTGCTTGGGTAAGTCTTTTGGGGAGTTAATTTCTCCAATTACTTTTCCTTGTTTGTTCAGTACTTGGTACCATAGTCCTTCTTGTTTAAGTTGTTTTGCTAAATCATCTGAAACGGTTGCTTTTCCACCTTCAACTGTTGTATCCCCCGTTAACACGCTAAGTGATCCAGAGGGTAAGTCTCTTTTTATATCTTGCTTTGAAAGGTAATAAGCTAGAAACATTAAAGCGCAAAAAAGAACGCAGCAAACACATGCAATAATCGCAATAAACTGAAATGAAAAATGAAAGGTCAACCTTCTTTTAATGGATTTCATAGCGCTTTTCCGTTCACTAATTTATACCCAAGCCCTCGTACCGTAACTAAATGTTTTGGGTTGCTAGGATTATCTTCAATTCGTTCTCGAATTCTTCGAATATGCACGGTTACTGTATTATCGTCTACAAACTGATTATATCCCCAGACGGCTTCAAGAAGCTGTGATTTAGAAAGAACAATATTCATATTTTTACAAAAGTGAAGAAGCAATAAAAACACTTGTGCGGGGCAAGAAACCGTTTGACCGTCCACAATGAGTTCTCCTGCCGATTCATCTACAGTAAAACGATCAAACTCATAGCGATTTGACGATTGTGGTTCCGTTCTTATAGAAGTTCCTTCAGTCAGCGCTTGTTTTCTGCGCAGTCGTGCTTTAATTCGTGCCGCAATTTCTAAAGGATTAAACGGCTTAGTTACGTAGTCGTCTCCTCCCATGGCGAAACCCGTTAGTACGTCCAGGTCGGATACTTTGGCTGTTATGAATAAAATATACGCGTTTGAGAGCTCACGAATTTTAGGACAGATATCAAATCCGCTTTGATCGGGAAGCATTACGTCCAACAAAATAATATCAATTGTTTGATAATGTAAAACATCCAGCGCTTCTTGAGCGGTGTGAGCTTTATAAATTTGGTTGAATCCTTCTTTTTTTAATACTGTCTCCAGCATTTTGACGATGGCAATTTCATCATCAACTAGCAATATAGACGCATCTTCCAACGTAAATCACCTCTGTTTCATTTCATACGTATTCGATTTTAGCATAAGAACATTACGAAAAGATTAACAAAAATGGAAAATGTTAAGGAAAAGATAATCTCCTGGTTATTTTCTTGAAAACTTCATTTCATATACTAAATGCACAGACACATAGTAAAGGAGTTAAAAGGATGAGTAATGATTTTAGGCGGGTTAAAGTAATTGATAGTATGAGAGGATTCAGCTTGTTTGGTATTTTACTAGCGAATATGCTGATTTTTCAATATGGCATTTACGGAAAGGATATGATTCATCTCTTCTCGCTATCACCAAGTGATTCAGCAGCCTATGTCTTTTTAAAAGTCGCGGTAGAGGAAAGTTTTATGCCGATTTTCACCTTTTTATTTGGCTATTCAATGGTGAAGATGAAAGAAAGCTTAGAAAGAAGGAAGCTAGGCGTAAAAAGGCATTTCTTTCGCCGTTTTCTTCTACTTCTAGGGTTTGGCTTACTGCATGGAGTGTTTTTATGGGAAGGAGATATTCTTACATTTTACGGAATGATGGGAGTATTTTTACTACTTTTCTTTTTAAAGCGTAAAGCCAAAACACTTTTGGTGTGGGCATCGATTTTGCTGGTCCTTACAGGAGCATCCGGATACGGTTCATTAAACGATAATATGTATCTTCTTAGCGATAAACAAACGCTTACGACATATGTAAAAGATACGATTCATGTGTATGGAAGTGGAACTTATGAACAGATTAAAGACCACCGCAACAATGTTGATCCGATGAATATAGCAGGATATAAATTTGCTTTTGCCTTCTTGTTTACGCCATTTATAATGGGCGCTTTGTTTTTATTTGGTATGTATGCAGGAAAGAAAAAGTGGTTTTACGATGTTTCAGCTAATCAAAAACAGTATGGCCGTTGGGCAGCCGCGCTGATTCCGCTTGGCTTGCTGTTAAAAGGGACTATGTACGTATGGCCAGATGCTAATTGGGCTGGTTCTACACATATGTTAGGTGGAAGTCTTCTATCTCTTGGTTATATTGCAGGCTTTGCTTGGTTATATGCGAAATACGAGAAGTCATTTTTGATAAAGGCTTTTGAAAGTGTAGGCAGGATATCCCTTAGTAATTATTTAATGCAAACGGTCATATGCACGACGATTTTTTACGGTTACGGATTAGGTTATTTCGGAAAGCTCGGCATGATTGCAGGAATTTTTGTCTGCATAGGTATTTACGGAATTCAGCTTATCAGCAGCTATATGTACGTGCAAAAATTTCAAACTGGACCGGTGGAAAAGCTACTGCGTATATGGACAAATTTTTCTTGGAGTGGAAAGCCCAAAGAAAAAAAAGCCTTACCGGCGGAAGTAAATCATCCTTTTGTTGGATGATAGCAGTCAAACTTATTTAAAAGGAGATTTTAAAAATGTGGGCTATTAGTGTAAAAGAGTTTCAAAGCTTATTTAAAAGTATTAAATCAATTATCGTTATCTTAATCGTATGCGGTGCTTCCTATGGAATAGCCCATATAGTTAGTCAACTTGGAGGTCAACTGACGAGTGCACAGATTCAAGATGGAGCCAACGGGGGAATTTTGGTGATGCTTCTCGGGTTCGGACCTTTATTTATTTCAAGTCTTTCTCATAATGTTATTAATCAAGAAATTAAAACAAGAACAGCAAGGTTTTTAGTTACCAAAACATCAAGAGAGCGTATTGTACTAGGAAAATTCTTAGGTATTTGCTGTTTCTGGCTTGTTTGTATCTCTATTTCATTTCTACTGATTGTGTTTATTTCGCATCATTTTTCTTTTTATATATTTTTAGAGTGCCTGCTATTCACCGTTTGTATCATTTCATTTATTTTAATGCTTTCAGCTTTAATGCCAAGCCCAACTCATACTATGTTTTTATCAATTATTTTATCGTTTGTTCTACCGGTACTGAGCGTGTGGAGCATATTTTCATCAAAAGCGTACATTGCATGGTTTAAGTATGTGACACCCTACTACTATTTAAAGCTGGAGAAAGGGTATCTAACAGTTCTTCTTATTTTTGCAGCACTTTGTTTATGTACGGCACTTTGGAGTTTTAAAAGGAGAGAAGTATAATATGTATGCTATTGAAACAAGTAAATTAACTAAAAAATATGGATCTAAAACAGTTGTTAACGGTATTAATTTACAGGTACCACAAGGGGAAATTTACGGATTTTTAGGAAGAAACGGAGCAGGAAAGTCTACATTTATTAATATGCTTACCGGCGTTTCATTTCCTTCAGCAGGAGAATTTACGCTGCTGGGACAGAGTGATATTGATTTAGAGCTTCAGAAGAAAATAGGTGTGCTTCCTGACTATGCTAACTTTTATGATGAGATGACAGCGCTCAATCATTTGCGCTATTTTTTAAAGATAAACGGCCATCGTTTTTCGAAAGAACACTGTAGTATTGTACTGAAGAAAGTAGGATTAGAAGGACATGAGCATCAGAAAGTTGGAAAGTTTTCATTTGGAATGAAAAAGAAGTTAGGAATTGCTCAAGCAATTGTAGCAGACCCAGATCTTATCTTTTTAGATGAACCAACTTCTGGAGTAGATGTTGAATCTGCTCTTCACATTCATGAACTAATAAGAGAACTCCAAAATCAAGGCAAGACAATTTTTATGACGTCTCATAATTTAAATGAAGTTGAGAAGATTTGTACACGTGTAGCGATTATGAAAAATGGGATCATTTTAATAGAAGGTACAATGGAAGAGCTGCGCTTTCAATATCAAGCGAAAAAAACGGTGATGATTAAACATGATCCCTACCCAAGCAGTCATAAAGAATATATTCAACAGTTTTTCCGTACGTTGAGTCCCGAAGTTGAATACCATCACATGTACACAAAAGTGATGCTTCAAAAAGAAAGAAATATTCCTCTTATTATTCGCGAATTGATTCAATGTGGCATCGACATTTATCAAGTTCACGTCGAAGAACCTTCTTTAGAGGAAATCTTTTTGCAAAAAAATATTGTGGATCACTCACAGGTGAGTTAATGGGCGAAAGTCCGTTGGTTTACTACTCAGTCTGAATACATTATTTATAAATACCAGTTAGGAAGCTTCTGACAAAAACATGTTCATTTTCTCAAGAAACTGATAAGATAGCTAATGACATTTAAAAATAAGAAAGGATTTCGATTATGTTATCAGCTATTAATTCAGTAGATTATACCATCTTCCACGCGGTGAATCAGTATGCCTCACACGTAAAGCCTCTAGATTCGCTGATGGTATTCTTTGCAGATTATGCCCAGTATGTACTTATCGTTTTACTCGGCTTGTTTTTACTTATTAATAAAAACGGCAGCCGTGTTGTAGCATTTCAAGCTTTGTGTGCTTGTGCCACAGGAGTCATTATCAATAAAGTGATTAGTTTATTTGCTTATCGAGATCGTCCGTTTATCTCTCACCACGTGAATCAGCTTATTGATCACGCCGCAAATTCTTCATTTCCAAGCGATCATGCTACATCTGCATTAGTTATCACTTTTACCATTTGGCTGCATTTCAAACGTTCAGGGCGCATGTGGGTTGTCATGGGCGTACTCATTGCCTTTTCACGCGTATGGGTTGGCGTTCATTATCCATTCGATGTGTTAACAGGAGCCGTTTTAGGCTGCGTGCTGGCGCTGTTTATTCATTATGTTATTTTTAATACGAAACTGATGAGAGCTATTACCAACTTGTCTATTTTTCGAAAATCAGCTTATGACGAACAGTCTCAATATTATTAAGAAAAAGTCGCAAATACGCGGCTTTTTTTATTGGGGAATTTTTAATGTATTTAATACTTGTTTTTTAAAATTAAATTGTGTACAATTAAATAACAGAAACGATAAACAAAAAACTTTTAATAAAATTAATGAAAAAGAGGAGAGGTTTATACATGAAAGCTTTATATGAAACAACAGTCGTTAACACAGGTGGAAGAACAGGAGAAGTTCACTCTTTAGATAACATCTTTAACTTAGACGTTGCAACACCTCCAGCGCTTGGTGGAGAAGCAACAACAGCAACAAACCCAGAGCAGCTGTTTGCAGCTGGATACAGTGCTTGTTTCAACAGCGCGTTAGAATTTATGTTGAAAAAACATAACGTAGAAATCAAAAGCAGTGAAGTAAAAGCTACTGTTCAGCTGCTTCCTGATAAAGCTGATCAAGGAGTGAAAATTGGAGTAGCGCTTGAAGCTCATATTGAAGGCTTAGATTTAGAAACAGCGAAAAAATACGTAGACCTAGCTCACTCATACTGCCCGTATTCAAAAGCAATCAGCGGCAACGTAGACGTAACGGTAGAAGTAGTTTAATTGCTTTAAAAAGCCCTGCTAAGCATGTAAAGCTTAGCAGGGCTTTTTTATTTGAATTTTCTCTATTCATTTGTAAGCGGTACTAGTATAATGAGGAAGAAAATGAATCATTCGCACA
Source organism: Priestia sp. YIM B13552 (assembly GCF_042787775.1). Taxonomy (NCBI): domain Bacteria; kingdom Bacillati; phylum Bacillota; class Bacilli; order Caryophanales; family Bacillaceae; genus Priestia; species Priestia sp. YIM B13552. The sequence goes on from NZ_JBHZOU010000007.1 coordinate 65,552, forward strand.
GTTTAGGTGCTCTTACATAGCGTAAGAGGTAACAGGGAATCGAGTGCAAATCTCGAGCGGTCCAGCCACTGTAAGCAGGGAGTTTTCTATCTTATCGTCACTCAAAACGGGGAAGGCGGTAGAAAATGATGATCTCAAGCCAGGAGACCTACCTATTCTGTACACTTGACTCTTCTAGGAAAGAGGCGGTGTATCAAGGTACGCAGTGAGCAATTGCTGTTTATTTTCATATGCCGACACGTCCTCAATTTCTATAGAATTGAGGCTTTTTTACGTTTTATTTTAAAAAAAGGAGTGTAGGAAATGGAAGGTTTATCAGTTTTTTTACTTGTCTTTTTATTAGGAATCAGGCACGGATTGGATGCAGATCACTTAGCTTTTATTGACGGCCAGACCCGATATAATTGGAGAATGGGCAGCCGTTTTGCCCCTTGGGTCGGAACGCTGTTTTCACTAGGTCATGGAGGAATGGTGGCCGTCACGGCCGGGGTGCTGGGCGTGGTGATGAAGAATTTTACGTTTCCATCATATTTCGATCATTTTGCATCTTGGGTATCCATTATCTCTCTCTTTCTGATTGGAACATTAAACACATATCATTTGCTTCGAACTAAAAATAAAGAAGAAGAGTTTCAGCTGAGCGGATTAAAAGGGAAGTTTATTCCGAAAATCGCAAAAGGAACAACGAATCCTTTTTTAATTATTCTTGTAGGGGCATTGTTCGCTTTAGCAGCCGAAACGGTCAGTCAAACGGCCGTGTGGTCTCTAGCTGTAGGGAACGCAGGCAAGTATACGCCGCTTTTGTTGGGACTAGTGTTTATGTTTGGCATGATGCTTACAGATACAATCGATTCGATGATTGTACACAAAATGGTAAATGAATCGAGTAAATTTGGACAATCTGCTTCCCGCTTGATGGGCTGGGTTATTGTTGTCCTCGCGTATGGTGTGTCGTTCTATTTAGCATTCACTTTCTTTAACCCATGGGCCGAAGTAAACTTTGAAATGGTTGGCGTTATTCTGTTTATTTTCTTAGTGTCTATGTTTGTTTTTGTGAGTGTGAAGTCAAAAGGGAAAAATATTAAAATAAATGTCAATTAGTCAAACGAAACCTTTAATCTGTTGAAGATTGAAGCTTTTTTGTATGAATTTGTTGAAGTTTATGGCTATTTTCGGTCGGTTATGAATAAGTTAAAGTATTATCTGTATTTAAAGGATGGAAAATTGTCTGAAAACCATTATAATTAAGGATAATTTAAGGTCGTTATGTGAAACGTAGAACATAGTTATACGTACGATAAATAAAAGCATTTAATGCAAGCAGCAGGGGTTTTCTAGAGGAGGAATTGATTTGAGTCAGGTAATGGTAGAACAAAGCGTGTTTAGTTATTTAAAAGAACACGAACAAGAGATGCTCGAAGATTTAGTGGGATTTGTGAAAAAAGAATCACCGTCCTACAGTAAAGAGTTAGTAGATCAGTGTGGAAAGTATTTAACGCAGCTGTTTCAAAAGCGTTTAGGGGTAGGGTACGAAATCATAGAAGAAAAAGAAGTAGGAAACCACTTGAAATTTACGATTGGAGAAGGAGAAAAGCAGCTTTTAATCATCGGTCACTTTGACACGGTGTGGGAAAAGGGAAGGCTGAGTCTAAGAACAGAGGGAAACAAGCTGTACGGTCCGGGAATTTTAGACATGAAAGGGGGCATTGTACAATCTATATGGGCGATTAAAGCGATTCAAGAGCTTGGCTTACCGCTGGATAAAAAAATTGTGTTTTTCTGCAATTCGGATGAAGAGATTGGGTCAATTTCTTCTAAAAAATACATTGAAGAAGAAGCGCAAAGAAGTGAAGCAGTGCTAGTAGCGGAACCGGCGGTGGCGGGTTCAGGTGCGTTAAAAACGTCGCGCAAAGGAGCGGGAATTTTTACCGTAAAAGTATGGGGACGAGCAGCACACGCGGGTAATCACCACAAAGAAGGAATCAATGCGATTGAAGAGCTGGCGCGCCAAGTGATTTTCTTGCAGAGCTTAACAGATTATGAAAAAGGTACAACGGTGAACGTTGGGACATTTACGGGAGGCAGCGGTACAAATGTAGTGCCGGAATATGCAGAAGCGCACGTGGATTTACGTGTTTCTACAGAAGAAGAAGCAAAACGCATGACGGATATTATTTTGAATTTAACACCCATTTTAAAAGGGATTAAGCTCGAAGTAACGGGAGGCATGAATCGTCCTCCGATGGTCAAGTCTAAACAAACGGAAGAGTTATTTGAATGCGCTCAGTCAATCGCGGCCAAACTGGGTATGAAATTAGAAGAAGCAGCTGTTGGAGGAGGAAGTGATGGCAATTTTACAGCGGCCATTGGCGTTCCCACGTTGGATGGGCTAGGAGCATGCGGAAAAGGAATACATGCGGAATATGAACATATTCAAATTGATACGTTATCCGAGCGTTCTTCTTTATTTGCGAATTTGCTGCTGCAAATATAAAAAAAGCCCGCCTCAAACGGCGGGGACTAATCTGAGAGCTTATATTGGGAGAGTATAAGCTTTCTTTTTTTATTTACTGCTTTCTTCTTGAAGAGAAAAGGCAGTTTCTTTCTTTTTGAATACCACTGCATCAAGAGCAAGGAACTGGCTTCCTGCAAGAAATAAGTGAGCAGACATGGCAATTAAGGCAATATCAAACTCAAACCCGCCAACAAATCCGCTTTTAAGCTTGGCTGTAAAAATGGCGCCAAGCATAACTGCCACAAATAAAGCAGCTACGACTCTTGTTGCTAGACCAAGAATAATAAGAACCCCACCTACAAGTTCAATGGTTGCAACAATATATGCCATGAAACCAGGGATTCCTAAGCTATCGAAGAACCCTACTGTATTTTCAATCCCGCCTTGCCATTTTTGAAAGCCGTGCACTAAAAATGTAAAACCTAATACTAAACGAATAATAAGTGAACCAATTTCAACGTTTTTATTCACTTTACTTCCTCCTTTAAGTGTATTTGAAAAACACTACATTATGTAGTGTAAAAGCCTGAAAAAAGAAATGTAGCAATTAAATCAGAAAGTCTTTCTGATTTGGATAATTTTACAACATTATGAACATCACACTACACATTGTAGTGTGATGTTTGTCCCCAGTCAAGTAAAAATATAAAATTAGACCATTTGGCATACGAAAATTTTCTGAAGGGCACTTGAAAAATCCTTTAATTATGTATAATTTAGTCCCTTATTTTCAATCTTATTCTCCAACATGCTATACTGATGGCGGAGGTGTTACGATGCGCTTAGAAAATAAAAGAGTTATTGCGCTTGTTAGTGCAGACTTTGAAGATCTAGAACTATGGTATCCAGTGATGCGTCTTCGAGAAGAAGGAGCAGAAGTACATTTAGTTGGAGAAAAAGCAAACGAAACGTACATGGGGAAATACGGTGTTCCAGCCATATCGGACTACGCGTTTAAAGATGTTGATCCAGCTGAATATGACGCTATTTTAGTACCTGGAGGCTGGGCGCCGGATAAACTGCGCCGCTACCCTGAAGTAATTGAAATGGTTCGTCATATGGATGAACAGCAAAAGCCAATCGGCCAAATCTGCCATGCAGGATGGGTATTAATCTCTGCAAAAATCTTAGATGGCCGAAACGTAACAAGTACGCCAGGAATCAAAGATGATATGGAAAATGCGGGAGCTATTTGGCATGATGAAGCAGTCGTAATCGACGGCCACATCATTTCAAGCCGCCGCCCGCCAGACCTTCCTCCTTATGCAAAAGCATTTGCTGATGTACTAGCAGAGCAATAAGAAAAAAAGTCGAAACCATACTGGTTTTGGCTTTTTTTGTAAGGTCCGCTAAAAAAGAAATGATAAAGCAAATAAAAAACAATCATTAAAAAAGCGAGCAGATGCATCTGCTCGCTTTTGTTCGTGTTTCTTATCAGTAACTTGCTTTCTGCAAGTGTAAAAACAAAATGATTACTTTCTTTATAAAATCCATGATTACGGTTTTTGTATGTTTCGTTGTTGTTAGGGCACAATTAGCATTGATTGTGCTTGCATGGATTTCATCCATTGCCGCGGTTTGTTTTTCCACATGATCGATTAACCTAAACGACGCAAGCCCTACCTCTCTTGCATCCTTACGGCTCCGAAGCCGATCCAGTGTGAATAAGTTTTGTTCAAAGACATGTGTCGAATGCCAGTATTTTTACCTTGCATTGTACGATACATCCTTTCAAGTTACTTTCACTATGTCCAGCTCTTAAAGAAAAGCCAGAAATCTAAATATAACACCTCAGTTGATCTATGTCAAATAGAAAATGCAATTTTTTCACGTGAAACAATTGCAGCTAAAACATGGTTAAAGAAAGGGATATCTTTTTTATATGGAAGAGTTTTTTGATACGATAAGCTAGAGGAATCCTAGAGGAGGATGAAAAATGAATAAAAATGAACAGTTTCGAAATGATGTATTGAGCAGTGTAGAATCATTAACATATGAACAATTAAATCAACAGCCAGCATCTAATACGTGGAGCGTTATGCAAGTATTAGAACATTTATATTTGATGGAGCGCATGATTGTTTCACGTGTGAAAGATCAGTTAGAAAACGGTGTAGATCAGCCGACTGAAGATAAGCCGTTTCATTTAGCGGTAGACCGTGCGCGAAAAGTAGATGCACCGGCTCAAGTTACGCCTTCTAATGAAAAGCAGACATTAGAAGAAATGAAGAGTAAGTTGGCAGAATCGAGAGCGGCTTTAATAGAGCTAGAAGAAACAGCAAGTGAAGACAAGCTAAAGCAAAAATCATTTCCACATCCTGTGTTTGGGTTAATGGATTTAAAGCAGTGGATTGATTTTATTGGCTATCATGAAAAGCGTCATCAAGAACAAATAGAAGAAATCAAAACGGCAATTGGTGCATAAAAAAAAACAGGCAGTCCGCCTGTTTTTTTATTTTTGGACCAAAATAGGATAATCCGACATCATCCAAATACCAACACTATATGTTTGGGGATTATGGTTCCCTACGGTAGAGCCTGTTTGAATGGTAAACGAGAGTTGCAGAGGATCTTGATCATAATAAATCGTTTGCTTGGTGGAAGGGGAATAAAGGCGCTTCGGAGGGATTTTAGGAACCGTATCCGTCGTGTTAACAAAACAGCGGCTATTTGAAACAAGATTTGTGTATGTTTGAACGAATTGAGGATCACCTACTCGAGGAGCTCCGTAGTTGTACATTGTAACTTCCGGAAAAGATGCGTTTGTGGCGACATCTAAGGCATGAAGAGCCGCGAGTGCACCACCTAGGCTATGCCCTGTTATATAAAGTGGCTTGAGGGTAAGGGACTGATACGTTTCAAAAATTTCATCACGGCATGATTCGTAAACGGCTAAAAAACCTTCGTGAACGAGACCAGCTTGTTGATTGTATGGATAAGGGCGTTGCCTAATGCGAGCATCAGCAATCCAGTCTGCCTCAGATTGAGTTCCTCGAAAGGCAATTACGATAGAGTCATCAGATTCTAAAATAAAACCAAACCATTCTTGCACCCCTACGGCAGAAGCTTTAAACGATTTAATAAGCCGGTAGCCTTCAGGTACATCAAATGTGCCTCCCTGTGCGTATTGCTTATAAGCTAAGACGCACGCGTAAAGAAGGTCTAGAGCTAAAGGACGATAAAATAAAGGCTCTATTCTCATCATTGTTTTTCACACCTTTTAATAGAAAATAACTCCTATAGCCTATGTGTTCCTGAGAAGAAAGGTGCAGATATCTCTCTTTTGAAAGCGATAATTACGGAATGTAAACGGTTTATCATTGGATGTTTTTGAGGGTTTTATAAGTTTTTTTGTGTATTTTAACTAAAAACGAGTTTTAATTTAGAGTTTTATTGTTAAAATTTATAATTTAACTTATAATTTAAAATAGTCTGAATGAAAAAAATAAGGGGGTTATCGTTTGGAGCAATTTGTAACGAGTTTGAATAATGTGCTATGGAGCACACCTGTTATTTATGGGTGTCTTGCGATTGGCCTGTTTTTCTCAATTTTAACGAGGTTTTTGCAGGTACGACACTTAAAAGACATGGTTATGCTGATGTTTCAGGGTAAAAGCTCAGAAGCAGGAGTTTCTTCCTTCCAGGCACTGTCTTTAGCGCTGTCGGGACGAGTTGGAACAGGAAACATTGCTGGAGTTGCAACAGCTATCGCTTTTGGAGGTCCAGGAGCTGTATTTTGGATGTGGGCAGTTGCTTTTATTGGTGCTTCTAGTGCATTCATCGAATCAACACTTGCTCAAATTTATAAAGTTAAACAAGATGGCCAATATCGAGGTGGTCCAGCGTACTACATTGAAAAAGGAACAGGGATGAAATGGTATGGCATTTTATTTGCTATTGCAGCACTTGTTGCGATGAGTATCTTAATGCCGGGCGTTCAGTCTAACTCCATCGCGCTTGGCATCGACAACGCATTCGGCGTTAGTCCAACGGTTACAGCAGTAGGATTAGTTATTATTCTTGCTTTTATTATCTTTGGAGGCGTTAAGCGTATTGCAGGGGTGGCCCAATTCGTTGTACCTTTTATGGCACTTGGGTATATTATTTTAGCTCTTATTATTATTGCCATGAACATTTCTGAGTTGCCGGGAGTTATCGCCCTTATTTTTAAAAGTGCTTTTGCATTAGATTCTGCTTTTGGAGGAATCGTTGGTTTAGCTGTTTCTTGGGGAGTTAAGCGCGGCATTTATTCAAACGAAGCAGGACAAGGAACAGGACCTCACGCAGCAGCTGCAGCAGAAGTTTCACATCCGGCGAAACAAGGCCTTGTACAAGCTTTTTCGGTTTATATTGATACACTGTTCGTTTGTTCAGCAACAGCGTTTATGATTTTATTCACAGGCATGTACAACACGGAAGGACCAGGCGGTTCATTTATTATTTCAAATTTACCAGGTGTAGAAGCAGGGCCTGGATTTACACAAGCTGCTATTGAAACAGTGTTGCCAGGGTTCGGAGCTGGCTTCGTGGCAGTAGCCCTATTCTTTTTCGCGTTTACAACGATCATGGCATATTATTACATTGCTGAAACAAATATTGCTTACCTAACTCGCGGCAAGAACGGAAAGTGGGCTATGTTTGCATTAAAGCTTGTCCTTCTAGGAGCTACGTTCTACGGGTCAGTTAAACAAGCATCACTAGCTTGGGCGTTAGGTGATGCTGGACTTGGTATCATGGTATGGCTAAATTTAATTGCTATCTTAATTTTAGCTAAGCCTGCGTTAGTTGCATTAAAAGACTATGAAGCTCAGAAAAAACAAGGGATAGATCCTGTGTTTGATCCTGTTAAGTTAGGAATTAAAAATGCAGACTACTGGGAGAAAGAATATAAAAAAGATGAGTCACAAGTTTCGTAAATAAGAAAATCCTCACATATGTGAGGATTTTTTTATGAAGAAAGTGAGACAGATGAGTTATTTAAGTTATATCGATCCTTCAAACAATGAATACGGTGCAGTTCTTCAAGCAGATGGTGAATTGCAAGCAGTTCGTACAGCATTGTTGTTTCTGTTGAAAAAGGGTGATCCCCTCTGTGTTCTTCCTGCTTATGTGCCCAAAACCTTTGTTTTAAAGTCAAAACAAGCGTTTGATGGTGCAAAGAGCTTTTATATTGTTCATTTTGTAAGACGTTATGAAAGGAAGTGAAAGTATCCCATATTACTTGATGTCTTGCACTTTGCAGCTGATGAGCAGGCAAATAAATTAAATTACCAATATGGTAGACAAGCTGTCTCATAAGAGAAAGTTTTTTATATTCATAGTGAAATTTTCTCATAGCTGTACGAGTGAAATGGTGAAACTTCCATTCTTTGCGCTGATACTCACAAAGCGTCTCAATTTTTTCAATTTCAGCAGAAAGCTGCTGAAATTGAAGCTTTGTTTGTTTATGACAAGCGTGTACTTGGGAAAGCTCACTGCCTCTTTGCTGTAAAACGCCGCCCATTTGTTTTGAGAGATTTTGAATTTTCCCCGTAATAATCGGTGTATAATTAGGAGGAAGAACGATGATATTCACAAGTGAAGAAGTGAGCAGCCCAATACTAGTGGTCGCTAAGCGAATTAAAAACGATATAAAATAATGGTCATGCACAATCGTCAGCATAGCCACTCCTGTTAGCGTAGCAACGAGTGTTCCTGCATGTAAACGTAATTTATAACAGGATATAATAGTAGAAATGGCAACAAGCATATAGGTAAGCGGCGTTACCCCTAATAGAAATGTGTAAAGCATGGCAAAAGCAGCTCCGATTGCTGAAGCAGGAAAGCGGATGAATGCTTTTTTGATAGAATCGGCAGCGGTTGGTTCAATCGTAACAATAGCTGTAATAACAGCGAGCATATAAGGCCAGCCAATGGCCTGACAAATGAGCGCAGTTAAAAAAACGGCAATGCCTGTTTTAATAATACGACCGCCTAAAAAATTGAATTTTTTTACGTTAATCATTATGCATACCTTCTTTAAAACAGTTAGTAATTTAATTATAAGGCATATTAAGGTGATAGGAAAACCCGTCTTAAAAACTAGCTTTCAAAAAACGAATAAATATACTATAATTTGTTTAAATATTTAAAAGAGGAGTACAACTAATGAAACAATTAATAAATGAAACAATCAATAAATTACAGGATACATTTTATGATGTAAGCAAATATATTGGGCAAAATCCTGAGCTTGGTCACGAAGAATTCAAAGCTTGCAAAGCATTAACGGATGTTTTAAAAGAACAAGGCTTCACAGTTGAAATTGGTACATGTGACTTACCAACGGCTTTTACCGCTGTTTATGACAGTCAAAAGCCAGGTCCGTCGATTGGGTTTATGGCTGAGTATGATGCTTTGCCGGATCTCGGACATGCATGCGGACATAACTTAATTGGAACCATGTCCATTGCAGCTGGTATTGGTCTTAGTAAAGCAGTTGCAGAAACAGGCGGCAAAGTATACGTATACGGCACGCCTGCAGAGGAAACACGAGGCGGCAAAGTGACGATGGCCGAGCAAGGTATTTTTAATCATTTAGACGTAGCTATGATGGTACATCCTTATTACTGCCACCAAAAAAGCGGACGTTCTCTTGCGATGGATGCCATTCAGTTTGAGTTCTTCGGAAAATCCGCGCACGCAGCTGCTGCTCCTCATGAAGGAATCAATGCGTTAGACGGCGTATTACAAACGTTCAACAGTATTAATGCGCTTCGCCAGCATGTGAAGCCGGATGTACGAATTCATGGAGTGATTACAGAGGGAGGCAAAGCGGCCAACGTTGTGCCTGATTATGCAGTAGCGCAATTTTATGTCCGTGCTTCAACTCGTGCATATGTAGATAAAGTGACAGAAAAAGTAAAGGCATGTGCAAATGGTGCTGCTTTAGCCACGGGAACAAAATTGAAAATCTCAAACTACGAGTTTTCTTATGATGATATGCAAACGAATCAAACATTATCCGATGTCTATACAAATAATCTCATTTCATTAGGCGTAAGTGAACAAAGCATTACAGAAGACCAAGGCGATCATGGATCTTTAGATATGGGGAATGTAAGCCAAGTTGTTCCGGCTATTCATCCTTATATTCAAATTTGTGATGATTATTTTGTTTGTCATACGCACGAATTTAGAGAAGCAGCTTTAAGTGAGCAAGGAAGAGAAGCAATGATACTCGGGGCACAAACAATGGCATTAACAGGGTATGACGTATTAACAAATCAAGCGTTGCTCCAAAAAATCAAACAAGAATTTAATGCTACCAAGTAAGAGGTAATGATAAAACCATACCAAATAATACGCTTGCCACTGCAAGCGTATTATTTAGTATGAGAAGTGGGACTGAATGGTTCGGAAAATTTGACCGTGGCGCTGTTCATCGCTCGCAGCTCGAACAATGCGGCTTTGAATTCGAGCATTTGTGATTCTTCTAGCGATTGATTGATAAAATGGAACGGTTTCTACTTCATCTTTAATGGATTCAGAGACCCCTTCTTGAAAAGTATTTGGCAGTTTTATGTTCAATGAAATCTGTGGATAGCTGCCTGATAAATCATAATAGGCTTTAGAAAACCAGTCAAAGTGTTTACTTTCATCCTGCCGAATACCTGATATAGCTTGTTGAAATTGATTATTAGGAGCCAGCTCTGCTAGGCGTGTATAGTAGTGAATAGCGGAAAACTCATCGTTTACAGCTTTGTTTATATCTCTTAGAAGCTGTTCATCTAGTCTTGTATCATCTTCCCAATATTCTTCATGCCGGGAGTAAAATTCATTCATATGGATATACCTCCTCACCGTTTTGTTCTCTTGTCGTCACCATCATCGTATGTATAGACAAGAACAGACGTACATTAAAAGAAAAAAGTTTAACAAAATGGTAAAAAGGGTATGTGCAGAGAATAGTATCAAAAAAGACAGAGGTTATCTTATGATTAAAATTGTAGCTAAAACCAAAGAAGGAGCTATTAAAGAAATAGAAATGAATGAGATTCGTTCAAGCCATGACTTTCAATGGTATTGGGTTGATTTTTACAACCCCACCGAGGAAGAAAAAAAGCAGCTTGAACAATTTAATTTTCATCCTTTAGCAGTTGAGGACTGTTTAAATCAAGGTCAGCGGGCTAAATTTGAGTTGTATGATGAGCATTATTTTTTAGTCTATTATGCCCTTCATAAAGAAGAGCTTGAGCACTTAGAAGTATCTGCGTTTGTAGGAGATAACTTTTTAGTCACTTACCATATGGATAAGCTAACGAGCGTGGCTAGGGTGTGGGAGCTTATCAAAAAAGACCCTGAGGCTACCGAAGATGGAACATGGGATATCATGTATGAACTCTTAGATCATACCGTTGACGAATACTTCCCTGTGCTTTATAAATTTGAAGATCACATAGACGACATTGAAGACAATGCAAAAGACGAACCTATGGATGAATTAATGAGGCAGCTTTATGACATCCGAAGTGATTTGTCACGAATGCGCCGCATTTTAAACCCTATGAGAGATTTAATGTATCGTATTATGTCAACTAATGCGTTAAAAGCAAAAGAGCAGGTTCGCTATTTTAATGATATTTATGACCACCTATTAAATATGATTGAAATTATGCAAGCAAGCAGGGATTTGTCAAATGACATCCGAGAAAGCTTTATGTCCATTAACTCGGATCGTATGAACTCGATCATGTTTACGCTCACGCTTATGTCAGCTATTTTCTTACCGTTGACGTTTATTGCTGGCCTCTATGGCATGAACTTTTCATATATGCCGGAACTGACGGGGAAATATAATTATTTTATTGTACTTGGCATTATGATTGGGCTTGTAGGCGTAATGGTCTTTGCTTTTTATAAAATGGGATGGTTTAAATATCGAAAAGGACCTAAACTATAAAGTAGATTGTTAACCTTCCTGTATAAATGTTAATCAACTCAGTAAAAATGAAATTAAATAAGCGAAGATCTTATCTGACTCTAGATAAGATCTTTTTCTTGTGCTATAAACAAGAAAAGCAGGGAAGCGAGGGAAGAATGTGAAACACGGAAGAATGGGGCTGCGAAGCATCACGGTGCTGCTTGTATGCATGGTGGTGATTCTATCGCTATTGTTAACGGATTTATTAGTTAGCAGTTCAATTGGAAAAAATATTCGGGATCAACAGGCTGAAAAAGCTCGGACTATTGCTACGATTATTTCAGAATCAACGAACGTGAAAGAAGGACTAGAGACAAAAACACCTCAGTCAATTCAAGAATTTACTAAACGAATTCGTGAAAAATCAAGCGTCTTGTTTATCGTTGTTATGGATATGAATGGAATTCGCCAATCTCACCCAGATCCTAAAAAGATAGGAAAGAGGTTTGCCGGAGGCGATGAGCAAAAATCATTGCACGGGAAATCTTATGTATCTGTATCAAAAGGAACGCTTGATAAATCTCTGCGCGCTTTTGCACCTATTTATAATGAGAAAAATCAGCAAATTGGCGCAGTAGCTGTGGGGATTTCTTTGAATAATGTAAATGAAGCAATTAGAGATGGGCATCGTCGAATTGTTTTAGGTTCATTAATTGGTTTACTTGTAGGCGTTCTTGGTGCTATTTTATTAGCGAATTACATAAAGAAAATTTTATTTGGCTTGGAACCTTCTGAAATTGCTAAAATTCTAGAAGAGAGAAGCACCATGCTGCAGTCGGTTCGTGAAGGAGTGATAGCTGTTGATAAAGAAGGTAATATTACACTTGCTAATCGTTCTGCACGCCGCTTATTTGTTAAAGCTGGGTTAGCACCAGAGCCAATCGGTTTGTCTATTCGAGAATATATGCCCACCTCCAGGTTGGACGACGTTTTGTCTACGGGGGAATCTCATTATGATGAAGAGCAAGTCATAAATGGAGTAGCCATTGTGGTTAATAGGGTTCCGCTAGTAGTAAACGAAGAGATTGTAGGGGCACTTTCTACGTTTAGGGATAAAACAGAAGTTAATATCTTAGCAGAGCAGCTAACAGGTGTTAAAATGTATGTGGAAGCGCTTCGAGCACAATCGCATGAATTTATGAATAAACTTCATGTGATTTTAGGAATGGTGCAGATGAATTATTATGATGAGCTAAAAACGTATATTCATCAGCTTGTTAATCACCGTGTCGATGAATCTAGTTCAGTGACTAAAACTATTAAAGATCATGCGTTGGCAGGGTTCCTCATGGGCAAAATGAGTTATGCTAGAGAGGAAAGCGTAGAACTGACATTTTCCGCTGATGAAGTTATTCCAGAACCTTCAGATCCACACGTTACTCATCATCTCATTACCATTATTGGAAATTTAATTGATAATGCAATTGATTCAGTTTGTCATCAAGCCTCTAAAAAAGTGTCCGTTATGCTTGTGTATAAAAACAATAAACTTACGATTCAAGTCACGGATACAGGCTGCGGCATTCCTTCCGATACAATGAATCAGATTTTCAAGAAAGGCTTTTCTACAAAAGGCACGAGCAGAGGGTTTGGGCTGCATTTAGTAAAGCAAACGATTGATGAATTAGGTGGCCAAATCGTCATTGACTCATTTATAAATAGCGGTACCACATTCTATATTGATATTCCGTACGAAACAAGGAGAGATCAAGTTGATTAAAGTATTAATTGTTGAAGATGACCCCATGGTTGCTCAGTTTAATCAAAAGTACATTGAAGAGATAGAGGGGTTTACAGTAGTCGCTGTTGCTCATTCGGGTCGTGAAGCCTTGGTGAAGGTAAATAAATATCAAGTTGATTTAGTGCTGCTTGATATCTTTATGCCCGGGCAAAATGGTTTGAGAGTTTTACAAGAGATTCGAACAAAACAAGAGGAAATAGATGTCATTTTTATCACCGCTGCTTCAGATGCCCAAACGATTCAGCAAGCTTTACGCTACGGAGCGATTGATTATTTGATTAAGCCTTTTACATTTGAACGCTTTTATCAAGCACTTTCGGCTTACAAACAAACATTTCGCACGTTAAAACAGCAACCTCAGCTTAATCAACAGGAATTGGACGGGCTGTTGTCTAATAAAAAAATAAAAGAAGCTCCGGTAGAGCCATTGCCTAAGGGTTTAACGACTGGAACATTAGAAGTTATCGTAGAAGCCATCGAGCATCTTAAAGATCACCCTTTTTCGACCGATGATGTAGCTGAAAAAACGGGAATCTCAAGAGTGTCTATTCGAAAATATTTAAAATTTCTAACAGATATAGGTCTTCTTGGAGAAAGAATGACTTACGGCACAATAGGACGTCCTGTGTATGCGTACTTATACAATGAACAAAACCGTCACTTGCTGCATCACTACCTCGTTGACTTTGAAAAATAAAGAGATTGACCTGTCAGAGACGTCCGGTGCTATTTTGTCGGTGTGAGAATATTTTACTGTAGAGTGCCAGTGAGTTAAGTGGTATGGTTGATAATAACAAAGAAAAAAACAAGTCGTTTGACTGAAAAAGAGGTGGTTTCTTGATTGGAAGCATAGAACGCTTGACTGAATTACTGTTATCAGGGAATCAAGATGAAGCTTGGAATATTGTGTGGAAAAAAAGACAGCAGGGTTTCGATACATTTTATATTTTTCAGCAATTCATTTCAGTGTCAATGGCTCAAATCGGTATGATGTGGGAAGAAGATGAAATTTCAGTGGCTGATGAACATTTAGCTACTACTACCTGTGACTATGTTTTGTCACGCTATCAATTGTGTATAAGAGAAGAAGTTATTAAAAATGAAAAAAAAGGTCTGTTTTTATGTATAGAAAATGAGCAGCATTTTTTAGGGTTAAAAATGATTTCCATTCTCTTTGAAGAGCACGGATGGCAGACGAAACTTTTAGGAGCAGATTCTCCGCTTTTACATGCAACGCACGCTGTTGAACAATGGAAACCTGACTTAGTAGGAATCTCGTTCAGTTTAACTCATCATATAGAAAAAGCAAATGAATATATAGAAGGATTACAAAAGACAAAACATCAGCCGCTTATTTTGGTTGGAGGCCGAGTAGTTTCAAACTATAAGTTTCCTCTTGCTCAAACAAATCAAGTTCGGTTTATTGCACAGTTAGAGGAGTTGAAAGAGTTTTTTCATTATCAATCAATTAGGGGGATTAAGGTTGTCGACTATTAAATATGCTCCGCTTCCTGTTTTTATTATGGATGAGGAAATGAATATTCTAGCGCGATCTGATGAAGCAGCCACTTTATTCGGAGAGGTTCAACATTTTTTAGAAATTGTTGACGAAGATAGTCAGATCAAAGCTAGAAAACGATTAGGGCAGAAAAAAAAAATAAAAACAGAATTAGTCATGCATTCGCGCAAAGCTAAGATGTCTCTTTATACCGTGAATTGCAAATGGGAGCAAGATAAGGCGCATGTAATATGTGTAGAGGAAGATTCTCAAATTAGAATTCTTTCAGAAAAAATCCAACAACATACAGCGCGTTTATCTGAAACAGACTTAGAACTGCTGCTGCAAAAAGAACGATTAGAAAAAGCAATGAACCGAGTTATAGAACTGTCGGGACCGTTTATTCATTTATCGAACAACATGGTGCTTATACCTCTATTTGGCGATTTATTTGAGGAAGTCATCATGAAAAATGAACATCGGCTGCTCAGACAAATAGATGAGGAAACGGTTGATCGAGTTATCATTGACTTTAATGGAATAGGTCAAATTGATGAACGAGGTGTTGCAGCCCTAGAACATTTAATATGGGAATTTCAGCTAATGGGTGTACAGATTTATTTAACAGGTGTGACACCCGATCATAGTCAGTGGCTTCACCAGTATCATTTTCAAGCAAATGTAAAATCTATTAGTAACTTAGGTCAGGTCATTCATCAATTTTTTACAACGGCATGAAATGGCTACAAAAAGTGAACACTTCATATAAAGACAATAAGACAGGGGATCAATATTGATAAACAGGTGATTAAAATTTGGTGAAACACGCGCGTAAAGTAGCTTTAAGAATTTCAATTATATATATCATTATTGGCGCTGTATGGATCTTGATATCTGATAATATATCTAGAACATTAGCGCAAGGTCGTTTTGAAGTATATATTTTTTTTCAACAATACAAAGGTTGGTTTTTTATTTTAGCTACGGGGATTATTTTGTATGGATTGGTATATAGGAGAGCTTATAAACTAGTGGAGTCCCAGCAAGAGCTCGTAGTGAAAGAACACGAACTTCAAACGAGCAACCAGCACTATCAATCTTTATTCAAACATAATCCCGATGGCGTTTTTGAAATAAGTAAAACGGGTGAAGTTCTTCTTGCTAATCCAGAAGGTGAAGCAATCGTTGGATACTCCAGTGAAGAATTGCAAAAGATGAAACCTTCAGCTCTTATCGCAGCTGAAGAGTTTGATATGTGTAAAGAGTATTTTAAAGAAGTGCTGAATGGAAAAGGTGCTAAGTTCGAAATGAATGTGATCAATAGAAAGAGAGAAAGACGGTTGCTGAGGTGTTCTTTGCTTCCCATTATCGTTCATAAGCAGGTAGTAGGTGTATTTATGATTGCACGCGATATTACTACATACCGTCAAGATGAAGAGCTTATGATAACCTCGGAAAAAATGTCGGTTATTGGACAAATGGCAGGTGCCGTCGCACATGAAATTAGAAACCCGCTTACTTCTTTAAAAGGTTTTGTACAGGTTATGCAAGCCTCTAAGGAAACAAATGACACATATTTAGATATCATGATGTCTGAAATCGACCGCATCAACTTAATCTCCAGTGAAATGCTCATTCTTGGAAAAAAGCAGCATGTATCTTTTGAAAAGACCAATTTATGCGCGATTTTAAAACAAGTTATTACCCTAATGGAAGCGCAGGCCAATTTAAATAATGTTTCTATTTTATTGAAAGAAACAACAAAAAGGCCTATTTATGTTTCGGCTGATGCAAATCAGTTGAAACAAGTGTTCATCAATGTGATCAAAAACGGTGTAGAAGCTATTATGGAGAAAGGTCATATTACAATAACAGTTGAAGAAAAAGATACACGAGTATTGATTCACTTTGAAGACAATGGAATTGGAATGAGTCAAGAGAGGATTGAACAAGTAGGAACGCCGTTTTATTCTACAAAAGAAGCTGGCACTGGCTTAGGGCTGGCCGTGTGTTACAAAATCATGGAGCGTCATCAAGGTACCATGCATTTTAAAAGCGGTAAAGGAAAAGGGACAACGGTTACTATTGATATGCCAATTATAGAACGAAACAGCCGCCTCTCGTAGTTCAGAGAGGCGGCTGTTTTCGTGAAAAAGAGAAAGTAAGCAGCTGAGCCCTTTGGTCTGGATCCATATAGGACATAAAACCTCCTTCTTATACAAGTTTTCGTCCATAATAAAGAGGATCATATTGTTTTCTATAGAAGCAATAGTGTATCATAGTTGAAGCTATGTTTATTGATGTAGAAAAGTTAAGGTAACAACCGATTTTTCTACTGACGGATTGACAGGGTCCCTTGGGGTAAGAAAGGTTTATTTATAAATAGAAATTAAGGTCAGTATTAACGCAAATGGCCACTGATACATTCGTTTAATTGAAATGAAAAAAATCGTTTATAATATCGAGAAAAGCATGGAAAAGGAGATAGATATGAGTCAGTTTATAGAGACTTTACAGCCTTTTTTACAAGAGGCATGGAAAAAAGCAGGGTTCAATGAGCCTACTGCCATTCAAACGAAAGCTATTTCAGAGATTTTAGCTAATAAAGATGTAATAGGAGAATCCCCAACGGGAACAGGAAAGACGCTGGCATATTTGTTGCCTGTCTTACATCGCATTCAGCCGGGACCATCTCATATTCAAGCAGTTATTTTAGCATCTTCCCATGAATTAGTTATGCAAATTCACGGTGAAATTCAAACTTGGTCGCAGGGAAGCGGTATTTCAAGCGCTGCGTTTATTGGCGGAGCAAATATGAAACGGCAATTAGAAAAACTCAAAAAACGTCCTAATATTATTGTTGGTACCCCAGGACGTTTGAACGAGCTAATTAAAATGAAGAAATTAAAAATGCACGAAGTCAAAACAATTGTGATTGATGAAGCGGATCAATTGTTTGTACCTGAGCATGTTCAAACGGTTCAACAGATTGTAAAAATGGCGTTAAGTGATCGTCAAATCCTAGTCTTCTCAGCTACTGTATCAGAACGTACCAAATCGCTAGCGAAAGATATGATGAACCACCCTCTTGAAATAGAGGTAGGAAGAGATGAACTTCCTGCTTCGAAGGTAGAGCATGTATACATCAAAAGTGAAGCTAGAGATAAAGTGGACGTGCTTAGAAAACTAGTTCGTCAAGAACAAATGAAAGCTTTAGCCTTTTTTAAAGGAATTGATACTTTAATCGAGTTTGAAGAAAAATTAACATTTAAGCGTGTAGAAGCAGGCTCTTTACACAGTGAAACGAAAAAAGAAGATCGTGCTACGACGATTAAAGGGTTTCGAAAAGGAGATTTCCCTGTCTTATTAGCAACGGATGTCGCAGCTAGAGGATTAGACATTAAGGGATTGACGCATGTAATTCACATCGATGTTCCTCAAGATGCAGATCAATACGTACATCGCTCAGGTAGAACAGGCAGATCGGGAGCAGAAGGTACAGTCATTTCTCTTGTGACTGAACGTGAAGAACGAAATTTAAAACAAATCGCACGTGAACTTCAACTTTCATTAGTGAAAAAAGAACTTTATATGGGTGAAATCGTGGATGAAGGAACAAAAGAGCAGTCCCGTACAGCTAAAAAACCTTCAAAAAAGCCGTTTAACAAGAAAAAGAAACAAAAAGGTCGAATGTAAACTAGGTATTCTTCCTTTTTATAACAGCAGTGTCATAACCTAAAAAGCAACGTCTACTGCTTTATTACAGCAGCCTGGCGTTGTTTATTTTCTCTATTTTCCCTGTATAAATAAGTAAAAAAAGAGAAATGTAGATATTTTTTCCTAGGTATGAAAATAGTTTGAATGATGGATTTTGTTTTTTGTAACCTTATTTTAACATTACTTTAAGAGACTTCTAATAAAAGAGGAAGAAGGACGTGGGGACATTTTATGGATGCAATTGATGATCTCTTTGACGACATAGAGCGAAGAAGAAAAAGTAAAGAATATAGTCGAGATGCAGATCAATTAGAATCATATTTACATGAAGTTCAACGTATCATGGAATTTCTTGAAGAGGGTATCTATCTGTTTCAAAATTCGCACCAACAATATGCGTCAGATTGGTCAGGGCGTTCTAAGAGCTCATATGAGGATATTTATAATGATATTACGCAATCTACTTTTCATCTGTACGACGTAAGGGATGAATTGTTTCAAACTTTACGCTTAGAAATTTCACGACTAAGAGAGTTAGCATCGGCGTAATAAATAACATTATCGACTCACTCCTTTAGAAAGTGAGTCTTTCCGTATAGGCTTAAAAAATGTTTAGATGATGACTGAAGGCTTACAAGAGATAGGGGGACGGACATACATGGAGATAAAAGTAAATCCAGAGGTGCTGCAGACATTTGCAGAGCGAATTCAGCAGTCTCATTCACAGACGGCTGATGCACTTCAAAAACTAAGCTGGGAAGCTACAAATCTACATTTCTTGTCTGTTGCAGATATTGATAAAGTGCTGGACTTGCAGGAAGAGTTACAGCATATGATTCGCAAACTTGATTCGCTAACGGAAAACGCACATTTATTAGTAAAAGACACGGCAGAACAAATGAGAAAAGCAGATGGAGAGCTAGAAGGCTCTTCAGGCTGGACGGAGTTTTGGTCGAGCGTATGGAGCGATGGGAGCACCCATTCACAAGATACGTGGAATGATATAAAGAACTTAAAAGAATGGAATACGTATGACAATATGCATAGAACGATTGAAAAACCTTTAGGTACTCTTAATGTTATGTGGAATTCGCTTTCTATGTCTTGGGAAGAAAAAGTAGTGAATGGTTCTACATGCAGTCGAACGGAATTTTTTACTTATGGCGTTATTCAAATGGGGTTGGGCATTTTAAGTCAGGAAATGAATCCTTCAAACATTATGTTTAGTGACAGCACAGAGGAAGTGAAGAGAGAATGAATGAAGTATATGATGGCGCTGGAAGTGAAATGGTACAGTTCCTTACAGGGTTGTCTCGGCAATGAAATATACATTTAACTTATTAGAAAAATCATTAATCGAAGCAATGAAAGATAATAAGAAAATTGCTCAATTTTATAAAACTTTAATGAATAGCAATTTATGGCTAGTTGTGAATTCAGAGCATGGAGCATCAGATATATTGATTGCAGAGCACTACGTTCAGACAATGAAAAGCGCAGCGTACCGATATTTACCTGTTTTTTCGTCAAAATATCCGATTGAACAGATGCTGAAAGATGAAAAGACCGTATGCGTATCATTTAAGGATATGCTGCCTGTATTAAATGAAGAAATAGCGATATTACTTAACCCTGACACGCCTCTCTCAAAATTATTCATCCCCGAAGAAATAAGGATGTTAAAAGAAGATCAAAATTATTTTAAGCAGTAGCCAAAAAATAAAAAGCGCATGTGCTTTTTCCAAGCATGTCTGAATCTTAAATAAATATAAGATATATAAAGAGGCAGGGCCTTAAATAGGCTGCTGCTTTTTTATTACTAGTAAATAGTTCTATAGATAATGAACAAAAATGTAATTTAATAGTCTTATAGTTTTTATTTTCCTTTAAATAGGTACCTATAGATCAGATGGAAAAGGTTTAAATGAGAACAAAATCTTGGTTGTTTAGGTTTTATTTGCATTTTTTAGGGGTATTTGTAGATACATATTCTCATTTTTGGAGGCTTTTGCAAGTAACCTTTGACCTTATCACTAGAGTTTCTTACAATAATAGTAAATATATAAACCGAAGGAGAGATATGTATGTCAGGAATTATTCGCGTAACACCAGCAGAGCTTCGCGACATGGCAGGTCGTTATACTAACGAAAGCGGTCAAGTTCAAGAATTAGTAAGTCGTCTTGATACAATGAAAAATCAACTTCAAGACATGTGGGAAGGTGCTTCAAGCGAAGCGTTTGCTGCTCAATACGAAGAACTAAAGCCTTCTTTCGTTGAAATGTCTAACCTACTTACAAAGATTGCTAAGCAATTAGATGACTCTGCAAACGTTCTTGAAGATACAGATAACCAAATCGCTAGCCAAATCCGCGGTTAACTTCATCTAATAATCTAAGTGAAGTAATAAAAGGAGCGCCCTATTCTCAAAAGATGAAGGCGCTTTTTCTATGTTTTGAGGTGATGAAACCCTATGTATATAGAAGTAACAGTAGACTTAAAGCACTATACAGGTGATCGGTTCGATTTGCGACTATCAAACTATCATTCACTCAAAAAAGTAGTCGAGATCGTTTGGCAAGCTAAAAAGATTACTCAATCACCAAAGGACGGTGCGTGGATACGTGTTTCAAATAAAAATCTTATTTTCTCGGGAAATGAGACGATGATTAACTGCGGAATTACCACAGGTGATTGTATCGAAATTCTCTAAAGGAGTCTATTAGAATGTCAGAGAAGAAACCGACTTACTTAGAAGAACAGCTCGAAGCTGTAATGACACGTCATAATAATGAATATACATTTGTTTTTCAAAAAGAAAAAATTCGACTTAATCGTTCTGTTGAAATTGAAATGTTAAAGGATGTAAACATGGCTTTTCAAAAAGAAATCATGATGAGCGATGATGAACTTAAAATAACAATTAAGCCTACCTCTGAATTTCAACCTTTTACGGCATTAAGAGGAAAAGAAGAACAGCAAAAGTGGCTGTTTGCAGATCAGCTTATCAAACAGGTAAAGCAGCATTCTTTTTCAAGGCTGCATTTGTTGATTTGTCCAGAAAATATCATTTTTGATAAAAGTTTAAGTCCGGCTTTTTTACACTATGGAGTGAAAGAAAGTTTACCTCCTTATGAGTCTAACGAGGAACAAAGCTTTCAAGAGTTAAAGGCTACGATAGCAGCGGCCGTTGACTCATCACATACATTTGAACAGTATTTTAAGTTATATGAGACCTTGCAATTAAAAGAAGACGCTAAAAAAATAATGCATATCAGCAATGAGGAAGAGTTGAGTCAATTTGTTCAGCATAAGCTAACTCAAATTGAAAAGCATCAAAAGACACTCGTTCAACTTCCTCAAAAACGCTGGACCATTTTTAAGTTTTCATCTGTGGGTATACTTGTCTTATTAATTCCAGCTCTTATTTATACTTTTTACTCTTACTTTTTTGCTCAGCCGAAACAAGAAGCATTTGTAGAAAGCAACGAATACTTTCTTGAAAAAAACTACAGCAAAGTAGTCGACACACTTGAAGATTATGACATTGAAAGCATGCCTAAAATTGTGCAATACGAAATAGCAACTTCCTATCTTGTTAATGAAAAGTTAGGGGAGGAGCAAAAAGCAAATGCTTTAAAGACCATTACGCTTCAGTCAGATCCTCAGTATTTTGCCTATTGGTTTTACATTGGCCGAGGAGACAACAAAAAAGCGCTAGAAGTCAGCAGGTTGTTAGAAGAACGTTCGTTAATTATCTATGCACTAATGAAATACGAAGGTCAGCTAAAGACAGACAACGATTTAGCGGCTGATAAAAAGCAAGAGGAGCTTGATAAAGTAGCGAACGAACTTGAAGAATTTAAGAAAGAAAATGATCAGCAAGAAGCGGAAGCAGCCAAGCAGCAAGAAGAGAAACAAGCTGAGGAAGCACAGGCGGCCAAGCAGCAGGAAGAAGAACAGAAAGCTGCAGAAGCCGAGAAAAAGAAACAAGAAGAGCAGAAAAAACAGCAGGAAGATCAATCGAAGTAGGGAGGTAGTTGTATGAATATGCTTTGGGTAGTTAGTGGGCAAACGTATCAGCAGCTGCCTGTAGATTTTAAAACCTTTCGCCAAGCAACGGTAGGAAACACTCAGCATCACACTTTTACGTTTTCCTATCCGTTTGAGAAAGGGCAAATGACGCTGTCATCTGAAAAGAACGGCCGGCTCTTGATTTCCTACGGAGAAGAAAGGATAGCAGAGCTATCTGTTTCTGAGTCATTTGTATGGCGAGAACAAGGACATGTTTTAACCTTTGTCCTTACAGAGACGGCTGTTAAAGAAGCTGTCTATTATATTGATTACGGATCAGAAGTCT
The DNA here is from genome assembly GCF_042787775.1 of Priestia sp. YIM B13552. NCBI lineage: Bacteria > Bacillati > Bacillota > Bacilli > Caryophanales > Bacillaceae > Priestia > Priestia sp. YIM B13552. The sequence goes on from NZ_JBHZOU010000007.1 coordinate 88,343, forward strand.
CGTTTTCCACAAGTGATGAAGCAGCTGATGTGTATCAGCAGAAAGAAAAGTGTGTAATAGAGCCAAAAGAAGGATTTTACTTATCAAAGATAAACGGGAAGTGGAAGGTCTTTTATAACCAAGAACCGCTTTATCTTAACGGACACCGACTAGAAGAGAATACGAACCTTCAGCCTGGAGATCTTATTTTATGGTCTTCTATGACGATTCAATTGATCGAAAAAGATTTGCTGAAGATTCAAAGCTGCTATGATTATGCATCTAAGCTTCCAGCTACGGCACAGCCTATTTCTGAAATGAAAAAGAAGTACCCGGTTTATAGACGGACACCGCGCATGATATATGATTTGCCTAATGATAAGGTGAGCTTGTCCTTTCCGTCGCAAGACAATGATGAAAATAACCGAAGCTTATGGCTTACTATTTTACCGCCATTAGTCATGCTTTTAGTCATGGGTACGGTCTCGATTATTCAGCCTAGGGGAATTTTTATTATTATATCTGTCATGATGTTTACGACCACGCTGATTGTATCTACCGTTCAATACTTCAAAGATAAAAAACAGCGCAAGAAGCGGCAGGAGCGTCGTCGTCGAATTTATACAAAGTATTTAGAGAACAAGCGCGAGGAATTACAAGAACTAGTATCAGTTCAACGAGATGTATTATCTTATCATTTTCCGACGTTTGAACGAATGAAATATTTAACAGAACAGATTTCTGATCGAATTTGGGAACGAACTGTAGAAAGCAGTGATTTTTTACAGGTGCGCCTTGGAACAGGAACAGTTCCGGGAAGCTACCAAATTTCTTTGAATAGCGGAGATATGGCTAATCGAGAAATTGATGATTTGCTTGAGCAGTCTCAGCACATGGAAAAGGTCTATCGAGAAGTGAAAAATGCCCCTGTTACCGCTCATTTAGGTTTAGGCTCTATCGGTCTGGTAGGAAAGATGAAAACGGTGAAGAATGAACTGCATCAGCTTGTAGGACAGCTGGCATTTTCCCACAGTTATCATGACGTAAGATTCGTATTCATTTTTGATGAAGAAGAATATAAAGAGTGGGAATGGATGAAATGGCTTCCTCATTTTCAGCTTCCGCATTCTTTTGCGAAAGGTTTCATCTATAATGAACAAACGAGAGATCAGCTTTTATCTTCTATTTATGAAATGCTGAGAGAACGCGATTTGGATGAAGCAAAAGGAGAAGGGGTTTTCTTGCCTCACTTTGTTTTTATTATTACGAATCAGCAGTTAATTGCAGATCACGTTATCTTAGAGTATTTAGAAGGGTATCACCCTCACCTTGGGTTTTCTGCGATATTTGCGGCAGAGACAAAGGAAAGCTTAACGGAGCATGTTCATACACTCGTCCGTTATATTAACGAATCCGAGGGGGATATATTAATTCAAAAGCAAAAGGCTGTGAATATTCCATTTCAGCTTGATAAACACACGCTTGATTATAATGAAAGATTTGCAAGGATGCTGCGGACATTGGATCACCAAGTTGGCATGACCAACTCAATTCCAAATAGCGTTTCATTCTTAGAATTATTTAAAGCAAGAGAAATTGGTGAGTTGGATATCATGCAAAGGTGGCAAAGCAATGAATCAGCTAAGTCGCTAGCAGTTCCTATTGGGTTAAAAGGAAAAGAAGATATTGTTGAACTAAATCTTCATGAAAAGGCTCACGGCCCTCATGGATTACTTGCAGGTACGACGGGGTCAGGGAAAAGTGAATTCTTACAAACGTACATTCTTTCGCTAGCAGTGAATTTCCATCCCCATGAAGTCGCGTTTTTATTGATTGACTATAAGGGCGGAGGAATGGCTCAGCCGTTTAAAAACATGCCTCATCTGCTTGGAACCATTACAAATATTGAAGGAAGTAAGAATTTTAGTACAAGAGCCTTAGCTTCAATTAAAAGTGAATTAAAGCGACGCCAGCGCTTGTTTGATAGATATGAAGTCAATCACATTAATGACTATACAGATTTATATAAGCAAGGTATGGCAGAAGAACCTCTGCCTCATTTATTCTTAATCTCGGATGAGTTTGCCGAGTTAAAAAGTGAAGAACCAGAGTTCATTCGGGAATTAGTGAGCGCGGCGCGCATTGGACGTAGTCTAGGAGTTCATTTAATTTTAGCCACGCAAAAGCCAGGCGGTGTTATTGACGATCAAATATGGAGTAATGCGCGCTTTAAAGTAGCTTTAAAAGTCCAAGATGCCGCTGACAGTAAAGAAATCTTAAAAAATGCAGACGCTGCTTCTATTACGGTGACGGGTCGAGGCTATCTGCAGGTTGGAAATAATGAAGTGTATGAACTGTTTCAGTCAGCTTGGAGCGGCGCGCCGTACATGGAAGATACGTATGGGGCTGAAGATGAAGTCGCCATTGTCACAGATCTCGGGTTGATTCCTTTATCTGATGTATCTACTCAGCAGACGTCATCTAAACAAGCGGAAGCAGAAATTGATGTTGTGGTGCAAAAAATTGAAAAAACGCAGCAGGAACTAGCTATCAAAAAATTAAATAGTCCATGGCTGCCGCCTCTTAAAGAGAGATTGCTTCGCAGTGAGTACACAGAGAAGCGAGACGGCGTATTCCCAATTGGCTTGATTGATGAACCGGAAAAGCAAAGTCAAACGGTATACAACTATCAGCTGATGGACGATGGAAACATTGGTATATTTGGTTCGTCAGGATACGGTAAATCGTTTACAGTCATGATGTTGCTTTTTAGTCTAGCTGAAAGACAAAGCCCGGAGCAGCTTCATTATTACATTTTTGACTTTGGAAACGGCACGCTGCTGCCGCTTCGTCAGCTGCCTCATACGGCGGATTATTTCTTAATGGATCAAATGCGTAAAATTGAAAAATTTATGACGATTATCAAACAAGAAATCGCAAGGCGAAAGCAGTTATTTCAACAGCAGGAAGTTAGCAATATCAAAATGTATAATGCTCTAAGTTCAGAAGAGCTTCCTCTAATTTTTATCACGATTGATAATTTTGATCTTGTCAAAGAAGAAATGCAAGATCTAGAAATGCAGTTCACACAGCTCGTGCGTGACGGCCAGTCTTTAGGAATTTATATGATCTTTACCGCGACGCGCGTGAATTCTATTCGTCAGTCGCTTATGAATAACTTGAAAACGAAGGTTGTTCATTATTTAATGGATCATTCAGAAGCGTATTCTATTTTAGGACGTACGCCGTATGCGCTAGAGTCTATTCCAGGCCGGGCTATTATCAAAACGGATCAGCCTTATTTTGCGCAGCTGTTTTTACCTGCGGAAGGAAAAGATGATTTTGAAATTTTTGATACAGTTAAGCTGCACATTCAACGATTAAAGAATCAATATGCTGATGCTATTGTTCCGGAGCCTGTACCAATGCTGTCATCGAAACTTGTGCTTGCCGAGTTTATGACGGACAGAAGGGTTATTCGAGAAAAAGGAGTCATTCCTCTTGGGTTAGATGAAGAGTTTGTTCGACCGGTGCATATGAACTTTACGAAAAATAAGCATTGCATCGTCATGGGGCAGACGCAAAAAGGAAAAACAAATGTAGTGAAGGTCATACTGCAAACAGCGCTTGAACAAGGCGTGAAGCAAATCGGATTATTTGATTCGGTTGATCGCGGTTTATCAAGCTATACAGCTGAAGATGAAGTTGTTTACATGGAAACAAAAGAACAGATTATCGACTGGCTTGATTTAACTGAAGAACGGTTGCAGCGACGTGAAAATAAGTATTTGGAAGCAGTGCAGGAAGGAACGGTACACAGTCTTTCATTTGCTCCGATCATGCTTGTAGTAGACGGATTTGTACGATTCCAGCAAAATTTAGACAGCGTCCTGCAGGATCGTATTACAAAATTGATGAAAAATTATAGTCACCTGGGCTTTAACTTGATTGTTGCAGGGAACAACAATGAGTTTTCAAAAGGATTTGACGCGTTAACAACAGAAGTGAAGCAAATTAGCCAAGCTGTGCTGCTGATGAAGAAAACAGAGCAAAGCTTATTTACACTTCCTTATGACCGAAAAGAAGCCGACGTTAATCCTGGCTTCGGTTATTATATTAAAAGTGGAAAAGAAACAAGAATTCAAATCCCGCTATGTGTAAGTGAAAGGAAGATCTTAACATGACCGAACAGCGTAAGTATACACTTAAAGTCATATTAGCTGTTGTTTTAATTTTGGCTCTTCCTTCTTTCTTTTTCCAGTATATTGGAGACAATCCGCTACAAGTCACAGAAAACTCAACAAGAACGATTGCGGTGGTTAACGAAGATAATGGAGTAAAAGAAAATAGTGAAAAAGCGATAGAGTTTGGAGAAAAAGTGACTCCTCTTTTACAGGAGGGGTCGGATTATCAATGGACCGTGCTTGGACGAAGCGCAGCTACAAGCGGTTTACAGAATGGAAAATATGATGCGGTTATCTATATTCCCTCGACTTTCTCACAAAATATTTTATCGTATCAGGAAAAAAAGCCAGAAAAAGCTACTTTGGAATACAAAGTTCAAAGTCAGCTTAACGCAGTTAATAAGGAAAAAGTAGTAGGGGAATTAGAAGATGCTACTACAAAGGTTAATAATGAAATGTCCTCTTTGTACTGGAGTTATGTATCACAGGAAGTGGATAAAGTACGCGGACAGTTCGATAAAATTCTAAATAAAGAAATCGCCTTTCAAAAAACAATGGTCGCTTTTTATAAACCGAATTCAAAAGATTTAGCAGGTGAATTAAATGATCAAAAGAAAATTCTTCAGCAAATCCAAGATAATGTAAATAAAGCAGAAAAAGGTTCGAGTGACAGACAAGGCGACGTAGAACAGGTTGAAAAGAATTTAAACAGCTTTATTGAATATGTAAATCAATATCAAACATATCAAGAAACACAGAAACAAATGCTTGAAAAAACGCAGGCTCAAAGCGTCACTGCGATTCAAGAAGGGCTTTCTTCCCTTGAATCTAATCAGCCAAGCTCTAAGCAAAATTTTAATGAGCAGGCCAATCAAGTGTTTAGTGGCTTATCTTCCATTCAACAGCAGTTGGATCAAAATCAAAAAGCCGTTGGAGAACTTGGAGACCAACAAGCGGATAACATCAGTGAACAAGAAAAAGCTCTGCAAGATTTGAACGGCCAAATAGTCAGTTCCTATAAACAGCAGTCTGAGCAAACAACCCTAAATCAAATTGAAAGTAAGCTAAAGCCGCTTCGTGCGCAGCTAGAGACAGCTTCATCAAATGATAGTGGCGGAGGCTCAACGGATCCAGGGGAAAGTGATGGAACTCAGCCAGACCCTACTCAAGGCGGAGAGACGCCAATGGACCCTGGGGAAGGTGACGGCACTCAGCCAGATCCGAATCAAGGTGGAGAGACGCCGACGGATCCTGGAGAAGATGATGGAACTCAGCCAGATGCTGGTCAAGGCGAAGGAACGTCAGAACCAATTAAAGTGGATTTATCTCAGCAAACAGCAAAGCTTGATGATATATCAAAAGGTCTTGAAGACTTAGAACAGCAGCTCCAAGGAATGGTGAACGAAACACCTGAAGCACCTGAAGCACCTGAAGCACCTGAAGCACCTGAGACATCTGAGGGAACGGAAACGCCTGAAACGCCTGAAACGCCTGAAACACCGGACACACCGGATGCATCAGGTACATCCAATGCTGTGAAAAGTGCGCTTGAAAAAGTGGCTAATCTGAAAATACAGGTACAAGCAGTCAAAGATGAGCTGCAAAATGTAACAGTTCAGCCGGAAGCTTCAGGAGAAAATACGGATGCGCTGAAGCAGAAAATTGCCAGTTTGGAAGCAGACGTTAAGTCTTTGACAGCACAGAAAAACAAAGCAGAGAAAGACTTAGAAGAAGCGACCAAGTCGTCCAGCAGTCAAATTGCTAAGCTTCAAGAAGAAAATGAACGATTAAAAAAAGAGAATGAAAAGTTGAAAGAAGACGGCAAAAAGCCTTCTAAAGGTAGTGTGAATGTAGACAATCTCATTACGATGATTACAAACAAAGAAGATAAAATTTTATCTTCTCCAAACCTTTCAGCTTCTCGCAAGGAAAAGTTGAGCAATACATTCTCAGGTAAGATTCAAAGCAGCAGTGCAGAAGATCTGCTAAAGTACTACGGTGATTTATCGCAGTATGATTTGACTTTAGCTCAGGTAGGAAATACAGACATACAGAACAGCGTCCTTAACAATGACTCTATTAAAGGAAGTTTGCAGCAGGCGTTAGCTGGCACCGTCTCTTCTCAAGATGCACGTAAGCAAATCCAACAAAACCTGTCTCTAACAAAAGAAGAGTTAGCACAGTTCCAAAGTTCAGTGCAAGATTTTGCTGATCAATATGGACAAACAGTTGATGCTGAACAAGCATCTATTATGGAAGAGCTATCAGCTATTCAAGAAAAAGCAAATGCAATGAATCAAGAGCTTCAATCTAGCGCAGGTGAAGATCAAGCATTAGAAAAGAAAGAAGCTCCGGACGTAACGGGCTTAATGACGCTGCAACAAAGCATGGGTCAAGAGTTGAAGGGAATGAACGAACTCATTTCATCTTTAGGTGAAAGACAAGCAAATGTTGTCACATACACAGATGAATTGCAGAAGCGTGTAAATGAAGTCCAGGATAAAGCTGACACGCTTAACAGCAAGTGGGCCCAAAACGTGGATTCAACGAAGTTGGTTCGCGGCCAGGTATACCGTTTGTTAAATAATACATTAGTAGATGGACAGAATAATGATTACGTTTATCATTATTTAGCCAATCCTCTTCAAGTAAGCGGTGAAGTGCCGGCTGAAAAAGTAAAAGAGGTTCCACCAGTTGTCATTTTGGTTATTATCTTAATCAGCAGCTTACTAATTGGCTATTTCAGTCAATACTACCGACATGCACCTATGCTTGTGAAAGGTACGCTGTTTGGGTTATTGAATTTGATTGTAGGGTTAATGGTAAGTATCTTTAGCCTTAATATTTATTCGTTATCGGGAGACCGGGCAATGGAATGGTCAATCTTTACGATTGTCTTATTACTTGCTACATCTACACTCGTACGTATTGCTTTCTTATTAGGGAGCTTCGCTGGATGGGTGACGACAGTAGGGTTGATTTTATTTTATATTACCCCACTTCTTAACTTATCTATGCCAAACTTTAATTACGAAGATCCAGTGTCTAAAGTATATATGTCAATTCAATATGATACGCAGTCGCTGTTTGGACAGGCGCTTATTGTATTACTGGGAATGACTGCCGTTTTAAGTGTTCTGCCATCTATTATTCGTGCTTTAAAGACGACTAAAGAGGTTGAAAATGATGAAACCTATAGTGCTTAATAAGAAGATTGGAAGTATTGTTCTTATTTTTTCACTTCTTTGTTTCCCTATAGCAGCAGCGGCTGAAGATGATGACGGAAACGTTGAAGAGATTAAACCAAATGTATATAAGGATGATCCGATTAACTTGGACCCCGAATCTTTGCTGGAAAATAAAAAAGAAGTAGGAAATATTCCGGAGGAAATAAAGGATCTTACATTTGAAAAAGAGGAAGATGCAGAGAAAGAGAGCTTAAAAGAAAGTCTTTTTGCGAACGCATCAGCTGAAGATAATACGATTTCTGCGAAAGCAAAAGAATATAACTTGTTTTCTTCTAAAAACACTTCCTACAAGAAAGATCGAACAGAACAAACTGCCTCTGAAAAGTCATCAGACCTACAATGGTTTTATTTATTATTGATTGGTGTGGGGGTTGTTGTATTATTTGCGGTTTTAATACCGCGCATTAGCCCTCAGCCTTCTGTGAAAAAATGAAAAAACCTCGCTGTTAATCAACAGCGAGGTTTTTGCGTATAGACGTAAATTTACAGGCGGCGGAAGCCTTCTTCAAACAAATAATCTTCGGCTTCTTCGTAAGATAGAAATGCTGCCTCTAAATTCAAGCCAGAATAAACATTCCACAGATCATCTTCATGAACAAGTAAAAGCGTTGCATTGTCTGGACCGTTCCAGCGCTGTTCATTTCCATTCCCTACAATAGCTTCTTCTCTAGCTGTATCAGGAAGGGTTGACAAAGATTCAATAGAAGCTTCAATAATTGAGCGAAGCTCTTCTTCTGTATAATCACGGATATTTACAAGACCTTTGTCATTTGTTTCATATCCTTTTAAAAACCCTCCATATACAAATCCATTTCCGTTAGGATGCAGATGATGCACAACAACCGTTTTATCGTACACGCTTTCTTCATAATGAAAATTCACGCGTCCTAAAGATACATCTTTTCGATGCAGCTCTGGAAACGATGAAATAATAGCTAATTTTTCGTCAAAACTAAGCATACACAATCCTCATTTCTATTTAAATCATTTCATTTTCTGAAATGGTATAAGCTCTTTTACGATTCGGTTGATTATACCATATATAAAGAAAGACACATAATGCTTTTTCCAATGTGGACTTTTAAAAATATAACCCTTCGCATAAAGTGGCCGTCACTGTAAAGAAGAATACATCTTTTTCACTATAAAACTTAACAAAAAAGAGGCAGGGAATTCACAGTGAAAAAATAATATAAAGAGGTGGAAGAAAACTAGTTTTCAAACCTATCATATAGGAGGAATAAAAAAGTGAAATTATACGATCTGTGTAAAAAAACATGGGCACTATCCCTGCTTGTTTTTGTTCTTTTAGTGAGCTTAACTCCTGTTAGTCAAGCAGCCGCATTTTTATCTGTTGCACAAGCTCTTGAGAATCAAAACAATAGTGTACAAACGGTTAAAGGATATGTAGTAGGTCAACCTACAGGCACATCTACAGTTATTACGAGCAATTACCCAAACGATTATGCACTTGCACTTGCTGATAGTGCAAATGAAACCAATACAGACAAGATGGTGTACGTTCAAATTCCTTCAAATTTGCGAAGTACATTTGGACTTCAAAGTCACTCGGAGTTAAAAGGGAAAAATCTTACTGTTACGGGCACACTCACTCCTTATTTTTCACACCCAGGAATAAAATCAGTTACTTCTATCAGTACAGAAACAGGAGGAACTGATCCGGCTCCAGATCCCACAGAGCCAACTGTTCCAGTAGAAGACTATTATCGTACTGCAGCTGGAAAAACAGGAAATACCTTAAAGACAGAGCTTCATAACATTATTGATCATCATACAGAACTGTCGTATTCAGCCGTATGGGAAGCTTTAAAGAAAACGGATGAAGATCCAGCTAACGTAAATAACGTTATTTTGCTCTACACGGGGCGTTCACAGGCTAAGAGTACAAATGGAGGCGGAGTGGACGATTGGAATCGTGAGCACGTCTGGGCAAAGTCTCACGGGGATTTTGGAACAGCTATGGGACCTGGAACAGATCTTCATCACTTACGTCCAACCGACGTGTCTGTAAACAGTACGAGAGGAAACTTAGATTTTGATAACGGAGGGACGGAACATAGCGAAGCACTCGGAAATTATTTTGACAGTGATTCATGGGAACCTCGAGATGAAGTAAAAGGCGACGTGGCTCGTATGTTGTTTTATATGGCCGTGCGCTATGAAGGCGATGTAAGTGATGAGCCTGACTTAGAACTTAATAACACAGTAAATAATGGCACTGCTCCTTATCACGGGAAATTATCTGTGCTTCTTCAATGGAACGCCCAAGATCCAGTAGATGATCGAGAACGACGTAGAAATGACATTATTTATTCAGATTATCAGCATAACCGCAACCCGTTTATTGACCATCCTGAATGGGTGAATGAGATTTGGAACTAATGAAGGAGGCGTCCTGGCAGGGCGTCTTTTTTTTATAAAAGAAAAAGGAAAAAACTAAAATCCGCCGAATACCTATAGGTGATTTTGAAAAAATGGAGGGAAGATATGAAACAGCTATGTAAAAAAGGATTGGCTTTCGTTTTGATATTCATTTTTGTTAACGCTTTCATTTTAAGTCCAATTAACGGAGTGGCTGCCGTAGATGGAAATTCAATGAATCCAGGTTACAAAACCTATTTAATGGCGCCTTTAAAAAAGGTAACAGACTATACGACATGGGAAGCGTTTGAGAACGATTTACGCAAAGCGAAACAAAATGGATTTTATGCAGTGACAGTAGACTTCTGGTGGGGAGATATGGAGAAAAACGGCGATCAGCAGTTTGATTTTTCCTATGCGCAGCGCTTTGCTCAAGCTGCTCGTAATGCAGGTATAAAGATCGTTCCTATTATTTCTACTCATCAGTGCGGAGGCAATGTAGGAGATGATTGTAACGTTCCGCTTCCATCTTGGGTATGGAACTTAAAAAGCGATGATAGCCTTTACTTTAAATCTGAAACGGGAACGATAAATAAAGAAACGCTAAGCCCGCTTGCAACAGACGTTATTTCTAAGCAATACGGTGAGCTCTACACGGCATTTGCGCAAGCGTTAGCACCTTATAAAGAAGTGATTGCTAAAATCTATTTATCAGGAGGCCCTGCAGGTGAAATTCGTTATCCGTCTTATACAGCAGCAGACGGAACCGGCTATCCGTCTAGAGGGAAATTTCAAGTGTATACGAACTTTGCCAAAAGCAAGTTTCAATCATATGCTTTGACTAAATACGGTTCACTCGCGGGCATTAATCAAGCATGGGGAACCAATTTAACGTCTGCATCGCAAATTTTACCGCCGTCAGATGGCTATCAGTTCTTAAAAGATGGTTATTCAACAGCTTATGGAAAAGATTTCTTAGCATGGTATCAAGGAGCTTTGGAAGATCACACAAAACGTATTGGACAGTTAGCTCATCAGGCTTTTGATTCCACCTTTAACGTACCAATCGGTGCAAAAGTGGCGGGAATTCATTGGCAGTATAACAATCCCACGATTCCTCATGCTACAGAAAAACCTGCTGGATATAATGATTACAATGCGCTTTTAGATGCGTTTAAAACAGCTAAATTAGATATAACGTTTACGTGCTTAGAAATGACGGACAGCGGAAGTTATCCAGAATATTCTATGCCAAAGACACTTGTACGCCAGGTAGCAGGTATTGCGAATGCAAAAGGAGTTGTTTTAAACGGGGAAAATGCTTTAACTATAGGCAGTGAAGATCAATATAAAAAAGCAGCTGAAATGGCCTTTAACTATAATTTTGCAGGATTTACGTTGCTTCGTTTCTACGATGTTATTAACAATGATACGCTGATGGGGCAATTTAAAAATACGTTGGGCGTTACACCTGTTGCGCAAACGGTTGTAGTAAAAAATGCGCCAACCGCATTAGGAGAAACGGTTTATATTGTTGGAGACAGAGCTGAGCTAGGTCAGTGGGATACGTCCATGTATCCAATTAAATTAACATATAATTCATCTACAGCTGATTGGAGAGGCACCGTCTATTTTCCTGCGAGTCAAAATGTTCAATTTAAAGCAATTGTGAAGAGAGCTGATGGATCGTTAAAAGCATGGCAGCCTTCGCAGCAATATTGGAGCGTACCTTCAACAACAATGACGTATACAGATAATTGGTAAAACAAAGCCGCATAGCACGTGCTATGCGGCTTTATTTTGAACACAAGAATTATTTCCAGTTCTCTTGAATAAATTCATCTCGACCGGACTTAGCACGGTCTTCTTTATAATGCTTTGGATTTTTCTTGTGGAAATCTTGGTGATACTCTTCGGCTTCATAAAACGTAGAGGCAGGAAGAATGCTTGTTACGATTGGTTTTTTAAAACGTCCGCTTTCTGCGACCTCTAGCTTCGTCTCTTCAGCTGCTTGTTTTTGGCTGTCGTTATGGTAAAAAATTGCTGTTCGATACTGCGAGCCGCGATCTTGAAATTGACCTCCGTCATCTGTTGGATCAATTTGCGGCCAATAAAGATCTAATAAACGTTTATACGGAAACACTTCGGGGTCAAATGTGATTTGAACCACTTCGTAGTAACCGCTTGTTCCAGATTTTACTTGCTCATAAGTAGGGTTATCCACAGTTCCCCCCATATATCCTGATACAATGCCGTGAATACCTTCTAGCTCTTCAAAAGGTGTAACCATACACCAGAAACATCCACCTGCAAATGTAGCTTTTTCCATACGTAATCCCTCACTTAATCCGTTGTTATGAAGGGTATTATAACAAATTTATATTGAAACAGCTAGAAAAGGGTTTGTAGTCTGTGTAAAAGCTGTGGATAAAGATAAATATCCACAGCTTTTACACAATAAACTCGACTGTTTTGAAGATTGAAAAATGAAGGAGAGAATAAAGAAAAAATGATAGAATAGATAAGATGTATATATCGATTTAGAAGAAATTGCACAGCAGAAGTACAATCTACGGACTGGACTTTGGTGTACTGGTGGCATCTAGATAAATAAAGTTAGTACGTTAGTAACAAGAGGTACGAAACAGCATATTCGCGCTGTTAAATAAATATACAAAGATAATAGGAGAGTTGAATATGTTACAAGATAATCTCATCCTAGAGCACTATGGATTAAACGAATTAAATTTTGATACGATCAAAAGCTACCGGGATCGGTTTGCTGAAGTAAAACCAGCTCATCCTTGGAATGCACTTGAAACAAAGGAGTTTTTATACAAAGTAGGAGCTTGGGGAAAGGTTAGAGATACCCATAAAGAGGGAGTCACACTCGCAGGCCTGCTTTTATTCAGTGAAGAACGGATTATCACAGAAGTTTTACCACAATACTTTTTAGAATACCGGGAAAGTAAAGGGAACGAAGAATGGACAGAGCGCTTTACCTCTCAAGACGGGACGTGGTCAGGAAATATTTTTGATTTTTATTTTCATATTCATGAAATTGTTCGTAATAGCGAACCTCAGCCGTCAATCGCTTCCTCTTTAACAGAAGTTTTGATTAATATGCTTATTCATGCAGATTATAATGGCGAGGGCGGCGTTATTTTAGAAAAGCAACCTTCTCATTACGTTTTTTCTAATCCAGGTCTTTTGTTAGTACCTACAGATTCAGTTTTTAGCAATACCGTTAGTCAGCTTCGAAACCCAAATATCGTTAAGCTATTTAGTTTACTAGGTCTATGTGAACGTTCGGGCTCTGGTTTGAAAAAAGTAAAGCAAAATTGGAGCCTGCATCATTATAAAACGCCGGCTATTGATCAAGATGTTTCTATGCATCGTACAGTGGTCATGTTATCTATGTCCACTCAAGAAAGACAGGTAAGTTCTTCTGAAAAAGACACTTATAATACGTCTATAGATGATTCGGGAAATAATTTTAAAGATGTCGAAAAATATCAAAATACACCTGAAAACGATGTCGAAAAAGACTCCTATAATAAAAACGAGTACTCCTATAATAAAGAATTAATAGAGGAGTTAAAGTCATACAATAACGATGTTAACTCCTTTAACAAGGAAGATAACTACTATAATAACGAGAGTGACTTATACAATAACGATGTTAACTCCTATAATAATAATCATAACTCCTATAATAATGAACAAGGAGAGAATTCTTCTAATTTGGTAAATGTAGAGAATATTGATACGAAGCTATGGGGTATTGCAGCGCTGGCTCGTGAAAAAAAACGGCTTTCGCCGAATCAGATGGAACATATTATTCTTGAGTTATGTAAAGAAAAACCGCTCATGCTTAAAGAGTTTGCTTATTTACTAGAAAGAACGCCGGATGGAGTACGTAATAATTATTTAACAAAGCTATTACGAAAAGGACAATTACAGTTGAAATATCCAAATCAGCCAAACCATCCAAAACAGGCATATTTATTTAATAAGAAAGATATAGAGAAATAAATCAAGCAACCGATAGAACGTATAGAGATTAAGCTGCAAAAAATTGATAAGGAGGAGTTTGCTAAAAGCTACAGATTTAAGGGGGAAATTCACCATAAAGTTGTGCCAAGCTGTCAGACTCTCTTTATATGAGTTCTGGCTCGTATAAAGGAGGAAAAAGAGTGTGAAAAGCAAGTGCGTTCTTATTTTTCTGGTGGTTGTATGGCTGTGTAATATGGGGAAAGGAATAGGATGTGGATCAAAGGTGAATGCAGAGATGAATATACCGCTGTCGACGTGGGTGTGGGATACAAAGAAATGGATGCTGAACCAAGAAGCTATCCTCGAAAAGCTTCAAGAAAAAAAGGTGACAAACGTTTATTTGCAAATTGATACTCATCTTTTACCTTACCTATATAGGCACTTTATTCAACAAGCACAAGCCAAGGGCATAAATGTTTACGCACTTAACGGCGCTCCTTATTGGATAGGGTCTTCTGGTATAGAAGAGCAGGAAGCATTTTTTAATTGGATAACAGCTTACCAAGCAGAAGCAGACGAGCAACAGCAATTTTCAGGGGTTCATTTGGATGTAGAGCCTTATTTGTATAAAAGTTGGGAAAATAATCGCGCGAAAAGTATTCTGCAGTATCAATATGTTATTTCTCAAGCCGCTGTACAGTCTCATGAGTTACACTTGCCGCTTGCTGTAGATATACCGTTTTGGTTTGACGAAGTTCCATTCAAAAATAGCAACGGTTCCGGTTCGCTTGGGCGGTGGGTTATTCAGTACGCTGATGAAGTCACAATTATGGCGTACCGAAACCACGCGGATAAAGAAAACGGCATTGCTGAAATAACAGAAAATGAACGCAAGTGGGGACGTGTACTATCCACGCCGATTGAAATAGGGATAGAAACGATGGCTTCAGATGAAGGAGAGTACATTTCTTTTTCTGCTAAAGGAGAAGAAAAGATGATGCAAGAGCTGGGTATGTTGCTTACGGAGTGTCAAGCTGAAAATCCTCCAAGCAGTATAGCTGTTCATCATTTTGATAGCTGGCTACAGATGAAGCCATGACAATGAAAAGACCGCTGCATCGCTGCAGCGGCCTTTTTGGGTTTAGGGAGTATAGATACAATATAGCCATTTTATTAAAGGACTATACATAAAAAAAGTAACCATTTAAAAAATGGCTACTCACACAAAGGGGGGGAACTTAATCTTATCATTCCCACTTTTTCTAAAAGATATGCCTTTTTTAACCCGTTTTTTTAAAATAATTTAGTCGTCCAAGATTCGCAGTTCCACACGTCTGTGACCACATCTTGATAAAATTCAGGTTCGTGGCAAATAATTAAGATACTTCCTTTGTATTCTTTTAAAGCTCGTTTTAATTCATCTTTCGCATCTACATCTAAGTGGTTTGTAGGCTCATCCAGTACAAGAATGTTGGTTTCGTTGTTAATCAGCTTACATAGACGAACTTTTGCTTTTTCTCCACCGCTTAGAACTTCTACTTTACTTTCAATATGTTTTGTTGTTAAGCCGCATTTAGCTAAAGCTGCACGAATCTCGTATTGGGTAAAGTGAGGAAACTCATTCCATACTTCTTCAATACACGTATTGTAATTAGCGGTTTTGATTTCTTGTTCAAAATAGCCAATATGCTGGTAATCTCCTTTTTCTACAGAGCCTGAAATCGGTTTGATTTCTCCTAAAATACTTTTTAAAAGAGTTGTTTTCCCGATTCCATTTGCTCCTACAAGGGCAATCTTTTGACCTCGCTCCATTTTTAAATTCAGTGGCTTAGAAAGCGGCTCTTCGTATCCAATGACTAAATCAGATGTTTCAAAAATTAATTTGCTTGAAGTACGAGCACCCTTAAAGTTAAACTCTGGTTTTGGACGCTCCTGAGCTAGTTCAATTACTTCCATTTTATCGAGCTTTTTTTGACGGGACATGGCCATATTTCGTGTCGACACACGGGCTTTGTTTCTTGCTACGAAATCTTTTAAATCTGCCATTTCTTGCTGTTGTTTTTTATAAGCTG
This sequence comes from Priestia sp. YIM B13552, assembly GCF_042787775.1. Classification (NCBI taxonomy): domain Bacteria; kingdom Bacillati; phylum Bacillota; class Bacilli; order Caryophanales; family Bacillaceae; genus Priestia; species Priestia sp. YIM B13552. The sequence goes on from NZ_JBHZOU010000007.1 coordinate 104,204, forward strand.
CTTCAAGCTGCTGTTTTTTCATCTCATACACTTTCATAAAATCGTCGTAGTCTCCTACATAGCGATTTAACTCTTGGTTTTCCATATGATAAATTAAATTGATCACGCTATTTAAAAATGGAAGATCGTGAGAAATTAAAATAAAGGCATTTTCATATTCTTGCAAATAGCGTCGCAGCCACTCAATATGCTGTTCATCCAAGTAGTTTGTAGGCTCATCAAGTAAAAGAATTTCTGGTTTTTCAAGCAGCAGTTTGGCTAATAATACTTTCGTACGCTGTCCGCCGCTTAAATCCTGTACATCGCGATCTAAGCCGATATCTTCTAATCCTAATCCGCGTGCAATTTCTTCGACTTTTGCATCGATAACGTAAAAGTCATTGTTTGTTAAGAGGTCTTGAAGCGTACCGACTTCTTCTAATAGTTTTTCGAGTTCTTCTGGTGATACCTCCGCCATTTTCTCATAGAGGCCATTCATTTGAGCTTCTAAATCAAATAAGTATTGAAAAGCACTTTTTAGTACATCACGAATAGAAAGGCCGCGCTCTAATGCTGTGTGCTGATCTAAATAGCCAACGCGCACTTTCTTAGACCATTCTACTTTTCCAGCATCCGGTTCTAGCTTGCCTGTAATGATGTTCATAAATGTTGATTTACCTTCGCCGTTTGCTCCAATTAAGCCGACGTGTTCACCTTTTAACAATCGAAATGATACATCGTTAAAAATCGCACGGTCACCAAAACCATGGCTTAGATTTTTTACGTTTAATACACTCATGCTGACACACCTTTTCTTTTAAAATATCTATCGTACGTTTCGTTATAAACAAATTGATTCATAACGATTATAGCGAACTTATATACATAAATCCATATGAGTTTTCCAGCCTTGAAAGTCATATAAAATTCACTCGCGTCTTCCTTTCACTTCATTCATACTATATATATCAATGTAGAAAATCCTTCATGAAGAAGGGACGGTTATATCGAATCATTCAAATAGAGTATATAAAAGAATAAAAAGGCAGGGGGAAAAGAAATGAACATTTATACGATACTAGTGGCAGGAAGAATGCATAAAGAGCTGGAGGAGATAATTAAACAAAAGCAGCTGTCTCAGACGTTTCGATTTATGGAAGAGCAAGACGTTACAATTGAAGATTTAAACTGGGCTGATGCGCTTTTATCCTTCGGTCCAACGAATTGCTTTGAAGATCATAGCTTTAAATGGATTCATTCTCTCGGCGCAGGAGTCGATCGGTTCTTAGAAAGCGGGAATTGGAAAAAGAGTGTGATGTTAACACGTACGGTTTGTTCATTCGGTCAGCGAATCAGTGAATATTGTCTTAGCTATATGCTAGCTGAACTTCAGCATCACGTACAGTTTCAGCATCAGCAAAAACAAAAGCATTGGAAAGTGGTAGAGCCTAAGCAGCTTTCTGCTCAAACGGTCATAATTTACGGAACAGGTGAAATCGGCGGGCGTCTTGCAGCCGTTTTAAAATCTTTTGGTGTACGAGTAATAGGTGTATCTAAAAGTGGAAATGAAAAGCCGTCATTTGATCAAGTGGTCTCGATTTCGAAGGAAAAAGAATTGCTAAAAGAAGCCGATTGGATCATTAGTACAATGCCGCTAACACATGAAACAAAAAGCTACTTTGATTCAAAATGGATGAATGTAGTTGAAAATGCATACTTTATAAATGTTGGACGAGGAGCAACTGTAGATGAACATGCGTTAGTAGCGGCTGTTGAGCAAAAGCATATTCGAAAAGCATACATAGACGTATTTGAGCATGAGCCGTTAACGAAAGAATCTGCTTGGTGGGATCATTCAAACATCATCATAACACCTCATATTTCAGCGGTGACTACGCCTGAAGAAGCCGTCGAGTGCTTTGTTGAAACGCTGCAAAAAGTTGAGCAAGGCGAATTGCCTTCTAACTTGGTTAATATTGAAAGAGGCTATTAAAGCATTATGATGCGCGTTTCCGCTATGAGAATGGTATACTGAAACTTGCTTTTCTTGAACGAAAAGAATGAAATCTGTTCTTCTAGGGGGGAACAAACGTTGAAGCAAGAAGAATTATTTGAACAAGCACGTGTATTTATAGAGACGTGTTACGCTGAACTTGAAAAAAGCGAAGCGGATAAAAACAAGCGGTTAAAAGAAATCCATCAGCAAATTATGTCACTCGGACATTATGATCATACATTTGAAGAGTTAGAGCACGGAGCTCGTATGGCTTGGAGAAACAGCAATAAATGTATTGGACGATTATTTTGGCACTCACTCAATGTATTTGATAAGCGAGATGCGAACACAGTTGAAGAGGTAAGAGACGCCCTGTTTCACCATATTGAATATGCAACAAATGACGGGAAAATCCGGCCTACTATTACGGTGTTTAAACCGAAAATGAAAGAAAAAGAGCCGGTTAGAATATGGAATCATCAGCTAATCCGCTATGCAGGGTACGAGACGGAATATGGTGTGATAGGAGATCCTGATTCTGTTGCGTTCACGGAGGTTTGCCAAAAGCTGGGGTGGGAAGGTGAGAAAACTCACTTCGATGTTCTTCCTTTGGTCCTGCAAGTTAATGAAGCATCACCTCGATGTTTTGAGATTCCAAAACATTTAGTGAAAGAAGTAGCTATTACGCATCCAGAACTTCCTGAATTTGAAGACTTACAGTTGAAATGGTACGCTGTCCCGATGATTTCAGATATGAAGCTAGAAATTGGAGGGATTGATTACGTGGCAGCACCATTTAATGGATGGTACATGGGGACTGAGATTGGTGCCCGAAATTTAGCGGATACGTATCGCTATAATCAACTTCCAAAAATAGCTTCTATGATGGGATTGAACATGGATTACAACGCTACGCTTTGGAAGGACAAAGCCCTTGTTGAATTAAACATTGCGGTGCTTTCTTCTTTCAAACGAGAAGGTGTAAGCATTGTAGATCATCATACGGCTGCTCAGCAATTTCACTTGTTTGAAGAAAGAGAGCAAAAAAATGGCCGGGAAGTGACTGGGAACTGGACGTGGTTAATCCCACCGGTTTCGCCAGCAACCACGCATATTTTTCATAAGCCTTATAAAAATAAAGTATTATCACCAAATTATTTTTATCAAGACGCTGCTTATTAAATGAACAAAAAAGAGAGTACAAATTTGTACTCTCTTATTACACGTTAATTAATTTTTGTGTTTATCAAGCAAGTTAGCAAGTACATATGTTTTGTACTTTTCCACTTTGCGGCCTTCATGGTTGCGAACTCCTCGTTTTTTAAGTTCCTCAACATACCAGCCTTTGCTTCCTACGTGCATACTCAAACACCCTTTCGTCATTTTTTTAGGATGAACAGAATGAGGTTCATTGTCTGCTCGAATGGAGACATCTTGTCTTTCCAATACGTGCCTCATTGTAACATCTTTTAATTTATGATGAAAGGGAAAAAGGTCGAAAAAACGAGAATGATTTCAGGTAAATTTTAGTTTACTCATTCCTCGTTTTTTTGAGATAGAAGGAGGAGGTTTAATTCGTCTTTATTTTGGATTAGATCTTCTAATGTATACTGATCTAAAACCTTAATGAAGGCTTGCATGGCTTCATGCAAAACACTTTTTAACTTGCAGACGGGGCTAATAATGCAGAAGTTTCCTTCACGGTCAAAACATTCAACAATATGAAAATCTTCTTCTGTTTGACGTACCACTTTTCCAATATTAATGTCTTTTGGAAGCTGAGCTAAACGAATACCGCCGTTTCGTCCTCGGATTGTTTCAATTAAGCCAAGTTTCCCAAGCTCGTGAATGATTTTCATAAGATGGTTTTTTGAAATATTATACGCTTCAGCAATTTCTTTTATATTGCTTAGTTTATTATTATCGCGAACGCCTAAGTATAATAAAACTCGCAGTGAGTAATCTGTATATTGTGTGAGCCTCATCTTTTTACCTCTTCTCTTATCAGCAGCTGATATATCTATAATAGCATGTCTATATCTAAGAAATACAGAAAGAATGCTCTCATTTTTGCAGGAGTGAATTTGTGAACATTTTTTTAAATATGTATATAAAATATATCTTTTTAAGTAGGATATGAGTATTATAAAGATGTATTAAAAATATATCTTTTAAAAATGAATCTTTCGGAGGCGAAAGTTATGAAACAAACAACTATTTCTATTGTAAAAAGTACAGTTCCTGTTTTAGAACAGCATGGTCAAGCAATTACAACTCGTTTTTATGAGATGCTTTTTGAACAGTATCCTTCTTTAAAAAATGTATTCAACCAAACAAATCAAAAAACAGGACGTCAGCAAATGGCGTTAGCTAATACAGTTTATGCCGCTGCGCAGTACATCGATCGGCTTGAAACGCTGCTTCCAGTTGTAAAGCAAATCGCTCATAAACACCGCAGTATCGGCGTAAAAGCAGAGCACTATCCAATTGTCGGAGAGTTCTTATTAAAAGCAATTAAAGATGTTTTAAAAGAAGCTGCGACCGATGAGATTATGGAAGCTTGGAAAGAAGCATACGGTGCCATTGCGGACGTATTCATAAGTGTGGAGAAAGAATTATATGAAGAAGCTGAAGAAAAAGGATGGAAAGATTATAAAAAACTAATGGTTCATAAAAAAGTAAAAGAAGCAGAAGACGTGTACTCGTTTTATTTAGTATCACCTGATCAAAAAGTATTGCCTGGTTTTCTGCCAGGTCAGTACGTGAGTGTACGAATCCCTGGTCAAGAGTATTTATCCATTCGTCAGTACAGCTTATCTGGCTACCGAAACCAACCATACTATAAAATTACGGTGAAAAAAGAAAAGCAAATGGAAGACGGGGTCGTGTCAACTTATTTACATGACCAATTGAAAGAAGGAGACTTGCTTGAAGTCAGCGTTCCAGCAGGAGATTTTGTCTTAAAAGAAAATAGTAAATCAGTATTTATCAGCGGAGGTGTAGGAATTACTCCAATGATGTCAATGCTTCATCAAGCACTAGAAAACAATCAAGAAGTAACATTTATTCACAGTGCTAAAAATGAGCAGTTTCATGCAATGAAACGAGAGCTTCAATCGTTGTCAGAGACATATACGTTTGAACAACACGTTTTCTATAGTCAAGCGCAAACAGCTCAGCATGATGAACATATAACGTATGGTCGCTTAACTAAAAAAGAGCTAGCTAAATATGCCGGTGATAAACATGCATATTATTATGTTTGTGGATCTTCTTCATTTACGCAAATGGTGTTAGAAGGCCTAGCTGAAATGGGTATTTCCCAAGAAAATATCATGTATGAATCGTTTGGCCCGAAAATGAGTATGACTCCTTCCGCATAAATGTATGGAAAAAGGGTAAAAAGCTAACAGTAGACAATACTGTTAGCTTTTTTTATGAAAGGGAGTTTAAAGATGACAAATACGCAGTATGACATGGTGGGAATAGGAATAGGACCTTTTAATTTAGGCTTAGCGGCCCTTGCTGAGCCTCTTGATGAAATTGATGCCATCTTCTTTGATAAAGAAGAGAAATTTGAATGGCATCCGGGCATGTTAATTGACGGCACGGACTTGCAGATTCCGTTTCTAGCAGACTTAGTTACATTTGCGGATCCAACAAGCCCCTATTCTTTTCTAAATTACATTCACAAGCAAAAACGCTTGTATCCGTTCTTTTTCTTTAATCGTTTTGACATTCCGCGTCAAGAATACAACGAGTACGCAAAATGGGTAGCGGAGCAGCTATCTTCCTGCCACTTTTCTTCAAAAGTTGTGGACGTGATACCGAAAAATGAAGAAGAGTATTATGAAGTAAAGGTAGAAACACCTGAGGGAATTCAAACGGTAAATGCTAAACACGTTGTAATGGGAACAGGAAGCATTCCACTTGTACCTCCGGCTTTTGAAGAAAATCTGAATGAGCATATTTTACACAGCAGCGGCTATTTACATAAAAAAGAAGAGATTCAAAAAGGAAAACATGTAACGATCGTTGGTTCAGGGCAAAGCGCTGCAGAGATTTTTCTTGATTTACTAGAAGAACAGACTGAACATCATTACCACCTTACATGGTTTACAAGATCCTCTAATTTTTTTCAGCTTGATCAATCCAAGCTTGCTCAAGAGTTATTTTCGCCAGACTATGTAGATTATTTTCATTCGCTGCCTTTTGAGGAACGTACAAGCACGGTAGAAGATTTAAATCCTTTACGTCACGGAATTGAATCTTCTACCTTAACGAAAATCTATGATTTACTTTATCATCGTTCACTTAAAGGAAAAGTACCCGTTACGATTCAAGCTTCGACTGAAGTAAGTGATATTCATAAAAAAGGAAGTGGATATGAGCTGGAGTGCAAACAATTAAAGGTTGAACGCTCTTTTCAATACGAAGCGGATCGTTTGATATTGTCCACGGGCTATAAGCCGAAGGTTTCGCCGTTCATCGAACGAATAAAAGATGATATCGAATGGGAAGATGACAAGCGTTTTAAAGTCACAAAAGATTACCGGCTTGTCTTTAAACAACCCCGTAACCACCACTTTTTTACGTTAACCAATATTGAACATTCACATGGATCTGGCGCAACAAATCTTGGTTTATCCGTTCAGCGCAATCAGCGTATTCTGAACGTGATTGCAGGGAGAGACGTGTACCCAGTTCCAGAAGAGACGACGTTTCAGACATTTAATTTGTTTTGAATTTCTTCTTTATAAAAATCTTCAATGTGTTTTTTGATTATTGTAGAAAAGTTTTTCACCCATAAACTATGTTTAAAAGAATAGTGTACGGGTATTTTATTTATAGAACATTAGTACACAAATCAATTAAGGAGTTGCTTAGAATGAGTAAGAAAATTGCAGTATTAGTAACAGATTTATTTGAAGATGTGGAATATACAGATCCAGCCAAAGCCTTTGAAGAAGAAGGCCATACGCTAACAAAAATCGATGTTAAAACAGGTGAAGTAACAGGTAAACAAGGCGAAACAACATTAACAATTGATAAAGCAATTGCCGATGTAAAACCAGAAGATTTTGACGCATTGTTTTTACCGGGAGGTTTCTCACCAGATATCTTACGTGCGGACGATCAAGTCGTAGCTTTCACAAAATCATTTATGGATGAAGGCAAACCGGTTATGGCTATCTGTCACGGACCACAGTTGCTAATCAATGCTGAAACATTAAAAGGACGTGACGTAACTGGTTTCAAATCAATTGCTATTGATTTGAAAAATGCAGGTGCAAACTTCCATGACAAAGAAGTGGTGGTATGCGGTAATCAACTAGTTACAAGCCGTACACCAGACGATATGGAAGCATTCGTACGTGAATCAGTAAATGTCTTAAAATAAGTAAATAATATTAGCAAAACTTTCTGTAAAAGGCGATAACAGGGTGGTTTACCACTCTGCTGTCGCCTTTTTTATATGTAACGATTTTGACGAGGAATTTACAGTTATATTACTGCATTAGGTGAAGAGGTTTCTAAAAGAATATGAAAACCTTTTACCATCAATAGATAGAAGCCACGTAACACAATCGAAATATTTTTTACATAAATGAAAGTATAATTTTGGTAGCTTAAAAGACGTTGCGAGTTTCATAGTTTTCATGCAACAATGAGGGTGCATCACGAGATTGGCTTGCTAAAAGCTTAGATGCGTTGCGGTTTTACAAAAAAACTTTATTATCACATAGGAGGATTTCAAACATGAAGAAAAGGTTTCGTATTGCCACTGTCGCAGGTGCCGTATCATTAGGATTACTAACAGCAGGACAAGCAAATGCAGCAGCTCCTGATTGCAACACTCCAAAACAAATTAACATTAAAGATGCTCAAGCAGCACAAAATATAAATGTAGATGAGCTATTAAAGAAATTTAACGCTCAAGGCCAATCTGCTCAAGCAGCAGCTCCACAACAAGAAACACAAGCACCAGAGCAAGCTGAAGCAGCTCCACAGGAACAAGCACAAGCACCAGAGCAAAGTGAAGAAGCAAAAGCTCCAGAGCAAACACAGCAAAACACAAAAGCTCAACAATCAGAAAATACTGATAAAGCAGAACAAACAAAAGATGCTAGTCAATTCGAACAAAAGGTCGTAGATTTAGTGAACCAAGAGCGTGAAAAACAAGGTTTAAAACCTCTAACACTTAACAAAAAATTAAGTGACGTTGCACGCACTAAATCAAAAGACATGATGGACAAAGGGTACTTTGACCACAATTCACCAACATATGGTTCACCATTTGATATGATGAAACAATTCGGCATTGAATATACAACAGCAGGTGAAAACATTGCAAAAGGTCAGCAATCTCCTGAAGATGTAATGAATGCTTGGATGAACAGTGACGGTCACCGCAAAAACATTCTAAACCCTGATTTCACTGAAATTGGTGTTGGATACGTAAAAGGTGATACTACGTACTGGACTCAACAATTTATCGGTAAGTAATACAAAAAGAGCAGGATATACCTGCTCTTTTTTGCGTTTTTAGCTTTCCAATTTGGGTATAGTAAAGTAAGAACACGTAAAGGAGTGCCTTAAATTGGGACGTATATTAAAAAAAATTCTAGTCGCTGTTTTTCCTATCCTTTTAAAAGAAGGATATCGTCATTATAAAAATCGTAAAACTCGAACTGCGCCGTCTAAAGGATATAAATAAAAAGGACTCGAAAGAGTCCTTTTTATTTTATGCTTGAACGGTGATATGCTTGAATTCTTTTACGTTAAATAATCCTTTGTCGGTTAATTTTAGACATGGGATAACAGGCAAGCTTAAGAAAGACAGTGTCAGCAGCGGGTTGAATTTCTGTGAAATATCAAGCTCATGAAGAGCCCCGTGAAGCTGCTTAAGTAAGCTGTTTACTTCATTGTAAGGGTGAGGTGACATTAATCCTCCAATGGAAAGAGGGAGGGAGCCAATCACTTCATTGCCTTTTACAATAGCAATACCTCCGCCGATTTCTTCAATTGCCGCAATTGCTTTTGCTAAATCTTCATCATTTGTTCCTACGGCTACGATATTATGTGAATCGTGAGCAATCGTGGTAGCAATCGCTCCGTCTTTTAACTGAAAACCTTTTACAATTCCAAGACCAATATTCCCTGTTAGATGATGACGCTCAACAACAGCCATTTTCAGCTGATCGTTTTCTACAGAAGACTGAAATTCGTTTTGCTTCACTTGAACTTCTTCTACAATATGATTTGTAATCAGGCTGTTTGGATTAATTTCAATAATATTAGCGCGATTGTGCTGAAGTGGTATCGTAAGTTTTTTAATGGAAAACTCTTTGAGATGAACAGAATTCATTAGTTCTGTTGGAAGATCAATTTGTTCTTCTTGAACAGAAAGCATCTCTCCATTTTCAGCAATAAGCTCTCCGTTTTGATAGACATGTGCTGCAGATATATCGGTTAAGTCGTCTAATAGAATAAAATCCGCTTTGTAACCAGGAGCAACCGCACCTCTATCTTTTAACCCGTAGCATTCAGCGGCATTTAACGAAGCCATTTGAATCGCAATTAACGGATCCAGCCCGAGTTCAATAGCAAAACGAACATTATAATCAATAGAACCTTCCGTTAATAAATCATCTAGGTGTTTGTCATCTGTACAGAATAAAAATCTGCGCGCGTTGCGTTCATTTACAGCAGGTAATAATTGTTTCAAATCTTTAGCGACAGAACCTTGGCGGATCAGAACATACATCCCGCGCTGAATACGTTCAATTGCTTCTTCTGCTGTTACGCATTCATGATCTGTTGAAATGTTAGCGGTACGATAAATATTAACGCCCGTAGCATCTAACCCTGAGCCGTGCCCATCAATTACGCCGTTTGCATCGTTAGCTGCTTGTAATTTATCGAGCATATCGTCATCTCCATCTCGCACAGCAGGGAAATCCATCACTTCTGCTAATCCAAGCACGCGAGGGTGAGAGAAAAATGGCGCTAAGTCAGCTGCTTTTAAGACGGCTCCAGAGCTTTCAAAAGGAGTTGCTGGCACGCTTGAAGGTAAGTTTACAAATACGTCTAAAGGAATGGAATCCGAGTTTTGAAGCATAAATTCAATGCCAGATTTCCCTGAAACATTCGCGATTTCATGAGGGTCCGTTACGACAGTTGTGACGCCTCTAGGTACAAGAAGTTTTGAGAACTCTTTAGGTGTAACCATTGATGATTCAATGTGAACGTGTCCATCAATGAATGTAGGAGAAATGTATTTTCCTTTTGCATCCACGACGTTATTCCCATCGTATTGACCTATTCCAACAATCACTCCATCAGCAATCGCAATATCAGCTTCAATGATGGAAAGCGTAAAGACATCGATAATTTTCCCGTTTTTCACTACAAGATCTGCAGGTATTTTTTTATTGGCAACAGCAAGCTGTTTTTTTAAGGTTGTTTTTGTATTTGACATGAATGTGACTCCTCTCATTGTATAACTGAATAACAATGAAGGACTATGTAAGGGAGAACATAAAGAAGAATAAAAATGCAGTATGAATGATGTTCAACCCTCGTAGTCCAACTATTTACGGTAGTTCGGTAGAAACTCTTGGACCCTATTTCCAAGACTATACGAGCTTTAGGTATTTCGATACATTCTATAGACAAATAATAAAAACGTCAATTCCTAATAAAAAAGAAAGATTTTTGGGAATATTTCATCTATGTGTATGTAAACGATTTAACTCTTATTTGCTCGCTAAAAGGCGCAGCATTCATGTGTAGAAAAAAATGTAGAAAAAAATGTAGAAAAAACCGTCAATGGCTATTAGTCATTGACGGAGTTGTCATTAAGCTTGTTTACGCAGTGTACCTAATTCTTCCGCGATCGCTTGCATTTCACTTGGGCTAAAAGAATCTTTTCTCATTACCATATCGTATAAGTACTTTAAGTCTTCATACATTTCTTCGTCAAAAGCTTCAGCTTTAATTGCTCCGATATTTAGCATGCGCAGTTTTTCACTAATGCTATCGACCATATGTTTAATATTCTCTGGAGATTTTACTGATAAATCCACTTTGTTCATCCTTCCAGTTGCGTTTTTTTTATTGTAACATGTTTTTATCGTGTGAACACTTTTATGTCAGGTTCTTATCCACAGAAGAGTGGAAACGATATAAATAAAAGAAAACTATTTTTTAGTTTAAAAATGATTGTATATAATGTTTGTAATAAGGGAAAGGAGTCGAGACTATGATTAACGTATTATTCGTTTGTTTAGGAAATATTTGTCGTTCACCCATGGCAGAAGCGGTCTTTAAAGATATGGTGAAGAAAAAAGGGCTGGAAGGACAAATTCACGTAGATTCTGCAGGCACAGGAGGCTGGCACAAAGGCAATCCTCCTCATGAAGGGACGCAATCTATTTTAACGAAAAACAACATTGATTTTAAAGGGCAAACAGCAAGACAAGTGATTCAAGAAGATGTAGCTAAATTTCATTATATTATTGGAATGGATGTCGAAAATGTAGGAAATCTGAGAAGGATGGCTGGACATACTAAAACAGGTTATATTGCAAGGCTTTTGGATTTTGTGCCCGATTTACATATTGAAGATGTGCCTGATCCTTATTTCACGGGAAACTTTGACGAAGTATATGACTTAGTCCAAGAAGGATGCAAGGCTCTTTTAGACGAAATTATAGAGAAGCATTTCTCGGAATAAGCGATACTTAAAAAATAAAAAACGGAGGAGAAACGACAAATGGGTAAACGCAATAAGCTAGTAGAAGGTATTGTCATTGGAGCAATTATAGGAGGAGCTATTTCTTTATTTGATAAAGAAACAAGAAGATCCGTCATTCAAGGAAGTAAAAAACTGAAAGACAAAACAACAAATCTTATTCAGCACCCTGAACTTGTAACGGATACTGTCAAAGAGAAATACGAAACCATTCGCACGACCATTGAGCAAGTTTCTGAAGATGTATCATTTGTAGCAGGAAAAGTAGAAAAGTTAAAAGAAACAACGCCTCAGGTGATGGAAATTGTAAACGATACAAAAGAAGCATTTGTGGAGAAGTATGGTGATGAACAAAAATAAATAAGGAGGCACATATGGCTGGAATGTACATGAATAACATCGTAAGGTTTGGCAAAGAACTGATGGGTCGCATTCATCGAGATGAGCTGCCCAGTTTATCAGCTGAATTGGCTTATTATTTGCTGCTCTCGCTATTTCCTTTTTTAATTTTCTTAATTACGCTGATTGGATTTTTGCCATTGGAATCAACAGACCTGCTTGACTTGGTCGAAAATGTAGCGCCACAGCAAACGCTGCACATGATTGAAAGCAACGTTTCCCATATCATTGGTTCTCATAATGAAAAGCTATTGTCCTTTGGTATCATTGCGACGATGTGGTCTGCTTCAAATGGAATTAATGCGATTGTAAGAGCATTTAACCGAGCGTATCACGTACAAGAAAATCGGCCTTTTTTAGTGGCGAGAGGTATGGCAGTTCTCCTTACTTTTGCGATGATATTTGTTATTATTGTAGCGCTTTTACTTCCGGTTTTCGGTCATATGATTGGTCTTTATTTATCGTCTACGTTTGGGTTTTCAGAAACCTTTCTCGCTTTATGGTCTGCTTCCCGCTGGATTATCAGCGGCCTCATTTTGTTTACTGTTTTTACGGGGTTGTATTACTTTGCTCCTAATAAAAAGCTGCTGATTCGAAATGTTGTAAAAGGAGCGGCTTTTGCTACGGTCGGATGGACAGTGGTATCGATGCTGTTTGCGTATTACGTAAATCATTTCAATAACTATACAGCTACATATGGAAGCTTGGGCGGAATTATTATCCTGCTTATTTGGCTGTACCTATCGGGGATGATTATCGTTATTGGAGGAGAAATTAACGCTATTTTCTACGACCGTCGAGTTAAATCTTCATAGTCACAAATTGGGATGAAATCATTCGCAAGATATGAGCATACTAACAAAGTGAAAGGGAGGTTTTACATCATGACAAAGCATACAAAAAAAGACGGAAGCAATACAAAGCAAAATAAAAAGAGCCAGCCAAAGCATAAAACAAGCAACAGCCAAAATGGACAAAACGGTTACCATTAAGGCATTGATTTCCATAATAAAAAGCCTAACAAATACGTTAGGCTTTTTTTGCGTTAAGATTTTAGCAAGCGAAGGCCGTTTAAGATAACTAAAATGGTGCTGCCTTCGTGACCTATAACACCCAATGGCATATCAAGCACTTGGAAAAAATTCGAACAAATTAATAAAAAGATGACGGCAATAGAAAAAATAACGTTTTGCTTCACAATTGAGTTCATTCGTCTGGAAAGAGCTACTGCATCCGAAATTTTTGATAGATCATTTTTCATTAAAACGATATCCGCTGTTTCAAGTGCCACATCCGTTCCTTCTCCCATGGCTACTCCAACGTTAGCAGTAGCCAGAGCAGGTGCATCGTTAATTCCATCTCCTACCATTGAAACGGTAGGGAATTTTTCTTTTAACGCTTTAATTTTATCTACTTTCGCTTCAGGCAAACATTCTGCAATGTATTCATCGACTGCACATTCTTTTGAAATGGCTTCGGCTGTTTTTTCGCTGTCTCCTGTAATCATGACGGTATGAATACCCTGCTCTTTAAGAGATTTAACAGCATCTACAGCTTCTGTTCGTACAACGTCTTTTAGCGCAAGCAATCCCACAATACCATGCTGGTCTTTTGCGTACACAATCGTTTTTCCTTCACTGGCAAGCGTAGATGAAATCCCATTTTCAAATTCACCTGCATCTTCTTTACCTACAAAATCTGCTTTTCCTATCTTCCACGTATCTCCTTGAAGAGACCCAATGACACCATATCCGGGAACGTCTTCAAGCGAATCTGGCTGAACGAGCATCAATTCCTGCTTGTTTTTCACAAAGTCAACAATGGATTGAGCAAGCGGATGATTGGACTGACGTTCAATTGATGCGATTTTAACAAGAAATTCCTGCTCGTTCATATCAGAACGGACAATGACATTTGTCACTTCGGGCTTTCCTTTTGTTAACGTTCCTGTTTTGTCAAAAGCGATTGCGCTTAAATGGCTTAACCTTTCCAAATGAACGCCGCCTTTGAACAAAATTCCTTTTTTTGCTCCGTTTGAAATAGCAGACAGCGAAGCAGGAGTGATAGATGCAACCAGAGCGCAAGGAGACGCTACAACTAAGAGAATCATTGCACGGTAAAATGTCTCGGTCCAGCTCCATCCAAGCACATAGTGTGGGAGAAATAGCATAACTGCCACAACCGATAGAACAATTTTTACGTATGTGCCTTCAAATCGTTCAATAAACAATTGAGAAGGCGACTTTTCACTTTGAGCCGTTTGAACAAGTTGAATGATCTTTTGAAACAGCGTCTCAGCGCTTGGCTTTGTCATTTTAATGGTAATGGCGCCTTTCACATTCACCGTGCCCGCGAATACTTCATCATCGAGCTGTTTTAGTACAGGAACAGATTCCCCTGTAATAGCAGCCTGATCAATCGTTGTTTGACCTGAGACAACAATACCATCGGATGGCACTCGTTCACCCGGCTTAACTAGCAGCAAGTCACCGATTTGTAAATCCGAAATGGATACAATTTCTTCTTGATCTCCAATCAGACGCGTTGCTTCTTGCGGCTGTAAATTCATCAAGGCGCTAATTTCTCGGTTGCTTTTATTCATGGTGTACGTTTCTAATGCACCGCTTAATGCAAAAATGAAAATAAGCATAGCACCTTCTGTCCAGTAGCCAATTACAGCCGCTCCAACGGCTGCAATAATCATTAACATTTCGACATTCAATTCTTTATTTTCAATCGTTTCTTCAATGCCTTCTTTTGCTTTAGCAAATCCGCCTATCACGTAAGCTAATACAAAGAGCGTAATTGATACAGCAGTATCCTGCTGTTTTGACAGCAGCCAGCCGGCTAAAATCAGCACGCCGCTTAACAGTGCAGCAATGAGTTCACCATGTGTTTTTAATACGTTGACAGCAGAAGATGTTTGAGGCGTTTGTTCTTGTTTTTTAGGTAACGCATTTTCCATACAAATCCTCCTTGAACGATAATTGAGAAGAATAATCACAATCATTACCCCTAAAAAAACACGAAAGCTGCCATCTCAGCGATAGCAGCACATTTTTTCAGTTCTTCTCTTTTAAATTGGGATATTTAGTATAGTATAGCACGGAACAAGCAAGGAGGTAACGACTAACGCTTAAAAAATAAAAACAGAATGCAGCTGGACGTCTGCATTCTGTAAAAAACGTACTACATATCTAAATGTTCTTCATAATATTTATAAGCGGAAGTGTAAATGTGCTCGATATCGGCATCCGTCATGTACATTAAGGTTTCACGGTCAATCCCCTTCATTGTTTCAATAAATGTAATCATGTTTTTGCGTTCTTGTCTGCTCATTTATTATTCTCCTCTCCATCTGTTTTAATACAGTTTATTATATTTAATTGTATTATATAACAGAAAAAGTATTTTGTGTGTATTTTTTTTAAAAATAGGCAAAAAACTTTAGAAAGACGTAAATAATTGACTATATAGAAAAAGGTGTTTTATAATTTATATATGAACATATGCTCATATACTTGCATATAATGAACGGAGAGATGTTATGAAAAAAGATGAACATTCGTTTTTATCGCCTCAAACAGTAGAAGAAGCGTCAAGAATACTAAAAGCTATTTCAGATCCTACGAGAATGAAAATTCTTTATTTGCTATTTCAAGAAGAGTGTTCAGTCGGTCATATGGTTGAAGTGCTTGGTGTTTCACAATCAGCTATTTCACATCAGTTAACACATTTGCGTCATTTACGTTTAGTAAAATATCGCCGTGAAGGGAATACGTATTTCTATACGTACGATGATGAACACGTGGTTGGAATACTGCATCAAGTAATTCAGCACGTAGAATGCGCACATAACGAATAGAAGGAGGGGCTTTGCATGAGTCATGATCATCACCACCATCATCATGGTCACCATCACCATTTTGATACACAGCGTGAAGGCAACAAAAAAGGTCTGTTAATTGCACTCATTATCACAGCGGGTATTATGGTTCTTGAGTTTGTTGGAGGGCTTTTTACAAATAGTTTAGCGTTATTATCCGATAGCGGACACATGCTTTCTGATACAAGCTCACTTGCTCTTAGTCTTGTAGCGATATGGTTTGCTAATCGAGCTGCATCGGCTAAAAAAACGTACGGTTATTATCGTTTTGAAATATTAGCGGCTCTTTTTAACGGAGTGGCACTGTTTGTAATAGCAGGATTTATCATCTATGAAGCCTATCAGCGCGTATTAGAGCCGCAGTCTGTAGCAAGCGGCAGCATGATGCTGATTGCTACTGTTGGTTTACTCGCTAATTTAATCAGCGCCTGGTCACTTATGAGACAAGGCGATGTAAAAGGAAACGTAAATTTACGCAGCGCTTACTTACACGTATTGGGAGATGCTTTAGGATCTATTGGAGCTATTGTAGCGGGACTTCTTATGATGCTGTTTGGATGGTATATTGCTGATCCTATTATTTCTGTAGTTGTGTCTGTATTAATTTTAAAAAGCGCTTGGGGCGTGCTTGCTCATAGCGTTCATATTTTGATGGAAGGCTCTCCTGAAGGGGTAGATCACAGTGAAATAAAAAACCTTCTTGAAAACATTGAAGGAGTCAAAGATGTGCATGATTTACACATTTGGACCATTACTTCGGGACTGGACTCATTGAGCTGTCATATGCGCGTAGAAGATGAAAAAGATTGTCAGCAAATTTTGCAAAAAGCCATCGATTTAGTACATGATCACTGCGGCATTGAGCATACCACGATACAAATTGAAAAATCAGCTCTTCAGCATCGAACGCTAAAAGTTTAAAAACAAGCGAGAACCTATAGGTTCTCGCTTGTTTTTTGTTGCATAGGCATCTTTTGTCCGAATACAAAAAGAATAATAAAAATAAAGCCAAGCATCCCGCTAATAATATTAAAAAAGCTGATATGATGAAAGAACTGAATAAACGTGCCGCCTATGTAAGGGCCGGCAAGGCTTCCGATACTAAAAGCAATGCCGCATAGTAAATTACCTGTAGGCAGTAGACGAGCAGGAATCAAATCCGTCATATAGCTGATTCCTAAACTAAACGTCGAGCCTACAACCATGCCAGCTATAAATAAACAAGCTACTAATGGAATAGCTGTCTCTTCCAAGAGGCTTGCTGTAAAAAACGTAACGGCTCCAATTGATAAAATCCATCCTAATACCAATTTCCGTCCAAATTTATCGCTCAGTATTCCGAGAGGAAGCTGAAATACAATAGCTCCAACTGCAAAGGAAGTCAAGAGGAGTGAAATAAACTCTACTTGCAAACCAATTCGTAAGCCATATACAGGAAAGCTTCCGTTCAGTGATGATTCTAAAAATCCATATCCAAAAGGCGGCAAAAAAGCAATCCAAGCATACTTAGCCGCCTTAGAAAATCGTTTAGCCGTTTCTTTTAATGAATTAACCTCCACTTCCTGTAGGGGAAATTCATTTTTTATCAAAAATAAAAACACCCACGTTATGAGGCAGAGAGCTGAAGAAATCATAAAAGGAAGCGCTTGATTAATTTCAATTAACGGCGTCATTAAAGGACCAACAGCAAAACCAATACCGAAAAAAAGCCCGTACAATGAAATGTTTCGACCTCGTTTATCAGCAGGTGAAGACGATGTAATCCACGTTTGAGTACCAAAGTGCAGCGCGTGGTCTCCTATTCCAATAAATAAACGGAGCACAAACCAAAAAACAACAGATTTCCACAAGGGAAACAAAGCTAAAGACACAATAACTAAAAGTCCGCCTGCTGCGATAATTGGTTTATATCCGTATCTGCGAAGCGGCCCTTCCATGAAAGGAGAAATAAATAAAATGCCTAGGTACAATCCCGTTGCGTTTAATCCGTTTATAGTAGAAGAAAGACCGTCTTTCTCAAAAATAATAGCAATTAAAGGCAGCAGCATACCTTGGCTGAATCCAGAAATGGCGACAAGGCTAACTAAAATCCAGAAACGTTGTTTATGAGTAGCACTCATAGCATTCAACCTCTTTTTATCTATATTTTGTCAATCCAACTGTTTAATCGTACAAGGAAAACGCTTTATTGACAAGGATGTAGACGTGCTGTGCTGTTAATTTGACATCTTTTTATAAGGGAAGTAGAATAAAACATGTAAATAGTTACATGTTTTAATTTACAATTAAAAAGCAGTCGCTAGAATACACACAGTGCTTAAGAAAATAGCGACATTCACAATCAATGTCGGTACAGCGATTGTCATTGGTCATACAGGAAGTGCGAAATACAAACGCTTACAAAACTGCGTTTTTCTAGGCACTGCTGTGAGACGCTTAGATCGGATCGCGTTGTGTCAGACATATACGAAGTGTTATAAATCAAAGGAGCGATATAAAAATGGAAAAATTTATTGGAAATCATATGATTTACACGTACGAAAACGGATGGGAATATGAAATTTATATCAAAAACGAAAATACAATCGATTATCGTATTCACAGCGGAATGGTGGCAGGACGATGGGTTCGCGACCAAAAAGTAGATATTGTGAAATTAACAGAAGGTGTATATAAAGTATCGTGGACTGAGCCGACTGGAACAGATGTATCTTTGAACTTTATGCCTGATGAAAAACGGATGCACGGCATTATTTTCTTCCCAAAATGGGTACATGAACATCCTGAAATTACCGTGTGCTATCAAAATGATCATCTTAATTTAATGCATGAATCCCGTGAAAAATACGAAACATATCCGAAATACGTTGTACCCGAATTTGCTGACATTACATTTATCAAAAATGTCGGAGCGAACAATGAGGAAGTTATCGCTCAAGCGCCTTACGAAGGAATGACAAATGATATTCGCGCCGGAAAATTAATTTAACACAGAGTCATAAAAAAGGCTGAGACAAAAGTAGTTTAGTTGAAGGAAGACCCGAACGATGAATCGAGATTCTTGATGGAGAATCAAATTCGTTCGGATTTTTTTATGGTGACGGTGTAACAAGTATCCCTATTGAGAGTAGTTGGTTATATAAAAAGCGGTTTATAATGAAGTAAAGGAGTGAAGAAAGTGGAATTTAACATGAAAAAAGAGGCGGGGTTTACAACAAATCTTCCTTATGGAGAGCTACATATCGCCGGAGATGAAGAGTATGGCTTTCGTCCGTATCAGCTAATGGTATCGTCCATTGCTGTTTGCAGCGGAGGCGTGTTAAGAAAGATTCTAGAGAAAAAAAGGATTGCTTTTTCCGATTTACGCATCCAAGCTGATGTGACGCGAAATGATGAAAAAGCGGGGCGAATCGAAAAAATTCATTTGCACTATATTATCACAGGAGAAGACCTTCCATTAGACAAAATTGAAAAATCAATTGAGCTAGCACGAAAAAATTGTTCGATGCTACAGTCGGTTATTGACAGTATTGAAGTGACAGAAACCTTCGAAATTAAATGAGGTTGGGACAAAAATATTTTAGTTGAAGAAGATCCGAACGATGAATCAAACTCGTTCGGATTTTTATGGTGTTGTTACAAGCGGTTTATCTCCTTGCTCCCATTTGTTTGTCTTCAGATGGAATGGACTTAGCTACGTCTCAATCTCATATTTCCTTCGGTTTGCTGCCGGCTTTATCAAAATAGCGCATGCGTTCAGGAGTCAGCTGAAGAAGCAAATAACTTGGGTCATCTGGGCTTTTAATCCACTCTTTTAACTTTTTATTCCAAAATTTCTTTTTTAACTCTTCGTTTGTTTCTACATTTACTTTCGCTTCTACCTCTACATACGGATCACTCCAACCTTGCCCATCATAGCCTAACAAAATATGAACGTAAGGGTTTTTTTCTAGTTCTTCGACTTTATGTGTATCTTTATTGGTGGCGGTGTAGAGCACAAGATCTTCATGAAAAAACATCATAAAGCGTGAATAAGGTTTTCCATCTTGAATTGTAGCTAACGTTCCAATTGTATAGTCATCCAGTACGGATAAAATTTGATTTTTCACATCATTATTGCTCATTTTTTCACTCCTTATTATATCTTTTTACCCTTGGTAGTTTGGCTGATTTTTAACTATCTTAATCAAAAATCAATTAAGGGTTTATCATTTATAAAAATAGGTTAAAAATACTAACATTGACGGTGAGTCTATACAAATTCCATTAATTTGATATGATTGATTTTGTTGTCAAAAAATGAATAAGGTAGGTGTACATATCGATGATCAATCGGATTTTTCTAATAGCGGTTATTCTTGGGGTGCCGCTATCTGTTATTGGGCACATGATGCACTGGTCAGATGTTCTTATGTTTATTATTTACTGTTTAACAATCATTGCCCTCGCAGCTTTTATGGGGAGAGCAACAGAGAGCTTAGCTGTTGTAGCTGGTCCTCGAATAGGCGGTCTATTAAATGCTACGTTTGGTAACGCTGTAGAATTAATTATTTCTATTTTTGCTCTAAAAGAAGGCCTTACAGCTGTGGTGCTTGCATCGTTAACCGGTTCTGTATTAGGAAATCTCCTTCTTGTAGGCGGTCTTTCATTCTTCATCGGGGGATTAAAATTTAAGCGCCAAGAATTTAATGTCTATGATGCAAGACATAATTCTGGATTATTGATCTTTGCCGTTATCGTTGCGTTTGTTATTCCTGAAGTGTTTGCTAGCGAAATGGACGAAGCGAAGACTATGTCCCTGAGTGTCGGAATATCCATTATTCTCATCATCTTGTACTTAGCGGCGTTATTTTTTAAGCTGGTAACGCACCGAGGCGTGTATCAGCATAAAAGTGAAGAAGTGGAAGAACACGAGGAGCCAGAATGGTCAATGTGGAAAGCGATTACTGTTCTCTTTTTGTCTACGTTAGCTGTAGCTTACGTATCCGAAAGCTTGGTTAGTACAATCGAAATTGTATCCGAAAGTTTTGGGTGGAGTGAGCTGTTTATCGGGGTCATCATTGTAGCGATTGTTGGAAACGCAGCAGAACACGCTTCGGCTATTATTATGGCCGTTAAAAACCGCATGGGTGTAGCGGTTGAAATTGCTGTTGGATCCACTTTACAAGTCGCGATGTTTGTAGCACCAATATTAGTGTTAGTTTCGCTGATGTTCGAAAACCAAATGTCTCTTGTCTTTACTTGGCCTGAGTTGATTGCGATGGTAACGGCCGTATTTTTAACTATTGCTATTTCTAATGACGGAGATACAAACTGGTTCGAAGGTGCAACTCTTTTAGGTGCTTATATTATTATGGGAATTGGTTTTTATCTTATTTAAAAAAGAAGAGGCTGGGACAAACATGTTTTAGTTGAAGGAAGAATCCGAACGATTAATGGTTCGGATTCTTTTTGTGTAAGCAAATAGAAGAATTTCCCTTTTAGTATTCAGGATAAAACAGGAGATGTTTGAAAAAACTATGGTTGCATTCATTAACGATGTTGAAAGGAGTTTCTAGATGTTACGTAAATTGCTTTTATTTGTGTTTACCATCATTATTTCATTTTCATGTTCAACGAAGATCGCCATTGCGAAAACAGCTCAGCCTACCATCAACGTGCCTTCTTCAGCTTTAAATATTTCAAAAGAAAATACGTATCCAAATGCTAGTCAAGATACGCCATATTTGCAGCCGAGTGAGTTTACAAAAGAGCTCATTGAAACATCAAATGTGAAAATTGATAACCCTGATTTAATTCGTATATTAAATGAATCAAACATTTCTAAAACTCCATGGGCAATTGGTTTTAGAGCAACTATCTTTTTAGGACAGTGGCCATTAAATTACGAATCCACAGAAACAAACGTTAACTGGCAGCACCAGCGAATCAATACAAATCATTATGATAACAGAGCAGGAAAAACTCAGTACAAAATGATGTACAGCCAGGAAAATCAAAGCCATATAAAAGGCGGATTAACAGCAAAAGTGCCTCAGCCTGATCATGTGAAACAAATGATGCTAATTGAAGCAGCTAAAAAAACAAAGCTCACTTTATCATTTCAAACGTTTGTAGGTGCCGGAACGAAAAAAGACCAGGTCTATAACGTAGCTCCTAAAAAAGTAGGTTATCTATATGCGTATACGCCTGCTGTAAGTGAAAAAGGAAAAGTAACATATGGAGAAGTGTATGTAACGGTAAAAGGAAGCAAGCGTTCAATTGTAGTGAGAAATGTAACGTCTCAAGGAATTGGAGCATGGATTCCAGTACAAGATTATGTTTCCTTAAGCTTTGGGGCTTACGATCAGCCGAGATAATAAAAAAGAGATTCCAGTGGTGGAATCTCTTTTTGTTATTTTGTGATATTCGCTTGGAGTTTGCTAAAATCAGTATCTTGATAATAGCTGTTTTTCACCAAAATATTAGGTCCCAAACAAGACACTGCTGAACAATGACAGCTAAGTTCTTTAGAAATCGTGCTTTGCTGCCACGTATCAAAAGCGTCTGTAAGCTTTGTATCTTGAATGTTGCCAAGAGGAGGTGTATCACCAAAATCGGTTACGATAATATCTCCGTCAAAAATATTTACATTTAGGCGAGAGCGCCCGTCTGGATCGTTTCGAACGGTTACATTTTTACTGCTATATAAGCGTTGTAAGAGCGTTAAGTCTTCCTCATTATTGCTGCATGCATAAAACGGCAGCGTGCCGAATAGCATCCACACATTTTCATCTCGAATATCAAGAAGGTGATGAATAGCTTGACGCATTTCAGGAAGAGATAATGTTTCTAGAGTGCTGGCAAAGTCACTTGGATACATAGGGTGTACTTCGTGACGCTGACAAAGCATTTCATCAACAATTTGACGATGAATCTTTTCCATATGAGGAAGCGTACGTTTATTTAACATCGTTTCAGCTGATACGGTTACACCTGCTTTTACAAGCGCGCGGCTGTTTTCAATCATACGGTCGAAATATTTGGCGCGCTGCTCATAAGTAGGCTTTCGCTCCATCATTGCAAAGCCAGCTTCCACAAAGTCATCCATCGTTCCCCAGTTGTGAGAAATATGTAAAACATCTAAATAAGGAATGATTTGTTCGTAACGAGCAAGATCTAATGTTAAATTTGAATTAATCTGTGTACGGACACCTCGTTCATGTGCATACTTTAATAAAGGCACCACATAATTTTTCACAGAAGATAGAGACATCATCGGCTCTCCGCCCGTAATGCTTAACGCTCGAAGAGTTGGAATTTCATCGAGACGTTTTAAAATTAAATCAAGCGGCAGTGCGTTTGGATCTTTTGGCTGCAGCGTATATCCAACTGCGCAGTGCTCACATCGCATATTACAAAGCGTCGTTGTGGTAAATTCAACGTTTGTAAGCGTGGGTTTGCCATATTGTTTCATATCTAAATACGCTTCCCACGGATCGAACTCCGGGGTAATTCGTTGTAAAGTGGCCATAAAAAAACTCCTTTTATTTTTCCGTAAAGTGAAATGATGATGAAAACATCTCACGGTCCGTCCTTTTAGACTAAATTATACGTCTCATTCAAAACGGACACCAGTGACTATTATGGATTTTATTGCTTTTAGTTGTCAAATATGAAAGTATTCGTTAGGATATAAAGAAATATGAATGAAAAGCTATATCAGGAGGGTTTAAAATGGGAAACGCCGTTCGAGATAAAGATTCACAAGTACGTTATTTAAAAGATCGTTTAAATATGTTTGTACACGTATTAGACTCTATGGAGCCTGAAAACACCGAACTAGAAGACATTGACCGTTTGATTACAATGATTGATGACCTCGAAGCAAAATGTGAGCAGTTTAAAAAAGATAAAGAATGAACAAAGGAAAAAGCGCTAGAAAAACTAGCGCTTTTTTGCTTGAAGTGGAAATCCTCCTATAAAGGTCTTTCGAAACAATTTTTGAAGGAGTATAATAAATTTTGAAAGTTGTACGACAGATAGATAAATACATACATTAGCGGGATATGGGAGGAATTAAGTGATGATTGAAGCTTTAAAACAAAGCATGTACGATTTAATTGTTGAAACATCTACAAAATTGCCAAAAGACGTTCGACGTGCTATCGCAAAGGCAAAAGCGCGTGAAAATGCAGGAACTCGTGCAGCAATGTCTTTAGCAACCATTACCAATAATATTAAAATGGCGGATGATAATTTATCACCAATTTGTCAAGATACAGGTATGCCAACATTTAAAATTAAAACCCCTGTAGGAGTGAATCAGCTTCAAATTAAAGAAGCGATTTATTGGGCAATTGAAGAAGCAACAAAGCACGGAAAGCTTCGCCCTAACTCCGTAGATTCGTTAACGGGAGAAAACAGCGGTAATAATTTAGGCGGCGGCACGCCGGTTATTAAGTTTGAACAGTGGGAAAATGACTATATTGATGCGCGTCTTATTTTAAAAGGCGGCGGCTGTGAAAATAAAAACATTCAGTACAGCCTGCCTTGTGAAGTAGAAGGTTTAGGTAGAGCTGGCCGTGATTTAGACGGAATTCGTAAATGTGTGATGCACTCTGTGTATCAAGCACAAGGTCAAGGCTGTAGTGCCGGCGTCATTGGTGTTGGAATCGGTGGCGACCGTACAACAGGCTATGAATTAGCAAAAGAGCAGCTGTTCCGAAACTTAGATGACGAAAATCCAAATGCTCAGCTGAAAGAATTAGAAGAGTATGTAATGGAAAATGCCAATAAGTTAGGAATTGGTACAATGGGCTTTGGCGGAGAAACGACATTACTTGGTTGTAAAGTCGGCGTTATTAATCGTATTCCTGCTAGCTTTTATGTGTCAGTTGCGTATAACTGCTGGGCTTACCGCCGTTTGGGCGTTAAAATCAATGCCGATACAGGAAGCGTTCAAGAGTGGCTGTATCAAGAAGGCGAAGAAGTAGATTTTAATAAAAATGCAGGCGAAGAAGAGAAACAAAATGCGGATGAAACAAAAGAAGTTGTATTACAAGCACCTATTACAGAAGAGCAAATTCGTGAATTAAAAGTTGGCGACGTGGTGCGTATCAACGGTATGATGTACACAGGACGCGACGCTATTCATAAGCATTTAACAGATCACGATGCGCCAATTGATTTAAATGGACAAATCATTTATCACTGTGGTCCGGTTATGTTAAAAGATGAAGATGAAAAATGGCACGTAACCGCTGCAGGACCAACAACAAGTATCCGTGAAGAACCGTACCAAGGAGATATTATGAAGAAATTTGGTATCCGAGCGGTTATCGGTAAAGGCGGTATGGGTCCTAAAACACTTGCTGCTCTTCAAGAGCACGGCGGCGTATATTTAAATGCGATCGGCGGAGCTGCACAGTACTATGCTGACTGTATCAAGAGTGTAGAAGGCGTTGATTTGATGCAGTTTGGTATTCCTGAAGCAATGTGGCATTTAAAAGTAGAAGGCTTTACAGCTGTAGTGACGATGGATTCACACGGAAACAGCTTGCATGCAGATGTAGACAAGTCTTCATTTGAAAAGCTTGAGCAATTTAAAGAACCGGTATTTAAATAAACATACGTCCGAAGCGTATGGTAAAAAGTAACGTTCATGAACGAGAAAATTGAGTGGATACTAAGCGTAAAATGACTTCCGAAAGGAGCTTCTTATGCGCCGGTTCACCTTTTTTCTCGTTTTTTTATTTGTGATGTCAACAGGCATAGCATCTGTTGAAGCACAAATGTATCCAAACACTCCGATCAGCTGGGGATTTCAAAAAAGCAAAAATCACAAGCCTGCATCCGCAGGTACAGCTTATGAACAAATTCTTGCTAAATATGATGCTTTTTATCTCGGAGATACAACTAAAAAAAATATTTATTTAACATTTGATAACGGTTATGAAAATGGCTATACACCGCAGGTATTAGACGTCCTCAAAAAAAGAAAGGTTCCTGCGACGTTCTTTGTAACAGGACATTATTTAAAAGAAGAGCCTGAGCTAATTAAGCGAATGGTAAAAGAAGGGCATATTGTCGGCAATCATTCATGGCATCACCCTGACTTAACTCAAGTGGATGACAAACGTTTTAAAGAAGAACTGCAAAAAGTAAAAGATGAATACAAAAACATTACGGGTCGTGATGAAATGAAGTATCTTCGCTCACCTAGAGGCGTATTTAGTGAACGAACGCTAGCTCTTTCAAAGCAAGAGGGCTATACGAACGTATTTTGGTCACTTGCATTCGTTGACTGGAAAGTGAATGAACAAAAAGGCTGGCGCTACTCATATGACAATATGATGGCTCAAATACATCCAGGTGCGATCATGCTTTTGCATACTGTTTCAAAGGATAACGCAGATGCATTAGATCAAGCGATTGTAGATTTAAAAAAGCAGGGCTATACGTTTAAAAGCATTGATGATTTAATGAACGAACGCAAACAAATGAAGAAAAGTTCTTCTAAAACGAAATAAAGATAAAAACCGATGGGAATGTTTCTCCTGTCGGTTTTTTGCTGTTGAAGTGTTATAATATGCGTTGATGTCTTTTTTAAAGCGATACGGTCTACTAGGTTTTAAGCAGCTAAGGACCGTTAATAACTATACAAAGAATTTAAACTAATCGGAGTTGGTCTCATGAATAAACCAAAAACTGAAATGAAAGTTCAAAAAGGACAAACGTTTCCGTTAACGATAAAAAGGCTCGGTATTAATGGAGAAGGCGTAGGATATTTTAAGCGCCAAGTCGTCTTTGTGCCGGGAGCACTACCAAATGAAGAAGTGGTTGTAGAAGCAACAAACGTTCAGCGTAATTTTGCCGAGGGGAAAATCAAGCGAATTCGCAAAAAATCTCCTCATCGCGTAGAAGCACCCTGTCCTATTTACGAGCAGTGCGGAGGCTGTCAGCTTCAGCATTTATCGTATGAAGGTCAGCTAGAATCTAAGCGCGATATCGTTTTGCAGGCGTTCGAACGTCACAGTTCATTAAAAAAAGTAGAAGAGAAAACACGCCAAACGATTGGCATGGAAGATCCTTGGCGCTATCGTAATAAATCCCAGTTTCAAGTGGGTATGGACAAACAAAAAGTCATCGCTGGTTTGTACGGACTGAATTCTCACCGCTTGATTGATATTGAAAACTGTCCCATTCAGCATAAAGCTACAAATCACGTGACAAAAGAAATAAAACGAATTTTACAAGACCTTCAAATTCCTATTTACAATGAGCGCAAACGCCGTGGTATTGTACGTACTATCGTATCTCGAGTAGGATTTGAAACGGGTGAAGTGCAAATTGTCTTGATTACGGCTAAACAAGACATTCCGAAAAAAGAGCTGCTGATTAAAGAAATTCAGCGTCGCCTACCGGAAGTGAAATCGCTCGTACAAAACGTAAACGGCCAAAAAACATCGCTTATTTTTGGAGACGAAACGTTTACTCTTGCTGGAAAATCAGTGATTCAAGAAACGTTAGGGGACATTTCATTCGAACTTTCAGCTCGTGCATTCTTCCAGCTGAATCCTCTTCAAACCGTGAAGCTATATGACGAAGTAAAAAAAGCAGCTGCGTTAACAGGCAGTGAAAAAATTGTAGATGCTTACTGCGGAGTAGGGACAATTGGCTTATGGCTTGCTAAAGACGCCAAAGAAATTCGCGGAATGGATACGATTGAAGAATCGATTGTAGACGCGCGAAAAAATGCCAAAGACCATGGATTTGAACATGCCACATATGTGACGGGTCCAGCTGAAAAGTGGATGCCGAAGTGGGTAAAAGAAGGCTGGAAGCCAGAAGTTATCGTCGTTGACCCGCCGCGAACAGGCTGTGATGACCATCTTCTAAAAACGATTTTACAAGTGAAGCCAAAGAAAGTGGTTTACGTTTCTTGTAATCCATCCACATTAGCCAAAGATGTGCAGCAGCTGTCGAAGGCTTATCATGTTGATTACATTCAGCCTGTTGATATGTTTCCGCATACGGCGCACGTGGAGAATGTGGTGAGTTTGACGTTAAAAAAATGAATAGAAAAAGAGTAAAGGGCAGATTAGATTCTGCTCTTTTTTCTTTGAGCTGTACTCTTATTAAATGGAGAAAGTTGTTAAAATTCAACATCTGTTCTTTTAGTGTGAAAAAATATCTTAGTATAGTGAGATGAAATTCCCATAAAGTCTAGTCATGGAAAGTGTTACGTCGCTAAAGAGAAATTACATAAGAGGGTTAATGCCTTTAAGATAAACTATAATGACGTCTTTTATACAAATAATAAACGCAAACTCTATCCCAAAACCCAAACCTTTAACCACATCGATAATACTATATTAATAAAACTACTGAAAAGTATGTACAAAGGGGAAGAGGTTAAATGGACTCAATGTTTTTAAAAGGACTTACGGGCGAAGTGGTAACGCCAAAAGACCCCATTTATGAGGAAGCTCGTCAGGAATGGAATCGCGCTATTGATAAATTTCCGCTTGTGATTGTGTACTGTGAAAAAAAGCAGGATGTTGTGAATGCGATCCACTGGGCGCGCAAGCATCGTGTTGAGATTCGCATTCGATCTGGTGGTCATCATTATGAAGGATATTCTACGGGTGACTGTGTATTAGTCATTGATATTAGTCGATTAAATGGGTTGAAATTAGATAGGAAACGGAACATTTTAAAGATGGAAGCAGGAGCGAAAAATACGGAAGTGTATGGTTTCATCGGTTCGAACGGATATGTTTTTCCAGGAGGAACGTGTCCGACTGTTGGGGTGTCTGGCTTTACGCTTGGTGGAGGCTGGGGACTTTCAAGCAGGCTTTACGGGTTAGGATGCGACAGCTTGATAGAGCTAGAGTTAGTCAATTATGAAGGTAAGCTCATCAAAGCAAACAAATCGTGTAACGCTGATCTTTTTTGGGCATGCCGCGGTGCCGGTGGCGGTAACTTTGGCGTTGTAGTAAGCATGACGTTTCAGCTTCCAAAGCCAACGAACAGCTCTGTGACGCTCGTTCGCTTCTTTTATGTAGGTACTACAAAGGAGAAGCAGAGACAAGTGATGAATATATGGCAAAACTGGCTGCCCGAACTGGACAAACGTATGACGCTAGTTGCAAGCTTTTATAATGCTGAAGGAGAAGGGTTAGGCATATTTGCAAACGGCTTCTTTTACGGCTCCCCAGAAAGAGCTCGGAAGATTTTGCAGCCTTTTGCAGAAGCAGAAGGGTTTCAAGTAGAGCTGGAATCATTACCTTTTCTTGAAGCGGTAAAAAAAATAGAGGAAACCTATCCTCCGTCTGAAAAATTTAAGTCAACGGGAAGATTTGTGCAAAGAACGTATTCACGTGTTGAGCTTGAAAATCTTACAGATCTCATACAGCGTCCAGCAGAAGGTTCCGTGTATGCTGCGATTTCTTTTTATGCACTAGGAGGAGAAATTCGCCGTGTTGGTAAAAGAGAAACGGCTTTTTTCTACAGAAACGCCAGATATATTATGGGGTTTCAGTCCGTATGGACAGACGATGCATATGCAAGAGCAAACAGAGATTGGCTTCGCAAGCGATTTGAATATATTAAAAGTATGACGATAGGCTCCTATGTGAATTTCCCTATCAGCAACCTTAGAAATTACGAACGTGAGTATTTTGGAGACAACGCAGAGAGATTAGAGAGAGTGAATAAGAAGTACGATCCGTTTAATGTGTTCAGGTTTCCTCAGGGACTAAGATAGCGTGCGGAAAAGGATACTAAGTTGACAATTGAACCTGTGCAATCATCTTCTTTCAAAGAAGGTAAATAAATGAAAATACTCTTTCTTGTTGACAAAGCACCAAACTGGTATTAGAATAAACAACTATTCGACAGTCACTATCTTGATCGAAAAAATTTAATACGTAGAAAGCTATGATTGCTATGGATCACACTATAGCAGGAGCAGCTTCTGGAGAGATCGCGAGAGTTTCGCGACGCCGAAGGGTTCACAATCTCAGGCAAAAGGACAGAAGAGTACCGGATATTTATTTGGCGTGTTACTAATTGGTAGCCTGTGCCTTAATATTTGTTATTCTTATGACCATGAGATTGGAGCGCATCCAATCTCTTTTTTTATTGGACTTTATTTGTAGTCCGCACGATCGCATCAAAGGTTTTATTGTTAGGAGGAGTTAGAGTTGGAACAACGAGAATTAAAGAGGGATTTATCCAATCGTCATGTTCAGCTAATTGCGATTGGGGGAACCATTGGTACGGGCTTGTTTTTAGGTTCTGGTAAAGCCATACAGCTTGCGGGTCCCTCTATCATCTTTGCTTATTTAATTGTTGGTATTGCGCTTTTCTTTGTGATGAGAGCGTTAGGAGAACTACTGCTTTCTAAAGCAGGTTATCAATCACTAACAGATATTGCTGAAGAGTACCTTGGACCGTGGGCTTCATTTGTCACCGGATGGACGTACTGGTTTTGCTGGATCATGACAGCTATGGCTGATGTCATTGCCGTTGGTGTATATGTGAAATATTGGTTCAATATTCCTCAGTGGATTCCTGCACTTATTTGTGTAATCATTTTATTAGGGCTTAACTTATTAACCGTAAAATTATTTGGAGAATTAGAGTTTTGGTTTGCTTTAATAAAGGTTATTACGATTCTTGCGTTAATTATTATTGGCGTTATTTTGCTGGTAATGGGATTTAAAACAGACGCGGGATCCGTTACTGTTCAAAACCTTTGGAATCACGGAGGACTGTTTCCAAATGGGGTTTCAGGTTTCTTACTTTCATTCCAAATGGTTATATTCGCATACGTCGGGGTTGAGTTGGTAGGGGTATCGGCAGCAGAAACATCAAATCCCCAAAAAAATATTCCATCGGCCATTAATAAAATTCCGCTGCGAATCTTATTTTTCTATGTTGGAGCGCTTATCGTCCTCTTATTTATTAACCCGTGGATGGAATTAAATGCAGCAGAAAGCCCATTTGTTAAAACCTTTAGTTTAGTCGGAATTCCGCTTGCTGCTGGAATTATTAATTTTGTTGTATTAACTTCAGCCGCTTCTGCTTGTAATAGCGGGATGTTTTCAACAAGCCGTATCTTATATAATTTAAGTAAAAATGACCAAGGGCCATCTAAGTTTGCAAAACTGAATAAAAATCACGTACCAAGCAACGGATTATTTGTATCTACGGTGGTCATCTCAGCGGGAGCTCTTTTAAGCAAGCTTATACCAGACCAAGCTTTTGGCATCGTAACGACCATTAGCGCTATTTGTTTTATTTGGGTGTGGAGTATCATTCTTATTTGCCATCTAAGGTATAAAAAGTCGCGTCCGCAGCTGCATGCAGCATCAGCATTCAAAGCACCGTTAACACCATTTATAAACTATGTTGTGTTAGCATTGTTTGCGGTGATTCTTGTTATTATGCTGTTTTCTGACGCGACGCGCCCAGCCTTATTGTTGACGCCCGTTTGGTTTATTCTCTTATTTATTTTTTACTGGACTAGAAGGGGAAAATAAATAAATCTTTAAAGGCTAGAAAATCAGCAGGAAACAACCATAATTTTTTATAAAAGAATATAGTAAACTTCTGACCTCATCACTCCGTGATGAGGTCTTTTTAGTGGAGGATAAATAATTGATTTCTACTGCATGAATAAAATGCAGGAAGCAAAGTTTATAGAAGAAAACTAAAAGTTGTTCTAACAGAAAACACAGTGAGAAAGCTCATAGTTTTCTGATAGGAATGTAGAACAAATTGCTTTTCTTCTATGTCTAAAGATGGAATTCCGTCATTTATATGGAAAAGTCTTCATTTTGGAGTACAATGAAGGTAGACTTCATTAGATTAAGGTGAACAAACATGAAATGGTTTAAATCTCATACGTTTTGGAAAATCTTCACGATTAACGTGCTTCTTATTTGTACCATATTAACGCTAATGTTTATTGTTTCAAGAGTGATGCTGCCTAATATTTCTCAAGATCAATATCGACAGGTAACTGATAAAACCGTCAAGAGAATGAAAGAGCAAATTAACGTCGTGATTAAAGATATTTGGAGCCTAGGCGACGAGGTACAGCAAGATCCTATTTTTTTATCGGATGATGAACAAGAAATAGACAAAGAATTGCAGAAAATAGTTAATATTTCACCGTATATCGATAGCGGAACCATTTTTAATGTAAAAGGGTATGTTGAGCATTATTACCCGAATGATTTAAAAAATATGAAACATGTGAACTTAAGTAAAAGAAAATATTTTCAAGAAGCGCTGCGAACCAAAAAAATATATTTAAGCGATGTCGTTTCAGCAGATACAAAGCACTACATTGTGGTGATGGCGATTCCTATTTTGGATGGGCAGCAAAATGTAAAAAAGGTTGTAAATTTAGCGCTGCGAATTGAAGAAAATAAAAGTTTTCAATCCATCTTTCAAACGTTTGATATAGGAGAGAACGGCTATACATTTATCGTAGACCGCAATGGTAGAATTATTTCCCACCCAGAGAAACAGAGAATCGGTGAAAATGCCAAGAAAAATGAAATCGTTCAGAAAACGATGAATCATAAATCAGGATATCAGCGCGTGGTGAACACCGAAGGTAAGTATTTCTTTGCGTCTTTCGAATATATTCCTGTTTTGGATTGGGGAATTGTCGCTGAATTACCCGTTGAAGAAATTTACAGGCCTTATGAAATGTTTGAAAAAACTCTTTGGATCGTTTCAGGCGTTACGATTTTACTGCTTTCTTTTTTTACTGCGTTATATGCGAGGCAAATTGTGAATCCTATTCATAAACTATATGAATTGGCGGGACAAGTAGCGCGCGGGAATTTTAATCAAAAAATTCCGGAACGAGAAATTGAGCGGGGCGAAATCGGTATTTTATCTAAACAGTTTAATGAAATGATTAGCTATATACGCCATTCTAAAGCAAATTTACAGCAAAAAGAAAATCAGCTGCAGGAACAAAAAACGTTTTTAAGACAAGTTATTGACATTAATCCAAGCTATATTTATGCTATCAATCAAAAAAGGGAATTCATTCTCGTTAATGAATCTTTTGCGATGCTCTTAGGTGAAAAATCTGATGACTTAATTGGACAATCAATTGATAAATATCAGTTCAACCTCCAATCAGATCTTTTATATAAAGGGGCGTTTTCAAACTGTACCCAAAAAGGGATGGTATTAGAAGAACAGTTTAAAGATTCGAAAGGAAACCGGCGCTGGGTCGAAACAGCAAAACTTCCTATTATGAATGAAAAACAGGAAGTGATTCAAATGCTGTGCGTATCGACAGATATTACGGAGCGTAAAAAGGCAGAAGAGAAGCTTAGAACTTCTGAGAAGCTTGCCGTGGTAGGAGAACTTGCAGCTGGAGTGGCTCATGAAATCAAAAATCCTTTAACTTCTTTAAAAGGCTTTGTTCACTTATTAAAAGAACAACATCCTAAAGATGCTTTGTATATAGATATTATGGAAACTGAATTAGAGCGAATGAATGGAATAGTAGAAGAATTTTTGATGTTAGGAAAACCTCAGGTAATGAAGGTTGAATCTTTGAATATGCAAGCGCTTGTTCAAGAAGTGTGCTCACTTCTTGAACCTGAAGCAGTAGAAAGGGAAGTAGCTTTCATATTTGAAAGAGACGACCAGTTACCAAGGGTGTATGGAGATAAAAATCAGTTAAAACAAGTATTTATTAATATTATTAAAAATTCTATCGAAGCAATGCCTGAAGGAGGAGCTATTCATATTACGACTAAGGTAAAAGAAAACCACCTTTGGCTGCAGCTTGCTGATGAAGGACAGGGTATTCCTCCTGAACGGTTAGCGAAGATAGGTGAGCCTTTTTATAGTACAAAAGAAAAAGGTACAGGTTTAGGACTGATGGTCAGCTATCGGATTATTAAAGCTCACCACGCGCAGATGACGTTTTCTAGTCAGTTAGATAAAGGAACAAGTGTGGATATATTGTTTCCAATCATAAAAAAGTAGGGGGAGTTCCCCTACTTTTTATTATTATACTTATAATATATCAAAAGCCTTGATGGTACTAAAATCAATGAAAGTACTAAAGAAGATATCCACAGGTTAACAAGCAGTTAACTGCTGAATTATATAGGATATTCACAACTTTATCCACACTATTCACATTTTTTCAGAAAATTTACATAAAAATTACCCACTGTTATTTCAAGTTATGAAAGCGGTAATATGCATATTCAATAAAGTTATACACATTATCCACATAATTGTGGGTAAACTTTGTGGATATAGTAGAGTATTAAAAAAACGTAAATCATACGCTTGAAATCTTCGTGTTATTATTTTTACATAATATAAAAACGTCCTTCCGATACAAACTGTACAGAAAGGACGTTGGGATGATCAAGCGTTGGATAGAGATGTTTTGCCTCACTTATTTTTTCGTGTAGCCGCCTGCACGGTCTGCTTTTTTAAACTCGCGGCCGTAATAGATTTCTTGAGCGCTACTTAACGTATTTTTTGCGTTTTCTTTTCGTTTTTTTTCAGACATAAAAAACCCTCCAATTAACGTTTTTCGATCATGCTACTTATTTTTTCCAGAATCTCTCGTTTTTAATCATAAAAAAAAGCTCTCCGTTACACGGAGAGACTCTTACGCTTCTTTAAGCTGGTGATCTTCTTGAACATCTTGTTCGTGACGCAAGTAGTATAATGTATACAAGTCTTTTGGAATTTCGTATAAATCATATACGTCTTCATGTTGATTAATTTCATCGTATAAAGCTTTGTGTGTTTCATTCGCAAGTACTGCGTAAGGCAGTTTTTCTGCAGCCTTAATAGACCTGATATTGATTTTACGAATTCGCATAAAAATTCGCTCTATATTTAACTCAAAGAACAGTTCATTAAAGAACGCTTCTTTTGCAATTTGATTATATCCTTTTCCATGAAACGGTTTGCCAAGCCAAGTGCCTAAAAAACCAGCTTGGTCCTGTACATCAAATAAATTAATGGTGCCGATAGGGTTACCCCATTCGTCTAAAATCGTGCGAGAAATGATTTCTCCATGATCTTCTGCTTCCATCGTTTGTTTAGTCACAAATAAAAATTCTTCATAGGAATGGGCTTTATGACGAACAAAAGGGAAGACATCAGGATGTACCATGAGTTCGTATAGAGATTGACAGTCATTTAGGTCACGTTTTTTTAACATAACTTTTCCCTCCTGATCGAGGGTATATACAGACTCCAATCAAGTCCCCACCCTCGAAATTTTTTAATAATTAAAAAAATTTCGGGGTGGGAATCGAACCCACTAGAACCAGTTACCTGGTGGCGCACCATTTGCCTTCCCATTACAAGTCAACAAACATAAAAAGTCAACGTGTGATGTTTATGCTTTTGTGAAATTCACATGCTTCTAAACGTATCATACTAAAAAAAATAAAAAAAGAAAATAGGTAAAATGTTAATTTTTTTTAAATAATATTTTACCATTTATCATCGTAAAAATAGGCTTTGCTAAGTAGTGAAAAGGATGATGGCTCCATAGCACCAAATCAGCGTCTTTTCCTGCTTCGATACTGCCAATTCGCTGATCAATACGGAGATTCCGAGCAGCAGCAATCGTGATGCCTTCTAATGCTTTTTGTTCTTCGAGCCCTTCACGTACGGCAATGGATGCACAAATATTTAAGTACTGAATGGGCGTATAAGGATGGTCTGTTGTAATGGAAACTTCTACTCCTTCATTGCAGAGAGCTTGATAGGTTTTCCACGTTTTATTCTTCAGTTCAACCTTTGAGCGGCGTGTTAAAGTTGGTCCCACGCTTACTTTTAAGTTTCTTCCCCCTAGCTCTTTAGCAATTAAATGCCCTTCTGTGCAGTGTTCAATACGAACGTCTAAATTAAATTCATCTGCTAAGCGCAGAGCTGATAGAATATCATCGGCTCGGTGAGCATGAATTCGAACGGGAATCTCTCTATTCAGTGCTTGAATGAGTGGTTTGATTCGCAAATCATCTTTATTGTCACTGCTTTTTGCATGATAAAAGGCTTCTCTCAGCATCCCCATAATACCCATTCGTGTAATGGATTCTTTATTGCCATGGCTGTGGATTCGTTTTGGATTTTCTCCTAGCGCAATCTTAAGTCCAGCTGTCTCTTGAATCAACATCTGAGAAATACTTGTTCCGGCTGTTTTAATAACGGACGTTGTGCCTCCGATCACATTTGCACTTCCAGGCATAATGTGTACAGACGTAATACCCGCTTCAATGGCATCTTTAAACCCAGGATCTAAAGGATGTACGCTGTCAAAAGCTCGGATATGGGGAGTCATAGGCTCGATTGTTTCGTTAGCATCATTTCCGGCCCAGCCGGTTCCTTCATCATATAGTCCTAGATGTGTATGAACATCAATAAATCCAGGGAATAAATAGCGCTGTTTGCAGTCAATAACTTCTACTTGAAGAGGAGGCTGCAAGTTTGGCCCAATTAAAACAATTTTTCCATCTTGAATGAGCACATCACTATTATAAATAGGTTTTGACGTAATAGGATAGAGCGTTGCATTTTTCAAGAGAATGGTTTTCATAAAGGATGCTCCTATCTATCGGCAGCTTAGTCACCTGTTTTAGGTAAATATCAGAAAATAACTAGAGTAAATCTCGCAATGCATCTTCTAATACAGTATATGTAAAAATGTAATTCTGTTGAATCAATTTTTCAGGTAAAACGCGCTGTCCTTTCAAAATAATCATACTCATTTCTCCCATCAGCAGCTGAAGGCCAAAGCTAGGTACGGGCATCCAGTGAGGACGATTCAACACTTTTCCAATCGTCTTTCCAAACTCTTTCATTTGAACGGGGTTTGGAGCAGTTACATTAACAGGTCCTTCTATTTGTTCGGTATGAATGCAATAATCAATAATTTTGACGACGTCTTGAAGATGCACCCAAGACATCCACTGCTCTCCCGAACCAACTGTCCCTCCTGCAAATAATTTATAAGGAAGGGCAGTAGAAGGGAGTGCCCCGCCATCTTTGCCTAATATAACGCCGAACCTTGTTAAAACAGTACGAATATTGAGTTCCATCGCTTTTAGCGCTTCATTTTCCCATTTTTTTACCGTTTCAGCTAAAAAGTCCGTGCCGATGGATGGAGAAGCTTCTGTGAACGTTTCTGTAGTCGATGTCCCGTAATAACCAACTGCGCTTGCATTTACATAAAGGGAAGGTTTTTCGGGTAAGGCAGCCATAATACGAAGGATTTCTTGAGTAGAAGAAAGGCGACTTTCCACAATGGCTTTTTTGCGCTCGTCCGTCCAGCGGCCGCTGTTAAGTGAAACGCCAGCTAAATTGATAAAAACGTCTGCTCCTTCTACATGCTCTTCAGGTTGGCTGTTTTCTTGCATCCATTCTACATATTTAAGTTTCGGATCTCTTGCAGCTTTATCTGCATTGCGTGTTAAAATATATACATAATGTTTTTGTGTTAAAAAATGTTTTGTTAAAGCTTTACCTACGAATCCAGTTCCTCCAGCAATAACAATTTTCATACGAACTTCCTCCTTTGTTGAGATAAATAAAAATGTGTATGATACGTTTGGCGGTTCTTCAGCCATCAATTTAATAAGAAATATGAGGTGAAGGTGTATGCCTGTTGTCACAAAGATCACAACGCAAAAGAATAGCGGTGAACGTTATAATGTGTATTTAGATTACGGTAAAGGTGAAGAGTTTGGCTTTGGTGTTGACGAAAATGTCCTCATCAAATATGACTTGAAAAAAGGTCGTGAGCTTGATGAATTTGAATTAACGGAAATTCAGTACGCAGATGATGAGAAGAAAGCTTATAATTTAGCGATCACTTACTTATCTTATCGAATGCGCTCTGAAAAAGAGGTACATGATTATTTAAAGAAAAAAGAAATTAACTCTACTATTATTCAACAAGTTATTCAGAAATTAGTCAGCCACCGTTATTTAAATGATGAAGAGTTTGCCAAAGCATTTGTGTTAACTCAGATGAACACGACATCAAAAGGACCAAATGTGATTCAAAGAGAATTAAAAGAAAAGGGAATTTTTGATTCCATTATTACCCTTAGTTTATGTGAATACCCCGAAGAACAGCAAATTCAAACTGCTGTGAAATTAATTGAAAAGTTAAAAGGAAAGTATAAAAAATTATCTCAGGTAATGATGAAACAAAAAATGGAACAAGCATTGGCAGTGAAGGGCTATTCATTTTCTATTATTCAAGAAGCATTTCAGCGCACGAATACAGAAAAAGAAAGCGATGAGGCATGGGAAGCTCTGCAATACCAAGGAATGAAAGCTCATCGTCGTTTTTCAAAGTATGAAGGCTGGGAATATCAGCAAAAAATGAAGCAGGCTCTTTATAGAAAAGGATTCTCTATTGACCAAATTCAATCATTTCTAGATTCTATTGAAGAGGAATAAAGGCAGGACAAAAGTATGTTAGTTGAAGGGAAATCCGAACGATGAATCGAGATTCTTGATGGAGAATCCAACTCGTTCGGATTTTTTCATTGAGATGGCAAACGTAAACTTCATGTGTTTATCTTTAGATTAATGCAGTTATGTTTCACTCTTTTTTAAAACAAAATATCTTCTGAGTCATTCTGCTGTTTATAAATAATCTCAGCAATTTCTGAAGCCGAGCGCAATCGGCTTTTATCTTTAATGTGGTTGTTGTGATCCCAAAAAGGGGTATTCATGCCTCCCATGTAAGCTGCAATCACATGAAGGTTAGTATCTTGATACTCCACTTTTAAACTTTCTGTAAATCCCCTTACGCCAAACTTACTTGCCACATAGACGCTTTCATTAGCTTTCCCGCGAAGTCCTGCAGTTGAAATGATATTCATCACTTTAGGTTCAGGTCTCGTTAAGAGATGAGGCATAAGCGCTTGTGTTAAAAAAATAGTTCCTTTTACATTTGTATCGATGACTTCATCGATGGCTTGTTTTGTATAATCCGTCAAAGGACCAAAATGTCCAATGCCTGCATTGTTGATAAGGATATCTACTGAATGCTGCATCAGCAGTTTTTCTACAGATTTTCCTACTTCTTCATACTTTGTAATATCTACAGACATCGTATATACGTTGTCGCTTAGCTCATGCTGCGCCTCTTTTAATTTATGTTGATTGCGTCCAGCTAGAATGACGTTGTAGTCTTTTGCGTAAAGTTTAGCGAGTTCTTTTCCAAGACCCGTCGAACCGCCCGTGATTAGCACTGTTTTCATTCCCAAAACTCCCTTTTCATAGTCTCCCTTTAGTTATACCTTTTGTTATAATAAAATGAAAGCAAACAAGGGGGAAAACAGCATGTCTGAAAAACGTTACAGCGATATGACGACGTATGAACTTCAACAAGAAATTGGGTCTCTTCAAGAAAAAGCACGAAAAGCTGAACAGCTTGGCATGGTCAATGAGTATGCAGTATTAGAAAGAAAAGTAACAATGGCTAGGTCGTATTTATTGGATCCCGAAACGTTTAAAGCAGGGGAAGTATATGAAATTCAAGGAGATCCGGGTTCATATTTTAAAATTGATTATATGAACGGAGTTTTTGCGTGGGGATTTAGGCTTGGCTCACCGCATAACGAAGAGGCATTGCCTATTTCCATGTTGAAAAAATAACGGGATGAACAAGCAGCACGAAGTGTGCTGCTTGTTTGATTTCTATATTCACTCTATTTTTAAACGTAAAGCAAGCGGTTATTCTTCACGCTCATTAGAAGCATGCATACGTTCTTGAGGATGCGTGTTAATCGTTCCATTTGCACGTTTTGAAGCGTACTCAGCTTTTGCTCGAGGTTCGCCTTCAAGCTTAGTATGATGTTGGTTTGTAAAATCTTTTGCTTTATTGCGCATCGATACCTCTCCTTTTACAACAGAAAGCGTTGCGGTTATGATATAGTACATGAGGGAGTGAATAACTCCGCATTTATAGTGTAAGTTAAAAGTGCAAACATACTCATAAAGAATTTTGGTAATCGAGGTGTTCTTATGAACGATATATTTGAAAGATTAACGAATCAGCTCTTAAATAAAAACAGTTCGCTCTCATATGCTCAAGCACGCACGTGGGTCGAGCTTTTCTGGGAAGATTTTGAGTCATCTTACGCAAAAGCCGGATATGATTATAAAGGGAAAGAAGCGACGGAAAAGGTTGTTACGATGTATATTAACAGCTACGGTGATAAGCTTCATGAAATCGCGGTCAAAAACCCTAAATATCAGCATTTGTTGAATAACGATGACTATTTAAAACATTAAATAAAAACGAACCGTCTTGAGCAGACGGTTCGTTTTTGGGTTTCATATTTGTTCTTGTTATGATTAGTGCGGGAGATAATCAAGCTTTTTACGCAATTTTTTCTCACTGAAAATCCAACCTGTGTACGAACAAATGATATTTAAATCATAATCAAGCTGGACCACGGCTACAAATGGATAGTAATCCTTGCTGCGGTAGCGTAAATCAATAAAGCGCACTTCAATGTGGTCGTTATATTCATCCAGTTCCCATCTATAAATAGGTGAAAATGAAAGAAAAGCAGATAAATTTTCATCTTTTTTCGCTACTTCAATTACGGCTGATTCGGGAATTGGAACTTTATCAAACGTATCATAAATAAAAATTTCTTCTCCGATTGCTCTTCCTACATGAAAATACTTTTCGGTCGTCACAGCTAAGTGCCAGTGAGTGAAACGCATTGTAGGAGAGATATTGAGCTTGATAACATCAGGAAACTGTTTTCGAAGCTTCTTGGCAATTTGGTGGCGCATATAAAAGCGCAATCCATAGTAAAACGCCAATAACACATACAACGTAATAAATGTTGGTCCTGGCTCTGCTCCAATAAACCAGATTAAAATCGCGAGTACGTGAGCTGAGAAAATCACGTAATCAAACGTGTTGATTACGCCAAGCGCAATCCATTTATTTGTGAAAGGCCGTAAAGCTTGCGTACCATAAGCGTTAAAGATATCAACAAAAACGTGAATAATGACGCCTGCAAAGGTCCACATCCAGAGATGCAGCAAGTTAGCTCCTGGCAGCAGAAGCGAAAGAATGAGCACGATAAGCAAAGGCCATAAAATAACAGCCGGGATAGAATGTGTAATTCCACGGTGATTGCGGATATACTGTGCATTGTTTCGCAACTTTAAAACAGTGTCTAAATCAGGTGCTAATGACCCGGCCATTACGCCAATCATTACAGCATCCATTGTGGCTGTATTCGCAGATACAGTGGGGTCTAATGTTGCAAGGCCGCCTAAAGCGATTCCCATTGCAATGTGTGTACCAGTATCCAGAGCGAACTCCTCCTTTGTAAAATGACAATCTTAGAGTATCCTAATTCAGCATGGAAGCTTAATTTAGG
The DNA here is from genome assembly GCF_042787775.1 of Priestia sp. YIM B13552. Taxonomy (NCBI): domain Bacteria; kingdom Bacillati; phylum Bacillota; class Bacilli; order Caryophanales; family Bacillaceae; genus Priestia; species Priestia sp. YIM B13552. The sequence goes on from NZ_JBHZOU010000007.1 coordinate 145,651, forward strand.
GCGAAAAATTTCGCTTTATTACTAACGCAGCAAATTAGCTGTTTTTATTCATTATTTGAACAATTCATTTTACTATTCATATTTGTAGTTGTTATAAGGTTATCATAAAGTTACTAAGATTCAAAAAGCAACACATTGTATATGTATAGTTAATACCTCGGAGGCTATGACGTGAAACAAAGTAAAGATATTGTACAAAATTTCGATATTCGAGCATTTCAAGATGACTTAATCTCTTGGTTTGAACAGGAACAGCGCATTTTACCTTGGCGTCAAGATCAGGACCCTTATAAAGTGTGGGTATCTGAAATTATGCTTCAACAAACGAGAGTAGATACGGTCATTCCGTATTTTAATAATTTTATTAGTAAATTTCCCACTATCAAAGATTTAGCTTATGCGAATGAAGATGATGTGTTAAAAGCATGGGAAGGGTTAGGTTATTATTCCCGTGCCCGTAATTTACAAACCGCCGTTCGAGAAGTTCACGAACAATACGGGGGAGAAGTTCCAAATACGCCAGCAGAAATCTCCAAACTAAAAGGAGTAGGCCCTTATACAACAGGAGCCATTTTAAGTATTGCATACGGAGTGCCGCAGCCTGCTGTAGATGGAAATGTCATGCGTGTGCTATCGCGCATTTTATCCGTTTGGGATGATATTGCAAAACCGAAAACAAGAAAGCTGTTTGAAGATATCGTGCATGAAATTATTTCAAAAGATAATCCTTCCTATTTCAATCAGGGCATGATGGAACTTGGTGCCATTGTCTGTACACCAACTTCTCCTTCCTGTTTGTTATGTCCAGTTCGCGAACACTGCCGCGCGTTTGAAGAAGGAGTGCAGAATGAGCTTCCTGTCAAATCAAAGAAAAAAGCGCCGCGTGCTCTTCAGCTTGCTGCAGCGGTGATTAGAGACGAGGAAGGAAATTATCTGATTCATAAACGTCCAAGCAAAGGACTTTTAGCTAACCTATGGGAATTTCCAAATATAGAAGTAGATCTTAGTATAGCGCCAGATCATCAGCAGCTTCAGGCATTTATTCAAAATGAGTACGGAGCCGATATTAAAATTCATGCGCCGTTTACCACAATTCAGCACGTGTTTTCTCATATCGTCTGGAACATCACAGTATATGAAGCAGAGCTTGCAAGTGATATCAGTGCATTAAAAAATTTGAAAGTGGTTTCTGAAAAAGATTTAGAACAATATGCATTTCCTGTTTCCCATCAAAAAATCTTAAAAGAATATGTACTTGTTAAATAAAAGAAGCGTGGATAAACTCCGCGCTTCTTTTTATTTAATCATATGATACATGCGTGCCGTGTGTATAATCTGCTTCGTGGCGCTGTAGCCCGCCCCGTGCTTCAATTTCTTTAATAATTTGCTGATGAATACTTTGTCCTTCAGCATTTAAATACGGCGTCATTTGCTGTAAAGAGTGATGGAAAAACGCAAGCTCGCTGTCTTTCCACTCGCTTTTAGAAATCATTGAAAGAGCCGTCATGTCTCTACCTACATACATTCTATTCACCTCATTCATTTCATCAAGTTTTATCTATTTTCTCTATATTACTTGTTTCTTATGCGATAAAATCAGTACAATGTAAAGATAATACGATACATAAGGGAGATGACATCATGTCACAAAAGGTAGCACTAGTTACGGGAAGCAGCAGAGGTATTGGTAAAGAAATTGCCTTACGTCTGGCTAAAGAAGGATACGATATTGTATTAAACTATGCACGAAGCAAAAGTGCAGCGCAGGAAGTAGCAGAAGAAATCAAAGCGCTAGGCAGAGAAGCATTAGTTGTTAAAGCAAACGTAGGAAAAGTAGAAAAAATTAAAGAAATGTTTGAGCAAATTGATGAAGTATTCGGTCGCTTAGACGTATTTGTAAGTAATGCAGCGTCAGGAGTTCTACGTCCTATTATGGAATTGGAAGAAACTCACTGGAACTGGACAATGGATATTAACAGCAAAGGATATTTATTCTGTGCACAAGAAGCGGCTAAACGTATGGAAAAAGTAGGCGGAGGAAAGATTGTTACCATCAGTTCGCTTGGGTCTATTCGCTACTTAGAAAATTATACAACAGTAGGCGTGTCAAAAGCTGCTGTAGAAGCGTTGACACGCTATTTAGCAGTGGAGCTGGCTCCAAAGAATATTGTGGTAAATGCTGTCTCTGGAGGGGCTGTGGATACAGAGGCATTAAAACATTTCCCAAATCGCGATGAGCTTCTAGATGATGCACGCAAGCATACTCCAGCTGGTCGTATGGTGGAGCCAAAAGACATGGTAGATGCAGTTATGTTCTTAGTGTCCGATCAAGCAAATATGATTTGCGGTCAAACGCTTATTATTGACGGAGGGCGTTCACTTTTAATGTAAGGTAAATGTGTTTTGTGCTCGTGCCTTAAAATACTGAAAAAAGTTTGCATACCCTATTTACCTCCCGGGCATATTAATTTTCGTGGAGGTGATTACAATGGCAAAACAAACAAACAAAACAGCATCTGGTACAAGCACACAACACGTGAAACAACAAAATGCTCAAGCATCTAAAAACAACTTCGGTACTGAATTTGGTAGCGAAACAAATGTACAAGAAGTGAAACAACAAAATGCTCAAGCAGCGGCAAACAAAAGCCAAAATGCTCAAGCATCTAAAAACAACTTCGGTACTGAATTTGCTAGCGAAACAAGTGCTCAAGAAGTGAGACAACAAAACGCACAAGCTCAAGCAAAGAAAAACCAAAACTCTGGTAAATACCAAGGTTAATACCAAAAGCGAACTTAACGTCTTTCATACGGCGATGTTAAGTTCGCTTTTTCTTATATAAAAAGCAACAAAGTATGACAAAACTTCTTGAAACTTTACACAACTCGTCAAAGGAATCTGTCTCACCTAAACAGAATGTTAACAGAAGTGCCGCGTGTATGGTTAAGGCAAATAGGGAGGAGCTATCGTATGAAAAAATTTGATCAGCTAGTGACTCAACAATTGGAGACCATGGATCAACTTCTGTTTTTGCAGTCTGAGATTGAGCGCTGTCAGGAAATCGAAGGTGAACTAATAAAACTTCATGAAGAAGCAAAACTTCATTCTGTGCAAGATGAAATTAGTGAAATGAAGCTAAAATTAAAAGAGATTCAATTGACGTTTGAAGCACAAACCGAAGACATTATTCGTACATATAAAAGTGAAGGGGCTTGCTCTACACTTGCTTAATGAACATTGATGTGTCACTTCCTCTCTTTTTTAAGGCTGCCAAGCAAAGGAAAAGTAGGGGGAGTGGCTTTTTTGAACTCAAGAAGGTTAGCACATTTGTGTTAAAATGAGAGAGAAACCGTTATAATAAACATAAGACAAATGGAGACGTTATATGAATTTTTTTAAGTGCTAAAATGAAAGTAGGTATTGGAGATGGGAATTCCGGTGGAAGGAGAAACAATTCAAATACACAGCTACAAGCATAATGGACATATTCATCGCGTGTGGGATCGGACAACCGTATTAAAAGCAACCAATAACTTAGTGATTGGAGGAAATGATCGTACGATCGTTACAGAATCAGATGGACGAACATGGGTCACAAGAGAGCCTGCAATTTGTTATTTTCATGCTCAGCAGTGGTTTAACGTCATTGGGATGATCCGTGAAGATGGAATTTATTATTACTGCAATATCAGTTCGCCGTTCATTTATGATGACAATGAAGCGCTCAAATATATTGATTATGATTTAGATATCAAAGTCTATCCAGATATGACATACACCCTTCTTGATGAAGATGAATATGAGAAGCATCGAAAAGAAATGAATTATCCAGAAGTGATTGACCGTATTTTACATAATCACGTCGAGGAGTTAAAAGGTTGGATTCGACAGCGAAAAGGCCCGTTTGCTCCAGATTTCATTGACATTTGGTATGAGCGTTTTTTAACATATCGGCATTCTTGATGAATGATCTAGAGAACATTATGTTAGGCCGTCTAAAGCTGACTGTTTGATATAATGTTCTTTTTGGCGTTATGCTCACCATCTTTTAGAAGAGATAAAAGCACTAAAAAATCGACGCGTGTACATATACTAAGAAAGCTTGCCCTCATAGATAGAAAGGGGAGATTTTATGGGAAGTATAAGACGCTACATGAAGTTTGTACAGCCATACAAATGGCAAATTGTCGGCACTGTATTAATTGGTATTATTAAATTTGCTATTCCTTTATTAATTCCGCTGCTTTTGAAATATGTTTTGGACGATATCGTAAATGGACATGGCATGTCCTCCTCTGAAAAAGTTCATAAAATGGTGACGATTATGGGGATTTCGTTTGTTGTATTTTTAGTGTTAAGACCTCCCATTGAATATTACAGGCAGTATTATGCTCAGTGGGTATCGAGCAAAGTACTATATGATATACGGGATCAGCTGTTTAGCCATATTCAAAAGCTTAGCTTGCGTTATTATGCAAATACGCGAGCGGGTGAAGTGATTTCACGAGTCATTAATGATGTAGAGCAAACAAAAAACTTTGTTATCACAGGTTTAATGAACGTATGGCTTGATATGATGACGATTGTAATAGCCATTGTGATTATGTTTACGATGAATGTACCTTTAACACTGGTGTCGATTATTTTGCTGCCGGTTTATGCGTTCTCTGTAAAATATTTTTACAGTCGTCTTCGCCATTTAACACGAGTCCGTTCGCAGGCTTTAGCGGAAGTGCAGGGGCATTTACATGAAAGGGTTCAAGGGATCTCTGTTATTCGCAGCTTTGCTATTGAGCCTCATGAGCAGAAGCAATTTGATAAGCAAAATTCAAATTTTCTACAAAAAGCAATCAATCATACGAATTGGAATGCAAAAACATTTGCAGTAGTGAATACCATTACCGATTTGGCACCTTTAATCGTGATTACATTTGCTGGATATCAAGTCATCACAGAAAGTCTTAGCGTAGGAACGATGGTAGCATTTGTGGCCTATATTGACCGCTTGTATAATCCGCTTCGCCGCTTGGTCAATTCATCGACTACGCTCACGCAGTCTGTTGCATCTATGGACCGGGTGTTTGAGTTCATTGATGAAGAATACGATATTACAGACAAGAAAGATGCAAAAGAATGCACTGAGCTTCATGGAAAGGTGCAGTTTGAGCACGTTTCATTTGCTTATGAAGAAGAAGAAAAACCTGTGATTCATGATATTAATTTAGATGTAGAAAAAGGAAAATCCGTTGCGTTTGTTGGAATGAGCGGAGGAGGGAAATCCACGCTTATCAGCTTAATTCCGCGCTTTTATGATGTGACAGAGGGTAAAATTCTCATTGATGACATTGATATCAAAACCTATAAAGTACGCAGCCTGCGAGATAAGATTGGAATCGTCCTGCAGGATACGGTGTTGTTTAGTGACACGGTTAAAAACAATATACTGCTTGGAAAGCCAGGAGCGACAGATGAAGAAGTAATTGCTGCGGCAAAAGCCGCAAATGCCCACGATTTTATTATGAATTTGCCCGAAGGATATGATACAAAAGTGGGAGAGCGGGGAATGAAGCTATCAGGGGGACAGAAGCAGCGTATTTCCATTTCGCGCGTATTTTTAAAAAATCCAGCTATTCTTATTTTTGATGAAGCCACTTCAGCTCTAGATTTGGAAAGTGAGCACTATATTCAAGAAGCATTAGCTGAACTAGCAAAAGACCGTACGACTTTCATTGTAGCCCATCGTTTATCTACAATTACTCATGTTGATGAAATTGTACTTTTAGAAAATGGAAGAGTAGTCGAACGAGGTTCTCATGAGGAGTTAATTAAGAAAAAAGGTCATTATTATCAGCTCTTTAACGTTCAGCAGCTTGATACAATTTAAAAACACCACCTATTGTCTAACAATAGGTGGTGTTTTTAATCTTCTTGTCGCTGATGATTAATATCAAATGAGTTAGCATCTTTGTGATAGTTTTGGAACGTATCAATCAGCTTATCAAGATGCTCTAACTCTTCACTATACTCAATGATGACAGAAATTAAAGGGAAGATATGATAAATAACCTTATTCTCTTCATCATTATCGTATATTTTGTACTGCATAAATTTATCGATTAAAGCTCGTTTTCCAACGCAGGCTTCGTTTGGTACAGTAGTAGTTGGCTGTACGCGTAATTTCCCAATGAATTTTAATAATACTTGCTCATGATACATTAACAGGCACTCAACTTCAGATTTGATTAAATCTTGAAATTGCTGCGGCATGACTTGAAGATCATTTTCTACTCGGTGAAGTAGTTTCAAGGTTGTAAGAGCTCGTGTTGTTACGGTAATCATTTGACGAAATAAAACGAGCTTGCGTGACTTAACAAAACGTTTTTTGGTTGAATAAGTGCGTTCTTCTTTGTAAAAATCAAAGATTTGATTCATTTTAGCCACATTGTCTTTCATTTTTTCAATGTCTTCTTTTAACAATGTGTGCTCAGATGCGTGATAAAGATTCATACGAATCCATTTAATAATTTCTTCCGTTGTGCTTACAATTTTATAATACAATCTTGTTTCATACTTTGGCGGAATAAAAATAAGATTGACAATAAATGCTGAGAATACCCCAAGTAACACTGTACCAAAGCGTATAAGTGCATATTCAACGAAATTATCTCCTGGATTTTCCATGATTGCAATTACTGTCACAAGCGCAAGCCCAATTGTATTATTAATACGTAATTTTAAGTTGACTGCAATGACAACAACAGCGGTAAAACCAATAATGATGGGATGGGTACCAAAAATAAGTCCAAAACAAACTGCAGAAGCAGCTCCAATCACATTCGCCTGTATTTGCTCCAATATTGTTAAGTAAGATCTGTAAATAGACGGTTGAATTGCAAAAACTGCCGCAATTGCCGCAAATATTGGAGATGGTAAACTTAGAAATTCACCTAATAACAATGAAAGTGTAATGGCAATTCCCGTTTTTAAGATGCGGGCACCAAGTTTCATGTGCGTTCGTAGTTCCTTTCTGTAAAAAAGTTTTTTCGTTATGAAGAATGTTCCCCAAAACAAATGATAAATTGCAAAAATCAATCCTTCTTTATTACATAACCTGTTGGAAATAATATAAACAATAACATACTATACAAGGTTTAAGAATGGATATCAAGAGAAAACAAGCAGAAAAATCAGGGTATTTCTCGGGATTTTTCGACAGGCTGACAAAAAGGAGATGACGCGTAAGAAATGGTTATGAAAGGTGGGAATGTTCTATAAGGAAACCCAAAGGTAAAACGAAAAAGAGGTCGAGACATAACGAAATAAATCCAATCCAAAGACGAACAAATGGGATACATGAGCTGAATGGCTTGTGACACAGCAGTTGATTTCCGCAGGAGTCTTCGACTTGCCCTCCAATCAGCTGCTAGAAAGACCTATACACATGAAACCTACGTTTACCCTAACAAAAAAAACGAACCACTAATCAAACATCTTGATCAATGGTTCGTTTTTCACTTCGTCTAAAATCCTTTTATCGCAGCCTTTTTAGAATAAGAATTAGCGTTCTTCACTTAATTGTTTAAATGCTTTTTCGACTGCTTCTAATGTGTCGGTAATATCTTGTTCTGTATGAGCTGTAGTAAGGAACCATGCTTCATATTTCGAAGGAGCTAAGTTGACACCTTGGTGGAGCATTAGTTTAAAGAAGCGTGCAAATAATTCGCCGTCTGTATTTTCTGCTTGTTCATAGTTTTTGACCGTTTCTGTTGTAAAGTAGACAGTAAGAGCGCCTTTCAATCGATTGATAGTGATAGGCATGTTATATGTACGAGCATGTTTTAAAATACCTTCTTCGAGCATCGCCCCTAGCTTATCCAACTGTTCATAAACACCTTCTTGCTTTAGTACTTCCAGGCAAGCAATCCCAGAAAGAATAGAAGCTGGGTTTCCTGCCATTGTACCTGCTTGATAAGCTGGTCCAAGCGGCGCTACTTTTTCCATGATTTCTTTTTTACCGCCGTAAGCCCCGATTGGAAGGCCGCCGCCGATGATTTTTCCAAATGCAGTGAGATCAGGTTTTACACCAAGTAAATCTTGAGCTCCACCGTACATAAAGCGAAACGCTGTAATAACTTCGTCGTAAATAACAAGTGCTCCAGCTTCGTGAGTTAATTCATTAACTTGTTCTAAAAAGCCAGGTTCCGGCTCAACAATTCCGAAGTTTCCAACGATTGGTTCTACTAAAACAGCCGCAATTTGATCGCCCCATTTTTCTAATGCTTCCTTGTAAGGCTCGATGTCGTTAAAAGGAACTGTGATGACTTCGTTAGCAATACTTTTTGGTACACCAGCAGAGTCAGGAGTGCCGAGTGTAGAAGGACCAGATCCAGCTGCTACTAACACAAGGTCAGAATGGCCGTGGTAGCAACCTGCAAATTTAATAATTTTATCGCGTCCAGTATAAGCGCGCGCTACACGGATCGTTGTCATAACGGCTTCTGTCCCAGAGTTGACGAAGCGCACTTTATCTAATGCGGGCATCGCTTCTTTGAGCATTTTAGCAAATGTGACTTCATGAGCAGTTGGAGTACCGTAAAGAACACCTGTTTCAGCTGCTTTTGTAATAGCTTTCGTGATATGAGGATGAGCGTGTCCTGTAATAATAGGACCATAAGCTGCTAAATAGTCAATATATTTATTTCCATCAACGTCCCAGAAATAAGCTCCGCTTGCCTTCTCCATTGCAACAGGCGCTCCGCCTCCTACGGCTTTATATGAACGTGAAGGGCTGTTAACGCCGCCTACAATATGTTCGAGCGCTTCAGCGTGTAATTGTTCTGATTTTGTGAATTGCATAGTATGCCTCCTAATGAAAAGTTCAACTTCTTTATTCTATCAAACTTATTTGTTTCTTGAAAAACATTCGAGAACGTGTATGATAGAAATTTGTGAGCTAACTGCTAGAAAATAGTTCTTCGTCTCTTGGAGGAGTTGCTAGCAAGGGCGCCGGAAGCAATAAAAGAAACCACTAATACGTCGACGTAACGGAGGGAATACAATGAAAAATGCTATTGAGGTGAATCAACTTCGGAAAGAATTTAAAGCCTATTCTAGCCGCTCTGGCCTTAAAGGGGCATTCCGGGATTTATTTACCCGTAATTATAGAGTCATGAAAGCTGTGAACGATATTTCGTTTACCGTAAAACAAGGGGAAATGGTAGGGTATATAGGAGAAAACGGAGCGGGGAAATCAACCACAATCAAAATGCTAACAGGGATCTTAACTCCAACTGCAGGCGACATTACCGTAAATGGAATGAACCCTCATAAAGAAAGAGAAAAGTTTGCCCAAACGATTGGGGTAGTTTTTGGTCAACGCTCTCAGCTGTGGTGGGATATTGCCGTACAAGAATCTTTTCGCCTGTTAAAAAAAGTATACAAAGTGTCAGATGAAGATTATAACGCTCATATGGAGCACGTTATTCAAACGTTAGATATCGGGCCGCTGCTAGATAAGCCGGTGCGAAAGCTTTCTTTAGGTCAAAGAATGCGCTGTGAGCTGGCTGCTGCTCTCATTCATAATCCGCCGCTTCTATTTTTAGATGAACCGACGATTGGTTTAGATGTACTAGTTAAATTAAAAATCCGCCAATTTTTAAAAGAAATTAATGAAAAATACAACACGACGATTTTGCTTACAACACATGATTTAGCAGATATTGAAGCTTTATGTGAACGCGTTGTAATGCTGGATGAAGGCAGTATTATTTATGATGGATCGCTGCAAAAGCTGCGTTCGAACTGGGGCGACCTTAAGCAGATTACGTTTGAATTTGGGACTGCGCCAAATAAAGAGCAGTTGAAGCTATTGACGCAAGGAATGCCTGTTAACTGGATTGAAGGTGATCAAAAATATTTGTGGACAGCGCAGCTTCAAAATAAAGGAGACTTAATGTCGCAGCTGATTGCTAAAGTGGTGGCAAAGCATGAAATCAGCGATATTAACATTGAAGAAATTTCAACGGAAGAAATTATCCGCAACATTTATGAAGAAGGTGTTGTGAATGGATAAATATATAGAGATGATACGCATTCGCTTTTTAATGATGCTGGCGTATCGGACGAATTATTACAGCGGAATATTGATTTATGCAATTAATATTGGTGCTTACTATTTTTTATGGTCGGCTATTTATGGAGGAAAAGAGAATATTCAAGGTTTATCCATTACTCAAATGACAACGTATGTAGCCGTTTCATGGATGGCCAGAGCCTTTTACTTTAATAACATTGACCGTGAAATGGCAACGGAAATTAAAGATGGCAAAGTGGCTGTAGAGTTAATTAAACCATACAGCTACCTTGGTATGAAAACGATGCAAGGACTGGGAGAAGGGATTTTTCGAGTGCTGTTTTTCTCAGTGCCCGGCATGATTATTGTCGCGTTTTTATTTCCAGTACAGTTCTCAGCAAATGCAGCAACATGGCTTTATTTTGGACTGTCTTTAATTTTTAGTTTCATTATCAATACACAAATTAATTTATTAACGGGTATTACGACTTTCTTTCTCTTTAACAATGATGGACTCATTCGAGCGAAGCGCGTTGTTATTGATTTGTTTTCAGGACTTCTTCTGCCCATCAGTTTCTATCCTTTCTGGGCGCAACATATTATGAGCTATTTCCCTTTTCAAGCCATTAGTTATATTCCGAGCATGATTTTCACAAATGGATTTAAAGGGCAGGAAGTAATAAATGCTCTTATCACACAAGCAGTTTGGTCAGGACTTCTATTTATCCCTATTGCATGTTTGTGGAACATAGCGAAGAAAAAAATGGTTATTCAAGGAGGGTAGTCTATGAAAATGTTTTATTTTTCGATTTTCTTTCAGTACATTGGTCAATATATGAAAACAAGGCTTCAGTATCGTACCGACATGGTAGTTGAAATCATATCGGACTTATTATTTCAAGCGGTTAACTTAATTTTTATTTTAGTTGTATTTGGTCATACTCAGTCGCTGCACGGATGGTCACGAGAGGAAATTATCTTTATTTATGGTTTCTTTTTAGTTCCTTTTGCTATTTTTTCGTCTTTCTTTAACATTTGGGATTTCAATGAGCGCTACATTGTTAAGGGAGAAATGGACCGAATTTTAACGCGGCCGATTCATAGTTTGTTTCAAGTTATTTTGGAGCGAATGGAGCTAGAATCATTGTTTGGTGGTGTCACAGGGATTGCCGTAATGGCTTACGCTGCGTCTTCTTTACATCTTCATTTCCAGTGGTATGATGTTTTTATTTTTCTATTATTTATTTTGGGAGGAGCGCTTGTATACGCAGGAATTTTCATCGCCTTAGCAAGCATAGGCTTCTGGTCGGATGCAAGAACTTCTATTATGCCCACTATTTATAATATTGGAAACTACGGAAGGTATCCTGTAGATATTTACAATAATGTCATCCGCTATGTTTTAACGTGGATTCTTCCTTTTGCATTTGTAGGCGTATATCCAGCTGCTTATTTCCTAGGAAGAGCTGAATGGTACGGATATGCATTTTTAACTCCAGTAATGGGAATCATCTTTTTTACAATCTCTATCTTCTTATGGAATACAGGTGTCAAAAAATACAGAGGAGCAGGCAATTAAATGCCTGCTCTTTTTCGTGGCTTGGGAGTAGTAATGAATGGACAAGAACGCGCGTATAGTGGTAATAGAGTATAAATTAAAGGAGTAGAATGATGGTTATTTTTCTAATCCTCGTTATCGTTGTTTTTGTAATTGGTAGTATGAAGTTTCTCTTTGAAAAAGAACTTGGAGAATTTCATTTTTTCTCAATTGGTCACTTCTTTGTCTTGTTTTATTCATATATTACAGTTTTATTGGGATTTAGCCTTATTTATACAGTGTGTGAGATGGGGAGTATTCCAGTGTTAAGCGGAGGGTTTGAACATGAAGGTCATTATTTTTATACGCTGTTTAACAGCATGTATTTCAGCGCAGCAACGTTATTTTCAGTAGGATACGGAGATATGTATCCGGTTGGAATTGGGAAATTATTTGCAACTTTTGAAGCGTTTATCGGCTATATTATGCCTGCAATCTTCGTGATGCGAACTGTTACCCGCACTTAAACTTGTCATCTTATCTAATATTGGGTACGCTATTCAAAGAAAATGAAAAGCGTAAAGGAGAAGATAAATATGACAGCTGTAGTTGGAGAAAAAGCACCTGATTTTGTATTGATGTCTACAAATGGAGAGCAAGTATCACTAGCGTCGATGAAAGGCAAAAATGTTGTGCTGTATTTTTATCCGAAAGATATGACGCCAGGCTGTACAACAGAAGCCTGTGATTTCAGAGATCAGCATGAAAATTTTGAAGAGCTAGATGCGGTGATTCTAGGAGTGAGCCCGGATCCAATCGACAAACACTATAAGTTTATTGATAAGCACGGCCTTCCATTCTTACTTTTAGCTGATGAAGATCACAGCGTAGCTGAAGAGTACGGAGTATGGACACTGAAAAAAAACTTTGGAAAAGAATATATGGGCATTGAACGCTCCACTTTTATCATTGATAAAGAAGGAATGCTCGTAAAAGAGTATCGCAAGGTTCGAGTGAAAGGGCATGTGGAAGAAGCTTTATCATTTATTAAAGAAAAAATGGCATAAAAACAGGCAGATAACCAGAGCAGTTTTAGTCTTTGAACATACAATATCAGTGTAGGGCATACCTCCTCAGATGTTAATATATTTAAAAGTGTGGATTGATTTCCACACTTCTTTTTTTTACATAAAATATATGAAAAACTTCTACTTATTACATAAAATAGGAATAGGCATCAAGTTGACAAAACGTGGGTAAAACATGTAGACTAATTATAAGAATTATAAAGTAATAATACTTACAGAAGAGGGGTGCATGACGTGTCAAATCATTTACAAGAAGCCCTTGAAACGTTAAAAGGTACTGGCGTTCGTATTACACCACAACGTCATGCTATTTTAGAGTATTTAATCAATTCCATGACACATCCAACAGCAGATGATATTTATAAAGCGCTGGAAGGTAAGTTTCCAAATATGAGTGTAGCAACCGTTTACAATAATTTAAGAGTATTTCGCGAAGTAGGTATTGTAAAGGAACTAACATACGGTGATGCATCAAGCCGGTTTGATTATGTTACAACAGAGCATTATCATGTGATTTGCGAAAGCTGCGGAAAAATTGTGGATTTTCATTATCCTGGTTTAGACGAAGTAGAAAAGCTGGCTGCTCATATTACTGACTTTGATATTAGTCACCACCGAATGGAAATTTACGGAACGTGTCCTGATTGTACGGCTAAAAAAGCGCATTAATAAGCTGATAGTAGTGATACTATCAGCTTTCTTTTTGTTTTTTTCTATTATACTTTTCATCGAATTGTTTTCCTTCAAGAGACCGGTCAAGCGTAAGCGGCTCGTTGCAATACATACACATATCTACGCGCCCTAGCATTTTTGTTTGCTTTTGACATGTAGGGCAGGTTACTTGAACCGCTTTTGTAGAAAGCATGCCAATCCAGAAATAAACGCCGGTACTGGCTACGATGCACAGCAACCCCAAAAGCATAAAAATAGTCATTAGCCAGACTGAAGACCGAAAGAAAATTCCCCCATACATAACAATGAAACCAACAAAGATCAGACTGAGTGCAAACGTGCGAATCTTGTTAATTTTATTTGAATACTTTATCCCCATCAGTATCCCCCCTGTTACCAATATATCATAGAGTGAGACAGTGAATGATGATAAAAATTGAATCTTCGGAAAATTATCGTTGGTTTTTGAGCTTTCTGAATGATTTCCATAATTCTGAGTGGGATATCCGTTATACATCGTATATAATAAAAAAAGAAATCTTAGTCCATAGCCTTTAAAATTTTGAAAAATATTTGTTTATTACAGTTAGGAGAGCTCAAAATGGAAGATGTTTTACGGCCAATATATCAAGAAAGAGCTAGCAATAAAGACACACTAGGTATTTTACTGATTGAAAAAAAGAAATCAGAATCTCCAGTGACGGATAATTTGGATGCTATCTTATTTATTGTGACCAAAACTACAGAAACTTCTCTTTTTATTAAACAATACGAATATGAAAATGAGCGTGCGGCACTTTATATGGCTTCTGAACAGCAAATGAGTGAATGGATTATGAATGGGACGAACCGCCGTATTATTGATTGGATCTTAAATGGTAAAGTGCTATTTGATCGAAACGAATATATGGAAAACTTAAAGAAACGCTTAATTGATTTTCCTAGAGAAGATCGGACAAAGAGAATAGGTGTCGAGTTTGCTAAATTGATTCGGCGATTTAAAGAAGGAAAAGACTTTTATGCGTCTAATCATTATTTAGATGCATTTAATCATGTCATTCATGCTCTTCATCATTTAGCACGACTGTCTGTGTTAGAAAATGGATTTCACCCAGAAGTGACAGTATGGAACCAAGTGAAAAAAATAGAACCTGAAATTCATCGTCTTTACGAAGAGCTAATTATTAGCCAAGAAGAGGTTAGCAAGCGTTTAGAGCTGCTTTTCTTAGCGAGTGAATTTCTAGTAAATAAAAAAACTGAATTGGGTGCCAAGCATCTTGTTCATATTATGAAAAGTGAAAAGCAGGAATGGACGTTTAATGAACTGGTTCATCATCCCGAAATACGCCCTTATGCTATTGATTTAGGAATACTTCTTGAGTTTTTAATTGAAAAAGATATCATTATGGTAAAAAAAGTAGAAACCAAAGGAAAGAGTTTGTACCATAGACACTATGTGGCGAAATGATAGAGAGGATAAAGGGTATCTGATACGGTGCGGTTATGACGTTTAGATACCCTGACATATGACTTTATAGCCTGGATAAAAGGTTTTTCTAAAAAAACACGATTTATTTTAAAAAATCTATTGACGCTTTAAAATATCCGTGGTAAATTTATATACGTCGCCAATGAGCGATACTAAATTTATCAAGAACTTGAAAAAACTTCTTAAAAAAAGTTGTTGACAAGAAAGAGATAAACTGGTAAGATTAAAAAGTCGCTTAAGAGCGGCGGTTGAACTTTGAAAACTGAACAAAGCGACAAACGTCAACGTTAATTTTTATTTTTTAAATTGAGCAAGTCAAACATTTCTTCGGAGAGTTTGATCCTGGCTCAGGATGAACGCTGGCGGCGTGCCTAATACATG
>NZ_JBHZOU010000008.1:0-142734 GCF_042787775.1 Priestia sp. YIM B13552
TCTCTAAATGCTTTTTCGCTACAAGGCGTTATTGCATTAGTCCAACGTGTTGTGCTAATTACATTGGCTGTGGAAGGCATTGGAGCCCTTATCTTAGCTATTCGTTGGTCTCAAGAAATGAGCTGGGGAAAGGCTATTTATTATGGAATATTTCATTCTATATCTGCTTTTAACAATGCAGGATTTGGTTTGGAACCAGATAATTTAAGTAAGTGGGTAGGAGATCCAACCGTAAATATTATGATTACGTTACTTTTCATAATAGGAGGAACTGGATTTTTTGTCATTGCAGATATTCTTCAGAAGCGAAACATAAGGAAGTTTTCTCTTCACACTAAAATTGTATTAGTTTCAACGATTGCACTAAATGTGGTGAGCACACTCATTATTTTCGCCTTAGAATATCATAACCCTCATACTTTGGGTGAATTAAGCATGAGTGATAAATGGTGGGCAGCTTACTTTCAGGGTGTAGTTCCTCGTACTGCTGGTTTTAATACCTTGGATATTGGGGCGCTC
This sequence comes from Priestia sp. YIM B13552, assembly GCF_042787775.1. Taxonomy (NCBI): domain Bacteria; kingdom Bacillati; phylum Bacillota; class Bacilli; order Caryophanales; family Bacillaceae; genus Priestia; species Priestia sp. YIM B13552. Next base: position 520 of record NZ_JBHZOU010000008.1, read on the forward strand.
ACATTACCTTCAAAAGTGTATATGATGGGTCTTATGTTTATTGGAGCAGCCCCAGGTTCAACAGGGGGTGGAATTAAAATAACTACGTTCGTCTTAATATTGTTTGCTTTATGGTCAGTATTGACAAATAAAGAAGAGATTAATGTTTTTAGACGTCGCATTCCTAAATCGCTTGTTTATAGAGCTTTTTCTATTGCTACTTCTGGGATTATTTTTGTTTCTATTATTTTCTTTCTACTCACAATCACAGAAAAAGGTGTAGATATGTCTACCCTTTTGTTTGAAACGTTCTCAGCTTCTGGAACAGTGGGATTAAGTGCTAACTTTACAGGCGATTTAAGTCCTGTCGGACGAATTCTCATTACGATTATGATGTTTATTGGCAGAGTGGGTCCTCTTACGATTGGTTTTGTGCTTGCGATTCGTTCAAATAAACAATCTAAAATTCGATATGCAGAAGAAAAGATTCTAATTGGTTAAAAAATCAACATATTCACGGTTATAGGCACAAGTAGTCTAAAACATGAATATCTTCTTCCATTATAAACAAATTACTCAAGAAGGATCAGATGAAGATCCTCCATTACTTACAGCAATAGAGCGTAGAAAAAGCTACTGATTAGGTCACAGTAGCTTTTTCGCTTTTTAATGAGCATGAATGAGTTTTTCTTTAGTTGAACATTCTATTTAAGAAACTCTTCAATACTTACTCTAATATATAAAGGTGGATTTACTACACATGAATTATAAATTATACAAGGTCTTTATTGTATACTTCATTGCTTTGATCGGTCCCTTTGCTATTCTCTTTCTTACAAATCATTTAATTCGAGCAACTCGTAGAAAGCAGGGCTTATTTTTTTAAAACTTGATGTTTTACCAAACTTCGATAATAACCATAAATAATAATATATGCTATTAAATAACTAATAAAAGTTCCAATAATATTCCAAGTATTAAAATACTCTACTTTTTCAAAGATTAAACCAATGCCTTCAAAACCTGTAGTGAAAAGAGTAAAACAAATTAAAAGCAGAAAGGTATTAACCCTCTTTTTCATTTTAAAATAAACTAAAAAAGAAGCTAGAACAGGATAGAAACCCATATTTAAAGGAAGTGCAGATAAACTTCGGTTTCTAAAAATTGGTTCAAACTGCCAAAAATAATTAGTCCCCCACTCATTTAGTATAAAGGCTACTGCCATTCCTATTGGTGCAATTAAAAGGACAATTATAGATTCCTTTTTGTATAAGATAAATCCAAAAAACCAAGGTACAATAAATCCCATAATAATATTTACTAGTATTTCCTCTCTTCTCCTCTCACTAAGACAACTTTTTAATAGGATTGTCCAAAACTTAGGAATGTATATCTTATGAAGAAGAAAACTAATGATTAGACACTAAGAGTCTTTTCTCCTTTCTACACATAAGTTCTTACTATCTTGAGCAAACTACTCAAGACACCGTGAGGTATCTACGAAAATTCTTTAGCAATAGAGCAGAAAAAACCTACCTTTTTTAACTGGGAAGAGGTAGGTTTTTTTGCTTTTTAAGATGAATAGGATATACAGCCTTAGTTACCAAAAAGCCTGTTTTTGTGCCTTTCTTCCTTATGAAGGTTTTTAGGGAGGAAAATTATCATTTACTAGTCATTATTTTTCTTACCAATTTCAAATTACCTACAAGAATAAGAAAAATGATTGGGTATACTAGAGCCGAATATATTAATTTCCAGCCATTATAATAAAAAAAGTCTGTATTAACTACGAACCATTCAAATACAACAGAAAAAAGTGTCCAACTTAAAATGTAAAGTACTTTTCTACCTAAACCTTTGTTGAACGGGTAAAAATTTAAAAACAAAAAACTGATAGAGGGAAAATACATAATAACTGCTAAAAGCGTTAACCACTGAAACCCTTTTTGAAGATAACCATACAAATTGTAATGCAGATCTAACACTAAATCTGTTGTTACCCCATAAGCATAGGCAAAAACACATGTAGCATATATTTCAATAGGAACTAATCTTTTAGGTGCGAAAAATGCTATTAAATTAAAAACTAGAAAGCACAGAAAGACATACATCATTATTAGACTTCCACCTTTGGTTACTAAATAAATTGGATACAATTAGTATGTCTATTTATTAAATTAAAATGTATATTAGCCAACAACGAATAAGTTTTCACATCGGAAACAAACTACTCACAATGGATAGATTCCTTCCTAGCTAGGTTTATACAGTTTTACTCCATTACACCTAACAAACTACCTCTCCACCTTTTTAACCGACTAAGGGGTAGTTTGTTTTTTTATGGACAAGAAGTCATAACATTTTAAAACAGGCATATGATTTATAAAGTCCTCACGTGCTTGTGAATTGAACTAGTAGATAACCCTTGAATATATTGATTCATGGGTTATTTGCTTTTTATATGAATCAAAACATCGTAACCAGAGCAAACTACACAAGACGCCGTGAGGCATCAGCGAAAATCCTTACTGTAATAGAGCAGAAAAAACCTACCTCTTTTGATTGGGAAGAGATAGGTTTTTTTCTGTTTTTAAGGTGTATAAGATATACATTCTTAGTTAACATAAGCATTTATCGGTAGAAAAAGTGCTTGAATTAATTTAAGTACTTTACAAATAGAACCTTATCTTGATTAGATTTATTCCCTTGTTCAATTTCAAAACCCATTTTAGTATGATAAGCAATTGAAGCTTTATTCACAGGAGAAGTCACACAACGAACAATATGGCGGCTATTTTGTTTAATTACATCGAAAAATCGATTATATAATTGTTTCCCAATACCTTTTCTCCTGTACTCCGGATGGATTCCAACAAAGTGGATATATGCTTCATTCGAATAAGAGTGAGATAAGAATCCAATTAAAAATCCTATGATTTCACCTTCTTCTTCAACAATAAAGCTAGTATTTTTAAAATGATCAAAAAAAGCTTTGGCAACAAGTCAGACATTTGTCTTCCATTCCACCAGTCGTTAATTAACGGAGATATTACATAATAGGCTGATCCTTTTACTAAACGAACTGTCATTGTGATCTCTCCCTAATTTATTTGTAAATTCACTTAAATTAATGCTATCACAGGAAGAAAATGTTATGTTGTTCTTTCTTATTCTTACTGATGAATGCTAATACGAAAAGTAAATAGAATATACAAAATCAGTTTATATAATGTTCTTTCCGGAAAACAAAAAAAGAACCCTTATACTGTTTAGCATAAAAGAAAGAAACATGATTTAATTGACTTTAACATTATTTCGTGTTAATTTGTATATGCAAATGAAGAAAAGGAATGATTACATGAATAATGAAGAAGAACAAGTATTAATACATTGTCTTTACTTTACAGCTAGCCGGTTTGCTCGTAACATTACAAAATTAGCTGAAAAAACATTCGATTTTGGTGATGTCGCTCCTTCATATCTCTATATGATTATGATTGTAAAGTTTCATCCAGAAATCACACAGAAAGAATTATGTCAGAAGTTATCTATTGCGCCTTCCACAAGTACAAGGTTTATTGATAAACTTGAAAAATTAAAACTAGTCACTAAAAAAATGGATGGGAAGCAGACGCTGATTTCTTTAACGGATGAAGGAGAAGAAGTTTATCACCAGTTTCGGGTTTCTTTAAAAGAATTGTTTACCAGTTATTCCAAAGTGTTAGGACACGAATTTAGTAAAGATTTAAGTAAAATGCTTCATGAAGCGAGCAATAAGTTAGAGAAAGATTTGTAATTTTTTTACCCCTTCATTTGCATATACAAATGTGTCAGGAGGCTTAGTTATGCCAGAAAAGATATTACTAATTATTGGTGCTGATCCAGGGATTAGCTTAAATACAGCAAGGAAATTTGGGAAAGAAGGCTTTAAAGTGGCACTGATTTCCCGCAGCATGGAGTCATTACAGAAATATGAAAATGAACTTAGAAATGATGGAATCGTAGCAAAAGGATTTTCAGGGGATGTCTCCTCAGTAGAATCTTTAAAAACAGCCATCGATAAGGTAATTAAAACTTATGGGAAAATTGATGCACTTTTATACAATGCGGCTTCAGGAAGACCAGGCAAACCAACAACATTGAGCACTGATCAATTAGTGGAAGATTTTAAAATCAGTGTAGCTGGAGCTCTTACTAGTGTTCAAGAAGTGATTCCCTATATGCAAAATGGAACCATTTTGTTAACAGGTGGGGGATTAGCTCTTTACCCATATGCTGACTACTCTTCATTAGCGATTGGAAAAGCAGGTATTCGTAATTTAGCATATAGCTTGAATCAAGAACTTAGCCCAAAAGGAATTTATGTTGGAACGTTAACTATCAAAGGTTTTGTTCAAGAAGGAACTTATTTCTCATCTAAAAATATTGCTGAAACCTTCTATCATATGTATAAAAACCGAGAAGATGTAGAAGTTACTTTTGAAGAAAGGTAAAAATTTTTAATAAAACATTTGTATATACAAATATAAAGGAGCCTAATTATGAAAAAAACTTTAGTTATTGTTGCACACCCCAATTTAACCACTTCAGTCATTAACAAGACATGGAAAGATCGACTAATTCAAGAAACCGATATTACTGTTCATGATTTATATGCCACATATCCAAACGGTAATATTGATGTTGCTTATGAACAACAGTTGCTCCTTGAACACGAACGAATTGTTTTTCAATTCCCATTCTACTGGTATAGCAGTCCTTCTTTGTTAAAAGAGTGGCAGGATGTTGTTCTTACTTACGGTTGGGCATATGGGTCTGAAGGAACGAAACTGCGTGGAAAAGAGTTTATGTTAGCCATTTCCACAGGCGGACCTGAAGAAGCATACCAAGCTGGTGGATACAATCTTTTCAGCATGAGCGAATTAACCAAACCATTCCAAGCAACATCTAACTTGACCGGTATGCGGTTCTTGCCTACTTTTACAAAGCAGGGAGTACGTGTCTTAACGGACGAACAAGTTCGCGAAAGTGCTGAGGAGTTGGTGCGTCACCTGCAACTTAACTATTAGGAGAATAGAATCCTTGTTGAAGAATATTTTACAACTCACCAACAACGGGTCGTCTTAAAATGGAGAAGACAATATCAAAAACATCAGCAGTTTTGATGCTGAAATTGCTACGATAAGATCGATATTAAAACATAAGTATAAAGTTTTTTGCGTTTACCCTAAAAATTTTTAAAAAAACTTGACCTCAACTTAGGTTGAGATTGTATCTTTTTATTAATTTGTAATTAAAATAAACATTGGAGGAAATAAAAGATGACAAAATTCGCTTTTGTAACAGGTGCTAATAAAGGTATTGGGTATGAAATTGTCCGTCAATTAGCAGAAAAAAATTATCATGTATTTTTGGGTGCTCGTAATACAGAATTAGGACAGAAAGCTGTACAATCTTTAGGGTTTTCGAATATTTCGTTTGTTCAAGTCGATATTTCGGACACACAATCCATTCAAAACTCAAAAAATAAGATCCTTGAAGTAACGGATCACTTAGATCTGTTAATAAATAATGCAGGGATTGCACTAGATTTTAATATTTTACCTACTGAATTAAAGGTAGAAACGCTGCGTGAAGAATTTGATGTTAACTTCTTTGGAACATTTCAAATGATCCAAACCTTTTTACCCCTACTAAAAAAATCTCAGGGTGGAAAAATAGTAAACGTCACAACCGATATGGCTTCCCAAACCATGTTTGACAATGGTGAAGTTCATCCACTAAATATACTGGGCTATAATTCATCAAAAACCGCCGTGAATTCGTTAACACTAGCCTTTGGTAAAGAATTTGGTACAAACGGTCCTGAAATTTTAGGTGTGACACCTGGTTTTACTACTACTGACCTTAATGGAAATGCTCCAGGTGGCAAAACAACTGCGGAAGGTGCACAAATCATTGTTACACACGCCTTGAGCGAAAAAAACTATAACGGTAAAATTCTTGATAAAAATGGAATTATTCCGTGGTAAACACTATAGGTGAAATACTATGAACTATACTATTGGACAAATTACAAAAATGAATCATTTATCCATTTCTCAATTACGTTACTATGATAAGTGGCTTTTTATGATTTTAAGCTGTATATGATTTAAATCTTTAATTAACATAATCGACGTTGTACCAAATTACATGCTAAAAACCTTTTTTGTTAAGAAAAAATTCATATCCATTAATAAATTAGTAAATATTATCCATGAGGTGATCATATGGATAAGAATAAGTTAAAACTCACATCTTCCGAAATAGGGACGCTATGGGGAGAGTATGTAAACGGAACAATGACAGATGTAGTAAATCGATATATGTTCTCTATTATTGAGGATGAGTCAATAAAGGCCGTTTTTGAAGATGCTATCAAGACTTCCGCAAAACAAAAGAAACAAATTATAGCTTTTATAGAAAATGAAGGGTTTCCAGTACCAATTGGATTTACTGAGTCTGACCTCAATAAAGGTACCCAAAGATTATTCACTGATATATTCTGCTTGAATTATTTACATATCATGACGTTACATGGCTTGCTAGGACATACAACCTCATTAGGTGTTTCTGTCAGAGAAGACTTACGTTACTTCTACGATTCATGTGATAATGATGCAAAAAGGATGTATCATCAAACGATTGACTTATTACTTGAAAAAGGGGAGTTTCAGAGGGACCCTTATTTTTATCCTGCTAAGAACCCTGAATATATTTCTAGCCAGGATTTTTCGGATGGTTTTTTTGGAAAAGGAAGACGCTTAACAGCACTAGAAATCATAAGTATTTCTTTCAACCTTAAAAAGAGCGTTATGGCTAAAACTCTTTCTATTGGATTTAGTCAGGTCTCTCAATTAAAAGAAGTAAGGAAATTTTTAGAGGATTCGGAGAAAACAGCTGATAATCAAATACAATCCTTTTCAAAAATAATGCACGCAGATAATTTACCAGTTCCAAAATCATGGGAGACAGAAGTAACAACTTCAACAGACGCTCCTTTTTCTGATAAATTAATGATGTATCATATTGGTTTCTTATTCCAAGCTGCACAAGCGTATCATGGGACAGGTTTAGCATCAGCCATGCGAACAGATCTTGTAGCTGCTTATGAAGGCGTTATTCTAAAGAATTTAATGGTAACGAAAAAATGGTTTAATATTATGGTGAAAAATAAATGGTTAGAACAGCCACCACTTGCTCCTAATAGAAAAGAATTTGCAAAAGAAAAATGATAAAGAAATGAATACAAACAAATCTATTCAGCAAACTAATCAAGATGCAATAGAGCATCAACTGAACATCTATATTTTAACGACTAGAAAAAACTACCTCTTTTTTCCCGATGGTGGTTTTTTCCCTTTTTAAGCTGTATAAAGTCTACAAACTTAGTTAACATAGAGTACTTTATAAGCCCAAAAAAAGGCCTGAGTCATTTAGAAACGGGTCCTTTTTGATTTGAGTATATAAATTCTTTTACTTCTACAATTGAGAGACCTAATTGATAAGCTTCTTTCATAAGACTTATCCATTCCTGATCAAGCCTACTATCTTCTTTTCTTAGCACTCACGATTCCTCCAACTTTCCTAATCGGAATTAATTAGGCTCTAACATTTAATAACAAGCCATTAGGAATTGATACTATTAAATAAAGAAGTAGAAGAGATGGCTAAACAACGAATTGAAATCCATAAAAAGCGAGTGAAGTTATCTGAAGAGTTGGAAAGTAACTGGGATAATAAAGAACTTCAAGATAGAATCATCGAGTTAGAGGAAGAAAGGCAAAAACTCAAGAAAAAAATTGAAGATTTACAGGCTAACTTTTAAGCATCCTTTCAGGGTGCTTTTTTAGAGGGGTTCCAGAAAGATATATGTTATACAGTAGAAAAGAGGTGACCTGTTAACCTTTGGCGAATTAAGGAGAGGAAACAAATAGAGAAGGAGGACTTAATAGTGAAAGAATTAGTCATTAATGATGTTGTATTTGATGTAAAATACCTTACTACGTCTACAGCCAGCAAAGAAGAAGTGGGACTTGAAAAAAGAATTATTAATAATGGAAAAATGACTAAGGGAAGAGATCAAATTAAGTTTTCATTTTCTGTTTTGGGTAAACAAGATTATCAATTATATGATACCTTTTTTGAGAATACTCATTATACTGTTGTGATCCCTGAAACGAGTGAAAGATTTATAACTCATAGTGTTTCGCATAGTACATTTTATCAAGGAGCTGAAGTAACAGATAACACAGAAGTGGTATTTAAAGTTACACTTACCAAATAAAGTGATTACCTATGTTTAAGCTCACGCTATAACATTTTTTAAAGAACTTGCTTAAGATTAAAATCCAGTTTGATTAAGTTCTATTTATTAGAAACACCTGTATGCCTACAATGTTTTTCTAAGGGGAGATCTCAGTGAGTAAGTGTAGTGGTTTTGCAATAATTTGCTTAAATAATAAAGATGAATTATTAATGGTCTCCCAAGAGAAACCCAACACACCAAAGCGTTGGTCTGTTCCTTCTGGTGCTATTGAAGACTATGAAAGGCTTGAAGATTGTTGTGTTCGAGAAATGTGGAATCAAACAGGTTATCAAGTAGAGATAGTAAAAAAGATACAAGAGAATAGGGCAACTACCTATAATGTTGAAGTTCACATGACCTATTTTGAAGTTAAGGTATTAGCTGGAGAGAAGAAAGTTCAGATCGTAGACTCATATTGCTGGCAACCAATATCTAAAATTAATCATTTGAACATGTTATTTGAAGATGAACGTGAGGTTGTACTAAATTATATAAAAAAGAGAAAACAGTTCATTTAATCTTGCTCAAGTATATTGTTTTACCTCTATACACATGTACGGAGATTCGTTGTCTTTTGGAACAACTACAAAAATATATAGAGGGGAGGTCAAATAATTGATTAATACAACCATTAATTCAATGAGAATTGTCATGAATACTACTATGAGGAATAACTTAATCTTTATAAATCATTACCTCAAATCGAGGGACATTTTTTATCTAGATCTAAGACACCATAAAAAATCCCCTCCATTGTAGGGAGAATAGGTTGCTTTCTTTTATTTGTCTACTATGGAGGGAACATCCCCTCTTTTAAAATATTGTTTTTATAGCTAGGTACACTGCAACAATCGATGCAACGACTATAAGTTCATATTTGTCGTCATGTAGAGTAAATGTTAAAACTATACACTTTATAAGTTAGTTTATATATTTACTCATATACATAAAGTTAATTAATTATTTATTTGCAATAAGAGTCATATAATTTAAAGGTTATCAAATATAAATCTTTATAAGATTTATATTTGATAATTGTCTCTTTAATAATTTCTTATAAAGAAAGTAAAAGATAGAGTAGCAAATGATAAGAAGTAAAAATAGTAGTTTTCCTAACGACAGTTAATATTTAAAAGAAACACTAATAGGCGACCCATTCCTTCTATTGAGAAAGACTAAGTCACCTACACAATTTTTCTATTCATTATTAGTTATCCTTTCAGTTTTTCATATTTCTCAATTTTCTCAATTTATTGATTTACATGTTCCTGTTCTAACTGATTTACTACATCCTCCTGACATTCATTGATAAATAGATAAGTAAGGTATGAATGTAAGTCAAATCGTTCTTCGTTAATAAACGTAGAGAAAACCTGTCTATATTCGCTCAATAGTTTGACCTCCTTTATGCAAGTTCTTATTTTTCATTATTACCCAACTAGCAATCTCTTATACATACAAATTAATAAAGTATTTTATATGATAAGCTATCTTTATCTTGTACTGGCCCCGCCTACGCCACATACAATGACAGCCACGCTTGCTATCCAACCTAATTCTTATTATATATGTAATCGCTTACAAATTAAATTTAAAAAATTGAATATTCTGATTTTATAATGATATTAGGAAAATCATGAAAAGTTCTTATAAATAGCTACAAAAATTAAAGAATTAGAACGAGACTTTATATGTTAAAGTATTGGACCAAAATCAAATTAGCTTTCCGCAAAAGTATACCTTTTTAGATTGGAGAGACTACGATAAACTGGACATTAAATTAAGAGAAAAAGGTGATTCGGTTCATGGGTAGGAAAGTTTCACAAAAAAGGGCTATCTCAAAGATGAGATAGCCTTTTTTGTAGAACATGGTGATCTTAGATTAAATGACTTATGTAGATTAAGTTGTTCGTTTATTATTATACTACATCTTGTCTGACAAGTCGACATATTACTGTGAGTTCTCTGAAAAATGAAAACAAGTAGCATCCTTTTCTACTTAACATAATGTACTTATAGGAAGAAACTCGTCACAATATCATAAAACTTGCTGAATAAAAGGTTAGTCTCATTAGAAAATATTTCTTAAGTATCTATATGTCAACAACAATTTAAATTTAAATCGTTGTTGACAAACAAAACTTATTTTATGCTGATACTTAAATTTAATATAGTTTTTTATTTAAAGAAGTATCGTCTTAAAAATATAATGAGGGATGAGATTTTGAGATTTGATTATATATTTAAGAGTTTTTACTGTAAGTTTTCACTGTAGGTGGTTCATATGCATAAAATTGTTGAATGAGATTTCCAGGTAATGTGTCAACGAGGGTCATTGTACGATACTTCTCTTGTAAAAATTCCTCTTGAGTCATATGGTTGAAAAGGGAGATAAGGTGGTCATAATAGTGGTTAATGTTTAACAAGCCACAAGGTTTTGTATGTAATCCAATTTGGGACCATGTAAATACTTCAAAAAATTCTTCTAGTGTACCTGGCCCCCCTGGTAATGCAATAAATCCATCTGCTAATTCTGCCATTTTAGCTTTTCTCTCATGCATAGAATTAACTACAATAAGTTCTGTTAAATTGGGGTGTGAGATTTCACGATCTTCTAACATTTTCGGTATAACGCCAATTACTTGACCCCCTTCTTCTAATACAGTATTAGCTAATTTCCCCATAATACCAACACTTGCTCCTCCATATACAAGTGTAATACCTCGTTTAACTAATTCTTTTCCTAATTGAATGGCTCCATCTTTGTAAATTTCCGAAGCTCCATTACTTGAGCCACAAAAAACTGCTAATCTTTTCATAAAATTATCCTCCATTTTTAATTAAAATATAAACCCTATCTATTATAAAAAATATTCTAATAAAAAAAAAGAATATTAGATACTTATTATGTAAAATGAAGGAACTTTATTATAAAAAAGAATACTTCTCAATTAGCTTGTACAGAGTAAAAGATATAGGAAATGAAACTAACGAAATAATCAGATATATTTTTATAGATTTAATTTTAAAAATTAATTTCCAATATTGTGCGTAATCTTATTAAAAACAGTAATATAAACCCATATTTAACCTAATGAAAATATATACTTTTTATGGTTATTTTTTCCTTATTACAGTCTGAATATCTACTCTAATATGGAAAAAATATAAATATATAGTTATATTGTATAAAAATAGATAACCCTTTAATATGGAACTGGTTTAGCTTTCCTATCTTTAAATGATAGGAAATATTTACAATTTATTCCTTAATATGAAATCTAAATTTATAGTCAAGAGGGTGAATATATGTTTACAACTGAAAAAGAAAAACTTGGAGTATTTAATGATTTAGAAGCAGTACCAATAAACAATCTCTTTTTTCATGAAGACTATGATGAAAGTCGACTTGAAAATATAAAAGAAAGTATATTAGCTAAAGGAATGCTTTTAAACCCTCCTCTAGCTCTAAAAGTAAGTGAGAATAAATATTTAATATTAGATGGTGCTCATAGAACACTTGCTTTAAAATCATTAGGATGTAATTATATGATTATTCAAAAGGTAGATGAGGAGAATTTTCACAGATTAACTGTAGAGTCATGGGCCCATAAAGTATTGAGAAAAGAACTTTTCAAATCTTTCGAATCAAAAATACCATTAGAGCTAATATCTTCTTATGATAACGACATACTTAGTATAGAAGTCTACAATGAAAATGGGACAAAAAAATACTATAGAGTAAAAGATTATAATCGGCTCTCTCCCTTCAAGAAATATAACTATTGGAGAGAAATTGTAAACTCATACAAGGATAGCAATTTATATGAACGTTTAGTGCCAAATGAAGAAAAAGTACATAATAAGAGTTTTATGGTAGTTAACTTTCCTGCACTTACTATTGAGGACCTAAAAGAATTATGTGAAGAAGGAATCTTACTGCCAGCAGGAGTAACAAGGTGTCTTTTTCAAGGAAGAATTCTAAATTTAAAATTACCTCTGCATTTTTTAATGGAAGCAGAAATTAATAATTTAGCTTTAAACAATCTATATAGTGACTGGTTAAATCACCTTAGGTTCTATCAAGAATCTGTTCATGTGTTAGATATATAAGAAAATTAAATTATAGTAGTATTAATAAAGAAAAAGCGATACTTTTCTTTATTAATACTACTTTTTTGTGATTATTTCTTTTACATCAGGGCTTTGGAAAATAATTTTACATTATTTGATTTTTTCTTCAGAAACCTTACTGTTGTTAGCACAGCTGGCTCCATTAAAGAGATATCTTGTATTAAATTAACTTTAAATAACCTTTGAAGTTCGTTTCGAATTGTAATTGAGCTTACATATTCTTTTTTATTAATTATTATCTCAACTTCATATACTCCCGGTTTGGGCATAATATACTTCTCATTAATATCTAGGAATACATTGTTATTATTAAGATCATAAGATATGTATAACATACCCTCTATTTCATAATAAGACCCCAGGTAGCTAGGAATTAATTCAACATCTCCTTCATCAGCAATAATCTTCTTTATGAGAGTAGAGCTAACCTTTTCACTCTCAAAATCTTTTCGTGAAATGACTGTAGTTTTAAAAAAGGATGAATAATTTGATTTTTTTAAAGAATCTACATTCCCTTGTGCCCTATAGCCAAATGTAAAATCAAAACCTACGACTATGTCTATTGCATTTATACCTAAGATGTATCGTTCAATAAAATTCCTAGGTGATAACGAAGCAAACTGTTTAGTGAAATCTATAATAAATACTTTATCTAAGCCCATACAGTTCAGTTTTTTTAATTTTATGGGTAGAGGTGTTAAATACTTCCTTGCTTTTTCATTGCTTATTATCTCATTAGGATGTGGATGAAAAGTCATTAATGTAGCTTCAATCTTTTTATGCCTAGCTATATTTTTTGCCTCCTCAATTAATAATTGATGCCCTAAGTGTATACCATCAAAGAATCCTAAGGTCATTGCATGAGGAGAAAAAGTTCTTTTCATTTGATCTATATTTGATAGATAAATAACTTCCAATATAACACGCCCCTTGTATACAGTTTAAAGTTAATAATTTCTTTTAAAATTTTTGAACTAGTATGACTCCACCAATAATTAAAACGGTACCAATAACTCTAGGAATTGTTAAAACATGTACAGGAACATGAATTAAACCAAAATGATCAATTAGAATAGAAGCCACTACCTGACCAGCTAAAACTAGGCTAACTGTTGTAGCTGCGCCTATTCTAGGGATAAGAATTATAGTAGCTAATACATAGAAAGCTCCTAGTAATCCTCCTGTCCAAACCCACCATGGGCTTTCTGTAATTGCTTTATTAAATTTAAATCCATCTCTAACAAATATGGAAGTTAACATTAAAGTAATAGTTCCTACTAGAAAAGAGATTGTAGCTGCTAAAAATGGGGAACCTAAGGCCTGTCTAAGTTGTGCATTGATACTAAATTGAAACGGTAGTGCGATACCTGCTAAAAAAGCAAAAATAATAAGAATGATTAACAAATAAATTCTCTCCTTACATAATTTAATCATCAAAATTATAGAAGATAAGAGGTAGAATTTGAAGGACATAAAGACTTCAATATTTTTCGTAAATTGGAAATTAAATAGGTATTTAGATATAAATGTAAATTTTTTTCTAAATGTAAGCGCAAACAGTAAATATACCTAAATGTCATCAATAGTTAGTTACTATATAATTTATTTTTTTTTGATATTAGATATATCCGTCAAAACATTAGTTATAATCAATATTTTCAATTAATTAATTGTCCCTCACTACAAAAGAATGACTAAGGTGCTTTTTATAAAAAACCTTAACTTGAAATTGAAATGGATATTTTAACCAACTTTTGTACTGGTATAGAAGAACCTTTTGATAAAGTAGTATGTTCGTTAAGATGTTTAGGGATTGAAAAAGCTAGCTGGAAATTTTTTGTTTGTTTGATTTGATCTAATAATTGTATACGATTTTAGAGGGGGTATATTAATGAGTAATTATCGGGAAAGAATTCAAAAAATTAAATCTGTCTATTTAAATGGAGATAAAATAGATGATTTAGCACAAGAATCTGCTTTTCAAGGGGCTATTGATTGTATAGATCAATATTATGAATTACAGGAATCAAATCCAGAAGTACATACCTTTATTAACGAAAATGGTAGGAAGGCTCCTATGAGTATGTTAATACCAAGATCAATAGAAGATTTAAAAGCAAAACGATCTTCTTATAAAGAGGTTTCTGATTTATCCTTTGGAATGCTAGGTAGGACTCCTGATTTTATGAATGCAGGATTAGCTGCTCTTTCTGCCCATTCAGAAGTATTAGGTTCAGGTAACTATACCGATTATAGTGCCAACGCAAAAGCTTACTATAATTACGTAAGAGATCATAACTTATTTGTAGGACATGCGGCAATTAATCCACAAATTGATCGATCTGTAAGCTTAGGTCAACAAACAAATAATTTTGCAGGAGTTCACGTTGTTAGCCACGACTCGTCAGGAATTGTAGTAACCGGAGCAAAAATGATTGTAACTCTAGCCCCAATTTCTGATGAAATCCTTATTTTTAATATGCCTGGTTTAAAAACTGGAGATGAAGATTATGCACTAGCATTTGCTCTACCTGTAGATACCCCAGGTGTTAAAATGGTCTGCAGAAAAACTACAGTTAAAGAATCAATGAGTGTATTTGATCATCCTCTAGCTAATAAATTTGATGAAATTGATGCCTATTTACTTTTAGAAGAAGTATTTGTTCCGTGGGATAGAGTTTTGGTATTTAGAGATGTAGAAATGTCCAATAAGTTTTACGACAAGACATATATCAGACATCATACAGGTCATCAAGGAATAGTTAGAGCAGTTTCTAAAGCCGAAATGCTCACAGGTACAGCTATTAAATTAGCAAAAATGTTGAAATTAGACCAATTTATTAATGTTCAAGAAAAGCTAGGTGAACTGACCTCATCCTTAGAACTGTTAAAGGCAAGTATTATTCTTAGTGAAGAAGAGGCAACTGTTTCCGAAAAAGGAATAATAACACCAAGTATTAATGCTATACAAGCAATTAGATATAATTTTCCAACAATGTATGAAAAGATGGTGAAGCATATTCAATCTCTTGCAGCTGGTTCAATGCTAGCTAGCCCTCATTATAATGATTTTATGACGGGGAATAAAGATGCGTTAAATATTTCATTATCCACTGGGGAAACAAGCGCGGTAGAAAGAACTAAATTATTAAATTTAGCATGGGATATTTCAGGAGATAGTTTTGGGCAGCGACAATTGGTATATGAACGCTATCATGCTGGTGATCCAATGCGTATCGCAGCAAATCATTACTTATCATATGATAAGACTACTATGTTAGAAATGGTGGAAGATGCTTTAAATGAAGAAGTTAATAAAGTGCGCATGCCTAGTAAAACAACATGAAAATAAATTGTTATTAGTTAGAGTAAGAAACAATAAACATTGGTATTTACCAGGTGGAAAGATAGAAGAGTTTGAGTTAGCTGAAGATGCTTTAAAAAGGGAGCTATCAGAAGAATTAAATATAGATCTACTTGATAAAACCATTAAATATCTATGCACGGTTACCGATCAGGCTTATGGAGAGGATGCTTTAGTAGAGCTAGTGTGTTTTACAGCAGATTGGAAAGGGAGTATTTACCCCTCTGCTGAAATTAGTGAAGCTGAATGGATAGATATAACGAATGAGCATTTATTAGCTCCTGCAGTAATAAAGCTAGTAAAACAACATCTTTAAGGGAGAATAATATGTTTTATAATGTAGAGCTTCTTGTGGAAAAAATGAAAAGTTATGAAATAAGTGCTGTTATTTCATCTACAAAAGAAAATATACGTTATTTTACAGGGTTTGAACCTGTTATAAAAACGTTAAATCCTTACAATGGGCAATGTTATACCGTAATTACTTTAGAACAACCTGATGTAGTACATATAGTACATTCTATTGGGGAAGTTGATCAAATATTAGATGCAAGGACTAATATTGGACATGTCTTTACGTACGGAACATTTTATAGAGAACATGGAAATTTAAAAACCCTTAGTCCAGAAGAAGAAAGATTAAATAAATTGTCAGATATAAGTGAGAGTTATTCAAACGGACAAGAAGCACTCGTTGGTTTATTAAAATCACTTAGGCTAGAAGGATCTAGAATAGGGATTGATGAGGAAGGAATAAAGCCTATTCATCTTTCACACCTTAGGGAGCAATTCGGCAAAAGTGAATTTAAGCCTTGTTCTAATATTATAAGAGCTGTAAGAGCAATAAAAACAGAACAAGAAATAAACTCTCTAGCTTATTCAGCAAGATGTATAGAAAATGCAATCGATGCAGTTGCTGAAAATATATATGAAGGCATAAGTGAAGTAGAAATCGCTAACATCTTCAAGGTATCTATTGCTCAACAAGATGCACTACCTGTATTGCCTATGATAAAGGTAGGAAGGCACGCAATAGGAGGGCAAAGGCGTCAAAGTCAAGATATAAAGCTAAAAGCTGGGGACTTAATTTGGTTCGACTGTGACATTGTTAGTAATGGTTATTGGGCAGATATTGCACGCGTTCTAAGTTTTAAACATTTAAAACCTGAATATAAAAAATTTGATGCCCTCTATAAAGGTCAATTGCTTTCCATGGAAGAAATTAAACCTGGAATGAAAGGAAAAGAAGTATTTGATTTAACAATGAATGCAGTTCATGATTTAGGATTCCCTGAATATAGACGTCACCATGTTGGACATGGTATAGGCCTTGAACCATATGAGTTACCTATATTAGCACCAAATAGTGAAGACATTGTTCAGGAAGGAATGGTACTTTCTGTAGAAACTCCTTATTATGAATTTGGATTAGGTGCATTACACATAGAAGATCCAGTACTTATTTCAGAAAAAGGAAATACAGTCTTAACGCGGAAAAACGGAAACATCAAAATAGTGGGGTGAGTATTCAATGATTGCTAAGAACATTGCTGAATGTATAGGAAATACACCCGTAGTGGAATTAAAAGATAATTTAATCCCAGATGGGAAAAGATTGTATTTGAAACTTGATTATTTTAATCCAAACTTTAGTGTTAAAGATCGTACAGCGATTGGATTAGTAAAGGCAGCATTAAAAGATGGGAAATTAAAACCAGGTGGCACATTAATTGAATCTACCTCAGGTAACTTAGGTAAGTCACTTTCTATGTTAGGTGCCGTATATGGCTTTAATGTAATCATTGTAGTAGACCCGAAAATTAGTCAAAGTCTTCTTAAATGGTATAAGGCATACGGAGCAAAGGTTGAAATGGTACGAGATAAAGATGAGAACGGTGGATATCAAAGAACTAGAATAAATAGAGTAAAAGAATTAGTGCAAGAAAATGTAGGAGCTTATTGGCCGAATCAATATGATAACCCCGATAATCCTGCCTATCATTATCTCAATACAGCTAAAGAAATTACTGCTCTTCCAATAGATTCGGTTGTTGGTGCCGTTAGTACAGGTGGTCATTTATGTGGAATAGGTAAGGCTATCAAGGATAAAAAATCGTCTATTAAAGTCATTGCTTCAGATGTAGAAGGATCAGCTGTATTTAGAAATTCATTTACTCCTTATCTGATTAACGGTGTAGGGCTTGGGTGGAGAAGTAAAAATACTGATATATCTGTTCTTGATGATATATATATTTCAAGTGATCAGGAAGCAATCTCTATGTGTCATTTACTTGCTAAAGAACATGGAATTATGATTGGAGGTTCAGGAGGGTTAGTTGTTTCCTCAGCTTTATCCTGGTTGCATAATAGTAATTCGGAATCCGCAGTAGCTATAATTCCAGATACAGGAATAAATTATTTAGACCAGTTTTATGATGAAGATTGGTTAAACTCAAAAGCAATTACTCTTTTGAATAGAGAGCGCCTAAATGAAGAAATTAAGCATAAAAAACCAGATAGTGTACTTCAGGTAAGAGAAAAGGTGAATATTTAATTTCATTATGTATATTTTAAAGGAGGATTGGCAGTAAATGAATTCAAATAGTAGAGAGTTTGTAGATTTTATATTTAATGAGCAAATTATAAAATTTGGAGAATTCAAATTAAAATCAGGTAGAATCAGTCCCTACTTTTTTAATTTTGGATCATTTGATGATTCTCTAAAATTAGCTTCTTTAGGCAAGTTTTATTCTCAAAGCATTATTGATAATAATATAGATTTTGATGTGATTTTTGGACCAGCCTATAAAGGAATTCCTATTTCCTTAGCGACTGCTATGGCACATTTCTACAAAAGAGATACAAACCTTCCTTATGCTTTTAATCGAAAGGAAAAAAAGAATTATGGCGAAGGCGGTAGTATTATAGGTACACCTTTAAAGGGGAAAAAAGTATTAGCAGTAGACGATGTTATTACTTCTGGAAGAACGATAAGAGAAACCAAAGAAATTGTAGAAAGTGAAGGTGGAATTTTATCAGGGTTTTTAGTTGCTCTTGATAGAGAAGAAAAAACATCTGAAAATTCACGATTAACTGCACTACAAGAAGCTTCCGAAATGTATGATGTCCGTATATATGCAGTAGCTACAATATCAAATGTTTTGGATTATATTAATTCTTCGCACGGTATTAATCATCCGTATTACAATAAAATCAGTCAATACATGGATTTATATGGATTAAACAAATCATATAGCTAAATAAAAAAGGGAGTATAAGATACTCCCTTTTTTATTTAATTGTTATGTTGGGAGCCAATGACTTCCTGTATTGAAGAATAGCTTTCATTTTCTAAAATATTAAGCAATTCGTTGTTAATATACTTGGCTATGGATGGTCCTCGATAAATCATTCCGGTATAAACCTGAACCATATTGGCACCAGCAGTTAGCTTTTCAAAGGCATCTTTACCAGTAAATATACCCCCACTTCCAATGATAGGTATTTTGCCTTTAGTCTGTTTATAAACTCGATGAATTAAATCTGTGGATCTTTTTGCTAGGGGTTTACCACTAAGCCCACCTATTTGGTGTTTATGAATCGATGTTAATCCCTCTCTTAAAATAGTTGTATTACTAACTATAAGCCCGTCTATGCCCACCACTAATGCAATATCAACAGCTTGTTCAAGCTGATCTAATGTTAAATCAGGAGCTACCTTTAAAATAATAGGTCGAAACTTCCCTGTGTTTTTAAGTAAGTTGTTTCTTGTATTTAAGATTTTTTCTAAAAAAGGTTTTAGATTGTTTGTATGTTGTAAATCACGTAGGTTTTTAGTATTGGGAGAACTTATGTTAATAACAAAGTAATCTCCATAAAGATATAATAAGTCTAAGCTTTTCGTATAATCTGAAGCTGCATCTACATTCGAAGTATCTTTATTTTTTCCTAGATTAATGCCGATAGGGGTCTGGGGTTTTGGTAATTTTTCAAAGTTTTCTTTAACTTTATGTATTCCATGACTATTAAATCCCATACGATTAATTAATCCATTATCTTCTGGTAAGCGATAAAGTCTAGGTAACGTATTTCCAGGTTGTGGAACCGGCGTAACTGATCCAATCTCCACGGATCCAAAGCCTAGGGCAGATAGACCTGGGTATACTTCAGCATGTTTGTCAAACCCAGCTGCTAAACCAACAGGATTTAAAAAATCCAATCCCCAGTACGAGGATTTAAGTTTAGGGTCGTTAGTTGTCATCTTTTTATTATACTGTTCTCTTACAAAAGAATTTGATTGCATTATTTTCAGAGCCCTAATACTTAAATTATGTGCTCTTTCTGGATCTACATTAAATAGCATTGGACGGATAGTAGAATAAACCATTAGATAATCTCACTTTCTATGTGATCTGTATTTTCTGGATAAGATTTCAGATTGAATTACATTAAAATAAAATGTCTTAATCAATCTATAAGTAATTAGAAAATCACTTCCTAAGATTATATCAAAAAATTATTCTATAAAATCCCTAAATTGTAAAATTATAAAAAATGAGACTAAGGAAATAATACTAAATTGTATCCAAATCTTTTTTATGTAATTTATCTAGATATATAAGACTAACTTAAGAGGTTTTATTTTTCACTTAGAAAATCAGTGCTAATATTTATAAGAATGAGTTTTTTTAAAAGTAGTAATTTTTTATATTTGTTTAAAAGAACATTTAGGAAGGTGCAATTTATTAGGAGCTAGAAGCCCTCGATAAGAGAGTTTTTGAACAAGCTATTGTCAATAACTTGCCTTATAGAAACTAACATAAATATCTTCTATATTTTAGTGGGTTAAGATACATCGCAGTCAGCTAACCTATTATTTAGATTTGAGTCAATAACCTGGATACAAAGAAGCTATTGACTCTATTCCTTTAACGTTTTGAAACAGAATTAAATTCAACGTCCGTATAAGTATACGTTTATAGTTAACATAAAACATTTTATAGGCACCCATTTAATTTAACCTTATAAAGCAAATGGTCCTTTATTTTATTATTGGATACTTCAAGAGAACAGACTGATAGAGTATCAATTATAAATTCTTCATCTAGTTTGATTGCAAGTAATTTCTTCATCTCTGCTTCCGTTATAGAAGATCTAGTACATAAAGTGACATGTGGTTTAAACGGAAATTCACTTTTAAAAAAACGTATATTTGAATGTGCTATCTTTCTATGCAAGTCATAAAATGGAGTTTCATTTTTAAATGAAAAGAAGAATATATTCGTGGAAGGAAATCTCGTTACTTCTAAAAATGAGGTTCTTATTGGCTTTATCTTTAAAGCTATATTATCTAGAGTACTATATACTACACTTGGTTCTTGAGCAGGATCAAGTACTCCTACTCCACTAGATCCAGCAATAGTAACATCTGCAGGGAGAGCCATTTGAAATGAATCTTTAAATGTCCTTTTAATAGTCATAACTTGTTCAGAAATTTGCATGGGTAGCTCTAATACAATGTATGTATCATATTTAAAATTCTTCATAACACACTTCCTTTTTAATCCATTTTATCGAAAAATGTACTTTTATTCAGCTTGTATATTTCATACATTTGTAGTTAACATAATGTCTCTTTCCGGAAGACACGAAAAAGAGAACCCTGTGCGCCACTTGGGTTCAGCTAAGAGTCCCTTTTCCGGAGTATACATCTTTTTATACATTGTTGATATGACTACATTCTTTGGATAGTTGAAAGAAACGAGAATGTATAAAAAGCGCTCCTTTTATACATATGTTAACCCCTATAAAAAATAGCCTATATGCGAAAAATAAGATGAAAATAGCTTATTCCATACATCAAATATGTATGAGCTCTACTAAAAGCAGCCGAAATAATCACGGTTGCTCTTTTTTTGCCTAAAATCGTGTTGCTAGCGAACTCATACGTAAAATTAAAAGTCTTTTCGTGAGTAGTTGTATTAGTAATTTCCTCATACTACCTCTTATTTTCTTCAACACAAATCAAATAATACGTTTAGGAGGTGTTTTTGTGCCAGAACACAGTTTCAATAAAACACATAATAATAACAATCATAGCAATAGTTATGATACAAACGGTGGAAGTATCCAACCAGTAGATGTACCCCAATCTGTCGGAAATAAAATTCCTGCTGAAAACGATGGACTAACTGGAAAAGTAAATGCAAACCTCGGATACCATCCAAAAAAATAGCACGAAAAAACCGCCCTACAAAAGTAAGGCGGTTCTCCGATAAGTTTTATCTTACAAAACTAAAACCATGTAGAATCTTTATATTTTGGAGATTATACCATTTAACAAAAAAAAGAGCAACCCTAAAGTTACTCTTTTTCTCAGCAAAAACTAAAACAAAATGTGTGCATTGGTGCTCAAGGAGTGTTCAATAAAGTATAAGTTCAGGAATAATAAGAGCTTCATCATAGATAAAAATAGACCATTTTACCATGTTGTTGCAGATAAAATTCATTATGATGCCTGACTTTTTTAGATAGCGAGCTTTTCTTAAGTCATTAATATAAGTGATAACTGTATTTTGTATAAATAATCAAGTTTTAAAGAAGAAAGCTCCGTTATGAATCAACAAGCCCTGAAACTGTTAATTATCTATTTTTTTAATTTAAAGTACGCATATGCACTCAACATGATAGCTACCATCATTATACAAGTAAGAGGAAACAGGATAGTATTAACAAAATGATCATAAAACCAACTATACAGAAAAATCACCTCAAATAGTTTAAATTCACATTGATAAGCACTAGTTTAGAAGGATTCACGGATTGTAAGAGTTATTTCCTCCTCAGAAAAACCAAGCAAATGAACCTGTTACTCGCTCTGCTTCTTTCTATTTTTCAAGAAAGCAACAAGAAGCAGCAGAAGAGGAATAATCGCAGAGAGGGGCATATACAAAACAAACATCTCTATCCCCAATCCTTCATGGAGGTGTTCTTGAAAATTGCTAGAAATCGTCATTGACATAAATAGAATCATAAGCCCTATAGGATATGAAAGTCGTGAAGGTGATTTAATCTTAAATAAGTTGGCCGTTCCTATGACAGCCGCATAAAGCAACACACTTATCTTAAAGAAGCCACCGGTAACTAAAGCAATCATAAAAAACACATCAAGACGTTCTAAAAAGTCAGCTACTTGGATGCTTTGTATGGTGCTAAGAAGAGGAAATTGGGAACGTTCAGTCAAATCAACCCCAAGTACACTAATGTTAATCAGCATGGCAATAGTCAAGTTGATGCCAGCTAATCCTGATGCACATAACATGGTTACTTTGGCTTTCTTTGGGTTTTTTAAATACGGTAAAATCATTGTAAACACAATCGCTTCACTAAAAGGAAAATACAAAATTTGAGTAAAAACAACTTTCAAGGGTGGGAATATCCCTTCTTCAAGTACTGGTTGTAAGTTCGTAATATCGATTAATCCCGAACATACAATCAGAATAAAGCCAGTGATGGCTAGGATATACATGATGATAAAAAAGATTTCTCCGGATCGTGCTATTACTTCGATACCTTTGCGAACTGTATAAATAATAACAAGAATCAATAAAGCATTCGCAATAAACAAAGGGGTATCAGGATAGGCAAAGGTTAACAACATCTCGCCGATATCACGCAGAACCCTTGCTACATTATAGATAAAATAAAAGATATAAAGAAAGGCCAGTACGCTTCCTATGGCTTTACCTAAGATTTTTTGCATGTACTCTGTAGGTAAAATATCTGGATAGTACGAGTAAAGTTTATTATAGACTAGAAACAGAACAAAACTGAATACGGTTCCAAGCAGAATTGCAAGCCAAGAGTCCTGTTTTGCGTCCATAGCAATAGGTAACAATAAAGTAGTACCCAGCTCAAACAAAACCATTAGGATAAAAAGCTGACTGGCACTAATTTTAGCTTTCTCCATTCAATCCGCCTTCCCTTTCAACTGTATTTAAGGAAATGTTTTAATTTTTTGGATTATCCTTTACTGCTTTCACCACTTCTGATTTTTCGACCGTTATGTAATAAATACTAGTTTTACTTTAAGGTTAATTCTAGGCTAAAAGTATTCTTTCTACGGATAAGAACTTTACTGGGGAATTTAACAAGGATGACAATATTCCATATGAAAATTAGCTAGTTAAATTTGTTTTTCCCATGCTTCTTCCTATTTTTAAAGAAAGCTACAAGAAGAAGCAAAGGAGGAATGACCGTAAGAAGAGGGATATGTAGAACCAGCATTGCCACCTTTAGTCCTTCATGGTTATGTTCTTGAACATTACTCGCAATGGTAATAGATAAAAAGAGAATGGTTAGCCCTAAAGGATACGATAACCGTGAAGGTGATTTAACCTTGAATAAACTAGCAGTTCCTACGACAGCTGCATAAAATAGCACACAAATTTTAAAGAAAATCGTGATGATTAATGCGAGCATAAAAAATACATCAAGACGTTCTAAAAAATTAGCTACTTGGATGCTCTCAATTGTACTAAGAAGTGGGTATTGGGAACGTTCAGTTAAATCAACCCCGAGTACACAGACATTAATAAGCATGGTAATAATTAAATTGATTCCACTTAATCCTGTTGCGCATAACATAGTTACCTTTGCTTTCTTGGGGTTGTCTAAATAGGGTAAAATCATCGTAAATACAATGACTTCTGTAAATGGAAAATACAACGTTTGAGTAAATACCACTTTTAGGACAGGGAATAAACCTTCTTCCAAAATAGGTTGTAAATTTTTTATCTCGATTAATCCAGAAGATACAATTAAGATAAAACCAGCAACCGCAAGAACATACATAAAAATAAAAAGCAGTTCTCCTGATCGAGCTATGACCTCAATTCCTTTTCTAATGGTATAAATAATGACAAGCATTAATAATGCATTGGCGATGAATAAAGGTGTGTCCGGATAGGCAAAGGTTAACAGCATCTCACCAAAATCGCGTAGAACCCTTGAGGCGTCATACATAAAATAAAGAATGTAAACAAAAGCCAGTACGGTTCCAAGTACTTTCCCGAGAATCCTTTGCAGATACTCTGTAGGCAAAAGATCGGGATAATAGGTATAAAGCTTGTGGTAGATTAACAATAGAACGAAACTGAATACCATTCCAAGCAGAATCGCAAGCCACGCATCTTGTTTTGCATCTATTGCAAGAGGTACCAATAAAGCACTACCCAGTTCGAATAGAACCATTAAGATAAAGAGCTGACTAGAACTAATTTTAGCTTTCTCCATGCAATTGGAACCTCCTTTTTGTTTTTATTTAAAGCAACCTTTTGTCTTCTTGAATCTTTTTTTAACGTTTTCATCACTTGCTATTTTTGAACATTATGTAGTAGATTGCTTTAAGGTTAACTCTAGACTAAAAAGATTCTTTCTACTGGTAAGTACCTTACTAAGGAATATAACGATAACGAAAATGTTCTATATGAAAATTAGTTCATCAAATGTGTTTACCCTGATGCTTCTTCTTGTTTTTTATGAAAGCTACAAAAAGAAGGATAGGAGGAATTATTGTGAACAGAGGAATATGTAGAACAACTTTGGCTACATGTAATCCTTCATGAAGGTGTTCTTGGAAATTACTCGCGATTGTGATAGATAAAAATAAAATAACGATACCTAAAGGATACGAAGCCTTGAAGGTGATTTAACTTTAAATAAGTTAGCTGTCCCTATGGTGGCCGCATAAAATAATACGGTAATTTTAAAAAAAATCCCAATCACCATAGCAAGCATAAAAAATACATCCAGTCGTTCTAGAAAATCAGCTACTTGGATGCTTGCTACTGTACTAAGAAGAGGAAATTGCGAACGTGCAGTCAGGTTAACGCCAAGCATACTAATATTGATGAGCATCGTAATAACCAAATTGATTCCACTTAATCCCGTGGCACATAGCATGGTCACCTTTGCCTTCTTAGGATTATTTAAATATGGCAAAATCATCGTAAATACGATAGCTTCGGTAAACGGAAAATATAAAGTTTCAGACACTGCAACCTTTACAGATGGTAAAAAGCCATCTTCCAAAACAGGTTGTAAATTTTTAAACTCAATTAAACCAGAAGAAATGATTAAAATAAACCCAGCAACCGCAAGAACATACATAAAAATAAAAAGCAGTTCTCCTGATCGAGCTATGACTTCAATTCCTTTTCTGACTGTATAAACAATGACAAGCATTAATAATGCATTGGCGATGAATAAAGGCGTATCAGGATAGGCAAAAGTCAACAACATTTCACCAAAATCACGTAGAACTCTTGAGGCATCATACATAAAATAAAGAATGTAAACAAAAGCCAGTACGGTACCTAGTACTTTACCTAAGATTTTTTGCATATATTCTGTGGGTAAGAGGTTGGGATAATAGGTATAAAGTTTATGGTAAACTAAAAACAAAACGAAACTGCCTAACATTCCCAATAGAATCGCAAGCCATGCATCCTGTTTGGCTCTGATGGCAAGAGGTACCAGTAAAGCACTCCCCAGCTCAAATAAAACCATTAGAATAAAGAGCTGATTGGCACTAATTTTTGCTTTCTCCATTTAACTGGCACCTCCTTTTCCTTATTTTTGATTCTCTTTTACTCCTGAAAGAAATGACTTGTTTCGTAAGCCAGCGCGACGTACATAGGCTTCCACTGTAATATCTACATCTAACTTCGGAAAGTACACATCATTCCATTCCATTTTCATTTTCTTAAATTGATTTGGTCTAGTACGGTGAACTACTTCTCCAAATCCCAAAATATCCGTTTTGTTTTTTTGGGCACGTTCAATAGCTGTCTTTAGCTCTTTTTTAATTTCTTTCCTCACGGATTGTTCGATTTTTGTAATGACCTTTGGATTGGTGATATCAACAGGTACCTCCATGTCACCGATATCTCCTTCAACACGTGTATGAACAGAAATATGAGGTTTGCCATTCTTCACTTGAGCAGACACACTTGTTTTTTGTCGTACAGTTTGATAAGCAATAGCTTCTTTCTTTCCTGCCCAATCAATATTAATATCCGTTCCTTGGATTTTATCAAGAATCCATACCGTTCCTCTTGCTGGTTTTCCATACAACCAATCTACTAGCTTTCCCTGTTTTAAGACAGCAATTCCAGAAGCACGAAGCGTTGCTTCGGGTGCACTTTCCTGAAGGTTATCCAGCTTTTGTGCTTGCTGGGGATTTCCATCTAGACGAAATCCTGATACGACAGTTCCTCTTCCAGGAGATTCAAGGCTCTTCATCACCTCTTGAAGCGATGTTTTTACATTCTCTCCCCATTTTCTTTCCGTAAATTCTAAGGTTTTCAGCACTTTATTCGCTGGAATCTTATCAACCGGCGTTAACGTTTTCACTAGATCAGCTGCGGACGAATGGTTGGCAATCACGAGGGTGGAAGTATTTCGAAATTCTGGATCTCGATCAAACGCATCAATTAATGTATCAAGCCCTTCTTCTTTAGCCAATTTTTCACCAACCACGACCAAGTTTGTATGAGCATAATACAATCGTCGAGAAATTCTGCCCGAAGCCCGTCTACTTGCTTCGACTACATTGTCTCCTGAAGCTGAATAAATGGTAATAGGAGGGCTTTGAGTACCGCCTCCCCCTCCTTGTATACCAGCCACATTCCCTGGATTAATAATTTGGAGCGTTATGTGATATCTTCCATCTTTTGTTTTATCGACGCCCAGAGCTGCCACGATAGCAAGGTCAGTTAACTCTTTTTTACTCCAACAACTGGTGAGCAAGATGGTTACCGTCATCATCAATAAAAGAAAAACTCCTTTACGCTTCATTGTTGTCACCTTCTTCAAAATCACGATTCACCATACCACGAGATGCAGGGGGGTGCGGGTTTTGATTTGATCCTTCTCGAACCGTGTTAGCAGTAATTAATCGCGGTCTTTGTCTCAGTGTCCACCACGGTAATCTTATAACGGTATCTCCATTGTTTACAGGGATGAAGGGAGCAAATGGAGCCATATAAGGTACCCCAAACGAACGTAAACTGCATAAATGTACAACCATCATTAAAAGGCATAAAATGATGCCATAGAAACCAAATGTTGCTGCGCCAATCATAAACAAAAACCGAATTAAGCGAGCTGAAATCGCCATATCAAAAGAAGGTGTGGCAAAACTGGCAATGGCTGTGATCGATACAATGATAACCATTGCTGGTGACACAATACTTGCTTGAACGGCTGCTTGACCAATTACAAGGGCCCCGACAATGGATACGGCTGAACCAATAGCTTTAGGTAAACGTATCCCTGCTTCTCGTAAGATTTCAAAGGTTAGCTCCATAAGAAGGGCTTCCACAAATGCTGGAAAAGGAACAGCTTCCCTCTGTGCCGCAATTGCTACAATGAGCGTGGTTGGTACCATTTCCTGATGGAAGGTTGTTACCGCGACATAGGTAGCAGGCGCGATTAACGAAATCATAAACATAAAAATACGTAAAAGACGAATTGAGGTTGCAATGTCAAAACGCGCATAATAATCTTCAGCCGATTGGAAGAATTGCATGAACAAAGCAGGTGCAATCAGTACAAAGGGGGTTCCATCCACAAATATAGCAATCCGCCCTTCTAGTAGGTTTCCTGCTACAACGTCAGGTCTCTCCGTGTTGTACATAGTTGGAAAAGGGGTGAATGTTTGATCCTCTATTAGTTGTTCAATATAACCTGATTCCAAAATGCTATCGATATCAATTCGCTTCAATCGCTGACGAATTTCTTTAACGACTTTATCATTGGCAATGCCATGTATGTACATAAATGTCACATCTGTCTTTGTTACGCGTCCTACTTTTAAAGACTCCATCCATAAATCAGGGGTTTTAATGATGCGGCGTACCATAGCTGTATTGGTCCCAAGAGACTCGGTAAAGGCCCCTTTTGGTCCTCGCACCACCATTTGAGTAGTAGATTCCGCGATGGAACGTTTTTCTCCACCTTTGGTGCTAGCACTCAGTGCTTGTTTTACTCCATCCACTAGGATAAGAGTATCTCCTGCCATTAAAGATGCAAATAAATCATCCAAGCTAGTGATGGAGGATATGTTTCCAATTGTCATTATATCTTTAGAAAGGAGGTCTATCGCATTGTGCGGATTTAATTCTTCTTTATGATCATCCTTCATCATAGATTGCAGTAGATAATCTTGAATCGACTGATTGTCTACAATTCCTTCTACATAGACAATCGCTGTTTTTATGTCGGAAGCCCCTCCCATTTTTATCTCACGAATAACGACATCTGAACTATTTCCGGTTTTCTGCTTAATCATGTTAAGATTGCCCGATAATGAAACTTGTATTTGTTCTATTGGTTGATCAGTAGTTTGATTCTCGTCATCTTGTGCTGATTTCTTTTTTTGTTTGCTATCTTTAAAAAACGAAGGCATAGATTTAAGCACCCTTCTTTAAATTTTTATTAATTTAACCATATAGAAACTTTTTATGTAAAAATTAACAATAAATATTTATGTATCATCATAGAAGAAAAAGAAAAACCTATTAAATGGAGCGTGATTGATATGAAAATCATAGGTATTAGCCTTTTAATGATGGGATGCTTAATGGGATTTTCTTTAGGCATTGATATTCTTCAAGGATTTGATGTTTCTCAGGCGTTGTACAACGCCTTGAGTCCTTTTCGAGTAATGGAAGTTGCCGAATTATTTGTGCTCTTTTTTCTTCTTTTTCTTTTTTTTGCTGAATCTGCATATCTTTTTATAAAGAAGAAGAATCAAAGCAAGTAACTGCATACTTATAAATCGCTTTTTGAAAAAAGGAAATGGAAATAATAGAGATGTAGTTCAGGCTATTCGTTTCAATTGGTTCTTTTATTAATCAAGATTCACATAAGATAATTCATTGTCTATATTCATTAACTGGTTTTTTATCCACTCCTTCACATTGTTCATTCTGGAATCAAACGCCATTTGAAAGAGACCAGTTAACTGAAAATCGGTGAAATGACTTCCTTTTAATTTGAGAAAAGCCTCCTCATAAGAAGAGAAATGAAGCTGTCTGAATAAAAAATCGACCATTGCCTCCCGAACGTATTCTTCATTTTTCCAACAATTCATGGGAACATGAGCAAATTGCCAAGGTTTAAAGACTCCAGGATAAACAGCCTCTACTACTTGAAAAGGGGATTGGCCGAACAGGGAAAAGACACCTCTCAGGCTATGTTGACTAAAAAAGTGAATATTAACCTGAATAGGAATCTCTTTAAGAGGGATTTTTAGTTTTTCCTCTATTACGTACTTTACTGCTTCAATAGCTCGTTTTCTTCCTTCGTCTCCATCCCAATATTTATCAGGAACTTGTTGAAACTGCCAAGCTTTAAATCTTCCTGGATAAGCGTTATCAATGACTTCGTAATAATTCCATTCATAAAGCATAGCAGGTGGTTTAAGACGGTTAGACCATAAAGTGCCTGCCGTTACCTGTAGAGGAATCTCGTGAATAGGAATCGATAATCGTTGCTCAAGTAGATAGCATGTCATATAGCGCATATATTTTTTTCCTTCATTACCTACAAAGAAATAGTTAGGAAAACGTTTTCTTTTCTTTTCTAGAACATCTTGATAAATATCGATGACTTGTTCTCTATTCACTATCCAAAGCCCCTTTTGAGAAAGTATATTTGTTTATTATTATGTATAATAATGGGATTTATATACGGATGGAGCTGAATCTGATAAGATACATAATGAAAAGAAAAGCTACTGATCCTTTATCAGTAGCTTTTCTTTTCATTATGTAAATAGGGATAGGGGAATTGATAAAGGAAAAATAATATACCTGTGCATATTAATTCTTGAAACCAAACTCCAACAAGTTCGCCATCCTTTCTAAGCTACGATTTTTTTGTGTTTAAAACAAAAATGTAATCGCTTTCCACTTTGGATTGTTGTAAAATAAAAAAGGCATGTTAATTGGAGATTTTTCGAAATGTCATCTTAACTCATTGAGCCTATTCCCACATAACAGCACAAGGGAATAGGTTTTTTAATGCAATTATAGATATAATATTTAAACCCAAATTTGAAATAGGATTATTTGTATAAATTTAACAATAACACAAAATATACCGTTCATAAAAGTATACCTTTACGGACTTTTTGTTTTTTTATATGAAACCTATCACTTTTATAGTTCGTTTTAGTTTAAAAACAAATTACGAACGTCTTCATAAGTGTATACACTTTTATGAACGTTCAATTATGTATTCCTATAAAAGTTGTATAAGGTTGGCGAGTGTATATAGCTATAGATTGGAAGGAGTTCGTTTAGAGGAGAATTAAAATAAAAAGCAGCATTCTCATGCGTAAATGGCATTGAAATGCTACTTTTCCCTTCAGATATAGGTATATACCTATACATTTTCTTTTACAATTCACCATATTAAACCTTATTATGGAATTAAACTCAAAATAAGGTGGGAGATGCTTGTATGAGAGCTAAGATTGAGAAAGCGAACCATGTAGTGATGTTTGAAACAGCTGGTGAGTTTTATGCACATGAAGTGACTCAAGGTCCTAAAGTGGGTTTCTTTGCTTGCCCCTCTTGTGGAGTGAAAGTTTATCATAAACAAGATCATTTCTTTTCCCGTGAACATGCAAATACTTGTACTTACGTACAAGAGCAATCTAAGAAAAAGTTCTAATACTTGTCTCCAAAAGCTTAGTTTATAAGAATTACATTGGTTAATTTATACATTTATAGTATAATATCGGAGTTACACTTGTGAACATATAAAAGGAGAGTTAGGATGAAAGGACTAAGTACATTAAGAAAGATAGATGCCTTGGGACGTATAGTGCTTCCCATTGAACTAAGAAAAGGAATGGATATAGCTAAAGGCGATTCAGTAGAAATCTTATTGGAAGATGATCATATAGAAATAAAAAAATACGAAGAATATAACAAATGTGTGATTACAGGCGAGATAACGCCTCAAAACCGCAGATATGCAAATAACATGGTTTTAAGTCCGTTAGGCGCAAAAATTTTATTTAACGAAATAAAAGATAAGCAAAAAACCTTTGAATCGTAAATTCAAAGGTTTTTTAGATGAAACTATTTTTTATGCTGTATACTTTCTAACCAGTTTTGGACAGAAGACCCTAAGCTGGTTGCTCCTACCTTTAATTCATCCATAATATAAGAAATTAAATTGTGTAAACTGTACTCTTCTTTATAAGGGTTATTTTTATTAATAAATTTTAATACCTCTTTTAACTCTTTTATTCTTCCCTGATCCAATTCTTCTTCTAAATGCCGAGTCATGTAGTCATCAACAAAATCAGAATTCCTTATGCTCGCTTCAATTAAAAAAGATGCTGCTAATGCAGGAGGACAATCTAAAGCATAAGCTAAGCGTTTCAAAATATCATACGTTTCTCCATGTCCATCTTTTAAACGCGTAGAGACACGCTCTTTCTCAATATTTTTGTATAGGTGTCTAATTGGCTCTTTGGACATATCCCCCATATACACAGTGCTGCCAAAGCTAAATCCTCTTCTAAAATAATTTGATAGGTAATCCATTACTTTTGAAGAAGCAAGGCCTGATATACAAATTGATTCAACTACATTTTTTACAGGTGTATTTGTAATGTAAGACAATCGATAAACACATTCTTTAAGATCAATTGGAAGAGATGGTTTTACATCTCGTTTTTTGTCACTTCGAATTTTTCTTTTCTTCTCTTCTATTCTCACATAATCACTCCTAAAATCTAAAATTATCTCTAGGACAATGACTTTTTGTACATACCTAAAACATGTATATGGCAGGGGAGGGAGGAGCATGTATATTTTTTTGAGATAGTGGAAAAAACTTATAATACTAGAACATGAGAGGAGTCTTTTGTATGAAAATGACGAAAGAAGAAGCACAAGAAATCGCAAAAAAAATAAAAGAAAACTCTAATAAGTACGGATTACCTGTGAAAAAAAAGAAAAATGCTAGTGCAACTTAAAAGAGGGTATATAAGAACTGGCCTTCCATTTAATAAAAAATAAAAGACTTATATTTTCCTACTATAGTACGCTACGTGATAAGGATACAAGAAATATAAGCAAACTTAATTAAAATAAACTTCAAATTAGATAAGTTGATAATGAAGAAATTAAAAAAGAGACTGCCTAATAAATTAATTTATTAGGCAGTCTCTTTTCAAAATATGATCATTGGTGACGAAATTTATCAATTTCTTCTGGTGTAAGGTTTGTAAATTCAGCGATTGTTTGGGTATCTAAACCCTTTTGGATCATACTTAAGGCCACCTTTATGATACCTTTCTTTTCGCCTATTTCTTCACCTATTTGTTTTCCTTTTTCTTCTCCAAGTTTTTCAGCTCTTCTTAAAGCTGACTTTTCATCTAATAATGCTTTTCTTCGTGCTTCATATGCTAATAGCACTTCCGGATCTTGGCTAACACGTTCCCACTCGTCCATCGCTTTCTTCAATACTTGATCTTCTTGCATCGCAATCTCCTCCAATACCTGAGTGATTTCTTCATCTTCGGATGCTTCAAGTAATAATAACCATCGCACAAGTTGATCTTCCCGTGGATCTACCTCTCTGTTACGCCATTTTATTAATAACTTAGGTAGCTCCATAAAGTGAATTTCCAGCATATCCGTTAGGAGTAATTTCTGCTCTCGCTCATATAACTGAAAGGTAGAGTGATAATCATGAATATGAGATAAATAACGGAAGTTCACAATGTTAATGGTAATCGTTTTACAAAGCTCTCCGTAGTCCATGCCTTCTTTCATTTGACTACTGTACATTTTAGACCAGTAATAGAGTGTTCGTTTTTCCATGTCATGTTTGTTATTAAGCTGAATTTCAATATTAACACGGCTTCCATCCTCTAACTGTGCGTGTACATCTAAAATAGAGCGTTTATCTTCTTGATTTTCTTTATTGAAATGCGGATCTAATAACTGCACCGTCTGAATTTTTTTATCATCTGGAAAACGGAGTGCTGCGTTCAAAAAAGCAGCTAAAATAGATTCATTTCCATGTGTGCCAAATAGTGATTTAAATGCAAAGTCGACACGCAAATCTAATCGTTTTGTCATAATATCCTCCATCATTTCCATGTTTGTTATTAGTATACCATGACTATACCGATTCCTTCTATCTAACACTCTAGGAGCAAATTGAGTATCAATACGGTATTTGTCACACCACTTATTAATGTTCTTGATACAAAGAAGTATGAAGGGGTGCTTAAAACAAATAGAAGTACTGGGTCTGATTTCTATTACCAATAAATAAACTCCTTATTCACATCATTCTTTTAGTCTGAGCACGTTCTCTGTAAATATGAAAATGGAAACACCTTAAAAATCAATAAACCACCGAAAGCAAAAAAGCCACTAGGATACCTAGTGGCTTAGTGTTTTAAAAATCACTATATTCTTCGAGATCATCGTCGTCTAAAGAACCAGATACTTGCTCTAAATCTGCAATCTTACCTTCTTTTAAGGTTTGGCTTTCTGAAGGCTTGTCTTCTAACTCCTCTTGCTTACCTACAAAACCATTAGCTTTAGCTAATTGCTTTAATTCCTGCAGTTCTGAATTGATATGTTCGAGAAGCTCTTCTGTTCTATGTGCTGATTCTACTTGGTTGGTAGATGCACGATGAAGGTCGCGAACAATTAAAGATGAAATATAGTCCCCTAATTTTCGAGACTTTGCATATTTTGCGAGTATGTCATAGACTTCATCACTTAACTGATTGGTTTTAATCGTAAAGGCGTTCTGACGCTCTGTCATGGTTATCACCTACGCTGTTAGGATTTAACGGCTTTCTTCTCAGCTTGTTTCTTTTGAAGGTAACCGATGCTTCGAATTTCTAAGCCGAATAAGTTCAAGTGACGGCTATCTTCTGGTACTTTATGATATTTCTCTGTACGTTCTTCGCCGATCTTTTCACTCATACTTGTCATGATGGCTACTTCTAGTGTCGGAGCAACACCGCCACTATATACGTATTTACGAATTTTATTTGCTGGTGGTGGGGCCACATCATTTAACTTCGCTAGTAAAATCTCTACATATTCTTTTAGAGAAGATGTAATTTGAGCTGTTAAATCAATAGATTCACCCGTATTTTCATTCTTTAACTCAAATTTTTGTTTGCTGTAGTTATCTAAAATAAATTGATCAAATGCACGTAAATCGGTAAACAACTCTGGGAATTTCTCTTTGCGTAACTTATCAATGTGTGCTAGGTATGGAATACCTTCAATACTTTGGAATGATTCGCGACTGTTTGCAGCTTTTAATCCTTCAGGTAAAATCACAACATCAATGGATCCTCCACCAATATCGACCATCACGGTTTCACATTCTACATATTCATTAGCATCTTCACGGTCTTGAAGCGTTAAGTCTTTCTTTAATGCAAAGCGTGCAATTTCACCTTCTTTTAAGCATGCACTTTCTTCTACAGAAACTTTTATTTCTTTTTCGAAACCTGGCGTATGAATACGGAAAGCATGGTCACCTAAGAAGCGAGTTGCCATTGCTTTTTGCACTTCACCAAATGTGCTTTCTTTTTTTAGCAACCAGATTGGTAACATCGTAGAGAAATAGTCAATCTCGATGCTATTATCCTTTTGATCTTTCGCATGCAATGCATGGTAATATGCAATAGCAGCTAAAAATGTTACATAAGGAATATGGCTTGTAATTTTGTTATGTAAACGATTGATGTGGTTGTTAGCAAGTTGTTGGCTTGCTGCAATATCACCCACTAAGAAATAACGTTCTTTCTCTTCGTCACCAATGGTCGTAGATAGTAAGATACGCTTCTTAAATTCTTCTGGTGCTGTCACAGCATCAGTAAAGAATGAATCAGCAGCGTCTTTTTGGAGTTCTACTACGTTGGTTGGAAAGTCAAATAGGTATCCATCAATAATATTCATATCGACTGAGTTACCACAATCCTTGTTAAAACGTGAAATTTTCATCTCTATACACCTCATTTTTAAGTTGAACTTCTGTTGAACTAATTATACAAGAAGAAGAGTGGAATTTCAATCATTTAGTTCAACTTAGTTATCTTCAAAAACTTACATATATCAACAATTATTTTTATTTAGTTGAACTTATTTTGGTATTGGAAAAACAGTCACATTTTAGAGGAATGGATGATTAGGGTTTCTCTTTTAATCATAAAATTTAATCTGAATACTTTAAATACTAAGACACACACTGTCTGTAAAGGTATACTTTTACGGACAAGATATTTAAATCTATTACAAGATGTTAGAGTAATTATTATAGATAACAAAATAAAAACCCTAAATTTCCAAAAATACACATATATTACACCGATTGTTCTCGGAATCATCGTTTACACATCATTTGTTAAGTAGCGATGGATAGAAGAAAACACTTTATCTCTTATCAGCTCTTCTTCATTTAATAAATGATGTTTTCCGTTTTCTATAAGTTCAACCTCTATATTTGGAAACTTCTTTAGTAAGAAACCAACATTATATCTCCAATCCACTGTTGTGTCCTTTTTTCCTTGGAGGATGAGAACAGGGACAGAACTGGGATACCCCTTCTTAATCAATTCATTCCATCTTATCAATGCTTCTACCCAACTGAGAGGGACCTGATCATTCTGCAACGGATCATTCTTCACAAAACGCAAAAACTTTGCATCTGATGAATTGTTTCGAAGTATCCTTCTCAAATTCCTGGTGAACGTTTTTAAGGGCTTTATCAAAATGGTGATTGCATTCCAGCGATAAGGCCGAACGAGGGGCGAGACAAGCACTGCTTTTCGAATCTGAGACGTTTCAGGGTTATTCAATATATAATCAACTGCAGCAGCAGCGCCCGTACTATGAGCCACGATATAGACAGGCAGAGAGCTTGAAGACAGGTGTCTACGCACGACTTCTCGAATACTTTCTGTATAGAGAGAAAACTCCGAAATGGCTCCCCGTTCTCCTGTTGACAATCCATGTCCCGGTAAATCAAATGTCAACACATGAAACCCTTGTTGAATCAAGAAACGAATGACAGTACTTAGTACTCCAGCATGATCATAATAACCGTGAAGAAGAAGAATATGAGCTTTTACCGGTAAGGGACGAAAAGATTGGATAAACAGCCGTTCATGGATAAACGATTCAAACCCGTAACGATACATTATGTTCTCTGTTGGGAGATTGTAAAACTCACTGTAACGTTTGATGTTTTCATTCATGGGGCGTGAATTGTATGTAAAGCGAAAATGCTGATCATTTTGAATATTTTTAATAAATTGTTTCATATTCGACCTCTGTGTCTCCGTAATTTATTTATATCATTTAATAATGAAAATGAAGAACCAAAAGAAAAATTTATGGTGCAAAGATTGGATTGGTTTAAAAAAGATATATGGATTTTCACTGAAATCTAGTCTTATGCAGCTAGTTAATAGATGAGCTTCGCTTGATTAACAATATATCGATTAATAATAGGTTGTACTCATATGTTGTAAATAGAAGATGGTCATATCACTTCTATGTAATTAAGTCTTCGGTGTTTATTTTTTGATCATTAAAAGCTTTATGCAGTAAAAACTGCATAAAGCTTTTAATGATCAACGGTAACTCAATTGCTATACAAAACATACTATTGTAAATGCAGTTTTTATTGCTTGGATAAACCGTTTTTCATCTGGTTTCTACTGGTCATTGTTTGCATAGCTGGTGCCCCTGTTTTATTTCCATTTCCTCTTATTATCCAAATCACTAAAGTCCCAATTCCTATGCTTAAAAGTGACAATAGCATGCCTCTGTTATTATTTTTCTTCCCAAATAGGCCACTAACATTAAATAAAGAAGTTAGCTGCTGTACATTATTCATTATGCAAATCCCTCTTTGATAAGTGTTTGAAAGAAAGCTCTCTTTCAACACTTTTATTTTTTGCCAATGCTACGTATATATACTGGGAAAATGATGCTGTCCTCACATATGTTTTCAAATTATTTCCTGTGATTATTTAAAAAACAATGTAAACCTTAATACATATATGATTATTAGAAGGAGTGAAAAAGGAATGAAGACAAAAAAATATGTACTGGGACTCTTATCAGCTATTTTATCAGTAGGTTTTCTTTTTGGTTGTAATGATAAAAAAGATGAAGCTGAGCCTGATCCAACTGAAGAACCGTCTGAACAAAAAGCTCAAAATAATCGTGATAACAATGATCTACGAGACGTGGGATTTCAACCCGACGGTGTTCAAAATAATAATGTAGATAATAATGATCAGACACGATTAGAGGTAGCTGATCAAGCTGCGGATCGTATTGCTAAGTTAAATGAAGTAGGCACTGCGAATGTGATTGTTACAAACCGAAATGCATACGTGGCTGTTGTTTTAAAGAATGAAGCAAACGGAGAAGTAACCGACCCTTTAAAAAAGAAAATTTCAGATCAAGTAAAAGCTACAGATCGAGATATTCGAAATGTGTATGTGTCATCCGATCCTGATTTCGTAAATCGTATGGAGGGGTACGGAAACCGAATTAATGAAGATGCGACAAGAAATGGTCTATTTGAAGACTTTACTGAAACCGTTCGAAGAGTCTTTCCTAACAATCGTTAAATAAAAATAATGAGATATAACAAAGCAATTTTTTATGTTTTAAAAAGAGAGGCCTCCTTATAGATTAAGGAGGTTTCATCTATGCTTCTGTCTCTATTATAAGAGATGACTTAATAGTAGTTATTTTTTGGTTCCTTTTGGCTATCATAGGAACATTGATCAGGTAATGGGTTCTACATTAGGAGAGAAAAGTATGCCTATCTAAAAATGAAGGAGAAAATCAGAATGGATTATAAAATATTCAGGATAATCAATCAGCTTGCTGGTCGCTATTCTGTATTAGATATGCTGATGATATTGATTTCAAATAAGGTACGTTATCTATTCGCTTTTGTATTAATGTTGATGTGGTTTCGAGGCTATTCACAAAGAAAAGTGACTGTATATGCCGTCATATCTGCGACCTTTACGTTGTTGACCAACGTGTTAATTCAATGTTTTTATTTTAAACCTCGTCCATTTATGAAGCGCCGTGTCGGCATACTTATTCCTTCAAAGATGAACTCCGCATTTTTGAGTAAACATACGCTGCTTGCAACTGCTGTATCCACTTCTATTTTACTACATGAACGTGTCATTGGGGCAGTTATGTGGGGGGTGTCCTTATTAACAGGATTCTCAAGGATTTGGGTAGGGCATCATTATCCCTCTGATATTATCCGAAGCCTCTTTGTTGGTAGTTTGACAAGTATTATCGTTGAGAAATTTTTTGGTTCTCTAAAAATAATGAACCGAAAAACCCAAAAGTCGTATGCTCCATTACGTAAATGAAGCATTTTCAATAGCTAATGATGGTAGTCTCGATTCTGTACTTGCTTTAACGATTAGTTAAAGCAGTTGCTATAGGCTTCTACTAATAACGATAAGATAAAGCGCTTAAGGAAAAATTCCCTAAGCGTCTCATTTTCATTTGTAAAATATGTATTTAGGCTGATGAGCTAAACAATCTTATCGATCTCCTGTAGTTTATCATCGAGTTTTATACAAATCAGATTTTAAGAATATTCATTGCTTAAGTCTTTTTTTGTTTTATAACTGGATTTATTTAAGACAAATCCTGTAATTAGCTCATTAAATTGAACCCACTTTTTTGTAGGCAGTTGATGACCCTGTTGTGGTAAAACGAAGAATTCAGCATGCTTACATTTATTTTTATACTCTTTCATATAGTAGGTAGTCCAATCCTTTTTCCCACCATATATAAACAACAAAGGCATAGTTAAATGATGAAGTTTGTCTAAACAGTTATAGTGTAATGAATGATTATAATACTGATACCATGATTCTTGATCTGCTTTTTTCATATAACTAACTAGGCTCTTTCTTAGTGTCTTGTCCCGAGTATGACTTATAGAAAGACTTTTTATTAATATATTTAGGTGTTCTTTCACCATATACATTCCTATTTTATGTAATAGTTGTCCAGGTATATCTCTTACTATAGGGTAAGTTCCTGAGAAAACTAATAATTCGATTCTATCGGGATGATAAATAGCCAGCTCTTGAGCAATTAGACAGCCAGCAGAATAACCACATATAATAGCCTTGTCTAAATGCAACGCATCCATAAAACGCAATACTTCGTTTGCATAGAAGGAAATTGATACAGTTTGTTCAGCTCTAGGACTTCGTCCATGACCACTTAAATCTGGAAAGATGACTCTCATATGCTTGGACAAATCGTATTGGTAATGGAAGACTTTATTTCCCATGCCAGGTGGATGAATAAAGATGACTGGCATACCCTGTCCACGCTCTTCATAATACAAGTATTTATTCGTGTCTATTTCAATAAAAGGCATGATTATTTCTCACTCCAAAATCAATTAATAATTACTTTTTAGTTAAGATTAATCTAGTTTATGAAAACCAAGATCTTCTTTCATCTTACATTTAACTCAATATAATTAACTATTTGTTCTGTATTGTTTAAAATCAAAGAGCTTTTTTATTATTTATTATGAGGTTATTATAGTGAGGCTATACAGACTAAAAAGGGGGGATTTTAGAATTGTTAATAAGATTTCTGATAATGCTGATTATGTGAAATAAACATATATACGATACACAGCTTAAAAAGCAGAAAAATTCCCATAGGTTAGAAGGGAGTTTTCTGCTTTTTAGGAGTTTACTATAGTATTATGATTTATCCATCTTGAGTAGTTTGTTTAAAAGATAAACTTTTATTCATTTACATAAAGAGAAAAAACATTCATGACAGGGAGCTAAAGCTTATACATATAGTAAGAGATAAATTAATTAAAAAGGTGATTATTATGTTTCGAAAAATACCGGTTGTTCTTGTCGGAAGCTTATTGTTAAGTGTGGGAATTAATGGATTTTTAGTTCCTCATTATTTGTTAGATGGAGGAACAATTGGAATTGCTCTCATCCTTCACTATTATTTTGAATTTCCTACAGGTGTGATGATTATTATTTTGGGTTTTCCATTATGTTGGTTTGCTTGGGTTTATGAAAGAACTTATTTTTATAATAGTTTTTATGGGTTAATTATTTCTTCTTTATTGATTGATTGATTGGCTAGAGCCTCTTAAAGACCAGTTTCAACTTTCTGTTTTTCCTAGTGTAATCTTTGGAGGAATATGTATTGGGACGGGAGTTGGTCTTATGCTTCGATACGAGACAAGTACTGGAGGAACAGATTTACTAGCACAACTTATATCAAAAGCTTTTTCCTTAAACATTGGGATGGTTATTTTAATTATAGATGGTTTTATCATAACAGCAGCTCTTCCTTTATTAGGACCTAAAACGTTTCTTTTTTCATGTTCGACAATTTTTATAGGTGGAATGACGACTTCGTTAATTACAAAAAAGGAATAATTCGGATTATAAAGTTAGTATTTTCTATCCTCCGTTTTTTGCCCCTCCCTTTCTACAACCTTCAATCGCTTTATAAGTTCATGTTAACTATTTTGACTTATAAACCTAAAATCCTTCTAAAAATGGCCTTCTTTTAGAGTGATCTAAAATACATAAACCTTTTCGTGAAAATTAAGGAATGCTGCTATGACATTTGTTTGATTATAAATTGAATACCATATCTCTTTCTAAATCATACTATATAAGTACATTTGTATTTATATGAAAATCAGGAGGGTCTATTAATGAGCAATGGTAATACACCGGCAATTGGATTCATTTACAACGGTGAATTTTACGAGATACTTATAAATAAGAAGTCCACAACATTTAAGGAAAACATTAGCCCCCAGGAATCTAGATTACCTACGAAGTTAAACTTTCCTGGTGAAGACGAAAAAAAATTAGTTTTTGTTTCCTATAATTCCACCGGAAATGGTCAGACACCAATAATACTTGAGAAATCTAATCAATTACCAGAAAACGCTATAAAAATGCTATTAGAATACAGTATTGATTCATCTAGACCTTTCTTATAAAGGAAACTGAATGTGGAATCTGTTTTCAAAAAATATAGCATAATTATCCATAAGGACTATTTTTATAGGAACTAACATATTATATAATGCAGACTTTTTATGCATTCACCTTCCACTGGGGGTATCGAGAAAACGTAGTCATATCAAGGATGTATAAAAGAGAAAAAGAGAACTTCTTCGAAACCTTGGGGCGTAAGGGTTCTCTTTTTTCGTGTCTTCCGGAAAGAGGCATTATGTTAACTAAGGTTGTATACGATATACAGCTTAAAAACAGAAAAACCACTGGGCCTAATCAGTGGCTTTTTCTATCCTCGTAAGGAATGGAGAGCTATTTTATGATGCCTCACGGCGTCTTGTATAGTTTGCTTAAATTATCAGTAACTTATGTAATAAAAAGAAAAAACTACTGAACAGGGATCAGTAGTCTTCTCATGAAGCATGTTGTGAACTCAAGAAAGTAGTGAGGATTTCCAATTAGAAACTTCACAGCTTCTTAGATAGTTTGCTCAATATGTAAAAAAATAATTATTATTAAAAAGAGAAAAAACAATCCCTGGGAGTTGGATTGTTTTTTCTCAAGGAAAGATCAGGCTGATAGTTCCTTGTTGTATTTTATGTTTCTCACTTTGTGTTATGACTACCTATAAAAATCCATTATGTTAACTAACTTTGTATATGATATTCATTAAATAATAAGATTTTTTACCTAATTTTTCTATAATAAAAAATATATGTTTGATTTTCATATTAATATTGTTTATATTAATATTATATATATAAACAATATTAATATGAAGGTGGATAAAAATGAACATACAAAATGTTATCTTAGGCTTTTTAGTCGAAAAACCGATGAGTGGGTATGATATTAAACAAATGATGGAAAATTCTGTTTCCTACTTTTTTGATGCTTCTTACGGAGCAATTTATCCAGCGCTTCGAAGAATGGAAAAAGATATGCTGATTGAAAAGGAGGTTATTCAACAAGAAGGAAAACCTAATAAAAATCTATATGTCATTACTCCAAAAGGAGAGGAAGCATTCCATAGCTATATGAATAGTCCGTTAAACCCTACGTTAATCCGATCAGATTTGCTAATACGCATATTTTTTGGACAATATACTAGCTACGATAAAATAAAAGAATGGCTGAATATAGAGAAACAAAAGGCACAAGCACAATTAAATAATTTAACATTGTTTAATGAGAAATACCCTAATATGGAACGTCATAAGAAAATTACACTTCTTTATGGGATTGATGAGGCAAGATTTACCCTAGAATGGATAGAAAAAGAATTACACCAGTTAACGAGTGTAGGTAAATAAATGATGCAGAAAAAAAGCCAAACAAAAGTTTTGTTATTAATGTGTTTAGGGATCTTTATCTGTATGATTGATTCTACAATAATGAATATTACCTTGCCTGCCATCCAAGAAGACTTACATACTACATTGGAAACGAGTTCTTGGATGCTTAATGTCTATACCATGACTATTGCAGTACTTGCCATACCAATGGCAAGGTTTGCTGATATGTTTGGGCGAAACAAGTTTTATTTGCTGGGATTAATAGTATTCGGATTTGGTTCTTTATTATGTGGCTTATCGTTTTCTGCAAACTTCCTAATTGTAGCTAGATTTATTCAAAGTGTAGGGGCAGCTATTCTTATTCCACTCAGTATGGTTATCGGAGTAGGGATAATGCCAATAG
Source organism: Priestia sp. YIM B13552 (assembly GCF_042787775.1). Classification (NCBI taxonomy): domain Bacteria; kingdom Bacillati; phylum Bacillota; class Bacilli; order Caryophanales; family Bacillaceae; genus Priestia; species Priestia sp. YIM B13552. Next base: position 44,197 of record NZ_JBHZOU010000008.1, read on the forward strand.
AGAAAAGAATGGTTTCGCTAACTTTATTAGGCGCAACGCAAGGTTTATCCACCGCATTAGGGCCAACGGTGGGTGGAATTATTACAGAAAAATTGAACTGGCATTGGGTATTTTACGTGAATATACCGGTGTGTGTTATCGGTGTTATTGCTTGTATCTCCTTACTTCCCTTAAAACAAGAAAAGAAAGTTGAAGCTAGGGTTGATTGGGGAGGATTAATTCTTTCAACTATTGCACTATTCACAGCAACCTTAGTGTTAATTAAAGGAAACTCTTGGGGATGGACTAGCAAAGGGGCCTTAATTTGCTATTCAATTAGTATTATTTCGCTCATTTTATTTATTTTATTAGAAAAAAGAGTACAAGATCCTATGATTAATTTGACCCTCTTCAAAGACCACCAATTTCTAGGATCTGTACTGGTTGTCTCAGCAGGATATGTTTTTTTAATAGGAGTAATGGTATTATTGCCACAATTTTTGACAAGGTTTCAAGGAAAAACTGAATTAGAGGCTGCCCTGCTTGTTACACCTGTATCAGGAGCTATCTTTCTCTTTTCACAGTTAGCAGGTTTATTGGTTAAAAAAATAGGTTTTATTGTTCCTGTTATTCTAGGTTTTATCATTATGGGAGGTGCTTACTACCTTCTAGAGAGTCTAAATATTAATAGTACATCATCTGAGATTATTATGTTGTGTACATTATTAGGAATTGGATTTAGCTTTATAATTGCCACAGCTACAATAGCGAGCACTTCCTCATTTGAAGGCGAGTTATTAACGGCTTCACAAGGCGTATTCTCTATGCTTCGACAAGTTGGTGTTGTTTTAGCAGTCGCTATTTTTGTAGGGGGATTAACAAATAAAATTGATCAAAATCAAGATAAAGTAATTAAGTATGCTACAACTCAACTAAGTCAACTTAATATAAAAGAAGCTGAAAAAACTAAGGTTTTACTACATACAAAGGATGTTTTTCATTCTGATAAAAAGCAGGTTGAAGAAAATAATCAACTTTCTGAAAAGCAAATAGACAGGATGGTTGAAGAGAAGTCAGAACATATATTAAAAGAGATGCCTTCCGATAAGAGAGAGGTAGCCAAACCATTAATATATAAACAGGTATATGAGCAGGTAACAAAACAACAAACAGAAATAGAAAAATACTCAAAAATAGTCAATCAATATGGAACGACTAAAATTGCTGGTAGTTTTAGTGACTTGTATAAATCTACAGCTCCCTTCGTGTTTATTTGTACCTTTTTAGGATTTACATTTAGAAAAGAAAAAAAGAAAAAATTAGTCACAGGCGAACTAAAAATAAATTAATCTGATACTTATTTTTCAACATGTAATGATAAATTATGGACGAAAAGCCCTAAACAAAGGGCTTTTTTAATCGTAATTTCCGATAAATAGTTTTATGGTAACTGTTTAAATATAGTTCAAATAGCAAAAGAACTACTGTATATTTAAGTAGTCCTATCAGCTCTATAAAGGCAAGCTAAATATAATTTGATAAATTCTATTTAGGAGTCCCAATTAGTTCTGTTATCGCATTATAACTCATATTATCATTCATTAATCGTTGAAAATTATTATCATAAAGGATATCTTCAGTAATTCTTTGTAATAATGTAGCAGTTGCTCTAAAGGGGGCGGATCCAGTACTTATTCTTTCAATACCAACTTGCGATAATATATTAATAGAAGGCAAGTTTGGCCCAGACAAAAGATTAATGGGACAAGATAGTTCTTGTCGAACTTTTTTAATGGATTCCATGTCATATAGTCCAGGAATAAAAATACAATCTGCTCCAGCCTTTTGATATGCTTTTCCCCTATTAATGGCTTCTTGAAGTCTTAGATCAGGATCTCCTGTATTTAACCAATACAAATCAGTGCGCGCATTAATAAATAATGGGGCTTTTAGCGATTTAGATAGTAATCTAATTTCAGATATTTTTTCTACTTGCAACGAAACATCTAAAATAGGACTATCTAAATCTCCTGTCCCATCTTCTAGGTTTATACCAATTCCTCCTGCTAAAATGATTTCCCTTACATTATCTACCACTTCATTAGTAGACTTTCCATATCCGGACTCTAGGTCTACACTGACAGGGATATTGACTGAATTAATAATTCTCTTAACAGCTCCTAACATTTGTTCAAAAGGAATTTTTTCACCATCAGTATAGCCTAAAGACATTGCTATACCAGCACTGGTCGTTGCAATAGATGGAAACCCATTTTTCTCAAAAATTTTAGCACTAATAACATCCCAAGCATTGGGCAAAACAAAAGTATAGGGTCTTTTGTGAAGTTGTTGAAACGTTTGAAATTTAAGTAATTGCTTTTCATTATTCACAATGGTTCTTCCCCCTTTAAATAAACAACTTTATGGCTTTGTATGAGCTTTCTTTAGAGCAGAGGAAAATAAAACAACAGGAGATTATCAGAAAATTAATCCCATATTATAGGACGTTTAACTTTTGCAGTTCTTAAGTAATCTAAAAGTTGTCCTGTATGTACTGATTCATGATATGCAACTCGTAACAACATGTCCCCTAACTCTCGAATATATCCCATCTCTGAACGGTCTATTTTTATCTCAGTTAGTTGCTTTTCATTAAGGAGTCCTAAAAACCCTATAAATTTTTCCCTATATGGTTGAGCAAACTTTAATGCTTCTTCAACAGAACTAAATGTTTTTAGCTTATAAGGATTATGCTCCTCTGTTAGAGAAAGGTTAAGGGGTTTTTCTAACATTTGATGATAGAGGTATTCTCCTTCAAGAACATGATGTATCATCTCCCTACATGACATTGCTTCTGGATCAGGGCGCCAGTCTAACCTATCTTGAGGTATTGACATCCATACTTCTATACTTCGACGTCTCACTTCTTCAAAATTTAGTAAAATAAAATTCATCGCATTCATTTTTGCTCACTCCTTTAATTTTACTATAAATATAACATATCCAAAGTATTACAATGAAAAATATGGATAGTTTTATAAATATTATCTGTTTATTTAAATTAATCATTAATTTTTTAAGAAAGCCTGTTAATATAGATTTATTAAAAATCAGGAGGAACTTATGAGACAAAAAATAATTAGAATTAATAAACCAAACATATATAATTTTGATCTAATTTTAAGATACATAAAAAACTCGCCCTCCTTTGTAATCGAGAAGGTTATTGAAAACACATATTGTAGAGCTTTTGTAATAGGGGGAAGAATGTACCTAGTATTAGTTAGGGACGAAGGAATCGATAGTAAGTACTTGGAAGTTAAAGTTATTGGTGAAGAAGTTAAAAATAGTCATGTTCAACTAGTAAAGGAGAAAATTATCACAATATTTTGTCTGGAACAAGATATAGACAAATCTCAAAAGTTTATAGCCAATGAATCTAAGATAGGAAAATTAATAAAAATGTACGAAGGGTTTAGACCTGTTTTATTAGGAAGTGTCTACGAATCCACTATATGGGCAATCATCGGTCAACAAATTAGTGCAAAAGTTGCTCACGGGATTAAAAAGAGTTTATTAGAAAAAACAGGTGCTAAAATAACAATTAATAATTGTAAATATTATACAGATTTATGCCCCCATAAGGTGATGGAGTTAAATATAAACCAACTTCGTGACCTAAAGCTAAGTCAAAGAAAAGCTGAATATATTCATGAAATAACTAAAGCCATTATAAATGGGGAGTTAGACTTAAGTTGCTTATATTTATTGGACCGTGACGAGGGTTGTAGCTATTTAATGCAACATAGAGGAATAGGAAAATGGACGGCAGAGTCAATACTAATGAGAGGTATAGGGCGTCAAGACATTCTACCTGCAGGAGATTTAATTATACGTAAAGTGGTAGGAGAGATGTATGAGTATGATGAGTTATTAACGGAATCACAAGTTAGAAGAATATCTACTCAATGGAAAACTTCGGAAACCTGGATTACTCATCTATGCTGGTTTTATATGCAAGAAAAAATATTATAAAAGGAATATTTACAGGTTTAAAATAAACGAAAAAAAGGATGATTGACCTGTTTTTGTTTGAATTTTGTAAAAATTAGGTTTATTTGTTGAAAATACCTTTTTAATGAAATATTATGAATATATCTTTTAAGAAATGGAGGTGTTAGTTATGAAAGTAAAAGTTAAAAAAACAACTAATAAAGCTGCTGTATTAAACGGTATTCCAGGCTAAAACGTTTTAATTATGTGAACTACTTACTTATTGTTTAAACTTCAAGTCTGTAAATATAGGGAGCTATCATATGATAGTTCCCTATTTCAATAATTAAGAGAAATGGAGTGAGGTGTAGGAAATGAAACCTAAGTTCAAAGAGACAATCCCTGTATTTTTTATTAATGATGAAATTCATATTGGTGAAGAAGATGGAGTAGCAGGAGTTATTGAAGATCCTAGTGGAAGTATTAAGTATTTAATTTCTCTTATCAACGGAAAAAATTCTATAGAAGAAATAATACATTTAGTTCAAGAAAAGTATCCAAACATAAAAGAAAATGAGGTATTAGAAGGGATAAACGCATTAGATACAGAGAAATATTTAGAAGATAATTCTTTAAATCCTCAATCTATAAGAGATTATGAACTCGAAAGATATAAAGCAAACCTTAATTATTTTTCGCTTTTTACGTCTTTAGAGGACAACAAGTACAGTGTGCAAGAAACTATTATAAACACTAAGGTTGCTTTGCTCGGAATTGGAGGATTGGGTAGCCAAATACTATATCATCTATCTGCATTAGGTTTTCATAACATTAATGCATTAGATTTTGACACTTTGGAATTAAGCAATTTTAACAGGCAATTGTTATATTCTGAAAAAGATATTAATAAATTAAAAACGGAACTAGCAAAGGAAAGAATATCGAGCTTTAATCCAAATGTTAATTTAAATGTTACTAATAAGCGTATAGAATGTGCTGAAGATGTAATGAAACATATTGAAGGCAGTGATTATGTAATTTGTGTGGCCGATAAACCAACCCTTCATATACAGGATTGGGTAAATGAAGCTGTAGTGAAGTTAGGAAAGCCGTTGGTTTCCGGCGGAGTCCTAAACACAAGGGGCAGATTTTATTCTATGTTACCTGGAAAAACTGGGTGTGTAGAGTGCCACAAACGAACCATAATAGAAAGTGATGTTATTGTTAATAAGCAACTTGATAGCATGCATCAAATAAATTTTCAAAGAAATAATGCTGCGATTAGCCCAAATGTAGCTATGTTAGCTGGTGCTATTGTAAATGAATTTTTAGGGTTGGTAACAGGTATTCAAACTCCAACATCATTAGGGAAAATGATGGAATTAAATTTCCTTACATATCAAACTTACCCTATTTCAGAGTGGAATAAGAAAGAGGATTGTCCAGTTTGCCATTCCGCACCTGTAACAGTAGGTAAATAATAATTATGGGAGGATAAATATTGAAATCTTATGAAGTATTAAAGAATAGAGATTTTTTATGCTTATTTTTAAGTGCCACAACAAGTAAGTTGGGCACGTCTTTTTTTCAAATCGCATTGCCTTTATTAGTATATGATTTGACTAAATCACCAAGTTTAATGGCATTAACATTTGTTTTAGAAATTACGCCTCAAGTATTATTTAGTTTGTTAGGCGGAGCCTTAGCTGATCGCATAAGTAAGAAATACATTTTATTAATAGGTGATATTTTATCAGCCATTTTAATTATTATCATACCTCTTGCAGCTTCAATAAACGTTTTAGATATATGGATTGTATATGTGGTAGCTTTTTTAATATCAGCTGTCAGTGCATTTTATCATCCAAGTTTTGAATCAGTCATACCAGAAATTTTAGAAGGTGAAAATTTAATACAAGGTAACTCTTTATTCAAGTTATCAGAGACAATTACAACCTTTGCAGGCCCCTCAATAGCAGGTATTTTAATTGCTTTGGTTGGAACTCATAACTTATTATATTTTAATTTTTTCACGTATTTTCTTTCTGGAATATTCATTAGCTTAATAACTAAGAAATATAAAAGCCAGAATCCAGTTAATAGTTCTATAATGAATTCGATAGCTGAAGGAGTTAAATACGTTATAAATACTAAAAAGATTTTGATAGGAACTATTCTCATATTCTTGATTAATGTGGGTTATGGCGCTATGGAAGCTTTATTTATGTTTCATCTAAAGGATAATTTACATTTGTCGGCACAGTATATTGGTTTAATATTTTCCCTACAAACCTTAGGTTCATTTGTAGCAATCTATGCTGCAAATAAACTAAATAAATTACCGCGAGGAAATATAATTATCTATTGTGGAGTGATAATAGGTTTAGGACAAGCTATCCTTACTTTTTCAAACACTGCAGTTATTTTGTTGATATTATGTAGAATTGTAATTGTCGGTGCTGTAACATTATTGGCGATTAATTGGTTTACCCTTAGGCAAGAGATTGTACCATCAGCCTTATTGGGAAGAGTAATTAGCTCAACTCGTATGTTAGCTTTTTTAGCTTTACCGATTAGTGGAATGTTAGCAGGTGTAGCAGCCGAATATATTAGCGTCTCTTTAATTTTTATTTCAGCAGGTATCCTTACGATTGTGGCGTCTTTAATCGGTATTAAAACCTCTCTATTTGAGACCCAACAATCTATAGATCAACCTATTAATAGTAGCAACAAGTAGATAAGTACTTGAGTTGACTTGAAATATATTCATATTTATTGTATTCTTCTATAAGAACTTCATACTTGGAGTTTAAACAATAAGTAAGAACCCCTTTAGCATATAGTTAATAGGGGTTTTTAATTTTTAATCTAAATGTGTGTCTGAAATACAAGCAAAAATCTTTTTTATTATCGTTCTCTTCGCTTTTTCAAATGGAATTTTGAAGTTTAAATAATAAAAAACCTCTAGGATATTTACCTTAGAGGTTTTTTGTATCGAAAACACGTTTTATGGAAACTAAAAAAGACAAATCAGTGGGGTATATTACACAAATCTTTAGTTTAGTTGGGTAGGAAGACATTCTTAAGAATGTCTTCCTACCTCAACTAGTGTAAATTATTGTATATACTAGAAGATGCCGAAATTTGAAATCTCATATTCGCTTAATTACAAGCCATGAGTTTTATCAATAAAATTCATTAACTTAATTTTTCGGCAATGTATGACTAAGTTCTTTACCAATAAGATTAGCTGAAACTGGTTTCTTTCCTATTTCCCTAGCCCATACCGATAATTGTCCAATATGGTGTATTTCGTGAGCAATCATATGACGCATAACTTCTCCCCAAGTCTCAGTTACTATACTTCCATCTGGTTGTGGATCATAAAGAATATTCTTTTCTTTTTCTGCATTCCAAGACCTAACAAACTCTCTTACCTCAAACTGAAAGTTTGTATCTAGCTGGCGAACTTTTTCTAAGCTTTGATAGTTCTCAAAACTCTCCTGGAAATCATCCTTTCCCTGAAGAACGCGAACCCAACTCCACTCTACATCAACAATGTGAAAGAGAGTATGTAATATTCCTCCTACTCCTCCTGTTCGTTTCCGAAGCAATTCCTCTAGTGGAATATTCTCACACCATTGATACCACTCTTCTCTAACCAACCAGTTATAATGAAACATAGTTTGCAAACTAATTCCTCCGTTTACTGTATTTTTCACTTTGTCTCTTTTTTAATGGGGGTATTAATTAGTTCGAGAAATATTTATAGATACCTGTCTCATTGGAATAAGACAAGGTAATACATAGAGTCGTATAGACTGTTTTGTTCCTACAAAATCCCTTATGGTAACTTTAATAAGTACTTAGGAAAGGTGAAATCAATGTTTGAAAGTCAGCCAACTAAACAAGATTTGATAAACAAATTGGAAAACGTTCTTAAAGGAAATATGTCTAGAGAACAATTTAATCAATGGTCCTATAAATGGGTTCAAAACCTAGAGAGTAGAGATAGGCTTTCTTATGATGAAGATCAACTACATGAATACCTTATTTTTTTATTATGTATTGATTTAGAAATTGAACCAAATATATATTTTCATGAAGATATGGAACTAAAAGAATGGGTTAAAAAAATAACACTAGGTATTCCATTAACTTAATATAGTTATTTCAATGATTGCCCATAATCCGTTTTATGGTAACTAGATCTGTATACTATATCATGCTCTTTAAACTCAATTCTGATATATAATCAGATAAGAATAGAACTATAATTTAGTATGCCTAGATAGGAGTTGAAAATTGAAAAACCGATATATAGTGTGTTTAGGTGCATTAAGTGCTTTTATAATTATAGGATTCATTTGGTGGTTTCTTTTTGCACCTGGCTATCTACAATTTGCTCCAAAGGGAGAAGATATTTCTCAAAGTGCATCACCTAACGGCGATTACATAGTGAAAATTTACCGTTCAAGTGGTGGAGTGACTACACCTTTTGCTATTAGAGGAGAAGTGATTTCTACAAAGAAGATTTTTAATAAAAGAAAAAATATCTATTGGAATTATCCTCAAGAAACTGCCAAAGTTAAATGGGTAAATAACAAAACAGTTAATATTAGTGGCCATATATTAAACGTTAAAAAAGATACATTTAATGCTAATGATGTAGATAATTAAGTTCTATTTTTAAACAATAAAAAGCTCTTATCAAAGAGCTTTTTGTTGTTTAATTACCAATAGGCTACATTATGGTAGCTAAAAGTGTATACTTTTACAAACTAGATGGAGTGGATAGAGATGGTACGATAAACTCTCTAACTTTTTGGGTTCAGTTCAGTATCAAGGGCTTTTTCATTGTGTGAGAATTAATAGTTTAATATTTACTTATTTGGTATAAATATGGTATCATCATTTTGTGTTTAAAATTAATGAAAAATAAGGAATAAGAGGTATTTTTTATGATCAAAAAACGTATTTTAGGTATATCTTTAATTGGAATGATTGCTCTAACAACTGGGGGACAATCATTAGCTGCAAGTTCAGAAGTTGACCATGGAGAAGAGAATTTAAATAACGTAGCAGCATCCACACCAAATAGCACCACTGTTACAGCTCTTTCTACTGAAAAAGTTGGAGGAGGCACATGGAATCGTGGATGGGGTTTCGCTGATTATGGTAAGAAGAAGAAAGCTTGGTCAAACTATAAACATTCCAAAAAAATTCATAAATCTTCAAGTCAAGTAGGTCCTTACTATGATACAAGCGACTGGACTGCTAAAGGTAAAACATCAACTTCTAGCTCAAAAGGCGGTCTACTAGAGGATGCTCACGCATGGTATGATACTATTACTGAAGATTCTAAGAAAAAATAGTAGAAACGAAGGTTTTATATGGAGTGATAAGTATAAAACACCATGAATTTTTAATAAATCATGGTGTTTTTATATATTATTTTTTACTAATTAAAGGAGTTTGTTAATCTTGAAAAAATTTTTAGTGTTGTTTTTTGCACTAGTATCCATTTTTTCTTTCTTAATTACTTATACACAAATAGAACATACACAAATAGAAAATATGGAGAATATCGAAAAAAATATTGCTAGAGAGTTTACTATACCTAAAAACATGGTAACAGCAACCCCAGAAACTTTATATCCAATATTATTAGAAACAGCCAAAGAATATAATATCAATGTTTTTAGGCCAAGTATTAATTATAATTCAGATGATAAAGTAGAACTAATTAAATACATATTATTAACTAATGAAACACACTTTTATGATGCTTTCAAATTAAAAAATGGAGATTTTTTAAATCCCTCGAAAACTCAAAGAGGAGATTTCTTCCTTTCAAATGTGAACACAACTAGTAAGAAACAGACGGGTGAAATTTTAAATTTTGGTAACAACAGCAATGTTATGATAAAAACCCTAAAAGACTCATACAAGTATTTGCCTATAGAAGGTCAATACTTTGCTGAAGCTCCTGACAAACAGACCTTTAAAACCTTTTTGAATAGCTTTGTTCTTAAAATAAATAAAAAGTATAATCAATCTTTGAGCATCGATGATTTTACTAAAAGTAATCATAGTAGTAAAAATAACACTAGTTCAGGACTAATGTATTTAACATATATTTACTATATAGTTATTTTAATAATATTACTCTTTTTAATTTACTATATATTCAATGAATCCAAAAGGGTTGGAATTATGAAAATCCATGGAATCAGTGATATAAAAATATGGTCTATACTTATTGGGAAATTAATAACTGTTTTCTTTAGTATATTAACTATTGTCCTGGTAATAATTGCTCTTTTTATAGAAAATACTATGTGGGAGTTTATTTATAAAGTAGCAATTTATCAAATGAAAACCTATATCATTATTATATTAATTTCACTTATTTCTTACATATTTATCTCTAAAATGAAAATTAATGAAGCAATAAAAAATAAAAAAAATACTAATGAAATATTTATATTGAATGTATTACTCAAAATAATTTGTTCAATTATACTAATATCTTTTGGGTTTGTAATGTTGAATCAGTATAATACCATAAAAATAAAACAAGAGAATATGAAAAACTGGACACATAGTAAAGATTATGGAATATTTTATCCATTGTATGTAGGACACGACCAAGAAGATATAGCAAATGGGCAACGTAAAAATACTGAACAAATAAATGGTCCTTTGTATCATACACTTAATAATATGGGAGCTATTTTAATTAATGCCACTGCTTATGAGGCAGACAATCTACGTTTAAATAGCGATTATAAAGGGATAAATTCTGTTAAAGTTAATAATAACTATCTACAAGAGTTTCCAGTTTACGATGTTAATAATATTCCTATTAAAGTTTCTGAAAATGAGACAACGTGGGTGCTTCTTGTTCCAGAAAAATATCGAATGAAAAGTAAAGAAATCCTTAAATTTTTTAAACAGGATAGAAGAGATTTTAAAGATGCTGAAGAAGAGTTTTGGAATAAAAAACTTCCTAAAGATATTAAAAAACAAAAAATAAAAATTATTTGGACAAAAAATAAGCAAGATATCTTTAGTTTTAATCCAGAAGTATTTAAATATCAAAATAATATGATTAAAGATCCTATTATACAAGTAATAACAGAGAATAATAGCCTAAATATGGATAAAAGCTCCATACTGGGTAATGGGAGTTCGGATCCTCTAAAGATAAAGTTAATAAGAAGAGATTCAGATGCAACTTATCAAAAATTAGAACCACAGTTAAAAAAATTAAAACTAGATGATAACTTAAGACACTTAATAACCGTTGATCAATATTCATTACAAGAAATTCACGATTTACAAAAACAAATGAATACAGTTTTGATAGTAATTTCAGGTATGTTGGCTGGACTATTAATTATAAATATTCAGACTGTAATTGTTTCTTTTAACAAAAATCATCAGAAATACACTGTAAATAGACTATTTGGAATAAGCTTTATTAAAACGTACAGACCTTATCTATTATTACTTTTAGTATCTTGGGTGATTCAAGTAATAGTTTGTCTTATGATGAATAAAGGATTTGATGTCGATTTGTTAATAATTGCTTCAATACTTATATTTTTAGAGCTAATATGCTCAATTTTCACCATCATAATTATAGAAAAACGAAGTATAATAAAGTATTTAAAAGGAGGGTTCTAATCTCATTATGGAGACCTTATGTAACCTTGTAAGTGTAAATAAGAGCTATAATAAAAAACTTGTATTGAATTCTATAGATTTAAAAGTATACAAAGGGGAAATGGTAGCTATTACAGGCAAAAGTGGATCAGGAAAAACTACACTTTTAAATATTATAGGTATGCTCGAAAAGCCGAGTAATGGAGAGGTTCAGTTATTTGAACAAGATATTTCTTCTATTAGCGCTATTGAGAGAGCTCAAATCCTCCGGACAAAAGTTTCATATTTATTTCAAAACTATGCTTTAGTTGAAAATGCTGATATTAATTACAATTTAGAAATTCCATTAATCTATTCGAAAAAAACTAAAAAAGAAAAGAAAAAAATGAAAATAGAAGCACTTAATAAAGTAGGGTTAGATATTGCTCTAAACCAAAAGGTACATGAACTATCTGGAGGAGAGCAACAAAGAGTAGCTATAGCAAGATTATTTTTAAAGTCCTGTGATTTAGTTTTGGCTGACGAACCCACAGGATCACTTGATTCTACTAATAGAGATGAAATTATAAAACTTTTAAAAATCCTTAATGAACAAGGAAAGACAATTATTATCGTTACTCACGACGAGTTTGTAGTTAAAGAATGTAAGAGGTCCATTGAATTATCATGACTGAATGAACTGATTATTGATTGCAAGGTAATTATAAAAGTTATCCTCTCGATTAATTGGACTTGCTTCTGTGACAATTGATGCTTCAACTTATTTTTATATTTAAAAAAGACTACACCCAAGAGATGTAGTCTTTTTTGTAGAAGTACGTTAACTATAATATTATCTTTGATATAAGTCTTTTGGCTTATTTTTCTACTCATAATAGTTATTTTACTAACTAGGTTTTAGGAATAGAATATTATACCAAAACTAATAAACGACTGATGTACTAACTATATATTAGGTAATTTGTATTTTCTAGTCAAAGGCTATATTTATTCGCGCAGTAAATTTTGGCCGATAGAATTATTCTTTGTCTGTAAAAGTATACTTTTTACGAATAATTTTAATAAAGTAATGGAAAGAGAAACAAATAAAAGAGGCTCCTTTTGAAAAAAGGAGCCTCTTTTATTTACTTGACAGACACTAAAATTCTAGTAAACCCTATAATAATAATTTATCTATCTGGGACAGTTGTTGTAATAACACCAGTCCCATGAGTAGAGCCATAACTTACATGAAGAGAGTGACTAGTTTTAATTGCAAAACTACCTGATGTATTAGTCACACGTAAACCCGGTTTAGTTACAAACGGATTTTGCATATAATCGGAAGTGTGAGTCCATATCCATCTACCATATTTATTAGCTGTAGAAGATACATTATTTGTTATGACTGAACCTACTGAAAACGACCAAGGATTACTTGGAACTATACCAGAAAGATTAACGGATACATTGTAGCCAGCATCATCAAAGGGTCCATATGATACAAGTTTTTCTGCACCATAGTTAACGTCATTGCGAGTTATTAATTGATTAATTCTAAAATGTTTCGATTCATATTCATTAAATGAATCAATATCCCATACTGATCCTGTTTTTCCATTTATATTTGCCGACGAAGATTTTCTTAATAAATGTACTGTTGACGTATATGTACCTGCTTGAAGATGAGTAATAGGCTGATAGAATTTAAAAGAATACGTTTTATAATAGCCACCTTTTGGTTGAGAGGCCACTGCCATCGTACTTAAAGAATTAGAAGAAGATTTTGATGACTCACTAGTATTATCTCGTTCTAATTGATTAATAAAATTTTCAGAACCATTTTTAATTTCCTTTGTATTTTCCAATGCATCTTTTTTCATTTCAGAAAGTTCTTCATTATTTAAAACATTATTTCCATCAACATCTGTGAAATAATATTTCTCATAAAGTTTCCCATCTAGTTCAGTTTGATATACTGCGTACAAATGATTGTTTCCCGGTTCTTCTATAACATTGGTATCTATTGGTTTTCCATTATTATGAATGAATTTTGTTTCTATATCACCTTGCGGTACAGTTTTAGATTCTACCTTAGATTTTAATTCGAATTTTTGGTCTTTATTATCTTTAGTATTATCTTGAATCCAACTTGTTTTAACTTCTGATTGTACAGATTCATTAAATAATTCTTTATCCAATGAATTTTGATTACTTACTTCAGCGTGAGCTTTTGACAAATCTAAAAGTCCAAATAATGATATAGTTACTGCGATAACAGTAACTTTTTTACAAAATACACCATTTAATTTCATGCACATTTACCTCCTTTTAATAACTTTAAAGTTAAATAAAAACAAAAATACCATAAAAATGGAATTACCTTTACCAGTGTACATGTTTTTATGAGTTATGAAAACAGTAAAATAAAAAAACTAGCCTTTTACAGCTAGTTTTTTTATTTTACTGTGTAGTCATTTACTTACTAATACAGCTAACAAGTCAATAATATCATCTATCCTGTATGCTATTATTGCTGTACTTACTGCAGTAACTAACAACAAAAATAATTTGAGAGTCTCTACCAAATCTTTGGCAATTTTGTGCATTTAATTCACTCCTTCTGAAATCAGTTTATTTACATATGTACATGGAAGGACTTACCATTCACTTAATAAATTTCCGTTCTAATTATCAAAGATGTATTTTTTAAACCAACTCTAACATGGTTATTATAAAATATAAATACTTTATTAAATTATAAACTAATTGAATTGGAGTTAATATAAGTTTATAAACAACAATTAATCAAGCTCTTATAATTATTTTTGAGAGAATATGTCCAAAATATATTAATTTTTTAGCCAGAAAGTCTGTCTCTATGATAATGCCTGTATCAAGTCTTTTCATACTATATTAAAAAAGGGGAAGTCTATTATACGCAATATCTAGACTATTCTGCCACAAAAGTATCCATTTTTCAGTTTATAGAAGGATGTTATAACTGAAACGGAATCTATAGTATAGCATCATCGACTGTCCACCCCTCAAACAATTGAAAAATAAATAGGAAAAGCACTTTAAGACTTGATGTTTCTGTGTCCAATTTATTAACTTAAATCCATTTTTTACAAAAAACCTTCGATAGGTTTAACACTTACATAATGATATTCTTCCTACTAAATCACTTACCATTATAATAGTTTTTTCTTTTTTCTATATTACCCCTTTTTATGAAAAATTTTTACAATAATTCATTTCTTTAGTATTGATAATTTGCTATAATGAAAAAAGTTGACTTTTAAACCCAAAAAAGTAACAATATAGGTAGTCTTAAAGGGGGCTCAATGTAGAGTTTTATATTAATGTTAATTACTTGAGGGTTAAGTTAACAATTTATTATCTACTACATTGAAAAGAGGTAGCCAAGTGCTTAAAAAGTTGAAAAATTCAAAAGGTCTACAAATAGCTTTAGCAGCTGGAATTTTAGGGGCTGTTATTATACCTTCTTCTGTATCAGCATCTGATGATGAATATGGGTATTATTTTACTATCAAAACTCTTCAAAAGAACTCATATACTGCATACAAATATAGACAAACAGATGATACAAGAAATCCCTGGAAAGTTGGTATGACTTATTCCAATGAGCCCGGTGGAAAGACTATTACTCGATTTTGGATGACAGAATCTAAAACTAAATCTCGAGCAACCAACTCAGTTGATGTGTTAGAGGGATATGAGTACTATAACCCCACATATAAACTAGCTAATAAACACGACGTAGCTTTAACCGCAGAGAATAACAATTACAATACTAATACATACATTGCTGAAGGCTATTGGGACGAAGAAACACGATAGGAATACTAAAATAAAATGCCCTCGTATGAGGGCATTTTATTTTAGTATTTATATATTGTTACTTTTAAAAAGAATGGAGAATAAAATGAAGAGTAATATATTAAGATTCTGTAAGGACAAAAAATCTATATCTATCTTTTGGTTTATCATTTTACTTCCTTGTTTAGATCTAATTTTAGTTAAAGCACAATGGAAGCTCGGTTTAAACCCAAATCTTTCGTTTGTATTAGCCGGAATGTCCGCAGGACATATACCACAAATTCTTTTGTTCTGGTTCCTGCCAATTTATACATTAATCTTGTGTTCAGATTCTTATATACAAGACGTTAAAACAGGGGTGAATAATTTAATAATTTCTAGAAAAGGAAAAAGAGCTTATTTGCTAAACAATTTTTATAGTTCTTTTCTAATTCCTTTTCTAGTGATGTTTATTGCTCTGCTAATCAACTTAATTTTGGCATGGATAGTAAATAGCAATGGACATGAATCTAGTGGCCTATTAGAAATGAGTAATCCTAAAAATGAATTATTTAGCTTTAGTCAGCAACATCCTTTTTTAATAAACGTTATTTTTTTAATAAATGTTAGTTTCT
The DNA here is from genome assembly GCF_042787775.1 of Priestia sp. YIM B13552. Classification (NCBI taxonomy): domain Bacteria; kingdom Bacillati; phylum Bacillota; class Bacilli; order Caryophanales; family Bacillaceae; genus Priestia; species Priestia sp. YIM B13552. The sequence goes on from NZ_JBHZOU010000008.1 coordinate 60,276, forward strand.
TTACAGGATTGGCAGGGTTATTAGGATTAAGTATCTCCATGATATTTCCAGATCGCAAGTATACATACCCATTAACCTTTTTTATATGGTTTATTCTTGTAGCTCTTCCCAATCACACCATAACTATGGTCATGCAGCCGTTTACAGAATATGATTATAACTATGTTATTTCTTCGTGGCTTTTTAATTTTATTATCCTTTTTATCATTGCTATTGTGGCTTATATTTATAAGGAGAAAACAGATGAATTATAATAATAAATCTCTTTTTATTGTTTCTTTCTTATTGCTTACCCTATTTTTAGCTTTCTTCTGGGTTATGCAAAATAGTACGTTTATTAATACAGTACAAAAAGATGTATTAGTATATATGAATAGCAGTTGGCAAGGATTTAACTCTCAGCGTGCCTATGCAATTTATTATACTTTACTTTTTCTCTTGTTTATGAACCTAGGATTAAGGAAGGAAGAACCTTCTGTTGTAGTTTTACATAAAAGTCGAACAGATTTCTATGTAAAACGATCAGTACATATTTTAATATCAGCTCTCTGGTTCTCTTTTTCTATCTCAATAATAAATATCCTTTTGACCCTTATTTTTATAGAACACTCATTATTAATAAAAGAAAGGTTCTATTTAATAACACTCTTAAACGGAATATCCATTTTTTTATTTTTCAGTTGGATTGGTATATTAGAAAAAATTATTGAGGACAAAATAAATTCTTATGTTTTAGGGTTAATAGTTACGTTCATTTTAATTAGTTCTACTTATTTTTTAAGAGATTATTTACCATGGCTACCGATTAAAGATATCCGTTTATATGAAGGGTTTTTAACAAAAGCTTGGGACATTTATGATACTCTAGTCCTTTATTTAAAGCAATTAGGACTTGTGGTAGCAATTTTAATTTTAGGACATATTATTTTTAAGGAAAAGGATATTATCTTTTATGAGAAATAATATGAGGAATTTTATACTGATTTTTTCATGTATTTTCCAGAGTTATAGCTTTGTTGCTTTTTTCTCCTCTTTTTATAATCAATGGGGGCATATACCTTCGTATTTAATGGCAATACCTACTGAAGCATCATATCCTTTAATGATTGTGTGGTACATCGTATTTTCCAGTATAAGTTTGTATTTTTCAGGAGAATTATATGATAAACTACATGGTTTTGGTAAATACATATTAGTGCGTAACTATAATAAGAAGATGTTTTTCTTAAGATTTATGGGATCGATTGCTATTAAAATAATATTTATTTTAATAATACAAACTTCTATTTACTACTTAACTATGTTATTTATTGATCATGATTTACATTCTATAGAATGGCTTTTACTGTTCAAAAGTTTGTTAATTTATTATATAACAATGTTTACTTTAATATTGCTTCAAATAGGATTAGAGCTATATATATCACCACAAATAGCTTTTTTAATTGTAAATATTTACGTAGTATTTTCTATCTTATTAGCAGGATTAATTTTTGATTATAGGGCTTATAAATCTTTGTTATACTTCTTGATACCGAACTTTATGATGGGACTAAGAACGGATATTATCAATCAACAAGACTTTATTATAGAGTTTAATTATGCAATTCCTCTTCTAGTGTTGTATATATCTACTATAATCTGTCTCTCTTTGCAAAAGATAATGAAAAAAGACTTCTATTAACTTTTTAACCGGAGGAATAAAATGACAACTATTATCGCTTCAAATTTAAGTAAAAAAATAAAAAAACAATATGTACTTAAAGATATAAATTACACATTTGACACTGGCATGATTTATGGATTGTATGGTCGAAACGGTTCAGGAAAAACTATGCTTTTAAGGGCCCTTTCCGGGCTGATACGTCCTTCAGAAGGTAGTATACTAATAGATAATAAGAAGTTGCATGAGGATATATCTTTCCCACCAAGTATAGGTGTAATCATAGAAAATACAAGTTTATTACCACAATATGATGCTTTTACAAACTTGAAGATATTAGCAAAAATTAAGAATATTGCATCAGATGAAGATATTAAAGAGGCAATTAAACGTGTTGGGCTTGATCCCCTTAGTAAATTAAAAGTAAAAAAATTTTCATTGGGAATGAAACAACGTTTAAGTATAGCTCAAGCAATATTTGAAAAGCCAGATATTATTTTACTTGATGAACCTACAAACGCAATTGATGAGGAAGGTATTACCTCTATTAGGAATCTATTATTAAAGGAGAAGGACAGAGGAGCTACAATTGTAATTGCCAGTCATAATAAAGAAGACTTAACCATATTAGCTGATAAAAAAATTATAATGAATAGTGGTGAAATTGTAGATAATGACTAATATTAAAAGAGGTATATTTATTGTTATTGTGCTGGTCTTAGCCTTCCTGTTGATTTATAGTATGTTTTTTTCAAAACTAAAGTTAGATTTAAAAAACCGTAATACAGTAGATAATCCTGCTAAAGAAATTACATTATCTACTGGTACATATACAGCAGGAAAAGAAATAAAGCCTGGATACTATGATGTTTCTAGCACTTCAGGAAGCATCAAATATAACAATATATCTGTAAAGAAAAAAGAAAGTATACTAAATTATCCAGTTCAAGATAATACTTCTCAAGATATCGAAGGGCATGGAAAGTTAAAATTTACACCATCGAAGTTTCAACAATTACATAAAGACAAATCTAATAAATATACTGTAGATCATACTGGCTTCTATTTGCTTGGAAAAGAACTTCCTCCGGGGCGTTATGAATTAGTAAGTCAATCTAATAGTGGTCAGGTTTATATATATGAATCTGAGGATATGAGCACAATAAATAAGAGCTTTGATTTAAAAACTCAAGATAAAAAAAATATTAATTTATATAAAGGCAACCTAATGTTTATTCAAATTAATGAACATGCAAGTAATGATCATCCTGTTGTACTCCACTATAAGCGTAAATTAGAAGAAAAATAAAGACTATAAAAGTTAATTAATGTGCAGAAGTGAATATGCACTATTACAGAAAAATTTTTTTATTTCATCTTATAACCCTTGTTTAAGACAAATTAACAAAAAGGTTAAGCGAAATGCTTAACCTTTTTGTTTTCAATTTAATTCTAGTCAATTAAAGCTTTAATTTTTTAAATCTTCTTGTTCTAACTTATAGTTTTTGTACTGCGTATAATAGCAATTCCTCGATGTTTCTTTTCCCTAGTTCTTTCGCTTTTTGTTGCAATTCTTTCTTCAATTCACTTGATATCTTTACGCGTACAACTTCCAGATCGCTATCAATATAAATCCCACGGCTGCGTTTATTAATCTTCCCTGAGACAAGAACCGACTCTAATAACTCAACGATTTCTTGTGCTGATTCCGTCAATAATACAGGTTTGATTTCAACGATAAATTGCTCTTTCTCTTCTTGTGGCGTAATTCTCATGTTGGTCGGGCTTAGGTACTGATAGAACAAATCCATGAGCTTATAAAGCTGTGATTTCGCATAGGCTGTTTGCTTAAAGGCAAATGTGGCATAGCCTTCTTTGGTAACAGTTTTTTTTGATTCAATCTCGTAGGCTGCTTCAAAGCCTCGGTGAAGTAACTCCTCTAATGTTATCTCTTCATGTTGTTCTGTAACAGCCATAATTGGATCTTCTACAGAGATGATACGGGCAAACTGCTCTTTTTCTTCATTTTTCTTCACAAAAAGCTGAAATAGCGCAATATTCTGTTCGGCATGATAAAAATGACGCTTACTCGGTTTGCGCCCTACTTCATGCGTGAGCTTAAACGCTTCTAGATCTTCCTCATTCACAAAATAACAATTAATGCCCCGGTATTCTTCTTGGAACGCAGGTAACAGTTCTTGCTTAATATACTTATTCACCGTTGTGACCGAGATATCCAGTTGATGCGCGACTTCTTTTGTCGTAAGTCCTGGCTTTTTTAACTCTTCTTGTAAACGAACAACATCCTCGATATCAAATTCATAACGTCCTTCGATATGCCAGTCATCTTTATTGATAGGGCTTAATTTTCCTTGTTGAATATATGTATAAATTGTTTTCTTTGATGAAATAGCTAACATCTCCATCACATCTTCAATAGTAATAATTTTAATAGGATTATCAATCATTACATACACTCCTTTTCTTTCTATTTCATTCAATAATTAATTATAACATATATATGAGTAATTACAGTTTAAAAGTTTTTATACATGATATGTAAATAGTACAACTAACTTATAAAAATATAAGTTTTACTATTTACTTTAAGTGATGACAAATAGGAGATTTTTCTACAAAAGATATAAATGATAAACTATTTATATAAAAAGTAAGTTTACAATTTTACTTTTAAATAGGTTACAATTAATAAGTACTAAATATAATAAATAATTTTAAATAACTACTTAATTATAAAAATATTAGGTATTTAATTAAGGTAATTAGTAATTTAAATTTTGTTAGTAATATTATTATTACGTGTTGCAAGTTTTTAACTATTTATATACATATAAATATAACTTTAACCCTCACATAGAGAAGAAACTATTTCAATACAAGGAATATCTATAAATAAGAAGACATGATTTACGAAAGGAGAGGTTTCATGCAAGATTTCTCGTTAGTACACATAGGAACAGAAGTAAGGGAAAGAAAAGGGGATTTCAATAAAATCGTTTCACTAATGCTGGACACTACATACTACGATGCTTTGGAAGAAAGAAATGAGCATCACCAGCGAAAAAATGAAGATATATTTAGTGATTTTACGGATGAAGAAATGATGTACTACTATGTCCATCAACGAAAGCATATTCGAAAGAATCGAGAACGAAAGGAAAATACAAAAACCGAATACGTACGGATACTACTGCAGTTTTATCAGTATGCTGTAGAAAGTGAATCGTTCCTACGCCAAGATATAGACAATTATATAGAAGAAACTATTTTTAAAAATCTACGTCCTTGGCATATACGGAACTATCAGAGTTATTTAAGCACTGCATTGTTAGGAAAGGGTGGAAAACCCTATTCACCTGCAACCTTAGACGCGAAAATGACGATTTTAAAAAGTTTTATAAAATGGCTACATGAATCGAAGTTTATACAGCATCCATTACACAAAGAAATCTTAAGTACGTCACTATCTGAGCAAGAAATTCCGAACCGAGATTTGTATTACCATGAAGTCAAACAGATTCTAGATTATTACAAAGACCATCCTATTAATTATGGATTGTTAACGATGTTAGCGATGACAGGGTTGCGCGTGCAAGAAGTAGCTAAAGCCTCATGGGGAGATGTGTATTTAGATAGTTTGAGTGGTCATTATCGGTTAAGAGGAGTAGGTAAGGGTGGAAAGAGATTTGATAAGTTACTTCATCCATCGCTATACGAGCGCATTCATGCTTTTCGAGAACGACGCCACGTCAGTACAGTATTAAATTCAAGTGATCAAGGACCATTATTTCCAACCAAAGACGGAGGATATTATCAATACAAAAATTTAAGTAATTATATTGTCCGTATTATTGAACGAACGGAGTTACCTTTTATAAAAGAACGGACTGACAAAATTACGCCCCATTATTTTCGTCACTTTTATGCGATTTATAGTAGGCAGCAGGGAGCAGACATCTTTTTAATCCAAAAAGAACTAGGTCACAGTGATCGTAAGACCACCGAACGTTATCTGGAGAAGGTTTTGCAGCGAGAGCAAGAAATTGGACTGATGTGGAAGGATCAAGATTTTTAGCTATTACTGTATAGTAAATGAAAAATCCTAATTATTACGAGTTGGCAACATACCTTAAGAAAGAGCTACTAATTTTTTTCAGTAGCTCTTTTTGTCTTTTTAATATGTATCTTATGAAGTTTTAATTTCAATCGTATATAAATTCCATTATTATACATAATAAAAAGAAACTCTCTCAAAAGGGGCTTTCGATAGTGAATAGAGAACAAGTTATTAAAATTTATCAAGATGTTCTAGAAAAGAGGAGAAAACGATTTCCAAACTATTTCTTTGTAGGTGATGAAGGAAAAAAATATATGCGCTATATGACATGCTATTTACTTGAGAAACACTTAACAATTCCAATTGATGAAATCCCTTTTCAAGTAGGCGCAAATACATTATGGTCTCATCGTCTAAGACCACCTGCTATGCTATATGGATGGAATTATTATGAAGTCATTGATAATGCCTATCCTGGAAAATTTAAACCTTGGCAATTCCAACAAGCTCCTGATAAATATTGGGATGGAGAAGAAGGAAAAAAAAGGGCAATTGAGGCAGTAAAGTATGTAATAGAGAATAAATCAAAACTCGCTATGGAAGAAATACCCTTTAAGGTTAATTTTCATTTTTTTAAACAGCATGGTTTGGGGGGTGCCTTTACCCTTTTAGGCTACTCTCCTTTTCAAATAGTTGAATCTATTTACCCTGGTGTCTTTAGACCTTGGCAATTCGCCCATGTTCCCATGAATTGTTGGAAAAATGAAGAATATATTCGAGAAGCTATGGAAAATTTTTTATTTAAGCAACTGCTTTTTTCTTCATATGAGGAGGCTTGTCTCAAATTAAAAGGAAGTGATTTTGCCGATTTCCAGTTAACTGGTCTGTTTCAAATGGCATTTGATTCAAGAATGAATAATGTGAGGAAGTGGATAAAAAGACAATTAAACAATATAGACATTGAACTATCATATGTAGATCTCGATTATTAAAAAGAATTACTTGAACTAAATTAACCTTGTTTCCAATTCTAACTTTTAAAATAATAATTAATAAACATATAATTACTTACTTTGATTTTTCTTCTTCATAAAAAGGTACAAAGACTCCACAAAAAAAAGAAAAATAAGAGAGAATAGAACAAATAATTCAGCTAATTCCATTACTCTAAAGGGACTTAGAGCATTGTAAAAAGCCTGAGAAACATCAAATCCTTGTAGCATATCAATGCCTAAAGAAAATCCCATTAAGCATCCCATCATTAAAAGGCTAATACCTATGATTTTCATATCTATCACGCTCCATTTAGTAGCTTCTTCTTTTTGTTCTAAGATGATACCCAATTATTTATTGTTAATTTTTACATAAAAATCTTTTATAAGGTTAAAGTAATAAAAACTTAAAGAAGGGTGTTTAAATTTATGCCTTCGTTTTTTAAAAATCGCAAACAAGAAAAGAAACGATCACAGGATGAAGAGCATCAGACTGCTAATCATGGAAAAGAACAGCTAGAAGTTTCATTAACACATAACCTTAACATGATTAAGCAGAAAACCGGAAAAAGTTCAGATGTGATTATCCGTGAGATAAAATTGGGCGGGGAATCTGATATTAAAACGGCGATTATTTATATAGAAGGAATTGTAGACAATCAGTCGATTCAAGATTATATATTACAATCTATAATGAAAGATAATCATAAAGAAGAAATTGGTGAGCACAATGCGATTGACCTGCTTTCTGAAGATATAATGACAGTTGGAAACATAACTCCCATAACTAGTTTGGATGATTTATTTTCCTCCTTAATGGCGGGAGATACTCTAATCTTAGTAGATGGAGTAAATCAAGCATTAAGTGCTAGCACAGAAGGTGGAGAGAAACGTTCCATTTCGGAATCTACTACCGAAATGGTGGTACGAGGGCCAAAAGGAGCGTTTACAGAGTCTCTCGGCACCAATACGGCTATGGTACGTCGTATTATTAAGACTCCAGATTTATGGATGGAGTCTCTAAAAGTTGGGCGTGTAACAAAGACCGATGTAACGTTTATGTACATACATGGTATTGCTAACGATAAAGTTGTTGATGAAGTTCGTCAGCGATTACAGAGAATTGATATTGATAGCATCTTGGAATCAGGATATATTCAACAGCTAATAGAAGATCAAACAGCCACTACTTTTCCAACTATATACAATACGGAAAGACCTGACGTTGTAGCAGGGAACTTGTTAGAAGGAAGAATTGCTATATTCGTGGACGGCACTCCCTTTGTCCTCGTTGCGCCAGCCGTATTTATACAATTTTTCCAATCGGCTGAAGATTATTATGCGCGATTTGACATTGCAACTTCCATTCGTCTTTTGCGTATTTTTATGTTCATGATTTCCCTTATCGCGCCAGCTACATACGTCGCGGTTACAACCTTTCACCAAGAAATGGTGCCAACAACGCTCATTGTAGCAATTGCAGCACAAAGAGAGGCCGTCCCATTCCCTGCATTCGTAGAAGCTCTACTTATGGAAATAACTTTTGAGATTTTACGGGAAGCAGGGATACGTTTACCCAAAGCTGTTGGTTCAGCAGTTTCTATTGTGGGAGCCCTTGTAATTGGCCAAGCAGCTGTTCAAGCGAGCATTGTATCACCAGCAATGGTTATTATTGTATCAATTACAGCCATCGCAAGTTTTGCTACACCTTCTTTTGATATGGCCATCTCAGCTCGCTTAGTTCGTTTTTTGTTTATGATTGGTGCAGCAACATTTGGTTTCTACGGCATTATTTTATGTCTTTTAATGATGGTTGTCCATTTATGCAGCTTACGGTCATTTGGAATTCCCTATATGTCCCCGTTTGCTCCTTTTATCGCGGTAAACAACGGTGACACTGTTGTAAAGTTACCATGGTGGACATTGAGACAAAGACCACGATTAGTTACTGCTAACACAGTTCGAGAGAGACCAAATCAGCAACCACGTCCTCCTGCATCTCGTGGCATGGTAAATCGTGATTTCGAAGAGGGTGACAACGATGAAGCGTAAAGGAATTCTTCTTTTTATGATGGTGACAATGACTTTATTACTCACAAGTTGCTGGAGTAAAAAAGAATTAACAGACCTTGCTATTGTCGCAGCAATGGGTATTGATAAAACAAAAGCTGGAAGGTATCACATAACGCTCCAAATTATTAACCCGGGCAACGTGGCAGGAGGTATGCAAGGAGGAGGAGGAGGTACACAAAGCCCTCCCATTACAATCTACTCAGCTTCAGGAGACAATCTAGTCGAAGCAAGTAGACGAGCTTCAGGAAGAATTTCCCGGAGATTATATTATGCTCACACAAACTTGGTGGTAGTTGGAGAAAAACTGGCTAAAGAAGAAGGCCTCGATACATTAATTGATGGTCTAGATCGAGATCCAGAGTTTCGAAATACATCAACACTTGTAATTGCCAACCATTCTTCCGCAGCTGATGTTGTTAAAACATTAACTCCAGTTGATAAAATTCCAGCAAATAAGATACTAAAAACCTTAGAATTTACACAAAGAAAATGGGGAGAAAATATAAAGACATCACTCCAAGAGGTAATGAAGAGTCTTGAATCTCCGGGAAGAGGAACAGTTGTATCAGGATTTCGTCTGGTTGGTAATCCTCAGCAAGCACAAAAGCTGGATAACCTTCAGGAAAGTGCACCGGCGGCAACGCTTCAAGCTTCCGGAATTGCTGTTTTAAAAAAAGGCAAATTGGTGGATTGGCTGTATGGAAAACCAGCAAGAGGAACGGTATGGATTCTCGATAAAATCCAAGGAACAGATATTAATATTGATTGGGAAGGCAAGAAAGAAGCTATTGCCTATCAAACTGTACGACAAAAAACAAGTGTTTCTGCTCAAGTGAAGAACCAGCAACCTCATATTTCTGTTCATACGCGTGTTGAAGGGGATATCGGTGATATGGAGGTACCTATTGATATTACCAATCCAAAGGTCATTAGGAAAATCGAACAATCCGTGAGAAAAGAAATTAAAAAAGAGCTAGAGACAGCTATTAAACGCGCGCAAAAAAACAAAACGGATATTTTGGGGTTTGGCGAAGTAGTTCATCGTACTAGACCAAATCAATTTAAGAAATTAAAAACAGAATGGAATGATGTCTACTTTCCAAAGTTAGATGTAGATATCACAGTGGAAGCCTATGTGCGTCGAGCTGGATTACGAAACAAATCGTTTCTTTCAGGTGTAAAAGAGAATCAAAAGTAAGGGAAAGGAGGTGTCAGTTAGATGGAAAAAGCTAAAATTAGTTCCAGTCAACTATTTATTTTAATGGTCCTATTTGAGTTAGGAAGTGCTTTATTAGTACCTCTTGCGATAGATGCAAAACAAGACGCTTGGCTTGCGATTCTGCTTGGAATGGTATGCAGTTTCATTCTATTATTAGTCTATCATAAGCTTTATACCTATTATCCAAACCTCTTACCTACAGAATATATGCAAAGGATTCTAGGGAAAGTACTTGGAACCGTACTAGCCTTTGTTTACATTCTTTACTTTATGTATGATGCATCAAGAGTTCTACGCGATTTTGGTGAGATGCTGTTAACTTTCGCCTATGCTGACACGCCTTTATTCATCGCGAATGCATTGTTAATGCTTGTCATTATTTATACCATTAGAAAAGGAATTGAGGTCATAGCTCGATCCGGAGAACTGCTTTTTATTTTTATGTATGTCCTTGCGATTGCTGGCTTTATCTTAATTGTTTCTTCTGGGTTAATCGAGATTAAAAATTTACAACCTATTCTGGAAGAAGGCTTATTTCCTGTCTTAAAAGTGGTATTTACTCAAACTTTGTATTTTCCTTTTACAGAAGTTGTTGTATTCACTATGATTTTTCCATATTTGAATAATCCTAAGAAGGCAAAGGTGACCATGCTATGTGCATCAGGATTAAGTGGAATCAATTTAATTATTACCATGCTTATTAATGTCTCTGTACTGGGTGTTGATTTAACTGCACGTTCCCAATACCCACTTCTTAGCACAATTGAGAGCATCCAAGTAGCTAATTTTTTAGAACGTCTTGATGTATTTTTTATGCTTGCCTTAATCATCACTATCTTCTTTAAAATCTGTGTATTATTTTACGCAGCTGTCGTAGGAACTGCTAGTCTGTTCAAGGTTAAATCACCTTCACAGTTATCGTATCCTTTAGGGCTAATCATTCTCTTTTTATCTATTACCATTGCGAGTAACCTTCAAGAACATAACCATGAAGGATTGAAGGTGGCAATGTTCACTATACACATTCCTCTTCTTGGGATTATTCCTCCTCTGTTGCTTCTTGTTGCTTTCTTGAAAAATAGAAAGAAACAGAGAGGATAACAGGTTCATTTGCCTGTTTTTTTTGATGATAAAATAATTCTTATATTCTGTTCAATCCTTCTAAGCTAGTGCTTATCAGTATGATTTTAAACTATGTGAGGTGAATTTTCTGTATACTTGGTTTTATGATCATTTCATCAATACAATTCTATTTCCTCTTACTTGTATAGGGATGGTAGCTATCATGTTGAGTGCATATGCGTACTTTAAATTTAGAAAAAACTAACTACCATAATATCTATTATTTAAAAAATATATTCTATTTGCTATTAAATAAACCAACTTCCTCCAAAAATATCCCTAAGGTGGTATTAAGATATGTCAGCACTCTATTGTAGACCTATCTTAGAAAAACTTTGTATTTGTCGTCAAGTAAAGTAAGCGATAAAGTATTAACTTTTATAATATAGCTTATATATTTACTGTTTTAGATAAGGTGAGTTTATATTATATTTCTAATTAAATTTATCTTGTTAAAAACATATTAATACCAAATAATTGTACAATTTTTGTTTAGCTACCATTAATATATAAATTCATTAAAAGAAATGTTATCAAAGTAACTTCTAGTGAATAAGATACCCATCGGAAGGAGGAAATTATTTAGTGGAAAAAGCAAAGATTAGTGGAAGTCAATTATTTACCTTAATGATATTGTTTGAATTTGGAAGCGCGTTCATTCTTCCTATTGCTATAGAAGCTAAGCAAGATGCTTGGCTTTCCATTATGTTTGGAATGATAGGCGGTTTCCTTTTGTTTTTAGTCTACTATCAACTCTATCGTTACTACCCTAACTTATTGCTTGTCGAATTCACACAAAAAATCATGGGAAAATGGATTGGGCGTCTTATTTCATTTCTTTATATTTTTTACTTTGCAAACATTGCTTCCAGAGTAATCCGAGATTTTGGAGACATGCTATTGACATTTGCCTATCCAGATACTCCTTTATTTATTGTAAATGCCTTACTGATGCTTGTTGTTATCTATACCGTGAGCAAGGGAATCGAGGTTTTGGCAAGATCCAGTCAACTTATGTTTATTTTGTTCTACCTCTCTGTTATTTCTGGATTCATTCTTATTGTATGTGCTGGTATAATCGATTTTACGAATTTACAACCTGTATTAGAAGAAGGTATTTGGCTTCCTCTAAAAACTGCTCTAACTCAAAATATATATTTTCCATTTGGAGAAACTGTTGTATTTTTGATGATTTTACCGTACGTGAAAAACATGAGCAAAGGAATTGGATTAAGTGCTATTGGATTAACAGGTATCAATTTAATGATTATCATGATTATAAATGTCAGTGTATTAGGAGTAAGCCTTACTGCTCGCTCACAGTTTCCTCTTCTAAGTACAGTAGAAAGTATTCAAGTGGCTGATTTTTTAGAGCGTCTTGACGTTTTTTTTATGCTTACAGCAGTTATTGGGGGATTTTTTAAAATAAGTGTGTTTTTCTACGCTACTGTAACAGGTACAGCAAATTTATTTAAAATTAAATCTCCATCTAAGATATGCTTTCCCTTAGGACTTGTTATTCTACTTTATTCTCTAAGCTTAGCAAATAATTATGAAGAGCTTATACAAGAAGCGCTTAAAATACTACCATTTTCTTTAAATATACATTTTCAAGTTATACTTCCTCTTTTACTCCTTACTGTAGCTTTCTTCAAAAATAGAGCAAAGCTTAAGAAATCCGATGTCACTCCACATCAACACTAGGCTTAAAGAATAGAAAGCAAGAACCATAAAATACAGTAAGGAACCATCGCCCTAATCTCTCCTTAAGAAAAAACAACCCAACTCCCACGGATTGTTTTTTCTCTTTTTAAGCTGTTATGTTATACAAAGTTAGTTAACATAAAACATATTCCAGAACCCAATAAAGAAAACCTTGCAGGGCAAGGAATTTAGAGATAATAAAAATACCATCTTTTTATTAATTATTCATTATCAGCAGCTTGTGTTGAAATTTGCCAAGTAACACCGAATTTATCTGTTACTTGGCCATATGATGGGCTCCAAAAAGTTTCTTGAAGTGGCATTCCTACTTGACCACCTTCTTTTAGTTTTTCGAACACTTCTTTTGATTTTTCTACGCTGTCTATGGTGATGGCTACCGTTACTTGTGATCCAATTTGGTATGGTTGACCCGGAAATGTGTCAGAAAGCATTAAATCATTCTCACCAATTTGTAAATGCGCATTCATTACACGATCTATTGCTTCTATAGGAGTAGGAAATTCTGGATTTCCGGGCATTTCTCCGAAAGTTTTAACTCCAATAACTTTTGCATCCAATGTTTTTTCGTAAAATTTAACAGCTTCTTGGCCATTACCGTTCATAACTAAATAAGGATAAATTCCTAAAACCATCAAAAACACCCCTTTTAAAATTTTATTTAGTCTTTAATAATCATAGTTACATGAAAAAAGAACTCATATTTGAGTTAGTCATAACACTTACTACGTATCTATACAACAAATTTATTGGGTTATCCTGCACCGTTAGTTTATTGAGAAAAAAACATTGAATTATTTGATGCAATCCAGGAGACATATGAAGAGTTGTTAGATGAAGAGAAAAGATATAGGTATGTTATAGCAAAACTAGCAGATGAATTTGATAACTTAGGCAAGATAGAAGATATTATTGTTGATAATGCTATTGGAAAAATCGCGATCGGCCATGATAAAGTTTTTGTTGGTGGTATTGAAGGCATAACAAAGAGGTTATTTATGTTTACCTCACAAGAAGTCAAAGCTGAATTAATACAATAACAAATTAGTGACTTATAGAAATACGTAAAGTAATTGATAGTCTGAAAAATGCAGAAGTTAATTATAATCCTCCAGTAGCAGAACAGTAATGTTTTTACAAGGAAGTAAGTAAAGAAAAATTAATCTTATTTTATGAGGAGAGATCAATGAAATTTATTTTAGCTTATTCCTATAATATATCTTATGGTGCGACAAGAAGTCGCTTTCTTACAGTGTAGCTAACGCTACTCATCTAGACGTAGAGATGATCTCCATCCAAAACGGCATACTTGGTAACGAGCTTGTCGGTTGCATGAGGAAATGCGGAAACAGAGGACAAATGCATGGTCCAGAATACTGCTAGGAGAAGATAGGTATGGTAAACGAAAGTGAAGGTTTGTAAGCTTCGTCAGTGTTAGCTCAAGATAATGCATAAGTCTCGCTTGGGTCTTGGTAAGAGGAAAAGTAGAATCATAAGGCTACTCTGATGCGTCCCGCATCTTACCCGGAGTAAAGAACCTGCCTACCCCTATCGCATCTGTAGAATGTGGAACTTGGTAAGCCCTATGTTATCTGCATAAGCAGTAGGATGACTGTAAAGTCAAACGAAGTGGCAGAGGGTATGGGACGTGAGAAAAAGCGAAGGCCGTTATCTCGAAAGAGAACAGGAAAACAAGAATATTGTATAACTGGACGGATACTGTCGTCTTTATAGACAATGGCAGGCTCGAAAGAGCGCCCACTTCTCACTGGTCTTCAACACGAAAATAAATTTGTGGCTATCTTCTAACGAAAAGGAGCGTGCTGTTATGAATACCTCTCTACGAGCGTCGGCGCACGTCTCGCATAAAGATTGGTACTCTATTGATTGGAGTATTATACAAAAATATGTAACGAAGTTACGACAAAGAATTTATCGTGCCGAACAACAAAATCAACAAAGAAAAGTAAGGAAACTTCAACGTTTACTCCTTCGGAGTAAAGCAAATTTACTGCTTTCTATTCGCAGAGTAACACAACAAAATAACGGTAAGCAAACACCTGGTGTAGATGGCTATACGGCCTCAAAACCAAGCGAACGTATCAAACTTTATCAACAACTAGTTCAATGCAATGTCTTTCGACATCGTCCAAAGCCAGCAAAAAGAACGTTTATTCCGAAGAAAAACGGAAAGCTAAGACCTTTGGGTATTCCTACGATGCGAGACCGAGTCTATCAAAACGTAGTAAAAAACGCACTTGAACCCCAATGGGAGGTTAAATTTGAACCTACTTCCTACGGTTTTCGTCCTAAACGAAGTACGCATGATGCAATAAGTAATCTTTTTAAGAAGCTTAACACCAATAGCAAAAAAAAGTGGGTATTCGAAGGAGATTTTTTAGGATGTTTCGGTGCGTGACGTTAATCTGAAATTTCAATAGAAATATTGATTGGGATGATTTAGTAATAAACTGCAATTCTGATAGAGGGAATGAAAGCCGTCATGTTGAGCTGAAACCTCTACACTGATACTCCCATGTGCAGAAAGAAAGGCTAATTTTGGACTGTTTAGTAGCTGGGTAAAGTCGATGAAATCTAATGGAATTCAACATTAGGTCAGAGTAATCGGGTGGTGATAGTACATGGTGAGAATGTTCTTTTAGAACCGACGAACTTCTGAATGTACAGGTCCTTAACCTAGGGATTTCCTGAGATGGATTTCTTGCCTCACACTGAGGTAGTTGGTGGAGTGAAGTAAAAATCGAAGCTATGAAACACTCTGTGTTTAACAATGAAAACAATGTGCCAACGGGCTTATAGGAAGCACCTAACTACTATCTATACTAGGAACTGTGGAACGTCAGAAACTAGAAACTGAGGTCTTCTTCGGAAGAAAAACGATTAGCCTCGAACAGGTGTATTGAAAACCTTACGGTATAAGATACTTTATTCTAGTGAAAGTGGTGCCATAGTACCGATGAAACTGCTAATCACAGTTGAGGGAGGGGCACTAGTCAATCCTATTTTATTAGTAACTCATACAATAGTTGAACTTCTATCTTCGAGTATGACAGGGAAAGCATCTCCTAGGAGGTGTCCCAATAGAAGGCTTATGAACAAATACAGGTATTCAGATTACTACAATATGACGCCCATATTTGATGAACTCTATCAGAAATCGAGTGAAAACAAGAAATTCAAAAAACTGATGGATGTAATCCAATCGGATAACAACATTAAGCTCGCTTTCAGAATGATAAAATCAAATACTGGTTCAAAAACAGCTGGAACTGATGGACTAACCATCCAAAATATTAAAGAAAATAATATTGATGAATACGTCCAGCAAGTACGTAATAAGCTTAACAACTTCAGTCCAGATGAAGTCAGAAGGGTTCATATCCCTAAGGAAAATAGCAAAGAAAAAAGACCGTTAGGTATTCCCACGATGATAGACAGACTGATTCAACAATCGATTAAACAAGTTCTAGAGCCTATATGTGAAGCGAAATTCCATCCACATAGTTATGGGTTCAGACCTAACAGAAGTACAAATCATGCTCTGGTAAGAATGAGTTCATTGGTTAATGTAGGTCATTTTTATCATGTTGTGGACATCGATATTAAGGGGTTCTTTGATAACGTAAGCCATAACAAATTGATTAAACAAATGTACTCGCTAGGTATCCATGATAGAAAACTTCTATCGGTTATTAAATCAATGTTGAAAGCCCCAATCGCTGGAGAAGGTATTCCAACCAAGGGAACACCGCAAGGTGGAATCCTTAGTCCCCTTCTCTCTAACATAGTTCTT
This sequence comes from Priestia sp. YIM B13552, assembly GCF_042787775.1. NCBI lineage: Bacteria > Bacillati > Bacillota > Bacilli > Caryophanales > Bacillaceae > Priestia > Priestia sp. YIM B13552. The sequence continues at coordinate 76,959 of NZ_JBHZOU010000008.1, forward strand.
AACGAACTAGATTGGTGGATTAGCTCACAGTGGGAAACGTTCAAAACCAAATCTAACTATTCAAATGACTCAAACAGATATAGAGCTATCAACAAAACAAAATTGAAAAAGATTTTCATCATTAGATATGCAGACGATTTTAAGATTATGTGCAAAACTCATAAACAGGCTCAGAACATATATCATGCAGTCAAAGATTGGTTGAAACAAAGACTTGGTTTAGATATAAGCCCTGACAAATCCAAAGTCATTAACTTAAAAAGAAATCCTTCGGATTTTCTCGGATTTGAAATTAGAGCAGTTAAAAAGAGTGGAAAATATGTTGCGTACTCTCATGTTAAGTCGAAAGCTAAGGTTAGAATCAGGAAACAATTAACGGAACAAGTTAAGAAAATCCAGAAGAAACCTTCGCCTGAAAACATTAAGCGATTAAACGCAATCATATTAGGACTCCATGTTTACTATAAGTCCGCAACTCACGTCTGGAAAGACTTTGGAGAAATTGCTTACCCTGTATATAGGATGATGTTCAACCGTCTGAAAAAGTTATCTAAATATGAAAAGGTTAAGAAAAAGAACACTATTTTTGAAAAATTCTATGGAAAATGCGATGCAAAAACATGGACGATTAGTGGAATTTCCATATTCCCTATTCACTATGTGCATTCGCAGAACATCATGTGCTTTTCGCAAGACACATGTGATTATACAAACAAAGGTAGACAGAAATCTACCAAGGCACTGAAAAATCAAACCGATATTAAAGTCATAGAACTTGCGAAAAACTACGTCAAAGAACGAAGCATACAATACAACGATAATCGTATAGCTCGTGCGTCGATGTGCAGTTTTAAATGTGAACTAACTGGAATGGAACTTGAAGTTAAAGATGTGCACGCACATCACAAAATACCTATTAAATTAGGTGGAACGGATGAATACGATAATTTAATAATTGTTCATAAAGATATCCATAGACTTATTCATGCAACATCTGAAACAGTAATAAACAAGCACATTAACCTTATTCATAACAAGCAAAAGCTTAAAAAGCTGAATACTTTAAGGGCATATTGTAAACTAGAAGCCATTTCAATGGCTTCAGAGGATAATAATAAAATAGCTTGATGAAACGCCGTATGCAGGGAAACTTGCACGTACGGTGTGAGGTGGGGGAAAAGTAAGTATCGTCACAGGTAATGCTGTCGAGAACACTTACCTATCACGCATACCATCTTAATCATGATTGGATAGTAGAACAAACATCTATGTTTCCAGGAAACACTCTCATCAAAAGATGGCTTAAAATGGGTTACATAGAGAAGGATATGCTTCGTACGACAACAGAAGGAACCCCTCAAGGGGGTATTGTGTCTCCCCTTCTAGCTAATATCGCCTTATGCGGTATGGAAGAAGAAATTGGTATTGTTTATAAAAAGACATACAAACCAAACGGAGGATACGCAATCGATCCAAAATGTAAGATAGGACGTGTTCTCTATGCCGATGACTTTGTCATCGTAACGGAAACGAAGGAAAAGGCTGAAAGCATGTATGAGAAACTAACTCCTTACTTACAAAAGCGAGGAATTACACTTAGTAAAGAAAAAACTAGAGTTACACATATTGAGAACGGGTTTGATTTTCTCGGTTTCTCGCTGCGTCAATACAAGACGGAACAAGGCAATAAGCTACTAATCAAACCTAGCAGAGACAGCATTAAAAAAGCAAAAAATAAGATAAAAGATACGTTCGCAATAATGAGAGGACGACCAGTAAAAGAACTAATACGTGTTTTAAATCCAATTATTCGTGGTTACGGACAGTATTGGAAACATGTCGTTTCTAAAAAGACGTTTGGGTATATGGATAATTACTTATTCCTTAAAATAACAAAACACCTTAAACGACTACATCCAAAGAAGGCGTGGAAATGGATTATTAAACGTTATTTTAAGAAGCCCAACCATGGAGGGAATGATAAATGGACTCTCACATGTCCACTTACTAACATTCAATTGTTAAAGATGTCCTGGATTAAGATAGAACGGCATGTCATGGTAGCCTATAAAAACAGCCCAGATGATCCGAGTCTAAGAGAGTATTGGGAAAAACGAGACCGTAAGGTCTTTAATAATGAAAATACATTGGATAGGATGAAGCTCGCAAGAAAACAAGGATATCGTTGTGCATTATGTAAGCAGACTTTACAAAATGGAGAGAAAGTTACAGTGCGAAACTTAGAGGTTTCTACAGGTGAATTTGCTAAATTAGTACATGTACCATGTATTAAATAAACAAGTTGTTCGGATAAAAAGAAGGCTTGAGCCGTATGACGGGAAATCTGTCACGTGCGGTTCTTAGGGGGGGCGGGCGCTCGTGAGAGTGCCTGCCTACCCGACGTAACGGAACATGTATAGGTTATGCAGTCTAAAAATAGAAGGAACTACTGCTCCTCAAAAGTAGTTCCTTGCTGTAATATAAATGTATTTTGGGTGATCTAATTTATCTGAAGTAGTTTATACAGAAAAAATAATTGATGAATAACTTACAGAAACAGATTCTTTTTTAGTTATTTACTAACTTCCACTACGAATGGAACTATAAAGACTTTGTTACTGCGCTGAAACTCTCCCCAAATTTTATAGACGCCAGGTGAAGGAAATGTTGTATGGAACATAGCATTAGACCCTTTTATCCTTTCATCCATCGGATGTACGTGCAGATATTTTGTTGCATCTTGATTCAAAATGACAACGTGTCCTACAGCTCCAAGGTATGGTTGTAAATCCTGAATAGGTTGTTTGGTTTTAGCGTCTTCAAAATGAAAATTTAGCATAGTTTCCTGATTCACTTTTAGCTGTCTATCTATTTTAAGAGACACTCGATTCCTATTCTCATTTTTTACCAATTCCTTATCAGGTGTAAGGCTAACAGGAACTGGTGTATTTCCTTTAACAGAAACCGTATGCATTTGAACTGTATCCGATTGTCCTTTCGGTACAAAGTCAGCAATTAACTGAAATGATCCTCCCTGAGTAAACGTAACAGGTACTGTGAACACACCTTTTCCCTTATAAGTAGGATGGATATGTTGATATTTTGACAAGTCTTTGCTTGCAACAATCAGATGCATTTTCTTTTCTTGATTCATCTCAAATTCGGAAATAGGCTTCCCTTTATTATCTTTAATTGTGATTGTTAACTGGTTGGTTGTATTAGTCTGAGGAGACTGTTTAAACTTCCAATCGGTTTGTACTGCGACTTGTTGTTTTTCTTTTAAAGAATCATTATGGTTCATGTTTGCCATGTCTTGTTTTATCTGCTTGTATTCAGACTCCTTATTACATGCTACCAAAGCAATCATAGTTAAGAGAGATACCACGACAAATAGTAACTTTTTCATATCTACACCCTTTCATTGTAATAAGTACTGCTGTCCCCTATTTATATCAAATGGATGTGGAGAAACTATGCAGACCTATCCATACAAATATAGCCTCTATACTCAAACACAGAATTAAGTAAAAATCGATAAGTAATTACGTAAACTTACTTATAATAAATTGTGTTTAATAAAAATAAGAAATCTTAAGAGGCATGCGTATTAATACGCATGCCTCTTAAGTGAGCTTTCATAAAAAATTCCAAAATATAAATATCAGATAATGCTTATAGGGTTTGTCAAAAATTATTTTATCAAATAAATGCCGACTGTTAAATATGGAAATATAATCAATTAAATAGGTTTATTTGGATAATATTAGTGAATTAGATACAATTACATAACTAGAAAGGTGTATAAAATGACTATCAACTATACTTCCGCCGAAAGTATAGTTGATACTGTTTCACAACGTTAATGAAATTAAATTTACTCCTTCTTACGAACTTCCACTAAAAATAATTTTTTATCAAAGACGCCTCTTTTATCAGCTTTATGTCGTCTAAATCTCTCTAAATCTTTGATGGAAAATCCATGGCACTTTGTTAATCCATAGATTACTTCTAATAAATCTGCAAGTTCTTCTATAGCCTCATTTGAGTTAGAAGCTGCTAAATACTCATTTAATTCTTCCTGACTTTTCCTTTGAAGTTCTTTTAAATAATCCTGTTCTGTTAAAACTTCAACCACACACTCGCCTTCGGATTCTTGGATAATTTCGGGTATGCGGTCTCTAATTAGTTTATTGTAAATAGTCATATATCTTATCTCCTTTATAATTAGAACGTTTACTATACAGACGCAGCAGAACTATCTAAACAAAAAACAAGCCTTTGAAAACAAATGCTTGTTTTTGTTTAGAACTTATTAATATAAACTGTTAGAAGGTATTTTCATCTGTATCTACATTGATTAATTTTTTACATTTTCATATTCAACAACACGTTTCATTGCTTGAATGTGGCCTAAATGATTGGATTCATGTAATACAGCCAAACCTGCTAATTGTTCATAAGTATCAAAACCCATAAATGGTTTTTGAAGTGTTTTCTTTAATTGTTCATTTGGAATTTGCTGAAGACGAATGGACTGATCCTTGAGCTGAATAATCAATTCGTCTAAGCTAGGCACCTCATACTTCCAATCAGCTGGTTTTGTACCATTACTAAACAATTCGATATAGTTTGCTGGAAGGTAAGTCGTTTTTTCTGGAAAGCCAAACATTAATTGCTCAGTGAATGTTAATACATGACCAACATGCCAATGAATTGTATTGTTAAAACCATTTGGCTGAACACTCGCTACTTCTTTAGAAATAGATTCTACATTTCTTATAAAGTAATCCTTTGCCACTTTAAACTGCTTAAATACTAATTCATTCATGTAATCTCACTACCTTCCAATCATTATTTTTCACTTTAATATTCCTATACAGGTATTTGATATTTAGGTGAGAAAGAACGTAATCTAACAACAGAATGTTTTAAATGTCTAACTAGCTGATTTATTTCATCTTCAGTGGTTAGTGCTCCTATACTTATACGAATTGAGCTTCTAATCTCGTCATCTGTCTTTCCAATTGCTTTTAATACATGTGAAAGTTTTGATGACGTAGAGCTACATGCGGAAGCAATAGATACACAAATTCCCAATTCATTTAACATACTGGCTAAGGATTCCCCTCTAATCCCAGAAAATTGAATGTTTATTGTGGAGGGAACATTAGCATGTATGTCTCCGTTTATTAAACAATCCTCGATTTCTGCTTGGAGATTAGTTAAGAATAAGTCACGTAGGTACTCTGTCTTTGTGAAATTCAAGTATAGATCTTCTTGAACTATTTTTGCAGCAATCCCAAAACCGACAATACCTGCTACATTTTCTGTTCCAGAACGCATACCAAATTCTTGAGATCCTCCAAGGATAAGAGGAGGAATATTCACCTCTTCACGTAAATATAAACACCCTACTCCCTTAGGTCCATAAATTTTATGTGCTGACATGGATAAACTATCAATTGGAAGTTCCTTTAAATTAACTGTTATTTTCCCAACTGCCTGTACTGCATCGCAATGGAAATGAATATTGTGCTTTTTACACAGTTTACCTATTTCTTTTATAGGCTGTATAGACCCAATTTCATTATTTACCATCATGACTGCAACAAGAACGGTTTGGCTAGTTATAGCTCTTTCGATATCATTAAGATCCACAATACCAGCCGCATTGACAGGTATTGTGGTAATTTGAAATCCATGATGCTTTCTTAAGTAATCACAAGTTTTTAAGATAGCTGGATGTTCAATTGCACTTGTAATAATATGCTTCCTCTTTGAATTTTTAGCTGCTATGCCCTTTAATATAGTGGAATTTGCCTCAGATCCACCACTTGTAAAAAATATATTACTATCCTCAACACCAATAAGATTAGCTATATCTTTACGTGCTATTTCAATGGCCTCTTTAGCGCGATACCCTATAGAATAAGTACTCGACGGATTTCCAAAATGATTTTGAAGATACGGTAACATACCTTCTAGTACTCTTGGATCAATAGGAGTAGTGGCATTATAGTCAAAATAAATAGGTGTATGCATTGTTAAAATGCACCTTCCCCTTCAACCAGAAATTCTTTCTGTTCAAATTTCTTTTTTGTTGGATTTGCGCACTGATTTAAAATATTTAAAGCGATATCAACACAATGAAGCTGTGAAGGTTCTAACTCACCTAACCATTCAACAACATCATCGCGTATAATAGACGAAATTTCAGCTTTAGACATACTAACTATTTTTTCTGAAACAATACTTGCTGTAGCAATAGACGTAGAGCATCCATAAGCTCTATAAGCTACATCGGAGATAACCTCTTGGTTTAACCTTAAATACATGTGTACTGTATCACCACAAATAGGATTACTGATTTCGATCACATAGTCCGCATCTGCAAGTTCACCAATATTCCTAGGATTCATAAAATGGTCACAGATTATATCATTGAACATTTTAAATTCCTCCTTTGACAGCCATGCCTTTTTCTTTTTCTTCGATAAACTTTTCAAGGTTAATTGCACAACAACCTACTTCTACGCCTGGCATCCTTGAAATATATACTAACGTCTGTCCATTACGACCACATTCACAAGATGTATCTTTTCTTAAATAGCCAACATCTTCTGTCAGAATGAAGCCTGGATAAGAAATAGAAGTTGGGTCATAAATAGCAATAATGCCTCTTTCTCCATATTCAACTTCTTCTAAGACATTGTGTGGGTTACGCATAGAAACGTGGACCCATGGTGGAATATGTTTTTCTTGTTTATGGCATTCTACTGCAAGCATATTAGCTTCTACTAATCCATACATATCCCTTACATTGTATGATTGAACGCCTAAGTATTCATGACAAAGCTCATTAAATTCTGCTCGTGGAATTTCTTCACCAGTGAACTTTTTCCACCCTCCAAGCGTAATAATAAAGCTATTCTTTTCTAAATTAAGTTTAATATTGCGATCCATACAATATTTAATTAATCTATATACTAAAAATGGAGGGCCTACTATATGTCTAGTATGCTTTCCATCCCAACTTTGTAAGGCTTCTACAGCTTTTTCGGGGTTGAATGTTATTTTCTTTACTAAATTAACGCTACCATCTAATAAACCAGCAAAAACATTCAGTGCTTTTACCATTCCCATTTCAGGCATTTCTTCAGTTGGTGGGAAAAGGAATAATCCCATCCCTCTGGAGAACTTAAAGAACTCTCTATAGGTAGTTACAACACTATCAAATGCACTGTCCATCGTTAAACGATCACGACGAGATACACTAGGAATACCACTTGTCCCTGTACTTCTCATTTCGAATTCAACTTCGTTTAATTTCGATGTCATAAGAAGGTGAGAATCGCATTGTTTAAATGTTTGAACTGGAATTAAAGGGATTTTTGCTAAATCATTAAAATCCTTTATATCCTGATGGCTAATGTTTTTCTTCTTACATAAATCACGATAAAATTGGTTGTTTTCATAATGGTAGTTAAAGTTATCTGCGATAACGCTACCTTTATATTCATTTACTGTATCAAAAGGCATTTTATAAAGGTTATGAGCACTGCCGACTAATGTATTTAATGGGGATAATCCTAGTTCTTTTAACTGAGTAGATAAGTTCATTTAATAGCCTCCTTAGTGTTCTGAGCTTGTATTTGTTTTACTAACAACACAACGTCCTCAATCGTTTTGCACCAGCCATAGTCCTCAGTTGGAATGCTAATATCTAACTTTTGCTCTAAATCTAAAACAAGTTCTAGGCGATCAGTTGAATCCAGTGATAAATCTCCGGACAAATTGCTATCTATTTTAATATCCGTTTCTTTTAAAGGTGAAAAAACTAAAATAGACCCTCTTATCATCGTAAAAATCTTATCGTTTTCCATAGTTAGAACCCCCACTAAAACTTTTCATATCAATTAAGTTATATGATTTGCCAAGAACTTGGCGTCTTCTCCAACCCCTAATAATAAGGCGGAACCTCTTCGGTATTGCCATGATAACCCTAGAAAGTAAAGACCCTTTTCTTTTGTTATGCCTCGATCATGAATCACATTATTGTTTTTATCAATTATATTAAGGACTTCAATCCATTCGTAATCATTGTGGTAACCAGTGGCCCAGATGATATTCTCTGGTTGGACTTTCTCGCCATTTTGACAAATTAAACTCTTACCGTCTGCCTTTGAAACTTTTGAAACCTTGTTAACAGCTCCTCTACTTAGCAGTGGTTTTAACTCTTTTCCTATAATTGGATCATTTTTTTTCATAAACTGCCCCAATTTTGAATGGATAGTTGCTTTTGATACTCCAAGCACTTGGAACCACCAAAAAATACTCCTATTCAGTAAGGTATAGGGTAGGAATTTCATTTGTTTACCTACAGATAGATAAACTTCTCTGCTTTCGGCTAACTCCGTTGCAATCTGTACCCCTGAATTACCGGCACCCACTACTAAAGTCATTCCTTCCTTTAATTGAGTTGGATTTTTATAATGAGCTGCATGAATCTGGAAAATGTCTTTTGAGACATCTTTCTCAATATCTGGTACAAAGGGTTTTTGAAAGGGACCAGTTGCAACTACTATATTTTTTGCTACATAATTTCCTTTACTGGTAACGAGGTGAAACTTCTTATTTTCTTTAAATAGATTAATAACTGATGTATTCAGTTGGACTGGAAGATCATAATAACGACTGTAGTTTTCTAAATAATCCGCAATCTCATCTTTGTTAGGGTAACCATGTGGTGGCCCTTCTACATTCATTCCCGGTAGAGCGCTATGAGATCTAGGTGTAAACAAGGTTAAAGAATCGTAACGATGACGCCAAGAGTCCCCAACTCTACTATTAGAGTCTATAATTAAAAATGAAAGAGATTTTTGTTTTAAATAATAGCCAATAGCTAGTCCTGCTTGCCCGGCACCGATTACAATTGTGTTATATGAATTTCCCATTTAACATCCCTCCTTCAACAATAGTAAGTACATTATGCATAGTAGGATGAGTTTATTAGGAAAAGAGGGAAAAGAACGAATTTAATTATGCCACACCTCTAAACCATTATTTAAATACGCGTTTTTACAAGCACTTCTTTGGATTTTCCCACTAGATGTTTTTGGTATACTGCTAGTCTTTAAAAGGTAAATAGTGTATGGCTGAACTTCATGTTCCTCCATTACTTGTTGACGGATGTTCCTTAAAACACTGTCTAAATAACCTTTTAATTCTCTTTCTTTGTGTGGTCTAGGCCTATATTTACGTTCAATTTCGGCAACTATAATCAACTTTTCTTCCCCATTAATATCAACAGAGAACGCAGCACTGGCTCCTGAAATAATAGCTTGATCTGCTTTTTCCACAGTTAATTCAATATCTTGTGGGTAATGGTTTTTCCCTCTTAATACAATGACATCTTTTAGTCTACCTGTTACAAAAAGCTGGCCTTCATGAAAAAATCCTAAATCCCCAGTTCTTAAAAAGCCATTTTCATTTGTGTCTTTTACTATATTATTAAACGCATAATTTGTTTCTTGTTTCCGTCCAAAATATCCTTTTGCTATACTGTCTCCTTTGACCCAAATTTCACCTATTTCATTTGATGCACACTTGGATAAGGAATCAGTATTAACAATTTCTACTTTTTGATTAAGCCAAGTTATACCACAACCAATTAATTTTACTGAATCTTCAGAATTTATGGGTCGCTCTATAGCTTTATTTTCTAAAAGACTTTCTTTGCAAAAGCCTTTGGAGACAGGCTTTGTTAATTTTTCATTACCTGTTATAAATAAAGTTGCCTCAGCCATACCGTAGCACGGAAAAAATTGATTTAGTTTAAAACCACAATCTTTAAAAGCCTGGGCAAACTTTTGAATAGTTTCATACCGCACGGGTTCAGCCCCATTAAAGGCAACTTCCCAACTACTCAAATCAAGCTGCACCTTTTGTTCATCTGTAATCTTTTTTAGACATAAGTCATAAGCAAAATTGGGTCCACCACTAATAGTTGCTTTGTACTTTGAAATAGCACTTAGCCATCGAAAAGGTTTTTGTAAAAAATCCATTGGCGACATAAATACACATTTAGCCCCAAGATATAGTGGTTGTAGAATGTTACCTATTAACCCCATATCATGATACATTGGTAGCCATCCGAGCATGACTGTATCCTCGTTATGCTGACAAGCTGCTTTGATCATGGCTTCATTGTGCAAAATATTACCATGAGTGACCATCACTCCTTTAGGAGAAGATGTAGATCCTGAAGTATATTGTAAAAAAGCTAAAGATTCTTTATCTACCTTTGGTTGTGACCACTGATCCCGATAATCATAAGATATATCGTCAATCGGAATCCACTTTAGATTCATATTTGATAGTTCATCTGAGAAATGAAAACTTATTTTTGAATGCAGTTGAGTAGTTGTCAAGATGATATTAGTAGCTGAATCATCCATAATTGCTTTTAAACGTTCCATATTTCGACTTAACCCGGGAGGGTACACAGGTACGGGTATTACATTCGCATAGATACATCCTAGAAAGGCTTTAACATAGTCTATCCCCGATGGATACATTAAAAGAGCTCGTTGTCCTTCTAAACCTAAATGTTGTAGGTAAGCAGCGATTTGCTTAGCATACATATGAAGTTCTTGATAGGTAATATTAGTTTCATCTTGGTTATCATTAGATAAAAATGTGTAGACTACTTTTTCAGGATGTATCATCACTTTATGTGATAACAAGTCTATCATTGAAGAATAATTACTTTTTGGAATAGTAGGATTGTCTATCAACTTTTCCATGCGGTCTACACCTCTTTTTAGTGTTCTAAAATCACAAAATCAAAAATTCTACTCTCTTTCAAAGGCATTGATGGCGTTTACGCTATGACTAATTGCAGCACCAGCTTTAAGTGCAGCTGCTACAGTCACTGCTTCTAAAATCTCATCCATAGTTCCACCTAGTTTTTTATACTTAGCTACATGAGCTTCAATGCAATATGGACATCCTGTTGTATGAGCCACGGCAATAGCAATCAACTCTTTTGTTTTAGGAGGAATCGTACCCGTATTAAAGACTTCATGTTCAAACTGCATAAATTTTGCTGCAACCTTTGGCGATCTTTCCTTTAATTCACCTAATCTATTTAAATATGATTTTTTATATAAAGTATCGTCTGACATCTTTTATTTCTCCCCTCATTGTTCAAATATAAGTAACTATCATGAAGAATAAAACAAACTACTTTAAAATAATAAAAACTTATTTAATCGTCGGACGATTTTCCCACCCCTTTTTCACAACGGTAAAATTTCACTAAGTCGGAATAGAAGAAAATTAACCTATAATTACCTCTATTTGTAAAAAAATCAGCTACAAATGGATTCTACAAACAATATTTTGGGTTGTCAATTACTTTATTTGAAATTTAAGAATAATTTAATAACTATTTTACAAGACTTTTAGGAGGTAAACTAAAGGCTATTCATTCACTAAGATAAGTACATTATTATGCTTAAAATTATATTAATAAAATCAAAGCAAGACTTATTTCAGGAGGTATTTTTGGGAAGTTTTAAAAAAATAAGTGGACTATAAGATATAAGAAAGTTTAGATGTTTTTTTAGGGCAGATGAATCTTTATTTAAAAGTGAGAAATTCACTATGTATAATATGTCTCTATAACACTCAAATGCTTTTTTGAATGTTAAAACATATGACAACGCTACCATTTTCACCAAAAAAGAATGTTACAAAAAAAATTTTAAAAAATTAAATTTACATTTGGAAATGAAGGTAAAAGATGAGAATGATAGTGTGAGGGATTATATCTATCTGCATTCAAGATCTCTTCTAGAAGTTATCCTAGATATAATCCCATTTTTTATAAAAGCCTAGGTGATGCTAATGTTTTTAAAATTGCTTATTGAAGTAAGTTTGGAACTCTTTACAAGTTAAATTTTATCTTATGCTTCAATTTCAAAACCTGAAGACTGTAATGGACCAATTGTAATTAAGCTAACTAACTGCACTGCCATATGTTTAGGAGAGTAGACTAAATCATTATTAACCCACCATTCTACAGTACCAATCAATGCTGAAGAAATGAAATGTATTAATAATTCTGGAGGAGTTGGAAATTTTTGTTCTTGTAAATTTATTGTGGCGAATTCTTTTCTGAATTTCTCTAGAATAACCCCTTGCATTTTGCCATTAAATCCATGTACCCCTTTTTCACTTAACATAATTTGATAAAAAGTAGCATGGTGGAAAATATTTGTGAATATAGCTTCAATCATTGATTGAAACTCTGATATTTTCACCCTTTTCTTTTGAATGTATATACAAGGGTTAATAATATCTGTTAGTTCCTCAAAAACTTCGTCAATTAATTTATCCACCAAATCTTGCTTATCTACATAGTGAAGATAAAAGGTAGCCCTGTTAATTAATGCATTGTCTGCAATATCCCTAATGGTAATAGATTCATAGCCTTTCTCTTGAATTAAATCAATAAACGATTCTTTAATCATTTTTCGTGTTCGAATAACACGCAAATCTGTTTTCTTTAACATTTTTTCATCACCTGTCTATGATTTCATTTTTAATTAACACTTAGGACTCATGTGTTGTATATATAACAAATAGCGCAATATTGATTATTGAGTATGTGAGAATAAGGAATATAATTACATTGTATATAACAGGGCGTTTCTTATGCAACGCTCTGTCGATAAAAACAAGATGTTCAGGAGGGAGATTACGTGTGCGTATTTAAGAGTTTTTTTTCACAAAAAAGATTTTGGGGGAGCTTACTAGGAATTATCATTGTCGTTATGATTTTCAGTATTGCTTTCATAGGATCAATTGTTAATCCCACTCCGAAGGACTTGCCTGTTGCATTGGTGGTAAATGATAAAGGTGCTGAACTGCCTAATAAGACAAAACTAAATGCTGGTGAGGAATATAGAGAAGCGTTACTAGATAATAAAGATATTCCCTTTAAGTGGTCAGTGATTGACACAAGAGAAGACGCTATCAGTGCAATGAATGAAAAGAAATACTATGCGACTATTGTCATTCCAGAGAGCATGTCTCAACAAATTATGTCACTTCAATCCCCTTCACCACAAAAGCCAGAGATAGAGGTAATTATTAATCAAGGAATGCATTACACGGCTTCTAATACAACAAAACAGGTTATCGATCAATCGCTTTCTAAAATAAATGGTCAAATTCAGGATACAGTTTTTACCCAGTTAGAAGCTAAAAAAGCTACTATTACTCCTTCGCAAGCAAAACTTTTGAGCAGCCCTTTACTTGTGAAGAATGAAACCATTAACGAAGTTGGAGATCACACAGCCAATGGGAATGCTCCTGTTTTATTTACACAGATAATATGGATCGCGGTCATTATTAGTTCTGTTATTCATTTTGTTATTATGAAGAAGGTTACAAATGGCCGTATAAGTACCCGATCTGTTTTAGCTCAATTAGTTGCAGGACTACTATTTGCAACAGCCATTGCTTCTACAGTCCTTTTATTTACTGATAATGTATTAAACGTTAATATATCTGACTTCCAGGCAACATTCTTATTTTTACTTTTTACTGCATTTATGTTTTATTTACTTCAAAACGCTATTTTAAATTGGTTAGGATTAGTAGGGGTTCCACTATTTATCTTACTTTTTCTCTTCTCAATTCCGGTATTAAATTTGCCTCCAGAGTTTCTACCTACAGTAACTCAAGATTGGTTTTATTCATGGGTTCCCTTTAAATATAGCGTAGAAGGTCTACGTAACATCTTCTACTTTGCAGGGCATGCTATCGAAAGCTATTTATTTGTTCTAGGAATGATAGGTGTGGCTTCATTTATAATCATGTCACTTTCTATACTCAAAACAACAAGTAAAGAAAAACCAAGGGTGGCTGTAGAAAAGTAATTTTTATTTATTAATAAAAAAAGACCTTGAGAAGAGCAAGATATATAACTTACTCCTCTCAAGGTCCTATTTGTTTTAATTAATCTTTTGATATCTTTAATTACATGTGAGCTATAAGCCTATACTTGATCTTAAACTTCAGGAGTTGGTGTTGGTTTTTTATAACCACTTTTATATAAGTCTACATATGAAACCTTAGCATATTAATGTGTGAATATAATACAGTAGTAAGTCGCATTGTAACGTAAGAGCCGACCCAAATATTTTGAAAGGAATGTAGCTCCTAGAAGGTGAAAATGAAAGAATGGTCATTCAATCTGTTTTTTCATATCAATTAATTGTTGTAATAAAATCTTTTCTCCTTCTGAGCTTAGCACGATATTACCTAGATACACTTTATTTTTATCACTTACCTTACCAGTGATAGCACAGGGTTTACTTTCACCACATTTTTCGATAATTATTGTTTCATTTTCTATAAACATTTCCACATAACTCTCACTGCCTTTTATCCCTAAGGTTCGTCGTAGTTCACTAGGGAATGTGACACGTCCAAATTTGCCTAGACCCTTAATCAGCCCTATTTTCTTCATTTTCTCACTCCTAATTTAAATTATCTTTCAATTTAATAATGGTTATTAATTAATTGTATTTTGGTGAAAAATTATCTCCGTAAGAGAATTTTTTGCTGGAGTAATTCCCATCTCGAAAATGTATTATATTACCTTATTATCTTTTTCTTTTAATAAAAGTAATATATGAATTTAAACTAATAACAAAGATTTATTAAGCCTCATTTTATGATACAAACTACAGAATTAAACAAAAATCTACATAAAAAACCAATAATATCCATTAAATTATTTATATGTAAAAAATATTTAAATCCATATATGATAACATTAAATGTTTCTATATCTAAATAATGGAGAATAAGCACTTCTTTCTTATCGAATCATTCACAAAAAATAATTTAGAAAATTTTTAATTTTTGTCGTTTTCTGTATGATTATATAGTTCCTAGTATAAATTAAAGATACGATGTCGCTGGAGAAAAATGAAAGCGTTTAATACTAGTTTATCTTTTCTTAGTTCCACTTCAATGGAGTGAAGATATTTATAAACTAACTACAGAAAAAAAGTTGCTCTCATTGTATCCTTATTAATGACTTAAAGGAGTATCACTATCTCTTCGAATTACGCTGATGTATCCACTCCTTTTGAAGCTAAGCAGACTACAATATCTACTATAATCCTTCCCTTATAAAGAAAGGGATTTTGGAGGATGTAATAGTCTTTCTATAATTACTACAACTTATATGAGAGAGGTTAAAAAATGAATCATTTACATCGCAGGATGGGAACTTTTTCTTTAACAATGGTTGGACTAGGTTCAATCATTGGTTCAGGTTGGTTATTCGGGGCATGGAGAGCAGCTCAAATTGCTGGACCTGCTGCTATTATTTCCTGGATTATCGGTATGATTGTTATTTTATTTATTGGACTTTCTTACAGTGAGCTTGGATCTATGTTTCCAGAAGCAGGAGGTATGGTTAAATATACACAATATTCTCATGGATCATTTCTTGGATTTATTGCTGCTTGGGCAAACTGGATTGCTATTGTATCTGTTATCCCAGTTGAAGCTGTTGCATCTGTACAATACATGAGTTCTTGGCCCTGGGAATGGGCAAAGTGGACAAGTAGTTTAGTGAAAAATGGCACGCTTACTTTACCTGGATTAGGCATTGCTTCTGCTTTATTACTTATTTATTTCTTACTAAATTATTGGACAGTAAGTCTCTTTTCCAAAGCAAATTCACTCATCACAATCTTTAAGATAGTGATTCCTGGCTTAACAATTGGATCACTTCTATTTGCCGGTTTTCATAGTGGAAATTTTACGTCTGGAGAAGGCATCGCGCCAAATGGTTGGGCAAGCGTACTGACGGCGGTAGCAACGTCCGGTATTGTATTTGCATTTAATGGTTTTCAAAGCCCTATTAATATGGCTGGAGAAGCAAAGAATCCTGGGCGTTCTATTCCATTAGCTGTAGTAGGATCGATTCTAATTGCTACCGTTATTTATATCTTATTACAGGTGGCATTTATTGGGGCAGTTTCTCCTTCTATGGTTGTTCATGGATGGAGTCACCTTAATTTCAACTCTCCATTTGCTGATTTGGCTATTGCTTTAGGTATTAACTGGCTTGTGATTGTATTGTACGCTGATGCATTTGTTTCTCCTTCTGGAACGGGAATCACCTATACGGCTACTACATCTCGTATGATATACGGTATGGAAAAGAATAAATATTTACCTGGTGTTTTAGGGACATTGCATCCTATTTATGGTGTGCCACGTCAAGCAATGTTTTTCAATTTAGCAGTATCATTCATTTTTTTATTTCTCTTTAGAGGTTGGGGTGTATTAGCTGAAATTATTTCAGTTGCGACATTAATCTCTTATATTACAGGGCCTGTTACAGCTATGACGTTAAGAAGAACGGGGAAAGAATTCTATAGACCATTACGTCTAAAAGGATTAAGTATTATTGCACCACTGGGTTTTATATTTGCGTCATTAACTCTTTACTGGGCGAGATGGCCACTTACAGGACAGGTGTTATTCATTATTATAATGGGTCTTCCTATATACTTTTATTATCAAGCAAAGTTGAAATGGAAGGGATTTCAAAAGAACTTCCTAGCAGGACTTTGGATGGTTACTTACTTATTATGTATGATAGTTATTTCATATTTAGGAAGTGAAAAATTTGGTGGAATAAATGTTATTCCATACGGTTGGGACATGCTGATCATTACATGTTTGTCTCTTGTTTTTTATGTTTGGGCTGTAAAGAGTGGATTTAAGACAGAATACCTCAAGGAAGCCACCAAAGTAAATGAAGAAATGAGATTAAGGGAGAGAACAATAGAATCTCAATTAGATAAAGAAAAAGTTGTATAAAAATTGATTTCTAGTACCAGTATTTTATAAGTATGTGGAGATAGTTGTTATGGTAAAAAATAAGGTAGGAAAGTTAAAGATCTTTACGGTAGACTATTCTATATTAAAAAACAATAAAATAATCAATAATTCTATAGTCATCCAATCCATCAATAATCCAGATGAAATTGTAAGGTTAGCTAAACTAGATATATCTACAAAAGAAAGAGTGTTCATTCAAAATGTAAAGATTTTAAGATTTAAGTCCATCCTATCTCATGGGCATAATTTAGAATAGGAAAACTCGTAAAAAAAGGAATTTACTTATAATAGCAAGAGCTTATTTTAACGATGTTATTGAGATATTTTACTTGTTTTATTAGATGCCTAGGGCATCTTTTTCTCTTTTCTCATATGTTCGAGAGCTATAGGAAAAGTCGAATTCCTATTTATCGTAATGCCACGACAAGCCAAAACAGGAAAAGGCCGAAAAGTTCTCTAAAAAACCCTGTACATTCTTTCGGCCTCTTGTTTCATTTATATAAAAATAGTGAAAGTTGTTATTTTATGGAGGTTTTATATGTCGGATAAAGTGCCATTTTCATTTATAGTAGTTATTGGTTTAATGTTATTTGCTCTATTCTTCGGGGCAGGAAATTTAATTTTCCCACCAATGCTTGGTCAATCAGCAGGAATAAATATTTGGTCAGCTAATGCCGGATTTTTAGTAACCGGAGTTGGGTTACCGTTACTTGGTGTGTTAGCATTTGGTTTTTCAGGGAAAGATGATGTACAGTCACTAGCAAGTCGCGTACACCCTGTGTTTGCTCTTATATTTACAACCGTACTTTATTTAGCGATTGGTCCTTTATTTTCCATACCAAGAGCAGGAACCGTTTCTTTTGAGATAGGCGTCAAACCTTTTTTGGCGGAAGATCTAGACCATATACCTTTATTTATTTTCACCATCATCTTTTTTAGCATCACATGCTTTTTCTCACTAAACCCTGTTAAAACTATCAATATTATCGGAAAATTCCTAACGCCTATTAAGTTAACATTTATTGGAATTCTTGTAGCGATGGCTTTTATTAATCCGATTGGGGATTTTCAGGCACCTACGAAGAACTATAAAATTCACTCATTTTTCAAGGGATTTCAGGAAGGTTATTTAACAATGGATGCTCTTGCAGCTTTTGTTTTTGGAATTATAATTATTAATGCTATTAAGGAAAAAGGCGCAAAAACAAAAAAACACATTATGACTATTTGTGCAAAGGCAACAGGAATTGCTGCGATTATCCTAATAACCATTTATACGGCTCTTTCTTACATGGGTGCTTCAAGTGTAGAAAAACTTGGACACTTAGATAACGGAGGTACTGTTTTGGTAAAAGTCTCGAATTATTATTTTGGAGCTTACGGTGGAATATTATTAGGATTAATGATTACGGTAGCTTGTTTAACAACTAGTGTAGGACTTGTTGCTTCTTGTTCTTCATTCTTTCATAAACTATTTCCAAAGATACCTTATAAAATACTTGCTATTAGTCTATGTGGTTTTAGTGCAATCGTTGCTAACATCGGGTTAACACAGTTAATTGCTATTTCTATACCTCTATTAACAGCTATTTATCCATTAGCTATTGTATTGATATTCTTAACTTTTTTTCATCCTTTATTTAAAGGAAAAACTGAAGTTTATCAAGGGAGCTTACTTTTGACATTTATTATTAGTCTATTTGATGGATTAAATACGGGCGGTATTCACATTTCATCTATTAATAGTTTCTTTATTAGAGTTCTCCCTATGTACAAAGTAGGACTAGGTTGGATTGTTCCAGCTATTATTGGAGGATTAATAGGTTTTAGCATAGTACAAGGAAAAACCCTTCTTAATTACAGGTCATCTAGACTGAATAAATAATAAATATTCTGATGCAAAGGTTACATCCATTTGAAAATAGGAGAAACTCGTCAAAAAGGAAGCTTTGTTCTTATTGAGCAAAGCTCCCTTTTTGACGAGTTTCTTCTGTCTTGAATGGGGTTCATTTTGTCTTAAAGCAAATCTCAGCATCTAGTTTATTAGATAACTTTTTAAATCCTCAAATGAGTGCTTATATTTGAACATTTTATAAAGACTGTGATATGTTCTACATATACATACTATATATGCAGTAAGAAATGAGGTATTTACATATGAAAAAAGCTGAATTAATCGATGCAGTTGCAACAAAATCAGAACTAACGAAACAAGATACTAAAAAAGCTGTAGATGCATTGTTTGAAACGATTTCTAATACACTTGCT
This sequence comes from Priestia sp. YIM B13552, assembly GCF_042787775.1. Classification (NCBI taxonomy): domain Bacteria; kingdom Bacillati; phylum Bacillota; class Bacilli; order Caryophanales; family Bacillaceae; genus Priestia; species Priestia sp. YIM B13552. The sequence continues at coordinate 96,168 of NZ_JBHZOU010000008.1, forward strand.
AATGAAGAAAAAATTCAATTGATTGGATTCGGTACATTTGAAGTACGTGAACGTGCAGCTCGTACTGGACGTAATCCCCAAACTGGTGAAGAAATGACGATTCCAGCTTCAAAAGTTCCTGCGTTTAAACCCGGAAAAGAATTAAAAGAAGCTCTTAAATAAGTATAGGATGAATACTTTTCAGAAAGCCTCAAGGTTATTCCTTGGAGCTTTCTTTCATTTTTGACATCAAAATAAGCAAAGTTAAACTTAAAAGCTTACTTCGTTGATCCTGACGCTCCATAATCTTTAATCCTTAATTTCACATCGTAGTTAATCGGAACTCCACTAAATGTTTGATCCCAATTCTCTTTAGCCCTCATCCATACTCTAGGATGCTTAATTCTCAATCGATTTCCGAAACCCGCAACATCGACTCGATATTCTTTTTGCATTTTTTCTAGTACGTTTTTTACCAGGTACTTTACTTTTTTTTCTGAAGTTTTTTGTGCGTTCTGCAAAAATTGATTGTTAAAAGTGCTCCCTGAGGTCACCCAACTTTCAGATAGCCTTCCCACTGATTCAACGTGTACATCAAAAGAGATATTATTTCCTTTCACATAGGGTTGAATGTGACTTTTCATAGACTCTATTTCATATACGATCAGCTGACCGGTCTTTTTATCAAAGCTTTTTACTAGGCCACCTTTTCCTTTACCTGTGATCCAAGTCAGACCATCCAGTTCTTCCTCATTCAAAAAACCAATCATTTTGTTTGTTTTTCCTTTAATTATACCTGCACCTTCAAATTTGATTTCTCCATTTGCTGATACTACATTTTGCAACAGAAAACTAGATTGTGATTGGATCTTGCTCTCTAGTTTAATAAGCGACATAGGAGGTAAAATTCTCGTTGTTCGATAGGCATTTTCCACCATTGCAGACAAACGAAATGCTGGGATCTCTCCTGCTGTTTTTGATTCGAGTGTGTCGCTTGCTCTCCCTTTACTAATAAACATTAGACAACTTGGTCTAAAATCATTGTCACGAAGACTTTGATCCACTAATTGTTCCAAACTATACGATCGTGCAAGGGCCTCGCCGATAACCATCACTTTCATATGGGGACTAGTTAAAGGAGTATCACTTCTTAAAGATAATTCACGAATCATTTGAAAAGCAGAATCTCCTGTTTCAGACACATTTACATAAGATTTCTGTTGAGGACCTCCTTGTTTAGTGGTTGAACTTGCCACTTGTGGGGTGATAAGTTGATAGGTTGACGTAATCAGGTTCTTTCTCGCATATCCCCCTCCTTGTTCATCAAATTCTTTTTCAATCATGGACTCCTTCCCCTTATCAAGCGCCACACCTACCCCTAAACTTCTTTCTTCAATTTCATGACTACTCCAGCAGCCCATCAGAGGAACGAGCAAAAAAACAGAAAGTAAAACCAATAAGAACTGTATGTGATTAAAGTTGTGTTTCATACTTTCTCCCCTTTACTTTTGAAATGATGAGAAGAAGCAGTGGCAAAAAGCCAAATAAAACTAAGGCAGCGTTGCCAACCATATCCCCTACTTTAAATACATCATTGATGTTTTTGGGGATCATGGAAATGAGATAAATAACGGGAAGCACGCCATACATAAATGGATGAATGTTCTTTTGGAAAAGTTGAGATAGTCCTAATGAAGCAGCGTAATGGTTAACAGTAAAAGAAGTAAACATTTGCATAATCCATACCACCAGCAACAGAGAATCAAATCGTTCAAAAATCAAACCAGTCAGCTCAAAACTTCGTATCAAATCAAGTGTGGGCCATGTTCTTGTAACTACTCCATCAACTGATAACGCTCCGATCACCATTACAACAGTAATCACATAAATGAATAAAGGAATAGTAATTCCAACTAGTACAGCTTTTCCTGCTTTGTGTGGTTCTTTCATAAAAGCTAAAATGATTAACATGATTTCAGGACCCGTGAATGCAAGAGCAGTTGTTTTTATGCCTTTTAGCACCGGAGTGATACCTGAACCTAGTACCGGGCGCAGATTGTCTACTTCAAATATTTTGATACTCATAAAGGCAACAAGTAAAAAAAGAATAACCGTAATAGGTAATATAATCTCAAATAGACGAGCAATTGGATTTATCCCCCCTCTGATTAGGTAGAGACTTGCCCACATAAAGGGCATAATAATAGCCCATTTAGGGGTTCCTTCCAACAATAGATATCCTGTTACTTCTGCCAATGAACGGGCATGAAACCCACCAAGTACTAAAAAATAACCTATTATGAAGAAACTAAATAACTTGCCCATCCATTTCCCTACAATTTCTTGACTGTATTGATAAAACGTTTTTTTAGGAAATTTTCGACTTAATTTCACCATAATTACTCCTGCTATCATGGCAATTATTCCGCCTAAAATAACACTTAACCAAACATCTGGTGTTTTTACTTGTTCCGTCACTGTCCTGGGCAAAGTAAGAATTCCTGTTCCAAGTATAAAATTGATAACAACCACGGTTGCTTGAGGTGTCGTAATACGATCGTTTGAATTGAGCATTATCCACAGTTCACTTCCTTTCATCATAAGCTACCCTTTTCGTAAGGCTGTTTCAATTGGGATTCTGCTGAAAAATCAGCCATCAATGATGACAAAGTATGTTTATCAATAAGATCTCTATCTGATAGTCCTTCAACGAAGACTGCATGCTTGAATGCCGGTACGTCCTATAATAAACTCCCTAAAATGAACGTTAGAATTATGACCAATTTCTTCCAAACCCTTTACATTTGAATTGAAATCACGTGTAAATGGATTAGCTGAATTTTTAGATACAGATTCTTGTTTGTTTTCAATTTCATCACTCTTCCTCTGAAGTACGAATCCAATTAAACAATCTAGAGATTATATATGGAATAAAAAATGCTATTAACGCTTGTATAAAAACTTGCCACTCTGGAAGATAGGAAACCATTGATTTCCCCATACTAATCACCCTATTTACCTTTATATTAAGAAGGGGCTAGACACAAACACCCTTAAAATATCGTTATTTACTCCATAAGAAATTCTTTTATTTACCAGGTAGTATTATTCTTCTATTTATTTCTTATACAAAGGGAAGTTAATCTGATTTGAATATAGGAGAAATTTATGAAAAGAAGCCTTTGCTCTTGTTGAGCAAAGGCTTCTTTTGACGAGTTTCTTCTATGTTATATTGTTTTTATTAAGAGACAGATTTTAATTTCTCTGTTAAACGTAAAAAAGCTTCTTTATCTTTATTCTTTAAGGAGTGATCAATTTTCTCGAGGATTTTACTTCTTTTAAAGTCATTCATCATTTGATCCAAAAACAATTCAGCCAACATTTCATCACGCAAATTTGGATCAACCGAATCCATTCCGTTAAGTACATTATTTCCCATAAAACGTCAACCCCTTTATCTTTTCTCTTTTGCAAACAGTATTCCCTTTTGCGCTCTTTTTATGCAAGGTTGATAGATGAAGTGAGACATAGAATAATATGTAATATGCATGATTACACTCCTATATTAATTTTAGATATTTTTTAGATATCTTCAATTGGATATAACAACATAATTAATAGATAATTGCTTAAAGAGAAATGATAGTGATGATCAATTCATTATATTTATCAGAGAAAAGATAAAAATTAGCTTTTGAAGATAAACGTTTTATTAATTACACTTATTGACGACACATAGAGATTTAATCTCTTCTCATATACCACTCTACCCTCTATTTATCTTTTAAGAAATTGTTTTATTCACTTTATCTTAATGTAAAATTTATAAGTATTTATCATTAAGGCATTTTTAATAAGTTAAGTTAATTTAAAAATATAAAATCAATTTATTTTATGTAAAGAAGTAAATATATAAACTACCTTATAAAAATAATAGTTTTACTATTTACTCTACCTGACGACAAATATGAAGTTTTTCTACAATAAAAATAATGTTTAAAGTTTTTTAAAATAAAATACTTTAAACATTATTTTTATTGATTAACTTTAGATTATAGTAATCAGTTTTTGTTTTTTTTCTATTATTGGTAAGATATATGTTCTGTATAAATTTAACAAAATATAGTTAAGAGCTCCTAAAAGCTGCTAAATACTCATATCTAAAGATTTCGTTTTAGTTCATGGGCTTATGAATTTCCTGCCAAGTATTATATAAACTCTCCTTATTTGAATAAATCTTATTAGTTTCTAAATTCATATTTACTCCATCCATAATATATCTGGGTATTATGTGAAAGTGAAGATGATTTACATCTTGATCTGCTTGATCTCCATTATCTTGAACTATTGAAAAATCCTTACATATTCCCGATTGAACAAGCATATTTGATACTTTTATTAAGGAATCCATTAAATGACTTGATAGCTTTTGATCTTTTATAAGGTTTAATCTTTCTATATGTTTGTTAGGAATAAGGAGGGTATGACCCTTTGTAATCGGATTTATATCAAGAAAGGAAGTTACATATTCATCTTGAAAGATAATATGAGCACTACTTTTTTTGTTCACTATGTTACAGAATATACATTCTTTCAAAATTCCCACCTACACTTTACTAAGATTTCCTTTTTTTCTAACATTTTTCTCACAACATATAAAGAAAAGAACTCCTAAAATAAAGATTAATACGGATGATATAGTAAACAAGCCATATTCAAAAAAGGCTATATGTTTACTTAGTATGCTTTTCTTTAATAAGACAGAGCTAGAGTATATAGGTATCAAGGTAAGAAAGACATTATTATTAGCAGGTAAAGAAATAGTTGCTAAAAGTATATATTGTAAGATTGGTATGATATCTTGAATCCTTTTATACATAATGGAGAACCCCGCCAATATAAATCCAACACCATACATACCTACTACTGCTATAAATAGGATGATAATTGTTTGTAAATTAAATAAAATATCAGGTCTAGTTGTAATCATTATTAATACTAACAGCATTATAGTCCTAAGTGAGTTCACGAGATTTCCAGCTATTATTTTGGATAAAAGTATTCCCCAAAAAGGGTAAGGAGATAACCACCATTGCTCAATAGTTCCCCTAGATGATTCATTTACAATAACCCATCCAGGATCGGTTATTACTGAAAGAGAAAAATACCAAAATACATAACTTATAATAAAAGTAGATCTTGCATTGTCATTTGCTTGTACAATATTGTTAAATAACATATATAATGCAAAGAAAAGTAAAAAGGAATTTAAAACAGTAAACAGCATACCTATTTTACGATTATTAATTAAATGTACTTCTTTTATAATATTCCCTTTTATAACTTCTATCATATTACTTCCTCATTAGACCAAAACTTTTTATAAGCATCTTCTAATTTAGGAACATTGGTGCTTATACTTTCAATATATTCTAAGCTTAAATATTTTAAGTAATCATATAACTTTAAATCAGTACAGTAAGGGAGTACTATTTCATTTTTTTCGATTGAAATTTTATGTTCCCTTTTTAATGACATTATATTAGCTATATCAAATTCTGGGATTTTCTGATTATACTTCAACGTATATATTGTAGGAGCATATTTTGTTAGAAATACATTGGGCTTATTGTCAAATAACACTTTACCTTTGTGAAGAACTATTAATTTATCAGAAAGTCTCTGTAATAAGTCAAGCTGGTGAGAAGTTATAAGGACGATTTTCCCTTCTAACTTTGCTTGAACAATAAGCTTTTCAAATTCCTCTATTGAGAAAACATCTAATCCCAATGTAGGTTCATCTAATAAAATAATTGTACTCGGGAGTACAAAATTTAAAATGATTGAAACTTTTTGCTGCATGCCACGTGAAAGTTTGTATACCGGCTTTTGAGCATATTCATATAGATTAAACGCTTTTAAATAGTTATCTACATTATTATGTGTGGAGGTTGAGTATTTAAAGCCCCTTAGCCTGTAGAAATATTGAATATTCTGGTATAGGCTTAATTCCGAATAAAAGTTTTTATTTCCTTCAAATAATAATGACATTTTTTTTAAGTGTTTTTTATTTCTTTTCTTATTATAAATTTCGACTGTCCCTGAGTCTTGTAATATTAAACCTGTAATAATTTTCATTAGAGTTGTCTTTCCAGCTCCATTATGTCCAACTATGCTTACAATTTCTCCTTCTTTAAATTGTAAAGAAATATCTTCTATTACCGTTTTATTATCAAAAGTTTTATTTATATTCTTTAAGGTTAACATTTAGTTACTCCTTATCATTTAATAAAAAAACCTACCTTTAATAAATTACAAAAGATAGGTTTTTAATAATTTTTAAATTTATGCTTTAGTGTCTAGTTGTAGAGTTTCGTTTTTAGAAGTAAGCTCTTTATATAGTGTATTATCAGGTAAATTATTTAGCTTAAATGCCTTTTTTCTATCCTGACAAGGTGCACAAGATCCACAATGAATAGAACTGTTTGTAGCGCAACTCCAAGTTTCATCAAGACGTATTCCAAAATCATGTCCAATTTTTAGAACTTCTGCTTTTGTTTTATCTAAGAAAGGAGTATGAACAGTAAATTCCTTTCCAAGGTCAATTGAGATAGCCTTCGAAATTAATTGAAAAAATTCTTTGTTATTTTCTCTAAAAATAGTATCGTCCTTATGAACAGCGTAGAATAGATGACTAGCACCAATTTCTGCCGCGTAAGAAGCTGCTAAAGAGATTGCAACACCAGCACCAAACGCTTTTATAGGTGCATCATTTGTTGCTGCTTTTCTAAGTATATGGATAGGGTCTTCATCGCCCATATAAAAATCTTTCATAACCTTTTCAAAGCTAACAAATTTATGAGGAACATTTAGTTCACTTGTAAAATATTGTGCAGTCCTTTTTTCAGCCTCTCCTTCTTCTTCACCAAAGTTAAAAGTTAAAGTATTTAAGTCATACCCCTTTTCCTTAATCCAATAAGCTAGTGTAGTAGAGTCTGGTCCACCTGAGAATAAAAGAACAGCTTTTTCCATAACATCATCTCCCTTTGTATATTACAACCATTATTTTACTTATTATTTTCCTAAAAATAAACTATTTTTAGAATATTTTGTAATTTTTAAAACTATAGTCCTGCTTGTAATTTATTCCCCACTAACTTTTATATAGTATTATTATGAATTTTCTAATTACTGTTGCACTTATTGGATATGAAGGTACGAAAATAGTTTAAATTTATGACTGGGACGTTATTTCTTTCCTAACATAATCCTCAAAAAGAAAACACATAATTTCTTTTTGGGGTAGTTTTAGCTTCCTTTCGTATGGTAACCCTTGAATTTATATCCATATACACTCGCAAGATTAACGAAGCTTTTATAGGAATACGTAATGGCAACCGGTGTGCCCACTTGGACTTTATCATAAAGTTTTTCGATGTCTACATTATGCATTCTCACGCAACCTTGACTCACGTATTTTCCAATGCTATTTTCATTGTTATTGCCGTGAATGCCGTATGTATCACCATACGTACCGTTTGCATTTAGTCCTAACCAACGTTTTCCTAACGGATTGCGAGGATCGCCCCCAGGAATATGTCCTGTATAGTAAGGGCGGTTTTTAATTTTGTTTACCACTTTAAAAAACCCAACAGGTGTTTTATCCCACGTTTTCCCCGTTGCTACTGGATTAACGATTTCAATATAACCATTATGAAAATAGGCAAGCTTGTTGTAGTATTTGTTAATGATGATTAAATCTTGATTGGCTGGTTTGCTTGCTGCTTCTATTTCCCCCTGATTTACTCCACATAATGCCACCATTAATAACGTAAGAACGGTCATTGATTTCATAAGAATGTTCTTCATAAAAACTCTCCTCTTTTTTTATATTTTTATAAGAAACGAAAAAAGCACCTTCCAATTAGAAAGGTGCTTTCTCGTCACAATCATTCATAAATAAAAATCTAGTTACTAGTTAATCGATGATTTTGACATGCAGAGAAACGCTCTCTGACCAAACTAACTTTTGTTTTGCGTATAACTACTCATTCGATGCAAATTTCAGCGCCTATTTAGAGCAAGAAAAAACAGACCTTACTACACTGAAGGTCTGCTCTTACTTACTTCTTTATTAATTTTTTCTGTATGACGTCAAGAAGGGAAAGAGGAACAGCCAAAAAAGCGAGTGCCATTCCCATCCCGTACAACTAGATCTTGCCCACACTTTAGACATTTACGAGGTTCTGGTGTGATATTCCCAAAAATTTCCCGTGTCTTAAAAACAGGATTGACTTCATCAATAAACTTTTGCAGATCCGCCCGATCCAATAAAGTCACATCACATGCAACTGCAAGCTCTTTCGCTTGTTTCGTAAAATAACTATTGGTCACAACCCACGCCTGATTCGCTTTATAATACGCTTTTGCCCCATACACTTCTTGTACAGCTGAAATACTGACCCGATTTTTAATTCCATATCGTTTAGCTTGAATGACAATTTTTTCTTTGCCTTTCATCACTAAATCAGCCCCAAAGTCACCAGACTTTTTAGTTACTTGAGGTTTATACCCTAACTGTTGGAAAAGGGCCTGCAAATATATTTCAAACTGATAACCATCCATTTTATCAATATAGGGCATACCCGATTGGGCTAACTCTTTCATATACCTCCGTTCACGAAGGACACGGTAAGCAAATTGAGAAAGTTTCACTAAAATCATGATAAGAAAGAGGTAAAATACACCTTGAAACACTTTATCCATTCATTGAAAGCTCCTGTTCAGTTTGTTTATTCCGGAGACGTGATGCCACAGGTTGAATGCTTTTTCCATTCTTCTTTAATTCGTCGTTCCAATCTTTCGCTCCCTTTGGAATATCTGCTCTTATTAAATCAGCATTAACGATTTGGTTCATTTTGTCAATAAATTCTTTTCCCCCTTGGTCATTATCGACAGCTAACACCATTTCTTTAATGCCTAAGCCTTCTTTTCGAGCTTCGATATAAGACTGTGCAACCGTTTTAGGCTTTAAACCATTCATACTAATAAGGCGTGTATTCTGCAATTGAGTTTCTTGTATACTCCAATAAGAAAGCAAATCAATTGGACTTTCAAAAAAATGAATTTTATTTGGGCGACCAACGTCAACTGAAAAACCTGTATGTGGGTTATCGTTCGGTAAGACTTGTTTAAAAGAACCTCGTTTATTTTTTATCGAAGCTGTTCCCTGTCGATCCGCCCCAATCACTTTTCCTTTACCTCCATGTTCACGCCATTTAAACACCACATTGTTTCGTTTGTCCTGGGCGATTAAATCTTTTTGAAGGAGCCAGTTAACTAATCGAGGATCAATTTTTCGTTCTTTTATGAGATAATCTTTTACTTTGCTTTGATCCTTCACTTCTAACTCTTTTGGATAGCGAAAAGGCTCTTTTGATGATGAAACCGACGGTTGCTCATGCGACTGAGAAAGCTCTTTATAATCGCCTTTGTTAATATCTAATACAGCTTGTGGAAACGACATCCCATAATACATTTGAGCGAAACTGATTGCTCCGTATCCTGTTTCATTCCGGCTATTCCAAGCGTACATATTTCCTTTGATGAGTAAGCTATCATGTTCCGTATGACGATAATACTTTCCTTCTTTTACAAAGGTTTCGCCTTTGGCTTCCAGATACGACAACAAATCAACATCTCGGTCGGGTAGGTCAGGAATGTTACCATTCCTTTCCCCCCTAAGAACCGTGCTTGTGACTTTCACCACACACGGCTCAAGCGTACGTCAGATTGTCTTGGTTTTAACCTAAGAATGTACCTTGCAAATACATAATTAAGTTGTTAGTAATAGTTTCTTTTTTCGTAGCATTTTAGTAAATGCGACCATTTGTTTTGTCGTTGGTATTTTTCCTTTTGACGGAAATGCTTTATGCCATAAAATATGACAAGATGTATGAACCAACCATAGATTTTTATATTCATCTGTTCCACCATGAAATTCTGGTTTTCTATGATGTACTTCTAATCCTTCCTCTGTTAATAAGGAACATTGGCATATTGGACATTTGTGTTTTTGCTTTTTCGCCAGTTTCTGTCTAGATGTGATAGTATCTTTTTCAAATAGCTTTAGATCCCTTTTTTGATAGTAATCTGTCAGGTTGCTATCAAAAGGGGAATTTCTGTATTTAATTAATTGATGCCTGATGATTGGCGTCCATGACATTCGAATAATTTGATATTTTTTATTCGGGTCCGTTAATAGCCATTTGTCTCCACTTTGACCATGAATATCAGAATGAAAATATTGTTTAATTATCCACTTCCATGGTTTTGTTGAATGAAGTCTTCTAAGGAATTGCTTTGTTTTAATCCAAATATAATGGTCCATTTTTGAGAAGACTCCCTTAGAAGAAACCGTTTTCCAATAATTTGCATACCCACGAATAATAGGTTTTAAATCCGCAATAAGATTTTCTACGTTTGTCCCTTGATTTCTTTTGAAACAGTCTCGAATTTTACTTATCATTTTTGATTGAGACTTTTTACTTGGTTTAATAATTAATTTCCATAAACGCCCTTTTTCTTTGTTCGTAGGATATTGACGAAAGTTAAAGCCTAAAAAATCAAAGCCTTCGCTAATGTGAGTGACTCTGGTCTTGTTATGGGCTAATTCTAATCCGCGTTTGGCTAGATAAGACTTCAGATTTTCGTACATACTTTCAGCTTCCTTTTTACTTTCACAAAAAATTACAAAGTCATCTGCATATCGTATAACCGTTCTAGTGCTATTAATTTCATAGTACGTTCCCTTTTTCTTACGGAGGACGCGATATTTAATATCTAGTTCTTTCTCCATCCCGTGTAATGCGATGTTAGCAAGTAATGGTGACACGATTCCGCCTTGTGGCGTACCGAATTCGGTTTTCTTGAATACATCATTGTCGACGAATCCTGCTTCTAACCATTTTAATATCGTTTTCTTTGCTGGGAATTCTTTAATTTGTTCCATGATGTAATTATGGTTCAAGTTATCAAAACACCCACGAAAATCCCCTTCAAATACCCATTTCTTTTTAGATCCTAGGTTTATTTTATTAAAGATAGCTTCTACTGCATCATGGCAGCCCCGTTTGGGGCGGAAGCCGTAAGAAATAGATTCAAATCGCACTTCCCATTGTGGCTCAAGAGCCAATTTAATGATATTTTGATACACTCTATCTTTCATTGTGGGAATACCTAAAGGTCTTAACTTCTCCCCTTTTCCCTTCGGAATGTATTTCCGAAGAGCAGGAGAAGGGTTGTGTGTAAATACGTTATAGTTTCGCATCTTATTGTATAAGCTAGCGCGTTCTCTACTGGAAGTCGCTTTAAACCCATCGACCCCAGCTGTTCGTTTTCCTTTGTTGAGTTGAGTGACTTGTCGAATCGAGAGTAGTAATGCTGCTTCGCTCCTCATCAACAGTCGTTGCAAGGATTTGACCTTTCTTCGTTTCCCAAGACTTTCTGCACGATAAATCCGTTGTTGCAACTTCCTGACATACTGTTCTAATTGCATCCATGGGACGCTATCAAAATCAGTAAGTGGAGTCGCGGCGGACACTATCGATATTTCTGATGTGTTTGACATCGCACATCTCCTCCTATTAGTAGTATAGTCGCGTTCCGTTTTTCTTCGTGTTGTACACCAGGAAGCCCATTAAAGATGGACTTAGAGCTTACGCTCTTGGAAGTCAGCACCCTTTCAGGTGTGTCATAAGACATCTATCCACCACAGGAATAACCCCTTCCTGCTCCAGTTCTTGCTTAGTGGCATTCGCTTTTTCCACCCTCCTTTACCCACTTGAGAATTCAGGTTCACTTGCCGTAGTGCAAGCACCCTTAGCTTGATTCCCTTACCTGCTAACAGGACTCAATTGGGCTTACCAAGTTCAGCTTGTTTCAGATACGAATGGGACAGACTCCTTCTCTTCACCGCCTGATATATGGGTATAATCATCAATATAAAGCAAGTATTGATGCCAATCAGGAATGCAATGGTATCAGCTTTTTACCATTGGTAATCATAACGATGTTTATCAAAGGTTCACGTTAAGTTAGTCAATTGACAGGTAAATATACTTACTATAAGTTATTTCAACCTGCTCTATACCATTCTTTCTCTAGCATGGAGGACCACCTTAAGCTGGCAGATTCCATACATTTCTCTCATGCAACCGAACGATGCCGTTAACCAGCAAAGCCGTTTTGAGCGAGAACATCCGTTATACTCGGAAGGTTATTAACTTATGAAGCAGTTAATAACACTGAAACTGGGAGTTAAAGCTGCTTACTTGTCGCACTGCTTTCATGATTTCCCCCTCATTGACGTGTTTTCGTTCTCCCACCTAATCCCTCCTTCTCTTTCACCCTATGAAAAAAGAGGGCTTTTCAGCCCTCTCATTTCTTTTCACCTTTTGCTTATTTTATCGTTCCATTTCTTGTGTCTGGTCCCGTTTCTTTGAAGAAAATGCTCCATTATTCCGTGCAAAAAATTTTGTGAATCCATTTTGTGATTTCTCTTCTTTTTTCTGCTTGTCGTGATCCTTTTTCTCTGTGTCCAACGCCTTTTCGAGATTCGTTAACTTCTCACGTTGAGAATCAGTCAAATTCAGCTCTTTTAATTCCTGCAGCACTTCTTTTTTCAATTTGTACACCTTATCAAAGGAATGCTTTTGTTCAAACTCCTTCATTTTGGCCACACGCTGTTCTTTCTCTTGAGGTGTTTCTTGCTTGAGCTGCTTTTCGACAGGAGCCTTTTCTGATTCAGCTTCCTTTTTCACTTCTTTAGAAGAATCTTTTTCATCTGATATGCCTAATTGGGCCAGCAAGCTTTGTTTAAATAGCTGCTTATACTGTGTTTCTTCACTAGGCTGCTGTATAACTTCTAGTACTTCTTGTTTGTAATCTTCTTGATATTTCTCCTTCTCTTGTGACTGTTTTCGTGCTTGAAACTGATGAGAAAGTTCATTTTCCATTCCTTTTAATTGGTCAGGGGTAAACTGTTTTTCCTTTAAAGCACTTGATTTCAACATCACATAATCGTTTTCTGCGTTCACACGGGCTAACATACTATCAATATCTTGAGGCTTTTCTTTTTCATGCGCTTGTAAAAACGTAAGATAGCTTGTTTTGAGCTGCGTTTCTCGATCTTTCTCTAAAACAGGATTCACATCATGACTTCTTAAAAAATCAACTGTTGCTTCACTTTTATAGGCTTGTTTTTGCCCTTTTTCATCCGTAGAAACAAGTAAAACCTGCGGTTTTTCCTTTCCTAGAGCTGATTGTGTTAAGTAAACAGCACCAGAAGGGATGTCTTCTAGCTGTTTCTCACTGATGTTTGCCCAATCTGCCTCGATTTTTTCATTTTGTGGGTGCTTCATAAACTTCTTTAATTCTCGTTTATCTGCAATAAGTGTTTTAAATTGGTCATTTGAAAGAGACGTTACTTTTTTCATCATTGTTCCCCCAAGTAATTAGTATTTAGATAATAAATAAATTCCAAGTTGCATGAGAAAAAGCAGAGGAATAAACAACCTCTGCTTCTTTACATTTAATTTTATTAAGTTAAATTTAGATGCTGGATAAAGTTTGTTACTTTCAAAAGAGGAACCTTTAACTAACTCCCTTATTCCTTACTTGAAGCAACTGATCCAACTTCCTTGTCAGGTAGACCAATTATGTCTGTATGTTTAGGGATATGACCTAATAAACGTAACATAGCTACAATTTGTCCCTTATGGTGGAACTCATGTGTAATTGTATGCATGAGCAATTGTCGAGGGGACTTTCTTATACTATTAACCTCTGGTCTCCAAGCAAGTTTCCCTTCAATAATGTCATCGAAATTATCGCTAAATTGTTGAAATACAGCATCCACATATGCATCTGCTTGTTCAAAATAACGTTGAATATCCCTTATCTGCATATTACTAATTACTTCTTTTGGTAAAAGAGGCGATTTCGTTTGTAAGAGAACAAAAGAACCTAGCCAAGCATGATAGCAACCTGCAATATGAATCAAAGAATCTCTTACACTCTGAGAACCAAATCCTAGTTCTTTTGTAAAATCGTCTTCATTTAACTCTTTACATTGTGCTAATAAGATTTGACGTGTTTGCTTTACCCATTCATACTCTTGTTTTTCCATACTCTCTACTCCTTTGTTTGAATATTCCCACTTATATTATAATGTTCATTGTACAGCAAATAAGAACAGCCCACATTAATAAAAAAGAGAACTCTTTACGCCCCCTTACCTTTCGAGTTCCTGCTCTTCTTTTTTCTTTTTGACAGTGCCTGTACGTTTTTGGAATTGCATTTGACTGCCCACTTCCATACGGTCTTGAAAAGTAAGAGATTGTTCTTGAACTTGACCATTCATAATCCCCTTCTCGTTTTTAGTCACGGTTGAATCAATCTGATGTTCAAGTTTCAGGACTTCCTCCTTCGTCATCCATCCATTTTTGATTGCTTGTGTTTTGGTTGAATAATATTTCTCTTCAGCTGTGACACGATCTAAAATGCTATCTACATTTTGTGCCGATTCCTGTTGCTGTTTTTGTTTATAATCTACATATCCTTCTTTCATTTTCTCTCGTGTATTTTCAGAAGAACGAGGATCTGCTTGCTGCTGTTTTTCATCCTTTTTTTCTGGTGACTGATTTTTTTCTCGTTCTTTTACCAACGTTTCTTCGATTGTTTCAATAAAGCCAACTGACGTTTCATGCACCTCTTTTAATAGCTTGTTTTTGTCTTCAAAGGTCTTTCCCTTTGTCCAGTTCGAGAGGTAGTCAAGAGAATACTCACTCGTATCAATTCCAAAGTAGGACGAAACGGTATAAGCTGTCATTTCTGCCTGAAACTCTTTTTCCGAAGCTGTATAGTTTAGATATGTGTCCTTTATATGAAGTTTGGCATGGGTGAGTTCGTGAAGCAGTGTTTTTACATTTTGCTTTTCTGAATTACGAGGATTCAGTGCCACCTCTTTTGTTAATGTATAAGAAACACCTTTTGCAGATCCTAGTTCTTCTTTAGGAGCAATGATGGAAATACCGTTCTTTTCCCCAATAGCTTCCATTCCTTTATAAAGTGACTTGTAATCCTCTATATTGCCTTCTAACCAACGATTTGGAAAGATCTTAGGAAATCACTCGCTTTTGCGTTCGTCTGCGACACGTCGAAAACATGGCCGACTGAAAAGTACAGTCGGCCTTGAGTGATTTCTTTTTTACCCTCTTTAATCAGCTTCTTTTCTTGAGGAGTGGCTTTATTAATCGACTTCCATTTCCCCTTTTCATCTTTAAATTTAGGCACCGTTTTGTTTGAAACAAGGATCTTAATCCCCTTTTCCCCTTTATTGACAGAGAACCCTTTATCTTTCCAAAACTTAAATGATCCAACTGCTTGAGCACCAAAGAACTGTTCCTGAATAAGAGCTGTGTTGGACATCGAGTATTGATAAAACTTACCCATAAAAGATAAATAGTCTTTTAGTTCTTCGGCAGAATGAAAATGCTGCTCCACCTTCTTTTCCATACCTTTCGTTAACTCTTCAACCTCTTTACGCTTATCTTCAACTGATTTTTCCGCATACGTTTTATTCATTTTCATCCTCCTCTTCTTGATAGGAGATCCCCTTAAGTTCTTCTAATTCTTGTTCATACCAAGGTTCTTCTAAATCCACAAAAAGCTTCTGTGTTTTAATATTCATCGGCACCAACATATTCTCTTGATGTACGACATATTGATGAAACTCCTTCGCCTCTTCTGGACTTAAATTCACCTCTACTTCTTTGTCTTGATACTGTACAATGGCATGATCCTCTCCTACAGCTTTAATCGAAGCTAATACTAAATCCTTGTTAAAAAACATATCTGATTCCTCCTCTACATGTTTAAAACTATCTTTATATAAATCCATCATTAAGATGGTTGTTTCCCTTTGGACTCTTCCCAATCAATCCGTTTTTGACGTTGATTTGCAATACGCTTCTCAACAGCTTCCTTCGCAACCTTTGTGCTATCTAACTCTTGTAAGTCGGTTGTCATTAATCCATCAAAACCGTGATGGAAGAAAAGACCGTTCATATATTCAATTAAAATTTGTGTGTTTTTATCAGCACTATTTGCCCCAAGACGAATCTTTGTTAATTCATCTTTTAAAACCTGATGTAAGTTATTGCTGACCACTTCCGAAATATATTGTAATGACCATTCCTTTTCTTTGGTTTCTTGATACTTTTGGCAAATATCCATAATGGCTTCCCCTGGAAAACGAAAATGATGTTCTTCCATATAAGCTTGAATATATTCATCTGTTTTCGTATCTAATGAAATGGTACGTCGATGTTTCTCCATCATTCATAACCCCTTTCAGCTTCTCGATTATGTTCAATATCTTTTTGCAATTGCTCATAATGTTTTTGATTTTTCCAACTTTCATATTCTGATTTAAATGCTTGCTCCATCTTTTTTAATGTAAAATGCATAGAGATATG
The DNA here is from genome assembly GCF_042787775.1 of Priestia sp. YIM B13552. NCBI lineage: Bacteria > Bacillati > Bacillota > Bacilli > Caryophanales > Bacillaceae > Priestia > Priestia sp. YIM B13552. The sequence continues at coordinate 112,685 of NZ_JBHZOU010000008.1, forward strand.
TTGATTAAAACTTTCAGGACGTTTTGATTGTTTTCGGCTTTCTACCATTCTTTTAACCTGTTGCTGCTGCTTATCGTAATCCTTCATTTCTTTTAAAAAAGCATTTCCCATTCGCTTATAGAGATCATCTATTTTTGTTTGCTTGTAGTCCTTGTATCGTTTCTCATCAACCTTTCCTTCTCCATATGCTTTCTTTAATTCCTCTACTTCTTTATCTAATTTTCCAAGTAATTGTTGATACTCATTGCGATGATACTTTTCAATATATTTTTGACTCAACACATCAATAAATGGCTTCATTGGTTTTAATGTTCGGTAACTATATTGCCACTGCCTTTTATCTTCTGGAAGATGATTATAGATTTGTAAAAACAATGGTTGAATGTCACGATTCTTCCACCTTAATGAAGAATCCTGCTTCTTTTTCCCGACCATATCCTTTCGAATTAACTCATTTATTTTCTCGTGCTGCTCACCTCGATTTAAAATTTGATTCACGACTGTTGACTTCATCGCATCCAATGTTTTAGGCTTTCTTTTGCCTCGTTCACGAGTAGGTTGTGGTTCTACTGTTGCGATATGAATATGAATGTTTCCCGTATTGTAGTGAACGGCAGCTGACCAAACAGCCGACTCATTTAGCCTTTCCCTTTTAAGCATTTCCTTCATAGACTGACGGGTAATATCCATTAATTTTTTCTCATCCACTGTATGAGTATCAGCATCATATAAACCATTTTCTTGGAGCCACGGATTATGAAATGTAATGACATCCTGCCACATAATGCTGTTATTTTTTTGCGCTTTTTCAAACACTTTTTTTAATTGCTTTTTCTCCTCGTCATTCAATTGATTTGACTGTTCGGTAAACAACGAAGATGTCTTATCAGGGTTATCCATATAATCTTGATAAAGAGTAAACAGTTTCTCATGAGTATGCTGTTCTTTTTTCGCATCATCACGATCTACATAATCGACATAATCTTGAAAAGCTTTCTTATCAGATGTAACAAATTTTGTTTTCAACACTACGCCTGGAATAACAGGAGATGTACTCATTCCTCACCTTCTCCCATCATATCTTGAATAAATCCATTGATTGTTTCAATTGCCACTGCACACCTTTCCATCATCTTTATATTTCGATCAATGAGACGTTCTAGCTCTGCTTCACGATCTTTTTGTTCTTGAAATACAGCCAGTGTTTCAATTTGACCTTTTAAAAATTCTTGCCGAGAAATCTTTTTTTCTTTTGCGATTTTATCAATTTTTTTAAGTGCAACTGGATCAACATATCGAATTTTAATTTCCATTTTATCCGACCTCTCTTTTGTAGTAGTGCTCTTTCCCCTAAAAAGGGAGAAGAGCATAAGGGGTTTTTGCCCCCACCATAGGTGTGGGGCTAGGCAGAGCCTAGCAAAACCGTGGGTACAAAGAAAGTCGCTTAATGTCCCCTTTGCGTCCCCTTTTAAAATCCTATTGTCCCTTTTATGTCCCCCTATTTTGGAGCCATGTCCCCTTTGCGTCTCCCTATGTTTTTTCATTTTATGGCTAAATATTGTTGCTTTCCATTCATTTTTTCATCTTTTCACGTAAAATTTTCTGCTTATATTCATGAAGCAGGATGCTTTTAGCATGTAAGTGAATCTTTTATATCCTTGTTTCTGTTTCTCTATTCTTTTGATAAAAATTAAAGACATGTACTTTTCAAATTGAAAACTTTTCATTAATTCACTAAATAACTTTTTAAGATTTTATTATCACCCTAATATATAACTAAACAATTAGATTTTCTTTTTTCTTCTGCAAGAATCTAACTCTAATTTTAAAAAACCAAGTTAATTATCACTAATTTAGACTCAATTTAATTAAAATTAACTCAACAAAAAAGAAGTTTAATTTAATTAAAATAGAGCATATCAACTTGTCTGATTAAAAGCTGTCGAATCTATATTTTTTTATACCCAATTAGTAATTAATTGATTTAAATTAATTTCAATTAGGTATACATAGACTAAATGTACCAATAAAAGCTGACTCTACCTAATTAATTTTCATTCAAATAAGATAACTAATCCAGACTCAATTGAGTCTGGATTAGTTATGACTACTGGACAAAATCAGGAAATGAACATAAGTGGGAGAAAATAAAATGATGACTTGAAAAATGGATTATGTATTTATACCATGCTGAAAACTTGGTTAAATAATTAAGCAGCGAATATAGTGATCAGAAGTAACAATTTATAACTGCGTGAATGCATTAACATCTTTTAATGCAGAGGAAAGCTCTCTAATACCTAGAGAATTAGCTAAGATTCTTCAAAAAAGAGGCTATGGTCATATTGACGAAAAAGCAAAACACATTTTAGCGTTTCAAAAATTTATCAAATATCTCTAGACAATGAGTGCTTGAAATTAAGTATGTCTCTATGATACGAGGCGGTTGGTTTTGTTTAGCATCTTCATTAAATTCACATTAAAGAAATTGTGTACTATTTTTTCTCGTTTAATCACATCAGAATTAATCATTGAAGCACTTCAAAAAACTTACACTGTCCAAAAGCCCTAAAAGGGTTTACTTATTCGTAACGATTTCGATTCACAATAAATAAGCGACGAGTTTACTAAGCATGTCCACAAATAAGAGATAAAGCATCTTTTCAGCCATAAAGACTGCTTTTATGATAATGCCTACATAGATATGTTTCACACCATATTACAGAAGAAGTGTATTATCTAAACAGAATCGACAGTAGTCTCAGCTATTAAACTCCTCAATCTATTGAGGATTAAATGAGAAAAATAACTTAACACATAACTTTTTTGTTCTAAATTATCGATCCAAACTTGATAGTTTAACTTAAGATTAACTTAAAATACCCTCGTTGCATACAATCCTAATTTAGTTGAACTTAAAACGAAATAAGTTGTACTAAATTAAATATAACTAAATAAAAGTTTAATTAAAATACAATCAAGTTGTAATTAGTTGAACTTAATTGCATTTTAATTAAACTTATTGTAATATTTTAAAAAACTATAATGGATTTGTAGTTTTTTGAAGGACTCGGTTCAAATTTAATTGAACTACATAACGTAAAATATAATAAATTTAATTCAGTTAAGTGTGAAATCTGCTAGAATAATAAAGACAAGCTTTAAAATAAGTAGTAATTAATTAGTCAGGACCAATTAAGTTAGACTTAATTGAGTTATTAAAAATATTTCATATAAGAAGATACTAACTAAGTTAGATTAATTCGTTTGTGAGGGAGGTACAATTATGAGCGAAGAAACAATGGTTATTTCAGAAGTTGCTAGAAAATTTAATATAGAAAATCATCAGTTACGGGACTGGTGCGAGGTCGGGTTAGTACGACATAAAAGAATTGGAAGAATAAGATACATATTTACTGATGAAGATAAAAAAATCGAGAAGATTATTGAACTAAAGGAAAAGTTCGGAAAACATGCACCAAATGAAATGATTCGTGAAGAATTAATTAAAGCAAATTTAATGAGCGAAGAACAAACAAAAATTATTAACAAGGATTTAGAGGAAGAAGATATAAACGAAAACTCCTTTAAAGAAGCATTTTTATTACTTGCTAAAAAAATAGAAGAAATGGATAAAAAAATGGAAAAGAAAGAACAACTAACGCTTCCATCTGAAAATTTGGCAGAGAAAAAAGATGTTATAGAAATAAAAGAACAGATGAATAAACTTGAACAAGACAATCAGCGTTTAAAAGAAGTGAATGATCAATTACTTAAAAAACTAGATTCTATCCATTCAGCTATGACCGAAATTCAAAAAGAACAAGGAAAAAGCATATGGAAAAGAATGTTCACAAAATAATAAAACAGCTTCTAATTACTGGTCAGTAATTAGAAGCTGTTTTATTATTTTTGTAGCAGTTGTCAGAGAAAGTTCTCTTAATACCTTCAACAATAAATTCATTTGAATATAGATAGGATTTGCACCTCATAAAAGGTGCAAAACTAAATCTTTTGAGATATATTACTAATTCTTATTGAATTATGAGATTAATTAACGCTATAATAAAACTAACAAAAATGACCGGAATAGAAAAAAGACTTCAACTGTTTAAGACGTGTTGGTAGCACTCTTAAACCGTTCCCCCTAGTTACAGTAGGGAAAACACTTGTCGAAGTCTCTTGTTAATAGAGTTAGTTTTTCTATAAAATAAAACTTATGGTTTTATTTTATATGAAATAGCTGTCTATTTCAAGGGCTTAGTTCTTCAAAATCACGACATTGTTTTCCTTTTTCCAGGGAAACAGTGTCTTTTTTTGTTCCTTAAAGGAGATAATGAACAAATGACAAAAATATTGACCTGCTATTTAAAAGATGTAGACACCTTCAACGGACGGTTTAAGTGGTTGTGGAAGAACAAATCCACACTTCGGAAAAAGAAAGAAGAGTTTTTAGAAATTATCCGTACTCATTATAAACAGAACCAATCAGCTATACATAAAGAATTTCCTAAAAAAAGAATGGAAATGCTCGATTATGTCATCTATAACCTAGTGGCTACAGGCATCCAAGCCATTCGTTCTGAAACACTCATGAAGAAATTTAAAGTTTCTAAAAGTACTGTTTCTCGTTTCGTACGTTCGTTAAAAGCGACACCTTTTATACTTGTAGCACGTTACATTAAAGAGGATGCAACGGGTACTCACCCTGATAGCTATGTATTTATTCTTAAAAGTCATAAGAACTTTAATCGGATTTGCGACGAAATCTTTTTTGCCCATGATACAACAGGTATACAAACGGTCCAACAAGAAGAAATGACAACTCCTATGACGCTTCCTGTGATGTCTCTAGAAAGTGCAGAAAACGTTGATACACCAAGCTTAAAGACTGATAAATCACCTGGTGCCTTTATTAACCTTGATTTACCTGTAAATCATATAAATAATCATTTAATGTCTGCTTCACAGTCATTTACCTATATCAAAGGTGTTCCTAAGAAAGTCAATCAAGTCTACGCAGGTAAGTATGGTCATCAATTAAAAGACTTTTATGCTCGCATTCAAAATGCTGCAAAAACGGTCAAACGAGATACAGATATTGATATTACTAAAGGCCAAGTACATGAAATTGCGTATACATCTATTATTGCATTAGACAAATATGTACATGAAGCTAATCATAAAGGCAATTCTTTGTCCTTAGATAATATGTGCCAATTACTCTATAAAATTGCGAAAAACCAATTCTATCAGTTGGTTGATCCTAAAAACCAGGATTATTCATCAGTATATCCATCTCATGAGGAAGTTATACATAAAGAAGAGTCATCAACAAAATTGTTTATACCAAAACATATTATCCGTAAAGAAATCGTTCCTGATTGGTTAAAGGGTGAGCAGGATCAAGAGAAGGGTACAAAAAAAGTAGAACTATCTTTAGAACAACAGCTTGAAACGATTCAATTAAAGCAAGACTTAGAACAAGAGCTTACACCAGAAGAGGAATGCTTGCTGCAAGAATATTGCTCAACATACAGTTCGTTAGAAATGGCGAAACTGAAACAAGATTTAGGACAAGCATTAACACCTGAGGAGCAGGAATTGTTGCATCAACATGCTAAATTAAAGGAACCAGCTTCTTAATTTTTAAAAATAGTTAAAGCATAGCAAGGACTTTCACTATTTTTAACGTATTCAGTGTTTTAAGTGAGGACTTGGCAGGATTTGAACCTGCAAGACACCAAAGTTGTATAGTGTAATACGACTGGCTGCTCTACCATTGAGCTACAAGTCCACACTACAAGTATGCACATAGTCTTTGTTTATATGTACGACAGAAGAAATTGTAAAAATGAAGAAATCCCTTAGAAGCTAAATTATTACTAGGATGTGTTTATTTAGAACAGTGTTCTAAATAATAAATAAGTCTATATCTACGCAGGAGGAGCACATTATGCCACATAAAATTACGTTAACTGGGTCAGCCACAGGACCACTACGAGAATACGATCGCTATGTTGCCTTTGATATGCGTGAAAAAGGGTCACCATCTGCGCCTAAAGGCTTGAAGAAGAGTACGTTTATTTCGTACACGGTATTTGTTGCAAAGAAGGCTTTTAACAAAACAGGTCTCACCAAAAAAAGTATTATGCAAGAAAAAATCTTAATTCAAGGAGAACCAACTTTAGACATTCCGATTGATGAATGTCCTGGTGAAGTAGGTGTAATCTGCTTCCAAATTACCGTTCTCCCGAATAAGAAAGACAAAGAAGGCAATGAACCAAACGATAAAAAAGAGGCCAAACAAGAGGCTTCTGCAGCGCAACAAGAAGTTGCTGCTACCAAACAGGAAGAAAAACCGGCACCTACTTCTCAACCTGCAGCAAATGAAGAGAAGAAAGCTGAAAAAGTACAGACAGAAGTGAAGGAGACACCTGTTCAAGAGAAAAAGGTGGAGCCACAAAAGAAACAAATAACAAATCAGCCAAAAGGGACACAAGATCTTCTAAGTTTCGACGAAATCATCGTACCTGAAGAGTTCTTAAAGACACGTCCAAACCCTCAAAAAACACAAAAGGTCATTGATTTTGTGAAACGTACAGGGCGTCTGGATGAGCCATTAACGATTGAAAAAGGATCGAATATCTTGAAAGATGGTTACCGTCGTTATATTGTGGCCAAAACCGTTAAAATGGATAAAGTTCCAGTTATGTATGAATATCAGAAGTCATAATGTATTTCCTTGAAGATAATCCATTGCAAGGAGAGCGATAACAGTGAGAATTGTTAAGGAAAGCATCATTTATCCATTACCAAAGGATCAAGACATTGCAGAAATAGAAGGTTCTTTTCGCGTCCAATTGCCCAACGAGTATAAGGAATTCTTGAAACACTATAACGGGTGTAAAGTAGTAGATTCTACACTATTAACTACCATCAATAAGAGATGTCAAATTGAACGTTTTTTAGGTATTATTGAAAATTTCAGTGAGCATCCTTATGGGGTGTATGACATTGGTTGCTGCGAAACTTCTTTAGGAGAACAAGGCCGGAATTTTTATGATGAAGATCTCATCGGATCTGAATTAATTCCAATTGCAAAGCTAGCATGGGGAGATTATTTGTGTTTGAACTTTCACTATGATAAAAACAATCCGTCTGTTGATTTCCTAGACTACGAAGAATCATTTGATGTGATCCAACTACATCAAAGATTGCTGAGACCTTTCAAGAGTTTTGAGTATGTTATTATCTAAGGATATGTAATTGAAGAAAATACCATTTGGTAATGAGGTCATCTACTCATTTTGATCTTTAATCAAAAAAGAGGAAGTGTCGACATGAAAAAGTGGATTTGGATCATGTTATCCTTCGGAGTAATTTTTCTTGTATTTATGATGAACCACTTCTTAGATAAAAGCCAGCAACAATCAAACATGATACGTAGCGTCTCACTTACAACCAGTACATCTCCTAATCAACAAAACATTGTTGAAATAAAAAAGATGTATAAACAAACCACTGATTACTTTGATTATGAGCAAAAACAAAAGGCTGATTCTCTTAGAATGTACTACGGACAGCCTGGAAGCCCACTTAACCAATATAAGGAGCTTCAAGGAATTCAACCTTCTATGATTCATGACGTTGATGTACATTGGAAAAATGAGCAACATGTCATCATCAACGTTATGAAAACGAATTACCAACATAAAAACCAGGTATGCAAGCGATTTAACTATAACCTTGACGAGATGTAGGCTTTAAAACTGTGGTTTTCCGCCAGGATAAGTGAAGTTTACACGATTTGATGACAGCTACCTATGTGAAACGTAGAGAGCCAATCAAAGTAGAGAGCTCTAAACTTATTTAAAGCTTTTTTCAAAAGAGCAATGTTATATATTCAAAAACCCTATTATTTCTACTCTTTTACATTTCAAAAAGGAGAAGCTTATATGAAAAAATCAACACCTTGTCCAGGGTGTCAAAAATCTATTACAATTGAGCATTTCGAAGATTTTTCAAGTCCTTTTACAATGAAATGCCCACATTGTCGAGAAAAACTGAAGGAAACCAAGATGACCCCGTGGTTATTGTTATTAGCTTTTATTATCATTCCTTTATTGGTTTACCTAGGAATTACGGTTAAAAGTTTCTTGGCCGGCCATTTTCCTGTTGTTGAAAAGGTACCAACTATGATTGTATTTATGGCTTTTTGTTACCCTGTGTATGCCTTATATGAAGCTTATAATGCCGTTATTATCTTTGATAAGGGAAGTTTACAACTAAAAAAACCTAATTAATCTTTTATCTCTTTTCTATGAATATGTCTTTAGTAATATCAATACTAGAGACATGTATTTTATTATTAGTGGATAAATTTAAAATATTTTATATTTTTTAACTTCCTCTTCAATCATGTTATCATCATCTGAGGAGCTATTTAGATAGATAAAGTGTTAATTTACAAGAAGGGGAGAAATATAAAGTGGATCAAGTAACAAAACCAGCAGGATTTTGGATACGCCTATTAGGAAATCTGTTAGATGGCATTATTGTAAGTATTCCCTTGGGGCTTATTGGCTTTCTTATTACAGGAGACTTTGATCGTGAAGATCCCATTACATCACTCATAGGTTTCATCTATGCGGTTGCTGTACCTATTTTATGGTATGGATATACTATAGGGAAACGAATTGTTGGGGTTAGAATTGTCAAAATAAATGGAAAGAAACTTGGAATCGGAGCAATGCTACTAAGAGTTCTTGTAGCTGGCATTGTTTATGGTCTTACATTAGGTATTGCGCTAATTGTGAGTGTGTTCATGGTAGTTTTCCGTAAGGACAAAAGAAGTCTTCATGACATGATTGCAGGAACTTACGTTACATATGCAAAGCCCGATGAAAGAGAAGATAAACAAGCAGTTGTAGATTAATACTTAACCAACAATACCGAACACCCTCTATTTCTAATCTACTAGTGGGGACTATTTAAACCTCTTACACCTCAATGTGTAGGAGGTTTTTCTGTGTATCACCTACCAGGTATGAGTAGATAGCTAAACATCAGAAAATTTCTTGAAATGTGAAGAGGTTAATTGTGGATTATTGAACATCCTTATTACTTTATTACTTTCTTTTTTCACTATCCATACAAGTAACTCTTTTTCTTTGTCATTTAAATGTCGACCTAAACGTTTTTCAAAATCAAAAACTAATTCTTCGAAACGAGGGCTATTTTCCATCTACATTCCTCCTGTGTCATTTATATTACAAGGTATAAAAGATATATTTAATATGTATCTTTATTCTTGTTTTTCGTTACCGAAACTCTGCTCACTTTTCAGATGTTTTTAATCATATTTAGAACAAAGACCGCCCATTACTTATCATTGTATAAGGCGGTCTTAACTGTATTTATGCTATATGTTTATGACCAAAATATCGACATTATTCTAAAAAGACGTCAGGTAAAAAAAGCTATCGCTAAAATCGCTGCTACACAAGCTAAATAGATATTTCCACTCCAATCACTCTTTTCTTTTTCGTTCACCGCATAGCTATTATAAGAACCTTCAATCGGTTCTATTTTCAGTTTTCGTTGTATTTCTACTTCTTTATCTAAAATCAAGTCTAATTCCTCCATTGTTTGATAATTGTAAGGTAGGAACCGCCCTTGTTCGTCTCTCAGTCGGTTGCTGACGTCTCGTAATGCGTGCTGCCTTTTCATGGTTAGAGAACTGTTGGTTGGGTTGAGTAGTTGCTCCTGACATTGGTTGGCCATCTGTTGATGTTCCAAGTAACGTAAAAGCGCTTGTAGACGTTCCTTTTCGCTCAAGGTCATCATGGTTGCCTCCTCCTTTCTCTTCGGTGTTTGGCTCTTGTTCCATCCATAACGGGTGGGAAGAAGGTTGCCATGGAGAGGAGGGAAGAGGGACGTCACTCATTTTATACTGATTCATCAATGCTAAGAAAACAGGGTTGTGCGCTGCTGTAAAGAGCGCACACCTTATAATTTGATTTCGGTCTAACTCGGTAGCCTGAAAAAGGCTATCTACATATGTACGATAAATTGAATGATACCGTACAGTTGGTCGATAGGTGTCTACTTGATTTTTAGCCTTCTTATTTTTCTTCATACGCGTTATTCTCTTTCAAAATGACCTCTAACATCTGTTTACCTTCTACCGTTAAATAGACGTCTTTTCGACTTAATAATGAGATGGCTAATTCTTTCGTCACATGATTCGCTCCATTCCTGATAGTTTAAGTTGACGTCTCTTTCTGACGTCTTAATTTATGATATGAACTACTGCTTGTCCTATATGTAACTTTTTTTCTAATGATTAAAAAAGTTACATAATGTCCATACTTCTTCTTAAAGGAGATGGCTGTATGATTCTAGGCTTAGGGAAGAAGCGAACAAAATTTGGAAGATGGTTAGATAAGCAAGAAGATATTAATCAATTAGAACTCGAAAAGGCAACAAAGTTAAGTCGTCCAACTATATCTAGACTTTGTAACGATAAAGACTACATACCTAAATACTCCACCATCTATAGAATAAATAACGGATTGCGAAAGTTAAAGAAAGACGTAAAAGTAGAAGATTTTCTACAAATATAATGGGAAATGCTATGATTGTCTTGTGGATAATACGTAAATGTTTTATAGACTTTAACGTAGAAGAAAAGCCTACTTAGTCTCATACAAGTAGACCTTTCATATTCATTAAGTGCTTAAAAGTATAACTCCTATTTACTTCTTATTATGCTTAAATGTTTTTAAGATTTTTCACTGTGAATAAAGTTAGATAGATAATGAGAGAAATTTCTTTCTGTTTAGTTGGTGAGAGAAATACTTAAGGTGGTCAAAATCATCCTGAGAAATAGTTGATTGTTGATTCAAAGTGTTTTTTACATCTACTAATATACATAGGTCGTGTAATTCATGATCCGTGAAGATACCTTGCAGAAGATTTAATTGGAATAATAAGGGGATATTATCGGAGAGTTGGGTTCCACCTTCAGCAAAAAAATTTGTCGCCATAAATGTCCATAATGTGTGGTCATTTCTTTTTCTATTATACTGGCAAGTGTTATTTCAATATCAAACAGCAAGACATACGATTCAAATAAGAGCTCTTTCTTCATTCACATGCCCCCCTTTATAAGATTTAAAATACAGTCAAACTACAGTTACCACAGAGCTCAAGCTAAATTGGATTATGTAGTATAGAAACACCTTTCATAACATTAATTCGAATAATTTTTTCATGTGTGAGCTAAAATGATTTTAATAAATGCACACACTATACATTACTAGTTTACATAACAATTATCGGCAATCATATATTCCTTAAAAGCTTTTAGAATGAATAGTTACGAACCCTTTGGGAACGTTAATTCTTATGGAGGTGATCGTAATGAATAACAACCAACAATCAAACAAAACTTCTGCAGGAACAAATGCTGCAAAAGTAAAACAACAAAATCAAAATGCTGCATCTAACAAATTTGGAACAGAGTTTGCTAGTGAAACAGATGTACAAGCAGTAAAACAACAGAATGCTCAAGCAGAAGCTAAGAAAAATCAAAATACTGGGCAATAATACAGAAAAGTTTTGAGCAAACTACTCAAGATGCCGTGAGGCATCATAATGCTAACTCTCCAGTTTCCTTACGAGAATAGAAAAGCCACTGATTAGATCCAGTGGTTTTTCTGTTTTTTAAGCTGTATATCATATACATTCATAGTTTACATAACCACTTTAACGGAACCCACAAAAAAAGAGAACCCTTAGGGGAGTAGGGTTCTCGATGAGGAAACTTTATACTTTATGCACCTTTTTATACATCCTTGATTTATCAGCATTTATGACTAATACGAATGGAGAAAAATGAATAAAACAACTGCCTTTTATACATCTAGCATGAACATCTCAAGGGAAATTAATAAAATGGGAATCCCTAAAATGGCGCCGATTATTACAATGTATGATAGTATTTTTTGAAATAGTCAGTATTTGAAAAGCCTGTTAGAAGGTATGAAATTTACTCTTTAGGTATATAAAAAGCACCTAACCCGCAGTTAAGTGCTTTTTTGTGTATGATGAGCAAGTTTCTTTTTCACCGTTATAGTAATCATAAGAACGCCTATGATACTTAATATAGTCTCTAGAACATACACTTTATGTTCTTTTACATATTCTGTAACAGATTGGCTACCAAAGATGAGAAATAAAATAGCTCCTAAATAAAACGAAGGATTTTTAATACACCAACTCACTTTTGGTTCCATCTAATTCCTCCTTTCACGCTTTTTATTTTGTATTTATTGTATCTTGACTAAGAAAGAAGTAAGGGTTCCTTATGTATCTACGAGTGGACTTGAGAAAGGTTTCAACAATAAAATTCACCCTCTTTTAGTATAGAGGTTTATTTTACCTTCAAAACTGAAACTAATTTTTTTAGTGTTGTTCCTTGAATAAGAAGAGAAAAGACTACATTACTAAATGTCATTGCTAACAGAAGATTTTTCCCTTCAAATTCGGGTGTAATGCCTAAAACAAGCGCAATTGAAAGAGATCCCTTTAACCCTCCCCACGAAATAATAGGCTTCCAAGATGTTGGAATAGATTTATCAAAAGCCAAGCTTATATAGACAGCGAGAAAACGTGCTAACAGGACAATAAGAATACTTCCAACAATGAGCCATCCTTTATCTAAAAAATCAATACGACTTACTTCTAATCCTACCAGTAAAAAAATAAGCGCATTAGAGAGAAAAGCAATCGTTTCCCAAAAGGAATTTACTTTTTCATGAGTTAAGTCTGACATACCTACGTTTCGTCCATAAGTTCCTAGGGTTATACCACCTACTACTACAGATATTACTCCAGAAACCTCAAAGTGTTCAGCTAGCTGAAACGTACCATAAAATAAAACCATTGATAATCCAGTCTCCACTAAATAATGATCAATCTTAGATGTAATACGAGAAGCTAATAAACCAAACACTCCACCAATTAATACACCTCCAATTGCAACTTTCAGAAATTCAAGAAAAGCATTCACCGTACCGGTTAAGCTCAAGGCAGTAGTTACCACAGCAATTTGAAATAATACAACAGCAACTCCATCATTGGCTAAACTTTCTCCTTCGACCACAATGGAGAGGCGCTTATTTAATCCCATTGACTTAAAAATACTTAAGACGGATACAGGATCAGTAGCTGCCATAAGTGCACCGAAAATTAAGGCTTCTTGCAAAGAAAGGTGCAAGAAAAAATAAGTAGAAACCGCAACTAGTAAGAACGTGAGAAATGTACCTAACAAAGCTAATAAAGAAATTGATTTCTTATTACGTTTTAATTCATCAAAAGGCAGTTTAAGTGCTGCATCTCCTAACAAAGCTGATAAAAAGATAAAAATAACGGTCGTTTGAAACACGGTATCATTTGCTGCATAACTTTTTATTTCTTCCAATCCAGGAACCGGCGTCAAACCAATGATTAACCCCATCACAACAAGGAACGTGGGATACGGCTGTTTCATTTTTTCAGCGATAAATACTACACCTACAGCAATGGCTAATAAAATAATCCAATATGTAATCATTTAATTTCTCCTTTTACCTCTAATAGATGACATGTTTTATTAAAAAAATATGTAGCTATCCATGGGATTTCAGCTTAGCTAGATTAATTTGCAAGTCTTACTTTGATTGAAGAAAGTAAAATTAATCTTAAATTACCATTATATACGTTTGACCTATTATATGGAAAAACCGAGTTAATTTCCTCACGGAGCGTTTCCCTGCATAACAGATAAATTATGCTCCTAAGGGTTCTACTTAACCAAGCTTGTTACTTCATTTGTTCTAAAATGTTCAATGTTTTTGTCTGCTATTTTAAGAAAATCACTCTACTGAGTGATTTTCTTTGTTTAAGGCTAAACTTATACTAAGAATGAGTGTTATAAAACAAGAATATATAGGTGAAAAATGTATGTTAAAAAAGATAGCTCTACTCTTATTCATATCTTTTTTTGTTTTAGGTGCCCCTCTTAATGTATCAGCACACGCAGTCCTTTTGGATGCATCACCGAAAGAAGGAAGTCAACTAAAGCAAATGCCTGGCAAGGTATCATTGACGTTTAATGAACGATTAGGAGAAGGTGTTTTTAATCTTCAAGTACGCAATGATAAAGAGAAACTTATTACCACTAAAAAAGCAACAATGAATCGAACTCACAAAACGATCTCTTTGGATGTGCCACCTTCCAAAAAAGGTATTTATACCGTTAGCTATTCAGTCATTTCTGCAGATAGCCATCCTGTACAAGGAACGTACGTCTTTTCTATAGGAGAAAAAATAGATCAAGCTATTAAGAATGACAATAGTAATCAAGGCGAAAGTGGGAAGCAGAGTTCTTTTTATAATATAGGTTTTTCTTTAGTACAGACATTCTATTATCTGGCTTTATTATGGTTAGTTGGCTTTGTCCTATGGAAATGGTATGTTCCTTATCAATCAGATCAACAAAAACAAAAGTATAAGACGAATGTAAGGTACCTTCAAACTGGATATATTATTTTTTTACTGATTAGTATAGGAGTCCAAAGCACTGCGCTATTAAAGGGTTCTAGCCTTTCGCAAATAAAAATATTTGTCATTCATTCTGCTACTGGTTGGTCATGGCTAACTTGCATTCTTCTTGCCTGTGTTGGATTTCCTTTCCTACTAAAGAATAAATGGCTTGATTTTATATGGGTAGGTTTGCTGTTAGTAGCTACTACGTTAAATGGTCACGCCATAGCATCAGACGTACCAGTCTATACAATAATTTTAGACTTTATGCATTTGGTTACCGCCTCTTTATGGGCAGCTGGGTTAGTTTATCTTTTTATGATTTGGCGTAAGGAGAGAGAACAAGCTTTAGCTTTTCTTCCGATTTTTTCGCGCATAGCCTTTGTGAGTCTTATATTATTAATCCTTTCAGGTGTTCTTTACACTTTAAAGCTTCTTCGAGATATAACAGCACTCTTTAAAACCACGTGGGGACTGTTATTGTTAGCTAAAATATTTATGGTCATGTTAGTAGCTGGTGTAGGGATACTCATTAGAGAACATCTACGAAAGAACGATTCACCAAGCCCTACAAAGTTTTTAATGTCTGATATAAGTTTTATGCTGATTATTGTATTAATTGTAGGAACGATTACACACTTAAACCCTGTTCCACAGAATGAACCTTTGGTATGGAAAGAAAACAAGCAAGACATAGAGTTTCTCGTAAAAACGTCAACCTTATCTCCTGGCAAGGGTTCTCTCTGGGTAAAAGCATCTTTACCACAGGATGGATCTTCTATCCAATCGATAGACATCGCACTTTCTCCTAAGAATAAAGGAGAGCTTGCACCAATTGATGTGCCCTTAAAAGTAAATAAAGACGAAAGTCAGGAGAAACAACAAGTGCAGTATAAGATGTATGAAACAAACAACCTTGTCATTCCTTATGCGGGAAGATGGCAAATTGCTGTACGGCTTGTTACATCAAACCTAGATGAGATTGTAATCTATAAGGACATCATTGTTTACGATGTTAAATAATGATTTTAGAAAGAAGGAAAAGAAATGAAAAAACAAGTAACAGCTCTTTTATCTACATTAGTTCTTTCAACGATTGCATTTGCGGGTACTGCAAGTGCTCATGTTGTCGTATACCCTCAAGAAGCGACACAAGGCTCTTATGAAAAATTTACTGTGCGCGTTCCAACTGAAAAAGATATTCCAACTACAAAAGTGAAAATTGAGATTCCAAAAGACGTAGAAATATCTCGATTCGAACCTATGGAAGGATGGAAATATGAACTTCAAAAAGACTCTTCAGGTTTGATTACAAGTGTGACATGGACAGCTACTAATGCAGGTTTATCACCTACAGAGTTTGGAGAATTCAATATGCAAGGAAAAGTAGGCGATAATGCTAAGAAGATTGTTTGGAAGGCTTATCAAACATATAAAGATGGGTCAACAGTAGCATGGGAAGGCCCTGCTGATGCAGATACACCTGCATCTATCACAACGGTAGT
This sequence comes from Priestia sp. YIM B13552, assembly GCF_042787775.1. Classification (NCBI taxonomy): domain Bacteria; kingdom Bacillati; phylum Bacillota; class Bacilli; order Caryophanales; family Bacillaceae; genus Priestia; species Priestia sp. YIM B13552. Next base: position 128,782 of record NZ_JBHZOU010000008.1, read on the forward strand.
AAAAGGAAACGGAGCAGAGGGAGATTCTCATACATCAGCTACTAGCGACACAACTGCTACTAGCGAAGCAACTAACAATGATTCAAATTTTGCACTTCCTACTACTCTTTCAATTATTGCATTAGTGCTAGGCATTATTTCATTAATCTTTAGTTTAAGAAGAAAGAAGCAGAGCTAATTATTTTTATTAAAGATTTAATTAGACAGCAATCTAAAAACGCAGGTTAACATTTGTTAGCCTGCGTTTTCTATTCTTATTTATTGATTATTACGATATACATAAGGATCATCTGGTTTTTCTTCACGTTTTACTTCTGTTACTTTTACAATAGGAATTGTCTTTTTAAATGGTTGATAATACATCGTACTTACTTCACCAGTTACCGTTACCCAATCATCATTTTTAAATGATACATCATCCGGAAATTGAACTAACATACCAAACACGCCTGAATCAGCTATACAATGAATGATTCCAAAACGAAATAAAAAGTACTGATTGTCTTTTAATTCTTTAGTGTGGTACATAAATCCCTTAAATTTAATTTGTTTTCCAGTAAACTCACCAGGATATCGATAAATAGTTTCCATTGCATTTAAAAATTCTTCATCTTCTAAATTAATGGTTTTCCCTTTTGAAAACTTTTTTAAATCTTTATGAATCATTTTATCGTATGCATCTTCTCCATAAAAAGAACTCGTATCTGGTTGTAGAAACTGATGTGAGGAGTAAGGATCTTTTTTATCATAAATAGGAAAATGAAATCCTTTTGCTTCAACAATATTTGAATCAAGTGTAGCTACAGGCAAAAAGAAGACGGTTAAAACAGGTAAGAAATAAAGAGGGTACCATGCCCGTCTTTTCCACTTGTTCGGTGATTCATGACTATGACCGCATCCGCAGTCACAATTATGGTCATGACCTTGCTCTTTCTCATCAGATCCTGTCATATAAAAAACTAGTTCTGCAATAGTTAAAAACCACAGTAAAAAAATTGTTCCATATGAAATCCATGAATATTTCATGTTAATATATTTTGAAATATCTCCGGTTGCATGAAGGTGCATAAAGATCATAGTAAAGCCTAACAAAATCAAAACTCTAAACATTAATATCCCTCCTTTTTAATGAACGATTAGTAGAGATAGAACCAATACTAGAATAAACACGTATACAAATAGTGAAAAAACAAATTTTGTCTTAAATTGGCTCAACATCATTAATGTATTTTTTATATCGAACATAGGACCAAATACTAGAAAGGCTATAATTGCACTATCATTAAATGTACTTCGAAACGATGAAGCAATAAAAGCATCAGCTGAAGAACATAGCGATAAAATATAAGATAGGCCCATCATTACTACATTTGAAGATACTACTCCGTGCCCGAGAGCCATGAGGGTAGAGGTCTTCACATAAGTTTGCATCGTAGCCGCGATTAATCCACCGATAATGACAAATTTTCCAACAGAAAAGAATTCATCAATAGTATGTTTAAGAGCATCTCCTATTTTTTCACTCATCTTCTTGGAAGCAGTGTGTACATGTATCTCATTTTTAACTTGTGGCGTTTTAAATTGAAAGGCTAAAATTAAACCTACTATTAAAGATACAAGGAAGGCAACAACACCACGTTCAATCATGATTTTCCAATCGTTACCGAAAGCCACAAAGGTCGCGAATAGGACAACAGGATTAATAATAGGCCCTGTTAACATGAACGGAATAGCAGCATATAAGGGAACGCCTTTTGCCATTAAACGTCTTGTTATTGGGACAATCCCACATTCACAAGCCGGAAATAAAGCTCCAATTACACTTGCTAGAACAATTGCCCCAAATTTATTTTTAGGAATAGCTTTTGCCATCATTTCGTCTGTTACAAAAACTTGAATAATACCAGAAATAATTACACCTAATAATATAAAAGGTAGAGCTTCAATTAGGATACTAATAAAAATGGTGTTCATTTGTAAAAGAGATGAACTCATTATACTCACTCCAACTAAGAAATAATCATGTTACTTTATATTCGAATTTTCTGTTTGTTTTTAAACATAGAAAAAGCCCCTTTAAATAGAAAGTAATATCACTTACAAACAGTGATATTACACTATTTATCTAAAGGGGACAATCTTAAGAAAAAATAAATATATACAATAGCCGTAATAAAAAAATATCTTTATAACATAAACAACTAGCAGTCTCTAGGAAAGTGAGCTTAATCAAAACCCTAAAGACCATATTATTTAAAAATATCCTTTAATATTTACATCAACATTTCTTTTTACATTTGTACTTTACCATAGAAAAATGAAAGAATGGTGAAAAACAATTTAACAATTTTTTACTTTTGGTTCTAATCATAAATTTTGCAGTACTTTAACACTATAATCTGAGTATATAACTGGTTTAATGGTGTATAGCTTATTCTTAACAGTAAATCTATTATAGAATGCTTTCTATTCACCAGGACCTATCAGCTGTTCATCTTGATAAAGTTCATATACGTAGGGGTTATCAGGTTGACGTATGGACTCAATCTGTTGAATTTGAATATATGGAACATCCTCTTGATTGTACGTAGCTTTTTTAACTATTCCTTTTATATGAACCCAATTGTCTGTTTTAAATGTAGAGGCATTCTCTATAGTTGATAGCATTCCATAAACAGATGCATCTGCCACACAACATGATATGCCAAAACGAGCTACCACAAATTGATTATCTTTAAATCCATTTTCACGGTATACAAATCCATCGACCTCAATTTCTTTGCCTATAAACTGATCTACATTATTTTCGATGATACTCATTACAGGAATATAATCTGTATTATTCACATTAATGCTCTTTTGTTTTAGTAGCTTTTTTTCAAGTAATTTATAAAATCCTTTGGGTGGGATTTTAGGCGGAGAAATATTACTTTGATGCTCTAAGGGAACATTTTTTGGTACTTCTTCTGAATCACCAGCTAATACCTTATTCGTGTATTCTTCTACTTTGGAATTAATAGATTTAACTTTATTGCTTCCTTGTTGAGCTGGTTGCTCGCCAGGGACATTAGCTGAAAACTTTACTCCTCTTTTTACTGCAACTGAGCTATCAAGTGTATGATTTGAAAATAAAAAGCCCGTCATAATAGGTAATAGAAATAAAGAGTAAATAAACGTTGTTCGAATTTTTCCTTTTTCCGTATGATCATGACCGCACTCACAAGATACATCCTTATTTACACTACTTCGCCAAATTTGTATAATTCCCAACAAAAAAAAGGTACCAGAAGAAAACAATATAAAAGGCATCATTTTAGGTGCAATAAATTGAATGATTTTACCTGTTAATATGAGTTTAAACATAAGGAGGGAAAAACCAATTAGTAATATTCCCCTTATATAAATGATAAATTGCTGATCAATTTTTTTCATACCATTTCTCCTATCTACTAACTATTCCATAAGTCATGACGATAAGATACACAATCACAGTAATGATAAGAATAAGGCTAAATGCAAAACGTTTTTTAAAAAAGGACAATAGCATAATGGTGTTTTTAAAATCCATCATTGGTCCATATAGTAGAAAGGCAAGAAGAGCTGTAGGTGAAAATGTATGAGAAAAAGATGAAGCAACAAAAGCATCTGCTTCTGAACAAAGTGAAAGTACATAAGCAAATCCCATCATAACGGCAGAAGACATATAGTCATTGCTCGCAAGGTTTGTTAATAGTTGTCTATCTAAAAAGGTTTGAAATAGGCTTGCTACGAGTGCACCGAATAATAAGTATTTGCCCATATCGAAAAATTCATCACTAGCATGATACAGCGTTTGCTTTAACTTATTACCTACTTTTGCGTTCTCATGTTCATGAACGTATACATCTCGTAACTGGTTGGAATTTCGAAAAAAGAAGTAAACGGATAAACCGATTAATATACAAGCAACAGCAGCTAAACCTATACGACTGTATACTATAGACATATTTGATTGGAATGCATAAAAAGTAGCAGCAAATACAACCGGATTTAAAATGGGGGCACCCACTAGAATCACCACTCCAATATGAAGTGGCATTCCTTTTTTTAATAACCTTCTTATAACCGGAATAATGGCACATTCACAAACGGGTAAAAGGGCACTTACAAGAACAGCTGGTATAAGGGCGATATATGGATTTTTTGGAATCAAGCGTTGAATAAGTTCTTCTGATACAAATACTTGAATAAGGGCAGAAGCAAATACACCAAGCAAAATAAAAGGGATGGCTTCAAGTATAATACTTAAAAAAATAGAATTTACATTCAATAAAGATGCTGGAATAGCTAAATCTTTCGTATTTATATCAACAAAGAAAAAACAGTAACCAAAAAGCAGTAGTAATAACACACCTATTAGATCTTTACTTAATTGTGATAGAGTTGTCATAATCTATCGTTTCACCTCCAATTACTAGAACTATATGATAGAGTTTGAACAAGTTATGCACCTAATAAAAAAGAGTTAATATAAAAAATTTATTTAAAAGATAAAAAACTCGAAAATAGTGATTATATCCTCTTATCAAAACGTAATGATTACGATTTTTTATATATTATGTGAAAATTATAAGATATATAACTGAGAAAAATTAATACATTTAGTTTTTCCATTTCTTATCTTAGCATCATTGAATTTAGCACTAGAATATAGTGAGAGTGGATATATGAATTATTTGTATGGTGGAATCTTCCTGTTTGTTGGCCTATTTCTAATCAATGTTTTGTTTTCGTATCAAAATAAGCATATTGATCCAGCTTTTGGAACTACATTAAAATACCAAATTTATGATTTCTCGTTATTTTTAATCGCTAATATGTTAATTGGATATGGAGTCAAATTTGGGTTTAAAGCTGTTCATAACTTAACATTTGTTTTACTGACATCGAAAGGGATGGAAGTAATAATTGCCGTATTAATGGGTTGCCTTTTCTTTAAAGAAGCTTCTAGGCGGAAAATATTACCAGTAATTTTTATTATGGTTATAGGGGTAGTTATTTCTAAAATGAAGTAGAGAGGGTGACAATTCAGTATAAACTAATTAAAAAGAAAGAGGTATTATAAAAAATCAATAAAATATTCTTTACCTATCAAATAAAGAGACTTTAAACATCTACAGTAAAGAAAAAGAATGAAAGAATAACACCTTTCATTCTTTTTTATATAGATTAATTCTTTTTATAAAAAATATATCTATCGTTATCCTAAAACAGAGATAATTTTATTGCTTACTTTCGCGTAATAAAATTTACACTATTTTAATACTTGTATTGTTATAAAATATATAAGTTGGTAAAATAAAGAAAAATGATTGGTGGTATCTAGATATTAATGAGTATTAAAGAAAAGATACTAATGAAACATGCAGAAAGAAAACTACATAAATTACAAATTGAGCTTGTGCATTTTATTCCAGGAAGAATTAGACTTCGATCAACCGTTTGGAAAGAGAATAAAAAACTAGTTGAATTAATTATTTTAAATTTGAAGTCTCAAGTTCTTGTCTATGATGCAGTCTTTACGTTAGATACCGGAAGTTTACTTATTACATATAAGGCTTCCCATATGACAAATAACAAAGAACTTGAAGAGTGGTTTCAACTTATTGAACAAATATATCAAGAAGAATATAGAGCTTAAGGAAAGGGAGGGATGAGCATGCTTCCTACTGTAATCGGTTTAGGTGTCTCTTTTATTGCTCCAAAAATTATGTCTCAATTCCGTGATCAAAAAATAAAAGTATTGCATGCGATGCCGGGGCGACTGCGTATACAATGTGACAGTTGGAAGCACCGTATCATTGCACATGCTCTAACGGAAGAAGTAAAAAAACATCCTCTTATTTTAACATCAGAAGCTTCAGAACTAACAGGAAGTTTAGTGCTTCAATTTGTTGTACCTCATATTAACCAGGAAGAGCTAGATGAACTGATGAGTTATATCGTACAAATAGCAGCTAACGCCATTTTAAACAAAGATGCTACATTGATGAATGGCATGACTAACACACTCGGATTTATAGATAAAGGGATTAAAAAGCAAACCAATGGCTTTGCTGACTTTGATAGTTTATTTGTTCTATTTTTATTAGGAAAAGGAATTCAGACGTTTGGAAGTGCGCCTGCTTTCTCTGCAAGCTTACTTTATTGGTCATACAACATCATTAAGGATAAGGGGGAAAAGAATAGGTGATGATGTTCGGGGTAAAGATAGCTCATTCGCTCCCTGGAAGAACCCGATTTTATATACCTAAACAACTAGAGACAAACCATATTGAAACTTGGTTACGCTCTTTTCCAGGGGTATATTCTGCAAGCTATAATCAAGTAACCGGAAGTCTACTCATTTATCATCATATTACTCTCTCTTTATACAGTCTAAAATCGTTTATCCATAAATATAAACATACACTCAAGCAAGCAGCGTGTTCATGGAAAAAGGCTATACCTATTATAGCTTGTGGAACTATTTTTTTAGTTAACTGGTACCTTCAACGTTCTTCGTATCCTGCTATAGTAAAAGCACTTTCCTATTGGGTTAGCACCTTTACTGCTATTAGTACTTCCTATGATGTAATTAAAGATGGTGTTATTCATGTCCTAAAAGAACGAAAAGGGAATGCTAATACATTAACAGCTGCTTCTATATTCGCTTCTTTGTATATGAAGAATCCAGGATCGGCTTTAATTATCACTTTGATGTCTACTATTAGTGAGCTATTAACAGACTATACGTCTGAACAAACCAAGCATTATATTCACTCCGTCCTAAAATTAGATGTCTCATATGCCTGGAGAGTAAAGGAAAAGGGCGTTGAAGAAAAGATTTTAGTCGAGGATATTCGAGTTGGTGATAAGGTTGTAGTTTTCACTGGAGAAAAAATTCCCGTGGATGGAATCATAATAGAGGGGAACGGTACAGCAGATGAAGCTTCAATTACTGGGGAGTATATGCCACGAGAGGTATGTGGTGGAGATAATGTGTACGCTGGAAGTGTCTTGCAGAGTGGACACCTTACTGTGACAGTTGAAAAAGTAGGAGAAGATACATCCCTCTCTAAAATTGTGAAACTGTTGGAGGAAGCACAAGATAAACGCGCTCCTATTCAAAATATAGCCGATACAGTAGCTGAAAAAATGGTTCCTGTTTCTTTTGGTTTGGCACTGCTTACATTTTTCTTCACTCGAAACCTTAACAGAGCGATGAGTATGTTAGTTATTGATTTTATTTGTGGAATTAAATTATCAACGGCCACAGCTTTATACGCATCCATTGGACGTGCTGCAAAAGAAGGGGCTATTGTTAAAGGCAGTGATCATATTGAAAAGATGTCTAAACTAAATACAGTTATTCTTGATAAGACAGGAACTATTACAGAAGGAACGCCTGTGGTTCAGCAAGTAATTGCTGCTGAAGGCTTTAATCAAGAAGATGTCATTCGTTTAGCTGCAGCAGCTGAGAAAAATTCTACCCATCCTATTGCTGATGCAATTGTGAAGCAAGCGAAAGATTGGAACATTTTAATTCCTATTAGAGACAATAATGCTCAGGTAGAAACAACGGTAGGAAAAGGGATTTCCACTTGGCTAAATGGTAAAAGAGTCGTTGTTGGAAGTTTACGCTTTATGAATGAACTAAAAGTTCAAACAACCAACTTACTTCAACAAATGCAAAACGACGAAAATGTGATTTATGTAGCCTATGATCAAACACTTGTAGGAGTAGTTAGCATTTTTGACAAAATACGTTCTGGTATGCACCGCGCAGTGCATAATCTCCGTCATCAAGGTATTAACGACATTATTATGCTCACAGGAGACAAAAGAACGGTCGCAAGAGAAATGGCGCGTCGCTTAAAACTGAACTGGTATCATGCAGAGGCTTTGCCAGAAGATAAAGCCTTTTATGTAAAAAGGTATGGGAGAACAGGAGCTGTCATGATGGTAGGTGATGGCATTAACGATGCACCAGCTTTAGCTCATGCTCATGTAGGTGTAACGATGGGTACTAAACGAACAGACATTGCTTCAGAAGCCAGTGACGTTATTATTACGTCTGATAACCCAGAAATGCTTTCTGAGTTAGTTGGACTATCTAAAAAGACCATGAACATTATTAAACAAAACTTTATTGCCACGTTTGCTATTAATGGTATTGCAATTTTATTCGGTGCTTTAGGTATCTTCTCTCCAATTGTGGGAGCAGCTATTCATAATGCGGCCACTATTGGTGTAGTAATAAATAGTGCAAGAATCTTATGGTTAGGGAGGGAAACCAATGAATCCCAAATTCTACGTTCTGCATGATATACCAGGTCGTATTCGATTTCATATCCCAGCATTGAGAGATAAGAAAAATCATGTGGAAATTGAGCATATGTTTTCTGCTTTAAAAGGTATAGCGAGTGTGAGAATAGAACCCACCATTCAAACCATGCTTATTCACTATGATGTTTCACAACTTTCTCGCAATACTATTTTTTGTTATGTATCTATCTTTTTTCAGCAAACGCGTTTAGACCCACTAGATGATATTATGATTCAAATGGATCCTGCCACACGAAACGATTGGCTACGTACATTGTTTTCTGGGGGCTTACTTCTACTAGCAGGTATTCGAAAATCATCTTTTTATAAACCAGATGCACTCGTATATGGAGCAGTAGTTGCAACAGGCTATACGGTCTTATCCCATGGTACGAGCAATAAAATGAGGCACCCAGATATTTTAACTGGAATTGTTACGATGTTATCTCTAGGGCCATCAAATATGCTATATGTAGCGATGATTACATGGATTGTAAATGTGTTGGAATTGTTACATGAAAAGCAGAAAGTGCAATCACAAAAGTTATCTACAATTACGTAAGATATTCATTCATACCTTTTGTATGAATTGATATAAAAAACTTAGGATTATGGGGGAGTTTTATAATGATTAATCGCGATTTTCTAATGGGATTTGTATCAGGAACAGTGGTAGGCGCAGTAGGCTATCGTTTATATGAACAGAATGGTGGGCAATTACAACGTTTGGTTCAACCTAAACAGGCATATGGTGGACAACAAACTATTTCATCTTATCAACCTTCTATGGAAGAGCTTCAAGCACAGAAAGAGCGTTTAGAAGATATGATTGCTGAATTACAAGTAAAATAATGATAAAAAGAGTGAGAGATAGTTCCAGGCTATCTCTCACTCTTTTTATTCATAATGAGGGAATCATTTTTAAATGATGAAACGCTTATTTACCGTATGCTAAAAAGTTTCCTGCGGCAAACTATTTCTTTTATTATATTCTGGGATTTTAAAATTATCAATACTTATAAAGAAAAATATTCCAATTTTAAAAGTGATCAGAGTGAGGTATAGCTGTATACCTTATAAGCATTTAGTTACCATAAAACATTTTTCCAGTGCATATGAAAAAGCCAATGTTTTGAGAGACGAAAGGTTGGTAAAGGGGTCTTTTTCTTCTTTATGGATGTTTTTATGCATTGTTGAAGATTTAACGTTCTTTAAGTAGGTGAGAGGGGGATTAATGCATACAATAAGCACTTTCTATACCCCTGCTTATAGTAGGAAAGATAGTATTTGTTGTGTTTTATCTTCAGTTATAGAGTTACCTCAAAAAGCAACCTCTTTCTTATGACAGATTGAGGTTACTTTTACTTTTTACATGAAAATAAAAACTAATTAGTTGCAGTGATCTTTTCTAATTGGTTTAGCAATTGATCAATGAATTGACTGATTACAATGGTATTTTTACTCGTAAATCCTTCTTCCAAACCTACTTGAATCATAAGTTCTCTTCCTGCCTCTATATCTACAAGTAAAGCCTTCGTTAAAGTATTGTTGTATTTATATGTTTGCAATTATCTAATCACCTATTTCTCTAAGTTGATGCTTTTTTATTTAACAATAACTAGATTTTCACTATATAACAACATTTTTCCCTGTAAAATTCAATTGGAATCTTAGAATACCTTTTTTAGGGTCTGAATAGCTCATTTTTAATACCTAATACATGTTACAATACGTTTTGTAGATGCGAATAAAAATTCCATTTCTTATTTCATAGGCAAGAGAAGCCCTCATAATGTGAGGGCTTTTCTTGTTTTAATCTGATGATAGTCAATTTCCAAAGACGACCGTTAGATTACAACCTAATTTTTCAAGATCATTTATAAGAAATGACCTCCTAACTATTATTTAAGGAGCATAGTTTTTTGTATCAAGGCTACCATTTTTACCTAAGGCAATTTTTATAGCATAAAGAAACATTTGTTGGGTAAACTGATAACAAATATGATTATGATGAGAGTGTATACGGATGAGTTATTTTTATGGTGCTACCTTTTTATTTTCTGGTTTATTTCTAATAAATCTGTTATTTTCGTATCAAAGTAAGCATATTGATCCAGCTTTTTGGGCGACTTTAAAGTATCAACTTTTTGCCTTTCCACTATTTTTAATAGCCAATATGCTGATCGGATACGGCATCAAATTTGGATTTAAAGCGATTCAGAATCTAACATTTGTTTTAGTTACATCTAAAGGAATAGAAATAGTCATTTCAATCTTAATGGGGTATCTATTTTTCAAAGAGGTTCCTACTTGGAAAACAGCACTGGGTTTTTTTATTATGATTGCAGGGATTATTATTTCGAAAATAAAGTAGAACCTTTAACGGTTTCGAAAATTCTATTGGTAAACTTAAAATAATAAAAAACCTTATGTTTGGAGAATGTTGTAGTAAAGCTTTAGTTACCCTAATTACTCTTTTGGACCATAGAAAAAAACCCTCTTTTTCAGCAGCTCACGCGCAGGAGAGGTTAAGAAAGATTGCTCCCATGAGGTATGCAGTTTTTTTATAAATGACGAACATACTAATCATTATTTGTTAAAGAACTGCTTAACAACCAAGCTTTATATACTTATACTACGGCAGTAACATCTACTCTTTATAGCAAGAATATGTTATTCTTCATTTTCAGTTGCAGATTTCTTTAAGAGGGTACCTACTTCTCTAATGCCATTAGAACGAGGTACCCTTTTCTCATTTAACTACTGAAGAAACTTCCACTCTTTCTTTTTCTCTTATAATGATGATGTCCATAGCTTCCGTGATGGTCACGCTTTTTCCTATAGTCATCACTGCTGCTATAACTTTTAAAAGGTTTTGATCTTCCTCTTTTATAATCACTGCTACTATAACGCTTATGCTTATTGTTCATTAGTGAATCAAACAGTTTCTTGAACATAATTTAATCACTCCTCATAGTCATTTTAAATCTATAAAAAACAAAAAGCGCTTTTATCCTTTTAGTAGATAAAAGCGCTTGATGTACAAACACAGACTTCACCTAACTAAAAAAGTAGGCAAAGGTCTTGCTAACAATTAAGATTGCCAACAAAGCCGGAAACATTTTGTTTCGTAGTGACGACTTTTGTTGTACAGCTACTCCCCTTTGGAGTATTAAGTTTGTTCAATGTTAACTTAAAACAATTCTATAAGTCAATTAATAACAAAACGCTATTTAAATTGACATCAAAATCGCGTTTTGTTAAGTTTGACTTACGAACGTTCGTAAGGAGTGGTAAAATGAAATCAAATCAATTAAAAGAAGTCGCTTTAAATCAATTTGCTTTACATGGTTATCAAGGGGCTTCGCTTGCTTCTATTGCTAATGAAGTAGGTATTAAAAAACAATCTATATATGCACATTTTAAAAGTAAAGAAGATCTTTTTATTAGTACTTTTAATGATTCTCTAGAAAATGAATTGCAATTTATTACACAGTTCATGGAAGAAAATCATTCAGTACCTCTTGAAGAAGTTTTATATAACTTTTTGAACAAATACTTGGGACGTTATCAAAAAGATTATAATATGAGCTTCTTTATGAGAACATCCTTTTTTCCACCATTAGAGTTTGAAGAACAAATTAAGATTGGTACTAACAATTTTGTAAATGAATTAGAATCCCTATTTTTATTAGTATTTAAGGAAAGAAAGGCTGACTTAAAGTCAAACATTGCTCCTGAATCTGCAATGATGTCATTTTTAACAATATTTGATGGATTATTAGTTGAATTGTTATATGGATTCCCAGATCGTCTTCAGAAACGTCTAACTAATTCGTGGAATATTTATTGGCAAGGTATTACTGAATAAAAGGAGAGAGTCAAATGAACCGCGCTTGGGGTTTATTAGTTTTAGGATCCATATTAGAAATTTTCTGGGTCATGGGGTTAAAGCATGCTGATGATGTACTCACGTGGACAGGAACAATTATTGCCATTGTTTTATCTTTTGGCCTATTGATTAAGGCCACTTCAAAACTTCCTGTTGGAACAGCCTATGCTGTATTTACTGGACTGGGTACCACAGGTACTGTGTTACTTGAGATGCTTGTTTTTGGAGAACCATTTCAACTTGTAAAGATTATCTTAATTCTTGTTCTTCTTGCGGGTGTTATTGGCCTGAAGCTTGTAACGGGAAGTACAAAACAAGAAGGGAGTGCTTCATAATGGGATGGATTTTTCTTGGTTGTGCAGGAATCTTTGAAGTTGTAGGTGTCACAGGTTTAAACCTGATATTACGTAATAAAAACATCTTCTCATTTGCCGTCTTTGTCTTAGGATTGGGAAGTAGCTTCACCTTCTTAAGCCTAGCCATGCAATCTCTACCAATGGGAACAGCTTATGCAATATGGACAGGAATTGGAACAGTTGGGTCAGGGGTTGTAGGAATTCTATTTTATGGAGAATCGAAGAGCTTAGCTAGAATTATATTTATGGCTATGGTATTAAGTGCTGCAATTGGTCTAAAGCTTATTAGTTAACATAATTTGAAGTCTCTGTACAAAAAAAGGCGACTATTTAGAAAGTCGTCTTTTTTCTTTATTAGATTTAATTAAATAAATAACTTAACATTAGCTCTCTTGCTTTCTCATAAATCTTATATTCTTCATACAAATTTGGATAGGTAGAAATTTCTTTTTCTAAAAAAGTATATTGCGGAAAAACTTCAAAAAAAGTCAACTTTAATTGATCTATCTGATGTTGAGGAATTTTCTTCGTTTTACCTTTCAAAATATAACTTAAACTGCCAGCAATATTCATCCAATAACTATTAAAATCTGCGGTTAACAGATCGTCTTCATGTAATTCCCCACTAAATTTATCTTGTATTTTACGAATATCTTCATATGGAAATGGATGATGCAAATCATTATTAAGCTTCTTTAATTCATCAAATATAACTAGTTTTCTTATATTTAACTCCACCTTTTCGTGGCATGCAGAGCTTAATTTTACCACTGTTTATACAAAGTTCACCATAAAAGATATATGTATATCATATATATAGATAGTTAACATAATCACGGTTTAAACTATAAGAGAACTGAAAATAATGACCACATTTTAAAATAAATGGGTATGTTATATAATAAACCTTTACTCAAAACATTCTGAAGGGAAATGTAATATGCTAATTTCTAGGCCGCGTAAAAAACATAAAGTGAAGCATCTGGAACCTGCAAGTATCTTGTTCGTAGGATTTTTAGGGTTAATATTGCTCGGCACCGGTTTATTAATGATTCCTGCTGCTACAAGTGATAGGCATCATTTAAGCTTTATTGATGCTCTCTTTGAAGCCACTTCTGCTGTATGTGTAACAGGACTAGCTGTGGTAGATACCGGTACTACATTTACTTTATTTGGACAGCTCATTCTGCTTGTGCTCATCCAAATTGGTGGCTGGGGATTCATGACTATCGGTATACTCATGTTTATCGTACTAGGTAAAAAAATTGGATTACAACAAAGGTTAATACTTAAGGAATCTCTAAATGCTTTTTCGCTACAAGGCGTTATTGCATTAGTCCAACGTGTTGTGCTAATTAC
>NZ_JBHZOU010000009.1:0-4811 GCF_042787775.1 Priestia sp. YIM B13552
CGCGGGGTGGAGCAGTTCGGTAGCTCGTCGGGCTCATAACCCGAAGGTCGCAGGTTCAAATCCTGTCCCCGCAACCAAATTATCTTTTATACATACTTGAATATATCATTATTATCCTTAGGCATAGCCTAAGGATTTTTTGTTTGACTATATTTATAAACACTTGTTTAGGTTATGATATAAGATAGTGATGCAGATTAATCAGGAGGTTTTTTCATGTTACAAAGTAATATTCAAACTTATATTGAAAAAGAAATGAACGTTCAAGGTCAATCTTTATCTCTATACCAGGAGGAAAAAGAATATGCGTTGCAAAAAGAGTTGGTACCGCAAAACCTGATGATAGAAGAAAAAGAGGCATCTTTACGTTTTAAAGATTCTTATATCGAAAGAGTAGATAAAGAAACGGACGAGCTGATCGCAGAAGAATCTCCTCTTTCGTTTTTAGATACGTCCATTTCTTACTTGAAAGAACACAGAAGTGAATTTCTATATGTAGAATCAAAATGGTTCGAATTTATTAAGCTTGATGGATGTTCTTTTGAAGTGGATGATGTGTTTGGCACATATAAAGTATTAACGGGGCTACATATGCAAAAAAAATTCGGTTCTTTACTAAAACAATTTTTTGCTAAAGAACTTAATGAAAGTCCAACAAGCGTCCAGCTTTTATTTAATGATAAAGATGGATTATGGGATGTGAATATTGAGTTAGATGCTATAAAAGAGTTTAATGAAAAAATGTCGATAGGTGAAGCTCTGGTTCTTACATATCGTTTTTTCTTTCATCTAGTAGAGTATGTAGAGAAAGAAAAAGCTTAAGAGATGATGATTACTTTCACTGTAAAGCGTAGAACGTAGTTTCTATGCTTTTTTTGATGAGTAATACGTAATGAAGCAATGAATGCTAAATGAAGCTGGAAATACATTTACATCTCTATGTTTTTATGGAATGATAAAGAGTATCTTTACATATATGACTGCTATGGGTAAGGAACAACTATCAGGAATCTTTCTAGTTCTTTGAGAAAGTAGCTCACATATTAGCTGTTAATAGCACTCAGAGCAAGAAAGCTTCCGTAGGATGAAGTATAATATATACATACAGGAACTATTTTTAACTTTATAAAAATGTCTGCTGACGTATGGGATTATAAATAAAGAGGGGATGTTCATGTTATTAAGAAAAATAAAGTCTGAAGAATTGGCAGAAGTCTATCAAATGGGATATGCCGCATGGCCTAAAGGCAGGACGTACAAAGAGTATGTGAGAGATAATCAAAAGGAAGAAACATATGGAATTCGGTATGTATACGTAAATGAAGAGGATCAAATTATTGGTTCATTTATTTTGCTTCTTTTACAAACTCCTCGATTAAAGTTTGCTTTGCATGGTATTGGATCCGTTGTTGTACACCAGCTTTATCAACGAATGGGGTATGGCCGCGATATGCTTGAAGACTTTTTTAAAAAGATGAAGATAGAGAAGCGCAGCGCTATTTTTATGCTGTATAGCGATATTCTTCCTGAATATTATCATCAGTTTGGGTTTAAGGAGCTCCCTTCTCATTTACAACGTTATCCTCAATCCATTGCTATGGTAAATTGCAGCGAGTCACAATATGAATACTTAAGTAAGCAATCCATAGAAGACATACCGGCCTATTTTTAAAGGTATGTCTTTTTTATAGTATTTATCGGCACAATCGTTTACAATTATATGTAAGCGTTTTCTTTTTTTAGGAGATGAATGATTTTATTCGTCCTCATAACCGTAGGCAAATCGTGCAGTTAATATAAATTTTATTACATAAAACCTTGCTATCATCTTACTAGTAACTCTTATTCATTTCCATACCATACCGATATGTACGTTTGCTGCTAAGTATAACCATATCAATATAAGGAGGAAGCAGGAAGATGAAACGATTATTTATAGCAGGGATGATTTTTATACTTTTTTTATCTTCAGGTGCTGTATCTTCTTCAGCCGCAGGAAGTTTTACCTCTAAAACATATAACGGAAGGACATACAAACTGTACGTACCTAGCAGTTATCAGGGAGGTGCTGCCTTACCTCTAGTAGTTATGCTGCATGGCTGTACTCAAGACCCTGATCAATTTGCAGCAGGAACACAAATGAATGAACTGGCGGAGACAGAGAAGTTTCTTGTTCTTTATCCAGAACAACCCTCTTCTGCTAATTCAAATAAGTGTTGGAACTGGTTTGATACGGCTCATCAATCAAGGGGAAGCGGTGAACCAGCGTTAATTGCTGGAATGGTCAATCAAATAAAAAGCAGTTATTCAATAGATGCCGACCAAGTCTTTGTTGGGGGGCTATCTGCTGGTGCAGCTATGAGTGTTATTATGGGAGCTACTTATCCAGACATATTTGCGGCTATCAGCGTTGGGGCTGGCTTAGAATATAAAGCAGGGACTAATGTGACAGGTGCTTATACAGCAATGAGCAGTGGAGGTCCTAATCCTATCCAACAAGGAGATTTAGCCTATTCAGCCATGGGAGATCATAAACGAGTGGTTCCAGTTATTTTGTTTCATGGGACAGCTGACTACACTGTTGCGCCTATAAATGCGCATCAAATATTATCGCAATGGGCTCAAACAAATGATAGAGCGTCTGATGGGCTGGATAATAACAATATTGATGATACGGCAGATCAAACTGCAACAGGTACAGTATCTGGTGGAAGAAGCTATACGCAATATATTTACAAAGATACAGCAGAAAAAACAGTAATGGAAAAGTACATGATAGAAGGAATGGGACATGCTTGGTCAGGGGGAAGTACATCCGGTTCTTATACAGATCCTAAAGGACCAAATGCAACTAAATTAAGCTGGAACTTTTTTAAAAGCCATCCGAAAAATGGTGATGCTCCTAATCCAGGAGATATATTCCCACCGGTTACAGCTGCTTCACCAGCGGGAGGAACGTATGGAAGTTCTGTTTCTGTTACATTATCAACCAATGAACCTGCCACCACTTACTATACATTAGATGGAAGCATACCAACTGTTAATTCTCTAAAGTACTCTGAGCCTATTACCATCAACTCTAGCAAAACAATAAAATTTTTTAGTGTAGACGCAGCGGGCAACCAAGAGGAAGTAAAGACGGAAGTTTATCAAATTTCTGGAACTTCAGAGAAATCTTCAGTATTTTCTTCACTTGCTGCTGAAGATGGATTTATCGGAAACTTATCAGCTGACGGTATGAGTAGTTCTATTCATAAAATTGGGGATAAAGGAATGTACAATACCGACACATATCGAACCATTTTATCTTTTGATACAAGTTCTTTACCTGATGATGCAATTGTTACGGATGTATCTTTAAAAATTTATCGCAAATCTTCAACTGGTAATATTTCATCTTTGAAAGGCGATATTAAAAGCGGTGTATTTGGAACTAGCAGTGCTTTAGAACAAATAGATTATCAGGCCTCACCATCTATTTCTGCGGGCTTCCAAATGTCAGTGCCTTCACTCAATAATGGATATACAACTATTCAACTTCCTTCCTCGCTTTGGGGGTATATGAATAGGACCGGCAAAACTCAGTTTCGCTTGTCAAGCTCAGGTCCAGCGGACTTTTTAAGTGACGTAGTTGAAATTTATGGGGGCGACAATCCTGCATATTCTCCAATTTTAACTGTTTCATATCAGTAAAAAAACCTTCTAAAAGCTAACTGCTTTTAGAAGGTTTTTTTGCTGATAAGTTACTTTTATCACCGAATACAACTCCAACTTTTTATAGAGTTTTCTTCAAATTTTGACATGATTTTGATGAAATTTAATCATTATTCAAAAATGAATTGTCAGAAATATTACAAGAAAATGTTTAAAATTAATTAAATCCGTAATAAAAGTAAAATATTCCTGTAATGGAAGTGAAATGAACAGGTGGTATCATTCAGTCATTGAGTAAATAAGGAGGTATTCGGAAAATGAAGAAATTTGTATTTACTCTAGGGACAACGGCAATTCTTTCAGCAGGATTTGTAGGTGCAGCATCTGCCTCTACAAGCGGAACGTATGAAGTACAAAAAGGTGACACTTTATGGAAAATCGCTCAAAATCATAATGTGAGCGTAGACGAGCTAAAAGATGCTAATAACTTAACATCAACACTAATTTATCCAAATCAGACACTAAACTTATCTAGCATAAAAGAAATCGTACATACTGTAAAACGTGGTGACACTTTGTGGTCAATCGGTCAACATTATGGCGTAACAGTAGAAGAAATTAAAGAATGGAACGGTTTAACATCAGACTTAGTTTTCCCTGGAGAACAATTTAAAATTAAAACGGCACAAGCAGCTCAATCTCAAACAGCTAGTGCGCCAGTAGCAAAGGCAGCTCCACAAGCGCAGCAGTCTCAAACGGCACAAGCTCAGCAAGAACAAGCAGCACAAGAACAAACGCAAAAAGAACAAGAGCAAGCTCAAGTAGCACAAGCACAGGCAGCACAAGAGCAAGAGCAAGCTCAAGCAGCAGCACAAGCACAGGCAGCACAAGAGCAAGCACAAAAAGAACAAGAGCAAGCTCAAGCAGCACAAGCACAGGCAGCACAAGAGCAAGAGCAAGCTCAAGCAGCAGCACAAGCACAGGCAGCACAAGAGCAAGCACAAAAAGAACAAGAGCAAGCTCAAGCAGCAGCACAAGCACAGGCAGCACAAGAGCAGGCACAAAAAGAACAAGAGCAAGCAGCAGCACAAGCACAGGCAGCACAAGAGCAGGCACAAAAAGAACAAGAGCAAGCAGCAGCACAAGCACAGGCAAGC
>NZ_JBHZOU010000009.1:4830-140786 GCF_042787775.1 Priestia sp. YIM B13552
CAAGCAGCAGCACAAGCACAGGCAGCACAAGAGCAGGCACAAAAAGAACAAGAGCAAGCAGCAGCACAAGCACAGGCAGCACAAGAGCAGGCACAAAAAGAACAAGAGCAAGCAGCTCAGCAACAGCAACAAGCAGCTCAACAGCAGCAACAGCAGCAACAGCAGCAACAGCAGTCTCAACAGCAAGCTAGCGGCAAGTCTATGACTGTTGAAGCAACAGCTTATACAGCTAACTGTGCTGGATGCAGTGGTACAACAGCTACTGGAGTAAATTTAAAATCAAATCCAAATCAACGAGTAATTGCGGTTGATCCTAGCGTTATTCCATTAGGTTCAAAAGTATACGTTGAAGGTTATGGTCAAGCTGTAGCAGCAGATACAGGTGGCGCAATTAAAGGAAATCGAATTGATGTATTCGTTTCTTCAGATAGTGCTGCACAAGACTGGGGCAGAAGATCAGTTAAAATTACAGTTATCGACTAATACTAGTCTTATAGAATAGAAGTAAAGAGAGATGTCTTTTAGGAGACATCTCTTTTTTTATGCTTAAAATGAACGTTTGAAAAAATTAGGTCCGGGCATACTAAAATTTATAGTAGGAATTAGTTTGTTATATTAGTAATTATTTCTTGATTTATATACAATGTTTGAGTGTCCTAAAAAGCTGAAAATATGTCAGGAGTATAGAAATATGAAACTTTATAAAAAAATGGCTTTACTAATAGTGCTGGGTGTTATCGCAGGATTCTCGTATCTAGGCTATCAGGGATTATTTCAGCACGATGATCATTTGAATACGTCTGATCATAATCCTTTATCTTCTTCTAAACAGAAGCAGAATAGTATAGAAACTGTAGGGAACCCAGAATCCATTGCTGTGTTAGTAAACAAGCAAAATCTTCTTCCTGATCACTATGAACCCACTGACCTTGTATACCCGGACGTTCGGTTTATATTTAAAGAAAAAATTGAAAAGCGCCAAATGCGTACAGAAGCAGCAAAAGCATTAGAAAGGATGTTTTCAGCTGCTGAACGAGAAGGAATTTACTTAGCCGGTGTTTCTGCCTATCGTTCTCAAAGCCGTCAAGAATCTCTTTATCAAGCGTATATAAAACAAGATGGAGAAGCGGCAGCTAATCATTACAGCGCTCACCCAGGCAGCAGTGAACATCAGACTGGTTTAAGTATAGATGTATCAAGCAGCACCGGTAAGTGTGCAGCTCAAGATTGTTTTAAAGATACTCCAGAAGCCAAATGGATTGAAGCAAATTCATATAAATACGGATACATTGTTCGCTATCCAGAAGGAAAGCAGCAGATTACAGGTTATAAATATGAGCCGTGGCATATACGATTTGTCGGAAAAGAACTCGCCTCTAAAGTGTCTAAGAAAGGAATTACGTTAGAAGAATATTATAACGACTACATGCAAGTTGATAATCCGGTTAAATAAAAAAGAAGAGTGATATAAACTCTTCTTTTTTTGTATTGCTGAAATATATCCTTACTTTAAAAGGTGGAATGAGGGAAAGATGTAGAGATGAACCACGGGATGCTATATCCTATGCCTTACTAGTAAAAGAGTTAACGTTTATAAATTATAATGAATTTTGTGATAAAGAATACTCATGTTCGTTTTCATTTCCCTTCACATATTCTACAAAAAAGGGAGGTGAAAGAAAATGAGTTTTTACGGAGGTTATGGTTATGGGTACGGAGTAGGTCACGGAAGTAGCTTTGCGCTAATCGTTGTGCTATTTATTTTACTAATTATCATCGGTGCTTCATGGGCAGGGCACTATTAATAAGGTGTCCATAAATAAACTCCCTTGAAATAATTCAAGGGAGTTATCTGTTTTTATCTATAAGTAGGTAACTGTAAGTACGAAGTGCTTACATATCCTTTAAAGCCGTTGTATTCTACAAAAGCCCAATCAAATGAAAGCTTGTTATCTTTGGAGTAGCCCCAAGCTAAGAAGCTGACGCTTTTTCCTTTAGGAATAGTTGTTACAACTTTGTTGCTTGTGCTAGGCCCTGTGCGTAAATTAAGGTTAGCAGCTGTATGAACAGTAGTAGGGACTTTCATTAAATAGGAAGTACTGATATATCGGGTGCCGCCAATTATTTTAATGGCAGCCCAGTCTGCATTTACAAACTTGACTACTTCAATTTGATCTTTTTTTCTTAATGTATCAAGAATCTTTCCCTGAGTGCTAGGTTTTGAACGTATATTGAGTACGTTTGCGGTCACTTCATATACGCTAAACGGTGCGTTTATTTTTTCTGCTGCACTTGCTGTTTGCTCGTGAGTGAATGGCAGTGTTCCAGATAGAGATGAAAAAGTAAAGCCCGCTGCTAATGCTAAAACTGATATAGATTTTGTAATTGTCTTCATACAAATATCCAACTCCTTAGTGAAATAGGTAATAACTTTTCTATAACACTAAGAATAAGGGTTACTTGTTTCTAAGTTGTTACCAACATATATCCCAGTTGTAAATTTATAAAAGGTCTGTAAAAAAGTTTATTTCACCGACCTTTTAATAGTTTTATTGTTACTCCTCCTCGCGATCTTCCGTTGATTTGTAAAAAGAAAAATATACAAAAACAGATAATACTGTTCCATAAATGCTCCACAAAGCTAAAGCGAAAATAAATTCTTTCTGCAGGCAATAAATAATGGTTAAAGCAACTAGTGCAATAAAACTTATTAAAATGGTCTTTTTCATAAGCACCCCGCCTATTTAGTTTGATTACTCTATATGCTTTTTGATCTTGCTTTTACCCTATAATTATTCGACTATTGCGCTAAAGATGAAAGGAAAAAGTTAAATAAAGCCGAACGTATAATAAAAAGAAGAATGCAGGGGGCGTTTTATGTTAGAACAACATGTGTTAGAAGATATACAAAAGCTACAGTCTATTTGCGAACAAGAAGAGCACATAGAGCTGAAGCTGAATTTTGATATGTTACGAAGTCGAAAACAAAATGAAGTTAACGATTTTTTTCATTATGAAGATAATCAGCTTGTTGGGTTTATTGGTCTTTATGGGTTTGGGAATACAGTAGAAATATGCGGAATGGTCGCTCCTAGCTATCGCCGAAAAAGGATTTTTTCAAAGCTGTTTTCTCAAGCTTTACATATATGTAAGAAGCGTGGGTATACAGAGATTTTATTAAATGCTCCTGGCGATTCGGTTTCAGGCAGGAAGTTCTTAAAGCAAATTCCATGTTCATTTACTTTTTCAGAATATCAAATGAAGTGGACAAAAAAAGAATTGGAAGATGATAATCCCTTTGTTACACTTCGCTCTTCCCAATCAGATACCGATATGAAAATGGAAATGCAAGTTGATGTGGAATGCTTTGGTATGTCTTTAACAGAAGCAGCTGCTTATTATGAACAAACGAAAACGGAAGAACAGCAAAATCATTTTATCGTAGAGTACAATAGTCAAGCGGTTGGAAAGTTAAGGGTATCGTATGATAAAAGCGAAGCATGGATTTATGGATTTGGTATTTTACCTTCTTATCAAAAATTGGGAATAGGAAAAGCTGCTTTAAAACAAGTTGTTTTAAAGCAGCTTCGGCTAGGATATGATATATTTCTTGAGGTTGAAGCAAAAAACAAACGCGCTTTGCAACTCTACGAAACATGCGGTTTCAATTCATATCACGTGCAGGATTATTACGTATACAGCTTGTAAAAAACACGGAAATCTTAGATTTTCGTGTTTTTTATTTATATATTAGATGATATGTGCTTTTTTGAGTAAATAATGAGAAAGTAGAGAAAAAGTAGAGAAAAAGTGATATGCCCGTTGATAGAAACAGGGAAGGGCATACAAACATGATAGGAGCACTGCAAGCAAGGATACACGTAAGAATACCTCCAATAAATGCTTTTCTAAACAATTGATAAGCCGTATACCCCAGGCTAATACTGATAAATACATTGATGAGGCTAAGAAAAATAAAAGAAAAAAACAAATTATTTCCCCCCGTGTTTTTAATACACAATAATAAGAAATATTTTACACTTTTAATATAGCAAAAAATAAAAAAACAATAAAATTTGGATACTAAAGATGAAAAAGGAAGCGATCTGTGTTATGTATAGTAAAGTGAATGAAAGCGTTAAAAACGGAAATGAGTTAATAAGGCAATGCAGTAGAAAGAAAGGAGTAATAGGATGGAATTTGCCCATATCTTTACACTAAGTGTATCTGTTGTAACAGCTATTAATGTTTTATTAGCCGGTATTCTTATTTTCATCGAACGAAGAGATATAGGATCTACATGGGCGTGGCTTCTTATTTTATTTTTTATACCGATTGTCGGCTTTATTGTATATCTATTCTTTGGAAGACAGCTAAAACAGAAGAACTTTTATAAGTTATCATCTGATGAGCGGGAATATTTAAGATCTTCAGTAGATGAACAATTAAAAGAACTTAAAGCTACCCATGAATATCGAAATGATTTATTGATTCAACATAATAAACTGCTGTTTACTAATTTAAATTCTTCTAAGTCACTCGTGCGCACTGACAATGAAATTGATATCTTTAGTGATGGTAATCAGAAATTTGATGCATTGTTTGAGGACATTCGAAATGCTAAAAAAGAAATTAATATTCAATATTATATTATTCAACGAGATAATCTTGGCAAAAAATTAAGAGATGAGCTAACAAAAAAAGCAAAAGAAGGTATAAAGGTTCGTGTTCTTTATGATGAAGTAGGATCTAGAAAAATGACGCCATCATTTTTTAAGGAGCTTATTTCATATGGCGGCGAAGCACAGGCATTTTTCCCTTCAATTCTTCGCTTAATTAATTTCCGGATTAACAATCGAAATCATCGAAAGCTTTGTATTATTGATGGTGAAGTAGCATACATAGGAGGATTTAACGTAGGAGATGAATATTTAGGGTTAAATCCAAAAATGGGTTATTGGAGAGACACTCATTTTCGCATTAAAGGAGAGTCAGTGAACGATATTCAAGGGAGGTTCATTTTAGATTGGCATCAAGCAACAAAACAGCCAATTGAACTGGAACAATTTTTGCATCGTACAGAAACTCATTCTGGAACGGTTCCTGTACAAATTGTAGCAAGCGGGCCAAACTCGACTACTCAGCATCTGAAAAACATGTATATCTCATTGATTATGTCGGCCAAAGAAAGTGTGTACCTTCAAACGCCTTACTTTATTCCAGACGCAAGCTTTATGGATGCTTGTAAAATTGCTTTATTATCTGGAGTAGAGATTCATATTATGATTCCAAACAAACCCGATCATCCTTTTGTTTATTGGGCTACGTGGTCTCACGTAGGCGAGCTGCTGACGTATGGTGCGCATATTTATCTCTATGAAAAAGGCTTTTTGCATGCTAAAACGATTGTAGTAGATAATGAAGTGTCTTCTGTAGGAACGACGAATATTGATCCACGAAGTTTCAGCCTTAATTTTGAAGTGAATGCAGTTGTATATGACCAGCCTATTGCCAAAAAGTTGCAGAACCTGTTTCTTGAAGATGTGCAGTGCAGTTCAAAATTAACGCTCGAACGATATAAAGAGCGCTCTCTTCTTATAAAATTTAAAGAAGCGGTATCTCGCTTACTGTCACCAATTTTGTAATACAAATCATTGATATCATGAAACAGACTTGAATTTTTAGATTCAGGTCTGTTGTTTTATTGGTTTCTCCTTGTAAGGAGAGCTAGAGATAAAGTTAAAAAGTTTTACCAAAAAATCCAAGGGTATTAATACTATAACAAGCTAAAAAATGATAATACCTAGGAGGAATAGAAAATGACAAAAAATGTAGTAGGTACGTATGATTCAGAGGCAGCCGTTATTACAGCGATTCGAAATTTAAAAACACAGGGATATCCGGACAGTGCACTTTCTGTTTTGACAAACAGTGGCCTGCGTCATGAAAATACAGAAGCGATTGAGCATTCTGCAGGAATTGATGTGCAAACAGTTGATACAGATCAACACTCAAAACACCATCAATCCTTTATGGAGAAAATAAAAAATGCTTTTACTCCGTCTGAAGAAAAAATGGATCAAGATGTTAATCGAATCGAAAATCAATTAACCGAATATGGTGTACCTGCTGCAGAAGCTTCCTCATATGTATCTGATCTTAAAAAAGGAAAAGTTTTGCTGATGGTAGACGCAGTTGAGCATGATAAACACAATTCAGCTCTAGGACAAGCAGTGACACCTGCTGAAAAATCAGCTGACCCAATGAATGAAAAAATGTTATACGGCAATCACGAAAATAAAATAAGGTAATGTTGAAGTAACCAAATGCGATAATAAAAGACTGCGTTCTTAAATAAAAGCTAGTTAACGAAAGGAAGGGGACCGATGAGAAATCTAGAAA
Source organism: Priestia sp. YIM B13552 (assembly GCF_042787775.1). Taxonomy (NCBI): domain Bacteria; kingdom Bacillati; phylum Bacillota; class Bacilli; order Caryophanales; family Bacillaceae; genus Priestia; species Priestia sp. YIM B13552. Next base: position 11,233 of record NZ_JBHZOU010000009.1, read on the forward strand.
AAACGGAATATGAACTTGACTATTTAAAACAGCAGCAAGAAGTTAATCAGAAGCTCATCAAAGTTTCACAGTCTCTTGTTGCTACGTTAAAACAGTATGAAGAAGAACCAGAGAATACGGAAGTGTTAGCTGTTCTTGCTGACTTAGAAGGTCAGCAAGAACAGCTAAAAGCAAAGACCGAAAAGATATCTAAAGAGCTTGCACATTTATAGAGTGAGATGAAAGAAGTTCCTATAAAAGGGACTTCTTTTTATGTTTTATCATAAACAATCTATTGTGAGAGAAAGAGAACCTTATATAATGGAACGTAAACGTTATGGAGAGGTTTTGTTTTAGATACATATAGAGGAGAAGAAACGCGATAAGAGATTATGTAAAAATGGGAAAAGGAAGAACGGTCATTCGCTCTTCCTCCAGCCGTATTGCTTATGATAGTGATTTAGAAACGTCCGCCGCCAAGTTGCTGTTCAGCCATTTGCACAAGACGTTTTGTGATTTCGCCGCCTACTGAGCCGTTTGCGCGTGCAGTTGTGTCAGGACCAAGAGTTACGCCAAATTCGCTAGCGATCTCATATTTCATTTGATCGATTGCTTGTTGAGCACCGTGTACTGCTAATTCGTTGCTGCTCTTATTTCTGCTGTTTGCCATCATAATCAACTCCTTTTATAAGGTTAAGATTATGATTTGATTAATAGATAGTTTTTATACATAAAATAAAAAAATTTTTTCAGGGACTTATAGAATATGCTTACTGGAATAAAGAACCAAAAGTTTCCGCTAGGTAACGGAAAATAATTATGTGTAGAAAGAGAGAGGGGACAAGTAAAATAGAACACAAGTAAGCGATTACAAAATGATTAAGATAGAAGGAAAATTTTAATATTCCTATTCTATTTAAAAGGAGGAGATTTGCCATGTATCAAAGGTTAAAAAAGTCTGTACTATTGGCTATTACATTGAGTTTAGCAATTGGCATTGTACTCTCTTATGAGAAAGCAGCGCTGGCGAAGCAGACGCACGAAAAAGCTACATCCTATCGTACAGTGACAGAGATTTATGACTGGGGAGCGGCGATCACAAAAATTATTATTGACTTAGGTGAACCTGTTCCAACCAATTCACTTACAAAAGAAACGTTTAAGGTGCATGTGGCTCGAAGTGATAGTCGATTAGAACCGTCTTTATTGGAACAAGGAGATCGTACAGTAAAAAAAGCCTATGTATCCGATAAAGATGGACAACCAGCCGTACATACTGGAAAATATGCAGTTTTAGAAATGGAAGTTGGACCAGCTGTTTCATTAGGAGCACCACTAAATTATGATGAATATGGTACAGGATTAAATGCATGGGTAGACAGTCAATATACCATTACTCAGCAAAAAGACATGATAACAAATAAAGGAAAGTTGTCAGGGCTTGTAGTGAAAAAGTTTGCGGGAGAGAAAAAAGAACTCGTAGATGATTTTACAATTAAAAAAGGTATATATCAAAATATAGAATTAGCATACGCAAGTCATGCGCCGGCAAAGGATAAGAAAAAGAATCCATTAATCATTTGGCTACATGGTGGAGGAGAGGGAGGAACAGATGCAACAATTCCCTTATCTGCCAATAAAGCTGTTAGTTTTATCACAAAAGAAACTCAGGCTTATTTTGAAGGTGCCTACGTTTTAGTACCGCAAGCGCCAACAAAATGGATGGATGGTTATACGGGTAAAGCGGATGGAACTTCTATTTATAAAGAATCACTGATGGCCTTAATTGAAGAATATGTTTCTAAAAACCCTGATATTGATCCCAATAGAATCTATATCGGAGGAGCATCTAACGGCGGATATATGACTATGCTTATGATTCGTGATTATCCAAAATACTTTGCAGCAGCATTTCCAGTATGTGAAGGACTAAATGATAGATTAATTACGAATCAAGATATTGAAAAGATGAAAGAAACACCTATTTGGTTCGTAGCCGCTAAGAATGATACAGTCCTTCCGCCAACAATTAACACTCTTCCAACTTATAAACGTTTGGTGAAAAGCCATGCAAATAATGTTTATTTATCACTATTTGAGGATGTGCATGACACCACAGGCTTGTATAAAAATAATGATGGTTCACCCTATCAGTATAATGGACATTCATCTTGGATATATCTGTATAATAATGAACCCAACGCTAAAATAAACGGAAGCACAACAAGCATAATGGAATGGATGAGCAAACAATCGTTGAAAAATTAATCATTTTAAAAAAAGCTGTTGCACATTGAACAGCTTTTTTATTTCTCTTTTAAAACGAAAGATTGTATCTAAAATAAACGATTGAATACTTTCGTGATAAAATAAGGAAAGAGATCACGAAGAAAGGAACAGTGAAAGTGAAACCAACCATTTACGATGTTGCGAAAAAAGCAGGGGTATCAATAGCCACTGTATCCAAAGTAATCAATCAAACAGGCCGTATTAGTGAAAAAACGATAAAAAAAGTAAATGAAGTAATGATGGAATTAGATTATCAGCCTAGCAGTGTTGCAGCGGCGTTAACAGGAAAAAAGACGTACACGATCGGTGTTCTAGTTCCTGATATCTCCAATCCTTTTTTTGCGGAGGTAGCAAGAGCTTTTGAAAATAGTGCTAGAGCAGCGGGATACACGCTTTTTTTATGCAGTACAGATCATCAAACTGCGCGCGAGCATGAATATATAGATCTTTTATTTAAAAAACAAGTAGATGGAATCATTATCGCAACCGAACTAAATGATACGAAGCTCGTAAAGAAGATCGTGAAGCATGATGTACCGCTTGTATTGTTTTCAGTTGACCATCCTTCTATTTCAACGCATGTAGTGACAATTGATAACGTTCGCGGAGGATATATCGCAGGTACGTATTTAATAGAAAAAGGTCATCAATCGGTAACGATTATGACTGAAAAAGATAGGAAAAGCAGTGAAGGACGATTAGCGGGATTTAAACAAGCGCTCACAGAAGCAAATTTATCACTAGAAAATCAGTCCATTATCAGCTGTTATTCAACAGTAGAAGATAGCAGGAGAGCCAGTAAACAGCTGCTTTCCTTACCTAATAGGCCAACAGCAGTCTTTGCATGTACAGATCTAATTGGGGTATCGCTCATAAACGAGGCAAGGAAGCATGGGCTTTCGATCCCGGGAGATCTGTCGGTAATTGGATTCGATAATACGATTTATGCTGATATTGCTGAGCCGGGTTTGACAACGATTGAACAACCCATTTCTCAGATGGCTACTAGTACGTTTGAACAGCTGTTAAAGTCTATGAAAAAAGAAGAGTATGCGAAACAGCGAGTAACGATTATTCCCGAACTAGTAGAACGTGCGTCCGTAAAAAAGTTATAAAATAGAGAAGGTAAAAAAGCTGCAGGTGTTGAGACACCTGCAGCTTTTTCTTCTTAAGCATATTTATAGAGAGACCGGACTTTTGACTTCGTTTATTGTTTCGCCTTTAATAGTTGTCTCTGTTGGAATCGTAAGGAAACCAGTTAGAAAAGCACCAAAGAAGTACAAGCAAGCAAAGATCCAAATTACGCCGCCCGTGCCCAAAAGACCAATAAAAACGGTTACAATTAAAGGACCTACAAAAGCAGAAAGTCCAGATCCTAAGTTCAACACAGACATTGCAGCTCCCTTATTCTCCGGAGCTAAAGAAGGCACTAACGCTGTAAGAGGAACATAACCTGCTAGTGTTGCACCGTAACAGCATGCGACAATCATCATTACCCAATAATTATGTCCGACGAATTGCGGTACATAGTAGAGAGCAAGTGTTACAATTCCGCATCCAACTCCGCCAAACCATTTGATGGTATTTACCCAGCCAAACTTATCTCCAACAATACCAAAAATAATATTAAAAGCCATATTCACAAAAAACAATGTACCCCAGATTTGCAACCATTCACTCATCGTAAAATCATGTTTCATCATATATGTTGGCAAGAAAACAACAAATCCAAATTGAGCAGCAGAGTTAATAATCTTTACGATGCCGCCGATCCCTACTTTAGGGTTCTCAAATGCAATTGTAATCCCTTTCATTAATTCTTTTGTTTTATTATCGTTTACTTTTTGTACGGTAAACTTGTCTTTATTCATAATAATCGAAAAGATTCCACCGATCAAAACAAAAAGTAAACCACTCCATAAGGTAGCGATTTCGCCAATTTTTGGAACCATATAACTTGAGTAAAAGGCTCCGATTACGCTTAATCCGAGCTGGAAGACAAACCAAAACCAGCCTACTGCTTTTGAAAGCATTTCCTGGGGCGTGCGATAAGACACCCAGACCAAGAATGAGTAAGCAAATAAAGGGTAACCAAATCCTCTAAGAGCATAACAAATTAGTATAATTGTGTAATTCATAATATGAAGTCCTAAGCCTATAAATCCAATGGAACCAATAATAAAGGATATCAAGCCGAATGCCATTGCTTTTCTAGGACCCCACAGCTGAACCAGTACGCCGGAGAACCAGGAAGAAACTGAGACCGTAATGCCGTAAACAGTAAACAGTAAAGCAGCATGTTCAATGGTTAAACCTCGTTCTACAAGATAAGGAGATAACCATCCTTGTTCTAAACCATCGCCAATCATAAAAACAATAATACCTATGTATCCCCACGTTAAATGAGAAGGGATCCCAATCCTGTCTAAAGCCGTTTTTCTGGAAATAAATTCATTCATTTTCCACACCACCAGATCGATTATTTTGTGTAAAACATCAAACTAATTTGGTTAAGCGCTTAATCTATTTGATAAAAAGTATACGCTTACATTTTTTGAACGTCAATTAAAATTTTAAATATATATAATTTTCAATTAAATTATTTTAATCATAAAAATATTAGTATGTAAGGAAATAATCACTGAATTCATGATAAAAATACTTAAATATAGAGAATTTCTTTATGTTTCATCGATAAATAGATAAAAAATAAAAATAGTTTTTTATAGTATGTATTTAGATTGTTAAAAAACAAATATTCTAAAAAATCTATAAAAATTGTTTGCATTTCAGAAAACGTTATGTATAATTGGAATCAGGAAAGCGCTTAACCTATATAGAGGTTTGAGCGAATGTTTTCTTAACTTTTAATTAAAGGGGAAAATAAGATGGGGATTCTTACAATTGGAATAATTGGTGCTGGACGCATAGGGAAATTACACGTTGATAATTTAAAATTAATGCCGCAAATAAAAATTAAAGCGGTTTCAGATGTGGTAGTAGACCATTTACATGAATGGGCTGCAAGTAAAGAAATTTCGACGTTAACAACAAATTATCAAGATTTATTAGCTGATTCAGAAATTGATGCCGTTTTCATTTGTTCGCCAACGAATACGCACGCATCGATTATTAAAGAAGCAGCTCGAGCGAAAAAGCATATTTTCTGTGAAAAGCCCGTTAGTTTTTCGGTAGAAGAAACAATCGAAGCGTTAGAAGTAGTAAAAGAACATGGAGTGCAGCTTCAAGTTGGCTTTAACCGACGCTTTGATCCCAACTTTAAAAAAGTGCATGATCTTGTACAACAAGGAGAAGTAGGACAACCGCACATTTTAAAAATCACCTCCAGAGATCCTCAGCCTCCGAGTCCGGAATACGTTCGCGCTTCAGGAGGATTGTTCATGGATATGATGATTCATGATTTTGATATGGCTCGTTATGTAATGGACAGTGAAGTAATTGAAGTATCGGCTTACGGCACGACGCTCATCGATCCTGCTATTGAAGAAGCAGGGGATATAGATACGGCAATTGTATCATTAAAATTTGCAAATGGAGCTTTAGGTGTAATCGATAACAGTCGTCAAGCTGTCTACGGTTACGATCAGCGCCTTGAAGTTTTTGGTAAAAAAGGTGCAGCTGCTGCTGACAATTGCCGTCCTACTACAGTAGAAATATCAACAGGCGAAAGTGTAGTCAAAGAGAAGCCGCTGTATTTCTTTCTTGAGCGCTATACACAAGCGTACATAGCAGAAGTGACACAGTTTGCAAGAGCAATTATGGAAAAACAAAGCGTTATTTGTACAGGGAACGATGGGTTACAAGCAGAACGAATTGCTAAAGCAGCAAAAGAATCTTTACTATCCGGGCAGCCAGTGAAGATTGAACATAAAAAATACGCAGTGAATTAATGACGGTAAACGTGGGGATGAAAGAAGTTGGTCTTTCTACCCTTTTAGGAAAGCGCTTAACTAAGGAGGAATAAAGATGAATCCGCTTGTTTTTAAAGAAAATCGTGGGTTAGATTTCATCGCTGTTGGCCGTTTATGCATTGATTTAAATGCAAATGAAACACAGCGTCCAATGGAAGAGACTAAAACATTTACTAAATATGTAGGAGGCTCTCCGGCTAATATTGCGATTGGAGCAGCAAGGCTAGGCTTAAAAACCGGTTTTATCGGAAAAGTATCAGATGATCAAATGGGACGCTTCATTACGGATTATCTGCAAAAAAATAAGATTAATACAGATAGCATTGTTGTTGATAAAACGGGGGCCGTAACGGGGCTTGCTTTTACAGAAATCAAGAGCCCTACAGATTGCAGCATCTTAATGTATCGTGATAACGTAGCGGATTTAAAGCTAAGTCCTACAGAAGTATCCGAAGAATATATCAAACAGTCAAAGGCACTTTTAATATCTGGAACGGCTCTTGCGCAAAGTCCTTCTCGTGAAGCAGTGTTTTTAGCACTAGAACACGCACGCAAGCATGAAGTTGTAGTGTTTTTTGATATCGACTATCGTCCATATACATGGGAATCGGAAGCTGAAACGGCAGTCTATTTTAATTTAGCCGCTGAAAAATCAGATGTAATTATTGGTACGCGAGAAGAGTTTGACATGATGGAAAAACTTTTAAATTATAAAGAATCTAATGATCAAGTAACAGCAGAGCGCTGGTTTTCTCACCATGCTCAAATCGTCGTGATTAAGCACGGTGGAGAAGGGTCTATTGCCTATACAAGAGATGGTAAGTCTCACCGCGGAGGAATATTTAAAACAAAAGTTCTGAAAACGTTTGGCGCTGGTGATTCCTATGCTTCAGCCTTTATTTACGGATTGATGCAAGGGCTGGAAATTCCACAGGCAATGCGATTGGGGGGTGCCTCCGCTTCGATTGTCATTTCAAAACACAGCTGTTCAGATGCTATGCCGACAAGCGGTGAGCTCTTCAACTTTATGGAGACAGCAACGGAAGTTTTGCAGGAAGCTTAATAAACAAAGGAAAAATCTTGAGAGATTGCTTGAGAGATTAAAGGAATAGCAACTTATTAAAATTAGATAAAGGGAGAGATATTCTATGACACAGACAGCAGTAAAAACAGTGAAAAACTATATTGGTGGACAATGGATTGAATCAGCTACATCAAAAACGGAACCTATGTATAACCCAGCGACAGGTGAATTAATCGCACAGGTACCTCTTTCTACAAAAGAAGACGTAGATCAAGCGGTGCAAGCAGCAAATGAAGCGTTCAAAGGGTGGGCAAAAACAGCTGTGCCTAAACGTGCACGAATTTTATTCAAGTATCAGCAGCTATTAGTAGATAACTGGGATGAATTAGCAAAGTTAGTGACGGTTGAAAACGGAAAAAGCTTTAACGAAGCGCGAGGCGAAGTGCAGCGTGGTATTGAATGTGTAGAATTTGCGGCGGGTGCTCCTACGTTAATGATGGGGAAACAGCTTCCTGATATTGCAACAGACATTGAGTCTGGCATGTACCGCTACCCAATTGGTGTAATTGGGGGAATTACGCCGTTTAATTTCCCAATGATGGTTCCCTGCTGGATGTTCCCGCTTGCAATCGCTTGCGGCAATACATTTGTGTTAAAGCCTTCTGAGCGTACGCCGCTTTTAGCTGCAAGATTAGTAGAATTATTTGAAGAAGCTGGTTTGCCAAAAGGTGTATTAAACATTGTAAACGGCGCGCATGATGTGGTAAACGGTCTTCTTGAACATAAGTTAGTGAAAGCTATTTCGTTTGTAGGTTCCCAGCCTGTAGCTGAGTACGTGTACAAAAAAGGTACGGAAAACTTAAAGCGTGTTCAAGCTTTAGCCGGTGCTAAAAACCATTCAATTGTATTAAAGGATGCAGATTTGAACGTAGCAACAAAACAAATTATCGGAGCCGCTTTTGGTTCAGCAGGTGAACGTTGTATGGCAGCATCTGTTGTTACTGTACAAGAAGAAATTGCGGATCAGCTAATTGAAAGATTAGTAGAGGAAGCAAATGATATTGTAATTGGCGACGGCTTAGAAGAAAATGTCTTCTTAGGACCAGTTATTCGTGAAAATCATAAAGAGCGTACGCTCAGCTATATTGAATCAGGCGTGCAAGAAGGAGCAAAGCTTATTCGTGACGGTCGCACAGATGCAGCAGTAAATGGCAATGGCTACTTTGTCGGACCAACGATTTTTGATCATGTTACGCAAGAAATGAAAATTTGGGAAGATGAAATTTTTGCACCTGTGCTGTCCATTGTACGTGTGAAAACATTAGAAGAAGCTATTGAAGTAGCTAATAACTCTCGATTTGCAAACGGTGCTTGTATTTATACAGATAGCGGCGCAAGTGTACGTGAGTTCCGTGAAAATATTGAATCTGGTATGTTAGGAGTAAATGTAGGGGTACCGGCACCTATGGCATTCTTCCCATTCTCTGGCTGGAAAGATTCTTTTTATGGTGATCTTCATGCAAACGGTACGGACGGCGTGGAGTTTTATACAAGAAAGAAAATGGTAACAACGCGCTGGTAAGTAATTCATTAAAAATCGCATCTCATTTTAAAAGGAAGTATCAGGAATTAAAGATATTCCTTATGCTTCCTTTTTTAAAATCAGAATCTAGTACTAGAAGGGAGAAAGAAGCATGGAAACAGTTAGAATGACGACGGCACAAGCATTAGTGAAGTTTTTAAATCAGCAGTATGTTGAATTTGATGGAAAGCAGCATCAGTTTATTAAAGGGGTTTTTACAATTTTCGGGCACGGAAATGTGGTAGGTCTTGGGCAAGCTTTGGAAGAAGATCCAGGAAATCTAGATGTATATCAGGGACGTAATGAACAAGGAATGGCCAATGCAGCGATGGCTTTTGCAAAACAAAAACATCGAAAGCAAATTATGGCTTGCACATCTTCAGTGGGGCCAGGTTCAGCAAATATGGTTACAACGGCAGCCACTGCTTCAGCTAATAATATTCCAATTTTGCTGCTTCCTGGTGATGTATTTGCAACTAGACAGCCGGATCCCGTTTTGCAGCAAATTGAACAGTCATATGATTTATCTATTTCTACAAACGATGCTTTTCGACCAGTGAGTAAGTACTGGGATCGCATAAGCCGCCCTGAACAATTGATGACAGCTATGATTAATGCGATACGTGTGTTAACGAATCCTGCAGATACGGGAGCTGTAACTATTTGTTTGCCTCAAGATGTGCAGGGAGAAGCATGGGATTTTCCAGCTTATTTCTTCCAAAAGCGCGTTCACCGCATTGAGCGCCGCCTTCCGACTAGGGACAGTCTAGCAGATGCAATTCAATTAATGAAAACAAAGAAAAAGCCAATCATCATTTGCGGAGGAGGCGTTCGGTATTCAGAAGCTGCAAAAGAGTTAAAGCAATTTGCTAGTGAGTTCCATATTCCATTTGGAGAAACTCAAGCAGGGAAAAGTGCCGTTGAAAGTGACTATCGCTACAATCTAGGCGGAATAGGTGTAACAGGGAACTCAGCTGCTAATACAATCGCTAAAGCAGCAGATTTAGTAATTGGAGTAGGCACTCGATTTACTGATTTTACAACAGCATCTAAACAGCTTTTTCAACATCCCAACGTGCAATTTCTTACCATTAACACGTCTGAATTTCATGCAAATAAACTTGATGCTGTGAAACTTGTAGCTGATGCAAAAGAAGGGTTGCTTGCTCTTATGAAAGAGCTAAAATCAATTGGCTATCAGTCTGGTTATACAACAGAAATTGCAAATGCTAAAGACGCATGGGAAACAGAATTAGAGCGTCTGCATAGCATACGTTTTACTGGTGCAGATTTTGTTCCGGAAATACAAGGTCATTTAGATGAAAGCTTAGCTGAATATGTAGAATCACTTGGTACTCAATTAACGCAAACCGAAGTAATTGGAGAGGTGAATAAGCTCCTTGATGACAACTCCGTCATTGTTGGTGCAGCAGGAAGTCTTCCAGGCGACTTACAGAGAATGTGGAAGTCTATTAAACCTAATACCTATCATATGGAATATGGATATTCATGTATGGGATATGAAGTATCAGGCGCACTTGGAGTTAAGCTGGCAGAACCAGCTAAGGAAGTGTATGCGATGGTTGGAGATGGAAGCTATCAAATGCTTCATTCAGAGCTTATTACAAGCCTTCAAGAAAGAAAAAAGATAAACATTTTACTGTTTGATAACTCAGGCTTCGGGTGCATTAATAATCTTCAAATGTCAAACGGTATGGGGAGCTTTGGCACAGAGTTTCGTTATCGAAACGATGAAACAGGAAAACTAAACGGAAACGTGATGAAAATTGATTTTGCAGCCAGCGCCGCAGGCTACGGTGTAAAAACGTATCGCGTAAGTTCTCTTGAAGAATTAAAAATGGCGATAGAAGATGCACAAAAACAAGAGATTTCTACGCTAATTGATATTAAAGTGCTGCCAAAAACTATGACGAACGGTTATGAATCATGGTGGCATGTAGGAGTAGCAGAGGTATCTAAAAATCAGCATGTACAGGAAGCTTATGAAGATAAAGTGAAAAACCTTGAAATGGCAAGAGTTTATTAAGGAGCAGGAGAAAATGAGGTTGTTGAAGAGAAACATTCGATAAATATAAAAAGGTTTTAATTTCATATAAGGGAGAGGAAGAGATGTTCAAGGAAAATACGGTCAAACTGGGGATTGCTCCAATTGCTTGGACAAATGATGATATGCCTGAGCTGGGAGCTGAAAATACATTCGAGCAGTGTATCAGTGAGATGGCTTTAACCGGTTTTAGAGGAAGTGAGGTCGGAAACAAATATCCGCGAAATGTTTCAATCTTAAAAAAGGCATTATCGCTTCGGAATTTGGAAATTGCAAGTGCGTGGTTCAGTACATTTTTAACAACAAAGCCGCTGGAAGAAACGGTAACGCCATTTATTGAACATCGCGATTTTTTATACGAAATGGGAGCAAAAGTAATTGTTGTGTCTGAACAAGGACACAGCATTCAGGGGCTGATGGATGTTCCTTTATTTAAAGAAAAGCCTGTGTTCACGCCAACAGAGTGGAGCAGACTTGCAGAAGGCCTGCACCATCTTGGGAAACTGGCACGAGAAAAAGATATGCATATTGTCTATCATCACCATATGGGAACAGGTGTACAAACAACAGAAGAAATTGATCAGCTAATGGGGCTTACCAATCCGGAGCTTGTTTCTCTGCTATTTGATACCGGTCATCTTGTCTTTTCAGGAGAAGAACCTCTTTATATCTTAAAAAAATATCTGCACCGTATTAAGCATGTTCATTTAAAGGATATTCGTCAAGAAGTAGTTGATCGAGTCAAAGAACAAGACCTAAGTTTCTTGCAAGCGGTAAAAGAAGGAGCCTTTACTGTTCCAGGTGACGGAGCTATTGAATTTGATGAAGTATTCACTACGCTTGCCACTTCGGATTATAACGGATGGTTTGTCGTAGAAGCAGAACAGGATCCAGCCCTTGCTAATCCTTTTGAATATGCGTTAAAAGCAAGAAACTTTATTAAAGAAAAAAGCGGTCTTTAATTTCCATTGTAAAAGATTTTACGCCTTTTATGTGTTTATGAAAGGAAAGGAGGAGAGGAAATGAAGCCAACCATTTATAGTGTGGCTGAAGAAGCAGGTGTATCAATTTCTACGGTATCAAAAGTCATCAATCAAACCGGTCATATTAGTGAAAGAACAAGACAAAGAGTAATTGAGGTTATGGCGCAGTTGAATTACCATCCAAGCGTCGTAGCATCTGCTTTAACAGGAAAACCCACTAAAACGATTGGGCTTCTCGTACCTGACATCTCCAACCCTTTTTTTGCCGATTTGGCAAGAAGCATAGAAGACCGGAGTCATGAGCGAGGTTTCCATGTTGTAATGTGCAATACCGATAACGATGCGGAAAAAGAGAAAAAGTATCTATCGCTGTTAATACGTCAGAAAATCGACGGTTTAATTGTAGCTTCTGCTTTTCGCAATGCTAATCTTTTAAAAAATATGCTTAAGCAAGATATACCGATTAGCGTTATTGCTTCAGAAATTCCTCACATATCCGTTAATACAGTGACAGTGGATGACTACAAAGGGAGCTATTTAGCGACTGATTATTTGCTGTCTTTGCATCATAAAAAAATTGCGATTATTACAGAAAATGCAAAAAGCAATCACGCCCGTTTAGATGCTTTTCGAGAGGCTATGCAACAAAATGGAATCATCGTGCCGCCTCAGCACGTTATTACGACCGAAGCAAGTATTCAAAAAGGATATGAAAGTGCTAAGCAAATTTTTTCAATGAAGGAGAAAGTGACGGCTATTTTTGCTTGTAACGATTTACTGGCTATCGGAGTTATCCAAGCTGCAAAAGAATTCAAAATTGATGTACCGCAAGACTTATCAGTGATTGGCTTTGATAATACGGTTCTTTCTACTACCATTACGCCCATGTTGACGACAGTAGCACAGCCGACAAAAGAAATGGCCGTAAACGTAGTGGATTTGCTGGTTAGAGAAATGAAATATCCAGCGATGCATAAAGAACATTTGCTTCTTGAGCCAAAATTGATTGTTCGGAAATCAACGGCTCCGTTACAAAGGGAAGCCACAGCATCTATAAATAATTGAACACAATCAAGAATATTGCCGTTAATAAAAAATCCTCATAGTCACATATTTAAAAGAATTTAGAGAGTCTATGAAGAAAAATGAGTAATTAGTAAATTCTTATCGCGCTACTACATAAAGGAGGAATTCAAGGATGTTAGGTAAATTAGGTGAATTAAATAAAGGATACAACGTACTTACAGAAATGACCGGTCAGCACAAAGATATGCTGATGGATATTGGGATTTATAAAATGTCCCAAGGAAAACAGGAAACTTTACTAGACAGCAGCAGTGAAACGGCTATTCTTTTACTAGAAGGAAAGGTAAAGCTGGAGTGGGAAGGCCATTCGAAAGAACTTCAGCGCCAGTCCCTATTTGAAGAAGAGCCTTGGTGTTTGCACGTTTCAAAAAATGTGGAGGTCAAAATTACCGGGCTTGCCGATAGTGAAGTACTAGTTCAAAAAACGGATAATGAAAAAGAATTTTCATCAAAATTATACACGCCCGAAGATTGTCAAAACACAGTGGCTGGTGAAGGAGTATGGGAAGGTACTGCTCAGCGTGTAATCCGAACAATTTTTGACTACAATAACGCTCCTTACTCTAACCTTGTTATTGGAGAAGTTATTTCTTATCCAGGAAGATGGTCGAGTTATCCGCCTCATCATCATGACCAGCCCGAAGTGTATTACTATCGTTTTGACAAGCCACAAGGATTTGGCTGCGCAATGGTTGGAGAAGATGCGTATCGTGTAGTTGATAATAGTTTTATTACAATTCCTGGTGAATTGGATCATCCTCAAGCAACGGCTCCCGGCTATGCGATGTACTTCTGCTGGATGATTCGCCATCTCGACAATAATCCGTGGACAGACCGTATTATGGAAGAAGAGCATAAGTGGTTATTAGAGCCAGATGCAAAAATTTGGCCTGAAAAATAAATAAAGATCTCTATACGAAATAGGTTTCAAATGTTGAAAAACCTCGAATAAAAAATAATTATGCGTAAAATAATAGTTTATTTTTGTAAAATATGTTTTTATATGTTAAAATATAGCTTGTATTAATATTCAGGCGATGATATCGCTCTTTGCTGCAGATTCCTTTTTAGGAGTCTCTTTTTTTTGGGAAACTGAAGCAAAAGATACAGACGACTCGTATATAAATTAAAAAGAAAAGGAGATAAGCGTAAGCCGCTTATCTCCTTTTCTTTTTAGCGTTATCTAATGCTAAGTTCTTTTTCACTACTTTTTCTAAAGCAACTTCCACGTGAACATTTTTTTCATCGATGTCATTCACAAGCACGACGGTTCCTTTTCGTCCTTTAATCTTTAAATCATCACCCGTAGAAGGAATGTTTTCCCTCAGCTGGCTTAATAGAAGTTTTCTGTTTTCAAAAAAGTGGACAGCCACCATTTTATCTCACCTATTTTCATATGATATGTGTGATACAAAGATGTGTATATGAAATCCTTCCTATACATTATGTCGCCAGGGGTGGTTTTAGAACACATTGAATAGACAATTGTTGCATCGATATATGAAATAAATAGGATGGCATAGTTATAAATCTTCTATTCTTGGACATACTTATACTACTAATCTAAAAAGGGATGTGGATGAAAATGAAGGTGGCTATCGGATTAAGTGTATTTACGGTCGTTACAGGAGCAATTGCATTAGGGTCGGTTTACTTTTTAGCAGGTATCTTTTCATTTTTCTTAACGGTTTTTTCATAAAAAAATCCACCAAGAGGTGGATTTTTTATTTAGCAGCGGCTTTTGTTTCATGAGGCGAATTACCGATAAATCCAAATTTCCCGCCGACAACTTCTTTTACTTCGTGGATGACAATAAAAGAATTCGGGTCAATTTGCTGGATTTTCTTTTTAATTTTTAATAGCTCGTTCTTTTTAATAACAACGTAAATAATACGTTTATCTTTGTTGGCGTAGTAGCCGTATCCGTAAAAGATGGTGGCTGCATTTCCAAATTCACTGGTGATGACTTGCGCTATGTCTTTGTATTGATCGGACATAATCGTCATTGCTTTTTTGTTGTGGAAACCTTCGATAACGACATCTACGATTTTGGCACAAAGATAGACGAATATAAAAGTATAGAGCATGTTATTGACGCCAATAGCGAAAACTGATGCTAAAATAATGACACTGTCCATGTAGAACATGCTTTTAGAAATATTATAGCCTTTTGTGTAGTTTAATAAATAAGCTAAAAGAGTTGTTCCACCAGTCGATCCATCCGCTATAAAAATGAGCGCCAGTCCTGTTCCCATTAGTAAGGCGCCGAATACAATTCCTAAAATCATGTCGTGAACGTGAAAAGGAATATAGCTGACTAGACCGAGGAAAACAGATGTCATGACGGCTCCTAGAATCGTATAAAGAATCGTTTTTTTGGTTAGAAATTTATAGGCTAAGGCAATAAATATAAGGTTTACAAGAAATGTGCTGATACTTGTAGGGATATGAAATAAATAATATAAAACAAGGGCAATACCAACCGTACTTCCGTCACCTAATTTATTTGGAATGACGAAAAAATCAATGGATGCAGCAACTAAAAGTGCTCCAACAATAATTAAGATAATGTCTTTATAGATTGTTTTCAATATGCAAACCTCCTTGATTATTAGGATATTTTCATGTGGAATCTTGTTTTTACTAGTGTTTCACAAATGATAAAATAAAAAACGTCTTAGAAATTGTCTAGTTATAAAACTGATCAACTTCTAAGACGAAGAATTACGATACGTGTATAGGTCTTAATCCGGCTTTTCTATGCTTCGATGTCACCGATTATATAAACCTCTGACCGCTATGTCAACGCTGTGAGAGATGTTCAACTTTTCAAAAAATAGAAGGCGGTTTCCTACATAAAAAAAGAATCCTTTGCGATGGTGCAAAGGATTTTCAAATTTATTGGAATAGGGGGAATACGTTATTAGGATTACCATTTTCATAAATTAATATACCTTTATTTTTTAAAAAATTTATTTGTTAATGACGATTGAAAGTTTGTAATTCACATGCTGATTTAGCTCTGTCAAAAAATCATTTAGTTCTTCATTTGAATGAAATTTGCATTCTAGTAAGTAGCAGCCATCGCCGCTGATTTTAAAGTTGTTGATAACGTGCTCCTGCTGACTTTCTAAAAATGTAAGGTAGGGGTGATGATGAATGCTCTGCGTATAGATATTTAAAAATGCATGGATGGTGTAGCCGAGTGTTCGTTCATCAATGTTAATTGTATAGCCTTTGATAATGCCTTCATCTTCTAACTTTAATACTCTAGCAGAAGTGGCTTGTCCGGTTAAATGCACTTTTTCTCCTAATTCTTTCATCTTCATACGTCCATTTTTTGATAGCTCTTCGAGTATGCGTTTATCTGTATTATCTAACATCGCTACAAATCCTTTCGTATTTCAAATCAAAAGGGTTAACTACTTGATGTCACCTATGTATACTGATACGTCTTCTATTTTATACTAAAGGAAAGTAAGAAAAAAGAGCAGTCAATATGCAAGATATAGAAAGCAGCAGTAGTTTGTAAACAGCTAGTTTGACGAAAGCTTAAGCTTGCTGTATGATTCTTTGAGTGTTTACGTGGTTCGTAACCATCCCACGTTAAAAAACTAAGGAGAGAATAGTAAGATGAATATAAGAACACTTTGCGTCAACGGTCTTTTAGCTGCTATGTATATTGCTGTCAGCATGTTAATCCAGCCGTTTGGCTTCACCAATATCCAATTTCGTATATCGGAAATGTTCAATCACTTAATTGTGTTTAATAAAAAGTACGTGTACGGCATTGTGCTAGGAGTATTTCTGACGAATTTGTTTTTTTCACCAATGGTCGCTTATGATCTGGTGTTTGGGGTAGGACAATCCGTGCTATCATTACTCATTACCATTTTTTCTATGCGCTACATTAAAAATATGTGGGCTCGTATGCTTGTTAATACACTTGTATTTACGTTCACGATGTTTATTATTGCGTTTGAACTGCACTTGGCATTTGATTTACCATTTTTCTTTACATGGTTAACAACGGCCGTTGGTGAGTTCATTGTTATGCTTGTTGGAGCACCCATTATGGCTGCAATTAATAAACGTGTACAATTTAATAAGCTAGTTGGATAAAAAAGATGGGGCTGTGATAAATCTCACAGCCCCATCTTTTTTTCTTTGTTATTCTATAAGTGTAGTGATAAACCCCTTATTATTGAAGAGCTTTTCACGCATGGACAAATTACCCATATCTAGCATGTGAAAAGAGCAGGTCGCGTTTGCGATCTGCTCTTTTTGCGTAAGGCAATAGGAAGTATCCGGTTAGATTGTTTTGAAAGAAGGAGTGACAAATCTCACAGCGCATTCTTTTTTCTTTTGTTACGATATACATATAGTTGGCAAACTCCTTATCGAAAAGTTTTTCGCACAACAACACATTACCTATGCGTAGCAATTAAAAAAGCAGACCGATGAAGGTTTGCTTTTTTAATTGTGTTTTTTTACCATTAAATAACTTTTTTGAGTTATAGTTGTAAAATAACCTTTATTACTAGAGAGGGGATTGTTTTTTGAATAGAAAGTTAGGAATTCTTGTTTTATTAGCTCTAGCCATCTTATTTGCCGGGTGTTCAAAAGAAGAGGACAACCTTCCTTTAAGAGAACTAGAAAAGATAAGTATTAACGTAATCAAAGAACAAAAAATGAAGCAAGGAATTTCATATGAAATGGAATTAGTAAACAAGAGCGATTTGACCATCAAACAAAATAATGTATTTTTATCCTATCCTTTAAAAATGAAAAACGGTTATTCTGATAATAAATTTAAGGTGTTAGCAGAAGGAAATAAATTAAATATCAAGCCAAAACAAAAGGTGAAGTTAACGGCATTTCTTCCTTATAAAGGAACTAATAAAGAAGCGTTAGCTATTGATGAGCCTGACGTAAAGTGCATAGGGTATTGGAATAAGCTTGATGATTACCATCAATTTTCTTTTGGAGGATCCTTGAAGCAAGAATAATATATAACTATTTGTTAAATGGTGGAACTGAGCGTAAGGGATTGATAAAGGCGGTGAATGAACAGTGAGTGTAGACACGGATAGATTGATTAGCTTTTTTATTTTATGGGGAACACCCGTTGTTTTTAGTATAATAGAGTACTTTAAACTGAGTAAAACTGAAAAAAAAGAAGCGATACGAGACTTAATATCTTTAAAATCTATTGTAACAACAGGATTTATATTGGTTGGAGGAGTGATGGCGAGTTTAGGTAGAGTATTATCTCTGCTTCCTCTCCACGTTGTAGGTACTTTTATTTTAGCTATTGGTGGTATCGTGGGCGCTGTTGAAGCATGGAAGATAGAAAAAAAGAAAAGTATTGTTATCCTTGTTTTGATAGTGTCTATGATTGCTTTCACATTTGTAATATAAATTCTGCTTATAACAAGAGCTGCTCAAATTACGAGCAGCTCTTATCAGTTTCTTATTTATTGTGTTTCAAGATGCTGATCTCTTTTCTTTAACGTAAGAGCGAGCAGGAACGAAACGACGGCGAAAGCGATGGCTACATAATAGACGGTATGAACCCCGCTTGTCATACTGTTTATTTGTAACAGCGTTTTATTCGTTTCGTTTGAATGTTGAATAAAGTGCTGAGAAGCCATGGTCATAATACTTGTATACAAAGCGGGTCCAATCGCGCCTGAAACTTGGTTAATCGTATTTGAAATAGCTGAACCGTGGGCATGAAGCGGTTTTGGCACTTGATTTAAAGCAAGCGTCATCACGGGACCGATGCTTAAACCTACGCCAATTGTAAAGGCTGCGTATAAGATGGCTGCAGTCGTCGTGCTTGTTCCGCTTGAAATAGTAGTGAACAAACTTAAGATAATTGTTAAAAGGACTAAGCCTGTTAAAAGCAGCGGTTTAAATCCGATTTTGTCAAACAAACGTCCTCCCACCATAGCTGTTAGAGCCAGCGTTACGCCGCCAGGAAGCATAAGAAACCCTGTTTGCAAAGGAGACAGTCCCGCAGCCGTTTGGAAGTATAGCGGCAAAATTAACATCATTGAAAACTGAATCATCATAATAAGAAACATTAAGAAAATCGATCTTGAAAACACAGACGATCTAAAAGGCTTCATATTAATCATAGGAGAATTCAGCTTGCTTTGCTGTCTGACAAATAAAGCAAGAGCTATGACGCCAATTATGAGCGTAAGCCATACGATAGGATTACTCCATCCTGTCTCTTCACCAGCTGCGCTAAATCCATAAACAACTCCTCCAAACCCAATTGTAGAAAGAATCACAGATGGCATATGAATTGTTGGTCTAGATGTTTCAGAAACGTTACTGAGCTTAAAGAGAGCAAATAGGAAAATAAGCGCCGCTGCAATTAAAAGACCTAGAAATATAATTTGCCACGAATAATATTGAATAATTAATCCTGAAAGAACCGGTCCTATTGCCGGTGCAAATAAAATAGCTACGCTAAAAATCCCCATTACGGTGCCGCGTTTGCTAACAGGCACGAGTGTTAACATTGTGCTCATCACAAGAGGTAAAATAATGCCTGTCCCTAATGCTTGAATCATACGGCCCGCAAAAAGCAGAGAAAACCATGGAGTAATAAATCCAATGAAGGACCCAATTAAGTAAAAGCTCATAGCCGTCACAAACAGCTGTCTTAATGTGAATCGTTGAATTAAGAAAGCAGACACCGGAACAGAGATGCCGATTACAAGCATATATCCGGTAGTTAACCACTGAGCTGAGCTCGTTCTAATGTGAAAATCTGAAATGATACTTGGCAAGGCCACGTTCATTACCGTTTCACTAATTAAGCATAAAAAATTCCCTAGAATCAAAATGAAAAGGATAAGCTTACTTTGTGTACTCATTTTTTCTTCTGTTTGTGTCATAAGTGACCTCCTTTTACTAAATTAATTTTTGTTTGCAAACAGCTTGCCAATTTGGTCAGCTGCAATTTGCATAGGGACTGTACTATTTTTAGTTAATGAAAGAGTATAAGCCCCTTCAATCCAAGACTGTATAGCTGAACCTAGCTGTCTTGCTTCTTCTTGTTCATAACCTGAACAAACTAACTTATCTGCATAAACTTGCTCCCACTCGTTATACACGGCTTCACAGGCCATACGAAGCATTTCGTTTGATGACCATACTTCACTCGACATAGCAGCGAGAGAGATATCCGCTTCATTTTCCACTTGCTCAAACATTCGATCAGCCATCAGTTTTATATGATATTGAATAGCTGACGCGGCATCTTCATGAGAAGCGAGGGATTTTTCGATATAAGCTTTGACTCTTTCTCCCGTTTTTTGAATAGCTTCTTTTGCTAACTGTTGTTTTCCATCCGGAAAATAATAATAAATAGATCCTCTCGGAGCCCTGCTTTCTTTTGTAATTTGACTTAGACTGGTGGCGTGATAGCCTTTTTTGCGAAAAAGTTTAGCCGCTGCGCTTAAAATTTTTTCTTTTGAATTGGTTGGTTCCATGAAAACAGCTCCCTGATATAATTACTAGTTGATCGGTCAGTATAATGGTAGCAACTCTATACTGATCAGTCAATCCAGACGTCTAGGCCTTGTATATAAGTGAAGATTGATGCAAGTTTCACAGGTGTAAGCATTGATTGAAATGTTAAGAATAAGGTTACAAAGTATTTTGGACCTATACTTCTATTACTGTTAAAAAAATATGATTAAGTAATGAAATTAAAAGAAGACGAGAAGCGTATAGCATGTTACGATAGGGACGGTATAGAAATTGGCATATGTCTGTTTCTAATAGAAGAGACAAATTTTAAAATTTTTAAATGTAAGGTTGTGATTCACCTGAGACTGAATAAATTTATTAGCGAATCTGGAAAGGCGTCAAGACGCGGGGCAGATAAGTTAATTAGTGAAGGAAGAGTAACCGTTAATGGAAAGGTTGCAAAAGTCGGAGATCAAGTTAAGCCAGGCGATGATATTCGAGTAAGCGGCCAACAGCTTCGGATTGCTCGAAATAATGTATATATTGCACTTAATAAACCAGTCGGCATTACAAGTACGAGTGAAAAAAAAGTAAAGGGAAACATCATTGATTTAGTCAATCACCCTTTGCGTATTCACCACGTTGGACGACTTGATAAGGATTCAGACGGCTTAATTTTACTTACAAATGACGGCGATATTATTAATGAAATTTTACGTGCAGAAAACAAGCATGAAAAAGAATATATTGTGGGAGTAGATAAGCCAATTACACCAGAGTTTATCAAAAACATGTCTGAGGGAGTGAAAATTTTAGGCACAAAAACGCTTCCTTGTGAAGTGACACAGCTGTCTAAGTATGAGTTTCAAATTATTTTAACACAGGGTTTAAATCGTCAAATTCGCCGTATGTGTGAAGTGCTCGGATATGAAGTGTACCGCCTTCAGCGCACGCGTATTATGAATATCCATTTAAACAACTTACCTGTTGGGCAATGGAGAGATTTAACGAAAAAAGAGCGTACGCAGCTATTCAAAGAATTAGACTATGAACCTAAAGAGTGGTAAATCAAAAGACACCAGCCTGTTAGACTGGTGTCTTTTTTATTCGCATACAACTACTTGTCTAGAAAATACGCTTTTGCGCGCTACGCAGCGATCTGAAATAGAAAAGCCCGCTTCATGAATCATATGGTCAATCGTATCTACTGTAATCACGACTACTTTATCCGCAAAGCGGCGCGCGTGTTTTAAAATAGAAAGCTGATCTTCAGGCGTCGCGTGGGTGTAGAGATTGTAAGGCATGTCGATGATAGCTACATCATAGTGAGTTGTAACATCTGAAATCGGTCCAGTTTTGACATCACCGCTTAAGCCGAAATGCGCAATATTTTCACGAGATCCGTCGGTCACAAGTGGATTGATATCGCGTCCTACAATATCAATACCCATTGAAAGGGCTTCTACAAGGACTGTACCGATACCGCAGCATGGATCAATCGCTTTGATTCCTTCGGGGTTTGGAACGGCAATGTTAGCTACAGCTCTTGCAAGGCGGGTACTGAGTGCTGTAGAGTATTCACGCGGTTTTTTCAAATGATGCAGCCATACCGCTTCGCTTTTTTGATATTTCCCAAAATACCAGCGTCCTTCAAATGGAACAATGCCAAAAAAATGGTCAGGGTTATGCAAGTCTGCTTCTGCTACAAAATGCCAACCCACATCACGTTCAATAGCACGCTGACCTTTATAACTTATTTTTTGATCTTTTTCCAAGTCATTAATTTTCATAAAAATGAGTTTAAATGTTTTGTCTCCGAGGTCAATATCTTCTACTTGCTTACAAATATCTGCAAGGTCATCTGATTCATACATAATATCTAATCGCTCTTTGATAAAAGGGCTTCTGCTTGGATCAAGTTTAACAGCACTTTTTATGATAGGTTTCTCAGTTTCAATTTCAAAAAGAGAGCGTCTCTCTAATTGACATAGTGAGAGTTCCTCTTCGCTGCATGCGTATGTGTAGATATACTGAGGCAGCTGCGTATGGTTATTCAATATCGTATCATCCTTTATCGTATCTAATTATCCTTCTTCTCAAACAATAGCGAGAAAAGAAGAGAAAAGCAACGAATTTAAATATATTTGGCTGTGAATAATAAATTGAAGCGCTACATAGTCCACTTATTTGACAAAACATGCTAAAATAACTGGTGATAACCTGCATGTGCTGCTGTCTATACAAAAGAACTGGATCAAGGTTTCTCAAAAATCATTTACACACTGCTGACATTTTGATGAATAGGAGAGGCTACGTGATGTCTAAAAGTGATCATGAAAAGCAACAGATGAGTCGGGCTGATATGAAAAAACAAGCCAAAACATCCTCGCAAAACCTTGTGATGAACGTACTCATTGCCATTGTATCTGTATGTATTTTAGCTCTTATTATAAATGTTTTTGTACTAATGAAATGAGCCGTTATGCTGCTCATTTCTTTTTATTAGATTCAGCTTTTATTGAAGCGTTTGAGGTCAGCACATTGTGAATAGCATATCTTTTTTTTACAAATGATAGTTGTGATATGATGAGGCAATAATATATTAGACAAAAAGCTGGAGGTTACTTAGTATGCCATTACTTAGATTTGATGTAATAGAAGGAAGAGATGAAAAAGAGTTAAAAACATTACTAGACGCTGCTCACCGAGCGATGCTAGAAGCCTTTGGCGTCCCGGAGCGAGACCGTTATCAAATTGTACATCAGCATCCTGCTCATGAAATGATTATTGAAGATACAGGTCTTGGCTTTGAGAGAAGCAAGGATTTGGTTATTATAAGTGTAACGAGTAAACAGCGAACAGAAGAGCAAAAGCAAGCTCTTTACAGATTAATTGTAAAAGAGCTGGGAGAAAGCTGCGGCATTCAGCCAAACGACATTATGATTTCGATTGTTGAAAACGGTAATGCTGACTGGAGCTTTGGCATGGGAGAGGCTCAATTCTTAACTGGGAAATTATAAAACGGTTTATTATCTAGAGAAGCCCTTATTTCTAAGGGCTTTTTCTCATTTTGTCTCTAAAAATATTATTCTCTTAGTCACATCTTACTCAAAATTAAATACAGACATCTGTCAAATGAATGATACAATAAGCTTATATGCCGTTTTGAGTGGAAAAGCCATAAAAGAGTTCGGCGTACTAATTTTAGAACAACAATAAATTTACATAAAGATGTAAAGATTTAAAGGTTAAAAGAGAAATGTATAAAATCTGTAAAACAAAAGAACAGTTACGCGTTAAACATAGGAGTAAAAGGTTCTTCACGTGTTTTTTCGGATAAGAAGAGAAAGTAATTTTGATCATTGAGGAGGAACTTAGAATGTTTGGATTTGATGCAGATGTATCGCCACTAGTGCGAATTAAAGTAATTGGAGTCGGCGGTGGAGGAAATAACACCGTTAACCGTATGATTGAACACGGTGTACAAGGAGTAGAATTTATTGCCGTTAATACGGATGCTCAGGCGCTTAACTTATCTAAAGCAGATGTAAAAATGCAGATTGGTGCTGCATTAACGCGAGGATTAGGTGCAGGAGCTAATCCAGAAGTGGGAAGAGAAGCAGCCGAAGAAAGCAGAGAACAAATTCAAGAAGTACTGCAAGGCGCAGACATGGTATTCGTAACAGCTGGCATGGGTGGAGGAACCGGTACTGGAGCAGCCCCGGTTATTGCCCAAATTGCCCGTGAACTAAATGCTTTAACAATTGGAGTAGTCACTCGCCCATTCAAGTTTGAAGGAAATAAACGTACGAAGCAAGCAGTAGGCGGTATTACTGCGATGAATGAATCGGTAGATACCCTTATTGTGATTCCAAACGACCGCTTGCTTGAAATTGTCGATAAAAAGACGCCTATGCTTGAAGCATTCCGTGAAGCAGATAATGTTCTTCGCCAAGGTATTCAAGGTATTTCAGATTTAATCGCTGTTCCGGGGCTGATTAACCTTGACTTTGCTGATGTAAAAACAATCATGTCTAATCAAGGATTTGCGCTTATGGGTATCGGGCGAGCTTCTGGATCAGACCGGGCAATTGAAGCGGCGAAAAAAGCGATTTCTAGTCCGCTGCTAGATGCATCGATTGATGGAGCAAGAGGCGTGCTGTTGAACATTACGAGCGGCAGCAGCTTGAGTCTTTACGAAGTACAGGAAGCAGCAGATATTGTCACGTCTGCTTCTGATCAGGACTTAAATATGATTTTTGGGTCCGTGATTAATGAAGATTTAAAGGACGAAATGATGGTAACTGTTATTGCCACTGGATTTGATGATGAAGATGTTTCACCATCAGCTTCTACTTCTAGAGTTTCAAGAGCACGCTACTAAATTAAATAACCAGCTTTTATGGTGGCAATTGTTTTTCAATTGCCTTAAAAGGGAATCCGGTGCAAATCCGGAGCGGTCCCGCCACTGTAACAAGGAGCCTTATGTCAAAAAGCCACTGTCTATTCAGGGACGGGAAGGCGGTATAAGGCAATGACTTGAAGCCAGGAGACCTGCCATAAATCGCAGCACACAATAACCTACGAGGATAGGGAGGTGTTTTGGCAGAATCAAAAATAAGATAAACAAGGGATACGTTTATCTGAATTTGTATTGAAGACAAGCACTTCTTTTTAGAAGTGCTTTTTTTGTGTATTAAAATAGAAGGTGGAAAAATCAATGATAAATAATAAAAAACTCGTATCTATGATATTTCTTGTGTTACTTTGCCTCACTGCTTGTGCTCCTAATGAAGAGAGCATAAGTATAAAAGAAAAAAAGAAAACGGATAAAAGTGTGACGTTTTTATTTAATTTTACATCTGCAACGCTTGATCCTCATACGGATGATAATTATACAGCAGTTCGTGCGGGAGTAGGGGAGACGCTTGTTAAAATCAGCAATGATTTAAAAATAAAGCCCTGGCTTGCTGAAAAGTGGAAAACGGAAGATAACGGTCTTACGTGGACATTTACGATAAGAAAGAATATTACGTTTCAAAATGGTAAAGCACTAGATGCAAATGCCGTTAAGTCTTCTCTTCAAAGAACGATAGATCAAAGTTATGCGATGAAAAACGCTTTAAATATTAAAGAAATGAAAGCGAACGGTCATGCGCTGACAATTGCATTAAAAGAACCAATGCCTAAATTTCCTTCTGAGTTAGTACATCCAAACACAGCTATTATAGATGTTGATGTTTCTAATATAGCTAAGAAGCCTATTGGCACAGGTCCATTTCAAGTTTTGACTTTCGATCAAGGAAATCAAGTGAAGTTAGAAAGATATGAACATTATTGGAATGGGAAAGTAAAATTAAAAAATGCGATCTTTGCATTTAACGAAGATGCTAATGCGCGCGTTGCGGCTCTTCAGTCCGGAACAGCGGATATTATTTATCGCCCGCCTTTAGAAAGTTTGGGCACTTTACAAACAGATCCGTCTTTTAAGGTAAGTGGAGTACCCAGTGTGCGTACACATTTATTACTTTATAATCAAACCAATGACGCATTAAAAGACGAAAATGTAAGAAAAGCTATCGATACCTTACTGAACCGAAAAGAAATTGTCAGCAGCATCATGAACAATCAAGCGGCAGCAGCTCGAGGTCCATTTTTACCTCAATTTCCTTTTGCTGATAATAATGCTAATGAGCAAAGAGGTATGCCATCTGCTAAAAAATATTTAGAGAAAGCAGGCTATCAAATCAAAAATGACAAACCAATGAAAAATGGAAAGCCACTATCGCTCTCTCTTGTCACATACAGCTCTCTACCAGAACTTCCTTTGATTGCTCAGCTTATACAGTCTAATGCCAAAGAGTTAGGAATTACTATTAAGATTCATCTCGTTGAGGACAGCGATGAATATGTAATGGCAAAAGACGATTGGGATTTAGCACTGTACAGTCTTATCACTGCACCTAGAGGAGATGCAAGCTATTATTTAAGTACGAACTATTTGCCGGGCGGTGGTTTAAATGCCAGCCGAATTGATGACGATAAGCTAACAAAAATGATAGAACAGTTAAATTCAACAGTAGATGACGCAAAGCGAGATCAGTTAGCTAAGCAAGCAACCGCTTTGATTAATGAGGAAATGCTGACGTCATCGATTGTACATCCAAACATTGTTGTTGCTTATAATCAAAAAGTGAAAAACTGGACCACAAATCCAAGCGAGTATTATATGCTGACTCAGCATTTAGACGTAACGCCATAGTCAATATTGTGTTGTTCCTATAGGAAAACGAGAAAGTATACAATGATAGATAAAAGGATGTGACAGTAAACGTGCAAGAAGTACAAACGTATCAAATTAAAGAAGTAAAAGAAAAGAATGCGGAAGTGATTCAGTTTGTCATGAATATGCGGAATGAGCTATTTCCTATGATGGAAAAAAATCAGCTTCCTGTGGATTTGCTTCATTTTAATAAATATTATGTTCAAGCGAAAGGCGCTGCTTTTTTTGCAGCTGTTACGGAAAATCAACAAGTAATTGGAACAATTGGTTTATACGCTTACGATGGAAGGTTTCATGCATTAAAAAAGCGATATGAACATAAAACTGCAGCCGAGATTGTAAAATGCTATGTCGATCCAGCATATCGGCGTCTAGGCATTGGACAGCAGCTGTTAAAGGCAGTAGAACAATTTGCTCAAAGTCATTTTTATGACACGTTGTATCTGCATACTCATCCTTTTTTACCGGGGGCTATTCCATTCTGGACTTCACAAGATTTTATCGAAAGGCTTGCTGAACAGGATGAGCCATGGAATACGCTGCACATGGACAGAAAAATACAACCGGTCGTAATGTAACGATATTATACAGTAATTACCATAGAATCTAGATAAGAGCTCATGCTATAATGAGCTTACTTACATTTATAGCCTGTAGGGCAAGTCCTTACAGAAAAGAACCACGTTTCGAATTGGCTGAAACGTGGTTTTTTTCTATGAAAAACAAATAACAAAATATTTTTAAAAATATATATGAAATCGCTTTCAAAATAATGAAATATATTATATAATTACTAGTGTTGTGTTGTACTTTGTTAGTGTTAAATCAATATCCTACATGTGTGAGCCGATTGCCTTATGGTAGTCGGCTTCCTTTTTTATGGTAGAGTCTAAAGGGAGATAGCATTCGTTAAAATGGCTGTAATTGTCATCACAATAGTTGTCCCAAAGGCCCACTTGAAAAGAAACTTTTGATGCTCCCCGAAATCTACTTCAACCAGCCCAATCAGAATGAAAGTAGCAGGTACTAAAGGAGATAGGGGAAACCCAGTTGTGGAATGTCCCAATAAAGCTGCTCGTCCTATTTCTACAGGGTCTACACCAAAATTAGCTGCTGTATGGCTAATAACAGGTAAAATGCCAAAATAATAAGCATCAGGTGAAAATACAAAGCTAAGAGGAAGGCTCGTTATTGCTACAACTAAGGGAAGGTGAGAGCCCAGCCATTCAGGAGTGAGGCTGACAATGGTATTAGCCATGGCATCCATCATTTTTGTTTCTGTAAAAACGCCTGTAAAGATTCCGGCTGCAAAAACCAACGTACTAACCATTACAAAGCTGTTTGCATGACTTAAGATTCTTTCCTGCTGTTCTTTTGGATGAGGGAAATTAACAAATAAAGCAATGGCAAAAGCAATAGCAAATAAAATTGGAATAGGGAGTATGTCTATGATCAAGAGAGTCATTAAGCACAGTGTCAATAAGGCATTAAACCAAAAGAGTCTAGGTGGCTTCCCAGGGGTCTCATGAACTGAAAGCTGTTCAGCAAATGCCATTGATGCACCTTTTAAATGAATAGTTCCTAAGCGCGCTTTTTCTCTCTTTCCTAGTAGATATGCTGAAAATAAAGTCCACATCAATCCTGCTGCCATAGCTGGAATAAGAGGATTAAATAGATCTGATACTTCTAATTGCAAACTTGCTGCGGCTCTTACGAGAGGACCTCCCCAAGGAATCATATTCATAACACCTGCGCTTAAACTAATAACACAAGCCAGTATTAGTCGGTTCATTCCCAGTTTTGTGTACAAAGGAAGCAAGGCGGAAACTGTAATTAAAAATGTAGAAGAGCCGTCTCCGTCCAAGCCAACAAGCATTGTAATAACGGCAGTTGCCATTACGACTTTTAAAGGATCGCCTTTCACAATGTTTAGGATACGAGAAATCATAGGATCAAATAAACCGACGTCAATCATTAGTCCAAAATATAAAATAGCAAAAACGATCATAATGGCCGTAGGAGCTACTTTTAAAATACCATTCATCATCATATCGCCCATATCAGCACTAAAACCTCCAATTATACCAAAGAGGATAGCGACAAAAATAAAAGCAACAACCACGGACAAGCGTTTACTGATGACAAGAAATAGAAAAGTCGCAATCATTCCAAACCCTAACAAAGAAAGCATTATCCATCACCTCTTAAAAGAGTTAGAAAATTCTATTAATTTTCATTATAGCATTAGAATTACTGTTAAAGTTTGGTATTTTTAAATAAGATAGCTTCAAACTAAAACTAAAAGCTAAAAAAGCCGCCTTATAGGCGACTGGTTTAAGCTAGGTCAGCTGTTATGGACTGCTTTTGAAGGTGATCAGACAGCAGGCTGTAAGCAATAATTTTCTTTTTATACTGTTTTACGACATCGACATGATCATCATAACTGTATACGCATAATCGAACATCTTTTTTTCCTTTTTTCGTATCGATAACCAGTGGAGTTTCACTGTCTTCTAGGTGTTTATAATAGTCCTTATTTCCTTCATGGACATAATATTGTTTTAAAAATGTTGCTTTATTAAAATAATCAATCACTTGCATTTTGTCTTTGCCTTCTAAATGTTTCCCATCAACTGTGACAGTAACGTTGTGGTCATCAAGTGTTGGGTGTAATTGAAATTTAGTCATAAGCCATTTGACCACTGGAGTTGGAAGACACGTTATTAATATTTTGAGTGCACTTACAAGAATGATGGAAAGTAATACAATCCATGTCATAGTTAATCATCTCCGCTATAGTTTAAATGAAATAAGATTACATACTTATTTTACCACAGAGAACATGATTGCTTTTTGTACATTATGTGAACCTTCCTCAGTGAAAAGATGTATATGAAATGCGTTTATTTATGCACATTTAGGGAAATATAAAATTATAACAAATACTACATATAAAAAAGGAGAAAAAATTATGTTGTGGACGATTATTGGACTTTTATTTATTTTTTGGTTATTAGGATTAGTTTTTCATATTGGCGGCGGCATCATTCACATTCTTCTTGTCATTGCAGTGATTGTGCTAATCGTAAAACTTGTGAAACGAATTTAGATATAAAAGGCCTTTCCTTAGGGAAAGGCCTTTTATGTGGAGAGATTATAAAAACAAGACGTATTTTGATATAAAAAATCATATGCTTCCGTTCCAGAAACTCCTTTGAGACGTGCTATTTCCTCAACGGACTGATGTATCATTGATGGAACCGTTATCTGGTTTTGAAAAGGTCCTTCAAATGGCCACGGACCATCTGTTTCGACCATCAAGTAATCAAGAGGGTATTCCATGGCAAGCGCTTGGATTTTAGGCTTATATACAATATCAGGTGTAACTGAAATATAGTAACCGTTGTTTTTCATTCGTTCAACGGTTTTTTTAGCTCCTTTGAACCAGTGGAAGTGAGCTTTAGACACGGAATGTTTTTCTAGTAAGTCACACACAATTTCAGCGTCTTCATATACAGCGTGAAGAATTAACGGTTTTTCCCATTTTTTTGAATGAATAATAAAAGCTTCAAGCAGCTCCAAATAGGGCTCTAGAGAAAGAGTATAGGTCTGACTTAAGTAATAAGGTAGACCTACCTCACCAACAGCTATCATTTCTTCATTGTTTTGATCAATCCAGGCAAACAGCTCCGCTAATTCATTTGAAGAAGGCAGCATTTGTTCAGGATGAAATCCGTAGGCGGGTTTCACACAAGAATACAATTGGCTGATTTTTTGATTAAGTTGGCAAGACTGTAATGTGGAAGATACAGAAATAAGCGCTTGTAACGAAGGATCCTTCTCTACTATGTCTTTCCAGCTTTTCGGTTCATATTGATCGAGGTGAATATGAGCGTCAATGATTTGTTTCATAAATATCGCTCGCTCCTTTCAGCCCAATTTGTTTAGAAATAATACGTAAGAGAATGTATGATTCTGTTAGGCCTCCATTTTATTTCTTATTTGTTTTTTGTTCCCCCATTTAGCAATAGATGAAAACGTATAAACAATAAGAGCTAACCAAATAAAACTAAAAGCAATAACATGAGCTTTTGTTAGCGATTCATGGTACAGAATCACTCCTGCTAGCAGAGATAATGTTGGTGAAATATATTGAAGAATACCAAGCATTGATAATGATACTTTTTTAGCACTTTTTGTGAATAATAAGAGTGGTAAAGCTGTGACCATTCCACTTCCCATTAATAAAAGACTTGTTGAAAAAGAATCAAAAAACTGCAAGTGTGATTGAAACGTGAGGTAGCTTATATATGCTAATGCAATAGGGGAGATGACCATCGTTTCAAGAGTTAATCCGATTGTTGAGTCAGCTTTAATCTTTTTCTTTGCCAAACCATATAATCCGAAAGTAAGAGCTAAACTAAGCGAAATCCAAGGAACCACACCATAATGAAGACTGAGTGTTAATACCCCGATCGCTGCTAGTATAAATGCAAAAATTTGAGCCCCGCTTAATCTCTCTTTTAAGACAATAACACCTAATAAAACACTTGTTAGGGGGTTAATATATTGTCCAAGGCTCGCTTCTACTATTTTTCCATCAATGACAGCCCACATAAAAATGCCCCAATTTGCACTAATAAGTACAGACGCAGTAAAAAGGGACCAGAATAAGGATGGTTTTTTCATTATTTCTTTTACAAACGCAATGTATGTACGCCATTTCTTTGTGATCAATAAAAGAATAAGCATAAAAATAAAAGACCAAAAAACGCGCTGAGCTAAAATCTCCCCTGGTGCTACGTGGTGAACCAGCTTCCAATAAATTGGCGTGAGCCCCCACATAAGATAAGAAAGGACTGCATACGTTACACCATCTTTGTCATGATTTAAGTTCATTTAAAACCTTCCTTCTAACATGAGATAAATTTGGTAATAAGAGTCATAGATTAACATAAAAAAGCAGCATAAACGATTATATCACAGAGAAAAACGATTCTTCACATGTTGAATGGCTCAAAAAAGCGCTATGCGCAAGGTTATTGCTTTTCCATGTCTAAAATAAAGTCAAATTGTGTGTTTCTAACAAGGTAAGTGCTTACACAAGTGTGCATGATAAGCGCTCCTTCAGCTTTTATTCAAGTGGTTATGAAAAACAGTTGATTTCCCTATTAGAAACTGTCAAGCTTAAGGAAGAAAAAAATCTTAGAGGAAAGAATATATAGGTGACGAATATGATCGAAATAAAAGCGTCTGCGATAAGCGACGGAGAATTTAATAGAGGTGTATTTGCTAAGCAAGATATTAAAAAAGGAACGCTTATTCACGAAGCTCCTGTTATCGCTTATCCTAATAAAGAGCATGATTTTATTGAGAAAACAACACTAGCGGATTATGCTTTTGAATATGGAGTGAATCATACGGCTATTCTTTTGGGATACGGTATGCTGTTTAATCACTCGTATACACCCAATGCTACGTATGAAATTAATTTTGACAATCATACCTTTGATTTTTATGCATATACGGATATCCAAGCAGGAGAAGAAATTCTCATCAACTATAATGGAGATGAAGATGATCAAGAGCTCCTTTGGTTTGATCGTGAAGATGAAGAAGAACAAAAGTAAAAAGGTAAGCCCATCGAAAATCGATGGGCTTTTTATTATGCTTTTTTATCTGGATACATAGTCGAATTCAAACGGATGAATTGGTAAATATGCGTAATAATAACTTTTAAAACGGCATATCCAGGGACGGCTAAAATAATACCGATGATTCCGAATAAGTTTCCGGCGGTTAGAATGACAAAAATGACTGTAATCGGGTGAATGTCTAGGCTTCTTCCCATAATTTGCGGAGATATTACTTTACCTTCAAGCAATTGAACAACTGCCCAGACAATGGCTAGTTTTACAAGCATGAAAGGAGAGGTAATAAACGCAATAATAATGGCTGGGATAATGGCGATAATAGGACCAAGGTAAGGCACAACGTTGGTTACCATGGCGATAATCGCTAGAAGTAATGCATAATCTAACCCAATAATCAGATAGCCAATGAAAAGCAGTACACCTATACAAATCGCAACAAAAATTTGCCCGCGAATATATGCGCTTAATGCGTGGTTCATGTCGGCTAAAATGAATTTAGCCTCAGAACGAGAGCGGTTTGGAAGCAGTTTTACAATGTAATTAGGTAAATTTTTCCCATCTTTTAATAAGTAAAAAAGAATAAAGGGTAAAACGGCAACCGATAATATAATTTCTGTAATGGTGCCGACAAAATTCACAATACCGCTTGAAAATCCAGAAACATATTTACTCAAGTGTTTTGATGCATCTTTTGAAATCTTATCTAGGTCCGTGTTAGCCGACTGAAGACCTTGTTCGACATATCGGTTATTCGAAAGGTTCGTCACCGCATGCTGAACGTCATGCGTCAGCTCTGGGATATTATCAATAAGACGGTCAACTTGATTTTTTAGAGGCGGAATAACCGATGAAATAATAATGGCTAATGCGCCGATAATCACTATGTATAAAACAAGAATGGAAATAATTCGTTTTACACCTTTTCGTTCTAAAAAGTCAACAAGCGGATTAAATAAATAAAAGCAAATTCCTGCTAAGATAATCGGCAGTGCGATTGTTTTAATAAAAATAGAGATAGGAATTAAAATAAATCCGATTTTTGATAACGAAAAAATAGTCATGCTGAGAATAAAAATAATAATTGTATATACAACAAATTTATTATTTAAGATTTTTTCTCGGAAAAAAGTTCCTTTCTGAGGTCTAGGTTCCAAGCTGTTCAACTCCTTTTAAAAATAAATGTATAGTTATCATACCCTGATTTAGACTAATTTAAGAGGGTTTTTTACAAAGAAGTGTGCATACTAGTAGAAAATCTTCTAGAAAGAAGGGGTGAAATCATTGAAAAAAGACAAACAACCATCGTATGATGATTTCTCTACAGTAGAAAAAAGCCATGAGTATATAACCGCTGAAGAATTTCCAGACGGTCCTTTCGGTTCTCCTGTTAATCAAAAACTGGGGAAATCTACTTCATGGGAAGAAGGGCAGCGAACGTATAGCGCATTTAATTATGAAAACAAAAATCTTCATGAAAAAGCGCAAAGATTATTTCCGGGCGCTCATCCTGTACATGATAACCCAGAGGAACATGAACAAAATCCAAGTTAATGTCTTTATTATGCTCTGAATATATTGCCCTATCTTTTTGCTGAATTTTGTTGACAATAAGCAATTTAGCCTGTAATATAAAACGTAACTTATCACTGTTTCTACAGGATTCGACAAAATTTGATTTACTTAAACTTGTGATCTCAACTTCTATTTACAGCTATTAGAGCGCTGTAAGTAGAAGTTTTATTTATGTTATCGATAAAAAAAGAAAAAAGCAGGTCTGCTCAAGCAGGCCTGCTTTTTTTATTATTGAACAGCGTCAAATTTATTTACTTTCCACTGAGAATTAGATTTATAGAATGTGACAGTGCGTTTTACGCTGCCGCCATCTACAGTTGGAACTGTGAATTCATAAGAGCGAACTGTTGCTGTTTGATACACAAGCTTTGTTTTTGCTTTTGACCACTCTAACATGCTGAATCCGTCGCCGATTGGATGTGCAAGTTTGCCGTTATATGTGATATAGCCGTAATTTGTTAATCCTTTTTCTACTGCACTATTTGTAAATGTCTCAGATAAGTAGCTTGATAGCTCAGCTTTTGTATCAAATTCAGGGCAAAGATACACGTAATCAGTTCCTTTATATTCAAATGTACGTTCTGTACATGGTTTGTTTTTATAACCGTGCAGAGCACTCCAGAAATGATTGCTGGCACTAGCTGCAATTTTGACAGCATTTGCATCCGTTAGTGTTGTAGATGTTGTTTGTGCTGTAACTCCAGTGCTTAGTGTAAAGAAAATAGCGATTGATGATAAAACTAGTCCAATTTTTTTCATTTCTAACTCACTCCTAATTAATTAACCTTATTTATGTAACGATTATGTGTTTTATATTTCTTTTGTTACATTTATATTACAATAAATCTGTAATAAAAGAAAGTGTTTTGTCTTTTTTTCTTAAATTTTTTTAGTTTTTTACTAGTTTCTAAACTAGATATAGTAAGAGAATTACCAGTTAAATGTTGATTTATCAACGTTTTCAGGCGTTTCTCTCTACTTTTTAATCTTTTTGTTACAAAAAGATTGTTTGTAACAAAAATGTAATAAAAGAAGCTTAATACCTTTACGATACAGAAAAATAAAGATAAAACGGTGAAAAAGTGAATATGAAAACTGTTTTTTTTCCTTTTTTTAGGCATATTTCTTTTTCCATTTACAGCTTTTTAGTAGGGTAGATTAAGAGGAGGCGAAATGATGAAAGGCATTATACATAGTGAAAAAAGTGGAATAGCAGGCATGAAGTACAGAGATCTTCAGGAGGTGCACCCTCAAAGAGGAGAAGTAAAAGTAAGACTAAAAACAGCAGGTTTAAACCGGAGAGATTTATTCGTTATGAATAATCGAGGCAAAGGAGATAAGCCGTTTATCCCCGGTTCAGACGGTGCAGGCATTATAGAAGAATTGGGAGAAAGCGTAAAAGGTTTAAAAAAAGGAATGGAAGTAATTATTAATCCAAGTCTAGAGTGGGATTGTGTAGAACACGTTCCACTTACACCTGAAATTTTAGGCGGTCCATCACATGGAACATTTGCAGAGTATGTAATCATACAAGCGAATAACGTTGTACAAAAGCCATCTTATCTATCTTGGAAACAGGCGGGAGTTCTTTCATTATCCGCTTTAACTGCTTATAGAGCTCTATTTACAAAAGGCCAATTAAAAAAAGGAGAGCACCTCCTTATTCCCGGTATAGGAAGCGGAGTCGCGACCTATGGATTGTTATTCGCAAAAGCTATCGGAGCTAACGTAACAGTCACTTCTAGAAGTGGTGAAAAAAGAAAGCAAGCTCTAAAGCATGGAGCGAATTATGCATTAGATAGCGGAAGCAACCTAAAAGAAGAAACCAACAATAGAAAAGTAGATATCATACTTGATAGTGTGGGGGCAGCTTTATTTCCTGCTTATTTTGAAATATTAAAGCCAAATGGAAGAATTGTTAACTTTGGTGCAAGTTCTGGAAATGAAGTTGAATTACCTCTAAGAACCATTTTTTATCCTCAATTCAACATACTTGGTACGTCTATGGGAAGTCGGGAAGAATTCGTGGACATGATGGATTTTATAGAGAAATATCAAATTAAACCAATCGTCGATCGATTCTATCCGCTGTCAGAGGCAGTTGCAGCTTGCGAACGATTAGATAAAGGGAAACAATTTGGCAACATAGGTTTACTTATTTCGGAATAAAAAAACCCCCAGCGCTAACTGGGGACTTTTTTATATAATCAAACGTTTGTTTAAATGAAAGAAACACGGTAATAACAGCTTTTTAGCGCTTTTTTATCATAACCACCAAGCCAATAAAAAAGTAACAAACCCTCCTAGTATCAAAAATCCCATGCTGTATTTGAGCGTGTATTTAAACAGTTCACCTTCTTTTCCAGCCAGTCCCACTGCTCCGGCAGCGACGGCAATTGATTGAGGAGAAAGCATTTTAGCCATCACGCCGCCGGCAGTATTGGCCGCTACGAGAATAACTGGCAAGACATTAATTTGCTGAGCTGTAGTTAGCTGCAAGTTGCCGAACAGCGCATTATTTGATACGACAGACCCCGTTAGAAATACGCCGATCCAGCCAAGAAATGGAGATAAAAATGGAAAATAAGCAGCTGATGTAGCAAGCGCCAATCCAAGTGTAGAAGACTGTCCTGAATAATTTGAAATAAAAGCAAAAGCAATGACCATCATAATAGTAATAATAGGTCTTGATAATTCTTTTACGGTTTCTAAAAGAGTGGTCCATGCCACTTTTGGCGATACGTTAAGCAAGAAAACTGAAAGGATACAAGCAATAAGAATTGCTGTACCTGTTGCTGCAAATACGTCTATTTTTAAGACAGCAGCGTAAGGCGTAGGATCTTTTACTAAAGGCGCTGCTTTAATTACGTGATTGTGTAAAAATGGGACGTTAATAAGCAGGTTCATATGTTCAAGCATTATTTTGACAAAAGAAATGCTCCAAGCCGTAACGAGTATCGTTAATAGAATAAAAGGAGACCAAGCCTTTAAAATCTGTTTTGGTGACAGGCTGAAGCTTTTAGCTGCTGCCGGGCTTGTTCGTTTAATATAAAAAGCAAGAGCAAGCAAACTCACAATAGAAGATGTGATATTTGGAAGTTCAGGGCCGATGTATGTAACAGTTAAATACTGTGTCAGTGCATAGGAAACGGCTGTGATGCTCGTTGCTTTCCATACGTCTTTTAATCCTTTTATCCCATCCATAATAAAGACAAGTAAAAAAGGGATAAGAAAAGAAATAATCGGAAGCTGCGTCCCAAGAAAATGAGCAATTTCTTTTGGATCTATGCCAGATACTTGTCCTGCGACAATAACAGGAATCCCCATGGCACCAAACGCTCCTGAAGCTGTATTAGCAATTAAACATAGCGCCGCTGCTTTTAACGGTTTGAACCCAAGTCCAACTAAAAGCGCTGCTGTAATGGCAATTGGAGCCCCAAATCCCGCTGCCCCTTCTAAAAAAGCATTAAAGGAAAAAGCAACAAGCAGCATTTGCAAGCGGGGGTCATCGGTTATTGAAATAATAGATTGTCTGATGGTAGTAAACTGTCCGCTTTTGACAGTTAGCTTGTATAAGAACACCGCTCCGATAATAATATAGCTGATGGGCCAAAGTGCATACAGAAACCCATAGCCTGTGGCTCCTAAAACCATTGAGGCAGGCATATCATAAAAATAAATAGCAATAATCATAGAAAGAAGCACCGTAATACCGGCAGCAATATGTCCTTTTAATTTCAAAAGAGTTAAAGCAATAAAGAAAAAGATAATGGGGATGAGTGCAATTAGTGCAGAAAGCCAAATATTATCTAACGGATTATATACCTGAGTCCACGTCATATTCATACACCTCTACTACATATTTAAAACAAGGGAGCGGGGGAGTCCCCCGCAAAAATCTTTAGATGTTACACAAAAGCTCTGTCGCGAGTTTGCTTAAGAATGCTAGCAGAGTGCTCGAGCTGTTGCTGTTCGTGAGGAGTTAAATTCAATTCAATAATTTGACGTACGCCGTTTTTATTAATGATAGCTGGTACGCCGATATACACATCAGAAATACCGTATTGTCCTTCTAATAAAGCAGATACTGTTAAAATAGAATTTTCATCATCTAAAATAGCCTTGGTAATGCGTACAAGCCCCATTGCAATTCCGTAATAAGTCGCTCCTTTTCGATTAATAATATGGTAAGCCGCATCGCGGGTTTGTTCGAATAGATGCTGCATATCGGGTTCTTTTTCAATAGCGGCAGTATTGATAAAATGTTCGAGCTTCACACCGCCAATTTGCGCGTGGCTCCAAACAGGAAATTCCGTATCTCCATGTTCCCCCATAATATAAGCGTGGACGTTGCGAGAATCTACTTCGAAATAGTCGCTTAACAAGTAGCGGAAGCGAGCTGTGTCAAGGATCGTTCCTGAACCAATTACCCGTTCGTTTGGTAATCCTGATACTTTTTGTGTAACGTGTGCGAGAATATCAACTGGATTTGTTGCCACTAAAATGATGCCGTCAAATCCGCTGTTCATAATATCTTTTACGATGCATTCAAAAATTTTAACGTTTTTTTCAACTAGATCTAAGCGTGTTTCCCCTGGAGCTTGATTAGCGCCCGCTGTAATAACTACTAAATCAGCATCAGCACAGTCTTTATAATCTCCAGCCCAGATTTTCATCGGTGTGGCAAATGGCATTCCATGATTGATATCGCGTGCTTCACCTTCTGCTTTTTCTTTGTTCATATCGATTAACACTAATTCATTGGCAATACCTTGATTCACCATTGAAAAAGCGTAGCTTGAGCCAACAAAACCAGTTCCGATAACGGCAACTTTTCGTGTTTTTGGTGTAAATTGTGTTTTCATTTGTATCATCCTTTGAATTTTATTTTGTGATGTTTTTCACAATGTTAGTGTAACAAGAATAAATACCCTCGGCTGTGATAAAAATCACACCCTTAAAAAATAGTAAACAATTTTACAGGGCGATTTAAAAAAATGTCCTTCTACATGAAGTGCCACATTTAGAAAGATCTTAAACGTTTAAAGTGTTGAGTAAAGGCAACTTGTTTTGCAGAAAGCTAAAGAGTTTAACATTCTCTATTTGTATGTTAGCAGCCAATAATGTTTCTATAGACCCACACGAAATCCATTTGTTACACTAAGTTTGCTTATTTTGAATAAAGGAGTGGAAGGGATGGAGAATTACTATGAGCAAGCCCAAAAAGGCGCTTGGGTTAGTATCTTATCATATATCTTTTTATCGACATGTAAACTTATCATTGCGGGTATCACCGCTTCCTCTGCATTAAAAGCCGACGGTCTTAATAATGTTACAGATATTATTGCATCAATTGCCGTCTTAATCGGCTTAAAGATTTCTAAAAAACCTCGCGATAATGATCACCCCTATGGACATTCCAGAGCGGAACATATCTCTTCACTTATTGCTTCTTTTATCATGATGGTCATCGGACTAGAAGTATTGGTCGATGCGGGTCAGTCATTATTTATGGACAAATCTGAAGCGCCTAATTTACTGGCTGCTTGGGTAGGTCTTGGAGCGGCTGCTGTTATGGGTGGTGTCTACCGATATAATATTAAGCTTGCTAAAAAACTTGATAGCCAGTCTTTATATGCGGTTGCTAAAGATAATTTGTCTGATGCACTTGTGAGTATAGGGGCTGTTGTGGGAATTTTTGGCTCACAGTTCGGTCTGCCCTGGCTGGACGTGGTAGCTGCTTTTGCTGTGGGAATTATTATTTGTAAAACAGCCATCGAAATTTTTAAAGAAGCGGCTCATTCCTTAACGGACGGATTTGATGAAGAAAAGTTAGGGCACTACAAAGAAAGCATCGAGCTTGTAGAAGGTGTAAAAGAAGTAGAAGATGTGAAAGCGCGTAAGCTTGGTAACCAAGTCGTGATCGATGTAACTGTTAAAGTAGATCCCCATTTAAATGTTATCAAAAGCCATGAAATTGCTGATCAAATTGAACATATGATGAACGATGAGCATCAAATTAAAGATACGCTTGTTCATATTGAACCTGATGCATACGAAAAGCAAAAATAAAACCAGCACGTTCTTTCGTTATGAAAGGATGCGCTGGTTTTATTTTGCGGGAATTTGAAATAAATCACAAAAACTTCTTCAAAAATGAAAATAAAAAGCCGTTATTAGTAATATAAAGATTTTTGTAGAAGGGTGAGGGAATGAAGAGGTTAAGTGCAAAGCTCGTAGTATTTTTTAGTATTTTTATAGCTATTTTATTATTAGTTGTTTCAGGGGCTGTTTATCAATTTACCAAAACACAAATAGAAAAAGATGTAGAAATTCAGTCTCAAAGTCAAGTGAAAGAGTTAAAAGAAACGATTCATACGTACTTAGACATGTATAGTCGTTCTTTGCTGACGTATAGTGAAAACGATGTAATTGTTAACTTTGTTAAGCAGGAAGGAGATCAAACAAACCAAGAGAAAAATCCGTATTTTACATGGAACACAGTTCAAAAAGAGTTTACACAGTTTAAAGAAAAGTATCCAAATCTGGCACTTGAATACATAGGCACTAAAAATAAAGGAATGTATTCTGTTCCTAAACAAGAGTTTGGTTCAAACTATGATCCGACTTCAAGGGTGTGGTACAAACAAGCGGTAGAATCACCTAATGAGGTTATTTATACGGATCCATATGAAGATGCAGCAACCAAAAAGACGGTCGTGACA
Organism: Priestia sp. YIM B13552; assembly: GCF_042787775.1. Taxonomy (NCBI): domain Bacteria; kingdom Bacillati; phylum Bacillota; class Bacilli; order Caryophanales; family Bacillaceae; genus Priestia; species Priestia sp. YIM B13552. The sequence continues at coordinate 51,898 of NZ_JBHZOU010000009.1, forward strand.
ATTGCAAAGGCTATTTTAGATCCAGATACTAAAAATGTGCTGGGCGTTATAGCTACTGATTTAGACTTAGATGCATTAAAAAACATTGTAGGTAAAGCAGAAGTAAATCACGGTGGGTATGCATTTTTATTTGATCAAAATGGCACAGCGCTCGTTCATCCAACAGAAGCTGGAAAAAATTTAATGAATCAGCCATTTATGAAAAAAATGTACGAAGCAGACCGGAGTAGAGATTTCATGAAGTATACCTTTCAAGGTGAAGAGAGAGTGATGGCATATGATACTCTCGAAGGGACGAATTGGAAGATAGGAAATGCCTTTATTTATAATGAAATGCTCTCAAGCGCTCATCATTTACTGACTGTTATTGTCTGGATTGCGTTAATTGGCATCTTATTATCAGTAGTGTTAACCATCTTTTTCTCAAGAATCATTACTAATCCGATTCGCCGCTTGAAAAATGAAGTAGCCAAAGTAACAGCTGGCGATTTAACGGTTCAGGTGAAGACGAAGTCAAAAGATGAAATTGGTGAGCTTACTCATTTATTTAATGATATGGTAGCCAAAATGAAAACATTGATTGGCACGGTTCAGACGTCTGTTGAGACAGTAAAAACGTCTGTTGAAGACTTGAGTGCCGTATCTGAAGAAGCCACTGCATCCAGTGAGGAAATCGGCCGGGCTATCCATGAGATTGCGAGCGGTGCCACGCAGCAAGCTTCTGACGCTGACACTACTAATCATAAAACGATGAGTTTATCTTCGCAAATTGAAGAAGTCATTGAACAAAATGCACAGATTAATAAAATGACGATTGAAGCTGTAAGCATCAATGAAAAAGGTTTAAAACAGATGCAGCTCCTTCGCAACCAAACTACTGAATCGGCTCAAACGATTCATGCTGTTCAAGCTGTAATGGAAGAGTTAACAAATAAGATGAAAAAAATTGAATCTATTATTTTTACCATTAATAGTATTTCAGATCAGACAAATTTACTTGCATTAAATGCTAGTATTGAAGCAGCTCGTGCAGGAGAACATGGCAAAGGATTTGCGGTAGTAGCTGAAGAAGTGCGAAAACTCGCTGAACAGTCCTCTCAGGCCACTGAACAAGTTCGCCATACGATTGCAGCGATTCAAGGGGAAGTCGCTGCTGCACGTGAAGAATGCAACCGTACAGAAGAGCTTTCAAAGTCTCAGGACTTTGTGGTAGGAGATACAGAACGAGCTTTTCATAAAATTGCAACTACAATTGAACAAGTGGCGGCGGCTGTGGAACATGTGACAAGCAGCATGGACAGTATCGATGAGCATAAGGAAGACGTGGTAGCGGCCATTCAAAGTATAGCAGCTATTGCACAGCAATCAGCAGCGGGAACTGAAGAAATTACCGCTTCTACAGAAGAACAAATTAGAGCTATTTCTACTGTTTCTCAATCAGCTGAACATCTGCAAGAGATTAGTGAAGAATTGGCGAACTTGATTCGTCAGTTTAAAATTCAATAGAAAAAAGCTGGGACAAAAGTATTTTAGTTAAAAGAAAATCCGAACGGTAAATTGAGATTCTTGATAAAGAATTCAACTCGTTCGGATTTTTTTATTGATATGGTGAACACAGGTTTCAGGTAGGTATCTCAAGCGGTTCACCGCACTTCTTCTATTTGTTTGCCCTTAGCTAGTTGCGTCTTAACCTCTCTTTTAGTTTAATAGGAAAGCAACTTGGTGTAAGCCAAAAAGACTTGCTGAGTTGGAGGTGCAACAGCTGACACACGCTGATGTGTAAACGGGTGTATAAAAGAAAGCTTAATGGCATGTAAAGCTTGCTGCTGCTCTTTTAATCTCTTTCCTCCATAAAGAGTATCACCAAGTAACGAATAGCCGATGTGACTCATATGAACACGAATTTGGTGAGTGCGTCCGGTTTCGAGCGAAAGTTCGATAAGCGTTTCGTTTTTTGCCGTATTGCGTTTTAACACCCGATAACGTGTTTTGGCATCTTGTCCCGTTCTAGATACTCTTCTTCTTGTAGCGTGATGACGATCGCGTCCAATGGGTTCATTGATGATTCCATCCTCTTTTTTTATGATTCCTTGGACGAGGGCAATATAAGTCCGATTAATTTTACGTTCAGCCAGCAGCTGATCAAACACAGAGCTTGCTACAAAATGCTTCGTGAACAAGATAGCACCTGATGTATCGCTGTCCAAACGGTGAACGTGTCTAGGCTTTGTTTTGAGGCCTATTTTTTGAAAATAAGCAGCTACAGCATTTAAAAGAGTTTTTTGATCTTGCTCTGATGAAGGATGAGTATCTAGGTTTATTGGTTTGTTTACGATTAGTACGTGCTCATCTTCAAACAAAATCTCTATATCAACATTGTAAGGAGTGATTTCATTAGGCTCTGCTTCAAAAAAAGGAAGTGACACTTTATCATGTTCCTTAAGAGTGTTTCTCCATGGTAAAGGCTCACCGTTTATAAGCACATTTTTATTCATTCGAAACTGATGCAGCGTTTTTTTAGGAATACGCCATTTCGTTTTTAAATAATCTTCAATTGTTTGCCCTGCATCATTTTTTGCGATTTTATCTTCTAGCCATTGGCCATTTATACTCATATTTAATCCCTTCCTTACATACTAGTAAATATCCTTTAATCTTTTAAAAGAACTTGTAAATAATTAGGAGGAAATAACTACCTGAAGTTCTCGTTTTATGTTTATGTTATGCTAAATAAAGAGACATAAGTTAAGAGAAAAAAGGGGGGGGTAACCATGAAAATTGCCCAAGCAGCTCCGCCAGAAATGGAGAATTACATAGAAGAGTTGACTGAACAGCTTCGCTATGACTTGTTACCTCGGTATGTATCTGTAGATAAGCTTAATCCTGATGAATTATTAAACCCAGATTATTGTACAGACCATTTATATAATGGCTTACTCGATGAAGCATTGCAAGTCATTAGTAGCCTTCAGACAATAATTGCCGTGATTGAAGCGATCCAACATCGGCCGATTGAAGAAAGCGACTGCGAGCAATTCGAAAAAAATATTGCAATTTTAAAAAAATACGGGTTTTTATTTCCTGTTTCCATTGAGTGTTTTGCAAAAGAAAACAATTTGATTACGTATTCGTATGAATCGTTTTATAATTCATACATAAATTAAAGAAAGAGGCTGGGACAAAAGCATTTTAGACGAAGTGAAGAACGAACCATTGATCGAGATTTTTGATTAGTGGTTCGTTTTTTTGTTATGGTAAACGTAAGTTTCATTTAGTTGTGTCTCAACTTATTTCTTTTTATTGGCATATTTCAGATTTCAATTGGACATTTAAAAAGAGCTTGTGATATGGTCAAACTTGTATAAATCCATCACAAAAAACAAATAGGAGCGAAAACATGACAAAAGCAAAATTATGTTTTATAGGTGCAGGCTTTCACGCATCAACGAACATTTATCCCTCAGTTATTGAAGCAGGAGCAGAAATTAAAGCAATTTCCACACGCAGTATGGAAAGATCAAAAGCTGCTCTTCAGCGATTTGGGAGCAGCGGTACGCCATACGATGATTATAAGAAAATGCTGAAGCAGGAAAAGTGCGACGGAGTAGTAGTTGTGGCACAGCCTGAAGATCATCCTGCTTTGGTGCTTGATTGCATTCGAGCGGGAAAAAATGTTTATGTGGACAAGCCTTTGGGGATGAATGAAAGAGAAGCAAAAGAGATTTCAGATGCTGCTAGGGAAGCTGGCGTAAAAGTAATGGTAGGTTTTATGAAGCGCTATGCACCTTGCTATATAAAACTAAAAGAGCTAATTGAAGAAGGAAACCTTGGAAACGTCCGTTCATTTCAAGCGAGGTTTGCTGTAGACAGTACCCCTTTTTGTAAAGATGAAGAGCAGTTTATGAAGCTTGCTGCCATACATATTGTTGATCTTGTCCGTCACTTGTTCGGCGAAGTCGTTCACGTGACAGGGTTCAGAAATAATCATGGTGAATATATTTCAAATAGTATTTCGCTGAAGTTTGACAATGGCACTGTAGGGAGCCTGTATTTTACTGGCATGACAGCGTGGTCTCGCGAAAGCGAAAACTTATTAGTGACATTTGACAATGGCTTTGCTTTTGCTGATGAAGTAAACGCATTGACTATTCACGAATCTCAGACTTTTGATGATTTACCATGGAAGTCATTAAAAGAAAACGACCGTGTGTTTACACCTTCTGCTTCTCCAATGTCAGGAGCATATCGAGATCTTTACCTTCGTGGATTTGTTGGAGAGATGGCTCATTTCATTGAGTGTTGTACAAGTGATGAAGAAATTATTTCCAGTGGAAGTGACAATGTAAAAACGATGAAATTATGTGATCAAATACTGTCATCTTTAATGTAAAGAAAGCTTTAGAGAAAAGAATGTACGATGAATAAACTTCTGTAAATTATGTAAATCATACTAAATAATGTTATGATTAGACAGGCCGTATAGAGAAGAGCATTTATCTTTCATAAGATTACAGAACGTTTCAATCTTATTACATATGTTTAAAATTAGCCTAAATGGTTTCTTTTTACGCCTATATCATATACAATGCCCCCTAGATGATTTTTTCGAATAGCTAATAATCGTTTGGGATTATGAAAGGAGATTAATCATGAAAAAACTGATGTATACATTGCTCATTGGGTTAATTGCTGCAGCTTTAACAGCATGCGGTTCAAACGATGATGCAAAGCAATCAAAAAGTGATGATCAGAAAACTGCACAAACTGAGAAGCAAAAAGAGGCTCAGGAAAAGCAGGAAAAGCAAGCAAAAGAAATGCAGAAGAAATTAGATAAACAAAAAGTAGATGAGAAGAAAACCGTAGCGGTTGTAAACGGTAAAAAAGTTTCTGGTGAAGAATATAATGCGGCATTATCTTCATCACAAGCCCAATATCAACAAATGGGACAAGACCCAACATCTAAAGAAGCAGCTAAACAAGTAAAGCAGCAAACAATTGACAATTTAGTAGGTCAAACGCTGCTATTGCAAGAAGCTGAAAACAAAGGCTATAAAGCAACTGATGAAGAAGTAAATAAAAAGTTAAAAGAAACGAAAAAGCAGTTCAAAACAGATAAACAGTTTAAAGCGGCTTTAAAAGATGCAGGACTAACTCAATCACAATTAAAGTCTGAGCTGGCTGACAGCATTAAATATCAGCAGTACGTAGATAAAGACATCCAAACACCAGAAGTAACAGATAAAGAAATTCAAGATTATTACGATCAATTTGCAAAACAAAGCCAAAGTCAAGCAAGCGGCGGTAAAGAACAATCTCAAATGCCAAAGCTTGAAGACGTAAAGCCTCAAATTAAGCAGCAGCTTGAACAACAAAAGAAACAAGAAGCATTAGAGAAAAAAGTTGAAGAACTTAAGAAAAATGCAAAAGTTGAAGTGAAGCTTTAAATACAAATGAAATGGCCCTTTAAAGGGCCGTTTTTTTTTGTTATGTACATTTATTGCTTCTTGTCAGTAAAAAGGGGTGCGTGAAAGATTTTATTGTATTTTGACTTATAAGGTAAAAAGTGTTCTGATGGTTTGCCTTTCATCCTATACTTTTCTTATATAGATATAAGAGAAATTGGGGGAGTCAATAAATGAAAAAGGTGGCTGTTTTTTTTGTTGGGCTTATTTTTTTACTCGCGGGGATGGGTCTGACAGGCAATGCGTCTGCGGCTTCAAATCAACTTATTATTATTAATAAATCTACTAACACCCTTGCTTTTTATGATGGAGGAAAATTAGTAAGGACGTTCAAAGTTGCGACAGGGAGGCAGATGAGTTATACACCAGAGGGTACCTTCAGCATTGTGAATAAAATTAAAAACCGGCCTTATTATAAAGATAACATTCGGGGAGGAGATCCTAGGAATCCGCTAGGTGATCGCTGGCTAGGATTAAATGTGCGCGGAACATATGGAACGACGTATGCTATTCATGGAAATAATAATCCAAGTTCTATCGGGACTTACGCAAGTTCAGGGTGCATTCGTATGTATGATAAAGAGGTACGCTGGCTGTTTGACCGCGTTCAAACCGGTACAAAAGTGGTTATTGGTCAATTTCATTCTCAAAGTTTTGATTCAATCGCTGTTAAAAACAAATACAAAGTAAGCAGTGCTCCAGTCGCCCAGAATCTTTGTAAAACGAAAAAGCTCTCAAAAGGCCAAATTGGTTTTGTAACGATTCAATCACCGATGGTTTTGTTAAAAGAAGAAAAAGGAAAATGGGTAAAGATTCGTACGTTAAATCGCGGTGAACGCTATAATGTATATAAAATAAATGGCATTAAAGTCTCTTTAGGACCAGGATTTATTGAAAATTATCCTAATAAAAAAACATCCATAAAATTAGATATTTGCAAATAGAAAATGAGGCTGGGACAAAAGTATTTTAGCCTAAGTGAAAAATGAGCCATTGATCAACATGTTTGATTGGTGGTTCGTTTTTTTTTATTATGGTGAACGTAGGTTTCATCTGTTTTGTTCCTTCTAGCAGTTGTACGGAAATCAACAGCGGTGTCACAAGCTATTCATACGAGCTAATGCATCCATTTGTTCGTCTTTAGATTGGATTTATTTTGTTATGTTTCAACTTCATTTTTTGAATTTTTAATAATGTTTATTATAATAAAAAACAGGGAAACTAATTGCCTAATGAAGAGAGAGAAAGGGTTGTTTTAGCGTATGTCTACAATAGATTTATCAAAATTCGAGAAAAAAATGATTATTCGTAACATCAAACCGGACGATATAGATGAAATTTTAGCACTTCAAAAGCTATCATTCCCCGGAATGGATCCGTGGAAAAAAGAACAGCTTGAAAGTCACCTAGCCATTTTTCCAGAAGGACAAATATGTGCAGAGTACGACGGGGAAATTATCGGATCTTGTTCAAGCTTGATTGTGAACTTTGATGAGTACGATGATCAGCATACGTGGGACGATATTACAGACGAAGGATACATTACAAATCATAACCCGGAAGGCTACAATCTGTATGGAATTGAAGTAATGGTTCATCCAAAGTATCGCGGCATGAAAATAGGACGCCGCTTGTATGAAGCACGTAAAGATTTAGCACGTGAATTGAACCTGAAAAGTATCATCATCGGAGGAAGAATTCCTAATTACCATAAGCATTCAGCTGAAATGTCGCCTAGAGAATATGTAGAACAAGTTATTCATCATAAAATTTATGATCCAGTCCTATCTTTTCAGCTAATGAACGGATTTACGCTTATGCGTATAAACCCTGGTTATCTTCCTGATGATCTAGCTTCTAATAAGTATGCAACGCTGATGGAATGGAACAACGTAGATTACGTTCGCCGTTCAAAACGCCATTTTAAAACATCATTCCCAGTGCGCATTTGTGTTGTTCAGTATATGATGAAACAGATCAATTCATTTGAAGAGTTTGCAACACAGGTAGAATATTATACAGATGTTGCTTATGACGCAAAAGCCGACTTCTGCGTATTCCCGGAAATTTTCACAACTCAGCTAATGTCTTTCTTGAATGAAAAGATTCCAAGCAAAGCCGTTCAGCGCGTAGCAGAATATACGGAAGAGTATATTGAGCTATTCACTAACTTAGCGGTTAAATATAATGTAAATATTATTGGAGGATCCCACTTCGTCGAAGAAGATAATGGAGATATCTTTAATATTGCGTATCTATTCCGCCGAGATGGAACAATTGAAAAGCAGTATAAAGTGCATATTACACCTAATGAAAGAAAATGGTGGGGAATTAGCCCAGGAGATAAAGTCGAAGTGTTTGATACAGATTGCGGTAAAATTGCGATCCAAATTTGCTATGACATCGAATTTCCGGAGCTTGCTCGTATTGCTACCGATAAAGGTGCAAATATTATTTTTACGCCATTCTGTACGGAGGACCGTCAAGGCTATCTGCGCGTAAGATACTGTTCTCAGGCGCGCGCAATCGAAAACCAAATTTATACGGTTATCGCAGGTACAGTTGGTAACCTGCCTGAAACAGAAAACATGGATATTCAGTACGCTCAGTCTGCTATTTTTGCACCGTCTGACTTTGAATTTGCACGAGACGGTATTGTAGGAGAATGTAATCCTAATATTGAAATGGTGGTTATTGGAGACGTAGATTTAGAAATTCTTCGCCGCCAGCGTCAATCAGGAACGGTTCGTCAATTAAAAGACCGACGCCATGACGTTTACAATATCAAATATAAAAAATAACGCAGTTTCTAAAAACATCATGCAAATGCATGGTGTTTTTTATTTCAACTTTTGCCATAATAAAAACTATTACAATGAATTTTATGGACTAACCATGGAAAAGAGGGGAAAACATGAGTTTTCATGGACAATCGGTATTACCCGCTGTTCGAGATATGAAGCAATTGGAAAAGTTTTTAGCAAGTAATTATGAGTACGGAGTTCTTTTAGACAATCAAGTGGGCATGCTAAAAGGAATCATGAAAGAAGTCCATAAGCATGAAAAAAAGCTAATCATTCATTTAGACTTAATTCATGGCTTAAAGCACGATGAATATGCGGTTGATTTTTTGTGTCAGGAATTTAAGCCAGCAGGAATTATTTCGACAAGAACAAACGTTATTTTAAAAGCTAAACAAAGAGGGATTTATGCCATTCAACGAGTCTTTTTATTGGATAGCACGGCTTTGAAGAAAAGCTATGAGTTAATGAAGAAAGTAAAACCGGATTATATTGAGCTTCTTCCTGGAATTGTGCCCACTTTAATCCAAGAAGTTAAAGCTGAAACGGGCATTCCGGTGTTAGCTGGAGGTTTAATACGAACGGCAGAAGAAGTTCATAATGCTTTAGAAGCCGGGGCTTCGGCTGTTACAACATCAAATAGAGAACTGTGGAGTATTTCAACTTAAAAAAACTGTTTGACAACGCTTTCATCATCTAGTAAACTTCTAGATAAGTTAATAGATGTGAGGGAGAATGGGAGATCCACGGTATAGCCTTTTAATGATTTTATTAGGGGGATGTATGGTGGATTTTCTTATTTTCTTGTTGTTTTAATCGTTTTCATACAAAGGGGAGGTTATTTATATGCAAGCATTCTTAGGAGAAATAATTGGAACAATGATTTTAATTATCCTTGGCGCTGGTGTATGTGCGGGCGTCAATTTAAAAAAATCGTTTGCTGCTAATTCAGGATGGATCGTTATCACAATGGGATGGGGAATGGCGGTAGCGATGGCAGCATATGCGGTTGGTAATATGAGTGGGGCACACTTAAATCCAGCGTTAACCGTAGCGCTTGCTATTACAGGTGATTTTCCGTGGTCACAAGTACCGATGTACATTTTAGCTCAGTTTATTGGAGCCATTCTTGGTGCAACAGTTGTTTATTTACACTATCTTCCACACTGGAAAGAAACAAAAGATGCTGGTACAAAATTAGGCGTATTCGCAACGGGACCAGCAATTGCTAACCCATTTGCAAACGTTTTAAGTGAGGCAATTGGAACGTTTGTATTAGTTGTAGGAATCTTAGCAATTGGAGCAAATAAATTTACAGATGGATTAAATCCTTTAGTAGTAGGATTTTTAATCGTAAGTATTGGTTTATCATTAGGAGGAACAACAGGCTATGCAATCAACCCTGCTCGTGATTTAGGACCTCGTATTGCTCATGCTATCTTGCCGATACCTGGAAAAGGCAGCTCGAACTGGAAATACGCTTGGGTACCAGTAGTGGGTCCTTTATTAGGCGGATCAATTGGTGCAGTATTTTATCAAGCGGCATTCTTAAATAAAATGTCTAGCAGCTTATGGATTGTCTTAAGCATTGCGGTGATTGTTTTAGCTGTTATCTACGCTGTTTCTAAACAAAAGACAGCACAAATTCAATCAGCAGTAGTACCAAAAAAATGAATGCGCTTTACCATCTAACTATGTACAATAAAGAAACGACACTATACAGAGAATAGGGGATATTGATATGGAAAAATTTATTTTATCTTTAGACCAAGGAACAACCAGCTCACGAGCAATGTTATTTAATAAAAAAGGTGAAGTTGTACATGTAGCTCAAAAAGAGTTTACGCAGTACTTCCCAAAACCAGGTTGGGTAGAGCATAATGCTAGTGAAATTTGGGGTTCTATCCTTGCTGTTATTGCATCTTGTCTATCTGAGTCAGGTGTTCATGCTGATCAAATTGAAGGAATTGGAATTACCAATCAGCGTGAAACAGCAGTAGTGTGGGAAAAAGCAACAGGAAAGCCAGTATACAATGCAATCGTATGGCAGTCTCGACAAACGTCTGCCATTTGTGAAGAGTTAAAAGCAAAAGGATTAAACGATACGTTCCGCGACAAAACGGGATTATTAATTGATGCATACTTCTCTGGAACAAAAGTAAAGTGGATTTTAGATAACGTAGAAGGTGCACGAGAAAAAGCGGAAAACGGTGAATTGTTATTCGGAACAATCGATACATGGTTAATTTGGAAGCTATCAGGTGGAAAAGCGCATGTAACGGATTACTCAAACGCATCCCGTACGCTTATGTTCAATATCTACGATTTAAAATGGGATGATGAACTGCTAGATATTTTAGGAGTACCGAAATCTATGCTTCCAGAAGTAAAGCCTTCTTCTGAAGTATACGCTCATACAGTAGATTATCACTTCTTCGGTCAGAGTATTCCAATTGCGGGAGCAGCAGGAGATCAGCAAGCCGCTTTATTTGGACAAGCGTGCTATGAAAAAGGAATGGCGAAGAACACGTATGGAACAGGTTGCTTCATGTTAATGAATACGGGTGAAAAAGCAGTTAAGTCCGATCACGGTTTGTTAACTACATTAGCATGGGGGATTAACGGTAAGGTAGAATATGCGCTTGAAGGCAGTATTTTTGTAGCAGGATCTGCTATTCAGTGGCTCCGCGATGGTTTAAGAATGTTTAAAGATGCGGCTGAAACTGAAAACTATGCAACACGAGTAGAGTCTACAGACGGCGTATATATTGTGCCAGCTTTCGTAGGACTTGGAACGCCATATTGGGATAGCGATGTACGAGGAGCGATGTTTGGATTGACTCGTGGTACAAAAAAAGAACACTTTATCCGTGCAACGCTTGAATCACTAGCTTATCAAACAAGAGATGTATTAAGTGCAATGGAAGCCGACTCTGGAATTACATTAAAAACATTGCGTGTAGACGGAGGAGCAGTTAAGAATAATTTCTTAATGCAGTTCCAAAGTGATGTGTTAGACGTTCCGGTTGAACGTCCTCAAGTGAATGAAACAACGGCTCTTGGGGCAGCATATTTAGCGGGTCTAGCGGTTGGCTACTGGAAAGATTGCGATGAAATTGCGCAGCAGTGGAATATGGAAAAATCTTTCGAACCAAATATGGAAGAAGAAAAGCGTGAAGAATTATATAGCGGCTGGAAAAAAGCTGTGCATGCAACAATGGCTTTTAAGTAATTATTTGATGAAAATCCTTTAATTAAAAGTGCATGTATGATATAATTTACTCAAGTTAATAAATTGGTTGGAGAATCGGAGAGACCACAGATCCATATGTAGGCATACTATATATGTGATTTGTGGTCTCTCTTTTTGGTATATTGGAAAAATTTGATATCTTTGAAAAATGAAAGGGGAATGACGTATGTTTTCAAGTCAAACACGTTCGAATAAATTGGTAGACATGACACAAAATCAATATGATTTACTAGTAATTGGTGGGGGAATTACTGGTTCAGGTATTGCCCTTGACGCGACTCATCGAGGTATGAAAACGGCATTAGTTGAAATGCAGGATTTCGCAGCAGGAACGTCTAGTCGTTCAACGAAGCTTGTTCACGGCGGACTACGCTATTTAAAACAGTTTGAAGTTAAAATGGTAGCCGAAGTTGGTAAAGAACGTGCGATTGTATATGAAAATGGTCCTCATGTAACGACTCCGGAGTGGATGCTGTTACCTTTCCATACGGGTGGAACATTCGGTAAATTCTCAACTTCAATTGGACTGCGCGTATATGATTTCTTAGCTGGTGTAAAACGCTCAGAGCGCCGCAAAATGTTTAGCGCAGAAGAAACGCTTAGCCGCGAGCCATTGGTAAAATCTAAAGACTTAAAAGGCGGCGGTTACTACGTTGAATATAAAACAGATGATGCACGTTTAACAATTGAAGTAGCTAAAGAAGCTGCCGCAAGAGGAGCAGATTTAGTCAATTATACAAAAGTGGAAAACTTCATTTATGATAAAGGAAAAGTAGTAGGGGCTGTTGTTCGTGATCAGCTTACGAATAAAGAATATAATATCTATGCGAAAAAAATCGTCAACGCTGCAGGTCCATGGGTGGACACGCTGCGTGAAAAAGATAATTCAAAAAAAGGCAAGCAGCTTCAATTAACAAAAGGAATTCACTTAGTTATCGATCAAGAGCGCTTTCCGTTAAAACAAGCCATTTATTTTGATACACCTGATGGACGTATGGTGTTTGCAATTCCGCGTGATGGAAAAACATATGTGGGCACAACAGACACGGTCTATAAAGAAGACGCTAGACATCCGCGTATGACTGTAAAAGATCGTCAATATGTTATTGATGCGATTAACTATATGTTCCCAACGGTTGATATTACAGTAGACGATGTGGAATCAAGCTGGGCTGGTGTTCGTCCACTTATTCACGAACAAGGAAAAGACCCTTCTGAAATCTCGCGTAAAGATGAAATCTGGACATCGGAATCAGGTTTAATTACGATCGCTGGAGGGAAATTAACTGGGTACCGTAAAATGGCTGAAATTGTCGTAAATCGCGTAGCTGAAGATTTTAAAGCAGAAGGACGCGAATTTGAAAGCTGTCAAACTAAACATTTACCGATTTCTGGAGGTAATGTAGGAGGTTCAGGTGGGTTCCCAACGTTTGTAGAGCAAAAAGTCAAAGAAGGCATCAAACTAGGATTATCACGTGACGCTGCTGAAAAGCTTGTAAAACGCTATGGCTCAAACGTAGATAAAGTATACCGCTACATGATTGAACGTCCAGATCAGCTAAAAAACAGCGACCTTCCAGCTAGTGTATTTCTGCAAATTCAATATGGCATAGAAGAAGAAATGGTTTCAAAACCAGTGGACTTCTTTATTAGACGTACGGGCGCTTTATTCTTTGATATCAACTGGGTAAGAAGCTGGAAAAAACAAGTGATTGCTCATATGGCCGAAGAGTTAAAGTGGACGCCTGAGCAAACAAAAGCTTATACGGATGAATTAGAACAGCACCTTCATGACGCAGTTGTACCAGTAGATGAAAAAGTTAACCGTATGACAGGTATTTCATGATAAAATAAAAAGTACCTCAAAATTTGTCAATACAGCCATAATATAATAGCAGGAAGTCAAATTTTGACGAAGAAATATAATATGACTGTTAAAAAAAGAGAAAGACGATTACTCGTTTTTCTCTTTTCATACATATTTACATTTATATAAGGGGGCTTTTTTTTATGAGTTGGAAAGAAACGTATACATCTTGGGTTAATCATCCAAATTTAGATCCTGAATTACGTCAAAATTTAGACGCAATCAAAGGTGATGAAAAACAATTAGAAGATAGTTTTTACAAAACATTAGAATTTGGAACAGGCGGAATGCGTGGGGAAATTGGAGCGGGTACAAACCGTATGAATACGTATACAATCCGAAAAGCTTCCGAAGGCTTTGCTGAGTACATTAAACAAGCTGGCGAAGAAGCTATTAACCAAGGAGTAGTCATAGCGTATGATTCTCGCCACAAATCCCCTGAATTTGCAATGGAAGCAGCAAAAACATTAGCAAGTCACGGAATTAAAACGTATGTATTTGAAGAGCTAAGACCAACACCTGAACTTTCATTTGCAGTGCGTGAGTTAAACGCATTTGGAGGTATTGTTATTACAGCGAGCCACAATCCTCCTGAATATAATGGATACAAAGTATATGGTCCAGACGGTGGTCAGTTGCCGCCAAAAGAAGCTGATGAACTAGTTGGCTTTGTAAATGCTGTGGAAAATGAACTTGCATTAGCTGTTCAATCTGAAGCGGAGCTAAAAGAAAAAGGTCTTATTGAAATGATTGGTTCAGCGATTGACGAAGCATACAATGAGAAACTAAAAACGATTTTAATTAATCCAGAGCTAGCTTCTGAAACAGGTAAAGACTTAAAAGTGGTTTTTACACCTCTGCATGGTACAGCTAATAAGCCAGTTCGCAACGCGCTTCAATCCATCGGTTACGAAAATGTCACGGTTATTGAAGAACAAGAACTTCCTGATCCAAATTTCTCGACGGTTAAATCTCCGAATCCTGAAGAGCCGGCTGCATTTGAATATGCTGTTCGTAAAGGAAAAGAAATTGATGCAGATATCTTAATCGCAACGGATCCAGATGCAGACCGTTTAGGAATTGCTGTCAAAGATCCAAGCGGCGAATATGCGTTATTAACAGGAAACCAAACGGGTGCTTTATTGCTTCACTATTTGCTTTCTCAAAAGAAAGAAAAAGGCGTGCTGCCTGCTAATGGCGTTGTGTTAAAAACGATTGTAACGTCAGAAATCGGCGCACAAATTGCTCGTTCATTTGGACTGCAAGTTGTTGACACTCTAACAGGTTTTAAATTTATCGGTGAAAAAATTAAGCAATATGAGCAAACGGGCGAGTATACATTCCAATTCGGTTATGAAGAAAGCTATGGCTATTTAATTGGTGACTTTGCTCGTGACAAAGACGCTGTACAAGCAGCCATTCTAGCAGTAGAAGCTTGTGCTTATTATAAAAAGCAGGGCATGACACTATACGAAGCGCTTCAGCAAGTGTTTACTAAATATGGTTTCTATCGTGAAGGTCTGAAATCTTTAACGCTTAAAGGAAAAGAAGGATCTGAGCAAATTCAGCATATTTTGGCTACATTTAGAAATGAACCTCCTACTGACATTGCAGGATTAAATGTTTCGGTTGTAGAGGATTATACATTAAGTGAGCGTCAGCATATTAAAGCAGGAAAAGTAGAAGAAATTACATTACCAAAATCAAATGTATTAAAATATATCTTAGAAGACGGTTCTTGGTTCTGCCTTCGTCCGTCTGGTACAGAGCCAAAGGTGAAGTTCTATTTTGGCGTCGTGTCAGAAGATGAAGCAACAAGCATTGCTCATTTAGAAGCTGTACAAACAGCTGTAATGGGTGAAGTAGAACGTGTATTGGATAAAGTGAAAACGGTATAAAAGTAAAGCCTGCTCAAACTTGAGCAGGCTTCTTTTATGATACTTTGTTTGATTGCGTATTTGACAAGTACGAAGAAGATCGTAGGGCTTTATAAATTTTCGGAGCAAGCATAGCCCCAAGAACAGTAAAAATAAGATCCTTTACCGCAAACCACGACATAATCTTCCAAGCGGCTGCATATGTCATTGCAGGAGCTTCAAGCCAGTAATTAACTGCTGCATACATATACGTAGTACCAATTAAATAAATAACCGCAATACCAACTAGCGATGAAATTAAAAAGATAGAAAAAGTTGGCTTCCCGCGCATTTCCATAATTTTTCCTGTGATAAATGCTGCTACGATATAAGAAAGCAAAAAGCCGCCGGTGCTTCCAAATAAAATACCAATTCCTGCTTTAAATTGAGCAAATACCGGGGCGCCGGCAATGCCAATTAATACGTATACAATCATCGAAATAGAACCCATTCGGCTCCCAAGTAAAAGTCCTGCTAATATAACAAAAAAAGGCTGAAGTGAAAGAGGCACGCCGCCTACTTGTAAAAAAGGTGCCCAAGAAGTAATGTTTGCACCAATAGCCATCAGAGCCGCAAACATACCGGCTAGCGTTAAATCTAATGTGCGAAACCTTTTATTAGTACTCATATTGTTCCTCCCAGTATGTACTGAAATATCTTAGCGTATGTACTGAAGATTGTACGTCGAATTCACTTTTATGTCAACGATAAAAATAAATATGTTTACATATATTATGTGAGGTTTTTTGAAATAAAGTATGCATATTTTTAGTGCAACATAAAAAAATAAAGAAGGGAATTCATCCCTTCTTTGTCCAAGTGTGTGTATCAAAAATACTAGTACAATGATTCTTCCAGAAGCTCCGGGTTGTGCTCCGAATATTCCGTTGCATGATCAATGTAGCGTAGTAAGGAATAAAGCTCTTCTTGAATGATGCGGTAGTTTCGTTCGAAATTGTAGGCGTGCAAAAAATGTTCAATCTTTTTTGAAAGAAAATCGTCGTCTGTTCGAACCATTAAAATTAATAAGTTATCCCATTGTGAACGGTGTGTGTAATACAAAGCTCGATCATAATCAATTACATCCATTAATAACGTTCCTCCTTTTGAGGAGTTGAAATTAGTGTATGATATTTGCGGGAATTCTTACGCTGTAAATGTTGGGCAAAAGACCAGTGCATAATTAAAAGAGGTTGTAGTTATTATGCAAGAAGAATAAACGTACAGCACCTGATAAATCATAAGAAAAGCAAAGAATGATGCAGCATAACAGTTATATTACATCCATTATTTAAGACAACTAAATAAAAATCCCCTTTTCTTGAAAAAATAAAGCTTCTTTTTGATGAAAACACATGAATTGACATGTTTGTACATAGATTGAAGTAAGGAGTGAAAGGGGGAGCTGTCGTGAAAGAAGCAGATTATAAGCAATTATACCGTGCGATTGATGAAATTACGGAAATAGCTAGCGGTTTCGGCTTAGATTTTTATCCGATGCGCTATGAAATTTGCCCGGCAGATATTATTTATACGTTTGGTGCATATGGGATGCCAACTCGTTTTTCACATTGGAGCTTTGGAAAACAATTTTACAAAATGAAATTACACTACGATCTGGGATTGAGTAAAATTTATGAATTAGTTATCAATTCAGATCCTTGTTATGCATTTTTATTGGATTCCAATGCGCTTATTCAAAATAAATTAATTGTAGCTCACGTGTTAGCTCACTGTGACTTCTTTAAAAATAACAGCCGTTTTGCCAACACTAAACGGGATATGGTAGAAAGTATGGCAGCGACCGCTGATCGAATTAAAGAATACGAAGTAAAGCACGGTAAGCGTGAAGTAGAAAAGTTTTTGGATGCTGTCCTATCGATTCAGGAACATATTGATCCGTCCCTTATGCGTGCCAAGCTTTCTTGGAGCATAGATGATGTAGAATCATCGGAAGAAGAAATCATTTCTCCTTACGATGATTTATGGAATTTGGATTATAAAGAAAAGAAAAAACCAAAACCTCCAAAGTCTTTTAAAAAATTTCCGCCTCAGCCTGAAAAAGACATCTTATTATTTATCGAAGAATACAGTCCTTATCTAGAGGATTGGCAGCGGGATATTTTAACGATGATGCGAGAAGAAATGCTTTATTTCTGGCCGCAGCTTGAAACAAAAATTATGAATGAAGGCTGGGCTTCTTTCTGGCATCAGCGCATTATTCGAGAAATGGATTTAACGAGTGATGAAGCGATAGAATTCGCCAAGCTAAATGCAGGGGTTGTGCAGCCGTCTAAGACGGGAATCAATCCATATTATTTAGGTTTAAAAATCTTTGAAGACATTGAAGAACGCTACAATAATCCAACAGAAGATATGATTCGCCGGGGCGTGGAGCCGGGGTCAGGAAGAGAGAAGATGTTTGAGGTACGTGAGGTTGAATCAGATATTTCCTTTATCCGCAATTACTTAACAAAAGATTTAGTCATGCGGGAGGATATGTACTTATTCCAAAAACAAGGAAAAGACTATAAAATCGTCGACAAAGAGTGGACAGAAGTTAGAGATCAGCTTGTTAATATGCGCGTAAACGGCGGATTTCCTTATATCACAGTAACCAATGGAGACTATCTAAAAAATGGAGAGCTCTATTTAAAACACTGGTATGAAGGAATTGAATTAGATGTCAAATACTTAGAAAAAGTGGTACCGTACGTTCATCAGCTTTGGGGCCGCCCCGTTCATTTAGAAACGGTAATGGAAGGCAAGCCAATCGCCTTTACGTATGATGGAAAAACAGTGCATAGAAAACATTTGTAAAGAAGAAGACCGCTTAAACAGCGGTCTTTTTGGGCTTCTGTAACTTACCCATATAAATTGAAAAAATAAAATTACTATGCAATAATCAAATGAGAATTACTTTCATTTAGAAAGGGAGATAAGATGTTTGTTGTAAACGCAAGTTTTGAAACAGAAAAGAAATTTGAAGAACAGCTCAAGCAAAAAGCTAAGAAAAACAAAAGAGAAATTGAGGCAGCCAAAGGAAATTTATCGTTCGAATGCTGGAAAAAAGATTCCGCAGATAAAGTTGAATATGTTTTTGTATCCAAGTGGGAAGACAAGCAGTTCTTTCAAGCGTGGATCTCAAGAGAAGAACATGTGAACGAACATAAAGAAGCGAATAAAAAGAAAACGAAAGCATGTGCTGAAGCTATGGAAATCAAGAAAACGCTGCGCTTTTATGAGGCGGTAGAAGAGGACATTCTTTCCTAAAAAAGCATGCTTGACTTTCATAAATGTTGTAACTATAATGATTACAACAAAATAGGAGTGAGAGCAATGAAAATTAGCAGTCGATTCACCGTGGCCGTTCACATACTATCTTTAATTAAAGTAGATAGCAGTCATCCTAGTACTTCAGAGTGGATTGCTAGCAGTGTAAATACAAATCCTGTTGTTATAAGACGAGTAATTGGGATGTTAAAGAAAGCTGGACTCGTGGGTGTAAAAGCCGGAGCTGGCGGAGCTTATCTATTGAAAGATTTAGAAGAGATAACGTTGTTAGACGTTTATCGAGCGGTGGCGGCAGTGGAAGAAGGAGAATTGTTTCAAATGCATGAAAATCCGAATGTGGAGTGTCCTGTAGGAGCCAATATTCAAAGTGTCCTTGAATTGATTTTAAAACGTTCTCAAGATGCCATGGAACAAGTCTTAGCCGATGTGACCATGAAAGAATTAGTGACGGATTTAATAGCAAAAATAGATGCGTAATAACATGCTTCTGTTCGTAAAAAAACGGAGAAACCTAGGTTTCTCCGTTTTTTTATAGCTTCACAATTGTTCGTCCTCGAGCTTGTCCTTTTAATAAAGTCGGAAGTACCTCAGGGAGCTGTTGTAGTGAAATTTCCTGTTGAATGAAAGGTTCAAAGCTTTCAGGCTTAAAGTCACTAGCGAGTCTATTCCAAATCTCTTTTCGAGTAGGCATTGGACAGTAAACAGAATCGATACCTAATAAATTAATCCCTCTTAAAATGAAGGGGAAGACGGTTGTTGGCACTTTGCCTCCAGCTGTTAGCCCGCTGACAGCTACAGAGCCGCCGTACTGAATTTGACTGAGAACAGAAGCTAGAGGCTCTCCCCCCACAGGATCCACCGCAGCAGCCCATTTTTGTTTGCCTAATGTTTTTAATTTGCCGTTATAAACATCTTCACGCGCTACAATAGAGGAAGCGCCAAGCTCTTTCAAATAAGCTGCTTCCGAGCTTTTTCCCGTACTTGCTTCCACTGTGTAGCCTAATTTTGAAAGAATGGCAATCGCAAAGCTTCCTACACCTCCCGTAGCGCCTGTTACAAGCACAGAGCCATTAGATGGACTAGTATGGTTTTCCTCTAAGCGATGCACAGATAAAGCAGCTGTAAAGCCAGCTGTTCCGATAATCATTGCTTCTTTTAACGTTAAATTTTGAGGAAGAGGGACAATCCATTCGCTGCGTATGCGCGCATACTCACTATAGCCTCCAAAGTGTGATACGCCAATGTCATAGCTTGTTGCGATGACATGATCACCTTCTTTAAAATCAGGGCTGTCAGAAGATACAACGACGCCTGCTAGGTCGATTCCTGGGACAAACGGGCAGCTTGTCACAATATTGCCGTTTGCGATGCTGGCTA
Organism: Priestia sp. YIM B13552; assembly: GCF_042787775.1. Classification (NCBI taxonomy): domain Bacteria; kingdom Bacillati; phylum Bacillota; class Bacilli; order Caryophanales; family Bacillaceae; genus Priestia; species Priestia sp. YIM B13552. Next base: position 71,868 of record NZ_JBHZOU010000009.1, read on the forward strand.
AGCTATCTTTATAATTCACTCCTGAATAATGAACGCGAATAAGTACATCGCCTTCTGGCAAATCGTTTAGCGTCAGTTCTTGGACGGACGCCTCCACTTGGTCTTCACTTTTTTTATCTACGATTAATGCTGAAAATGATTGCTCCATTTTATTTCTCCTTTCTATACTGAGATGTATACATCTATACATAGATTACCTTATTTCTATACCCATTATAGAAAATAGTAAAAGAAGTTCCTAATACTTTGATTACGAAAGAGATCATTTCATTATAAAATAGCGGTATAGCTATTAGTTAGCAATACATAGACATAGAAAAGAGGAGAAGAGAAATGAGCACAAATGTATATTTTAACCATGATGCAGGCATCGATGATTTAGTATCGCTTTTTTTACTGCTGCAAATGGATGATGTAAAAGTAACGGGAGTATCTGTTATTCCGGCTGACGGATATCTAGAGCCAGGTATCAGCGCAAGCCAAAAGATTATTGATCGTTTTGGAAGTTATGATATTGAGGTTGCTAAATCTACTTCACGCGGTATGAATCCATTTCCAAAGGAGTGGCGCATGCATACGTTTTATGTAGATGCACTGCCGATTTTAAATGAAAAAGGGGAAGTACAAACAAAAATAAGTCAGCTCCCTGCTCATGATCATTTAATCGAGACATTGCAGCACACAGCCGGGAAAACAACTTTATTGTTTACAGGACCGTTAACAGATTTAGCAAGAGCACTTGAAAAAGCGCCGGAAATAGAAGAGAAAATTGACAAGTTAGTATGGATGGGCGGTACATTTCAAGAAGTAGGAAATGTGCAGGAACCTGAACACGATGGAACGGCGGAGTGGAATGCTTTTTGGGATCCAGAAGCAGTAGCGAAACTATGGGAAAGCAAAATTAAAATTGAGATGGTTGCTTTAGAAAGCACGAATCAAGTTCCCTTAACGCCCGCTATTCGTCAAATGTGGGCTTCACTTCGAAGATATGAAGGAGTAGACTTTGTAGGGCAGTGCTACGCGGCCTGCCCGCCGCTTGTGCACGTTGAAACCAATTCAACATATTATTTGTGGGATGTACTCACAACAGCATTTACAGGGAATTCAACACTTGTGAAGGTAAAAACGGTTTCGAGTATTGTGCATACAGAAACACCGAGCCAAGGAAGAACAGAAATTTCCGAAGAGGGACGACCTGTAGATATCGTATATGATGTCACAGCTGAAGCATTCTTTACGTACATTACAGATTTGATGAAAAAAGCAGTAGCCAAATAAAGAAAAAGGTTGCACATGAAAGTGTGCAACCTTTTTAATGAATCATATTCAAGAATTGACGTGTCCGCTCTTGCTGAGGATTTAAAAATATTTGATCCGGTATCCCTCTTTCCATAATGACACCTTGATCCATAAAAATAACTTCATCCGCTACTTCACGGGCAAAGCGCATTTCATGAGTTACCACCACCATCGTCATTCCTTCTTTTGCCAAGTCTTTCATGGCTTGAAGAACGTCTCCTACAAGCTCAGGATCAAGAGCTGAAGTAGGCTCATCAAACAGCATAACTTTTGGGTCCATCGCCATTGCTCTGGCGATGCCAACACGCTGTTGTTGTCCGCCAGACAGCTGGAAAGGATAAAAGTCGAGCTTGTCTCCTAAGCCAACTCGTGTTAATAATTCTTTCCCTCTTTTTTCTGCTTCTTGAGTGGAAACACCTTTTACAATTACAGGACCTTCCATAACATTTTCAAGCGCAGTTTTATGAGGAAACAAGTTATAGTTTTGAAAGACCATACCTGTTAGGCTTCGAAATGAAGTAATGTCTTTTTTGCGAACAGGCTTGGTAAAATTCATGCTTTTTTTATCAAGTTCAATCGTGCCGTCTGTTGGGATTTCTAACAGATTTAAGCAACGTAAAAAAGTTGTTTTACCCGATCCAGAAGGGCCGATTAATACAATTACCTTGCCCTGTTCAACTTCTAAATCAATTCCTTTTAATACTTGCAAATCACCGAATGATTTATGCAAATTTTTGATATTAATCATATAAAAAACTCCTTTAGCTACTTGAAACGGTTATTTAGATACGTAACGATCTAGTCTTATTTCAATGCGTCCTTGGATAATGGATAAGATTGTGCACATAATCCAGTACAATAGAGCTGCTTCACTATAAAGAAGTAAAAACTCATAGTTAGTTGAAGCAATTTCTTGAGCTTGACGGAACATTTCAGAAACAAGAATAAGCGATGCAAGTGACGTGTCTTTAATAAGACTAATAAAAGAGTTAGATAATGGCGGAATCGATACACGTGCTGCTTGCGGTAAGATAATCCGTCTTAACGCTTGGGAATAGGTCATACCAAGTGAGTAGCCAGCTTCCCACTGTCCTTTAGGAATAGATTGAATTGCTGCTCGAATAATTTCAGATGCATACGCACCTACACTTAATGAAAATCCAATAACAGCAGAGATAAATGGATCAATTGTTATATCTAAGTTAGGTAATCCGTAGAAAATGATAAATAATTGCACAAGCAAAGGCGTTCCACGAATAATTGAGACATATACACGTGCAATCATGTTTAATACCTTACTTGACGACAAGCGAGCAAGTGCTGTTAAAACAGCTAACACAATGCCTATGGCAAAGCTTATTAATGTTAGTGGAATAGAATATTGAATAGCTCCCTTTACCATTGGTAAGAGAGATGATTGAGCGATTGAAATCAATTGATTCAATCGCTCTCCATCAGGAAAAATATTATTTAGGAGAAACATCTTCGCCAAACCATTTCTTAGAAATCTTTGCGTATGTTCCGTCTTTTTTCATATCTTTCAATGCTTTGTTTACTTTATCCACTAACTTACCGCTGTCTTTTCTAAACATAAAGCCGCTTGCAGCACCATCGGATTTTTCATCCGCGATTTTGATAGGTGCGTTAGGGTGCTTTTTCTTATAGTCAAGGAACGATAATTTATCGTTGATTGTAGCATCAACACGGTTTGCGCTCATTAGTTCTACTGCTTGAGCAAAACCTTCAGCACTCGTAATGTTTGCACCATAAGATTGAGCCATGTCTTTATAGTTACTTGTTAATGACTGCGCTGATTTTTTTCCTTTTAAATCTTTAAATGATTTGATATCTTTTTCGTCTTTACGAACAATTAATACAGCGCCTGACTGGATGTATGGATCAGAGAAATCGTATTTCTTTTGACGATCTTCACGAATACCAACTTCATTAGCAATCATGTCAAATCGTTTAGCATCTAATCCAGCAAACATGCCATCCCACTGTGTTTCTTTGAACTCAGCTTTTACGCCAAGACGTTTAGCTACTTCTTGAGCCAATTCTACATCAAACCCAGTTAGCTTTTGTTTGTCGTCATGAAAAGTGAACGGAGGGTATGTACCTTCAGTTCCAATTGTTAATACGCCATCTTTTTTCACTTTATTATATAAATCTTCTTGTGAAGATTTATTGTCTCCATTGTTTGCTTCATTTTTTGAGCTAGAACCGCATGCGGCAAGCACAACTGTGAAAGCTAATAGTAGCGACAAAAGTGCAGCAAATTTCTTCATTTTCTAAACCCCCTAGTATTCTGATAGGAAATGATACTCTGTGATACTAAACAAGAACACAGCAAAAGTCAACAAAAAAAACTTATACGATTAATGTGACTTAAAATAAGGGAAATATACCTTCTATACACGGTTTGTCATAAGGATACAGAAAGATTTTAAAATTTGGATTAAGTGGATTTTTAAGGGAGATTTGAGGAGTAAAAAGGAAGTTTCATGCGACGATTTTCTCTTTCATTTTTTCATGACTTTTGGTGCAATAAACATATAGTTAAATGTTAAGGTAGAAATAAATTCCTTATGGTACACTTAAAGAAGAATTTATGAAACGGAGCGACATGATGAAAGCCATAAACTTAATCTCAATTGCCTTTGGTGCTATCGCTGGTACATATGCACGTTATTTGCTGAATCTTTCCTTATTATATACGGGCTATCCAATAGGAACGGTAATTGAAAACCTATTAGGAAGCTTCATACTAGGCCTATTAACAGGATTTTTTGTGTGGAAAAAGCCAAAAGAATGGATAAAGCTTGGACTAGGAGTTGGCGTATGCGGCGGTTTTACAACGTATTCAACGTTTGCAGGAGACGTCATTTCTCTCACTCAGCACCATTTATTTTGGGGAGCAATTTATGTAATTGTCTCTTTAGTAGGTGGAATCTTTCTTGCTTTAGCAGGCTATCTATGCGGTGAAGCGGCAGGAAAAAATTTAGTGAAAGTACATGAGGTGAAGTAAATGAGCATAGTGAGCTTGGCACTTGGCGGGGCAGCTGGAGGAATATGCCGTTATCTTTTGGGTTTAAAAGTTACAAAAACAGTTTCAAACCCTCCTTTTCCAGTATCAATGCTGTTTGTAAACTTGCTCGGTGCGTTTGGACTTGGTCTTTTTTACGGTAGTTATTATGGAAAGGTTCCGAGTCATGCTTATGATGATTCAATATTTTTAATGATTGGCATTGGGTTTTTTGGTGCCTTTACCACTTTTTCAACGTTTAGTGTGGAAACCGTACAGTTAATTCGAGAAAAATCTTATCGGAAAATGTTGGCGTACGTGGGGATTTCAGCATTTGGAACAGTTGGTTTATTTACAGTCGGTTTACTGGCAGGGACGTTTTTATTTAAGTAAAGAGAACGTTTCTAGTAGGGAAAAACAAAAAGACGGAGAAGTAGAGAATGGATAGAAAAGCAGAAGTTTGGAAATACATTTTGTTGATTGTAGCTGTTGCAGGTCAGATCATCGGTTTTTTATTTTTATTTATAAATGTTGTGGCAGCATTTATTTTTTACGGTTTTTATATTCTAACTTTTATTATGTTACTCCTGCTGTTTATATGGGATCGGAAAAAGGAAAAAGACAAAGAAGAATTCGACGACTATACCGATTACTAACCATATAAAAAGCAGAATGATGCGGTGCGCCGAGCCTCTTAGTAAAGAAGCCTAAAAGATACCTCTATAAAAGGAAGAGAGCCGTAAGAGCATAAAGGGATATTGTATTTACATCTAGTTGTGTTATAATTTTAAGTACGAAAACAAAATCAATAAATAGCAATCACTAGGGGAGCTTTTGAAGCTGAGACGAATGTATTTCGGACCCTTTGAACCTGATCTGGTTTGGACCAGCGTAGGGAAGTGGCGATCATGTTTACATAAAGATGCATGCTAACCACTCTACGTTGTAGAGTGGTTTTTTGTATGTAATAAAGCCCTCTACACAAGATGAAGTGATTGAAATTTCTCTTTATTCTGAATGGAAAGGTTTCGATCATGTGGATATTCCTAAATTTCATGTCATTACAACAGATAAGCAGCCAATCGAAGAGCTTCAAAAAATTTTAACAGCTATCGCGCCTTTTGCGGGCGCCGTTCATATTAGAGAAAAAGAAAAAACGGCAAAGCAGATTCAATGTTTACTAGAAAGCCTGCCATTTTGTTGCTCTAAAATTATTGTGAACGATCGAGTTGATGTAGCGCATGCTTTAAAAGCAAAAGGCGTACAGCTTGCCTATCATAGTTTAGACGTTTCGTTTGTTATAGACGCATTTCCTTCTCTCATGGTCGGAAAGTCAGTTCACTCTGTGGAAGAGGCTTTAGAAGCTGAAAAAGATGGTGCTCACTACATTCTATACGGACATATTTATTCAACACATTCAAAAAAAGGATTAAGAAGTCGAGGGATAGCAGCGCTAAAAGAAGTAGTAGATGCTGTGCAGATACCGGTTATTGCCATTGGAGGAATTACACCTGTAAATGCCAAAGAGGTGCTGCAAACAGGAGCACACGGTATAGCTGTGATGTCTGGTGTCATGCTTGCGCAAGATCCCCTTAAAGCGATTAAACAATATTCTCACATATGGACATCTGGAGGTGGAGAAAATGAAGCAGCATTATGATGTACTGTTAATCGGAGGAGGTATAATCAGCTCTTCTATCGCTTATCATTTGTCAAAACAAGGAGCGTCAGTAGCTATTCTTGAACGCAATCAAATTGGTTGTGAAGCTTCAAGTGCAGCCGCTGGTATTTTAGGTGCTCAAGCTGAAATTGATGAAGAAGGTCCTCTTTTAGACCTTGCTATTAAGAGCAGAAGCATGTTTCCCGAACTGGTGAAGGAACTAAAAGAAAAAACGGCCATCGACGTAGAGCTCATTCAAAAAGGCTTATTAAAAGTTGCTGTAACTGAAGAAGATGCACACGTATTAAAGAAAAAAGCCGCTCAGCACCACCGGTGGGATGAACATGTAAGATGGATCGATGTAAAAGAAGCGCGTTTGTTAGAACCCGGGCTTTCTCCAGACATATACGGAGCCATTACAATACCGGGAGACGGCCAGCTAGCTCCGGCTAAGTTAACCCAGGCTCTTGCTCATGGAGCCTTGTATCACGGAGCAGATGTATTCGAATACTGTGACGTTCATTCTCTTATTATGGAAAATGAAACGGTAAAAGGTGTACAGACGTCCAAAGGCTCTTTTTATGGAGAAAAAGTAGTTATTGCAGCAGGCTCATGGGCTAAACGCTTTATTTCTTCTGAACATTTAGGTCAGGTGTTTCCTGTAAAAGGGGAGTGTATTGCTCTGCAAAGTCATAAGCCACTGCTTTCTAAAACGATTTTTTTAGATGAAGGTTTTTACTTAGTGCCAAAGACTGGTGGAAGAATCGTAATAGGGGCAACTAAGCTACAGCATGATTTTACCAAGACGGTTTCTGCACAAGGTATTCAATTTTTGCTGAATAAAGCTTCTGCGCTTCTGCCGGCTATTAAAGATGCTACATTTGAAAAAGCATGGGCAGGTCTTCGTCCACAAACAAATGATGGCTGGCCTTATTTAGGAGAGCATCCTGAAATAGCGAATCTACACATGGCGTTTGGCCACTACCGAAATGGTATTTTATTAAGTGCTGCAACTGGAAAAATTATGGCTGATGCTTTGTTAGGGAAAAAGCCGAATCATTCATTTTTTACATCATTTCAGCTAACTAGAGTAATGGAGGGAGTTCATTGAATCTAATCATTAATGGTAAGACCGTTACTGTTGGAGATGAAATTGAAACGGTTCAGCACTTGTTGCAGGCTCAGAACCTGCATGAACGAGTGGTAATTGTTGAGCTAAACAAGAATATTTTACAAAAAGAAGAACATAGTGATGCAAGTTTGAAAGATGGAGATGCATTAGAAGTCGTTTCATTTGTAGGAGGAGGATGAAGAGTATGTTAAAAATTGGACAATATACATTTAATTCACGTTTATTATTAGGAACAGGGAAATTTCCAGACTTTACGACTCAGCGTCAAGCGGTAGAAGAGTCGGAGACCGAAATTTTAACATTTGCTGTTAGACGAATGGATATTTTTGATCAAAATCAGCCTAATTTATTAGAAGCGCTTGATGTGAAGCGTTTCACTCTTTTGCCTAACACTGCTGGAGCAAAAAATGCAGAAGAGGCCGTACGTATTGCTAAATTAGCAAAGGCTTCTGGACTTTGTGACATGGTGAAAGTAGAAGTAATTGGATGTGATAAAACGCTGCTTCCTGATCCAGTTGAAACATTAAAAGCCAGTGAAGAACTGTTAAAAGAGGGCTTTACCGTTTTACCTTACACATCAGATGATGTTTTACTTGCGCGTCGTTTAGAGGAGTTAGGCGTACATGCCATTATGCCAGGAGCTTCGCCTATCGGTTCAGGTCAAGGTATTATTAATCCGTTGAACATGCGTTTTATCATTGAACAATCAACTGTTCCAGTAATTGTAGATGCAGGTATTGGAACGGCTTCAGACGCAGCTCAAGCTATGGAGCTAGGAGCAGATGGTGTGTTATTAAATACAGCTGTTTCAGGAGCAAAAGATCCTGTGAAAATGGCTCGTGCTATGAAGCTAGCGATTGAAGCAGGACGAGCAGCATTTGAAGCAGGACGTATTGAAAAGAAACAATATGCAACGGCAAGCAGTCCAACAGAAGGGATGAGTATCGGTTGATTAATCGTTATTCCCGCCAAGAACTGTTTCAACCTATTGGAAAAGGCGGACAGCAGCTAATTCAAGAAAAGCATGTTCTGATTGTAGGAGCAGGTGCTCTTGGAACAGGGAACGCCGAGGCTCTTGCGCGAGCGGGGGTAAAGAAAATAACGCTCATTGACCGGGACTATGTAGAGTGGAGCAACCTTCAGCGGCAGCAATTGTATAGTGAAAAAGATGCTGATAAAAGAATTCCAAAAGCAATTGCCGCTAAAAAACGGCTTCACGATATTAATCACGATGTAAAAGTAGAAGCGCACGTAGCAGACGGTACCCCTCAAGTTTTAGAACAGCTTGTTGAGGGGGTAGATGTTATGATTGATGCAACCGATAATTTTGACACACGCCTTGTAATGAATGATTTATCACAAAAATATGATATTCCTTGGATTTACGGAGCATGTGTAGGAAGTTATGGAATTAGTTATACTATCATACCAAGTGAAACACCGTGTTTATCCTGTTTGCTTGAATCTGTACCGCTTGGAGGGTTAACATGTGATACAGTGGGGATTATTAGTCCTGCTGTTCAAATGGTAGTCGCTCATCAAGTAACAGAAGTGTTAAAAATATTAGTCGGAGACTGGAATGCGCTCAGGAGGGAACTTGTTTCGTTTGACGTATGGAAAAATGAGTATACGAGCATCAATGTGAACGTGTTTCGCAAATCTGCTTGCCGCTCATGCGGCAGTGAACAAACGTATCCCTTTTTACAATATGAAAATCAAACGAAAACAGCTGTGCTATGCGGAAGAAACACAGTACAAATCCGTCCGGGCAAATCAGCCAAGCAGCCGCTGCAGTCTTTAGGTGAACGATTAAAAGAAAAAGGATATAAAATTGAACAGAATCCGTATCTGCTTTCTTTTTATGTAGATGATTACCGTTTAGTTATGTTTCAAGATGGGCGCGTCTTTGTCCATGGAACAAACGATATAGTAGAAGCAAAGTCACTTTATCATCGGTATATTGGGTAAGAAAGAGATGGAGGTTTCAAGCATGACAGTACCAAAAGCATTAACCATTGCTGGATCAGACAGCGGTGGAGGAGCAGGCATTCAAGCAGATTTAAAAACATTTCAAGAGCGTGACGTTTTTGGCATGTCTGTTATTACAGCTGTGACCGCACAAAATACAGTTGGCGTTCAAGGAGTTTATCCTTTAGAAGTAGAAGCAGTTGAAACGCAGTTAGATTCAATTGCCACTGACTTATTTCCTAATGCAGTGAAGACAGGTATGTTGTTCAGTGCTGATATTATTTACGCAGTGGCTCGTAAAATCAAACAGTACGGACTGCAAAATGTTGTAGTTGATCCCGTTATGATTGCAAAAGGCGGTCAGTCTCTTCTTCAAAGAGAAGCCGTACAGGCTCTAAAAGAATTATTGCCTCTTTGTGAAGTTATTACGCCGAACATACCGGAGGCGGAAGTCATCACGGGTAAAGAAATTCACACGATCGAAGACCGAAAAGAAGCGGCAAAACAGATTCATGAGCTAGGTGTAAAGCACGTGGTAATTAAAGGCGGACATGATCAATCTCATCAAGATATGATTGATATAGTGTATGATGGTCATACGTACGTTGAAATCACGCATGAAAAGATGAATACAAAGCATACACATGGAACGGGATGCACGTTTGCTGCTTGCGTCACAGCTGAACTAGCGAAAGGCAAAAGCGTGGTTGAAGCAGTTCAAATCGCTTCCGATTTTGTTCACTATGCGATTAAGCACACGCTTGAAATTGGTTCCGGACACGGTCCTACTAATCACTGGGCGTATGGAAAATACTTTCGTTCAAGCATATAAAAAAACGTGCCTACAATCTAGGCACGTTTTTTATGAAGAAGGAATATAGGTAGGAATCTCTCCATCGATGCCTAAATAATAATGTCTAAGGGGCTTTAAATTATCATCAAGCTCATAAACAAGCGGCACGCTTGTAGGAATATTCAAGTTCGCAATGCCATCAGGCGAAATGTTATCCAAGTACTGCATCAGAGCCCTAATCGTATTACCGTGAGCGGAAATAATAACCTTTTTGCCAGCTTTAATAGAAGGAGCAATAGTTTCGTCCCAGTATTCTAGAACCCGCTTTTCTGTATCGGCTAAGTTTTCCGTTACAGGAAATTGTCCCTTAGCTAATTCCTTATACTTAGGGTTGGAAGCTTCATAGCGAATATCTGTTGTCTCTAAAGCAGGAGGGCGTTCGTTCATCGACCTTCTCCACAAATGCACTTGCTCTTCTCCAAATTTTTTTGCGGTTTCTTCTTTGTTCAAACCTTGAAGAGCCCCGTAGTGCCGTTCATTCAGCCTCCAAGATTTATATACGGGAATCCACATGAAGTCCATTTGATGTAAGACAATCCACAGAGTGCGAATGGATCGTTTTAAAACAGAAGTATAGGCAATATCAAAAGTATATTCGTTTTTCTTTAGCACTTTTCCAGCTTCTCGCGCTTCTTGCAATCCATTTTTAGAAAGATCTACATCCGTCCAGCCTGTAAATTTATTTTCAAGATTCCACACGCTTTGTCCGTGCCGAATCAACACAAGTTTTATCATCGTGTTCTCCTTTCAACAGTGACTAAGGACTCTATTCTTTTTTATTATGAGGAGGAAAGAGTTTTTTATCCTAAAGCCGGGGAAAGGAGTTTTTATCATTTAGAAAAAGTGATGCCGAAAAGTAAAGCTTTAACTTTTTTACGCATATGATAAAAATAAAAAAGGGAAGGGAAGATAGTGAATGAGTGACCAAGAACGTCAGATTCAAGCGCTGCACGGCCAGATTGAAGATTTAAAAGAAGAAATGTATCAGATGAAGCTTGATATTAGCACATTAGAGAAAGAAAAAGGAAAGCCTGTTTTGACACCGGCTCTCGTTGGTCAAATAGGAGGTTTTGTTCTAGGTGGATTAGCTATAATCGGTATTTTCTGGATGTAGAACTTCTCGTTTTGAAAACGAAAAGTTCTCCTGATTTTTCAATAAGCAATTCCAACGCGACATTTGGAAAACTTTTGAGCCCATATCTCATGGTAGGTAAAGTGAGCGGTATCTCCCGTTGAAATTTTAACGGCATCAGCTGGTAAAATATCTTTTTCCACTCGATATGTGCCTGTTATTTCACCCTCAGGCAAGTATGTTGGGCATATAACCGTCCAGTTTAAATCACTTTCCTTCAAGTGTAAGTATCCTTTTAAATGATCTTCTGCTGCTCTCATCGTTTTACGCTTTGATTCATTTGATTGAAAACGATACTTTTCTGGTTCTGTTCGTGATTGTAAGATGCCTGCAGTTCCAATAGTAAGAATACGATGAACGCCGTAATACTTCATGCTGTTTATAATAAGCGGCATACTTTTTGAAATCGTCTCTGCACCATCTGTATTTAACGCGCTGACTACGATATCTTGGTGCTTGAGGGCAAAGTTGATATTTTCTTGATGAAGTACATCGCCTTGTAAGATATGTAGGTTTGGATGACTAACCTGTAGCTTATTGCGGTCTCTAACAAGTACAGTAACGTCGTTTTCATCTTTTAGCATCATTTTTAATAAAGACTGTCCAACTCGCCCTGTAGAGCCTAATAGTAAAATTTTCATTGGCTACACCCCTCTATAAAAGATAGTATCTATTCTTTAGGATATACAATCTGTATACTTATTCATAATAAAAAGCATGCGTAGCATAAAGTAATACAAAGTTGATGAATGAAATATTCAACAACAAAAAAATTTGATATGATAAAAAGACAGAAAAATCAAAAAATAGGAGAGTGAATGTCTTTTGGGAGACTTGCCTCTGAATCAAATGATGATATTAGTCGTTTTGCTTATGTTATCAGCTTTCTTTTCATCTGCTGAGACAGCCTTTTCAAGCGTAAATAAAATTCGTTTAAAACATTACGCTGAGAAAAAATATCGGGGAAGTAAAAAAGCGCTGCATATTGCTGAACACTTTGAGCAGACGCTATCGACAATTTTAGTAGGAAATATTGTCGTAAACATTGCTGCGTCCTCTTTGGCAGCCAAAATTGCCCTCGATATGTTTAAAGGAAACCTAGCACTTGTGATTAGTATCATCGTTATGACCATCATCATTTTGATTTTTGGTGAAGTCTTGCCAAAATCGTTAGCTAAAGAGCATGCCGAATCTTTTGCGCTGATGATTTCTTCCTTGTTATTTATTATTATTAAATTGTTAACCCCGATTTCCTTCTTATTTTTACAGGTGAAAAAAGGAACTTCTCACTTGTTAGCGTCTGCTCCTACACCAACGATTACAGAAGATGAAATTAAAGTGATGGTAGATTTAAGCGAAGAAGAAGGAACGATTAATAATATTGAAAAAGAGCTAGTTCATCGTTCACTCAATTTTAATGACATTGTGGTGGGGCAAATTTTAAAACCTAGAATAGATGTCACAGCAGTTGACGTAAATGCCGATATTGATTCGGTTTGTCAAATGTTTCTTGAAGAGAGATATTCAAGAGTCCCTGTATACGAAGATCATATTGATAATATTATTGGCATTTTATCAGAAAGAGAATTTTTAACCTGTTTAGTCCAAAGAAAAGAGATTTCTATTCGTGATTTGTTGAGACAACCTATTTTTGTAGTAGAATCCATGAAAATATCTGTTCTATTGCCAGAGCTCCAAAAAAGTAAGGTTCACATGGCAATTGTAGTTGATGAGTTTGGGGGAACGGCCGGTCTTGTGACCTTAGAGGATATATTAGAAGAAATTGTAGGAGAGATTTGGGATGAACATGATGAAGCTGTTAAGTATGTACACCAGATAGGGGAAAAGGAGTACGAATTTAACGCCGACATCCCTATTGATGAATTTTTAACCTATATAGCGGTTAGTTCTCCTGACAGTACGTGCCATACCTTAGGGGGATGGATATATGAGCAGTTTGATCATATTCCTGCTAAAGGAGACTTTTTCTCATATGAAGAGATATTGTTTACCATTAAGGAAGTAGAAAATCGACGTATTCGCAAAGTTTCCGTAAAATCATTTGCGAATAAGAATGAGGAAGCTGATTAAAAGAAACTAGAAAGCGCTCCAAGAAATCTTGGAGCGCTAAAGCCATAATATGAAATTAGTTAATATTAGTACTTGCCGCCTAGGTTTTGCTCAGCTAATTGTACTAAACGTTTTGTGATTTCGCCACCAACAGATCCGTTCGCACGAGCTGTTGCATCTGGTCCTAAGTTTACACCAAACTCACTAGCGATTTCGAACTTCATTTGATCGATAGCAGCTTGAGCACCAGGCGCTACTAACTTGTTTGATGAATTTCTGTTTGATGCGTTTTGATAATTTGCCATGTGTATTCATCTCCTCGTTAGATAAAATAGATTGTAATGGTTGAGTTAGCTGGAGTTGAACCAGCCGAGCAGATGCATCGATTAGATCTGCTTGCCTACCGCGGCGTAACTCAATGCTTGCGAGCTGTTGTGCTCGGTTGTTACTAGTATTATGGCGAAAGGGAAAAAAACATATACATAGAAATTTGTTGGTAATTTATAGAAATTTTTGTGTGGAGTTTGATAAAGAGTAAGAGAGTTTTATTCCGTGCATATTATAGGTACATATTGATCAGGTAAAGTGAGGTGTGCGGATGTCGATTTGTTCCTTATGTAATGGGTTTAGTGATGTACAAATGACGTGCAAAACATGTGGAGGAGTGCTGGGGGATATGGGCAAAGTCAGCGATTATTTTGATGATTACAGTGCTTACATGGAAATCGATCAGTTAAAAATAGAAAATGGGTATCCTAGTGATTTAGCAAATCACCAATGTATTCATCTCTTTTACTGCTCTACTTGTCACAGTGAAGAATTGAAGCAAATACAGGAATAAAAAAAGACCCCTAGGGGTCTTTTTTTATTCCTGTTCAGCACGGATGCGCTGTTCAGATTCTGCATCAAAGAAATGCGCTTTGTTCATATCTAATGCTAAGTCCAGAGACTGAAGCGGTTTAATATCTGTTCTTGAATCTACGCGTGCTACAAAATCTTGTCCGCCAAGTTTAGAATAAAGCATGGTTTCAGCTCCCATTAACTCGGATACATCGACTTTGATTGTAACTTTTGTGCCAGGTGAAGATTCAATAAATACAGGCTCATCATGGAAATCTTCAGGGCGGATGCCTAAAATAATTTGTTTGTTTAAATATCCTTGCTCGCGAAGTATTTTCATTTTACCTTCCGGAACTGCAAGAAGAGAATCCCCTACTTGAACCTTCCCGTCTTTTAACGTTCCGGTTAAGAAGTTCATAGCAGGAGAACCAATAAACCCGCCTACAAATACATTTTCAGGTTTTTCATATACTTCTTTTGGTGTACCAACCTGCTGGATAATCCCATCTTTCATAACAACCAGACGAGAAGCCATTGTCATTGCTTCGGTTTGGTCATGTGTTACGTAAATTGTCGTTGTACCCAAACGCTGGTGAAGCTTCGCAATTTCAGAACGCATTTGCACACGTAATTTCGCGTCTAAGTTTGATAAAGGTTCGTCCATTAAGAAGACCTTAGCATCACGAACGATTGCACGACCTAGAGCTACACGCTGACGCTGCCCGCCGGATAATGCTTTTGGCTTTCGCTCTAAGTATTGCTCAAGTCCTAAAATACGAGCGGCATCTTTTACGCGGCGTTCGATTTCATCTTTTGGTAATTTACGAAGTTTTAAGCCGAAAGCCATGTTGTCATATACGCTCATATGCGGATACAATGCGTAGTTTTGGAATACCATTGCAATGTCGCGATCTTTTGGAGCAACGTCATTTACACGCTTGCTGTCAATATAAAAATCACCTTTGGAAATTTCCTCTAAACCTGCAACCATACGAAGCGTTGTCGATTTTCCGCAGCCTGAAGGTCCAACAAATACAATAAATTCTTTATCTTGAATGTGAAGGTTAAAATCTTTTACCGCCGTCACATCTTTATCATACATTTTATAAATATGTTCTAAACGTAATTCAGCCATTTCCATTTCCCCCTTGTATGTACTCTGTGAAACCGTTTTCTTAACTCTAGTGTAATTTTTTTTAATGAAACGGTAAATGGCAAACATGCACAAAAAAAAGAAAGAGTTTTCGTGCACTATTTACGAAAACCCTTTCATTTTATTCTCCATCTTGCAAATTTTTTAAAGCAAGAATGGCTAAGTAAGCAGACACAGCTCCTGTGAAGTGTTTGATATCAAGGTGTGTGCGATCAATAAATTTCTCAATTCTATACTGCAAGCTATTGCGATGCATGTACAATTTCTTAGCAGCAAGAGATACGTTTAAATTACATTCTAAATAAACTTTAATCGTTTCTAAAAGATCTCCATCATCTTTTACTAAGTCAAGTAAATGTATCATATGATTTTGGATTGCTTCTGAAGACTCTTGCAGAACCAAATGGGGTAAAACGTCGGCAAAATGGATAACATGGTTTTGTTCGACTGTATGCTTAATTTGATAAAACCATTTCTTTTCACGCTCAAAAATTAATCGCGGTGAAGACGGAAAAAAGTGAATTTGTCCCTCAAAGAACTGAATCGAAGTTTCAAAATCATGACATAGCACCTCGATAGAATCTGATAAATTTTCAGTTAAGTCATTAGGATCATTAAAGGTTTCGATAACGATACCTGACTGTTTATCAATCCACAACACAGTAATCGAGGTAGAATACAAGGCGTGAAGCGCATTTTCAAACTCTATTTTTTGTTCAAACAAACGTTTAATTAAAAACTGGGTGAAGCGAAAAGAATGGTGCGTATGATGAGAGTGAATGACTTTTTCAGGTGCTTCAAATAACAGGTTTGACCAATACAATTGCTCTGGCGTCAGTAAAGAAACTTTCTCATCATAAGGGGTTAAAAAAGCAGAAAGTAACGCCTGCTCTTTTTGAGATAAAGCCGTGTGTTCAATTCCAATGAAGCCTTCATCACATGAAAACCATTTGTAACGTTCAAATTGAGAAGGGATTTTAGCCTTAATCATTTTATCCCCAAATAGTGTGTGCAGCTGTTTCATCTGTGCTCGTTCCCTTCGGTGAAAGCTTACTATTCATAAACGTGAAAAAGCATAAGCTCATGAATATAATCAATTAATTGTGTTTCATCTATTTGATTAGAAAGCGCAGTTTTCCATACAATTTGTCCATCTTTTAAATAATCAGCCTCATAATAAACCCTATTCATATAAAACGAGATGTGCCAGCCCGGCATTCGATTATTTTGATACAGTGGTTTAACCTGAAAGTGTGAAACCATAAAGAAAATCTCCTTTCTCAATTAGTTATTATAAGCTTACCATGAGAAAAGGAGATGAAAAATCATTTAATCTAAAAATTTTGTTAATTTGTAAAATATGTTGCATATGTGTTTAGCACCTTGCGTTTGAATATCTGTTTCATCAAAAATCATCGGTTTTGCATTCACTTCAAACAAATAATACTGTCCTTGGGCTGACTTTGCCATATCAAGAGAAAATTCTTCAACTAGAGGGAAGGACTTTTGAAGGACTTGCCCGCACGTATTTACAAAGGACGAAAGAAAGGAAGTATCTACTTCATCTTCAAGATCTTGAAAAGATGAAATGCTGCCGCCGTTTAACGTATGTGTTGTAATGGATTGATAGGGGCTATGTCGAATACCGACGCCGCTAATAACATATCCGCTATCTTTGTGGTGGGCTAAAATACGTAAGTCATAGCGCCTGTCTTTGAATGGTTGCGTCTCAATCGCTTCTTGAATGAGATAAGCAGACTTTGGAAGGTCAATTGCTTGTAAAGAAGAAAATTCTTCTTTGCGTTTATGATCTTGATAAATAATCGTATGCTTATGGAAAGATAATCGGAAAATTCCAGCACCTTTACTGCTGTTAATAGGCTTAAAGTAAAGGGAAGAGTGTTTTTGCAGAAGCTTAGCAATATCAATTTCTGGTGTTAAACGATAGGTTTTAGGAAGGTGAGAAGATAGCAGTGGATCCTTTGAAAATAATTGATATATTTTCCATTTTGAAAAAAAAGCGGAATTAAAAAGTGGGATGTGCTTGCCTTTAATTTTTTGATGCAAAGATGTCAACTTCTTGGTTTCTGATTTTCTTCCTGGATAACGATTATATATAACGTTTGGCAGCGGCAAGGTTGTTTTGATCCACTGCTTTTTTTCACCGTCAAAGCAATACCCTTCAAAGAAGTGATGAGACATTGTTTCTTCAGCGAATAAAGCAAGAAGCCCTCCTTTTTCTTGCAGGGTATGATGTAAGAGTTCTAATAAAGGACGCTGTTTTACATTCAGTTTTTCCAAAACAGCCTTGTTCGTTAAAACTCCCACAATAGGACCGACTTTTCCTCCTTTTAAACGAAGAAAAGCTTGAGTAGAAGAAATGTTTTGAGTAAAGGGAAGTTCAATTTCTTGAACTCCCCATGTGTAAGATGCTGAAGGGTTGTGATGAAACCACTGCTGCTTTTCTTTGTGATAGTAAATTGTAATCATATGCTGATGCCTTCAGGTGTATTTAGATAGTATCCAGATAAGTAAATCGCGTATTCTAGAGAAAGTTTTCTAGTTTGTTGATCTGCTTTTCGTAAGGCAGGGTGTGAAAAAATAGAGCGACCGGGCTTAGAGTTAGCTTCAAACAGCCATACGTTTCCTTGATAATCCACTCCAAAATCGAATCCAAGCTCTCCAATTAATCCGTTCAACTCCTGTTCAAGCACATGACTAATTGAGATAGCGGCATCTTTTAGCTTATTTTCAATTTCTTTTTTGTAAGAAGGGTTGGTGAATATTTTAGCTGTAGCTTCAATTTCTCCGCCGTAATCAAGATGCGTAGTGATGCTGTTGGGACCGGCCACTTTAGCAGCTAGAGCAGTAAGCACCCATTGGTTATTCCCGTTTTTATTCGTATGCACGCGAAAGTCTACACAGCGCTTTTCTTTTTTGATTAATGAAATACCCTGCTGAGCAATGTAGGAAGGATTAGTAAGTAAATATTCAAATTCTGATAATAGATCCTCTAAGGTTTCTTTTGCTTGAACATGAAGACCTTTTTCTCCTTTGTAAGTCAGCGTGTACATGGAATCCTTAAAAGATAGGGTATAAATGCCGCGGCCTAAGCTTCCGTTTTTCGGTTTTAAATAAACGGTTTGATGAAGAAGCAGAAGTTTTTTTATTTGCTCACACGAAGGACTTTCAACCGTATAAGGTAACAAACAGGCTGTCTGCTCGTTCAGTTTTAAAAGCTCATGAATTTCCCACTTGTTGAAAAAATCAGGATTAAAAAATGGAATGCCGTAATCAGTCATCATCTTTTCTTTAATGAACTTAAAAGGAGCTAACCCTTCTGTTTTTCGATTTGGCAAACGATTATATACAACGTTAGGAAGCGGGATTTCATGCTGTGTCCAGCCGCTTTCTTCATAAAAATAGCCGTTTATGGTCCCGGTTTCCCAGTTGATATGATGAGTTCCAAAAATAAAAGGCAGGCCCCCTGTTATACTTGCAGTAGAAAGAAGTTTAGCTAAGTGAAGGGAACGCTTTCCAATTGGCCGCAGCAGAGAACCAGTAAAACCAGCGGATAACACACCGATTAAAGGTCCTAAGTGAATGGTCTCATTCACAATAATAGGATGCATCATATGGGCGAAAGGAATTTGAAGTTTTGTCATTAGCTCAGCTGAAATCTGAATTTCTTCACGTTCTGAAGATTGTATAAGGCATGGAGCTGTCATTGTTCCAAAAGCTGCTTGTTTCAAGGAGTCTTTGTAAAGAGATGCAGGAACAGAAAGATCACAGCCTAGCTGCTCTACTACAACAAGGCGAGTAAGAGTTTTTTTCATAGCATTACTCCTTACGATACGATAGTGTGTTAGCTAAATAGACGCAGTAAGACAGGACATTTTTATACATGACTTCTTTTTGTTCAGGTGCTGTTTCCATTACTATTTTTCTTCCCGGTTTCGAATTTAAATCTAGAATCCAGATGCTGAAGTCTCTCGAGATACATAAATCAATACCTAATTCAAAAAGAGAAGGAAAGTGATCTTCCAGCACGGACGGAATCGTTTTACAAATGGTGTTGATTTCATCCATTACATATTGACGATGAACGCGAGGGATGCGAGGCAGCAAGTTTTCAAAAGGTACAATAGATGCTCCTGAACTTACATTTGTTACAATAGAGTCCCGTTCACCTTGTCTAATGCCTCTTCCAATTTCTTTCCAAGCACCATCGTTTCCTTTTTGTAATAGCAGTCTTATATCAAAAGGAGTGCGTTCATAAGGGAAAAATGAAATATGGGGCTGAGCAATATACAGTACATCACGAGTGGTTTTCGTAAACCAGCTCTTAAACTCTTGAAAAGAGGAAAATAGAATGGTGTTTACAATGTCATTTTGTTGATAAGAAGCTTCAATTTCACGTCCGCGTTGTCTTAATTTCACAATCCCTTTACCTTGTGAGCCGTTGGCAGGTTTAATCATTAGGCTATCGTTTGTTCGAAGCAGCTGGACAAGTTGCTCTACACTTTCGATTGGAGTGGTAGGAGGAATATATGAAGATAAATAGCTATCTTTTTTAATTACTTCATAGACATCTAGCTTATTGGGTAATCCATGGCCTAAAAATGTAACATCTTCCCGCTGTTTAAGCCAGTTTACAATAGGGCGAGCCTTTTTAGACAGCGAGTCTTTTCGATAAAAGCAGCGATCGTAAATAAACGAAGGAAGTAAGAAGGAATCTTCTATCCATTTCTCTTGTTGTAAATCGTAGCGGAAGCCTTCAATATTTTCGGTGTTAGGATGAATGTTAAAAGGAGTAAAACGGTATATTTCAATCGGAAACTCAGAAGCATGTTTAGCAATTTCGGTCACGTACTCCACTTCTTGCTGTGGGTGAATCGTTAAAAAGCCTAATGAAATCATCATAAATCCTCCTTGGGAAATTGAAAATTCGTTGCATGCAGACAATAATCAAGCAGTGCTTTTGTTGATGGACGTACAGAGGAAGCGCTTGAATCGGATTGTTTGGAAGGTTTGACATTTACTTCAATAATCCAAGGCTTTCCTTCTTGATCAATCGCTAAATCAATACCGAATTCGGCATAAAGTTCAGACGGATGAGAAAGCTGCGTGCAAATTTCAATTGCAATCTCTTTTAAAAGTGAAAGGATATGGCGCGTAGTTTTTGAATCATAGAGCTGAGTTAACACTTGCTGAGGAGGATGAATATCTCCTCCACGGGCAAGATTTGAGACAAAATTGCCGGGTTTTGATACACGTGTGACAATGGACGTGATTTTCCACGTCAAGTCGTCTTTTTTATGACAGAGAATGCGGAAATCAAAAGGGCACTGTTTGTATGTCTGCAGTGAAATTCCTTCTTGGATGAGGAATCCTTGCCTTTTTAATTGACTATAAAGCGTTTCAAATAAGTCATAAAGAGATTCATATTCTTTTTCATACGGCTGCGTAAATGTTGTATAGTCTAAAATATAATTCTCTTTTTTTGAAATTTTAAAAATGTTTTTTCCTTGGCTACCATGAACAGGCTTCAAAAAAACATCGTCATGAAGTTCCAAAGCGTCAAGAAGATCTTGCCGTGAACGAAGCTGATACGTTTTTGGCAAATATGGAAGCAAGTGTACGACATCTTTAAGCTGTTGAAAAACCGTCCATTTATTTAAGTAGCGTGCGTTAAAGAAAGGAACGTCATGTTCTTTTAAAAATGTTTTAAAGGTTTGAAAATCAGCGGTTTGCTCCGTTTTCCTGGCATGAATCCGGTTGTGTACGATTCCCGGAAAGGGAACGTCTGAATAAACCCATCGATCAGCGCGATAAACATATCCTTTAGGGGATAATGACTTCACGTCGCTTAATTTGCTCACATAGCAAAAACACCCTAACTCCTTGCAAGCTTGAACAAATTCCTTACAAAATACAGAAATGGAGCCAAAAAGTTCTTCATCTTCTCGAACTTCTGTTACGATGCTAACTACGGGTCCTAACCTAAACGAGTTCTCTTCATAAATGCCTCTCAGCTGATGTGTTTCATACGGAAAGCGAAAGTCTGTAAATAGAGCTTCTGACATCATGAAACAGCATTCTCGATGCTGAAACACGGTGGCTTCGACTTCTTTCGTGATGGAACCTACTGTTAACGTAAACTCGTGCTTGCACTTCACACGTGAGAACAGAGCAGAACTAATGTAAATGTCGCTGCTCATATGGTTCTCTAGTGGTTTTAGAGAAATGGTAAAAGTATTCATAAACGAATCCTCTTTTTCTTTCCTTTAGTAGGCGAATGCTGATATATACTATGAGGAATTAGCCCAATCTGTGAAGAGAATTTATCGTTTTCGGAGAAAATAAAGGTCTTAAGCTGAATTTTATATAATAATTTGTTATAGTTAGGGAAGTCAAGAAATTATAGAACTTAATTAGGAGGAACTTAACGTGTCTGTAAACTTACATGATGTAGCAAATGATTTAGAAAAAGCAATTCGTCAAAGCGACGATTACACAAACTTAAAAAACTTATATGCAGCAGTAAATGCTGATCAAGGTTCAAAACAATTATTTGAGCGTTTCCGTACAATGCAAATGGAGCTGCAACAAAAGCAAATGATGGGCCAAGAAATCACTGAAGAAGAAGTTCAGCAAGCTCAACAAACAGTTGCAATCGTTCAACAAGATCAAAATATCGCGAAGCTAATGGAAGCTGAGCAACGTATGAGCATGGTAATTGGTGAATTAAACAAAATTATCATGAAGCCACTTGAAGAACTTTACGGTGCGGCTGAATAAGAGATAGAGGAAAGAGGAAAAGAGAAATCTTTTCCTCTTTTTTTTATGCGGAAATTCCTTCTAATTGTGCAGTTCTGCTCATAAGCTTAGTAACAAGGCTACACATGCCGACTATCATGAAAAGGTCATTTATAACCGTATCCTAACGGATTAGACATCTATGAAAGAAGGGGTTCTCATATGGCTTATCGATTGCTAGCGTTGAATATTGATGGAACCATTTTAAATAGCCAAGGGCGCGTTACAAAAGAAACGAAAGACGCAATTCAATTCGTTAAAAATAAAGGGGTTTACGTTACGTTAGTAACAAACAGGCATTTTCCGTCTGCTAAAAAAATTGCTCGGTCACTTAAAGTTCATCCAGCAATGCTCATTACTCATAGCGGTGCCTTTATCGGAACATCGATAGACAAACCGATACTAGATAAGAGAATTAGCGAGGAAAAAACATTTAATCTCATTCAGCTTTTTGAAAATTTTAATTGTCATGTCCGCATTTTACATGAAAGGTTTTCAATTGGAAATCGTGTAAAGCTTCCGAATAATATTGTAGCTAAAAGCGTGTTAAAAACGGGAGAACCGCTCTTTTATCCCGTGCAGTTCGTAGATTCATTAGGAGATACGCTTCGTGATGAACCTGTTTCTACGCCAAAAATAGAAGTGTATTTTGCAGATCGTAGAGAAAAAGAATACGCCGAGCAAACAATTGCTAGTGCGGTCCCGGATATTGAATGGTTTTCGTATCCAAATGAAAATAGATGTTATATTACGCCAAAAGGAGCCACAAAAGCTGCCGGCGTTCGTTATGTAGCAAATCGCTTAGGGATACCAATGGAAGACGTAGTAGCAATTGGAAATTGCTATGATGATTTAGAAACGATTGAACATGCGGGAATGGGTGTGGCCATGGGCAATTCACCAACAGAATTAAAAATGCTTGCGGATTGGGTTACTCGTTCTAATAATGAAAATGGTGTAGCCTATATGGTGAAAGAACTATTTAGAAAGCAGCAGCGCCTTGGTTATCTTCATCAAATTGACAGCTTTCGTTTAAAATAAATAAAGGAAAAAGAGGCTAGAACAAAAGCAGTTTAGCCGAAGAAAGATCCGAACGTGAATCGAGATTCTTGATAGAGAATCCAATTCGTTCGGATTTTTTTATTGGAAGAGCGAACGTAGGTTTTATATATGTAGGTGCTTCTAGCTGTTGATTGGAGGGCAAGGCGAAGACTTCTGCGGGAAAAGCGCAAGCGACGAGAAGGCTCATTGGCCGCCTGCGGAAAGCAAAGCCTTGCGCGGAAATCAACAGAGGTGTAAGGAGTGATTCATATGAGCTCATTTATCCCATTTGTTCATCTTTAGATTGAATGAATGTAGTTATGCCTCAATCTCTTTTTCCGTTTGTTTCCTGTCCGCGCATTCCCTTGAGCTGAGCACCTTGACCGGACATACGTAGGTTTTGTAAACTGGTTACTTAGATAGAATTGATTTGAAAGGTGATTATATTGAACATTTATATAAAAGGTATAGAAGATGAGCGTTTTTTACGTCCGCTTCACCGAATTTCAGATTTGTTTTTTGAAGAAAGCAATGTCTCCTTTGAGGATGATAACGAAGCTCAGCTGAAGGTCGAAGTAGAGCTAAAAGTTCATGAAGAAATTTATGCGAAAGCAGTGCTGCATGACGCTGAAACGGACAAGGTGTTTACAGAAGAGCTTTCTAAATCGTTTATGCCGTATGAAACAGAAAAAGAAGAATTTAAGCAAATAAAAAATGTGGTGCTTCGCGTCTACTTATCTGTACTACAGGAGTATACAAGCATTGTTCAAAAATGGGGTATTTTGACCGGTATACGTCCGACGAAGCTGCTTCATATGAAACTGCAGTCAGGCAAAAGTAAAGAACAAGCGCATCGTGAGCTAAAGGAAGAATATTTAATTACCGATGACAAAATTAATTTAATGCAGCATATTGTAGATCGTCAACTAGCAGCTATTCCCGATTTACATGAGTTAAAGAATGAAGTCAGCATTTATATAGGCATTCCGTTTTGTCCGACGAAGTGTGCATACTGTACATTCCCAGCCTATGCCATTAACGGACGTCAAGGATCCGTTACGTCATTTTTAGGCGGCTTGCATTATGAAATGCGTGAAGTAGGAAAATGGCTAAAAGACAATAACGTCAAGATTACAACCGTCTATTATGGTGGAGGCACACCAACGAGCATTACCGCTGAAGAAATGGACATGCTGTATGAAGAGATGTATGAATCGTTCCCGGATGTACAAAATATCCGTGAAATTACGGTAGAAGCAGGAAGACCCGATACGATTACGGAAGAAAAGCTAGCTGTTTTGAACAAATGGAATATTGACCGGATTAGTGTAAATCCGCAGTCTTATATTCAAGAAACCTTAAAAGCTATTGGACGTCATCATACAGTTGAAGAAACTATTGATAAATTTCATCTTTCTCGAAAAATGGGGATGAATAACATTAACATGGACTTAATTATTGGGCTTCCAAATGAAGGTGTAGAAGAATTTCAGCATACGCTAGACGAATCTAAAAAATTGCTTCCTGAATCTTTAACTGTTCATACGCTATCGTTTAAACGCGCGTCTGAAATGACTCAAAATAAACGGAAATACAAAGTGGCAGATCGCTATGAAATTGGTAAAATGATGGATTTAGCAACTGAGTGGACTCAAGAACAAGGGTATGAACCTTATTATTTATATCGCCAAAAAAATATTTTAGGTAATTTAGAGAACGTTGGATATTCATTCCCTGGTCAAGAGAGCCTGTACAATATTATGATCATGGAAGAAAAGCAGACGATTATTGGTCTTGGATGCGGGGCATCTAGTAAGTTCGTGCATCCAGAAACAGGCATTATTACAAGGTTTGCGAATCCAAAAGACCCAAAATCGTATAACGATGGATTCGAGCACTACACACAAGAGAAACTCAAGATTTTAGATGAATTATTTATGAAATAAAAAGGTCACTTTTTAGTGATCTTTTTTTATTTCCGGCAGGGAAATGTCGGAATCTGTTGAATATATAAAAAAGTTGTAAGCGTTTTCTTATTATGACGATTCGAGGTGCCGCTTAATGATGAATGTACAGTTAACCGTACCATCTATGATGGAAAGAGCTGAAAAGCTGTTTAGTAAAAAAGAAGTGATTTCTAAATCTTCAAAAGGAATTCAGCGTTTAACTTATAATCAGTTAATAAAACGGACTCGGCAGCTCTCTAGTATGCTAGAACAAATTGGAGTGAAGCGAGGAGAAAGAGTCGGGACGTTTGCATGGAATCATCATAGACATCTAGAAGCTTATTTTGCCGTGCCCGGAATAGGCGCTGTTCTTCACACCATCAATATCCGGTTAGATCCTGAGCAAATTGTATACATCATTAACCATGCACGCGATAAAGTCATTTTATTTGATGAATGTTTTTTACCTTTATTTGAAAGCATTCATCAAAAGCTTCCACATGTTGAAGCCTATATCATTATGTCAGATGAAGATGAGCTGCCAGAAACAGACTTGCCAGTTTATCATTACGAAAATTGGATTAAGCAAGGAGATGCATCGCATTCTTTTGTTCAAGATTTAAACGAAGAAGAACCAGCAGGTCTTTGTTATACCTCTGCTACTACAGGAGAGCCAAAGGGCGTTGTATATTCTCATCGCGCTATTTATCTGCACTGTATGGCGCTAGGGCTTGCTGATAGTGCTGGATTATCAGAAGCTGATACCGCTATGCCTATTGTTCCAATGTTTCACGTGAACGCATGGGGAATTCCTTTTGCTGCCGTTTGGTTTGGAACAAAGCTCGTGCTGCCGGGTGCTTTTTGTACTTCAGAGACGATTGCTTCTCTGATTGAACAAGAGAAAGTAACTCTTGCTGCAGCTGTGCCTACCGTTTGGTTAAATTTTTTACAAGAGTTAGAAGAAAAACCTTACGCAGTTGATAGTTTGCGAGCTATTTTATGCGGTGGATCAGCGGCTCCAAAAAGCGTCATTCGAGAATTTCAGGAAAAATATCAAATTGAATTTATGCATGCATACGGAATGACGGAAACAAGCCCTGTGGTGACCGTCTCCCGCTTAAAAAGCTATCAGTACAGTGAAGACTTTGAGTATCAGCTCAACGTAAAAGCAAAGCAAGGTTTCTTAGTTCCTGGGGTTGAAATGAAAGTAATAGGTCAAAATGGAGAAGTTGCTTGGGATGGAGTGGAAATGGGTGAGCTATTACTAAAGGGCCCATGGGTAGCTTCTGAATATTACAAGGATAAAAGAACAGAAGATACGTTTAAAGACGGCTGGCTGTATACCGGAGATATTGTAACGGTTGACGAAGAGGGAACCATCAAAATCGTAGACCGAACAAAAGATTTAATTAAAAGCGGAGGAGAATGGATTTCATCGGTTGATCTAGAAAACGCGCTTATTGCCCATGAAGCTGTTTTTGAAGCCTGTGTCATAGCAGTCCCTCATAAGGTGTGGCAAGAGCGTCCAGTGGCTTGTGTCGTGTTAAAAGATGCATACAAAGGCATCGTTTCATCAGAAGAGCTGCTCGGATTTTTAGCGCCGCAGTTTGCAAAATGGTGGCTTCCAGATGACATTTTATTTATGAATACAATTCCAAAGACAACGGTAGGAAAATTTTTAAAACGTACGCTTCGTGAACAAGTCCTCAATCATTATCAGAAAGGGTGAGTAAGATGACCGTCGAATTAAAAGTAGTAGAACTAGTTTTGCAAGAGCGTATCGCCACAATTTCGTTTAACAGGCCGGATGCGTTAAATGCATTAAACGAAGAAGTGCTAGAGCAGTTTATTCAATGTTTAAAAGTTGTCGAAGAAAGCAAAGCGGACTTTTTAGTAGTAAAAGGAAACGGAAAAGTATTTTCAGCAGGCGGAGATATTAATATGATGATGTCACCTTCACAATCAGAACGTTTTGAGCAGGTGATGGATTTGATTAATGAAGCCGTTCTGACTTTATACAGCCTTCCTCAAATGACGATAAGTGTACTGCACGGTGCGGCAGCAGGGCTAGGGCTCAGCATTGCGCTTGCTTCTGATTATATTATTGCAGAAAGACACACAAAAATTGCGATGAACTTTATCGGTATTGCTCTAATTCCAGACGGAGGCGGTCACTTTTTACTAGAAAAGCGCATCGGTGCTCATCGTGCAAAACAGCTAATTTGGGCAGGAAAGACATTAAAAGCAGAGGAAGCTCATCAATTTGGCATAATTGATGAAATAAAAGAAGGAGATTTGGCGAAGCATGTAGAAGATTATCTCTCATATTGGCTAAAAAAACCTTCACGTGCTTTGAAGGAAACAAAGCGAATTTATGTGGAGACATCTCTTTCACAATTAAAGCAAGTGCTTGCGCTTGAGAAAAGAAGTCAGTTTGCTATGAGCCGAAGTTCGGATCATAAGGAAGGTGTACGTGCGTTTCTGGAAAAGCGAGCGCCTGTTTTTAATCAAAGTGAAAAAGATATTTCCGAAAATTAAGTGAACTAGTTTAAAAGCCAATATTTTTGTCTATCATATTGATAGAGCATGTTTAAAAGTTGCAAAACAGTGGTAACACAAGATAATGTAGAAACTAATGAGGTGATTGGAAATGAACAAAACAGATTTAGTAAACGCAGTGGCAACAAAATCAGAGTTAACAAAAGCAGATGCATCTAAAGCAGTTGATGCATTACTAGAAACAATTTCATCAACGCTAGGTGAAGGTGAAAAAATTCAGTTAATCGGCTTCGGTACATTTGAAGTACGCGAGCGTGCTGCTCGTACAGGCCGTAACCCTCAAACGGGTGAAGAAATGCAAATTCCAGCATCAAAAGTACCGGCATTTAAAGCTGGTAAAGAACTAAAAGAAGCTGTAAAGTAATATAAAACGCCGGAAAGCTAAAACTTTCCGGCGTTTTGTATTAACGATGAAACAATACAAGTTTTCCGCTAGAGCTAACGCATCGATGCGTTTTTTCTAAATAGGAAAGCTCTTCTAACTTCTTGGTGCCGATAGTCTTTGCTTCTGTATCAGAAGCTGCTTCGAAACTTTCATCTATTAATTTTTCTCCAGTCTTTTCAAAAGCGGTTAATGTGTAAGTACTCATAAAATCTACTCTCCTCTTATAGTATAATTGTAAGCGTATTCAACATATTTCTCGTCCTATTCCCTTAAATCCTGCTAAGGTTTACAGATATCATTTTTTTCCATACAATAAACATAGGTTTATTTACAAAGGAGGAATTAAATGTCTCTTTCTATCCGTGAAGTTTCAAAAAGGTACGGTGAATTTACAGCTGTAAACGAGCTATCCCTGCAAATTCCAAAAGGCGAAGTGTTTGGTTTTTTAGGTGCAAACGGTGCTGGCAAAACGACGACGTTTCGAATGATTTTAGGGCTCATTGAACCAACCTCAGGTCACATCCAGTGGAATGATAAATCTTTAACTTACAGTAGAAGTCATCTAGTTGGCTACCTTCCAGAAGAAAGGGGACTGTATCCAAAATTAAAAGTCAAAGATCAGCTTGTGTACCTTGGACGGCTGCGCGGAATGAAAAAAGCGAACGTGCTGCAAGAAATGGAGCACTGGTTATCTCGATTTAATATTCCTCAATATGCTTCCAAAAAAGTAGAAGAGCTATCCAAAGGAAATCAGCAAAAAATTCAATTTATTGCCTCCGTTATTCATCGGCCCGAGCTGCTTATTTTAGACGAACCTTTTAGCGGCTTGGATCCTGTAAACGTAGAGGTATTAAAAGAAGCGGTGCTTGATTTGAAAAAGCGCGGAACGACGATTGTTTTTTCAAGTCATCGAATGGAACATGTGGAAGAACTTTGTGAATATTTATGTATTATGCATCATGGCACGCCTGTAGTGTATGGAAGGCTCCCGGAGATCAAACGTTCATTTGGAAAGAAAAACGTTATTGTACACGGAAAAGGTCCATTTGAGAGAATTACAGAGCTTGAAGGCGTTGTAAAGGTGAAAAAAACGGTTGAAGGCATGATTGTTCAAATTCAACATGAATCCGTATCACAACTCATTTTTCAAGAACTTAAACACTTTTCATTTGTATCTAAATTTGCAGTGGAAGAGCCTTCATTAAATGATATTTTCATTGAAAAGGTAGGTGCTTCCTATGAATAAATTTTGGGTCATTGTCTTTCATACATATCTTAATAAATTAAAAACAAAATCTTTTATTATTACAACGATTATTACTGCTCTTATTCTAGTTGCTCTTACAAATATGGAGAAAATTATCGACGTTTTTAATTCAGACGATAATGGAACAAATGTGGGTGTCATCTATGAAGTGGAAAGCGTATATACATTGTTCAAACAAAATGTAAATGTCATGGATAAAGACATTCATTTAAAAGAATTTACGTCTGAGTCTAAGGCAAAACAAGCGGTAAAAAACGGGGAGCTCGATAGCTATTTACTCTTATCTTTAAACGATAAGCAGCTGCCTCAAGCTGTGTACAAAGCTAATTCTTTGGCCGAATCAAATCTTTCTTCTACCTTAGAACAGGCGGTACAGCAAACAAAAGTGGCTATGGCTACAGTAAAAATCGGTTTAGAAGAAAAGCAAATTGATCAGCTTTACAGCCCTGTTTCATTTAAAAAGAAAGCGTTAGTTGAAAATGCCAAAACAGAACAAGAGCTAAATCAAGCAAGAGGTCTTGTATATGTACTGCTGTTTGTTATTTATTTTGCCGTTATCATGTATGGGAGCATGATTGCGATGGAAGTAGCTACTGAAAAATCATCCCGCGTTATGGAGATCCTTGTATCGAGCGTATCACCTATTACACAAATGTTTGCTAAAATCATTGGAATTGCACTGCTCAGCTTAACACAGCTTGCAGTGATACTGAGCGTGGGCTACACATCGTTAAAAGCCAGTGTGGAAACAAATCATAACGGTATCTTTTCTTATCTCGGATTTAATGATGTTCCGCTGACTACATTCGTGTATGCATTTGTCTTCTTCATATTGGGGTACTTCCTTTTTGCTACGCTCGCGGCTTTTTTAGGTTCTCTTGTGAGCCGTATTGAAGATGTACAGCAAATGATTACGCCTATGACCCTTGTGATTGTGGCTGCTTTTTTAATTGCTATGTTTGGACTTGGTGATCCTGAAACCACAATCATTACGGTCACATCTTTTATCCCATTTTTTGCTCCAATGATTATGTTTTTGCGTGTAGGTATGTTAAATGTTCCTGTGTGGGAAGTGAGTGTATCGATAGGGATTTTAGTTGTGACGATTACGGCTTTAGCTATATTTGGTGCCCGTGTGTATAAAGGAGGAGTCCTTATGTATGGGCAATCTACCTCTTTTAAAGATATTAAAAAGGCGCTGCAGCTAACGAAAAAAGAAACATAAAGAAGTGAGAGGCTGAGATAAAAGTAGTTTAGTTGAAGGAAGATCCGAACGAACAACCTAGATTCTTGAGGGAGAATCCAACTCGTTCGGATTTTTTTGTTGCTATAGTGACCATAGTTTTCATATATGTGGCTGCTTCTAGCTGTGAATTGGAGAGCAAGACGAAGACTCCTGAGGGAAAAGCGGAATAGGTGAGACCCCCGCAGGAACGGAGGAGACGAGGAGGCTCAGCGCCCTCACGCAGAAAACGAAGTCTTGCACGGAAATCAACAGCGGTGTCTCGAGCAGTTCAGCTCCTTTATCCAATTTGTTCGTCTTTAGATTGCATTGATTTTGTTATGTCGCAATCTCATCTTGTATGAAAAAGCGTCTACCCGTGCATTCGGTGCCAAGCGATGGTAAAATGAAATGTAAAGAGCTGTAAATAAGCGGACGAAGCGATAAGAGATTCGTTATCAAATACATAGAATGAAGTGGTAAGGAGGAAAAGATCATGACAAAAGGAATTGCTCAATACGAAGTAGGAGAGCAAGTTGATCTTTATTTTTTAATTAAATCCTCAACGAGAGGAATTGCAAGCAATGGAAAGCCATTTTTAACGGTAATCCTGCAAGATAAAACAGGTGATATTGAAGCCAAGCTGTGGGATGCTTCCCCAGATGACGAGGAAAATTATGCTGCTCAAAAGATTGTGCGAGCTGCTGGAGAAGTAATGAATTACCGCGGACGCAACCAGCTGAAAATACGCAACATTCGGCCTGCACAGCCCCAAGACGGAGTGCGCACATCTGACTTTTTAGAAGTGGCGCCTTTATCTCAAGAAGAAATGGTCGAACACATTACAAAGAGTATATTTGAAATGAAAAATTCGAATGTCCAGCGCATTACTCGCCATTTGTTTAAAAAATATCAAACGGAATTTCTAGAATATCCGGCAGCAACTAAAAATCACCATGAGTTTGTATCGGGACTTGCCTATCATGTGGTGTCTATGCTGAAGCTGGCTGAGTCATTTTCAATCCTTTATCCAAGCTTAAACCGCGACTTGCTGTACGCTGGAGTTATTCTTCATGACCTTGGCAAAGTATTTGAACTTTCAGGTCCTGTTTCGACGATATACACAGTCGAAGGGAACCTGCTTGGCCATATTTCGATTATGGTGAATGAAATTGGAAAAGCTGCAGAAGAATTAGCGATTGAAGGAGAAGAGGTTATGCTTCTTCAGCATCTTGTGTTATCGCATCACGGTAAGGAAGAGTGGGGAAGTCCGAAAAAGCCGTTAATTAAAGAGGCTGAGATGCTTCATTTGATTGACAATGTAGACGCTAAAATGAATATGCTGGACCGAGCATTAACAAAAGTGAAGCCCGGTGAGTTTACAGAGCGTATTTTTGCACTTGATAATCGCTCATTTTATAAACCAACGATTGATTAAAAAGGTATAAGTCTTTCTTCCTTCGCATATAGTGGTTGTAAATAACTGTGATGGGGGATCAATATATGGTGACACTACCAATTTGGATTTATTTAGTTGTAGCAGGCATTTTCTTTAGTGGATTTATGGCGATTCGTGCTGCACAACATGATAAGCAAGTGGATGATTCGTTTATTGAAAAAGAAGGACAAGTCTTCATCGAAAGAATGCAAGTGGAAAAAGAAAGACGCAACAGCGATTCCATCTGATTATATAAAAGAGCCTGTCACATGAGTGACAGGCTCTTAGCATTACTGCTGAGGAGTTTCTACGCCAGATTGACTATCTGTCGCACCTTCTTCGAAAATTGGTTTTACATTTTTATCTTTGACTTCCACTTTGGCTTTATCAAGCTCTTTTTGAATCTTCTTGTTCGCTTCTGCTTGATCTACTTTTGAACGTTTGATTTGCTGCTCAAGTTCAGGTTTCTTTTTCTCAAACGATTCTACTTTCTTTTTATCGACTAGTTTAATGATATGGTAGCCGTACTCTGTTTTGATTGGTTTACTTACTTCACCTTTTTTCAGCTTGTAAGCCGCTTCTTCAAATTCTTTAACCATTTGGCCTTCACCGAAGTAGCCTAAATCGCCGCCGTTAGCTGCAGACTGCTGATCCGTTGAATATTCTTTTGCCAGACTAGCAAAGTCCTCGCCTTTTTTGATTTTCGCTTCTACTTCGTTTGCTGTTTTTTCGTCTTTTACTAAAATATGGCTTGCGCGAATTTGAGGTTTTTGAGCTTTATATTCATCATAAGCTTTTTTCAGCTCTTTGTCCGATACCTTAATGCCTGCCGTAGCAGCTTTTTCACGGAGAATATCCACTTTTAGCATATCTTTGACTTCTTTTTCGCCTTTTTGCTTAATAACTGAATCCACCTGATCACCGTATTGTTCTCTTAGAATGTTCAGCTGCTGATCAAGCTCTTTATCCGTTACTTTATATTTTTTACTCAATACTTTTTCTTCGGTAACGCTTCGTACGAGTGTATTAAATTGGTCTTGTCCGATTGTATCTTTCATTTGCTTATACAAATCACCTTGAGTGATATTGCCTGCTTTTGTTTCTACAATTACTTTTGAAGAATCGTTTGCATTTGAAGCATCATTTCCCCCACTGCATGCTGATAAAGCAACGAGGCTGGCTGCCGTTGTTAGTGCAACTAAGCTTTTTTTCATACGTAAACACTCCTACTCATCATTTTTACTTATGTAGCTTGACTCAAGATTTACTATATCACATTTCCTGATGTTAGCAAATGAAGTTAAAACCACGTAAATTTACATTTATTTTCCACTAAGCATGAAGTGATTATACGCTTATGATGGCTTTTTTATAAAGCGTTTTCAAAACAGCAGACAAACTCACAGAGTAATTTCCAAACGAGAAGCAAGAGAAATAAATTATGGAGTTTGGGCTAAAAGCCTAGACGTTTTTTGAGCTGATGCATAAGATGCAGTATTAGTAAACAAAGGGGGTGCTCAAATGAGCGGAGGCGGATATGGAGGCGGTTTTGCACTATTAGTTGTACTGTTTATCTTATTAGTCATTGTTGGTTGTGCATGTTACCACTAGGAAACAGATGAATATAAAAGGAAAGGGGCGATAGATATGGGTTCTTACGGATGCGGATACGGCAGTGGATTTGCGCTATTAGTCGTATTATTCATCTTATTAGTTATCATCGGAGCTAGCTGTTTTTGCTAAGCCTATAAAAAAGCGGTGAGACATCTCACCGTTTTTTATGTAAATGATACTTCAATATAAGATGAAACTAATAAAATGGTAATTAATACATTAATCGTACGAAAAACTTTAGGCTGTTTTTCAGCTGGAATTTCTTTTTGAATACACAATGTATTTGTTAGTGCATTGATGTAGAATAAAATGAATAGTGCAAATACAATAAAGAATATGTACATAAAAATCCCCCTAACAAAATCAGTGTGACGAAGACAAAAAGTCTTATAGTCATTTATATAGTACAGCTTTGTATGAATTTACAAATATCTATATTAACATTACCAAAAAAGCGGTAAAATAGATAGTTATATATACAGTTGAGCAAAGAATTTCAAAAGGTATTTACACAGAAATGCGGTTTTTATTTTATAAAGGGTAGTTAAGAAGTTGAGAAATAGGTTTTAAACGAAATAGCAAAGTGAATGGATAAGAAATGAGTAACAATTACCCATTGTGCAAAAGGATTGTTAAAAAGGACAGAGGGATTTATATTAATATATGCAGTGAGTACATAATCAGTATATGAAAATCTTTACACGGTGCTACTTAAACAGGAAATGTGAATGACGCAGAAAGAATTATTTGGAAGAACATGAATGAATCATGTACAATATGGAGTAGAGGTATATGAACGTTGAAGGAGTAGGGGAAGCGGATGGAAACTTTAGAATCTCGAGTATCACGTTTAGAATATTACATAAAACTGTTATCTGGGACATCTGAACAAGAAGCTAAACCATTTATTGATTTAGTGGTAAGAAATCAGCTTACAAAGAAGGAAGTAGAGGAAATTTTAATTCTGTGTGAAGATACAAAAAACGAATATATTGAGCAAAAAGCGGAAGGTCTAACAGACTTTGTTCCGCTTCTTACACAATTTGTTGGCATGCTGAATTATAAATTAACTCCCAGAGAGACGGTCGAATCGCTTCGTTATCAACCTTCTTATCAAGATGTGATGAATGAATTTTTTGAAATTATTCAATGGATAAGGGACTAACCATTAAGAGTTTGAAATAGTCTCCTGGTGGTTCTCTTTGTCTTTCTTGACGAGCTTGCCATCTTCTTCAGTGAATTCTTCTTCGATATGATGGAAAGATCGCTCGAAGATATCCATAAAATCTTCACCGTAAATTTTGCGAATGACGGTCATCAGTTCCATAAATTCAGGGAATTTGCCGTACAAGTCGCGCAACGGAAGTGCGCCGCTGAACACTGAATTATTAGAAGGTTCGTAATGTTCCATTAAATCTAATAAAATGGCCTCGCCTTTATCTGTCAGCTGAATGTACGTATTTCGCTTGTCGCTTTCTTTTTTAGAAAACTCAAGTAAACCTCGTTCTTCTAGTTTTTTGGAGAAGTTAAATGCAGTAGAAACGTGCATAACTCCAAACTTGGCAATTTCGGAAATGGAAGCCCCGTTTAAATGATATGAAATCCATAAAATATGATGCTCGTTAATATTAAGGTCATAAGGCTTAATCCATTGCTGCCAATCCTTCTCTACGGTTTTCCAAAGGGCTTTACTTAATTGGGCAATGCGTTGGCTAAATAGAAGTGCTTCTTTCAAACTGTAATCTTGATCACTAGTCTTTTTCATCTTCTCCCACCTACTTAGTCTCTTTTTTTATTTATCTTCTATTATGCCAATAAAATAAAAAATTATAAAGATGTAAATTTACAAAATTTTAAAAAATTAAAAAAGAAGGCGTTTCAACCTTCTTTTTTGTCAATTTTTTCATTGGGATTTTTAGTTGTCTGTACATGTTCCTCAAGGTTTGACAAAGAATTTTGGATTTCTTTCAAATGATGCTGAAGGGATTCCTTATGAGGGACAATTTCTTCTTTAAACTGACCAAGGGTAGTAGAAAGGTCACTTGCGATATTTTTCACTATAGTATTTCCTTCTCTGGCGGTCATTTGTACTTGTTGAGAAACAGCTTTTATTTTTGTTGAGAGCTCTTGTTGTGAAGCGTTAACTCGGTCTTTTCGAGAGCTGACACGCTGTTTAAGTTCTCGTCCTGAATATGGAGTAACAAGAAGCGTTGTAATAGCGGCTACGGTGCTTCCGATTGCTGCTCCAGCTGCTAGTTTTTTCATTCTGCTCATTATTTATTTCCTCCTATGTAGTAAAGTAATTGCTAACACTTCCTTCTGACATAATCATAAAAAAATAGCATAGATTTATACAAAAGAAGGAGGTTATCAACATGGGGTAGCTTTATTCATTCTTTTGATAATTAGCCTGAGTTTTTTTCTGGCTGCCTTTAAATGGTTTAGCCTTACGACTAGAACGGCATCATATCCACCTAAACATGTGCTGAAACAAAAGTCTCTTACATGTGCGACAGTGGCTTTTGCGAGTTTTTTATTGGCGCTTATACTTTATTATGTAACCTAGGATGGAGAACTTAAACCTTTATTACATAGTAAGTCTTCATACCTATTGTATGAGCTGCAAATGAAATTTAAGTGAAAAGCATTCTGTACCATTTCTTTTTAAACAAAAAGTTAAGAGTCGAACTGTAGATTGTTTCTAAAAGATCAGCAACATACTATAAATGAACCGTTTTATCTAAAGGTCCGCCACGCTTTGGTGGGCCTTAGCTTTTGGTGTAAAAAAAGAGCCTGATTCTCAATTAAATCAGGCTCTTGACGTTACGATAATTTTGCTTTGATGCTTGTGCGTTTTAGAACGGATTGAACAATTGGGTAAATAACGACCATAACGATTGTATTCACTACTGTTGCAGGTAATACAACCGCAGCAACAAGCGCCATGACGCTGTTTCCGCCCGGTAAGCCGACGATTAGTGCGGCAGCAGACAAGAATACGGTTCCTGATACGAGCGTGCCAACAGCTGTTAAAGCAGCGGCAACTGGTGTTTTAATGCCTGTTGCTTTTTTCACAAGCATAAATAATGCAAAGAAAACAAATGCTGTAATTGGTTTATCAATCAAGTTTGCAATTTGTCCGCCAGGAAAGCTTGTTGTTAAAGCAGAAATAACCGCTGTGGTTAAGCTAACCAATGCAACATTTTTTATGCTAGGAAACAACAGGATTGCTAAAAACATCATTGTTAACATCATATCTGGCTTCATTCCAAATAAAATAGGAGGTACCACCGTGTGGAGAACCGCTCCAATTCCGACTAATAACGCTAAAGAAACTAAAACCTTTGTATTCATTTCTCATCTCTCCTCTTCTAAGCTAAGCTCGAAATATACCAATAGTGCGTCTATGCCCATTGCATATATTTACATACTGATTGTAACATATTTATGTGAAAAAAGGATCAGTTAATTCTGCCAATTATGCGTTTGCCTGTGCAAATTCATCCATAAAGGCGGCAAGAGCTTCACACGCTTCAAGCGGTACAGCATTGTAAATAGAAGCGCGGCATCCGCCGATTGAACGGTGTCCAGCTAATCCTACGAAGCCTTTTTCTTTTGCTTGCTGTAAAAACGCAGCCGTTAACTCATCGGTTGGTAAAGTAAACGTTACGTTCATAATTGATCGGCTTTCCTCTGTAGCGTGAGGGGTATAGAAACCATTTGAACGTTCCATGCTTGTGTAGAGTAACTTAGCTTTTTTATGATTTTGGGCTTCAATTGCTTTAACGCCACCTTGTTCTTTAATCCAATCTAAAACAAGTGAAAGCATGTAAATGCCGAACGTTGGAGGTGTGTTGTAAAGAGAGTTGCTCTTTACGTGTGTCTCATAATTCAGCATTGTTGGTAAACCTTCAGGAATACGTTTAAGTAATTCTTTCTTCAAAATGACAACCGTGACACCAGATGGTCCGAGGTTTTTCTGAGCACCAGCATAAATGAGTGAGAACTTAGATACATCAATTTGACGGCAAAGAATGTCACTTGACATGTCGGCAATTAAGTCTACTCCTTCGATAGAAGGATAGTCAGCCCATTGTGTACCAAAAATGGTATTGTTGGACGTGATATGCAAGTACCCAATTTCTTCTTTTGGAAGCTTTATATCATCTAAAGCTGGAATAGAGCGGTAGTTCTCTTCTTTAGTAGAAGCAACAACTGCTGTTTTTCCAAGTTTCTTTGCTTCTTTTAATGCTTTTTCCGACCATGATCCGGTTAGTACATATGCACCCACTTGATCCGGAGATAAAAAGTTCATTGGAATCATAGAGAATTGCAGGCTTGCTCCGCCCTGCAAGAATAAAATTTCATGTGTATCTGGAATGTTAAGCAATTCCGTGAGTGTTTCTTTAGCATGTGTTAATACATCTTCAAACTCTTTGCTGCGGTGTGATAATTCCATCACAGACATACCTGTATTTTTAAAATTAACTAACTCCTCTTGAGCAAGTTGTAAGACAGGTAGGGGAAGCGCAGACGGACCTGCATTAAAATTATAAGCTCTGTTTAACGTAATCACATTAATTCCTCCTCAAATTAGTTCGAACACTCATCATACAAAATGGCTAATGACTGATGTCAGAAAGAATATCATTATACTATCATGAAAACCATTGATTGTGGAGGTAACTTTTCAAAAATTTAAATTAATCTGTAAAGAGAAAATAATAGAAAAAAGATAAATAAAAAGTATACGCAAACATGTTTTGGCAAACATGTAAATGAAATGTTTATATGCTATACTGATGGAAGAAATAATGTGGAGGAACAGAATGAGAGTATTAAAATATGCCATATTAGGGCTCTTAGATCAGAAGGAGCTCAGCGGGTATGACATTACCAGACTTTTTAAAGAAGAGGTCGGTAATTTTTGGAGTGCTAAGCACAGCCAGATTTATCCTGAGTTAAAGCGATTAACAGAAGAGGGATTTATTCGCTATGAAACCGTGATTCAAGGCAAGAAATTAGAAAAAAAGATGTATTCGATAACGGAAGAAGGAAGAGCGGAGTTAAGCAAGTGGCTCACTACGATTGATCCTATTCCTGAAACAACTAAAGATGAATTTATGTTAAAAGCTTATTTTGCTTCATCCATGTCAATAGAAGAGTTAAAGCAGCAAATAGATAATCAGCTATCAAGCAGGAAAGTGAAGCTAACTTTTTTAAAGAAACGAATGGATGACCTTTTGGAACAAGTTAATCATCACATTACCGTTTCGTCTCCTCAATTTGGTCATTATTTGGTGCTATCTCGCGCTCAAGACCGGGAGACAAGCTATATCAATTGGCTTGAACGTACGCTGAATTTAATTGAAAAAGAACAATAAGAAAAGGTGAGCGGATCATGACTTGGTGCATAAAATCATTTCAAGAGCTGACAAACGATGAGCTTTATGAAATTCTACAGGTTCGCACCGCTATTTTTGTTGTCGAACAGAAGTGTGCTTACTTAGAAGTAGATGGAAAAGACAAACTTGCTTATCACTTGTTCAAAAAAGAGAATGAGAAAATTATCGCATACCTTAGAGTTTTACCAAAAGGAATTAGCTATCAGGAAGCTTCTCTGGGGCGCATTATTGTAGAACAAGCACAGCGCGGTACAGGTCTTGGAAGAGAACTAGTAGCAAGAGGAATTGATTTTTTAGAGAATGAATTGCACGAGAAGACAATTAAAATTCAAGCTCAAAGCAGACTTCAAACATTTTATGAATCGTTTGGTTTTAGACCTATTTCCGATATTTATTCAGATGAAGGGCTTCCCCACGTAGATATGCTAAAGACACCTTAGAAACTTCACCAATTGTGTGAAGTTTTTCTATTTCTGAAACGGGTAAGGTGAAAGAAAGATGTTAGGCTTTAGTACTGCGCAGATAGAATCGATATGACTACTACTAAATTAGTAATTTATGAATAAGATAGATAATGAATTTGTTTCTTTTTACTTATTCTTTGATTTTAAGTAAGTGATATATTGAAGAAAGTAATAATATTGTATATAATGATTTTTGTAACAAAAATGTAACAATTACGTAATATTCTTAATATTTATTGAGGAAGAAATTTGTTGTACATATTGCTTGGAGGCATTTTTATGAGTGCAAAGGAAAAGAAAAATAGGTATATATATAGTTTGGATGGACTTCGAGCTTTCGCTGTTATGTCTGTCATTGCCTATCACTTAGGATTTGGATGGGCATCTGGAGGATTTCTAGGAGTTGACGTTTTCTTTGTATTATCAGGGTATTTAATTACCTCGATTTTACTCGTGCAATCTTGGGAAAATCCTTTGAAAAATTTGAAGCATTTTTGGATCAGCCGAACGAGAAGACTTCTTCCAGCTGTGTATGTGATGGTAGTATTAACTGCAGCTTGGGTTATTTTATTTAACCGGCCATTGTTAACAACGCTACGAGGCGATGCATTATCGTCTATTTTTTATATGAGTAACTGGTGGTTTATTTTTCATAAAGTTTCATATTTTGATAGTTTTGGCTCACCGTCACCATTAAAGAACTTATGGTCACTGGCTATTGAAGAGCAGTTTTATATTGTGTGGCCACTTGTTTTATTGTTGGGTTTAAAATTTATCAAAAAGAGAGGAATTCTTTCTCTATTCATTTTAGCTGGAGTAATGGCCTCAGCTATTCTAATGTCTTTTTTATATGAGCCAGGAGGAGATCCTAGCCGTATTTATTATGGAACTGACACTCGGCTGTTTGCCCTTTTAATCGGCTGTTTACTTGCATTTGCCTGGCCGATGTATCGTTTATCATCAAAAAATCTTCCAGCCGTAGGCAAGCAAGTATTAAACGCGGTAAGTATGGTGAGTTTCTTTGTATTTATTCTCTGCGTATGGAGCGTTGATGAGTATACTCATGCATCTTTTCTTTATCAAGGTGGAATGCTGCTGATTTGTTTAAACGCTGCTGTACTGGTTGCAACGATTAGTCATCCTAGTAGTTTTTTAGGAAAAGCTCTGTCGTTTAAGCCGCTTCGCTGGCTTGGTACTAGATCATACGGCATCTATTTGTGGCATTATCCGGTTATTGTTCTTACAACACCTGTATCCGAGATTGGCCGCCCGGTCTATTGGCATGCGCTGCTACAAGTAGGCCTTACATTTATCATTGCTGAACTTTCTTACCGTTACATCGAAGTGCCTATCCGCACACGCGGCTTTCGCTATTATTTCCGGCACTACCATCCGAGAGAGCTTTTTAAATGGCGTAATCTCTCTCGTTCGAGACAAGCGGTTTTGGGCAGTCTCATTTTCTTTTTGGCGCTGTTTACAGCGGATATGACAAGCTTTGCTATTAGTACGCAGCAAAAGGATGAAACGACAGCGAAAGAGACAGAGGTTAAAATTCAAACGAATCATAAAGAAAATGCTTCAACTTCTGTCAAAGACAAGAACAAAGCGGATGATAAAAAAGCAGAGAACGCGGAAAAGAGTTCCGGGGAAGAAAAATCTGATGCCAAAGAAAAACAGCAGCCGAATTCTTACAGAGATGTCCTTGCGATTGGAGACTCGGTCATGCTGGATATTGCTCCTAATCTTAAAGAGATGCCGCTTAGTATTACGATTGACGGAAAAGTAGGAAGGCAGCTCAATGAAGCACTGCAGCTAACTCCTAGCTATCAAGCATTTAATAATCCGAACAGCGCAGTGATTATTGAGTTAGGAACAAACGGCTATTTTACAAATGAAGAACTTGAACAACTGTTAAAAGCTTTTTCACACGCGGACGTTTACTTAGTGAATACGCGCGTTCCTCGTTCGTGGGAAAGCACCGTGAACAAGAACTTGAAAGCTGCTTCTGAAAAGTTTGATCACGTCACGCTCGTAGATTGGTACTCAGAGGCTTCTAAGCACCCTGAATACTTTACATCAGATGGTGTCCACTTGGTACCTGAAGGATCAAGAGCATTAACAAAATTGATTGAAGAACGTATGAATTTAGAAGTTAAGGCGGAAAGTCGTTCATAATAAGTGAAAAGCCGTACGATGTTTTATATCACAAACTGATTAAACATGTGTTAAATGAATAGATAAAACAAAAAAAGCTTACATGTGTAAGCTTTTTTTGTTTCAAGAAAGGCGAGAAGAAATATTGCCAGCGATTTCTTGAAGTTTTTCAGGCGTGTATTCGCTTGTATGCTCTTTCCATACAGCACCGAATCCATCGCCTTCCCCATAGCGAGGAATAATGTGCATATGATAATGAAACACGGATTGACCAGCTTTTTCACCATTATTATTTAAGATGTTTAAGCCGATTGGGCTGTATGTTTCTTTAATTGCATTTGCGATTTGAGGAACCACTTCAAACAAATTGCGCGCAATTTCCGGCGTTAGTTCGTGAATGTCTTTTTTATGTACTTTTGGAATCACCAGCGTATGCCCTTTTGTTACTTGACTAATGTCTAAAAAAGCTAATACATGTTCATTTTCAAATACTTTTGCACCTGGGATTTCACCGCGAATAATTTTGCAAAAAATACAGTTTTCATCATGTGTGCTCATTATATTCACCTTCCGTTACCAATATAAATGTATGGGTATACATGTACGTTTATTTTACCACAAAGTAGGAATGCAATCAGCAGACAAGAAATAGCTGCTGGCATTTTATACACAAAAACGGGATGCAAACGATTATGCATCCCGTCATGTGAAGAAGGAAAAAATAGCTTTTAATGCAGCATATGATCTTTAAGGAACACCTCATTTACGTAATTGCATTGCCTAATGAAACAGTAACTTGAAAAAGTATATTCTCTTTAACAAACACCTCATTTAAGCATTGAGCTAAAAAAATATACAATGTGAACGAAATCGTTCTTGGTCTTTGACAAACACCTCATCTACACAGTAATAAATGAACATTATTGTCTACCCATTATATATATTCTTACTACGTTCATGACTACCATCCCCTTATGAATCAAACATACATCGATTTACAATAAGGTTTTCTGAAATATGCCTGCTGTAGACACCTCATCCCAAATGTAAGAAGCTTTGTAATGATTAGTTGTAATCAATAACTTGTTTTCCTTCTTCCCTATATAGAATGTCCCGATATTTTGATTATATTCTGGAAAAATTAACCGAAAAAAATTGAAAACGATGTGAGGAAGAAAAAGATTTGGTACAATAGAGCAAATAGCGCTTGCGCTTGGAGACAAAAAAGAACAAATAAAAGGAGATCGTGATGGGTTCTTTATTGCAAATTAATAATATTACAGGGGGATATACAAAAACTCCCGTCTTAAAAGATGTATCGTTTGATGTAAATGCAGGTGAATTAGTTGGATTAATCGGCTTAAACGGAGCCGGCAAAAGTACAACGATTAAACATATCATTGGATTAATGGAAGCAAAAAAAGGAAGTGTATCCATTAATAATAAAACCTTTCAACAAGACCCAACAGGTTATCGAAGTCAGTTTACATTTATTCCAGAAACTCCTGTGCTATACGATGAACTAACATTAAAAGAACATTTAGATATGACAGCTATGGCTTATGGACTTGAGCCTCAAACATATGAAGCCCGTCTGCAGCCGCTTTTAAAAGAATTTCGTTTAGACCGGAAGTTAAAATGGTTCCCTGCGCATTTTTCAAAAGGAATGAAGCAGAAGGTTATGATTATGTGCGCTTTTTTGGTTCAGCCATCTCTTTATATTATTGATGAACCTTTTTTAGGGTTAGACCCGCTTGGTATTCAATCTTTACTTGATTTGATGACGGATATGAAAAAGCAAGGTGCAGGCATTTTAATGTCCACACACATTTTGGCGACCGCGGAACGCTACTGCGATAAATTTGTTATTTTACATAACGGAGAAGTAAGAGCGCAAGGAACGCTTAAAGACCTTCAAGAAGAATTTCAAATGCGCAATGCTACTCTTGATGAAATTTATATTGAATTAACAAAGGAAGAAGGCTATGAGTAAGATTGATGCATTATGGAAGCAACGATTTCAGCAGTATTTAGTGGATATAAGAAGATATACAAAATATATCTTAAATGACCACATTAAATTAGTGTTAATTTTTGCGATTGGCGGTTTGGCCTACTATTATCAACAGTGGTTGAGTACATTAACACCGGCGTTTCCTTCGGCTGTAGTGATTGCGATACTTATGGGATTGATTTTAACCATGGGTCAAATTCAAACGTTTTTAAAACGACCTGATTTAGTCTTTTTACTTCCTTTGGAGACGAAGCTGCAGCCTTATTTTAAAAAATCTTTTTGGTTTACCTTTACGATTCAGCTTTATATTTTATTATTTGCAACTGGTGCAGCAGCACCTCTTCAGGTAAAGGTAATGCATGATTCTTACTCAAATGTTTTTGTGTTTTTTCTGCTATTACTCATCTTGAAAGTTGTAAACTTAGGCATGTCTTGGTGGGCCGTATGGTTTGAAGAAAAGTGGGCGAAGTGGACGGATTATATCGTCAGGTTTTTCTTGAATGCAGTTTTTACGTATTTCTTATTTTCGCATGCATACGCATTCTTTACAGGAATCGTAGCGGTAATTATGATTGCGCTAGCCATTTATTATCGGTCGCTTACAAAAAGAAAGCCGATTAAATGGGAAAAGCTAATTGACTTAGAAGAAAAGCGCATGGGCTATTTTTATCGATTAGCTAATTTATTTACGGATGTTCCTCAGGTAAAAGAGCGAATTAAACGCCGTAGATATTTAGATTGGCTAGTAGCACGTATTCCATTTCGTCAAAGTGCCACTTACCATTACTTGTACACCAGAACATTTTTGCGATCAGGAGATTATTTAAGCTTGCTCGTTC
Organism: Priestia sp. YIM B13552; assembly: GCF_042787775.1. NCBI lineage: Bacteria > Bacillati > Bacillota > Bacilli > Caryophanales > Bacillaceae > Priestia > Priestia sp. YIM B13552. Next base: position 116,167 of record NZ_JBHZOU010000009.1, read on the forward strand.
GCTTAACTGTCATTGGCGGATTTTTAATTGTAGCTGCGCCGTTTCAATACGGCAATATAGTGGTTGTTTTATTTGTTGTGTACATGACGGGTTTTCAATTGCTCCCGCTTTGGAAGCAGCACAAACAGATTTTATGGCTTTCTCTTTATCCAGTTGAAGCTAAAGAACGGAAAAAGGCATTTCTGGACGTATGGAAAAAAGCGCTGTATGTACAAATTCTTGTGCTCGCCATAGCGGTGGCTTTTTCTAATCTAGTTGCTGCACTGCTTTCCGTGGCAGCAGGTGCTATATTTATTCACTTATTTATAAATGCATATGTAAATAAAAAATTAACGTAAAAAAAGCTCCGAATGGAGCTTTTTTACGTTTTTAGACTATTTTTGTGACGAAGATAATATCCGAAAGCGATAGACGTTCATCGCTACTTTTGTAAGATGATCAAGAAGCTGATAATTAGCATACGCACCTACAACAGCTCCAATTCCCGGCATCAGCTGAAACATTTTCACAACATCAATGTAGTCGCGGTATTCTTGTTGAAAAGCTTTCCAATCAAGCTCAAGAAGTTCCTCTTTCTTTTCCTCCCAGTTTTCTACTACTTCGAGCAGCTTCGTTCTATGGTCATCGCTGCAAAAAGCAAGATGAAAAATATACAGCATATAAATGCGCTCTTCTTTTTCTTTTACATCAAAACCATACGTAGCGGCAATGTCAAATAAGCACTTCATTTTTATGGAAAGAAGAAGCGGGAAATCTGCTGCACCTAAAAGGAGACCGCCTGCACCAGTACCAGCTCCTTCTACAGCAGCAGTTTTTTTGTACTTAGGTATGAGCTCCAAAATTTTTTTCTCTTTTTCTTCAAACGAAAGACCGCTGACATCTCTTTTTTTAGTAGTGAAATCGGATCCAACTAGCGTGGTTTCAACCATTTTTTTTATGCTTTCAGTCATAATCTTATGGACTTTAGCAGGGATTTTTCCATTTATTTTAAGCTGTAAAGATTTTGCGGTCCGTTGAAATTTAGAAGGTCGTTTCAACATGCTGAATTTCCAATGTTCAGCTTCTTGTAACACTTTTTCTTCATACGTATTCAACAAAATCACCTCATTTCAGTCGATATAAATACTACGTTTTAAGTGAGGAAAAGGTTCCTGAAATAAAACAACAAGCACTCGTCTGCTTATCCGTACGAATGCTTGCTGAATGATTAATTCGCTTTTATTACGTTTTTAGAAGGAGCTTGTTCTCTTAAATACTCAACAGCAGCCGTACCAAGCGTTTTAGCTGCGATAAGCATTGCTTTTTCGTTAAAATCAAATTTAGGATGATGATGAGGATACGGAGCATCTACACCTTCTGGCTGAGCTCCTGTAAAAAAGAACGTTCCTTTAATATGCTGCAAATAATAAGAGAAATCTTCCCCAGTCATGTGAGGCTCCGTTTCTTCGACTGTATGAACTTCATCGATTTGAGAAGCAGCAGAAGCAAGAAAGGCCGTTTCTTCCGGGTGGTTGACGACGGAAGGATAGCCGCGCGTATAACTCAGTTCATAAGAAGCGTCAGCTGTTAAGCATGTACCTTGGACAATTCGTTCGATTTCTTTTTCTACGTCATTTCGTACATCTTCATTAAATGTTCTTACCGTTCCAATTAGTCGAGCAGAATCAGCAATAATATTAAATGCATTTTCTGCTACAAAAGAACCTATGCTCACAACCGCTGAATCAATTGGGTTTACACGTCTGCTTACAATTTGCTGTAAATTAACAACAAGCTGAGAGGCGATGACGATTGAATCTTTTGTTTTGTGAGGCTGTGCACCGTGGCCGCCTGCTCCTTTGATCGTAATTTCAAAGCGATCAGCAGCAGCCATAATAGGGCCCGTTCGATATTGAACCACACCAGTCGGAGTTAATGACCACAAATGCGTTCCGAATATCGCGTCTACACCGTCTAAGCATCCGTCTTCAATCATGGACTTAGCGCCTCCGGGAGCGTACTCTTCAGCGTGCTGATGAATGAAGACGATTTTACCGGGGAGAGAATCTTTTATTTCAAAAAGCGCTTTAGCAAGGACTAAAAGAGTAGCCGTATGACCATCGTGACCACACGCATGCATCACACCCGGAACAGTTGATTGATATGGTACATCTTTTTCATCTTGAATAGGAAGGGCATCAAAGTCGGCTCTCAAAGCTACAGTAGGACCAGGTTTTCCTCCTTGAATGCTTGCTACAATGCCGTTTCCTCCTACATTTGCTCGGTAAGAAATACCGATTTTATCATAAAAAGATCGAATGTAGGCAGCGGTTTGAAATTCTTTAAAAGACGGTTCTGGATACTGATGCAGATATCGGCGGACTTGAACCATTTCATCAAATTTTTCTTCAAGTAAAGTATGTAGCTTGGAATTCACGTGACCATATCCTTTCTGTATAGGTTGAATAAAGTTTTGAATTTTTTGACATTTTAATCATTATATCATTATCCATAAAAAAGAAAAGAATGTAAGCGTTGTTATTGAAAAAAGTAATTGAATCATGAAATATTTTATATACATAATAGATACATAAGATGAGGAATAGGGATAAAGAATGAGTTTTTTACCAATTTTCTCATGAGATAATAGGAGGTAACGATATGGTAGATTCACAAACTGTATCTCTGTACAAAAAATTGATGTGGGTGTTTGGGGGGGCAGGTCTCGTTTTTTTAGGAGTGTTGTTTGTTGTGTCGACAGATTCTTTTCAAGGAGACCACTGGCTTGTTTCAGCTATAGATGACAGCACTGTTCTTCAGTCAGCGTCATCTGTTTTTCATGGCTTGTCTTTTTTAGCTTCAAAAGTGATGATTATGGTTCTTTTAGCTGTACTTCTCGTTTTTTTATTTTTTAAAAAGGACTATATCGGTATGATATCGGCATTTTTATTTATTTTAAGCGGTGATATTATTAATAAAGCAGTTAAAGATGCGGTAGAACGAGGGCGTCCTCTTGAAGGCATCGAAGGCTACAGTTTTCCAAGCGGCCATGCGATGATGGGAATTCTTATTTATGGTCTGATTATCTTTTTTCTCACAAAGCATATGAACAGTCAAAAGGTAGCCAAGCGGTATCAGCTTGCAATTACTTTAATTGTTTTATTAATAGGTGTGAGCCGTATTCTATTAAGAGAACATTTTTTAACAGATGTCTTAGCTGGCTACAGCTTAGGGCTTATGTGGCTTATTGTAGGCATTTTCTTCTATACGCTTGTTTATGCGTATGTAAAGCCTTCAGCGGAAAAAGAGTTTCCAAAAGGCATGTAAAAAATATATACATATGGCCCCCTTCATAAAAAGAAGGGGGCTTTTGTTTAAACTAAGAACATTGCGACAATTGTTGTAACGACTAATCCAATCGCTACAGGTTTTAAATTACGTCTGGCGAGTTCAAACGGACTGACTCCGCAAATCGCCGCAGCTGGAATCAATGCCCATGGAATCAATGTGCCTCCCCCAACCCAAATCGCAGCAATTTGCCCTAAAGCAGTTAGGGTGGCAGCGCCCGATCCTAAAGCAGATGCAAATAAATGAGAGACAGAGCCTACAAGTGAAATGCCTGAAAAGCCTGAACCGTCTAATCCGGTAATAGCTCCTAGAGCAGTTATCGTTACAGTGGCGACCTGTGCGGTTAACGGCACAGTGGAAGCAAGCGCAACGCCTAGGTCATTTACAAGTCCATGTGATCCTTTCGGAAGAAAGTCACCGATGATTGTTGTGAATCCAGCATCTCCTAAATAGAAAAAAGCTGCAATGGGAATAACGGGACCGAATACTTTAAAACCAAACTGCAAGCCTTCAATCAAGTAGGAAGTTGTTTGTTCGAGACCTTTTCCTTTGTGAGCAATAAGTGAAACCACCACTAAAATAAATAGAGCTGTGCCACCAACGAGAGCAGTTGCATCTCCTCCCTGTAAATGAAGGGCGAACATTGCCCATACGTCTATAGCAAAGAAAAGGGGAACTATAATGGCTAAAGCCCGGCGTACTGAAGAAGAAAGAGGTGTGGATTGGACAGAAGAACTGCTTGTTAACATTGTCGGTTGAGCGTGAATTCTATTGTGCTTCATATCTTGTTTTAAAAAGTAAAAAGCAGAGAGTGTCGTAACAACTCCCATCACAATGACCAGAGGGACACTTGCTTGAACCACCTCGTGAACTGGAAGACCTGCTGCGTCAGCAGTTATCTTAGGAGCAGCTTGAATAACAAAGTCTCCTGAAAGCGCAACGCCGTGGCCGAACAAATTCATCGCTACGGCTACGCCTATAGCTGGAAGCCCTACGCGGATGGCCACTGGTAAAAGCACGGCTCCAAGTAAAGCAACGGCTGGAGAAGGCCAGAAAAAATAGGAGATGGTCATCATAACTAATCCAATAACCCAATAGGCAAGAGCAGGCGTTTTAATGAGGCGAGCAAAAGGTGAAATCATCGATTCATTTATTCCTGTAGCCATTAAGACTTTACTCATGGATACAATAATTGAAATAATTAAAATGGTAGGAAGCAGTTCTGTAATGGCATAAATGAAGCTGGAAAAAACAGCGCTGACGGAGTGGCTTAACGAAGAGGTAGCCGTTAAGGAAAGTAAAAAAATCCCGAGTATACAAAGGATACTCGTATCTCGCCGCATAATCATAAAGCCGATAATGAAGGCGATAAAAAGGACATACATCCAATGAAGAGCTCCAAGCTCTATGCCCATAAAAATTCCTCCCAATAGGTGATATAGTATACAATATGACGTTTGTGCCTATTGTGATACTCGCCTACTAGGAGGATGTTTACTTATTTAACTACGTGGTATGAGGTCACATAAGAAGGGCGAGAGAAAATCGATGGCTGCTGATCCACGCCTTCTGACGTACCGCGTTTTTTGTGTGCTTCATTATAGGCTTTTGAAGACTGCCAATCGCTAAATGAACTTTCATCTTTCCATCCTGTAAAGATAATGTATGTGTCATTTTGCAGTGGACGAAGCACACGAATAGCTGAGAAGCCTGCTTCATTTTCAATTAAACGAGCTCGTTGGCTAAATCGCTGTTCAAACAAAGGACGGCCTTCATCTGTAACTGAAATATTATTTAGTACAGCAAATCCGCTATCTGCAAGATCTCCAGAAGCATCTAATACCTCATAAGCATGTCCTTCTTTAAAAATTGTATCTCCATCTGTTTCGTGAACTAGTGCAAATTGATCGTCATCTTTGTGAAGCAGTAGCAAACGTTCACTCGGATGTTCGTCGATCAACTTCTGAAGGTAAGGGCCTGTTCCGTAAGTAATAAAGATCTTCATGGACTATACTTCCTTTCTAATTGGGAATTGCATACAATTTACAATTGTAAATCATACTAAAATTATAAAATTTTACACACAAAAATTCAAAAATTGTGAACTTCTAATGAAGATGGTAAAGTAAAACATTGATGAAGTTGTTTTCCATATTATCAAAAGTTTAGCGAAAGAAAAGGGGTGGCACGATGTACAAAAAAGGCTTATACGCAATTGCTGCCTTAGTTGGAATTTTTCTATTAGGATTGATTGGATATATTATCATCTTGTTTCTTGGAAACTATGTAATTGATGAGAAAAAGATTGTCATGGACTCGGCTACGAGGTTAGTGGACGAAAATGGAGATGAATTAACAAAGCTCTATGTGAAAAATCGGGACTTGGTTTCAATTGATAAGATTCCAAAGCATGTGCAACAAGCATTTATTTCAATTGAAGACGTTCGTTTTTATGAACACCACGGAATCGATTTTAAATCTATTGGTCGAGCATTATACCGAGATATATTGGCTGGAGGAAGTGTTGAAGGAGGAAGTACTTTAACACAGCAGCTGGCTAAAAATGTGTTTTTATCTAATGATAAAACGCTGCTTAGAAAAACAAAAGAAGTAGTGGTGGCCATTAACTTGGAGCAGCGTTACAGCAAGCAAAAACTGCTTGAAATGTATTTGAACCAAATATACTTTGGACACGGAGCCTATGGAATCCAAGCTGCATCCAAGCTTTACTTCAATAAAGATGTCTCCGAATTAACGGTAGAAGAAGGTGCACTGCTCGCTGCACTGCCAAAAGCACCGAATTCTTATTCTCCTATTTTACATCCAGAAAAAAGTATAGAACGTAGGAATGTTGTGTTAAATGCCATGCAAAGAGCAGGTTATTTATCGGCTGAAAAAAATGTCCGTTTGCAAGGAAGAACGCTGGGGTTGAACGTAAAGGAACAGGCTAAAAACCCAGCGTATTTAACCTATATCGATATGGTCATTCAAGAAGCAGAGAAGAAATACAGCATTTCGAGCAATGAGCTTCTGCGCGGCGGTTATACGGTCAAAGTACCGATGAGTACGAAAGTACAAGAAGCCGCCTACGAGCTAATGAAAGAAAATCGTTATTTTCCAGGTACAGATAACAGTGCCCAAGGTGCTTTTGTATTAGTGGATAACAAAAGCGGAGGAGTTTTATCTGTTATGGGAGGACGAGATTATGTACAAAAATCGCTCAATCGCGTAAATGTCAAAAGACAGCCAGGTTCTACGATGAAACCTATTGCAGTATATGGCCCTGCGTTAGAAGAAGGTCAATTCAAGCCTTATTCTTTGCTGCAAGACAAGCTTAGAAGCTACGGGGGATACACACCTAAAAATGTAGACGGTCAATATGCTAAAAAGGTAACGATGTACGATGCCCTAAAAGATTCTAAAAACGCAGCTGCCGTCTGGACATTGAATCAGCTAGGAGTTGAAACAAGTAAGCAGTATCTCACAAAGCTAGGAGTTCCTTTAGAAGATAAAGGGCTTGCGATTGCTCTTGGAGGATTAAAGGAAGGCATTACACCGCTTCAATTAGCAGGAGCGTACCGGGCATTTGCTGAAAACGGAGAAAACATCCAACCGTACTTTATTCAAGAAATAAAAGATCAAGACGGAAAAGTAATTGCAAAAGCTGTTCCCGACACTCACAAAGCATTTTCAAAACAAACGGCTTGGTATATGACAAAGATGCTTCAAGGAGTTGTTAAAGAAGGAACGGCAAAAAATGGAGAGTTTAAAGGAGAGTTAGCAGGAAAAACAGGGTCTACTTCGTATACGAATGTTAAAGGAGCCACAAGGGATGCTTGGTTCGTTGGATATACGCCAGATGTTGTAGGAAGCGTGTGGATGGGATATGATTCTACAAATGACCAGCATTATTTAACAAAAGGAAGTTCTTATCCGACTCTATTATTCAAAGACATTCTTACAAGAGCTGGTTACGACGAAGCTGCATTTCAAAAGCCAGCAGGCGTTAAAGATTTGCCAAAACCAATACGCTTAGAGCAAGTTAAAGACTTAAAACAAGAATTAACATTCCATCCATTTGGTTTGCTAACGGTAAATTTATCGTGGACACCTTCACCTGATAAAAGAGCTGTTTATTATGTTTATGAGAAAAAAGGAGATAAAGCCGAAGTAATTGGCAAAGTGAAGGGAAAAGGAGCATTTGAAAAAGAGCGTGTGAATCTGCTCGACAGTCCTACTTATTATGTAGTTCCTTACAATTCCCAAACAAAACAAAAAGGAAAAAAATCCAACGAAGTAACACCTGCTCTTTTTCAATAAAAAAAGGAAGAGTAGGGCGAATTTTTGACATTTTTAGCAGGTGGCTATACAAGTCGTAAAGAAATGGGTATAGTGACAAGTAGAGAATATAACGTGAAACTTTAATCAGTAGAGGAACCGGTATGTTCCTTTGCTGATTATTGTCTGTCTAATCGAAGAAAATACGGATGGAAGACAATCGAGAAAGGTGGAAATTATGAGTCAAGGAACGTTTAACGATACTTTTTTAAAAGCCTGTAGAGGGGAAAAAACGGATCATGTTCCGGTTTGGTATATGCGCCAAGCAGGGCGTTCACAGCCGGAATACCGAAAGCTAAAAGAGAAGTACTCTTTATTTGAAATCACTCATCAGCCGGAGCTTGGGGCATACGTAACACGCCTGCCCGTTGAACAGTACGGAGTGGATGCAGCTATTTTATATAAAGATATAATGTCACCGCTTCCTTCAATTGGAGTGGATGTTGAAATCAAGTCAGGAATTGGTCCTGTAATTTCTAATCCAATTCAATCTTTAAGCGATGTAGAAAAACTAGGAGAAATTACGCCGGAAGAAGATGTTCCGTATGTATTAGATACGATTAAGCTGTTAACAACAGAACAGTTAAACGTACCTCTAATTGGCTTTGCGGGTGCTCCTTTTACAGTGGCAAGCTATATGATTGAAGGGGGACCTTCAAAAAATTACAATAAAACAAAAGCATTTATGTATACGGAACCTAAAGCATGGTTTGCACTAATGGATAAGTTAGCGGATATGACGATTACATATGTAAAAGCGCAAATTGACGCTGGGGCAAAAGCCATTCAAATCTTTGATTCATGGGTAGGTGCTTTAAATGTAGCGGATTATCGTTACTTTATAAAACCTGTTATGGAGCGAATTTTCACCTCTTTACGTGAAAAAAATGTACCGCTTATTATGTTTGGAGTAGGGGCAAGTCATTTGGCAAAAGAATGGCATGATCTGCCGCTGGATGTAGTGGGATTAGATTGGCGAACGCAGCTGGATGAAGCACGTGCATTAGGCTTAACAAAAACGCTGCAAGGAAACTTAGATCCTGCTATTTTGTTAGCTCCATGGGAAGTTATTGAAGAACGTGTAACAGAAATATTAGATAAAGGGATGGCCAGTCCTGGTTACATCTTTAACTTGGGGCACGGCGTTTTTCCACAGGTTCAGCCGGAAACGTTAAACCGTTTAACAACCTTTATTCATGAATATTCTGCAAATAGACAATAAATTGTCAAATAATTTGGAGCGCTAAACTTTGAATTTTTCTTTTTATTCATGGCAAAATGAAGACAAGTATTGAATCTAACAAAGAGGTGTCGAACACATGAGTAAAAAAGTAATGGGATTACTTGTAATGGCATATGGAACGCCATATAAAGAAGAAGATATTGAACGTTACTATACACATATCCGCCGCGGACGTAAACCGTCACTGGAAGCCTTAGAAGATTTACAAAACCGCTACGAAGCAATCGGGGGCATTTCACCTCTTGCAAAAATTACGCAACAGCAAATGGAAAGTCTGGAAAAGCGCTTGAATGAAGTACAGGACGAAATTGAATTTAAAGCGTATCTTGGCTTAAAGCATATTGAGCCGTTCGTTGAAGATGCAGTAGAAGCGATGCATAAAGACGGGATTAAAGAAGCGGTGAGCATTGTGCTTGCACCTCACTTTTCAACGTTTAGCGTAAAATCCTATAATGGGCGCGCCAAAGAAACGGCTGAAAAATTAGGAGGACCAATCATTCATTCAGTAGAAAGCTGGTACAGTGAGCCAAAGTTCATTCAGTACTGGGCTACACGTGTTAAACAAACGTTTGATTTAATAGACGAAAAGAAACGCCAAAAAGCCGTGTTGATTGTTTCTGCGCATAGCTTGCCGGAAAAAATTATTGCAGCAGGAGATCCATATCCAAATCAGCTTCAAGAAACAGCGGATTTAATTGCACAAGCAGCTGGTATTGAACATTATGAAATTGGCTGGCAAAGTGCCGGAAATACGCCAGAACCATGGATTGGTCCGGACGTACAAGATTTAACAAGAGAATTGCACGAAGAAAAAGGCTATACATCGTTCGTGTATACTCCGGTTGGATTTATCGCAGACCACTTAGAAGTACTTTATGATAACGACTATGAATGCAAAGTGGTGACAGATGAAATTGGGGCTGATTATTACCGCCCCGAAATGCCCAATGCACAGCCTGAATTTATCGATGGGTTGGCTACAGTTGTGTTAAAACAGATTGCCCGTTAAGTCAATATAGATTCTTTGTACGTTGAACAGGGATGAAAAGTAACTTATAATCAATATAGAGAAAAGTAAGAAGCGAGCTATGGATTTCCATAATCGCTTCTCTTTATATTGAATTTTACAGAAAAGGCGATGATAACATGACGGATAGACGAAAAAAGGTTGTCATCATCGGTGGAGGAATAACAGGTCTTTCAGCTGCCTATTATTTGCAAAAAAAAATAAAGGATCATCAGCTGCCAATTGACCTTCAACTAATAGAAGCGACGCATCGGCTTGGTGGAAAAATTCAAACGGTAAAACGAGACGGGTATTTATTTGAAAAAGGTCCGGATTCATTTTTAGCGCGTAAGCTAGCTGCTACAAAACTGGCAAAAGAAGTAGGGCTAGGCAGGGAGCTAGTCGGAAATGAAAAAGGAAAATCCTATATTCTAGTAAAAGATACACCGCATGCGCTGCCTGATGGTGCTGTAATGGGGATACCAACCAAGTTATCTCCTTTTATCACAACAGGGTTATTTTCACCTGTTGGCAAGCTGCGCGCAGCAGCTGATTTTTTTATACCGAAGACAAAAAATCAGGATGACCGTTCGCTAGGCGTGTTTTTTAGAAGACGGTTTGGTGATGAAGTTGTTGAAAATTTAATTGAGCCTCTATTATCAGGAATTTACGCAGGAGACGTTGATCGCTTGAGTTTACGATCAACATTTCCACAGTTTCTGCATGCTGAACATAAGTACAGAAGCTTAATTGTTGGAATGAAAAAGCTAAAAGAAATTCACCCACAGCACGGTGATGATTCGGAGTTCAAAAAAAATAGTGTCTTTTTAACATTAAAAGAAGGTCTTCAATCGCTAGTAGATGGGGTAGAAAAAGCAATAGATCCTGATATTATTACAAAAGGAATAAAAGTAGAGAAAATTTATAAAGAAGATACCGCATATGAATTGTCGTTAAATAGCGGGAAAGTCATAAAAGCAGACAGCGTTATTGTAACTTCTCCTCATGCAGCTGCTCAGTCTATGCTTTCGGAATATAAAATATTCGAACCGTTGAAGCATATGCCATCCACTTCAGTAGCTACTGTTGTGATAGCCTTTGCAAAAGAAGCGCTGCAAGACAATCTAGATGCAATGAACATCGCCGTTTCAAGAAATAGCGATTACACGATTACGGCGTGCACGTGGCTGAATAAAAAGTGGCCGCATGCGGTTCCGGAAGGAAAAGTGCTGCTGAGATGTTTGGTTGGACGAACCGGGGATGAAGCTGTAGTGGATCAGCCTGACGATGAAATTTTTAAAATTGTCCTGGAGGATTTGAAGAAGCTCATCACCATTTCTGCTGAGCCCGAGTTCTACGCGGTAACGAGATGGAAGCAGTCAATGCCTCAGTATACGGTCGGACATCACGATATGCTAGATACGATGAACGAACAGCTTGAAAAAGAGCTTGCCGGTCTTTATGTAGCGGGAAGCTCATACGAAGGTCTCGGTATACCGGAATGTGTAGAGCAAGGAGAAGATGTGGCTAAAAAAGCGGTTAAATATGTGCAGCAATTGTAGAAGTGGAGCGGTGAATCAATGCTCCGCTTTTTTGTCTACTACCTGTAGAGAAAGGTTATACTAAGAGAAGAGATTGTGGTTGAAAAGCAAAAGAAACTTGTGCTATAGTAAAACCGTACTTGTTGACCGAAATATTCATTCGGTCAGAAAGAAGGGGATAACGTGGCGATAGACCGAAAGCAATCAGTTGTTGATGCAGCGTCAAAATCATTTGCGCTGTTTGGATATAAAGCAACGACTATGGAGCAAGTGGCGAAGCTTGCAAATGTCGGAAAAGGAACGATTTATACTTTTTTTAAAAACAAAGAAGAGTTATTCGATGAAATTGTTACACGAATGATTCGAGAAATGACAGATGCAGCTGAAACTGTCATTGATAGCAACCGTCCTTTTTTTGAAAATGCCCAAGCAGCCATTTTTCGAATCTTAGAATTCCGCACTGAGCATCAGCTCATGCTGAAGCTGGTACAGGAACAGCAGTTAGGCACTACAGCAGTGCAAGAAGTGCTGGTACGAGTAGAAGAAGAGATTTTGACTTATATAAAAAACAAAATCGAAATTGCGATTTCTAAAAAAGAAATCAAACCGTGCAACCCGGAGCTCACAGCTTTTTTACTATTTAAAATGTACATTGCACTCGTCTATGATTGGGAAAAACGGCATGAGCCGCTTTCAGAAGAAAAAATTGCTGAATTAATTGAACTATACTTTTTACGCGGTCTGTCTCAGTGAGATGGGCTTTTTTCATAGAAAAAACAAAAAAGGTCTCATGACGAGACCTTTTTTATTGTTCATTATCATCTTTTTTTACACCGTTTAATTCTGTATTTCCTGTTTTTGCATCTTCTTCTTTTTGCTCTACTTCTTTTTCACCTTCTTTTTTAAGATCGAAGTAAGCTTTAATAGAATCGCCTGTAATAGTTTTACTTAACGTATTAGATGTACCGGCTACATAAGCAGAAGGGATGACAACCGCTACTGCTACTTCCGGATTATCATAAGGCGCGTATGAAACGAATGTAGAGTTACGAACGCTTACGCCTTTATTAAAGGTTTCCGCGGTACCAGACTTACCAGCGATATTATACTGACTGTATTTTCCTGTATTAAGTAAACGCCCTGTACCATGTGAGCTAGTAACTACGCGGCGGAAGCCCTGCTTAACAATGTCAATTTCCGATTGACTCATTGTAATACGGTTTAATACTTCCGGCTCAAACGAGCTTTGTACGCTCCCTTTTAGTTCACTATCAAGCTCAGGCTCACGAATTTCTTTTACTAGGTGGGGTTTCATACGATAGCCACCGTTAGCAATTGTTGAAATGTATTGAACAAGCTGAAGAGGTGTGTACGTATCATACTGTCCAATACCAAAATCCAGTGCTTTACCTGGTTCATTTGTGACGCTGTTACGAATACCGGTTGATTCGTTTTCTAATTCAATTCCCGTTGAAATTCCAAGACCAAACTGGCTATAGTATGAGCGCAGCTTATTAAAGATAGACGGTGGAATGTTCAGTCTGCCGCCAGGGCGGTACGTTTCACCAGCCATGCTCATAACCGTGCGGTACATAAATACGTTTGATGATTGTTCTAGAGCTTTTTCGATTCCAGTAGCTCCCATATTATGTGAAGACTTTTTCTTAGTGCCCCCAGCAAATGTCATCGGTGCATCATAAAACACCGTTCCAGGCTGAATAGCGCCTGAGTCAAGACCTGCAAGAACAGTAGCTCCTTTTACAGCTGAACCCACTTCATAAGAAGTGGTCATGTTACCAAGAGCAAAATCTTGTACTTTTCGTGCTCCCGTCTTTTTATCTGTAACGAGCTGTTTTCCACCCATTGCTAAAATGTCTCCCGTGTGAGGGTCCATCATAATAGCAAACGCGCGATCCATTAATCGTGAACCAGCTGCTCCAGATGTCACAGCTTTTGTTAAAATATCTTCCACTTGTTTTTGAAGTTCCATATCAATTGTTAAAATCAAGTCACTGCCGCGCTGACCTTCTGTAACGGTCTCTTGGCTAACTAAGTTGCCAGAGCGGTCCGTTACGTTTTGCACGCGGGCTTTTTGACCGCGAAGAACGTCTTCGTACTGCTTTTCTAAATAACTTTTTCCTACTCGGTCGTTACGGCTGTAGCCGTGTGATAAATAGTACTGTAAGTTTTCGCTCGGCAATCCTTCATCAGCTGATGTTATTTTACCAAGCAGCGTGCTAAGTAAGCCGTCGTATGTATACATACGGTCCCAGTAAGTTGTCGTATCAACGCCTGGTAATTCACCCAGCTGCTCACTAATGACGGCAAGCTCTTTATCGGTTAATCCGCTTTTAATAATTTGAGCGGTTAACGCGTAGCCGCCTTCCATCTTGCTTTTAATAGCAATCACTTCAAGGTCATCTTTCACCGATAAAAGTTCGTTTTTGGTGATGCGCTTCAGCTGAAGCGGATACAAATCATCTTCAGAAAGCTGACCTTCTTTTACTTTTTGCTTATCTGCTGCGGTAATTTTTTTCGCAGCTGCTTTTGGATGAGTTGCAATCCAATAATCTTTTAAGTCGCGTTCTGTTAGCTTAATCGTATTTTTATCTTTCTTTTTATCCGATTTGCCAAACACGTCTGTTGTAACAGGAACATCAATAAGAGTAGCAAGCTTTTTAGCTACTTTTAGCTTGTCTTCTTGAGTGACGCCCTTCAAACGCGTGTACGTGACAGCGTTCAACGGTTTATTATCCACGATAACGCGGTCATAGCGGTCTAGCATCTTTCCGCGAGGAACCGGTGAATCTACCGTTTCATCTTCTGTTTTTTCAACTTCTCGTTTATAGTTCTCTCCGTACACGATCTGTACGAAGCCTAATCGTAAAATGAGTGCAGAAAAAAGCAGGAAAACCACAATAAACAGCCAGTTAATTCGAAATGAGACATGTGTTTTTTTGCGCTTTTTAGTTTTCATGTAAACCCCTTCACTTTGTTTATACAAGTTAAAAAAATTCATAAATTTTCTTATGAATCTATCACTCTACATATTAACATAATTTTGTCTATAAATGTTATTAGGTGGAATAAAACAGACAAAAAATTTATAGAAATTTTTGTGGAAGAAGAGAGACCTGTCGAAGGGTGCTGAAGGGGTTGTTCAATATTTTCCACTCGGTTGTTCAATATTGTTACCTGTTCAAATGTCCTAGAATCGGTAAAATAAAGAGAGATAGATATCAAGGGGGGCAAAACGAATGAAAATGAAAAGGCTTTCAATAATGTCTGGCGTGTTAGCAACATCACTTTTATTTGCGACAGCATGTTCAAACTCAGGTACGGATTCAAAAGCAAGTAAATCAACAGGCTCAGGTGATCAAGTTGTTATTGATATGTTCCAGTTCAAAGTGGAAATTGCAGATCAGCTGAAAGAATTAACGGATGAATATACAAAAGAACATCCAAACGTAAAGTTTAACATCCAAACAGTCGGCGGAGGCGCGGACTATGGTGCAGCATTAAAAGCACAGTTTGCCTCTGGAAATGAACCTGATATCTTTAACAATGGAGGGTTCCAAGAAGCGCAAACGTGGAAGGATAAATTGGAAGATTTATCTGATCAGCCTTGGGTAGATAATCTGTATGATATCGCCAAAGAACCGATGACAATGGACGGGAAAATTTATGGTCAGCCGCTAAACTTAGAAGGTTATGGTTTTATTTATAATAAAGATTTATTTGAAAAAGCAGGCGTTAAAGAATTACCTAAAACGCTGTCCGAATTAGAAGCAGCTTCTAAGAAGCTTAAAGCAAAAGGCATTACGCCATTTTCTAATGGATACGGCGAGTGGTGGGTGCTAGGTAACCACTTATTTAATATTCCAATGGCACAGCAAGACGATCCAGATGCGTTTATTAAAGGTCTAAACGAAGGAAAAGCAAAATTTGAAGGCAATGAAACGTTTAAGCAATTTATGAATCTGTTCGATTTAACGTTAAAGTATGGAAATAAAAATCCACTAACGACAGACTACAATACACAAGTTACTCAATTTGCTTCTGGTGAAACAGCAATGATGCAACAAGGTAACTGGACGGTAAATATGATTACGAAAATTAATCCGGACATGAAAATGGGCTTTATTCCAATGCCAATCAGCAACGATGCAAAGAAAAATGATAAATTAGCAATCGGAGTTCCAAATAACTGGGTAGTGAACAAAAATGCGCCAGATGCAGATAAAAAAGCAGCAAAGGAATTCTTAAATTGGATGGTTTCTTCTAAAGAGGGTCAAAAATTCTTAGTTGAAAAGTTCAAGTTCATTCCAGCGTTCAAAAACATCGATGGAAAAGGAATCGATTCTTTATCTGATGATATCTTAAAATACTCTGAAGAAGGTAAAACATTATCTTGGAACTGGTTTAAGTATCCGGAAGGAACGGTTCAAGAAGTGGGCGCAGCAATGCAGTCTTACGCAGGCAAGCAAATGACGGAAGAAGAGTTTATGAAGAAATTAGATACAATTTGGGCAAAAATGAAAAAATAAACAAGAAGTCCGCGTGGAAAACGCGGACTTTTTGATGTGAAAAAATAGCTGGTTAGATTCATAGTTATGAAAAAATAATAGTTAATTGAAAGCGCTTTTAATGTATAATAATAGTCATAATGTATGACATTAGTCAAAGGAGGTTATTTGTGAAAGGCTGGAGCATACGCAAGAAATTAATTTTGTTTTTCTTATTCGCAACGGTTATTCCATTTTTAATTTCAACGATTTTTACGTATCAGTACACCAAAGAAACGGTTAAGAATCGATTTATTTCTACCAACTATCAAGTTATTAAAAACGGAAGCAATGATTTGAGCGATTACTTAAATGAAATTGCTAATATTACAAAAAGGCTGTACGGCTATCACCCATTTATTAAGGTGTTAGATGAAGGTGTATCAAGTGACTTAGGAGCCAATCAACTGGAAATATCACGAACTCTTCTTTATTTATATAATACTCGTCCAGAGATTGAACAGCTCCATCTTTACATTGAAAACGGGCATGACTCATATACAGCTTACAATTCGAAAGTGAGCAGCAGAGGGAAGTACGATGATATTTACACTCAGCCTTACTATTCTTATTTAAATAAAAATCATAAATTTCTTGTGATTGAGCCTACCCATGAAATTTATAGCTACAATAATTTATCAACGTTAATTGATTCACTGCCGAATCAAGTGATTAGCTTTCATCAGCGGATTGATGAGATTCCATCAGACAAGTTGTTAGCTTATCTATCTTTAGACATTAATATGACACAAATTCAATCTATATCGCAGCGTCTATATAATGAAGAGTCAGAAGATTTTTATTTAATGAACAATAAAGGGAAGGTTTTGTATTCCTCTGATTCAAAGGTTATTGGAAAAAATGAAAACTACGCGTGGGTGAAGGCGCTTACTTCTCAAAAAGACCATAGCATGGAATGGGAAGATAAAAGCTTCTCAGGCGTATTAATGTATGAAAAGCTTAAACAGCCCTTTGAGGACTTGTACATTGTGAAACGAATTCCTTACAGTGTTTTATATGAGGATGCAAGAAAGACAGCACTTATGAATGTATTAATTGGCCTGCCATTTTTGTGTATGCTCGTTATCGCTACCCTTTTTATATCAGTACGTTTTACACAGCCGATTAACGTATTGATTCGCAATATGAAAGAAGTGGAAAAAGGATCATTTGAGGTGCGGTTTAAGTCGCTTGGAAACGATGAATTTGGTGTTTTAGGAAGGCATTTTACCTCTATGGTAGAAACAATTAATGACTTGATTGAACGTAAATTTCGATTGGAATTAGAAAATAAATCAACGCAGCTAAAAGTGCTGCAGTCACAAATTAATCCGCATTTTTTATACAACGCATTTCAATCGATTGGAACTCTTGCTCTTAAGCATAAAGCAGTTGAAGTATATTCTTTATTAACCTCACTTTCCCACATTATGCGTTACAGCATGAATATGAAAGAGGATATCGTTAGCTTAAAGCAAGAAGTCGATCACGTAAAAGCTTTCTTAAGTCTGCAAAAGCAGCGGTTTGGTTCAAAGTTTGAGTATGAGTTAAATATCGAAAAAGAGGCAGAGCTTATGCGAATACCGAAAATGATTTTGCAGCCTCTTGTTGAGAATTCTTTTAAGCATGGATTTGAAACCCGCACAGGAAGCGGAAAGCTGTTGATTTCAGCTGAGTTGAGCGGTGAAGAACTGATTCTAACTGTTTCTGATAACGGAAAAGGGATAGGGCAACAAGAGTTGAATCAATTAAAAACGAGACTTCAGCAATCGTATAATCAAACAGATGAGCATATTGGCTTGCAAAACATTTATGAACGACTTCGCATCTACTATGGAGATCATGCTTCAATGCAAATTAGCAGTCAAGAAAATCACGATTTTACCGTTGTCATAAAGCTAACAACAATTGAAGAAAAGAGGGATAGTGATGAAAGTATTAATCGTGGATGATGAAGAGCATGTAAGAGAAGGAATAAAGCTGCTTGGACAGTGGGAAGAGCATGAAATTACAGATGTGATAGAAGCTGATAGCGGTGAGCAAGCGATTGCGCTTATCGAGGATCATGGACCGGAAATCATTTTTACTGATATGAAGATGCCTAATATCGATGGAATTGCTTTGTTGGAGTGGATTAAAGAGAATTCACCTTCTAGCAAAACGATTGTGGTAACAGGGTATGATGACTACCACTATATGCGTAAAGCTATTCATTTTGGAAGTACGGATTACATTCTAAAGCCAGTGGATCCTTCGATTTTAAACGATACGCTTGTACGAGCTGTAACCCAATGGAAGAAAGAAGAAGAGTCCAGAAAAGTCCATAATAGCAGCTATCGTTTAATCAATGAAATGAAGCCGATTTATCGAGATCGAAAACTGACGCAGTTAATGAACAATTATTTGCTAAATCAATCAATCTATGAAGAGTTTGGTTTCCATTTGACTAGAGAATATGAAGTGGGGATTGTACGTGTAGATGAATCTATCATTCGTTCTTTTGGCGGTGACCGGGATTTAGCCTATTTTTCAATTTTAAATGTAATCAATGAAATGCTGATGGAAGAAGAAAATGGGGTAGCCTTCCGTTATTTATCAAATAAGTGGGAAATTATCATTATATTTTGGAATGATTTTGAACGCATAACCTCTTTACTGACGACTTTACATACAGCCATTCGCCGTACGTTAGACGTGAGCTGTCGGATTGCAAGAGGGTGCAAAGTTTCTTCTATTGATCAGCTAATGAAATCCTATGAAGATGCGAAAAATTCGCTTTTATTAAGTAATGTTCTTGATCAAAATAAAGTGAAGGTCTACGGCGAGCAAGACGTTTTAGCAAGTGCTTTATTAATAAATATGATGGACTATAACAGTAAAATTGAAGAAGCGCTGCAAGTCGGGAAGTTTGAAGCCTTTTTGCCTGTATTCAACGAAATTATCACAGCTTTTGAAGCGCAAAATTATCTCTCATTAAAGCAAATTCTGCATTTTGAGCAGGAATATCAGCTGTTAAGCCAGCATTGGTTAAAAAGATATCACATTCCTTATACGATAAATAACGGTCCTGAATATGTTCTTTCTTTTTTCTATAACCAAGATGGGCAGTTTCAGCTAGCAAAGTATGTAGAGAGAAAGAAGCGTGAAGTAAAGCGTTTTTTAAAAGTAGTAAAAAGGTATAGCAAGCAAAACAATCGGGACGTTATTTATGAAATCGAACAATATTTGCAGCAAAATTTTCATCGAGATGTGAAGCTTCAAGAAATATCGGAACGTTTCTATCTAAGCCGTGAATACATTTCGAGAAAGTTTAAGCAAGAATTTCAAGAAAATATTTCAGATTATATGGTGAAAGTCAGAATGAATAAAGCCAAATCACTTTTACTAAATGAAGAACTAAAAATCTATGAAATTGCGAATATGATTGGATATCATGATGATAAATACTTTCGAAAAGTGTTTAAAAAAGTAGAAGGCATTACGCCAAATGAGTATCGCAGTTTAACCGTATAAAAAAAGCTGAAACTGTTATAAAACAGTTTCAGCTTTTTTTATTTCATAATATCTAGACAGTGATCGCATTTATTTCCGTAGCACTCATGCTGTTCCTCGATGTCGTTTCCACATTCTACGCACTTTTTATTAGGTAATCTTTTGAAAAATTCAGTCATTTTTTCTAACATTTTAAATCCCCTCCGTTGTTTTTGTTACTAATATTGTATTATAACAGATGATGAAATGTCAATTATGTTTTATAACAATTTAGCCTATTTTGCTATTCTAAGTGGTTATTTGTTATATAACAATGAGTTATTTCGATAAAATGACCGAAACAAGTGCCTTTCAGTTAGTTTTCAAAAAAAAGTAGGGTATACTGAACGTAATAAAAATAGTACGAAAGGGTGATTGAAATGAAAGTAACTGTTATTGGTTTTTGGGGAGGATATCCTGCGGTTTCAGAAGCTACTTCTAGCTATTTATTGGAGCACGATGGTTTTAAGCTGCTTGTTGATTGCGGAAGCGGTGCATTGGCTCAGCTGCAAAAATATGCAAAGCCAGAAGAAATAGATGCTATGATTTTATCTCATTATCATCATGATCACGTGGCTGATGTCGGAGTGTTTCAATATGCACGCCTCATTCAGACTCATCTAGGAAACGCTGTTAAGGAACTTTCTATTTATGGACATACATATGATCAGGAAAGCTTCAACAAACTTACTCATAAAGGAATTACTAAAGGGGTAGAGTATGATCCGAGTCAAAAACTTGAAGTTGGGCCTTTTACCATCGAATTTATGAAAACGAAACATCCAGTCGTTTGTTATGCCATGAGAATAAGCGCCGGCAATCAAACTGTCGTGTACACAGCGGACTCTAGTTATTTAGAAGAGTTTGTTTCCTTCTCAGAAGAAGCAGATCTTCTTATTTGTGAATGTAATTTTTATGCCAATCAGGATGGAAGAGGCGCTGGACACATGACAAGTACAGAAGCCGGTACACTTGCTTCAAAAGCAAGTGTCAAACACCTCATGCTTACTCACCTTCCGCACTATGGAGAACATCAACAGCTAGTAGAGGAAGCCGCTGCTCATTATAGAGGTACGCTTACGTTAGCTGAATCAGGATATGTATGGGAATAACAAGGAGGAAAATGAATGTTATTTATTGATAATCAAAAAAACTATGATCCCCGAATTAACTTAGCAATTGAAGAGTATGCGCTTAAGCATCTAGACATTAATGAGACATATCTGCTGTTTTATATTAATGAACCTTCTATTATTATTGGGAAAAACCAAAACACCATTGAGGAGATTAATACAAAATATGTTGAAGATCAGCAAATTCATGTAGTGAGACGTCTGTCTGGAGGCGGTGCCGTTTATCATGATAAAGGAAATTTAAACTTCAGCTTTATTACGAAAGACGATGGAAATAGCTTTCATAATTTTAAAAAGTTTACCGAGCCGGTCGTGGAAGCGTTAAAGAAATTAGGAGTTAATGCTGAGCTAAGCGGACGAAATGATTTAATGGCTGAAGGACGGAAAATTTCTGGAAATGCTCAGTTTTCAACGAAAGGGAGAATGTTCAGCCATGGAACTCTTCTTTTTGATTCAGAGATTGAAAACGTCGTATCAGCGTTAAGAGTAAAAAAAGATAAAATTGAATCCAAAGGCATTAAGTCTATTCGAAATAGAGTAGCAAATATCAGCGAATTTTTAGAACAGAAAGTAACGGTGGAAGAGTTTAGAGAAATGCTGCTTCGATATATCTTTGACGGAGAAGAAAATATAACAGAATATAAACTAACGGAAAAAGATTGGGAAACGATTCATCAAATTTCTAAAGAGCGCTATCAGTCATGGGATTGGAACTATGGAAAATCACCTAAATTTAACTTACAGCACTCTCACCGCTTTCCTGTGGGACAAATTGACGTTCGTTTAGAAGTGAATAAAGGGAAAATCGATGCTTGCACCATTTACGGAGATTTCTTTGGAGTGGGGGATGTCCAGGAAGTGCAGGGAAAATTAACAGGTGTTCGTTATGAAAAAGCTTCTATTGAACAAGCCTTAGAAGACATCGATATTCCACATTATTTTGGTAATATTACAAAAGAAGAGTTTGTTGAATTAATCTATTAAGAAAAAAGTCTGCTATATCAGGCTTTTTTTCTTTTTAAACAGATGAGTCTTGTCAATAGAACAGCAGTAACATTATAATAGAATAGAAGAAGTAAGAATTTTTACATTATTATGACTTAATAATGAATGGTTGTTCATTCATTCGTTATTAAAAGGAGGAAGTTATGAGATGAATTTGGCAGCACAGCTTCATAAAACAGCTGAGCAATTTCCACAAAAATCGGCATATGTTTTTATGGACCAGGAAACATCTTATGCAAATCTTGATGCATCGGTATCTAAGTTTGCTAATGGTCTGAAGCAATTAGGTGTAAAAAAAGGAGATCATATCGCTTTGATTGTCGGCAACTCGCCTCATTTTGTTATTGGATTGTACGGTGCTCTTCGAGTAGGAGCTACTGTTATACCCATTAATCCTATTTACACAGCGGATGAAATTAGCTACATGCTTCAGGATGGGGATGTAAAAGCAGTTATTGCGGTTGATTTACTTCTCCCTATTTTAAAGAAAATCATTGGACACGCTCCATTTTTGGAACACGTTATCTTGTGTGAAACGACAGATACAGTAGAAAATATACCTTCTTATTTTCACACGTTTTCGCAAGTTGTAAACAGAGGGGAAGCTACATATGATTTTCTGGAGTTAAAAGAAGAAGATGTGGCCCTCATTCTGTATACGTCGGGAACAACTGGAAAACCAAAAGGAGCTATGCTTACACATAAAAATATTTATTCAAATGCTCAAGACGTAGCAGATTATTTAAGTATAAATGGGAATGACCGAGTCGTAGCTGCTTTGCCGATGTTTCACGTATTTTGTTTAACTGTTTCATTGAATGCGCCTTTAATGAATGGAGGAACGATATTAATTGAACCAAAATTCAGTCCATCTTCTATATTTGAATTAATTCAAAATCGACAAGCGACTATTTTTGCCGGCGTTCCCACAATGTATAATTTCTTACTTCAGCATGACAAAGGGAAAAAAGAGCACTTTCACACGGTAAGGCTTTGTATATCAGGGGGGGCATCAATGCCGGTGGCACTTCTAACCAATTTTGAACGTAAGTTTGGGGTAATGGTAGCAGAAGGGTATGGATTATCTGAGGCTTCTCCTGTGACGTGTTTCAATCCGATTGACCGAGAGAGAAAAGCCGGTTCTATAGGCACATCTATTATGAATGTTGAAAATAAAGTGGTAAACGAACTAGGAGAAGAAGTAGAAGTAGGACAAGTCGGCGAACTTATCGTCAAAGGCCCTAACGTGATGAAAGGGTATTACAAGCTTCCTGAAGACACGGAATATGCTCTCCGAGATGGTTGGCTGTATACAGGTGACTTAGCAAGAATGGATAAGGAAGGTTATTTTTATATCGTTGACCGTAAAAAAGATTTAATTATTGTAGGAGGATATAATGTTTATCCTCGCGAAGTAGAAGAAGTGCTATATGCGCATCGGGATATTGTAGAAGTGGCTGTTATCGGAGTCCCTGATCCTTCCTTAGGTGAATGTGTGAAGTGTTACGTGGTTTGCAATAATCAAGAGATAACGGAAGAGAAGCTTATTGCCTACTGCAAAGAGCACCTTGCTAAATATAAAGTGCCAAGTGAAATTGAATTTTTAAAAGAACTTCCTAAAAATACAACGGGAAAAATTTTACGGCGTGCACTGAAGCAACAAGTATCCCAGGAGCGATAAAATGAAAGCGATTCCAAGTTGGAGGTGGTAAAAGGATGTCATCTATTTCTTATGAAATGAAGGGACACGTCGCCCATGTGATACTGAACCGTCCGGAAGCGATGAATGCTTTTAATTACGATATGCTTAAAGAATTGGAAGAAGTAATTGAAGGAATTCGTACTCAAAAAGATATTCGAGTTGTGACGTTTAAAGGGGCAGGTGAAAAGTCTTTTAGTGTAGGGGCTGATTTAAAAGAACGTAAAACCCTCTCTGATCAAGAGGTAAAGCGCAATATTTACAAAATAGGAGAAGTGTTTTCGAAGATAGAGCAGCTTCCTCAGCCAACGATAGCAATCATCAATGGATATGCATTTGGAGGAGGAATGGAGCTGGCTTTAGCATGTGATTTCCGGGTTGCTTCAACCGAAGCGCTTATGGGTTTAACGGAAACAAGCTTAGCGATTATACCAGGCGCAGGAGGAACACAGCGTCTCCCTCGGTTAGTTGGGGAAGCAAAAGCAATGGAACTAATTTTAACAGCTCAGCGTCTCTCAGCATCAGAAGCGAAAGAATGTGGTCTAGTAACGAAGGTGGCTCCCGGATATGAAATAGAAGAAACAATAGATATTTTTATCTCTCTTTTATTGAAAAATGGGCCAATTGCGCTTCAACAAGCAAAATTTGCTATCAAAGAAGGAATGAAGGCCGATTTGCAGACTGGTTTGCAAATTGAACGAAAAGCATATGAGTTAACGATTCCGACAGAAGATCGTTTAGAGGCGCTTCAAGCATTTGCTGAGAAGAGAAGACCTAGTTTTAAAGGGAAATAAGAAAGGGCTGTCTAATGGACAGCTCTTTTTTAGTTTCTTCTATAAGAATAATAAAAAAGAATATGTAAAAGCGCAGGAACAAAGAAGGCAAAGTTACAGCTGGCTTTTGCCTATAATATTTACTATAATACGGTGCAGTAGTCAATGTTCAAGTCTATAAATAATAGTTTTTAATTTTTTCTTTAAAAACCGTTGACTTTAGTTAAAATATATTTTATTATTATAAAGCGTCGTTGAGACATACCGTTAAAAACGAAGCTGAAAAAAGAATTTTAAAAAGTTGTTGACATTACGTTGAAAACTTGATAAGATGATAAAGTCGCTTAAGAGCGGCGGTTGAACTTTGAAAACTGAACAAAGCGACAAACGTCAACGTTAATTTTTATTTTTTAAATTGAGCAAGTCAAACATTTCTTCGGAGAGTTTGATCCTGGCTCA